>NZ_JBHURA010000002.1:0-948299 GCF_042674185.1 Nocardia sp. NPDC056952 | reverse complement strand
TGCGACGAAGGAGCGATTCCGCGGCGCCTGACCGGCGGCCCCTCAGGGCCGCGGACACGCGCGCGCCAGCGCGCCAACAAACACAGCCTCAAACCGTCCTGGGACTACCAGAACCCCTGATCAGTCACTTCTCCAAGCAGCCAGCTCAGCCCCCATACAAGCACGCGGCCATTCATCGAGCCCATGAGCGATCTCGCTGGCACGTATCGCCCGCAAGCCAGGAGTTTCGTCAGCGGGCGGGATGTAACTGAACCCGAGGCGCTCGTAGTACGGACCGTTCCACGGCACCTGCGTGAACGTGGTGAGCGTGATCTCCTCGAGTCCGTTGTCCCTGGCCCACGCGACCGCATGGTCGATCAGCCGCTTGCCGATCCGCGCCCCCGCGTGAGCCGGGTCGACGGAAACCTGATCGATATGAGGCTGCCCGTCGACCAGCCCGAGAACCAGGTAGCCGACCGGCTGATCGTTGTCGTCCGGCCACACCCACGCCCGCCCCTCGACGACGAAGGCCCGCAACACCTCTCGCGACGGCGGCTCGTCCTCGGCAATCGCGGTCATGCCCACCTCGGCGAACGGCGCACCGGCCCGCCGCTCGATCTCCTGCAGCGCCGCGATCTCGTCCTCGCGCGCGAGCCGGGCAGGTCCACCGGCCGTCGGGGTGGCGATGATCCCGTTGAGCAGCGCGCGCAATGCCCAGCGCGCACGCACGTCACCGGCGGTGCGCCGCACGGACTCGGCGGCGATATGCCGGCAGATCAGCTCGACGGCCCAGGTCGCGGTCGCGGGGTCGAGGCCGCCCTCTCGCAGAAGAGTCAGCAACTGCTCGATCAGACCGAGGGCGTGCTCGGTGGTCGGGAATCGGCCGAAGGCGACGAGCGCCAGACCGTCGTGGCGGCCGAGAGCCTCGATCGAGGACTCGACCAGCTGAGTCACCCGGGTACGCCAGGCACCCTCGGTGGGCGCCTGGACCTGGGACAGAACGTGGTCGAGCATGCCGGTCAGCAGGTCGTCGCGATGGGCGACGTAGACGTACAGCGACGCGGCGCCGGTGTCGAGTTCCTTGGCGACCCGGCGCATGGTGAGCGCGGCCGCGCCCTCGGTGTCGAGGATGCGCAGTCCGGTCTCGATCACGAGATCGCGGCTCAACGGGACTTTCGCCGGTCGGGCCCGGCGACTGACGGGTGCGGCGTTCATGCGCCGATCCTACGCGGCCGACGAACATCGTTTGGTACGAACGCCGTTCGAAATTTACCTTCGGACCTTATCCCCGGGCGTCCGTCCATCTATGCTGGCGGCGGAGACCAAGGTCGCGGTCTGCCGCACAGCGGGGTCGGCCGAGGCAGCGGTGAAGGCCAGTCCGACAAGGAGGCGTTGATGCACGCGCATTCGTCCACCGTGGCCATCGTGCCGGGGACCGGGATCGTCGCTCGATTCGGCGATGTCGTCGTCTATCTGGCCGGGGAGACACCGTCGACCGATCGGTTACTCGGTGCGGTGGAAACCGTCGCCAACAACACCGCGGCGAGCGCACCCGGTGCGGCCCTGGCGCAGCGCCTGGCGGGCGTGGTGTTCGGCGGAGCTTCTGCCCCACCGCCTTTCGGCGTGCTCGCCCCGACCGCCGACGGGATGCTGATCCTGTTGCGCGGCGCGGTGATCGCCGAGATCTCCGGCGCGGAGGGCAACCGCCGCCTCGCCGGCGACCGGGCCTTCACCTGGGTCGACGAGATCATCCGCGAACCTGTCCGCCGGATCGCGGTCGGCGCCGAGATGGCCGACCCCACCAGCGCCAATCCCCGCACCGACCTGCGCGCGGGCATCGTCACCGGCAACGGTTTCGTGCTCAACCTGGGCCGGCGCCGCAATCCCCCGCCGCGCCGGGTCGAATCCGTCGACGAGCCCGCACCGACGGAGGCCACCGGCTTCCAAGCCCTGCGCCCACCGACCGCGCGATCCACCGACACCAGCGACGCGCTCCCGGCCACCGCGGGATTCCCGGCGCCGACACCCGACCAGCCCGCGACCTCCGGTTTCCAGCCCGACGCCGGCCGACCCGACAGCGAGACGGTGAGCACGGGCAGCCGACCGGCCACCGGCGATGTCGCAGGCACCGGATCGAGCAACTCCGACGGCGTCACCGTGAGCACCGGTCCGCGCAGCTCACCCGCCGCCAACGCGCCCCGCGCCTGGTCCCAAGCACTCGATGCCGCCAAACGCGCCGAACCGGTCGCGTTGAGCAAGAGCGCGCCGCCCCACAGCGGTTCGCGCGGCGCCCTGGTCACCGAAGACGGGCTGAGCTACCCACTGGATCGGCCCTACGTCCTCGGCCGCAACCCCTCGGGGGAAGAATCGGTTCGCGCTTCCGCGGCGACGCCGATACTGATCGAACGCGATCGGCTCGTCTCGCGGGTCCATGCCTTCGTCGCCCCCGACCGTGGCAAGGTGTTCGTCCGCGAAGCCCCCGCGACCTCCGGAACTTTCTTCGCCGCCCCCGACAGCGAACGCTGGTCTCGCGTCGGCACCCTCCCGATCGAGTTGCAACCGGGATGGCGCCTGCGGATCAACGACTTCCTGCTGACCTACTGCGTGTAAATCACCTACTGCGAAACACAGACCATCCCGACGCCCGTGCATTCAGCTCCACGGGCGTCGGATCGCGAATCGGCTCAGGCCTCGAGGGCGTCGAGCAGGGCCGCGCGCTGACGAGCACCCAGGCCGCCGATACGGCGATCCTCGGGAATCTCGGCCTGGTCCATCAGCTTGGCGGCCTTGACCGGACCAACGCCCGGCAGTGCCTTGATCACGGCAGCGACCTTGGTCTTCTTCACCAGGTCGTCGCTGTCGGCTTTCTTGAGCAGATCGGCGACGGTGACCTTGCCCTCCTTCACCTTGCCGATCAGTTCCGAGCGCGCCTTGCGCACGGCAGCCGCTTTGGCCAACGCCTCGGTGCGCTGTTCGGCGGTCATCGTAGGCAGTGCCATGTCTCCTCCGCTTCCACTCGTCACTCGAACATCTGATTGACGGACCGAGTAAACAGCACGAAATCGGCAGCACCAGTCCGACACACCGCGAGGATACGCCGATGAGTTTTGCGTGCCGAACCCGTCGTATTCAGTGACGGCCCTGCAAGACGGACCAAACGGACGAAAGGACGGGCGGTTCAGGCCGGCGTAACACCGCGGTGACCAGCAGCGAAACATCATCAGAAGCACTTTTACGGGATGAAGGTTCAACGGCGAACCACGGAGGATCAACGACGCTCCTCGGCCCGGGCGCGACCCGTTCTCGAACGGTCGTCACCGTCTCCCGCATCGCTGCACAGACATCTACACAGTTGTGCGCCAGACATTTTCAGCGCCTGCGGGCCGAGCAATTCGGGCCCGCGGGTGTTCTCTCCCCGCTCGATGCGCAACAATGACGCGACCCGGCGAACCCTTTTGCTACCTGGAGTTGCGATGCGCGAGGAACACCCGCTCGACCACGAGGTCACCGCTCTGCCCGTGCGGGTGGAACGGGCCAGGCGTCGCATCGCCTATCAGTCCGACCCCGCACTGACCGACGCGCTGTCCGAAGACGAGTTGCGCGCCGAGCGCGAACTCGCCGAAAAGATCCGTACCTACGAGCGCGATCAGCGCTGGAAGCACATCAAGGCCGCCTCCTCGCACGCCGACCGCTTGCGTGACACCACCGCGGAGCTCGAGCGGGCCGAGATGTCGGACCTGATGCTGGCCCGCAAGGCCATCGCCGCGCAACGTCGCGAGTCCAACCCGCGCGCTCGCCTCGCCTCGCTCTATCAGCACCGCACCTGGTCGCTGCGGGCACTGGCCGGCGTGGTGATCACGGGCATGCTGTGGTCGGCGGTGAACGTCCAGCACAACATCGCCCCCGGCGGACCCACCGACCCGCTCTACTGGGCCAGCTTCGGCCTGGAGGCGATGATCAGCGTGTGCCTGATCATCATCATGATCGGCACCACACGGGTGGCCGAGTGGGGCGTGATGGGCAACCGCAACCAGGTGCTGATCGCCGAGCTGTTCCTGCTCACGCTGACCATCGCCCTCAACACCTATCCACACCTGAGCGCACAGCACTGGTACGACGCCGCTGTGCACGCGGTGGCCCCGGTGATGATCGGTGTCGCCCTGCTCATCCACAATGCCGCCAGCGCCCGCTACAGCACCGCGATCGTCCGTGCCAGCGCGGAGATCCCGGCCGACGACGCCGACGATCCCCTGGCCGCGCCGAGCCTGGGTAATCCGGCCGTCAGCTAGCTTCCACCGACACACAGCGAAGGGCCCCTCCGGATCAGATCCGAAGGGGCCCTTTGCCGTTGGTTTGTTACGCCGACTTCTCGCGACGCTCGGGACGCTGCGCCTTGCGCGGCACGATCGTCGGGAGGACGTTGTCGATGACGGTGTCGGCGTTCACGACCACCTTGGCGACGTCGTCACGGCCGGGGATGTCGTACATCACCGGCAGCAGGACCTCTTCCATGATGGCGCGCAGGCCGCGAGCACCGGTGCCGCGCAGGATCGCCTGATCGGCGATCGCTTCGAGGGCGTCGGCGGTGAACTCGAGGTCGACGCCGTCCATCTCGAACAGGCGAACGTACTGCTTGACCAGTGCGTTCTTCGGCTCGGAGAGAATAGTGACCAGCGATTCCTTGTCCAGGTTCGTCACCGAGGCGACGATGGGCAGGCGGCCGATGAACTCGGGGATCAGACCGAACTTGATCAGATCCTCGGGCATCACGTCGGCGAAGTGGTCGTCGGTGTCGACCTCGGCCTTGGAGCGCACCTCGGCGCCGAAGCCGATGCCGCGGTGACCGGTGCGGTCGGAGATGATCTTCTCCAGGCCCGCGAACGCGCCCGCCACGATGAACAGCACGTTGGTGGTGTCGATCTGGATGAACTCCTGGTGCGGGTGCTTGCGACCGCCCTGCGGCGGCACACTCGCCTGGGTGCCCTCCAGAATCTTCAGCAGCGCCTGCTGCACGCCCTCGCCCGACACATCGCGGGTGATCGACGGGTTCTCGCTCTTGCGGGCGATCTTGTCGACCTCGTCGATGTAGATGATGCCGGTCTCGGCGCGCTTGACGTCGTAGTCGGCGGCCTGGATCAGCTTCAGCAGGATGTTCTCGACATCCTCACCGACATAGCCCGCCTCGGTGAGCGCGGTGGCATCGGCGATGGCGAACGGCACGTTCAGCATCTTGGCCAGGGTCTGCGCGAGGTAGGTCTTGCCGCAACCGGTGGGGCCGAGCATCAGGATGTTCGACTTCATCAGCTCGACGGCCTCACCGCGGCTGTCGCGGCCCTTGTCACCCGCCTGGATGCGCTTGTAGTGGTTGTAGACCGCGACGGCGAGGGTCCGCTTGGCGGTGTCCTGGCCGATCACGTAGTTCTCGAGGAAATCCCGGATCTCCGAAGGCTTGGGCAACTCGTCGAGCTTCACTTCGCTCGACTCGGCCAGCTCTTCTTCGATGATCTCGTTGCACAGGTCGATGCACTCGTCGCAGATATACACCCCAGGGCCCGCGATGAGCTTCTTGACCTGCTTCTGGCTCTTTCCGCAGAACGAGCACTTCAGCAGATCGCCGCCGTCTCCGATGCGCGCCATCTCGTAGGTCCCTACTTCCTTGTCCGAGTGCGACCGTCGTCCCCCGATTGGGCCGGAAATACGTCTCGGTGCCGTCAATCAGAGCAATGGTCCCTGAGTCGACCGTACCTGGTGTGCGCGAGACAGGTCGACAACTCGCGCATGTTCGATGTGAAGGGTTGTGCGGGTCCTCACCATTGTGAGCCACCGCGGGTGAAAAAGCCGGGCCCGCCGCCCAGATCAGGACAGCGGGCCCGGGCGTGTCACTTCTGTCCGCTGAGCTTCCGGTAATCGAAGACCTGGTCGATGATGCCGTATTCCTTGGCTTCCTCGGCGGTCAGGATCTTGTCACGGTCGGTGTCCTTGCGCACCTGCTCTTCGGGCTTGCCGGTGTGGCGCGAGATGGTGACTTCCATCAGGCGACGCATCCGCTCGATCTCGGCCGCGGCGATCTCGAGGTCGGACACCTGACCCTGCACACCGCCGGAGGACGGCTGGTGGATCAGGATGCGCGCGTTGGGCAGCGCGGCACGCTTGCCAGGAGCGCCCGCGGCCAGCAGCACCGCGGCGGCCGAGGCCGCCTGACCCAGGCAGACCGTCACCACGTCGGGGCGCACGTACTGCATGGTGTCGTAGATCGCCATCAGCGCGGTGAACGAACCACCGGGCGAGTTGATGTACATGGTGATGTCGCGGTCGGGGTCCTGGGACTCCAGCACCAGCAGCTGCGCCATGATGTCGTTGGCCGAGACATCGTCGACCTGGTTGCCCAGGAAGATGATGCGCTCCTCGAACAGCTTGTTGTACGGGTCGGAGGTCTTGACGCCGAACGAAGTCTGCTCGGTGAACTGCGGCAGGATGTAGCGCGACTGGGGAAGGCCCGCTGCGGAGCCGCCGTGTCCAGCGCGCGGGTCGAAGAGGTTGGCCATCTTTATCTCCAAGCTTGTCTCGAGTGAGGGGGGACGGCGGCGGTTACTTCGCCTGGTTCGCGTGGGCGACCACGTGGTCGATGAAGCCGTATTCGAGGGCTTCCTTCGCCGTGAACCAGCGGTCGCGGTCCGCGTCCTCGGTCACCTGCTCCACCGACTTGCCGGTGTGCAGCGACTGCAGTTCGTTGAGCTCACGCTTGGTGTGGGCGAACTGCTCGGCCATGATCGCGATATCGGCCGCCGAACCACCGATGCCCGCCGACGGCTGGTGCATCATGATCCGGGTGTGCGGCAGCGCGAAACGCTTGCCCTTGGTACCCGCGGTGAGCAGGAACTGTCCCATCGATGCGGCCAGACCCATCGCGACGGTCTTGATGTCGCACTCGGCGAACTGCATCGTGTCGTAGATGGCCATGCCCGCGGTGACCGAGCCACCGGGCGAGTTGATGTAGAGCGCGATGTCCTTCGTCGCGTCCTCGGCCGAGAGCAGCAGGATCTGCGCGCAGATCTTGTTCGCGATCTCATCGTCGACCTGGGTGCCCAGGAAGATGATGCGCTCGCGAAGCAGCCGTTCGTATACGGAATCACTGAGGTTGAGTCCAGCGGTAGCGGCTGTCATGACCCCTGCCTGGTTGATCGTCACGGATACCTGCCTTCTCTTCTCACCGATTGCTACGGCCATACGAATACGGTTCGTCGTCACAAACACTAACGAAGCAGGGCGGCACCGAACTCCCGGTACCGCCCTTCTTCGCTCACAGCGCAATCAAATCACGCCGCCGAAACCTACTCAGCAGCGGCTTCGTCCAGCTCGATTTCAGCGGAATCCGCAGGGTCACCGAACATTTCGGTGGTGTCGACCACATTGCCGTCGGAATCGGTAACCTTCACCTGACCGACAACTCCGGCCAGCGCCTTGCCGCGTCGCACGTCGGCGAAGACCGCGCCGAGCTGACCCGCCTGCTGGACCTGCTGAATGAACTGCTCCGGCGACATGCCGTAACGCTGCGCCTGGAACAGGATTCGCTCGGTCAGCTCCTGCTGGCCGACCTGAGTGTTCTCGGCCTCGGCGATGGCGTCCAGCAGCAGCTGGGTCTTCACCGACTTCTCGGCGGCTTCCTGGGTGTCCTTGTCGAACTCCTCGCGGGAGGAGCCCTGCGCCTCGAGCGCCTCGGCCAGCTTGGCCTCGTCGTGGTCGAAACCGTGGACGGCGTCGTGGACCACGGCGTCGACCTCGGCCTTGACGACGGCCTCGGGCAGCGGGACCTCGACGGTCTCGAGCAGGGTGTCGAGCACCTTGTCCCGGATGGAACCGGCCTGCTCGACCTTCTTGACACGCTCGACGCGGCCCTTCAGGTCTTCCTTGAGCTCGTCGATGGTGTCGAACTCGCTGGCCAGCTGGGCGAACTCGTCGTCGGCCTCGGGCAGCTCGCGCTCCTTGACCGACTGCACGGTGACGGTGATCACGGCTTCCTTGCCCGCGTGGTCGCCCGCCACCAGGGTGGAGGTGAACTCGGCGGACTCGCCGGCCTTCAGGCCGATGACGGCCTCGTCGAGGCCCTCGATCAGCTGACCCGAACCGACCTCGTGCGACAGCCCGGTGGTGGCCGCCTCGGGGACGTCGTCACCGTCGACGGTGGCCGACAGGTCGATCGACACGAAGTCGCCATCGGCCACGGCACGCTCGACGCCGGTGAGGGTGCCGAAGCGCTGACGCAGCGAGGTGAGCTGCTCCTCGATGTCGTCGTCGGCGATGGTGAAGGAATCGACAGTCACCTCGATGCCCGAGTAGTCGGGCAGGGCGATCTCGGGGCGCACGTCGACCTCGGCGGTGAACGCCAGCTCTTCGCCGTCTTCGATCTTGGTGATCTCGATCTCGGGCTGACCGATGACCTTGACCTCGGTGGCCTGCACGGCCTCGGCGTAGCGGGCGGGCAGCGCGTCGTTGACGACCTGCTCCAGCACGGCGCCGCGGCCGACACGGGTCTCGATCAGCTTGGCCGGAGCCTTGCCGGGACGGAAGCCGGGGATCTTGACCTGCTGCGCCAGCGCCTTGTAGGCCTTGTCGAAGTCGGGCTTCAGCTCCTCGAAGGGCACCTCGACGTTGATCCGGACCCGGGTCGGGCTCAGCTGCTCGACGGTGCTCTTCACGGACATACTCCTTGGTTCGTAGTTCATGGTGGTGTCCCCACAGGGGGCGACGCGCCATAGTCAGGCACGGCTAAGCCAGGTGCGGCGCACAATGCGCATCCCGACCAGGGTAGTTGACCGCCCGCGCGGTCGCGCAATCGGTGTTTGGTTGAGGGTGCCGCTAGCGGCCGACCTGCACGGCGTCGGTCACGAAGACCAACGTCTCCTTCGGCGGCACACCGTTGCCGCCCTCGCCGTAGCCGAGGTTCGGCGGCACGATCAGCAGCCTGCGCGTGCCCTGCTGCACGCCGATCAGCCCCTCGTCCCAGCCCTGGATGACCTGGCCCGCGCCGAGGGTCAGCCCGAACGGCTTGCCGCGCTGGAAGGAGCTGTCGAGTACCTGCTTGTCCGACCAGGTGACCAGCTCGTAGTTCATCGTCAGCGGCTGTCCGGCCACCGCGCCCGGCCCCGTGCCCACCACCAGGTCCTTGGTGATCAGGGTCTTGGGCGGGTCACAGCTGTCGGGGATGGTGATCTTGGGCGCCTCGCCGTAACCACCGCTGACCTTCACGTCGTCGGCGGTGCATTCGCGACCCTTGCTCGCGGAGCTCCCGCCGGCCACGCTCGAGCTCGGCGCGCTGCTCGAATCCGTGTCGGAGCCGCAGGCCGCTGTCGTGATCGCGGCGGCCGCGACGAGTCCGATTCCGATGATCCTGCCGAGAGAATGCATGGCCCGCAGAGTAATCGACCGCCGTTGCGGCGTCGGGAACCGGCACGACGGTAGGCTCGGCGGTGCGTTTCTCCACCGGTGCCGCCGGTCCTCGATCGGCGCCCGTGCAGGCCCCCGCGGCGCGGACGGCGCCGTGACCTCATCGAGTTCGAGGAGTCCGCGATGACCGAAACCACCGTGGACGACACCGCGGCGGACAATGTGGGAGACGGTCAGGGCGAGACCATCGCCCCGAAGCCCTACGTCCTCACCGACGCGCCCGGTCCGCTCTCGCGCGAGGAACTCGTCGCCGTCGACGCGTGGTGGCGGGCGTCGAATTATCTCGCGGTCGGCCAGATCTATCTGATGAGCAATCCGCTGCTGCGCACCCCGCTGGTCCCCGACGACATCAAGCCGCGCCTGCTCGGCCACTTCGGCACCGTGCCCGGCCTGAATCTGGTGTGGGCCCACGCCAATCGGGTGATCCGGGACCGCGGCCTGAACGCGGTCTATGTCGCGGGCCCCGGTCACGGCGGCCCTGGTCCCAACGCCTGCGCGTGGCTGGAGGACGCCTACGCCCAGCTCGAACCGGACATCCCCCGCGACGTCGACGGCATGCGCACATTCTTCCACCGGTTCTCCTTCCCCGGCGGTGTGCCGAGCCACTGCGCGCCGGAGACGCCGGGGTCGTTCCACGAGGGCGGTGAGCTCGGCTACTCCCTGCTGCACGCCTACGGCGCCGCCCTGGACAACCCCGATCTCGTCGTGTTCTGCGTGGTCGGGGACGGCGAAGCCGAGACCGGTCCGCTGGCGGGCAGCTGGCACGCGAACAAATTCCTCAACGCGGGGCGCGACGGCGCGGTGGTGCCGATCCTCGCGCTCAACGAGTACAAGATCGCCAATCCGACGATCCTCGCCCGCATTCCCGAGGCAGAACTGATCGAGCTGCTCCGTGGCTACGGCTACGAACCGCTGATCGTCTCCGGCAACGACCCCGCACCGGTCCACCAGGCGATGGCCGCTGCCATGAACACCTGTATGGACCGGATCGCGCGGTTCCAGCGGGCGGCCCGCGAGGACGGGGACACGAAACGGCCGCGCTGGCCGATGATCGTGATGCACACGCCGAAGGGCTGGACCTGTCCCCCGGTGGTCGACGGCCAACGGGTCGAGGGCACGTTCCGCGCCCATCAGGTGCCGCTGCCGAACGCGCGCACCGACTCCGGGCACCGGCGGGTGCTGGAGCTGTGGTTGCGGTCGTACCGGCCGGAGGAACTGTTCGATCAGGACGGGTCGCCGGTGCGGGCCCTGCTCGAGCAGGTGCCGGCGAATCCGATGAGCCTGAACCCGGTTGCCAACGGCGGCTTGCTGATTCGCGATCTCGACCTACCCGACTGGCGCGACTACTGCGTGGACGTGATGTCGCCAGGTGCGGGTCAGCACGAGGCCACCAGGGTCCTCGGCGGCTGGCTGCGCGATGTCACCGCCCGCAATCCGCACAACTTCCTCACCTTCGCCCCCGACGAATTGGTCAGCAATCGGTTGCAGGACATTCTCGAGGTGACCGGCCGCGACTGGCAGGAAGAAGTCGGGCGCTGGGATGTGGATCTGTCGACGGTCGGGCGCGCGGTCGAAGTGCTGTCGGAGCACATGTGCGAGGGCCTGCTGGAGGGTTATCTGCTGACCGGCCGCCACGGCGTCTTCACCTGCTACGAGGCGTTCATCCACATCGTCGACGCCATGTTCAATCAGCACGCCAAGTGGCTCGATGCCAGCTCGGCGGTGCCGTGGCGGCGCAAGATCCCCAGCCTGAACTACCTGCTCACCTCGCACGTGTGGCGCCAGGACCACAACGGGTTCACCCATCAGGATCCCGGTTTTCTCGACGTGGTGGCGAACAAGAGCCCCGATATCGTCCGCGTGTATCTGCCGCCGGATGCCAACACCCTGCTGTCGACCTACGACCACTGCCTGCGATCGCTGCACTACGCGAACGTGGTGGTGGCGGGCAAACAGCCGGGGCCGGACTGGCTTTCGGCCGAGGAGGCGGGGCTGCACTGCACGCGCGGTCTCGGGATCTGGGAGTGGGCGTGTCACAACGACGACCCCGGCACCACCCCCGATGTCGTGCTCGGGTGCGCGGGCGACGTGCCGACCCTGGAAACGCTGGCCGCGGTGGCGATCCTCCGAGATCGGCTGCCCGACTTGCGGATTCGGTTCATCAATGTCGTCGACCTGATGCGCATGCTGCCCGCAGGCGAGCACCCGCACGGCCTGCCCGACGCCGAGTTCGACGCCCTGTTCACCACCGACCGCCCGGTGATCTTCGCCTTCCACGGCTACCCGTGGCTGGTGCACCGGCTCACCTACAGCCGCACCAACCACGCCAATCTGCACGTGCGCGGCTACAAGGAGAAGGGCACCACCACCACACCCTTCGACATGGTGATGCTCAACGATCTGGACCGCTTCCATCTGGTACTCGATGTGATCGACCGGGTACCCGGGCTGCGCGAGCGGGCGGCGGGTCTGCGCCAGGAGATCGTCGACGCCCGGTTGATCGCGCGCCGCTGGACCCGCGAGCAGGGCGCCGACATTCCGGTCGTGGCCGATTGGGTCTGGCCCGACTCGGCGATCCCCACCGCGCGGTAACGCGGTTGCGGCGCGGGCCCGCCCTGCACGACGATGGAAGGGATATGACCGAATCCCGCCGCACCGAGCTCCTCCCCCGCGATCGCCGCGATCTGACCGGACCGTTCGACGTGATCGGCGACGTCCACGGCTGCCGCTCCGAATTGGAGACCCTGCTCGGCGAACTCGGCTACGTCCTCGACCGTGACCGTCGCGGCCGCCCGATCGGTGCCGCCCACCCCGGCGAGCGCACCGTGATCTTCGTCGGCGACCTCGTCGACCGGGGCCCCGACACCCCCGGCGTGCTGCGCCTGGTGATGGGGATGGTGGCCGGGAGAACCGCCCTGTGCGTCACCGGCAACCACGATCACAAGCTGATGCGCGCCCTCGACGGCCGCAACGTCCGCATCGCGCACGGCCTCGAACAGTCGCTGTCCCAGCTGGCCGACGAAGACCTCGAATTCCGTACGGCCGCACACGCTTTCCTCGCCACCCTGCCGAGCCACTACCTCCTCGACGGCGGCAAGCTGGTCGTGGCCCACGCGGGTCTGCCCGAGAGCCTGCACGGCAGCAGGTCGGCCCGTGCCCGCTCCTTCGCCCTCTACGGCGCCCCCACCGGTGAGCTCGACGAACACGGCTACCCCGTCCGCTACGACTGGGCCCAGGACTATCGAGGCACCGCCACGGTCCTCTACGGCCACACGCCGGTCCACACCTTGAACTGGGTCAACAACACCCTCTGCCTGGACACCGGCGCAGTCTTCGGCGGCACCCTCTCCGCCCTGCGCTACCCCGAGATGACCACGATCTCCGTCCCCGCCGAGCAGGTCTGGAGTGAACGCGCGGGCATCACGCCCGTGCCCGACTGAGCCAGTCGACGGGACACGCAACGCCGGGCGCGGGGATCCGTCGCCGAATCGTCAACGTCGAACCCGGGTGTGACGTGCGGATTTCCATCCTGATGGGCCTACCATCAGCAGCGGACGACCCGACTCATCGACGAGGAGAGGTTCATGCGCCGTACATTTCTCGCTCTGTCTGTACTCGCTCCGCTCATGGTCAGCGGTGTCGCGAGCGCCGATCCAGCACCGCAGGGGACGCTGACGGCGTGGACGTTCACCGGACGGGAGCCGGTTCCGGTGAACCGGGCCGATATCGAGGTGACGCCGTGCGATGCGAAGCAGGTGGTCGCGACGCTGGTCAGCGGGGCCGACGGGCGCGCCACGGTGGCGCTGCCCGCGGGGTGCTACGAGGCGAAGGTGGTGACTGTGCCCGGCGGCTGCGGGTTGGCCGTCACCGAGCCGGTGCGGGTCACCGTGGCCGCGGGCACGGAGGCGCGGGCGGACTTCCGGTTCGGCTGCGCCTGACCGACGTTCAGTCCTTCGGGCCACCGGCCACGTAGATGACCTGCCCCGAGACGAAGCCGGCGCCCTCGCTCACGAAGAACGCGGCGGTGTTGGCGATGTCTTCGGGTGTGCCGACCCGGTTCACCGGGATCTGCGCGGCCGCGGCGGCTTTGAAGGCCTCGAAGTCCGCGCCGACCCGGGCGGCGGTGGCCGCGGTCATCTCGGTTTCGATGAAGCCGGGCGCGATCGCGTTGGCGGTGACGCCGAATTTGCCGAGTTCGAAGGCGAGGGTCTTGGTGAACCCCTGCATGCCCGCCTTGGCCGCGGAGTAGTTGGCCTGGCCGCGATTGCCCAGCGCCGAGGTGCTCGACAGATTGACGATGCGACCGAACTTCGCCTCGACCATGTACTTCTGCACGGCGCGGGTCATCAGGAAGGCACCGCGCAGGTGCACGTTCATGACGGTGTCCCAGTCGTCGGCCGACATCTTGAACAGCAGGTTGTCGCGCAGCACGCCCGCGTTGTTGACCAGTACGGTCGGCGCGCCGAGCTCGGTGGCGATCCGCTCCACCGCGGCGGTGACGGCCGCTTCGTCGGCCACGTCGGCGCCGACCGCGAGGGCGGCGCCCCCGGCGGCCTCGATGGCGGCGACGGTGCCCGCGCACGCGGCTTCGTCGAGATCGAGGACGGCGACGGCGTATCCGTCGGCGGCGAGCTTCGTGGCCACCGCGGCGCCGATGCCACGGGCGGCTCCGGTGACGATCGCGACCTTGCGTTGCGTGGGCATCCGTCTCCTACAAGCCTGAGCTGGGCGAATGGTGATGGTCGGGGTGACAGGATTTGAACCTGCGACCCTCCGCTCCCAAAGCGGATGCGCTACCAAGCTGCGCTACACCCCGATACCTCACCGGCGAGAGCACCGTGGAGGCAATACATGTTTGAGCGGGTGACGGGAATCGAACCCGCACCATCAGCTTGGAAGGCTGAGGTTCTACCATTGAACTACACCCGCAGGCATACGACATCGATGGGATCGCCACGATGTCGTGTGCGCCACGACTGTACCGAACCCCGCGCGAAAAATGCCAATCCGGCCCCTGCCTGCCCGATTGATGCGTGTCGGCTGCCGGTGTACCCCACTCCCCACGCGACCAACCCTCGCTGTGCCCGATTAGGGCCTAATGACCCTATCCCCGAAACCCCCTCCCGGCGACGATGGTTGATGCGCCCATGGGGACCGGCGCCTGCTCCACCGGGGGATTAAATAGGAGAATTTTCCTTAAAAACCCGGCACGTGGGCGGCGAGTAGGCCACCATGAGAGTGCGCGTGACGACTACTGCCACATCGTCACGACTCGCACCCCGTGCCAGGAGGGACCCATGGCGACGCAACGTCCACCGCCCAGCGGAGGGCATCACGCTGCACGTTTCGGCTCCCGAAATTTCTTTTCGGAAAATGTGTAACGCCGGAGACGCTGCAGCGATGTCATACCGAATCGCCATTCGCGAGAGACCAGAGAACGCGTTGCGGAACGTGACTTTTCAGTCTCGGGTGGCTTGCTAGGATCCTTTTTGCCGGACGGGGGTATCTGGAAAGGGGGCGGTGAGCGTGTGCCGAACTCGGTGGACCCAACCGCGTAGCAGTGCGAATGATCGAGGTGGCAAGTTCGTCGCCACCGACCGCCGGTGATGTCGATGACTGTCCACATCGAGCCACCGGTTGCCGCGATGGCCCGCGCCTGGGCCCGCGCGGTATGCGCCGAACCGGGCTCTTCCACGGCGCCGCACCAGTTGGAGCCGGTGCTCGTCGACATCGTCGAGCGGCTGCTGCACCTGGCGCGGACCGAACCGTTCCCGGTTCCACAGGCGCGCAAGCTCGGCGCGCGGTTGGCCGAGGCGCCGTTCGAACGCACCAGGATGCTGGCCCACGCCAGTCGCTGGCTGCTCGGTTTCCCCTCGGGGGTTCCGGGTTCGCTGGTGGCGACCCGCTGGCCGCTGGTGGCCAGCCAGGCCATCGACAGCTACGCACAGGCTCTGCAGGAACGCGCTCTGGCGCAACAGGAACAGAACATCTCGGCGAAAGTGTCACTGCGCGTACAGGAGATCGCCGCGCTGCAGCACCGCTTGCGCCACGAGGCGACCCACGACGCCCTCACCGATCTCGCGAACCGCACGCTGCTGCAAGAACGGGTGCGCGCGTTCGCCGCCGACCCGAGCCGCGGTGTCGGTGTGCTGGTGGTGGACCTGGACCGCTTCAAACAGATCAACGACGGCTACGGACACGCGATCGGCGACGAGGTACTGGTCGAACTGGCCAACCGCTTGCGTGAGGTGTGCCCGCCCGACACGGTGATCTGCCGATACGGCGGCGACGAGTTCGTGGTGGCGGCCAACCCCCGCCGCGACACCCTCGGCGAGTTGGCACACCGCGTGGTCGCCGCACTGCGCGACCCGGTGTGGTCGAGCGCGGGCCCCGTGCCGGTTTCGGCCAGCGTGGGCACCGCTTTCTGCCCACCGGGAAAGACGTGCGATTTCACCGACCTGTTGCGTCGCGCCGACCGCGCGATGTACTCGGCGAAATCGGCGGGCGGGCGGCGTTTCGCGCTCGCTGAATCGGGCGACCCCGAACTGGGAACGGCGGTCGCCGGCTGAGTCGGATCGCGAAGCCTGCACTTCGCGGTCCGGCTCAGCCGATTTCGACCGGTCGACTCGTGACACCGATGGAGTCCGTACTCGGCACCGGGGGCACCGGCCGGCTACGGCTCGTCGACGGCCCGCATCGTGGCCGTGCGCTCAGTGTTCGAGATAGTCGACCGCAGCCTGGCCGGGGGTGTCGACCGCTACGGCAGACCTATCGTCGGCGGTGTCGCATCCGCGCACCACGACGATCAGTGGAGCGCACTGAGCAACGCCGCCGAGCCGAAAAATGGTGCGGTGCTGCCAGAACACTGGCACACCAGCGGGAATCGCTCCGGCGCTGTCAGCGGGGCTGGCAGGTGGGGCACCAGAAGAGGTTTCGGGCTTCCATGACCTTGTGTGCGACGGGGGTGGCGCAGACTCGGCAGGGTTCGCCTTGGCGGCGGTAGACGTAGGTGCGGGGGCGGTCCTTGGTGTAAGACGGTGCGCCGGTGTCGTGTTCGGGGCGGACCACGTGCATGCGGCCGGTGGTGACGCCGACCGGCATGAGGTCGACCAGGTCGGCCCAGAGGGCGTCCCATTCGGTCGGGGTGATCGAGATGCCGGGGCGGAAGGGCGAGATGCCGTGGCGGAACAGGACTTCCGCGCGGTAGACGTTGCCGACGCCGGCGATCAGGGCCTGGTCCATCAGCAGTGCGCCGATCGCCCTGCGGGAGCGCCGGATTCGCGCACCCGCTCGTTCGTGGTCGGCGTCGGCGCGCAACGGATCGGCGCCGAGGCGTGCGGTGAGCGCGTCCACTTCGGGCGGCATCAGCACTTCGCACGCCGTGGGCCCGCGCAGATCGGTGCCGAAATCCGTTGCGGCCCCCAGCATTCGCATACGCACCTGCCCCACCGGCGCCGCCATCGGCAACTCGACCTCGCTGAAAGTGCCGTACAGCCCGAGATGTACATGCACCGTCAACCCGGACGCATAGTGATGCAGCAGATGCTTCCCATAGGCCTCGGCCCGCTCGAGCACCTGCCCGTCCACCAGTGCGGCCCCGTCGGCGAACCGCCCCTGCGGACTCGAAACCCGCACCACCCCACCGGAAAACCGTCGGTGATGGAGCTGCGCTATCCGATGGAGAGTGTGCCCCTCAGGCAAAGAAACACACCCTCCTCAGGCTGCCTCTCCGGGTAGTCGGCCAGACCTCGGTGCGTTCACCGTCGGCGATGCGGCCGACGGTGAAGTGCACGTCGGGTCGGCCCGTACCCGGCGAGTTACCCATGTACTCACGAAATCAGTTGGTGAGCTCAGTACGCGGGGACCTCTGGCGCGATGCCGGTCTTCTCGTAGTCGGCGAGGATGTCGATGCGACGCTGGTGACGCGCCTCGTCCGACCACGCGGCCGCGAGGAACGCGTCGACGATGGCGAGCGCATCGGCGGTGGAGTGCATGCGGCCGCCGATGCCGATCAGGTTGGCGTTGTTGTGTTCGCGGGCCAGCACGGCGGTTTCGACGCTCCAGGCCAGGGCGCAGCGAGCGCCGGCGACCTTGTTGGCGGCGATCTGCTCACCGTTGCCGCTGCCACCGAAGACCAGGCCGAGCGAGCCCGGGTCGGCGACGGTGCGTCGGGCCGCCTCGATGCAGAAGGCGGGGTAGTCGTCGAGAGCGTCGTATTCGAGGGCGCCGCAGTCGACGACCTCCACTCCGGCCTCCTGCAGATGAGCCTTGACGTGATTCTTCAGTTCGAAACCGGCATGGTCGGCACCCAGGTAAACGCGCATGGCTGCGATTGTCGCAGGCCCGCTTAGAGTCGTTTCATGCACCCGCACGAACCGCATTTCCCGCATTCAGCAGGTTCCCCGCCGGAGCACACCGGCCAGCAGCCCGACCGAACACCGTCACTGGACAAAGACACCGCGCCGCCGTCGCCGTGGGCCCAGCCCGATCCACGGACGGGCGGTTTCCCCGCGCAGGACGCCCCACCACAGCCGCAGGCAGGCCCGTATCCGCCGGTCGCCCCTGGCCAGTACGCGCCCGGCTACTACCCGCCGAGCGGTCCGCCCGCACCGCCGCAGCATCGACCGCGCGGACTCATGCCGTGGGATCGCCCCGCCCGGCATCCGTGGGAGATCCCGCTGCTGATCGTCGTCATCATGATCACCGCGGTCGCGTACCTGCTCGCGCTCCTGCTCATGACGGTCGAGCTGTTCGCCGATCCCATCGTCGACGAGCGCGGTGTGGAGCAGACCGGTTCGATCGTCACCAGTCCGTATGTACTGCTGCTGTTGTTCGCGCCGGTGCTGCTGTGGGCCGGACGTGGTCTGAATCTCGCGACCCAGCGCGTGAACGGGGTGAAGATGTCGCCCACCCAGTTCCCCGAGGGCTACCGGCTGGTGCAGGAGGCGGCGGCGCGATTCGGGATGCACAAGGCGCCGGACGCCTACGTCATCCTGGGCAACGGCCAGATCAACGCGTTCGCCTCCGGCCACGGGTTCCGCCGGTTCGTCGTGGTCTACAGCGACCTGTTCGAAATCGGCGGCGCCGCGCGTGAACCCGATGGACTCGCGTTCATCATCGGGCATGAAGTCGGCCATATCGCCGCTGGTCACGTCTCCTATTGGCGCCAGCTGGGCATGTTCGTCGCGCCGTGGCTGCCACTGCTCGGGTCGTCGCTGATCCGTGCCCAGGAGTACACCGCCGACAATCACGGCTTCTGCTTCCGGCCGCACGGCGCGTCCACCGCGATGGCGACGCTCGCTGCCGGCAAGTACCTCAATACCGATGTCGGTGTGGACGAGATGGCCGACCGTGCCGCGCTCGACCGGGGTGGTTTCGTCTGGCTGGTCAACGCGATGGCCAGCCACCCGGTGCTCACCTGGCGGATGTGGGCGCTGCGCGATCGCAGCAGGCCGGGCCCGATGTTCTGGCGTCCGAGTGCACCGCATCCCGGCATGATCCCGCCGCACGGCGGGTATCCGCTGAATTCGACGCCGCCCGCGTTGCCGCCGAAGCCGGTCTGATCGGTCGGGGATGCCGGTGCGGGCACCCCCGACCGCATGATCAGTCGAAGACCGGGTCCTCGGTGCGGGTGCGCTTGAGCTCGAAGAAGTGCGGGTACGAGGCCAGCGCGACCACGCCGTCCCACACCTTGCCCGCGTCCTCGCCGCGCGGGATGCGCGAGAGTACCGGCCCGAAGAAGGCAGTCCCGTTGATGTGGATGGTCGGCGTGCCGACATCGGGGCCGACCTTGTCCATACCCGCGTGATGGCTGGCCCGCAACGCCTCGTCGTATTCGGTGCTGTTCGCGGCCTCGGCGAGTTCGGCGGGCAGGTTCAGTTCGGCGAGCGCGTCGGCGACGACCGCGTCGAAGGTCTCCTGCAGCGTCTCGCGCTCGTACTCGACCTTGCGGTCGTGGATCCGGGTGCCCAGCGCCGTGTAGAGCGGGGACAGGATCTCGTCGCCGTACTTCTGTCCGGCGGCGGTGACGACCCGAACCGGGCCCCACGCGGCGGCCATCATGTCGACATACCGCTCCGGCAGGCCCTCTTTGCCCTCGTTGAGCACCGCCAGGCTCATCACGTGGAAGCGCGCTTCGATATCGCGCACCTTTTCGACTTCCAGGATCCACCGCGAGGTGATCCAGCACCACGGGCACAGCGGGTCGAACCAGAAATCGGCGACATCCTTGGTGGCCTGTTCGCTCACGATGGGTTCCTCTCGGGTCAGCTGTGGTGGGCCGGGTCGCCCCACCGATTGGTGCAACCGCGTCACCGCCGGAATCGTTCCCGTGGGTGAAAACGCGCACTAAGCTCGGGTTGCGAGGAGTCCCGGTCGTCCGCGAGAAGGGGTCCGTTCATGAGCTCGAATCAGCATTTCGTCGTCATCGGTGGAGGTCTGGGCGGAGCGAAAATCGCCGAAGCCCTGCGCGCCAACGATTTCGACGGCCGCGTCACTCTGCTGGCCGCCGAAGAGGAGCTGCCCTACGAGCGTCCGCCACTGTCGAAACAGCACCTGGCGGGCACCCAGCAACTGCCCGATTTCACCGTCGATCCGGCCGCTTGGTACCGCGATCACCACGTCGATCTGCGGCTGGGCACCACCGCGACCGCGTTCGATCCGATCGCCAAGACGGTGACACTGCCCGACGGTTCCACGCTCGACTACGACAAACTGGCTCTGGCCACCGGTTCGCGAGCCCGCACGCTCGACATTCCCGGCGCCGATGCCCCGAACGTCTACACGCTGCGCACGATCGGCGATTCGAACGCGTTGCTCGAGATACTGCGCACGGACCGGCGCCTGGTGATCATCGGGGCCGGGTGGATCGGTCTCGAGGTCGCCGCGCAGGCCCGCGCCAAGGGTGTCGAGGTGACGGTGATCGAGACGGCCGACCTGCCGCTGGTCACGGTGCTCGGCCCGGAGATGGGCGCGTTCTACGCCGACCTGCATCGCGCGCACGGCGTCGACCTGCGCACGAACACCTCCGTCGACGCGATCCTCACCGACGAGGACGAGGCGACCGGCGTGCAGCTCGGCGACGGCACCGTGGTGCCCGCGCAGGCGGTGCTGGTCGCGGTGGGCGCGCAGCCCAATATCGAGGCGGCCACGGCGGCCGGGCTGGCGGTCGACGGCGGCGTGCTGGTGGACGCCGCCCTGCGCACCAGCAACCCCGATGTGGTCGCGGTGGGCGATATCGCCGAACAGGACCATCCGCTGCTGCACCGGCCGATCCGCATCGAACACTGGGCGACCGCGCTGAATCAGCCCGCCGTCGCCGCGAAGACGATGCTGGGCAAAGCGGCTGTCTACGACCGGCTTCCGTATTTCTTCAGCGATCAGTACGACGTCGGGATGGAGTACTCCGGCTATGTCGGACGCGGCGACGACGTGCGGGTGGTGGTGCGCGGCGATCTCGATGAGCGCGAATTCGTCGCGTTCTGGCTGGACGCGCAGAACAGGGTGCGCGCGGGGATGAACGTCAATGTGTGGGATGTGACCGACCGGATCAAGCAGCTGATCGAATCGGCGGAACCCGTCGACCCGGACCGGCTGGCGGACACGAGCATCCCGCTGTGATCCACTTCACGGCGATCGTTGTGTCGAAGACTGCTCATCGGCTCCGACCAACCGTCGAACGCGCCGCAAGGGCGCAGCGAACAGGAGCCGAACCATGAAATTCATGCTGGTCAAGACCTATTCCGAGACCGCCTACTGCGACATCCCGCTGCCGGAGTGGGCACCCGAGGACATCGCCGCCCACATCGACTTCCAGCGGGCACTGGGCGAACAACTCGCCGCCGCGGGCGAACTCGTCGACGCGCAGGGCCTGGCGGCACCCGATCAGGCGATGATCGTGTGCTCCGACGGTCGCTCGGCGCCGGTCGTTACCGACGGGCCGTTCCCGGAGACCAAGGAGTTCCTGGCCGGTTTCTGGGTGGTCGATGTCGATTCTGTCGAGCGCGCGGTCGAGATCGCCGCGCAGGCCTCCGCGGCGCCGGGCCCCGGCGGCAAGCCGATCGGGGAATACATCGAGGTGCGCCAGATCATGAGCGCGCCCGACGTGGCCTGAGGCGAGACACTGACTCCGCGCATCGAGGACCTGCTGCGTGAACTCTCGCCGCAGGTCCTCGGCGTATTGGTCCGCCGCTTCGGCGATTTCGACCTCGCCGAGGATTCGGTGCAGGACGCGCTGCTCGCGGCGGCGACCCAGTGGGATCGCGACGGACTTCCGGACAATCCGCGCGGCTGGCTGATCCAGGTCGCGCAGCGGCGGATGGCCGACGCGGTGCGCGCCGAGGTGGCGCGGCGACGCAGGGAGACCACGGTTTTCGTGCGGGATGTGCCCGTCGAGGCGGTCGGTAGCGATGACACCCTCGACATGTACTTCCTGTGCTGCCATCCCGACTTGCCGCCCGCCGGAGCGGTGGCCCTGACGCTGCGGGCCGTCGGTGGCCTGAGTACCGCCGAGATCGCGGCGGCCTTCCTCGTCCCGGAATCGACGATGGGCCAACGTATCTCGCGGGCGAAGAAGCGTCTGGCCGAATCGGATCGGCCGTTCGCCGACGGCGCGCACGACAGCACCCGGGTGAGTGCGGTGCTGCAGGTGCTGTACGTGATCTTCACGGAGGGGCACACCAGCACCGCCGGAACGGGGTTGCGTCGCGGGGACCTGTCGGCGGAAGCGATCCGGCTCACGCGCGCGCTGCGCACGCTGCTCCCGGAGAACGCGGAGGTCACCGGTCTTCTCGCGCTGATGCTGCTCACCGACGCCCGCCGCGCCGCCCGCTCCGGTCCGCACGGCGAGCTGATCCCGCTCACCGAGCAGGACCGCTCCCGCTGGGACCGCACCCAGATCACCGAGGGTCTTCGCCTGCTCACCGCGACCATGCCCGCCGGGCTGACGGGTCTCTACCAGATGCAGGCCGCCATCGCGGCTCTGCATGCGCAGGCCCGACGCCCCGAGGACACCGACTGGACGCGAATCCTGCAGCTCTACACCATGATCGGACGTCTGACACCCAACCCGATGATCACCCTCAACCGCGCCGTCGCCACCGCGATGGTGCACGGTCCGGCCGCGGGGCTGGCGGTGGCCGACAGTGTCGCCGAACCGCTGGCACGCTCGCACCGCCTCGCCGCCGTGCGCGGGCATCTTCACGAAATGGCAGGCGAGCAGGCCGCGGCCGTGCGCGAATACCAGCGGGCGGCCAGACAGACCGCCAGCGTGCCCGAACGCGACTACCTGTTGCTGCGCGCCGCACGTCTGCGAGCGGGCGACGCGTGACATCAGGAGCTGTCGTCCGACCCCGAATTCGCCGGTGGTACAGCCCGTTTTCGACGTCACCCAGGCTGGCGGCGTCGAGCGAGCCGGCGCCTGGCAGACTCGCTTTGATGACGGACGTTTTCAGTGCGGGCGTGCTGGTGTATCGCCGCGTCGAGGCCGGAATCGAGGTCCTGCTCGGGCATATGGGTGGGCCGCTGTGGGCGAAGAAGGACGCGTCGGCATGGTCGATCCCCAAGGGCGAGTACCTGTCCGAGGAAGAGTCCGCGCGCGACGCCGCCCGGCGGGAGTTCACCGAGGAACTCGGGCTGCCGGTGCCCGAGGGCGAGTGGATCGACCTCGGTGAGGTGAGTTATCGCAGCGGGACCAAGCGCAAGTACCTCACCGTGTGGGCGGTCGAGGGCGACCTCGACCCGGCCGACGTCGTGCCGGGCACCTTCGAGATGGAGTGGCCGCCGCGGTCGGGCAAGGTCGCGGAATTCCCCGAGATCGACCGGGCGGACTGGTTCGACCCCGCCACGGCGCAGGAAAAGCTCGGCAAAGGCCAGCGCCCCTTCCTCGACCGCCTCACCGATCAACTGCACTGAGATCGGGGTAGATTTCAGCTATGCCCAGCGACCTGCAGCTGAAGATCATGAACAGAGTCCACCGCACCCTGCTCACGGTGACCGGCGGACGCATCGGCAACTCGTTCTTCGGAATGCCGTCCCTGCAACTCACCACGATCGGCCGCAAATCCGGCGAGCCGCGCAAGGTCATGCTGACCGCGCCGATCATCGACGGCGACACGATCGTCGTCGTCGCCTCCCGCGGCGGGGACCCCACCCATCCCGCCTGGTTCGTGAACCTGCGCGACAACCCGAACGTCGAGGTGTCACTGCGCAACGGCCCCGTGCGCCCGATGACAGCCCACGTCGCCACCCCCGACGAACGCGCGGCACTGTGGCCCCGGGTCACCGAGGCCTACAAGGGCTACGCCGACTATCAGACGAAAACCACGCGCGAGATCCCCTTGGTCCTGCTCACGCCGAGGAACTGACCCCACCTGCCGGCGGGCACACAGGGCGGGCATCGAACACGATGCCCGTCCTACACCAGCGCGGCCCGGAACTCGGTGGGGCTTGTGCCGCGTAGTCGTTTGAAGGCCGCGCTGAAGCCGAAGGCGTCGGTATAGCCGACCGTGGTGGCCACCTGGGCGACGCTGCGCGCGGGGTCGGCGAGCAGCTCTTCGGCTTCGGCCATGCGCCATTCGGTGAGGTAGGCCAGTGGCGGTTCGCCCATCACCTCGGTGAAGCGCCGAGCGAACAGGGCGCGCGAGACCGCCGCCTCGGTGGCCAGGCTCGCCACCGTCCAGCGGTGGAACGGCCGGTCGTGGATGGCGGTGAGCGCCGGGCCGACGATCGGGTCGGCCATCCCCCGGTACCAGGCGGGCGCGCAATGCTGCTGTTCGGCGAGCCAGGAGCGCAGCGTGCAGACCAGCGCCCAGTCCAGCAGCCGGTCCATCAGCGCCTGCGAGCCCGCGCTGAACCGGACCGCGTCGGCGGCGGATTGTTCCAGCCACAAACACATTTCCGGGTCCTCGTGGACCACCATCACCTGCGGTAGCGCTCGCAACAGCCGTTCGTGGCGTCGCCCCGATGCCCGATAGGCGCCGACGAGCAGCGAAGTCTCGCCTGGCGCACCGGTTGCCGCCGGCGTGACGATCAATTCCGATGTCGCACAACTGATGTCGGTGGGACCGAACCCGTCCGGCACGAAACAGGACAGCTCGTAGCGCTCGTGTGGACGGTCGAGCGCGGCGGGCGTGTCTGCCAGGTGGAAGGGTTCACCCGCCTGCACGAGCGCGGTGTCACCGGCGATCAGACTCGTGCGTGATCCATCAGCGAGCACCAGCGTGCCGCCGCCACGCAGCACTGTCACCATGATCAAGGGCGCACGGTCGGCGAAACGAATCGTCCAGGGTGGTCGCAGGACCGCATGGGCCACGACCGATCCTTCGGCACGAATGCCGCTCAGCAACGAACTCAACGGGTCCACGCCACCAGCGTAGACGAATTCCTATCGACTGGAGATGATCACCCATAGATCGTCCACACGATCCACGGTTGACTGAAGCGACCGGGCCGACCAGCCCGCACCCGATCGAACAGGAGCTCACCGTGACCCAGTCCGCCGCCACCACGACTGCCACCGCCGAACTGACCACCACCGGATCGAGCGCCACCGATACCTCGGCGCCGGGCCCCACCGCGCTCGTGGTCCTGGGCCACCATCGCTCCGACTCGCTGTCCGCCCATGTCGCCGACCGCGCCGTCGGCCGCCTCACCGCCGCCGGGTACACGGTCGATTTCCTCGACCTGCACGCCGAGAACTTCGACCCGCGGATGACCGTGGCCGACCAGCCCGAGTGGGGCAATCGCGACAAGGTCTACTCCCCCACCGCCGAGGCGCACATGCGGCGCATGCTGGCCGCCGACGCGGTGGTCGTGGTGTTCCCGGTGTACTGGCAGAGCGTGCCCGCCCTGCTCAAGGGCTGGATCGACGCCGTATGGAACTACGGTTTCGCCTACGGCCGCAGCAAGCCGCGGCTGGCAGGCAAGCGCATCCTGTGGCTCGGATTGGCCGGCGCGACCGCCGATGACGCGATCATCCCCGGCATGCAGCAACTGCTGGAAGCCCAGCTCAACGAGGGCTTGGCCTACTACAGCGGTTTCGCGGACTCCCGCGTCGGGCTGCTGCCCGATGCCGAGGAGCAGCCCCAAAGTCTCGACGCCGAAGGCAATCTCGTGATCGGCGAGGCGATCAGCGGCGATGCGCGAACCACTCACTACGCCGCCTTCGACGCGAAAGCCGAGAGCTTCGTCGACGACTTGCTCGCCGCTGCCCTGGTCAGCGCCTGACCAGCGAAGTGCCGCGCCGTCGCGCGGTGACCATCTCGCCGGTCACCGCGCGTTCGGCCGGTGGCCCGAACGCGGCTCCCGGTCCAACCGCATACAACGACAATTCACAGGCCGGTGAGAGCCCCGCGCAGGACTGCGTAGAGCTCTGTGGGGTTGCCGGATTCAGCGGCGGACTTGTCGATCAGGTCGATAGCGGCGGCGGTGAACTCGTCGCTTTGCTGCTGCACATAGTCCGCCGGGTTGTCGATGCCGGGCGCGTACCCCTCGAGCAAGCTCGCCATCGCCTGCAGGAAGGGTCCCATCAACGCGGCCAAGCGAGCCGCCGAGCCGCCGGTGGAGCGAACCATCGCGCCGCCCTGCCGGAATGCGGCGAACATGGCGTACATGCCGCCGAGGACCGAGACGTCGTACATGGCGGCGGCGCCGAGATCCGTGCCGACGAATTCGGCGCGACCGAACAACTCCAGCACCGCGCGGAAGCGCTCGAACCCGGCGGACGCACCGCTGTAGAGCACGAATGCCGCGGGTCCGCCGATCATCTCGGGTACCGCCATGATGCCGCCGTCGATCAGCTCCACCTGCTGAGCCGCGGCCCAGCGGCCCAGCGCGCGAGCCTGCTCCGGCGAGGTGGTGGTGAGGTTTACCACCACCTTGCCCCACACCTGTGCCGCCGCCGGTTCGAGGTGCTCGCGCACGGCGGCATCGTCGAGCACGCACAGGATCACCAGATCCGCCGCCGCCATCGCCTCGGCCGAGCTCGCCGCCACCTTCGCGCCGTAGGCCGCCAACGCTTCGGCCCGCGCCGAGGTGCGGTTCCAGACAGTCACCTCATGACCGCCCGCCAGCAATGCCTTGGCCAGCGCGGTGCCCATAGCACCGAGGCCGATCACCGAAACCCGTTGCACCACTCTCATGTTGGTCATGATTTCCCTCGTTCGAAGAGCGTTCGATGCCGGTCGGCAACGCTCTTCCAGATTCGTGGGTTACGCTTGACTTCACAAGTACCGACTATGAAGTGCAATACCTACCAAAAAGTAAGTTAGGCGAGCATGAAGCAGCGAGAGCGTCCGTATTCCTGCGGTATCGATGCCGCGCTCGACGTCGTCGGCGGCAAGTGGAAATCGCTGATCCTGTGGGCCCTGTCCACCGGCACCCAGCGCTTCGGCGACCTGAAACGCCTGGTCCCCGGCGTCACCGAGAAGATGCTGATCCAGCAGCTACGCGAACTCGAGCACGACGGCATCATCGCCCGCCAGGTCTACGCGCAGGTGCCCCCGAAGGTCGAGTACTCACTCACCGACCGCGGAGTGTCGTTGAACGCGGCGCTGGTCACCCTCGGGGCCTGGGGCAACGAGAACATGGAACACATCTGCGCGGTCAAAGGTGTCGGCACACCCGCGCACTGACGTGCTCCGCCACCGCACCCGCGCGGCCTGCGGCGTCCTCCCAGCCGGGACGCGCCCCGCCTCGGGTCAGGCCTGGATCCCTGCCCATTTCTGCCCGGTGATCCGCTCGTAGGCCTCTTCGTACTTGCGGCGAGTGCCTTCGACGACGTCGGCGGGGATCTCGGGGCCCGGGTATTCCTTGTTCCAGCCCGTCGAGGTCGACCAGTCGCGCACGAACTGCTTGTCGAAGGAGCGCTGGGCACGGCCCGGCTCCCACTCGTCGGCGGGCCAGAAGCGCGAGGAGTCCGAGGTCAGCACCTCGTCACCGAGGGTGAGAACGTCACCGTCCCAACCGAATTCGACCTTCGTATCGGCCACGATCACGCCGGCCTTCGCCGCGTGCTCGGCCCCGCGCGAGTAGATCTCGAGGGTCAGATCGCGCAGCTTCTCGGCGACCGCACGGCCCTCCTGGTTCACCACGTCGGCGAAACTGATCGCCTCGTCGTGTCCCTCGGACGCCTTCGTCGACGGCGTGAAGATCGGCTCCGGCAGCTTGTCCCCGTCACGCAATCCCGCGGGCAGCGCGATCCCCGACACGGTCCCCGACCGCTGGTATTCCTCGAGGCCGGACCCGGTCAGATACCCCCGTGCGATGCACTCGACAGCCAGCATCTTCAACGGCTTCACCCGGATCCCGCGCCCGGCGAACTCCGCGGGCACGTCGGTCGCCGAGACCACGTGATTCGGGATTCCGGTGAAGTACTCGAACCACCAGTTCGACAGCTGCGTCAGCAGCGCGCCCTTGTCCGGAATCGGCGTCGGCAGCACCACGTCGTAGACCGAAACCCGGTCCGACGCGACGAGCAGCAGGGTGTCGCCGTCCTCGTAGAGGTCACGAACTTTCCCGGCGTGCACATGCTTCAACGTCGAGCCTCCGAATCTCCGGTGCGGTACCTGCGGGTTTCCCCGAACTCTACCGGCCCGCCCGGAACCGGTATCAGGCCTACCCGGCCCACCCGTCGGCGGAAACTCGTGAGCGGGCGCCGACGGCAAGTGGCATTGTGGACGCCGAACTACCGTGCCGTGTTCGTCGACGACGAAGGAGATCAATGTCCGCCCCGAATCTCACCCGCGACCAGGCGGTCGAACGCGCGGCCGTAGTGGCCGTGCAGAACTACCGGATCGAACTCGACCTCACCGATCAGCCGCGCGGAGCGGGGTCCGAGGTGTCCGACACCTTCGGGTCGAAGACCACTGTCAGCTTCACCGCCACCCCCGGTGCCGCCACCTACATCGACCTGGTCGCGCCGCGCGTGCGATCGGCGGTGCTCAACGGCGTCGCGCTCGATGTGAGCTCCTATGACGAGTCGACCGGGATCGCGTTGCCGGAGCTGGCCGAGAACAACGAGCTGGTGGTCGAGGCCGACTGCGAGTACTCGCACACCGGCGAGGGTCTGCACCGCTTCGTGGATCCGACCGACGACAACGTGTATCTGTACTCGCAGTTCGAGACCGCCGATGCCAAGCGGATGTTCGCCTGCTTCGATCAGCCCGATCTCAAGGCCACCTTCGACATCGTCGCCACCGCGCCCGAGGACTGGGTGGTCATCTCCAACGGCGCCGACATCGAACAGCACAAGGTCGGCGCGGTTGTGCGCCACACGTTCGCCACCACCCCGCGGATGAGCACCTACCTGGTCGCCATGATCGCGGGTCCGTACGCGAAGTGGTCCGACACCTTCACCGACGCGAGCGGCGAGATCCCGCTCGGCCTGTACTGCCGTGCGTCGCTGGCCGACCACATGGACGCCGAGCGGCTGTTCACCGAGACCAAACAGGGTTTCGAGTTCTACCACAACAACTTCGGCGTGCCGTACGCCTTCGGCAAGTACGACCAGCTGTTCGTGCCGGAGTTCAACGCGGGCGCGATGGAGAACGCGGGCGCTGTCACCTTCCTCGAGGACTACGTGTTCCGGTCCAAGGTGACCCGCGCGTCCTATGAGCGTCGCGCCGAGACCGTGCTGCACGAGATGGCGCACATGTGGTTCGGCGACCTCGTCACCATGAAGTGGTGGGACGACCTGTGGCTGAACGAGTCGTTCGCGACCTTCGCCTCGGTGCTGTGCCAGGCCGAGGCCACCGAATACACCAGCGCCTGGACCACCTTCGCGAATGTGGAGAAGTCCTGGGCCTACCGCCAGGACCAGCTGCCCTCGACCCACCCGATCGCCGCCGACATCCCCGACCTGCACGCGGTCGAGGTCAACTTCGACGGAATCACCTATGCCAAGGGCGCTTCGGTGCTCAAGCAGCTCGTCGCCTATGTGGGACTCCAGCCGTTCCTGGCGGGCCTGCGTGACTACTTCGCCGAGCATGCCTACGGCAACGCCACGTTCGACGATCTGCTCGCGGCGCTGGAGAAGGCGTCGGGTCGTGACCTGTCGGACTGGGGTGCGCAGTGGCTCAAGACCACCGGCCTCAACATCCTTCGCCCCGATTTCGTCGTCGCGGCGGACGGCACGTTCTCGAGCTTCGCGGTCGTGCAGGAAGGTGCCGCGCCCGGTGCGGGCGAGTACCGCGTGCACCGCATCGCGATCGGTGTCTACGACGATGTCGACGGCAGGCTGGTGCGCACCGACCGGGTCGAACTCGACCTCGACGCCACCGGGCGCACCGAGGTGCCCGAGCTGGTCGGCGTGCCGCGCGGTGCGCTGGTGCTGGTCAACGACGACGACCTCACCTACTGCTCGCTGCGTCTGGACGCCGATTCGCTCGACGTGGTCGTGCAGCGCGTCGGTGACATCGCCGACTCGCTGCCGCGCACGCTGGCCTGGTCGGCCGCCTGGGAGATGACCCGTCAGGCCGAGATGAAGGCCCGCGATTTCGTGGCACTCGTGCAGCGCGGGATCGGCTCCGAATCCGAGATCGGGGTGGTGCAGCGGCTGCTCATGCAGGCCAACACCGCCATCTCGAGCTACGCCGATCCGGCGTGGGCCGAGCAGGAAGGCTGGGCGGCCTACGCCGATCGGCTGCTCGAGCTGGCCCGCGCCGCCGAGGCGGGTTCGGACCATCAGCTCGCCTTCGTCAACGCGCTGACCGGGGCGAAGCTGGAATCGCGCCACGTCGAGGTGCTGGCACAGCTCCTCGACGCCGACCCGGCGGTGGCCGGTCTGCCCGGTCTCACCGTCGACACCGACCTGCGCTGGCGCGTCATCACCGCGCTGGCCGCCGCGGGCCGGATCGACGCCGACGGTCCGGCCTCCCCGACCATCGACGCCGAACTGCAAGGCGACCCGACCGCGGCGGGCAAGCGCCAGGCGGCCACCGCGGCCACCGCACGCCCGATCCCCGAGGTCAAGGCGCAGGCCTGGGACACGGTGATGGGCGACGACTCGGTGCCCAACATCACCGCCCGCGCGATCGTCGGCGGGTTCGCTCCCGCCGGCCAGGGTGAAGTGCTCGCACCGTACGTGGACAAGTACTTCGCCGAGATCCCCGCCGTCTGGGACCGCCGCTCGAGCGAGGTCGCCCAGACCGTCGTGATCGGCCTGTACCCGCACTGGGCGATCAGCGAGGAAGCCGTCACCAAGGCCGACGAGTTCCTGGCAGGCGACCACCCACCCGCCCTGTACCGCCTGGTCTCCGAGGGCCGAGCGGGCATCGAACGCTCCCTGCGCGCACGGGAATTCGACGCCAAGTAGTTCGACCGAAGGGCCCGGTGGCGCGATTTCGCCACCGGGCCCTTTCCCTGTCCGGAGCCTTCCGAGGCCCGTGCCTGCAGTGGAGCTTCGGGCGGCCGGCCTTGCTGCTGTGAGCGGATCTGCTGGGGGCAGCAACGGCGGCGCGCGGGGGTGTGCGCGAGGCACCGTGGACCCATGGCACACGACGACAAGACCCCGATGTTCAGCTGGCGAGCCCGCGAACAACTGTTCGGCCGCCGGATCCTCGTCCTCGACGGCCCGCTCGACGACGACAACGGCACCCTGCTCATCACGCAACTACTCACCCTCGGCGCCCAGAGCCCCGAGGCCGGGATCTCGCTGTGGATCCACTCTCCCGGCGGCTCGGTGCCGTCGATGCTGGCGATCCGCGACGTGATGCGGCTCGTTCCGTGCGAGGTGTCCACCCTGGCGCTCGGATTGGCCTGCAGCGCAGGGCAATTCCTGCTCTCATCCGGTGCACCGGGAAAGCGGTACGCCCTGCCGCACGCCCGCGTCCTCATGCACCAGGGATCGGCGGGCATCGGCGGTAGTGCGGTGGAAGTGGAGGTGCAAGCCGATGACCTGCGCTACACCGTCGATACCGTGCTCGGCCTCATCGCCGACGACACCGGCCAGCCTTTCGACCGCGTCTACGAGGACTCGCTGCACGACCGCTGGTTCACCGCACCCCAGGCCCTCGAGTACGGGTTCATCGACCACATCGTCGAATCCTTCGATCAGGTCGTCCCGAACCGCCACCGCATCGGCATCACCGCATGAGAGTTGTTGCCGCGCGGCCCCATTCCACCTCGTTCCGCACCGTCCGGAAGGCACTCTCATGACCTATACGATTCCCAATGTCGTGTCCCAGCATCGCGGCGGCGGCGAGCGGATCACCGACATCTACTCGCACCTGCTCAGCGAACGCATCGTCTACCTGGGCACCCCCATCGACTCCGGCGTCGCCAACGCGCTCATCGCCCAGCTGCTCCACCTGGAATCCGACAGTCCCGGCCAGGCGATCAGCCTCTACATCAACTGCGAAGGCGGCGACCTGTCCGCCATGCTCGCCGTCTACGACACCATGCGATTCATCAAGGCGCCGGTGCACACCACCTGCGTGGGCCAGGCGATCGCGGTCGGCGCGGTTCTCCTCGCGGGTGGCACGGCCGGTCATCGGGCGATGCTCCCGCACACCCGAATCGTGTTGCACCAGCCCGCGACTCGCGGCCAGGGCACCATTCCCGACCTGATCCTGCAGGCCGACGAGATCGTCCGGATGCGCGCGGCGATCGAGGCGATCCTGTCCAGGCACACCGGCCAGACTCCGGAAACCCTGCGCCGCGATACCGACCGGGACCGGGTCTTCACCGCCGAGACCGCGCTCGAATACGGTCTGGTCGACCAGGTCCTGCACGAGCGCGAGTGATCGCCCGCTCCCGCTTCGCCGACCACGCTGGACAATCACTGTCGACCGGATCCGATCCGAATCCCGACCAGTGATGGTCCAGCGTGGCAGTTCCGGTTCGCCCCGCCGGACACCCGAGTGGTGGTTATCTCACTGCTTTTCGATGCGGTCCAGGTACACCCGACGGGCGTTGTCGTCGACGCGGGTGATGGCGGCGTCGTCGTTGGCCACCTTGCGCAAAGCCCGCATCACCGGCTCCGGCACGAGACCGGACGCGTTGGCCAGCGCGCCGACATACCCGGGCACCGCGGTCTCGGCCGCGCGGGTCCGGACCGTGCGGACCACGGCGGCGGCGATGTCTTCGGGGTCGACGGCGGGCAGGATGCCGTAGTCGATACCGGAGCTGAGTTCGGTGCGCACCGCCGACGGAAGGACCGCGCTCACACTGACTCCGGTGGCGTCCATCTCCAGCCTGGTGGCGGCGGTCAGGCCGACCACCGCGTACTTGCTGGCGTTGTACACGGCCAGCCCCTTGATCGGGAACTTGCCCGCCAGCGAAGCCACGTTCACGATGTGGCCGTAGCCCCGCGCGACCATCGCGGGCAGGGCAAGGCGCATGCCGTGGATGACGCCGTAGACGTTGACGTCCATCGTGAGCTGGTCGATGCGGTCGGACTGGTCGAGGAACGGGCCGTTGGGCATCACGCCGGCGTTGTTCACCAGCACGTCCAGCGGGCCGCGCCACTGGGCAGTCGCATCGAGAAACGCCGCGTAGGAGGCCTTGTCGGTGACATCGAGCGCGTGGCCGATCGCGTGGTCACCGATCTCGGCGGCGGCCTGCACGGCCAGCGCTTCGTCGAGGTCACCGAGCGCCACGTAGGCGCCCTGCTCGACAAAGGCTTTGGCCGTGGCGAGTCCGATGCCGCGCGCGGCGCCGGTGATCGCGATAGTGGCGCCATCGAGGTCGATCCGTGGGTAGCTCATGTCGTGGCCTCTCGTCGGTTGTTCGCGCGGTCGCTCATGCGGGCACTGTCGCGTCGTGGGTGATGGTGAAGTCGGCCGGGTCGAACGCACTGACCCGAGTGGTGAGCTCCCCGGTGGACCAGGGCCAGCTGAAACTGTTGCGGCCGTTGGCATCCATGTAATAGCTGTGGCAACCGCCCGCGTTGTAGACGGTGCTCGCCAGCGCGGTTTGCACCTGGTCGACGTAGCGCGCCTGCACCTCGGGACGCACGTCCAGCCCCGCCCAACCTTCGCGGCGGGCCCGCTCGATCGCCGAGACGAGGAAGGCGACCTGGGCTTCGAGAATGGCGAACGCCGACGAGTGGCCGGTGCCGAGGCTGGGGCCGAGCACGGTGAAGGCATTCGGGAAACCGGTGGTGACGGTGCCGAGGTAGGCCTCGGGCGAGCCCTTCCAGTGCTCGGCCAACGTGCGGCCGTCGGCGCCACGCACGATGTCGGCCAGCGGGGTGTCGAGGATGTGGAAGCCGGTGCCGAGGATGACGGCGTCGACCTCGGCGGTGGTGCCGTCGGCGCCGACCACGGTGTTGCCACGGAATTCGGCGACCCCGGTGGCGTGTACGTCGACATTGCTCTTGGTCAGCGACTGGAGATAGCTGTTGGAGAACAGGATTCGCTTGCAGCCGAGCAGATAGTCCGGCCGCAGCTTCGCCCGCAGTGCCGGATCACGCACCACGGCACGCAGATACGCCGAACCCACGGCCTGCACGGTCTGCATCAGCGGCCGCGGATGCCGGAACGCCACCCCGAGTCCTTCCATCAGCGCGTACTCGGTCGCGCGCAAGGCCTTGTGCGCGAACGGGAATCGGCGCATCACCTTCTTCTCGAAGCCGGGCACGCGGTGATCGAGTTTCGGCAGCACCCACTGCGCGGTGCGCTGGAACAGGTGCAGTTCGGCGACCTCGGGCTGGATCGCGGGCACGAACTGCACCGCGGACGCACCGGACCCGACCACCGCGACCCGCTTGCCACGCAGGTCGTAGTCGTGGTTCCAGCGCGCGGAATGGAAGACCTCGCCGGGGAATTCGGCCAGACCCGCAATCTCGGGCAGGCGTGGTTCGTTCCACGGACCCGCGGCCGACACGACGAAACGCGCACTCAGCGGGCCCTCGCTGGTTTCCAGCCGCCACAGCTGCGCCGTCTCATCGAACCGCGAACCGACCACTTCCACCCCGAAGCGGGTGTGTTCGGCCAGCCCGTGCTCGCGCGCCACCCGGTCGACGTAGTCGAGGATCTCGGGCTGGGTCGCGAACAGCCGCGACCACTCGCTGTTCGGCGCGAAGGAGAACGAGTACAGGCCGGACGGAACATCGCACGCGCACCCGGGATAGGTGTTGGCCCGCCAGGTGCCGCCGAAGGTTTCGGCCTTCTCGACGATCACCACGTCCTCGACCCCGGCCTCGATCAACTTGATCGCCGCACAGATCCCGGAAACCCCCGCTCCGATCACAACAACCTCGTGATGGCGGCTCATACGACTTCTCCTTCGAACGAAAACTGGTGCGCCGGGCGGATCATGTGGGTCGGCCCGCGAGGGTGGAGACGCGCAGCGCCTCGGTGACTCGGGCCGCGACGCCGCGACGGGCGGCGGCGACGGTGGCCGGTCGGCGGGCCGAGTCCATGAAGTTCGGGCCCATGGCGGCGAGTTCCTCGGGACCTGGCTCGACGCGGATCACGCGGGTGCCCGCCGCGCGAAGCAGAGCGACTTCGCGATCCAGGCCGCGGGTCATCTGCGTGCGGAGCAGGCGTTCGACCCGGTTCAGGCCGGTGGCCGGTGCACCGCCCTCGGACGTCATCGGGGCGATGACCACCACCTCGTCGAGGTCCAGCGGCACCAGCAGATCGGCCGACACCGACGACACCGAACCGCCGTCGACGTAATTCTTGCCGCCTATCCGCACGGGCGGGAACCAACCGGGGATGGCCCAGGACGCGGCGATCGCATCACCCAGATCGACCGCCTGCGTACCGGCGGCGACCGATCCGGCGGCCGTCGCGATGCGAGTGTCACCCGCTCCGAATGCAACTCGCGCACCCGTTGCCGCGTCGGCGCCGACTATCCAGGTCGCGGGGTGGCGCACCCAGCCGCTCGGGCCGGCCAGCGCATGACCGAAGGAACGCAACCAGTCGGCGTCGCCGCCGCCGCGCGGCAGGAGTCCGGCCAGCGCGGTGTAGGGCGAACGAGCGCGCAGACCGGCGCCGACCAGGCCGAAGCCGGGGAATCCGAGCCCCGGGAGCGGGGGAAATCTGCCGGGGTCGACGGCGACGTGCGCGGCCAGAATCGGGTCGGCATCCGGGGACGCGTCGAGTGCGGCGAGCAGGTCGGCGGGGGCGCGCCCGGAGCCGAGGGCAGCTACCAGTTCCGCGCCCGCGGAGGTGCCGATCAAAACATCGGCGGTGCGAATGTCCCAGTTCAGCGCGCGTTCGACGGCGTCGAGGGCTACGGCGGTCCAGGCGAAGCCGAGCAGGCCACCGCAGCCGATCGCTACGCCACGTCGTGTAGTCATATTTCGAATACTAACGGTATTTGAATTCCAGCGGTAGCCCATTTTGCTAAACTCCTGCACATGGCCAGGATGACGCGCAAGGAGTCGCACGCTCTCACGCGTGAACGACTGGTCGAGACCGCCAAGCGGCTGTTCATGGCCGACGGCTACAACGTGACCCCCTTGGAGAAGGTGGCTACCGAGGCCGGATTCTCCAAGGGCGCGGTGTACTCCAACTTCGCCACCAAGCACGAATTGGGCCTGGCCGTGCTCGACGTCGTCCACGTGGAGCGCGCCCAGTCGCTCGTGGACGCGATGCTGACGCACGACACCATGGCGGAGCGGATCGAAGGATTCGCGCGATGGGCCGACGAGAACATCGGCGATGTCGGCTGGACCGCGCTGGAAGTCGAGTTCGCGACGAGCACCCGGCACATGCCCGAGATCCGCACCGAACTCGCCGAGCGCCGACGCACTCTGACGGCGATGCTCGCCTCGGTGATCCAGACGCAGGCCGATCAACTCGGCCTCGAACTCCCACTTCCCGCCGAAGATGCGGCGCTGCAACTACTCTCGCTCGGTATCGGCCTCGGCGTGCAGCGCGCGATCGACCCCGAACTTCCCGTCAGCGCGATCGTCGACCTACTCCGCAGCCAGATCGCCGCCGGCCGCACGAGCGCGGCAGTGGACGGCTGATCACCACGCCCCGGTGCGGGCCGATCAGGCGGCGAGCAGAACGGCGTTCGGGGCCAGCGCGAGAGGAGCGGAACTCGAGGGGGCGATCTGGCGTTGCCCGCCCAGCACGACCGCGCGCGTCGGAACGAGGGCGTGCCTGCGCATGGATTCGGCTACCTGCGCGACGAGATCCCCCAGCGAAGTACCGAGGGCGCCGGCCAGGGCCGCGATCATCTCGCTCGACGGCTCCTTGCGACCGCGCTCGACCTCGGAGAGGTACTGCGGCGAGATGCCCGCCCGCCCCGCGGTGTAGACAAGGGTGGAGCGCTGTTCCAGGCGCAGCGCGCGCAGCCGTTCACCCAGCGCCTCACGCCAGAGTGGTTCCGGCCGCGACTGCTGTTCGCCGCGTCCGCCTGGAATCACCCGCAACCCGCTGTGCTCGCCCATACTCCGAGCGTAGGGACCCCCGGACCGAAACACCCGGCTCTTCTGCTCTGGGCGTAACCAACGCACAAGGGGCCCGCCCTGATCTGGACTGAGTGGAGGGTGCGACGAAGGAGTACCCGGAGGGAGGGAAGATCAGGGGCCCGAAGGGCCCCGCTCGAGCGCGCCAGCGCTCCAACAATTCAGCGGGTGATGCCGAAGCGGGTGTCTGCCCAGCCGAGCGCGTCGGCAAAGGACGCGGAGACGATCTCGCTGTGGTCGACGTCGTCGTATTTGCGGTAATCGACCGACTCGCCTCGCCCCTGCTGTTCGGCGACCATCGCGTCTGTCGCTTGCAACGGGACAGTGAGGTCGGAACGACCTTGGAGGACGAGAACCGGAACGGTGAATCGCAGGCCGCTCGGGTCGTTGTCGTCGAGGACTCGCAGCAGCCCGGAGACGTCGCCGTCGGCGGTGAACACGTCCTTCGCCGACAGACCGCCCCACTTGCTCTTGTCGCGCAGCCCGCCGGTGCATTCGGAGTCGGCGACCGGCAGCAGTGACTGCGCCCGGCCGGTGAGGAATCGGGCGGGGTCCACATCGGTCACCGTCTGAGCGCCGCGCACCAGCAGCGGCAGGTACACCGACACCTCGCCCGTACCCAGCTTGCCCAGCGGATTCGACGCCGCCCACTTCGCCATCCGCACCTGTTCGCCCAGGTGTGAGGCGGGCGCCAGTGCGATGGCGCCGAGCAGCGGCGTGTTCGGCGTCCACCCCGCGGCGTCGACGGCGGCGAACAGGGCCGCGTGGCCACCTTGCGAATGCCCCATCGCCACCCAGCGTGAACCGACCGTCTTGTCGATTTCCCTTGCCGCCGTGGCGATATCGGCCATCGCACGTTGTTCGGTCTCGCCGATCATGTACCCGTGACCGCCCGGCGTCCCCAAGCCCTGATAGTCGGTCCTGGCCACGGCGTACCCCTTGGCCACCCAGCGAGCCTGTTCGTCCCGGCTCGGCGAGGAGCCTTCGGATCGCGAGGCCGCGCACACGTCGGCGACCCCGGTGCTTCCCGGCCCCCAGGAGATCAGCGGCCAACCACCCGCGGGCGCGACGCCCTCGGGTACCGCGAGTGTTCCCGATACCGCGACGGGTTTCTCCTGCGCGTCCAGCGACCGGTACAGCGTCAGGAAATTGCGGGCGCCGGGCACCGCCTGCGCACCGGTGAGCGGCTGCGCGCGGATCACCGAACCACGCTGTCCCGGAATCGATTCCGCGCTGGGGTTGTAGAACGCGGAAAGCGGTGCGGCCGCGGCGAATTCGGCAGGTCTGCTGTCCTGGCCGCAGGCCGATGCGGTCAGCGCCAGGCAACCCGCTGCGATCACCCGAGCAATACGTGCGTGCAAGTTTCCCCCGATACGCCGACGGCCCATGACGTGGCCGATAAACCGCCGACCAGGTTACTCGATGCCGCCCGGACGGCTGGGCGCCCCACGACCCCCAGCCGTCCACCGGACTCAGCCCAGTACCCGGCCGAGGAAGTCGCGAATCAGCGCGGCGATCTCGGGTCCGTGCGTCTCCAGCGCGAAATGGCCCGCGTCGAGCAGGTGCAGTTCGGCGTCGGGCAGGTCACGCAGATACGCGCGGGCACCGTCGGCGCCGAAGATCTCGTCGTGGGCACCCCAGGCGATGAGCGTCGGTGGGCGGTGCTCGGCGAAATACTGCTGGAAGGCCGGGTAACCGTCGAGGTTGTTCTTGTAGTCGAAGAACAGTTGCAGCTGGATCTCCTTGTTGCCGGGGCGGTCGAGGTAGGCCTGATCGAGGGTCCAGCTGTCCGGGCTGACGAGTGCGAGCCGGTCGGCTGGAACACCGTGCGTGTACTGCCATTTCGTCGCGTCGAGCTCGAGCAGCTTGCGCACTTCGGGCTCGTGGGTCGCGCGGTCGTTCGCATGCGCGAACAACACTTCCCAGAACGGAGTGAAGCCGTCGAGGTAGGCGTTACCGCTTTGGGTGATGATCGCGGTGACCCGCTCCGGATTGCGCGAGGCGATGCGCAGGCCGATGGGGGCGCCGTAGTCCTGGATGTAGAGCGCGAAACGGTCGATGCCGAGGGTGTCGAGCAGTTCCAGGGTGATCTCGGTGAGCGTGTCGAAGCTGTAGTCGAATTCGTCGACCGACGGCATCGCCGACTGGCCGAAGCCGAGGTGATCGGGCGCGATCACGTGGTAGTCGTCGGCCAGCGCGGGAATCAGGGTGCGAAACATGGCCGAGCTGGACGGGAAGCCGTGCAGCAGAAGCAGAGTCGGCTTGGCCGAGTCGCCGGCTTCGCGGTAGAAGACCGACCGGCCCTGGATCTCGACGGTGTGGTGGCTTACCTGGTTCATCATGGATCTCTTTCTGTGTGGGTGATACTCGCGCCGAGCCCGGGAGGCTCGGCCGGGGCGGCATTCAGACGGTGACCGGTGCGCGACGGCGAACCGGGGCGATCAGGCCGACGGCAACGACGGTGAATACCAGGCCGAGAGCGAAGTAGCCGCGATAGCTGTCGGTGAGGGCGTGCACGACGGTGGCCACGCCGAGCCCGGTGGCGGCGGCGAGCTGGTGGATCACCCACGCGGGCGCCAGCGTGCGGCCCATCCGCGCGGGGTCGAGACCACGCGACAGGATGGCCATGGTCAGCGGGATGACGGGGAACGAGGCGATACCGAACAACACCGCGACCGCGACCAGCACCCCAGGCCCCGGCACGAGCACCGCGGGCAGCAACGCGGCGAGGCGCACCGAATACAGCACCCGCAGTAGTGATTCCGGTGGGTAGTGCCGCAGCAGCCGCACCATCGCGGCCGAGGTCAGTCCGGCCGCCAGCGCGGCCAGCGCCACGAGCCTGCCCGCACCGGCCACCGACCAGCCCTGCTCCACCGCGTGTTCGGGCAGCATCAAGACGACCACGTACAGGGTGGCCGCGTGGAAACCGAAGGACACCAGCACTTTCCACCGATCAGCCAGCGATTCGCCGGCGCCGCCGCTGGTCGTCGCCCGCTGATCGGCGGGCAGCACCAGCCACAGCACAGCGGTAGCGCCCAGACCGACCGCGCCGAGCAGCGCGAAGGCGCCGCGCACACCGATCGGGTCGAACAGCGCGGTCGCCGCCCAGGGCGTGATCAGCTGGCCGAGGTTGATGCCGATCGCGGCGCGTGCCATGGCCGGGCCCACCTGCGGACCGTGTGCCCGCCCGAGCAGGGTGGTCACGGCGAGGGTCGACGACGACGCGAACCCCAATCCGCCGAGCACCATGTAGGCCGCGACGAACTGCCAGGTCTCGGTCACCGTGGCCAGCACCAGATAGCTGCTCGAGATCAGCGTGAGGCCGCCGATCAGCACGAGCTTGGGCCCGAGGAGATCGAGCAGCCTGCCGATGCCCTGCTGCGCCAGGCCGGTGACCGTGGTGCCCAGCGCGGCGGCCACGGCCAGCGCCGTCGCCGACACCCCGTACGACGCGGCCGTAGGCGCGAAGAACACACCCATCGTGAAGTTGAGCCCGAACGAGACGGTCATCGCCGTCAGCCCCGCCCAGGCAAGATGCTCACGTCGCATGCTCACCACCCCTAACCGTCTATCGTTATTTGAACGGTTACAACAGGCAGATGTCCGGCCCCATTCCCTTCTCGGGAAGTTCAGTCGTCGGGAATCGATTCGCCGCGGGCCCGGATCCGGCGGGTATCGCCGACGGTCCGGCTCGCATCGTCACGGAATCGACGTGGCGCTGGAACGACCAGTCCCCCGGCATCTTTCGCCGCGCGTCCGGCGCGTGACACACGAACGGCGCGTTCACCAAGAGGTGAACGCGCCGTTCGGACGAGAACGAACTAGCGGCCGATCGCGGCGGCCATCACGCGGGTGGCCGAGATCAGGCCGTCGATCAGGTTGCCCTGACGGAACGAGGCCAGTGCGGCGGTGACGCCGAGCTGGCAGATGCGGTCGTTGGCGCGCTCGGCCACGTTCGCACCGGAACGGACCTCGATCGCACCCTGGTTCGGGGACACGGCGATGAGCACCGAATCGGCCGACTCCGGGGTGTTCGGCAGGATCGCGTCGGCACCGGCCGCCGGATCGGAGCCTAGGTCGCCGAGGTAGATGTTGAAGCGGACCTTGGTGGCGCGGGTCGCCTCGGTGAGCGCGTTGTCGAGGGAGATGCGCTCATGATCGGTGAACGGCACCTCGTCGAACACGGTGCCGGGCTCGTGCACACCGGACACACGGCCGCTGCTGGTGAGGGCGAACCCGTGCGGCAGGTCGGCCTCGACCACCGCGGGCCAATTAGAACTTGCCACTTGCCCGGCCTCCGATCAGCTCCGCATGCGCGGTTTCGAGAGCCGCATGACTGCCATGCGGCTCGGCGGTGTGGTGCCCCGCCGCGGCGGTCACCTCATCGGTAGCACTCCACAGCACCGGCCGGTGGGTCCACTTCTGCCCGAGTGCGAAGTGGGCCGGCTTCTCACCGGGGAATGGCTTACCGAGATAGGACAAACCCGCGATCGCGAAGTAGATCGCGGCCGGGATGCCGACGAAGATCAGCACTGTCTCGAGAATGCTCACGCACCAACGGTAGACGATGCTGTGTAGTAGTTCATCCTCCGGCTGGCAGTTCCCGCACCGCGTGTCCGGCGCGGCTACACCAACCAGGCCGCCGCGTTCGGTGGCAACCGGTCGTCGGCGACCGGAGCGCTCGACAACAGCACCTCCCCCGGCGGCAGCTGGATCGGGCCGTCCGAGGCGTTGAGCACGCAGATCAGCCCGCCCGGCCGACGGAAGGCGAGGCAGCCGTCGGGACTGCCGTACCACTCGATCCGCTGGCCCGCGAACTCCGGCCGGGTGGCACGCAGGTCGATCGCCAGCCGGTACAGCGACAGCGTCGAGTGCAGGGTTTCCAGCTGCGCCTCGACGGTGCGATCGGCCCAGTCGGCCGGGATCGGCAACCACGGCGTGCCCACGGTGAAACCGAACGGCGTGGTCGGGCCTTCCCACGGCATCGGGACCCGGCAACCGTCACGCCCACGTTCCTTGTGGTTCGTGCGCTCCCACACCGGATCCTGCAAGACCTCCTCGGGCAGGTCGTCGACGTTGGGCAGGGCCAGTTCGGCGCCGTTGTAGATGAACACCGCACCGGGCAGGGCGAGTTCGACCATCATCATCGCCCGTGCCCGCGCGACGCCGGTCCTGCCGCCGCCGTATCGAGTCACCTCACGTTCGATGTCGTGATTGGACAGCGTCCAGGTGGGCGGGGCGCCCGCGTCGGCGACCGCGTCGAGGGAGTGCGTGATCGCGTCGTGGACGCCCTGCGCGGTGAAGGGAGTCTCGGCGAGGCGGAAGTTGAACGCCAGGTGCAGCTCGTCGGGACGGACGTATTCACCGAAGCGGACGTTGTCGTCGACCCACACCTCGCCGATCGACACCGCGTGCGGATAGTCGTCGAGCACCGTGCGGATGCGGCGGTGGATGGCGTGCACGCCCGGGTTGTTGAAGCGGGGATCGTCGTCGTCGTGGACGAGCATCTTGGTCTCGACCCGGTCCATGTCGGGCAGGCCCTCGGGTTTGGCCATCCCGTGGGCGACATCGAGGCGGAAACCGTCGACGCCACGGTCGAGCCAGAAGCGCAGGGTCTTCTCGAAATCGTCGGCGACCTCCGGGTTGTCCCAGTTCAGGTCGGGTTGTTCGGGCGCGAAGATGTGCAGGTACCACTGTCCTGGAGAGCCGTCGGGTTCGGTGATCCTGGTCCAGGCGGGGCCGCCGAAAATGCTCGGCCAGTTGTTGGGTGGCTCCTGCCCGTCCTTGCCGCGACCGTCCCGGAAGATGTAGCGAGCCCGTTCCGGGCTGCCCGGAGCAGCCTCCAGCGCCTCGGCGAACCACGCGTGTTCGATGCTGGTGTGGTTGGGCACCAGATCCATCGTCACTTTGATCTCGCGGTCGTGCGCCTCGGCGATCAACTCGTCCAGCGCCCCCAGCCCGCCGAAGAGCGGGTCGATATCGCGCGGATCGGACACGTCGTAACCACCGTCGGCCTGTGGTGACCGCATCACCGGACAGATCCACAGCGCGTCGACGCCCAATAGCTCCAGGTATCCCATCTTCTCGCGTACCCCGCCCAGGTCACCGACACCGTCACCATCGGAGTCGGCGAACGAACGCGGATAGACCTGATAGAACACGGCGGTTTTCCACCACGGAGCGGTGCTTGCTTCCCCCGGCACCGGCGAGGCAGGTGTCTGTGTCACACCCGCAATATTGCCAAAGATCGCCCGCAATATTCATGCGGGGCGAGACTTTCTGCGAATCCGGCAAATCACCAGCGTTCGCCACGCCACAGCGAAACATCGTGGTAAAGGGCGGCATCGATGCGAAACCGGGCGGCCATCTGCTGGTCATCAGCGAACAGCGGGCACCCGTAGGCTCAGGTGAGCCCTAATAGGGCTCTCGTACCGCTACGGAGCGTTTTGCAGGGAGGCCGCTGCCATCTGGAAGTAGTCCAGCAGGGCTTTGCGGTGTTCGTCGTCCAGGATCGACGGTTCGATCTCACCGACCGCGATCCGCATGCACCGCATCCAGGCGTCGCGCTCGAGCGGCCCGATGACGAACGGATTGTGGCGCATGCGCAGCCGCGGGTGCCCACGCTCGTCGGAGTAGGTGCGCGGCCCGCCCCAGTACTGTTCGAGGAACATCCGGAACCGGCGCTCGGCCGGACCCAGGTCCTCCTCCGGGTACAGCGGGCGCAGGATCTCGTCGGCCGCGACCTCGCGATAGAACACCGACACCAGGCGGCGAAACGTCTCCGCGCCGCCCACGGCTTCGTAGAAGGAGGTCGTTGTCTGCTCACCGGAAGTCACGCGCTCCATTGTGCCCCGATCACCACGGTCACGAACGCGCTGCCCTTCAACCACAGTTCATCCGGAAGTTTGAAAAATAGCCGTGCAATACCGCCGGAACCATGGTCAACTGGGGTCAGTATCGGCCCCAGATACCACATGATCCTGCCAATCATGAAATTGAGGTCAAGAGGATGAAGCAGCGACCGAGCGCCCGTTCACACGAGGCGCGCACGCACCGACAACTCCAGCCCGCCGACGTCCACAATCGTGGCTCGGGGGCTGTTCCGCTGCATATCCTGTCCGATCACCATCCGGGCGCACACGGTCTTCACGACCTGCCGCATCTCCCCGCGCCTCTGCATCTCGCCGGAGACCACGACGCCGCCGCATGGCGCAAACGCCGCGTCCTCCTCCTCAACGCCACCTACGAGCCGCTCACCGCGCTGTCCGCACGTCGCGCTGTCGTGCTGCTGATCTGCGCCAAAGCAGACGCCGTCCACGACAATCCCGAAGGACCGGTCCTGCATTCCGCGGGCTCCGAAGTAGCGATTCCGTCCGTCATCCGCCTGCGCACCTATGTGCGGGTGCCCTACCGCGCCCGCGTGCCGATGACCCGCGCCGCGCTCATGCATCGCGACCACTACCGATGCGGGTACTGCGGCGGCAAGGCCGAGACCATCGACCACGTGATCCCCCGCAGTCGCGGCGGCGAGCACTCGTGGGAGAACTGCGTCGCCAGCTGCGCCCCCTGCAATCACCGCAAGGCCGACAAGATGCTGGCCGACCTGGGCTGGCACCTGCGCCACCCGCTGGTCTCGCCCAAGGGCCCGCATTGGCGGCTGCTGTCCACCACCGCCGATCTGGATCCGATCTGGTTGCAGTACCTCGGCGAAGGGGCCGCCTGACACCGCGCTCGATCGGCTCAGGCGCTCTCGATGACCATCGTCGCCCACGTCCCCGGCTCGAGAGCTTCGAAGATGTGGGGAAGATCGCCCAGGTAGCGGATGTAGTCGCCGGGGCGCATCTCCACGGGCTCGTCCGCCGGGCCCGCCATGGCGCGGCCCGCCGCCAGGACGACATGCTCGACCACGCCGGGGCTGTGCGGATCGGAGCGACGGGTGTGGCCGGGTTCGGCCGCGATGCGGTACACATCACAGCGCGTGTGTGACTGGCCCGCTGCGAGCAATGTCACCCGATAGTCAGCATCAGCAGAGGGGACGGGCGCACCCTCGTCGGCGCGAATCACCTGAACATTGGCCCGCGGCGGATCGAGCAGCCGGGAGAACGGCATTTCGAGTGCGACACACAGCGCCCACAGGGTTTCCAGGCTGGGATTGCCGGTGCCCGATTCCAATTGCGACAGTGTGGATTTCGCGACTCCCGCCCGATGAGCGACCTCGGTGAGCGAGAGACCGGCGCGGGCGCGCTCACGACGCAGCGCCGCGGCGATCACCGCCTGGGGCGGTCCGACGACGGGGTCCTGCCGGTCCATCTACGCCTCCTGAGGGCTGGCGATACCGCGTTGACTTTACCCACCCCGTGCGTTCAATATAAACAACATGCGTTCGATTTGGCGAACACTCGACCGGAGAACCGTGGCTGCCGTAGCCGCGGCGTGCCTTGCCGTCGGCCTGTTCGGTGTGTCCTATGGCGCGTCGACGATCGCGGCCGGGTTCCCGATGTGGATGCCGATCGTGATGGCGGTCACGGTGCTGGCAGGCGGATCGGAATTGCTGTTCTTCGGGATCGTCGCGGCCGGCGGTAGTCCGCTGGCGGCGGTGGTGGCCGGACTGCTGCTCAACGCGCGCCACCTGCCGTACGGATTGTCGGCGCCCGAGGTGTTCGGGCGCGGCTGGAAGCGAGTGCTCGGCATCCACGTCCTCAACGACGAGTCGGTCGCCTTCGCCACGGCCCCCGGTGATCAGGAACGCAAACGCGCCGCGTACTGGGCCTGCGGTATCGGCGTCGCACTGTGCTGGCCGCTGGGCGCCACCCTCGGCGCGGCACTGGGTTCGCTCGTGCCCGACACCTCGGCGCTCGGCTTGGACGCGGTGTTCCCCGTGATCCTGCTGGCGCTGATCCTGCCCGCCCTGCGCGATCGGGCGACATTGCGCCCGGTACTGGTCGGCGCCGGATTGGCCGTGTCGGTCGCGCCGTTCGTTCCAGCGGGGCTTCCGGTGCTGATCGCCCTGGGCGGACTGGCCTTCGCCCTGCGCCCACCGGCCCCCGCCGCCGAGCAGGCAGCCGCATGAACGCGCCGTATCTGCTGCCCGCCATGTTGGCGCTCGCCGTGGGAACCTACGCACTGCGATGGACCGGCCCCGCGATGCGCCATCGGCTGCGGCTGTCCCCCAGGGCAATCCATCTCCTGGACACCGGCGCCCTCATTCTGCTCGCGGCACTGGTGGCAACAGCCACGCTGCCGACCGGCTCCGGCCACTTGGGCATCGCCCTACCCGCCGGTGTCGGTGTGGGCGGAGTCCTCGCGTGGCGGCGCGCCCCTCTACTCGTCACCGTGCTGGCAGCAGCCACGACAACCGCTCTGCTACGCCTAATCGGCGTGCACTGACCGCCGAGCGACCGCACTGCCGACCACGCTGTCCACCCATGACCGCCACGTTGGCACTCCCAGCCCGCGCCGCGGCCCCTCGGGTGCGGGGTTACCGCACCCGAGACCCTGATCCGCCCAACTCAACTGGGCGACAACGGAATTCCGCCACCCAACCGGCGCGCGACAGACCCGTACCGGGCATCCAACCGCAACCACGTCCGAGTAGTCCGCACCCGCACCAGCTCCGACGGCTGAATCCGACGCGACTCCGCCTTCTCCCCCGCGTGCGGAATGAAATCCATCGCAGTGAGCGCGAAGACAACGCGCATCGGCACCTGCACCTCGAGATCACCGGCCCCGGTAACCGTGAGAACCGACTGGTCGAGAAGAGACGCGGGCGGCCCTTTGGGCCCGCCGTGTTCGCGCGCCACATCCGCGCCACGTTCAGCCAGCTCCACCAGGGTGCGCGCCGGAACGTCATCCACATGCGAAAAGCCATCGGTCGGTGGAAGGGCACCGCGCCAGGCGGAGTCCATCGAGTAACCGAGGTCGATCGGATGACCGGTACCCAGTCCCGCGAGCACCGAGTCCGCACCGACGGTGACATCGTCGACACCGAGTTCCGCGGTGATCGTGCGTACCGCCAGAGTCTCGAACCCCGTCGCCACCCACGCGGATACGAGACTGGATCCACGCCGCCGCAATCGGACGACAGCGGCCGGGTCCAGCCGGAGGGCACGGCCGAGGAAGGTGGCCAGGTTCTCGCGTTCGGCCGGGTCGGGCGTGTGGAGCACCCGCTGTTCGGAGGAGCTCACGAAATCAGGCCCGCCACAGTGTCAGGTAGTCGCGTTCGGTCTCGCTGAGCCTGCGCAGCCGCTGGGTGTCGATGTCGAACGCGGCGAGCTGGGTGGTCGCGATGACCGCGGGCGGCGAATCAGGGGCCGCGCCGTTGGCCCGCACCTCGTAACCGATGGTGAAATCGACCGCGCGCAATTGCTTGACCCACATGGCGATGTCGAGCGGGGTGTCCTCGTGCCGCAACTGCCCGCGGTACTTCACATGCAGGTCGACCAGCACACACCCCTGCCGCCCCATCGACGCCGTCGGCTTGTCGTCGTCGAACAGCCACGGAATCCGCGCCTCTTCCAGCAGGGTCACCATCCGAGCGTGGTTGACGTGCTGGAATACGTCCATATCCGACCAGCGGATCTCGACCTTCGCGTGAAAACGCTGCGGCAACACCAGCTCCGGTGCGGGCGTGGCGGTGTTGCCGTTCGGCGAACTCGTCACCGTGGTACCTCCGATTGGGCGCCCACCCCGCTCACCATGCTCCGCACCTGTCGCGCGGCAACCGACAGTGTGGCGAGGTCGTGGGTCCCGGACTCGAACAGTTCCGACAGTGCCGCGCGCGCACGGCCCAGCCGGGACTGGTTCTTCGACTCCCAGTATGCAATTTTTTCGTCGGGAGTTTCTTCTGGGTCACCCGCGGACAGCACATCGAGGGTGAGCGAACGCAACGAACCGTACATGTCGTCGCGCAGCGCGAGCCGGGCCAGCGCGTGCCAGCGATCGCCGCGTTCGAGATGGCTCACCGCCTCGAGCAGCCAGTCGATCTTGAGGTGATCGTTGAGCGCGTAGTACAGGGCGCCCACCTCGGCGCCGTCGCGATCGGTGATGTCGGCGATGTCGACGATGTCGAGCAGCGGGAACAACCCGAGCAGCCCGAACACCTCGGTGGCCAGGTCGGTCGGCGCGCCGCGGGCGATCAGCTCGGCGGCGCCCTGGGTGAGGGAGGTGACATGGTGCCCGCGCAACCAGCCCGGCACCTGCGGCGCCAGTTCCTGCACCCGGCGGTGATAGCGGTTGATCTCGGCGCCGACCGCGATCGGCTGCGGCCGGTTGCTCAGCAACCAGCGCGATGCGCGGTCCAGCGTCCGCTTGGATTCCAATTCGAGCAGGTCACAGACTCCGGCGGCGGCATCGGCGCCGCGGATGCGCGACCACACGTCATGGAGCTGGAAGATCTCGGTGGCCGCGGCGAACGCGCGCACCGTATCGGTGGTGGTGGCGCCGACCTCTTCGTTGAGGCGGTGGGCGTAGGTGATGCCGCCGTAGTCGACGACCTCGTTGACGATCATCGTGGTGACGATCTCGCGGCGCAGCCGGTGCTTCTTGATGGCGGCGCCGAACTGTTCCCGCAGCGGCGTCGGGAAGTACAGGGGCAGCTTCCTCGCGAAATAGGCGCTGTCGGGCAGATCGGTGTCGAGCAGGTCGGCCTTGAGACCCAGCTTCACGTGCGCGAGCAGGTTGGCCAGCTCGGGTGAGGCGAGCCCGGCGCCCTCCTCGCCACGGCGAGCCAGCTCGGCGGTCGACGGCAGCGCCTCGAGCTCCCGGTCGAGGCCGCGTCGCTGTTCGAGGTCGGCGATCACGCGACCGTGCACATTGAGCATCTGGGGTGCGTCGGTGCGGGCGATACCGATCAAGGTGTTCTGATCGACGTTGTCCTGCAACACCATTCGAGCGACCTCGTCGGTCATCGAGGCCAGCAGCGGGTTGCGGTCGGCGGGCGCGAGACCACCCGCGCTGACCACGCCGTCGAGCAGGACCTTGATATTGACCTCATGGTCGGAGCAGTCGACGCCCGCGGAGTTGTCGAGTGCGTCGGTGTTCATCTTGCCGCCCGCACGGCAGAACTCGATCCGGCCGAGCGCGGTGGCCCCCAGGTTGCCACCTTCGCCGATCACCTTGACCCGCAATTGGTTTCCGTCGACGCGCACCGCGTCGTTGGACTTGTCGCCCACCTCGGCATTGGATTCGGTGCTCGCCTTCACGTAGGTGCCGATCCCGCCGTTCCACAGCAACTGCACCGGTGCGAGCAGGATCGCGCGCACCAACTCTGGCGGCGAGAGCGTCTGCACCGAGTCGGGCAGGCCGAGCGCCGTCCGTGCCTGCGGCGAGATCGGCACCGACTTCACGGTCCGCTCGAACACCCCGCCGCCCTCGCTGATCAGGCTCCGGTCGTAGTCGGCCCACGAGGATCGCGGCAGCGCGAACAACCGCTCACGTTCGGTGAAGGAACTCACGGCGTCGGGGTTCGGGTCGAGGAAGATGTGCCGGTGGTCGAACGCGGCGACCAGCCGGATGTGCGGCGAGAGCAGCATGCCGTTGCCGAACACGTCACCGCTCATGTCACCGACGCCGACCACGGTGAATTCCTGGCTCTGGGTGTCGATGTCCATCTCACGGAAATGGCGTTTGACCGCTTCCCACGCCCCCTTGGCGGTGATCCCCATCGCCTTGTGGTCGTACCCCGCCGAGCCACCGGAGGCGAAGGCGTCGCCGAGCCAGAAGCCGTAGCGGGTGGCCACATCGTTGGCGATATCGGAGAAGCTGGCGGTGCCCTTGTCGGCGGCGACCACCAGGTAGGTGTCGTCGCTGTCGCGGCGGACCACGCGATCGGGCGGCAGCACCGCGCCGGTGGCCAGGTCGACATTGTCGGTGACGTCGAGCAGCCCGGAGATGAAGGTGCGGTAGCAGGCGACGCCTTCGGCGATACTCGCCTGGCGGTCGACGGCCGGGTCACCGATCGGGGCGGGCGGACGCTTCACCACGAAACCGCCCTTGGCGCCGACCGGCACGATCACCGCGTTCTTCACCGCCTGCGCCTTCACCAGGCCGAGGATCTCGGTGCGGAAGTCCTCGAGCCGGTCCGACCAGCGCAGGCCGCCACGCGCCACCGAGCCGAACCGCAGGTGCACGCCCTCGACCCGCGGCGAGTACACGAAGATCTCGAATTGCGGTCGCGGCTTGGGCAGTTCGGCGATCTCGCGCGGCTCGACCTTCAGCGCCAGGTAGTCACGTGGGCGACCGTCGTCGTCGAGGACATAGTTGTTGGTTCGCAGCGTGGCCTTGATCAGGCCGAGGATGGCCCGCAGGATGCGGTCGGCGTCCATGCTGACCACCTCGTCGATCCCGGCCCGCACCCGCGCCTCGAGCTCGGCGGCGGCCTCGGCGGAGACGATGGCCGGATCGAAGCGGGCGGCGAACAGGTCGACGAAATCGCGCGCGACCTCCGGATGGGCCAGCAGCACGCGGGCGATATTGACCTGGGAGTACGGGAATCCGGCCTGCTGCAGGTATTTCGCGTACGCGCGCAGGATCGCGACCGACCGCCACGGCAGGCCGGCACGCAGCACGAGTTCGTTGAGACCGTCGGCTTCGGCCCGGTCGTACCAGACCGCCTCGAAGGCATCGGTGAACCGGGTACGCAGGGCGTCGAGCTGGCCGGGGGCCTCGAGCAGTGCGGCGTCGAGATCGCCGCCCAGTGCGTTGCGCAGCAGCTCCGGACGAGCCTGCAAACCGAAATCGTAGATCCAGCGCTCGGTGCCGCCTTCGTGTTCGAGCTGGTAGGGCCGTTCGTCGACCACCTCGACACCCAGGCTCTGCAAGACCGGGAGGACCTGGCTCAGTGAGACACCGGAACCGGCGATGTAGAGGCTGAAGCGCCACGAACCGGGCGCCGCTTCGGGCCTGCGATAGAGGTGCTGCCTGATGCCGCCTTCGGTGAGTCGCTCGAGGCGCACGATGTCGGCCAGCGCGCGGGCGGGCGCGAAGTCCTCTTTGTAGCTTTCGGGCAGCGCCTCCGAATACCGTTTGACCACAGCGGGATCGAGCACGGTGGAAGAGGCGACCGCGTCACCGATCCGGTCGTCCCAGGTGTGACTGGCCGCGTTGAGCAGGCCCTGCAGACGCAGCCGGTTGTCCTCTGAGGTGTCGGGTCCTGCCTCGCCGGTGGACTCGGCGGGCATCATCACCGTGAAATACACACTGGCGAGCTCACTTTCGCTCACCCGCGCCGAGTAGTCGATATCCACGCCACCGAGTTCGGCGACCAGGATCTCCTGCATCTCCAGGCGTACGGCGGTGGTGTAGCGATCGCGCGGCAGATACACCATGCAGGCCACGAAGCGGCCGTAGCCATCGCTGCGCAGGAAGAGCCGGACCTGCCTGCGCAGGCCGACGCCGAGCACCGCGACGGCGGTGCGGCGCATGGTCTCGGTGTCGGCCGAGAACAGTTCGGTGCGCGGGAACGACTCGATCACCTCGAGCATCGCCTGCCCGGAGAAGGAGTCCTTGTCGAACCCGGCGCCCTCGATCGCGGTCCGCACCCGGCGGTTGATCACCGGGATGTCGAGCACGTTCTCGTGCACCGCGCTGACGGTGAACACGCCGATGAACAGGTGCACACCCACCTCGGCGCCCGTCTCGTCGACATCGGCGACACCGACGAAGTACGGGTACACCGAGCGGTGCACGGTCGCGCGCACCAGACCCTGGGTGAGCAGCAGCAACGGGCGGTCTTCACCGTTGATGGGCACTTTGAAATCGGTGCCGACATCGGGACGGAGCACACCCAGGCTCGCACCGGGCACCACGGTGGACACCGTGTGGCCGTCCTCGACGCCGCGTCGGTAGCGGGCATAACCCAGCAGGGTGAAGTTGCCCGCGGCCAGCCACCGCAGCAGCTGGGCGCAATCGGCCACATCGACGGCGGGGAACGGCGTGGAGCCCTGGGCGGCGGAACGGTCGAGCGCGTCGGCGAGCGAACTCTGCACCGCGGCCATGGCCTCGGTGTCGTCGATCACCTGGCGGACGTCGTCGATCACCTCGGGCATGGTGCGTTCGATGTGATCGAGCTGGGCCCGGCCGGTCGACGGGTGCAGCTGCAGGTGCATCCACGATTCGGTGAGCCCGGTCGCGCCGTGGCCGTCCACCTCGTGCGCCGCGGCGCCGGTGAGGTGGCCCTTCTCGTCGCGGACAACCTCGAAGATCGGGTGGATCACCTCGGAGACGCTCACCTGCATCCGGCCCAGCGCCGCGGTGATCGACTCCACCAGCAGCGGCATGTCGTCGGTGACGACCTGCACCGCGGCGCCCATCCCGGTCCCGTCATCGGGATGATGCACTCGCACGCTGGCCTTACCCGGCATCCGAACGGCGGCCAATTCCATGTGGTGCCGGAAGATCTGGGTGATTCCGGGGATCGGGAAGTCCACGTCACCGGCATCGACGTGTCGGAAATACGCCTCCTCGAGAGTCGCGAGATCGCCGCGCAAGCTCTGCGGCATTCCCGCGGCCCACGCCGCGCTGGAGATTTCCGACGAGACCGTCATCGTTTAGCCCACTCCCATGGATTGTGGTTCGCTTCGATTTCGCAACGCAGGTGACGCATTTTCGAGACTAGCTCCGGCTACTCGAACACGCTGAGGGAATTCGGGCTTGCCGCGCCGGTAACTTGCGGAATGCTGGGTGAACGACGGGAGCACCGATCGGCACAACGCCGACGGCCCGGCGGAGCGACCGTTCACAGATCGTTCCACCGGGCCGTCGTGCGGGCCGCGCGTATCAGTCGCGCGTCAGCTTGCGGTGCGTAACACGGTGCGGGCGAGCGGCTTCGGCGCCCAAACGCTCGATCTTGTTCGCCTCGTACGCCTCGAAGTTGCCCTCGAACCAGTACCACTTGGCGTCATTGTCGTTGTCGCCCTCCCACGCCAGAATGTGGGTGCAGGTGCGATCGAGGAACCACCGGTCGTGGGAGATCACGACCGCGCAGCCGGGGAACTGATCGAGCGCGTTCTCGAGCGAACTGAGGGTTTCGACGTCGAGGTCGTTGGTCGGTTCGTCGAGCAGGATCAGGTTGCCGCCCTCCTTGAGGGTCAGCGCCAGGTTCAGGCGGTTGCGCTCACCACCGGAGAGCACACCCGCCGGCTTCTGCTGATCCGGCCCCTTGAAGCCGAACGCGCTGACGTAGGCGCGCGAAGGCATCTCCTGGTTGCCGACCTGGATGAAGTCCAGACCTTCGGAGACGACCTGCCAGACGTTCTTCTTCGGGTCGATGCCTCCACGGTTCTGGTCGACATAGCTCAGCTTGACCGTCTCGCCGACCTTCACCTCACCGCTGTCGGGCGATTCGAGACCGACGATGGTCTTGAACAACGTCGTCTTACCGACACCGTTGGGTCCGATGACGCCGACGATACCGTTGCGCGGCAACGTGAACGACAGATCCTTGATGAGCTGACGGTCGCCGAAGCCCTTGTCCAGGTGCGACACGTTGACCACGATGTCACCCAGTCGCGGACCCGCGGGGATCTGAATCTCCTCGAAGTCCAACTTGCGGTGCTTCTCGGCCTCGGCCGCCATCTCCTCGTAGCGACCCAGTCGAGCCTTGTTCTTGGCCTGGCGGGCCTTGGCGCCGGACCGCACCCAGGCCAGCTCGTCCTTGAGGCGCTTCTGCAGCTTCTGGTCCTTCTTGCCCTGGACCTCGAGACGCTGTGCCTTCTTCTCCAGGTAGGTGGAGTAGTTGCCCTCGTAGGGGTAGGCACGCCCACGGTCGAGCTCGAGGATCCACTCGGCGACATTGTCGAGGAAGTACCGGTCGTGGGTGACGGCCAGCACGGCGCCGGGGTAATCGGCGAGGTGCTTCTCGAGCCAGAGCACACTCTCGGCGTCGAGGTGGTTGGTCGGTTCGTCGAGCAGCAGCAGATCGGGCTTGCTCAGCAGCAACTTGCACAGCGCGACGCGGCGGCGCTCACCACCGGAGAGGTTGGTGACCGGCGCGTCCGGCGGCGGGCAGCGCAGCGCGTCCATGGCCTGCTCGAGCTGGGAGTCGACATCCCAGGCGTCGGCGTGGTCGAGGAACTCCTGGAGCTTGCCCATTTCGTCCATGAGCTCGTCGGAGTACTCGGTGGCCATCAGTTCAGCGATCTCGTTGAACCGATCCAGCTTGACCTTGACCTCGCCGAGGCCCTCCTCCACGTTGCCGCGGACGGTCTTCTCCTCGTTGAGCGGCGGCTCCTGCTGCAGGATGCCGACCGTGGCGCCCGCGCCGAGGAACGCCTCACCGTTGTTCGGCCGGTCCAGTCCCGCCATGATCTTCAGCACGCTGGATTTACCCGCGCCGTTGGGACCCACCACACCGATCTTGGCGCCGGGAAGGAAGTTCAAGTACACGTCGTCGAGGATGACCTTGTCGCCGTGCGCTTTGCGAACCTTGATCATCTGATAAATGAACTCAGCCATACGCGGAAGCCTATCGGTGGGAGAAACGGGGACGGGATACGGAAGGGTCGAGTGCCGCGGAAACGACCCTCATGCGTCGACCTGCTCGGCACCGTTGGTGCTCGACACCACGTCCGGCGATCGCGCGGGGACAGGATCCGCCACGGTCGTACAGGCTACGGCAACGGCTTCGGCGGACGCATACCCGGTGGCAGCGTCGTCGGCCTTCGGTAGGGCAGCGCCGCGGGGGTCGGAAATATTCCGCACCGTCGCGTGCGGCAGTGATCGCAGGCCCTCGGACCGGCGGACAACGCTCGCGTGGCAGCGCGCCAGATCGGGCCCGACCGCCACCGCGCGCATCTCCAGATCCCGCCGCTCGGTTCCGTCCTTGCCGCGGTACTCGTGCGAGCGGAGTTGCCCGTAGGCGATCACCGGGTCGCCGCGGTGCAACGATCGATCCACCCCTGCCACCAGCCTGCGCCAGCACGAGACCGTGAGATACAACGTGCCGTTGTCGGTCCACTCCCCTGTTTTGACGTCGAATCGCCGCGAATTGCTCGCCATCCGGAACGTGAGCATCTGCTCACCGTTGCTGAGATCGCGCCGCATCGGATGGGTGATGACGGTCCCGATCACCGTCGCGTGTGCCTCGTACATCGTGCTCGCCCCCGCTCGAATCCACCGTTATCGCTCTGACCACCCAAGAATGACCTGGCGAACGGGGGTGTGGGCGGCGCGCAGTGAATCTGTGGATGAAGCGGGCAGTTGTGGACAACGCCGGTGTCAGAGCACGGGAAGCTCGGTGTTCGCTCCGCACAGCACCACGATCGGCCGTACGCCGGGCTCCGGCGTGTACACACCGCTCTGCACGGCGGCCAGCGCGGCGGCGCCTTCGAGCTCGACCACCACGCGGAACTCCCGCCAGAGGTATTCGCGGGCGGCGGCGACCGCGTCGTCGGCCACCGCGACCGCGGGCATCTGGTGCCGCTGGGCGATATCGAAGGCGATATCGCCGACCCTGGTCGCGCACAGCAGCTCGGTGGCATACGAAGCCACGTCGATATCGACCGGCGCGCCCGCCGCGAGTGCCGCCGAGAGCACCGGTATGTGCTCGGATTCGATGCCGACGATCTCCCTGCGCTTGCCCAGTGCCGCCCCGAGGCCCGCGATCAGCCCGCCGCCGCCGACCGCGGCCAGCACCGGCGGCCTGCCGCGCACCTGTTCTTCCAGCTCGAGCCCGATGACGCCGGCGCCCGCCACCACCGCGGGCATGTCGTAGGCATGCAGATGGTCGGCACCGCGCTCGGCGGCCAGGGTGAGCGCCCGGCGTTGAGCCTCGGCGTACGTCGTTCCGTGCCACAGCACTTCGGCGCCGTGCGCCCACATCGCGGCCACCTTGGTGTGCGGCGCGGATTCCGGCACGACGACCGTGCATTCCTTGCCGAGCTGTGCCGCGGCCAGCGCCACCGCGATGCCCGCGTTGCCCGCCGAGGCGACAACCACATGGTCGGTGCCGCTGTCGACCGACAACAGCGCGTTGAGCGCGCCACGCACCGTGAATGTGCCGCCGTGCTGCAGGAATTCCATTTTCAGTGACACCGGCACCGGCCCGTTCGGCCCGTCCACACTCGTGTGGAACACCGGTGTCTTGCGTACCCGCCCGGCCAGCCGCCGCCGCGCCGCCCGCACATCGGTGCGCAGCACCCGCACCGGTTCGGCCCGCTCGGTCGATTCGCTCGACGGCACACCGAATCCGCTCACCGGCGGACCTCGCCGTCACGCCGCGCCAGCTCGGCGTACATCGCGTTGTAGGCGGTCAGGTCGGCGTCGTTGTCGCGATCGGCGGCCCGGTCGGTGCGCTTGGCCAGCTTGGTGTCACTGCGCGACCACTGGATCAGCAGGGCGAGCATCACCACCACCAGCGGCACCTCACCGCTGGCCCAGGCGAAACTGCCGCCGTTGCGCTGGTCGGCGAGCAGGTCGATGTTCCAGCCGAGGTCGAGGGTGCGATAGAACCAGTCGCCCAGCACGGTGGTCATGCTCATCAGCGCGATGCCGAAGAACGCGTGGAAGGGCAGCGTGCCGAACACCATCGCGAGCTTGGTCAGCGGCGCGACCTCGCGCGGCTTGGGATCGATGCCGATCACCACCCAGTAGAACAGGTAGCCGCTGAGCAGGAAGTGCGTGTTCATCATCAGGTGGGCGGCGTGCGAGTCGACATAGGTGTCGAAGATTCCGCCCAGATACAGCGCGTAGAACCCGGCGACGAAGATCAGCGACGCCACCACGGGCTGGGTGAGGAACCGCGAGACCGGGTTGTGCACGGCTGCCAGAATCCACTCGCGTGGCCCCGGCACACCACCGCGGCCCGCGGGCGGGAGCGCGCGCAATGCCAGGGTCACCGCGCCGCCGAGGGCGAGCAGGATCGGCGCCAGCATCGACAACGCCATGTGCGCGCCCATGTGCACGCTGAACATCGCCGGCGCGTAGCGCCCGACCCCCGACGACGTGGCCAGCAACAGCACCAGGCAGCCACTGCACCAGGCGATGGTCCGCCCGACCGGCCAGGCATCGCCGCGCTTGCGCAACCGGTGGACGCCGAGCAGATAGAGCGCGGCGAGCACGATCGCCAGGGTTCCGAAGATCAGGTCGAAGCGCCAGTCGAACAGCAGGCGGCTCACGGTCGGCGGGCCCGCGAGGGTGTAGCCCAGCTCCACTTCGACCGGCGTCGGCACCGCGGTCGGTGGCGGTGGCGGGGTGCGGCCGAGGCCGACTGCCAGGCCGATGGTCGCCGCGAAGATCAGCATCTCCACGCCGGCGAAACGGACGAGCGCGCCGCGGTCGCGCGAATCGGCGGCCAGCGCGGGCAGCGCGGCCCGGCGCTGCAGGTAGCCGATGGCGCCCAGCACCAGCAGCGCGGCCGCTTTCGCGAGCACCAGCCTGCCGTACGTGGTGGTGAACAGGTCCGAAACGGGCACCCGCACCCAGGCATTGACGACGCCGCTGAGGCCGATCACCACGATCGAGACGGTCGCGGCCATCGAGAACCGGCGGGCGGCGACATCGGTGTTCGCGCCGCCACGCATCGCGTGCGCCAGCACCGCGATCAGCCCGCCCACCCAGACCGAGGCCGACACCATGTGCAGGATCAGGGAGTTGGTCGCCACGTCGTGGGAGCCACCGGAGGACGAGTGCCCGGTCAGCGCCAGCGGCATCATGGTCACCAACGCGCCTGCCAGCAGCACCGGCGTCCAGCCCCAGCGCAACGCGCACCGGCAGCCGATCGCCACGATCAGCGCGAACAACACCGTTGTCCGCCAGGCTCCCGCTACCTCGACCTGCGTGATCACCGGCCACAGCACTTCGGGTCGCCAGATGGCACTCACCGGCTGACCGGTCGTATCCGACACTGTCAACGGCACCAACAGCGCCGCGCTCGCGGCCCACACCAGCGCGGCGTCGGAGGCTCGGCGCACCGCCCGATAACCGCCGACCTCGAGCAGACCGCCGTCGCGCGGGGGCAGCAGGAACGCCGCGAACAACAGGGAGCCGACGGTCATCGCGGCGGCCAGATCGGCCACCGCGCGCAACGCGGGCAATCCATATGTTGTCAACGCCCCCGGATCGGGTATACCGAGCAAGCTGAGCGCGTGCGCCGCCGACAACCCGACCACCATGGCCGCGACAACCGCGGCGATACACCCGGCCACGACGCTGAGTACACCGAACGGCGCCGCCGGACCCGTATCCGCCGGCGGTCCGCCGTCGACGGCGGGTCCAGCGGTGGGGTCCTGCGATAACGACATGACAACGAGGGTAGTTCGACGTGCCCGGCGACGCCCCGAGGGGGCGCTCACCCGAGCCTGCGCTCGACGATCCGGTCGGTCGCTATACTTTTCGAGCTGGACAGCGTGGCCGACTTCGGCCAAGGTTGATGCGACTGCCTCCGTAGCTCAGTTGGATAGAGCAAGGGCCTTCTAATCCCTAGGTCGCAGGTTCGATTCCTGCCGGGGGCGCAACGCGGCCCTGACCTGCACGAACATTAGGTCAGGGCCGCCACGGGTTCCGAGCTTGACGCCTACCAGCCAGGGACTTTTCGCATCGGCGGGGACGACGTCACGGAAGCGTCCAGAACACCCGCGTCACCAAGTAGAAGAAGATCGCGGCGAGTGTCAGGAAACCCACCGAGCAGGCGAGACCCGCCAGGTCGGTGCGGGGGTCGGGGCGAGGGCTCGATCGCATCCAGAATCCCAGCGCGCGGGTGACGACCGGCATCACCACCCAGGTCAGCAGGCTGACCGACAGGATGTTCCCGACCAGCAGGCTGATCCACAGCTGCGCGCCCGGCCAGATCTCGGCGATGATCACGGTGAGGATCACGACCGTCGGATACAGCCCTACCAGGACCGACAGGGCCGTCTTCCACGACGCCGGACCGCCGTCCTCGCCGGTCTGGCTCGGCGGAAACCACGACCCGTAGGGGTTGGCGATCCGGTGAACCTCGAAGTCCCGGAAGTCCGGCGCTTCCTCGAGCAGGGCCTTGCGCTGGGGCGATTCGAGCCAGTGGTCGAGATGCTCGGCCGAAGCGAAGGAATAGATGATCGTCCAGTCACTCTGGACTCCGGGGATCGGCCGGTGCAGCCCGGATCCGCGAAAGCCTCGAAAAGTCCGTTCGACCTCGGTCATCCGGTCCTGCCACGCGATGAATTCCGTCTCGCGTCCGGACGCCACGGGGTGCGAGACGACGACAGTCGCTACCTCCTCGTCCGGCTCGTCGACCAGCACATGCTGCGTCGACGGCCGCTCGAAGAGCGCGGTTCCGCGCGCGAGAAGCTCTTCCCGGGTATCACTGGCGAGCCAATGCTTGAGGTTGACGATGTCGTCGAACCGATACACGACCGACCAGTCGGACCGAGCGTCACCCGGTGGCGTCACGTCGGCGCCGAGGAATCCCGGAAAGGCCGCCGCCGCGTCGTTCACCTCCGCCTGCCACCGCCGGAACTCGTCCTCGCGGCCGACACGGGGCTGCTGAGTGATGACCACCGTCGCCGCGGCGGGCCTCGGCGACGGAGCCTTCGAGGCCGTCATGTCAGTACGGGTGCTTGTCGGCCTTCTCGGCCCAGGTCTTGTACGCTTCGGCGCCCAGATCCCTGCGGAACTGTTCGATTTTCACGGACCGCTCGGGCAGCGGCCTCGTGAAGTCTTCGTATTGATACGCGTCGTCGAAGCCGATTTCGCTGGTGTCCGCCAGATCGCTCGCGAAATGCACGGCGTCGAGACGTGACCAATAGATTGCGCTCATACACATGGGACAGGGCGCGCCGCTGATGAATATCTCCATCCCCATCAACATTCTCGCGCGTTCCGGAACCTTGTCGGGAGATCCCTCGGGTCGCGGGACCAATTCCAGCGTCGACTCGTTCTGGTGCCCTTTGGAAATACTCGGAGCCTCGCCGTTGAGTACCTGGGTCGCCTTGCGGATGGTTTCTATTTCGGCGTGTGCGGTGGCATCACCGGTGAGCAGCACCCGATTCTGCCCGCGCGCGACGATCACTCCGTCCTTCGCGATCACGGCGCCGAACGGTCCACCCCAATCGTTGTCGACAGACTCTTTCGCCAGCCTGCATGCCTCTTCCATGAGTTCATCCGGTGTCATAGGTATTGCACCTCGAATTGTGGATCGGACGTACTTGACAGGCACACGGAATATTCTTCCGGCGCCACACCTGACAGCTGTTCGATGCCGTCGCGGCGACGACCGCACACGCAATTCAGCCTCTGCCGCATATCGAATCTACCTCCGGCCCGACCGCTGCGGAACAGCGTGCGCAATGGCGACGCATTTGCCTGGTTTCGGACACCGCTCCGTGTCCTGGAGCAAGGAGCGGCCGACAGCGACCATGTCGAGCGGTGTTCGCCGACTCACCCTTTTCGGGTGAGCCGCGACCGCTGCCGGTGTGTGACGCTGACTGTCGTCCACACCTTCGCCCTGGTCGCAGAAGTGAGGCCCTGATGCCCGGGAACACTGGCTCATGAGTTCGAGCGGCCCGTCGAAAGCAGTGGCCGCCGGATCCGGTCTGGTGCTGCTCGTACTGGCGTCCGGCCAGTTCCTGATGACGCTGGACAGCTCGGTGATGAACGTGTCGATGGCCGACGTCGCCGAGGACCTGGACACCCCCATCACCGGCATCCAGACGGCGATCACGCTGTACACGCTCGTCATGGCGACATTGATGATCACCGGCGGCAAGGTGGGCACCGTCATCGGCCGGCGTCGAGCGTTCGCGTTCGGGCTCGTCATCTACGGCGTGGGTTCGCTCACCACCGCGGCGGCGCCGAACCTGCTCGTGTTGCTGATCGGCTGGTCGCTGCTGGAAGGCATCGGTGCCGCGTTGATCATGCCCGCGATCGTCGCCCTGGTCGCGGGCAACTTCGCGCCCGAACGCCGCAGCTACGCCTACGGTCTGGTCGCGTCAGCCGGTGCGATGGCCGTCGCCGCGGGCCCGCTGATCGGCGGTGCGGTGACGACGTTCGCGTCGTGGCGCTATGTGTTCGCCGGCGAGGCGGTTCTGGTCGTGGTCATCCTTGTCGCGCTACGGCGGATCGACGACGTCGCGCTGGCGAAGGTCCGGATCGACCTGCTCGGTTCCGTGCTCTCGGTGCTCAGCCTCGGCATGATCGTCTACGGCGTCCTGCGTTCGAGTGAGTGGGGTTGGGTCCAACCCAAACCGGGCGGCACCGCGCTCGGCGGGCTCTCGCCGGTCGTCTGGCTGTTGCTGGGCGGACTGCTGCTGCTGTATGTGTTCGCGCGCTGGCAGAACCATCTCGCCGAGACCGGTGGCGAACCGCTGGTCGACCCGGCGCTGTTCCGCAATCGCCAGCTCACCGGCGGCCTCACGATGTTTCTCGGCCAGTTCACCGTGCAAGCCGGGGTGTTCTTCACCGTCCCGCTGTTCTTGACGGTGGTCCTCGAGCTCGACGCTCTGCAGACCGGGTTGCGCCTGGTTCCGCTCTCGGTGGCATTGCTGCTGGCCGCGGCCGGAATACCGAAGATCTGGCCGCGGGCCGACCCGCGCCGCGTCGTGCGCGCCGGGATGACCGCCATGATCGTCGGCATCCTCTTCCTCGTGGCAGGCATGAATCCCGGCGCCAACGCGAGCGTGGTCGCCGTCCCCATGGTGTTGATGGGGCTGGGATTGGGAGCCTTGGCCTCTCAGCTCGGCGCGGTCACCGTGTCGGCCGTGCCGGACTCGCAGAGCGCCGAGGTCGGCGGGCTGCAGAACACGGCCTCCAATCTCGGTGCGTCCCTGGGAACGGCGTTGGTCGGCTCGGTACTCATCGCGACACTGAGCACCTCGGTCATCGCGGGGATCAACGACCACCCCGATGTGGCGCCCGCGATGAAACAACAGGCCTCCACCGAATTGGCCGCAGGTGTCCCCTTCCTGTCCGACACCCAGCTACGGGAGGTGTTGGGCGAGAACGCAGTCCCCGAGCAGCGGGCAGCCGAGATCCTCGACCTCAACGAGGCGGCGCGCCTGGATGCCCTGCGCGTCGCGTTCTTCGTCACCGCGCTGCTCGCCATCGCGGCGCTGTTCTGCACCGGGCGGATACCCCGGCGCCCGCACGGCGAATCCGATCCAGCGAACTGACCGAAGCACAACTCTCTTCCGCACAACCCACTGTCCGGCACTCACGAACAAGGAGAATCCGATGAAGATCAGAAACAGCGTCTGCGGGATCGCATCGATCGCGGTGGTTCTGTTGATGACCGCGGCGTGTAGCTCCGATGACGACTCTTCCGCACCGGCAACCACCTCGACCACCTCGACCACCTCGACCACCCAGGCCGACACCATGCGCAGCAGCGTCGCCGCGACCGCGTCGTCGATGATGAGCACGGTCCGCGATACCGCGGAGCAAGCGGTGCAGGACGCGATCAACACGGTCTTGGCTGCCGCACCGATCACCTTCGACGCGGGTAGTTCCGATCTCAGCGCGGCCGCCGTCGCGACGCTCAAAGCGGTAGCCGTCCCGTTGCAGGGCAACGACACCGAGATCCAGATCACGACCTACGCCGAGGATTCGAATATCGCCTCGGCCAAATCCCTGGCCGAGGCACGCGGTGACAACATCGCGGCCGCGCTCGAGGGCGACGGCATCGACAAGTCGCGCATCACGGTGAAGTCCGACGCGAATCCCTCCGACCCGGAGATCGACGCCAACGAGGCCGCGATCACGGTGGTCGACGAATAGCGGGCTGCCGCCGGCCTCTCAGACACCGCCGTGACCTGCACTGATGCCGGTCACGGCGGTGCGATGCCGGGGTGGTGGCCCGGGCCGGGTAATCTTTCGCCCCATGTGGATCATCCTTGCCATCTCCGTGGTCAGCTCGGTCGCCATCGCGATCTTGTTCGCGACGGGCTTCCCCAAGGACTGAGCATGTGCCGATAGCCCTGTGCGCGGCGGGCGTCGGCGATCCGTGCCGTTCTCGTCCTGATTCGTGGCGATCGGCCTAGAGTTGACTGATTGTGCGGGGCAATGTGGCGGGGGATGGTGGGCTTGCCTTCGCGGTGCGGCGACGTCGCAAGCCTGGGGCTTTCCGGGTGTATTGGACGCTGGCGCGGGCGGGATTCAAGCGGCAGGCCCAATACAAGCTGGCGATGTTCGCCGGGCTGTTCACCAACTGTGTGTTCGGGTTCGTTCGTGCGGCGGTAATGGTCGCGGCGGTGCGTGCCGCCGGTGATTTCGGCGGGTACGACGAGGGCACCATCGGGGCCTATGTGTGGTTGTCGCAGGCGTTGCTGGGCGCCACTCAGTTCATGGGACCGCAGATCGACCTGGTCGACCGGATCAAGTCCGGTGACGTCGCGATCGACTTCCTGCGTCCGATCGACGTGCAACTCGGCTACCTGGCCACCGACATGGGCCGCGCCGCCTGCACGATCCTGCCGCGCGGTGTCCCGAGCATCGTCATCGGCGCCGCCACCTTCGGTTTGTCGATGCCGAGTACGCCGGTGGCCTATCTGCTCGGCCTGATCAGTGTGCTGCTCGCGGTGGCCCTGTCGTTTCTGTGCCTGTTCGCGGTGGCGCTGATCGGGTTCTGGGTGGTCGAGATCCGCGGCATCCGGGTGCTGTACCAGATCGTCGGAACGTTCCTGGCCGGGCTTTTCGTCCCGGTGCACATGTTCCCCGACTGGTTGCGTGTCGTCGCCATGTCTACGCCGTTTCCCTCCATCCTGCAGGCCCCGATCGATACGCTGTCAGGGCGGGCCGCCGGGTCGGATGCCTTGATCATCGTTGCGATACAAGGCTTCTGGGTGTTGGTGATCGGACTGCTCGGCAGGGTGTTGCTGCGGGCGGGACAACGCAGGCTGGAGGTACAGGGTGGCTGAACCGGATTCCGCGCGCGTTGTTGCCGGGACCTGGTTCACTCCCTATCTCGCAGTATTGCGTTCGCGTGTGAAAGCACAGCAGGTGTACCGCCTCTCGTTCGCCACCGAGGTGTTCAGCGCCTTCCTGATCGGGCTGGTGGAGTTCGCCGAGGTGTGGGTCATCTTCCACAACGTGAAGACCCTCGGCGGCCTCGATGTGGATGCGGCGCTGCTGCTGTTCGGGCTGTCCAACACCTCGTTCGCGCTGGCCCAGGTCGCGGTCGGGCATCTGGATTCCCTGCCCTCGATGATCCGGATGGGCACCCTCGACGCGTATCACCTTCGCCCACAACCGTTGCTGTTGCAGCTGGTGACCAGTGACATCTCGTTACGCAGACTCGCGCGGGCCGCGGTCGCGGTGATCGTGCTCGGGATCGGGCTGTGGCGCAACGATATCGACTGGGGCATCGCCCCGGTTACCTTGATCGTGATCACCCTGATCAGTGGAATCGCGCTGTTCTGTGGCCTTTTCGTATGCGCGGCCGGACTACAGTTCTTCTTGATCGACGGTGCCGAGCTCACCAACAGCTTCACCTACGGCGGTTCGTTCGCCGCGATGCAGCCGGCCTCGGTGTTCCCGACACCGCTGAAACTGTTGTTCGGGTTCGCGATTCCCGTCGCGTTCACGGCATACGTGCCGACGATCGCCCTGCTCGGTCTGCCGGGCCCACCACTGTTGCCCGCGTGGTCGGCGTGGCTGACGCCACTCGCCGCGGCGTGGGTGTGGCTGCTCGCATCGGCGGCATGGCGGATCGGTACGAGGCACTATCAGGGAGGAGGGGGATAACGATGGACGAGCACGAGCACGAGCACCAGGATCCGATCATCGACATCGATGACCTCACCCGGCAATTCACCGTGTACCGCAAGAACGGCAGCCGCTGGCGCCGACATCGCGACACCATCACCGCCGTCGACCGGATGAGTTTCCGGATCGAACGCGGCTCGGCGGTCGGCTATATCGGCGCCAACGGCGCGGGCAAGTCGACGACCATCAAGATGCTCACCGGCATCCTGGTGCCGACCACCGGAACCGTGCGTACCTGCGGCCTCGAGCCGGTGCGTCAGCGTAAGGAACTCGCCTCGCGCATCGGCGTCGTGTTCGGGCAGCGTTCGCAGCTGTGGTGGGACCTGCCGCTGCACGAATCGTTCGCGATCCTGGCCGCGATCCATCGCCTCGATCCCGATATCGCCGACAAGCGGACCCACGAACTGGTGGAACAGCTGGAAATGGCCGACACCCTCGACACCCCTGTCCGCCAGCTCTCGCTCGGTCAGCGCATGCGCGCGGAAGTTGCGGCCGCACTGTTGCATTCGCCCGAGCTGGTGATTCTGGACGAGCCGACGATCGGCCTCGATGTGCTGTCCAAACAACGATTACGGGAGTTCCTGCGCGCCGAACGGATCGAGCGCGGCACCACGCTGCTGCTCACCACCCACGATATGGGCGATATCGAACGACTCTGTGATCGGGTGCTCGTCGTCGATTACGGCAGGCTGGTGTACGACGGTTCACTGGCCGGGCTCGGCGCCACCGTCGGCGCGCGCCGGGTACTGGTGGTCGACCTGGCCGCTCCCACACCGGATCTCGATGATCTGCCGTGTGGGGCACAGTTGCTCTCCAGTGAGGCGGGCGGCATGCGCCAGCGTCTGGCGTTCGACGCCGAGAAGACCACTGCCGCGGCTTTACTGGCGGCGGTGTCGGACCGGGCGCAGGTGCGCGATCTGTCGATCGAGGAACCCGATATCGAGGATGTGGTCCGCCGGATCTACGAGTCGACCCGCTGAATTCAGCTCGGTCCGTCCGGGTTTCCCGAGTACATGCTCACCTCGCCGCCCTCCCCCAGGAAGGCGTTGACCAGCATGATCCGCTGCGCGCGCAGTTCCTCGTCGTCCGGGGCGCCGGTGGTGATCGAAATCTGCGGGATGGCAGCCCAGTTCACGACGTAGCGCTCGGGGGGTCCGTCGTCGTCGGACAGGCGCGCGAGCCGGAACACCGACACCGCACGGCGTTCCATGAGGCCGCGCACGACATCGGCGATGCGCTCTGGGTCCTCCAGAGCGAACAGGAACCCGAAGGTCAGCTCGGGCGATGAGACGTAAGCGGGCACAATTATCGAGGTTAGTGCATTCGGCCCCGAAATGATTGCCGGAAATGTGCCACCGCGGTTACCCGGGAGTGCTCGCGGGGAGACCCGGCCGTAATGGTCGATAACAATTTCCGCCGACCACCGGGTTTGTACACCATACTATTGCGCGTCGGCGCCGAATCGCGCTTTCCTGAAAGGGTCCCGATTTCCCCGGGCCGTCTTCTCCACCCGCAGCGTCGCGGACTCTTGTCGACGTCCGGGCGGGGCTACGCCGGTGCCGGGGAGTGCACCCCACACCCGTCCTCCTCGGCTCTGGCGTATCCATGCACAACAGCGTTATCAGGGGGCGTGCCCATGCCGATCGATCACGGCCACCGTTCGGATGCCGCACAGCTGCCGACTCCTTCAGCGCTGTTGCGGGCCTTTCTGGAAACCGACCACCCCGACCCGACACCGCACCGGGTTCTCGACGCCGCCCGCGGGCTCGCGAGCTGTCACGATCGCCGGCGCAGAGTGCTGGAGCAGGCACGCGACCCCGCCGCGTCGAGCAGCACCGGCGCGGCGTGCGCGCGCCTGGTCGACGATATCGACAACGACCGCGGCGCGCTGATCGCCCGCATCGACGACTGGGTCGCCGCCCATGTGGAACACCGCGACGGCGCCTCGCTGCACACCGAGACCCTCGGCGCGGTGATCGACCGGATGGCGGCGAAATGGATCGACGCCCAGCAGGCCATCGCAGGACCGGCCCCAACGACAACGACACCACGGCAGCGGGAGGCTCGCACCCATCTGCAGTGGTGTCGTCTTGCCGAATTGACCGACGGCTACCGGGATCTGATCACCGATGTCACCGAGAACCGCAGGCGGTTGCCGGTGTGGTGAATCGTCAGGCCTTGTCGCCCGGTTCGGCGAACACGGGCGCCGGATCGAGATCGCCCTCGGCCGCGGCGTCGAGATCGACCGGGTCGGTCTCGACGTCGCGCGCCTTCGCGAACTCCGCCTCGGCCCGGTCCTGCGCCGCATCGCGACGAGCGGCAGCCGCGGCTTCTCGCATCTCGATCGCGTCGGTGACGAACTCACCGATCTCCCGAGCGACCTCGGCGACCGTTCCGGTGATCAGAGTCGCGATCTTGCCGACCCGCTGGGCACCGGAGGACGTCAGTTCCTGGACCAGATCCTTATTGCTTTCGAATTTGCCGACCATTTACACGCCCACTTCGGTTGCCTTCCGATTACGCATAACGATAACACCGGGCTTGGGCGCCCGATTCACGAAACGATCGGGCAGCGCGAGCTGGAAGATCTTGGCCCAGACCGAACCGATCTGCTTGGAGAAGCGACCGGTGTTGTAGGGCAGGCCGTACTTCTCGGCCAGCGCCTTCACCTCGGGCGCGATCTCCGGGTACCGGTTCGCCGGGATATCGGGGAACAGGTGGTGCTCGATCTGGTGCGACAGGTTGCCCGACATGATGTGGAACAGCCGCGAGCCGTTGATGTTGGCCGAGCCGAGCATCTGGCGTACGTACCACTCACCGCGGGTCTCGACCTCGGTCTCCTCCTTGGAGAACGTCTGCACACCCGAGGGGAAGTGACCGCAGAAGATGATCGAGTAGGTCCACACGTTGCGCACCAGGTTGGCCGCCACGTTGCCCGCCAGGGTCGACAGGAACAGCGGGCCGGTGAGCGCCGGGAACATCACGTAGTCCTTGAGGACCTGCTTACCCGCCTTCTTACCCTGGCCCTTGAGCAGCGGCTTGATGTCGGACCACTTGCGCTTGCCCTTGATGATGTTGTCGGCTTCGAGGTCGTGCAGCATCACGCCCCACTCGAAGAACGTCATCAGCAGGAAGGCGTAGAGCGGGTTGCCCAGGTAGTAAGGGTTCCACTTCTGCGCCTCGTCGATCCGCAGGATGCCGTAACCGATGTCGCGGTCCATGTCGACGATGTTGGTGTAGGTGTGGTGCATGTAGTTGTGCGAGTGCTTCCACTGGTCGGCCGGGCAGACCGTGTCCCAGTCGAATTCGCGGGAGTTGATGCCGCGCTCACGCATCCAGTCGTACTGGCCGTGCATGACGTTGTGGCCGATCTCCATGTTGTCGAGGATCTTCGACACACCGAGGGCGGCGACGCCGGCCAGCCAGAACGGCGGCAGGAAGCCCAGGTACATCAGGCCGCGGCCGGCGATCTCGAAGCCGCGCTGGGTCTTGATGATGTTGTAGATGTAGTCGCGGTCGCGTTCGCCGAGATCGTCGACGACGCGGGCGCGGATCGCGTCGAGCGCGGCGCCGAGTTCTTCGACCTGATCCGGGCTCAGGATGACCGGACCGTCTTTGCCTTCGGTGAGGATCGTCATGGCTGTATCTCCCCTTGTTGGTTCTGGGTATCGGTGGTCTAGAGCGCGATGTCGACGTCGCCGACAGGGGCGTTGATGCAGATCTGGATGGGCTTGTCGGGGTCGGCGTCGAGCTCGCCGGTACGGACGTTGCGGGTGCAGCCGGAGACCTTGGTCGCGGTGCAGGAGAAGCAGATCCCCATGCGGCAGCCGTATTCCGGGGTCAGGCCGGATGCTTCGGCCTGCTCGAGCAGCGTTGCTCCGGTGTTGTCGGCGGCGACGTCGCTGCCGGAGAAGGTGACGGTGCCGGTGGCCTCGGACGGATCGGTCGGGACCGTGGTGAGCGTGAATTCCTCACTGAGCACCCGGTCTTCGAGACCTTCGGCTTCGAAGATCGTCTTGACCGCCCGCATCAGCGGCGGCGGCCCGCACACGAAGGTCTGTGCATCGGCGTACCAGGGTGCGACCCGCTCGAGCTCCTCGTAGTCGAAGAAACCACTGCCGGTGGAGGTTTCACCGTCGATCACCGTGCCCGGCTCGACCGGGTAGCGGTACTCGATACGGAAGTTGGCGCGACGCTGCGCGATCGAGGACAGCTCGGCCCGATGCGGCACCATCTCGGGCTGACGCGCGTAGTGCAGGAAGGTGACCTGCCCGGTGTAACCCTCGGCGTCGAGGGTCCGCAACATCGACAGTACCGGCGTGATGCCGCTGCCGCCGCTGACCAGCAGCACCTTGTCGGGCCGCTGCTGCGGTAGGTGGAACACACCGGAAGCGGGCGCCAGGTCGACGACCATGCCGGGCTTGGCATTGGCGTGCAGGTAGTTCGACACCAGCCCGCCCGGGTGCGCCTTGACGGTGAGCTGCAGGTAGCGCTCGCCCTGGCTCTCGGGGTCGATCGGCGAGTAGCAGCGGGTGTGGCGCACGCCGTTGATCGAGACGCCGATCTGCACGTACTGACCGGCGGCATGGCCGCGCCACTGCCGCGAGGCGCGCAGGGTGAGGGTCACCGAGCCCGGCACCGCGTGCGAGACATGGGTGACTTCGGCGCGCAGCTCCCGGGCGGTGAGCCCGGGGTTGACGAGTTCCAGGTACCGGTCCAGCGGGTGCGGCGTCGTCAACGTCTGCACCAGGTCGATCAGTCCCACCATGTCGCGTTGCCCCTTTGAGAAGTCCTTCGACGTACGCTCCAAATTTCAGTGCACGTCTGTACACTCACCAGTGTGCCCGATGACCCCGGGCCACTGTCAACCGGCAATAATGTGAGGCGGACAACATCATGACGAAGGCCGCTATGGTGAACGGATGTATGCTCACCGATGTGACTGAGCAGGCAGGAACCCGCAACGAGCGCAAAGCGCATACCCGGGCAGCCCTCCTCGACGGCACCCTGGCCTTGGCCTCGGAGCGCGGATTCGCGGCATTGAGCCTGCGTGAGATCGCCCGTTCGGCCGGCATCGTGCCGACCGCCTTCTACCGCCACTTCGCCTCGCTCGACGACCTCGGCGCGACGATCGTCGACGAGGGCGTCACCGCGCTGCGGCTGGCATTGCGCGAGGTCAGGCGGAAACCGGACGCGCATCTGGCCGATACGGTCCGCTTCGTCTTCGAGCAGGTGCGCGCCAAACGCGCCCTGTTCGGCTTCCTCATTCGCGAGCGTCACGGCGGGCCTGCTCCGCTGCGTCAGGCGATCGCGATGGAGATGCAGCTGATCGTGCGCGAGATCGTCGCCGATCTGTCGCGCCTGCGTGCACTGGATTCGTGGAGCACCACCGAGCTGGAGATCGCCGCGGATCTACTGGTCACCACCGTGACCGACGGTATCGCTGCGTTCGTCGCGTCCACCCCCCGTGAGGAATCGGCGATCGTGGAGCGCACCGTGATGCAGATGCGCCTGATCGCGTTGGGCATCGCGGGCTGGGTACCCAAAAACGCGGATTGAACTCAGAGTACGGGCGTACACACAATTCGACGCCGCCCCACCGGTGAGGTGTCACATATCGGCGGATACCGCGCGCGACGGCGCACGCACCGGCAGCAGCACCAGCAGACCCACCGCCAGCACGACCAGAAGTCCGGCGATGCCGGCGCGGTCGCTGTGGAAGGTCGAGACGAACACCCCGAACAGGGCGGGCGCCAGGAACGACACCGCCCGGCCGGTCGTGGTGTACAGGCCGAACAGCTGACCCTCTCGTCCCGGCGGTGCGAGTCGGGCCAGGAACGACCGGGCCGACGCCTGCGCGGGGCCGACGAACACTGTGAGCGCGAGCCCGAAGATCCAGAACATCGTCGAGCCCGACACCATCAGCAGGGCGAGGCCGCACCCGAGCATCCCGACCAGTGACGCCACGATCACCCGTTTGGGCCCGATCCGGTCGTCGAACCGCCCGGCCACGACCGCGGCCGCCCCCGCGACGACGTTCGCGGCGATCCCGAACAGCAGCACATCGGCGTCGGCGAACCCGTACACCGTCACCGCGAGCACCCCGCCGAAGGTGAACACGCCTGCCAGACCGTCCCGGAACACCGCGCTGGCCAGCAGGAAGTACACCGTGTGCCGATCCTGACCCCACAGCTCCCGCACGTCACGCGCGAGCACCCGGTAGGAACCGAGGAAGCCGACTTTCGCGGCGCCGGGGTCGGCACCGGTGCGCGGCATCTCGGGGACCGCGAACAGCACCGGCAGCGCGAAGACGGTGAACCACACCGCCGCGAGCACGATCACGAGCCGGACATTGAGGCCCTGATCGGTGGGCATCGCGAGCAGGCCGCGGGTGTCACCGTCCCCGGCGAGGAACCCCGCGTAGCAGATCAGCAGCAGCACGATGCCACCGAAATAGCCCATCGCCCAGCCGAATCCGGAGACCCGCCCGACCGTGGCCGGTGTCGACACCTGCCGCATCATCGCGTTGTAGGGGACGCCGGCGAGTTCGAAGGTGGCCGAGGCGAACGCGAGCAGTGCCAGGCCGAGCCAGAGGTCGTGATAGTCGTCCCGGACGAAGAACATCAGCGACATCGCGCCGATCGTCAGCGCCGTCAGGGTCGCCAAGGCCCGTTTACGGGAACCGACCGCGTCGAAGTACTGCCCGCAGACCGGCGCCGTCAGCGCGACGATCAGTCCCGCCCCCGCCAGCGCCCAGCCCAGCCACGCACTGGCCGGTGTCGTCCCCGGCAGATCCTCGCCCACTTTGTCGGTGAGATACACCGAGAAGACGAAGGTCAGCGTCACGGCCTGGAACGCCGACGATCCCCAATCCCAGAGTCCCCACGCCAGCACCTGCCCGCGTCCGGCCGCCTCGCCGACGGTTTCGGCCGCGTTCACCTCGGTCATACGCCGAAGAGTAACGGCGAACCGGCACCCACGCCGTCTATTACATCCGCGCCGTCAGTTCATATGAACCTGGTTGCATAGTACCCAGTGTTCCGGATACTCTCGTGCCATGGCACTGGAGCACGCGCTACTGGTCTCGCTCACCGAGCGGGCCGGGTCGGGCTATGAGCTCGCTCGCCGATTCGACAAGTCGATCGGCTACTTCTGGAGTGCCACCCACCAGCAGATCTACCGGGTGCTCAAGCGGATGGAGTCCTCCGGCTGGGTCACCGTCGAATCGGTGAACCAGCAGGGCAAACCCGACAAGAAGGTGTACTCGGTGGCTCCGGCCGGTCAGGCCGAGATCGCCCGCTGGCTCGCCGAGCCCACCGACGCCACCCCCGCCCGCGACGAACTGGGCGTGAAGATCCGCGCCGCCGCGTACGGCGACATCGATGCCGTCTGCGCCGAGGTGGAGCGCCATCGCGGCCAGCACGCCCAGCGCCTCGACGAGTACCGCCTCAGCGAAAAGAAATTCTTCCCGGTGCCGGACCAGCTCTCCGGCACCGCTCTGCACCAGTATCTGGTGCTTCGCGCGGGCATCCGCGCGGAGTCCGGCTACCTCGAATGGTGCGACGAAGTACTGCAGGCCCTGCGACCGCGAAAAGGTGACGACCGCCCATGACTGCCTATCCCCATCTGTTCGAGCCCCTCGACCTCGGCCACACCACGCTGCGCAACCGCGTGGTCATGGGCTCCATGCACACCGGTCTGGAGGACCGCGCCTGGGACACCAACAAGCTGGCCGCCTACTTCGCCGAGCGGGCCCGCGGCGGTGTCGGCCTGATCATCACCGGCGGCTACGCCCCCAACCGCACCGGCTGGTTGCTGCCGCTCGGCGGCAAGCTCACCAACAAGACCGAGGCGTACCGGCATCGCACGATCACCAAGGCGGTGCACGCCGAGGGCGGCAAGATCGCCATCCAGATCCTGCACGCGGGGCGCTATTCCTACATGCCGACCAGCGTTTCGGCGTCGGCGATCAAGTCCGCGATCAACCCGTTCAAGCCTCGGGCGCTGTCGTCGAAGGGCGTCGAGAGCACCATCGACGATTACGCGCGCTGCGCGGGCCTGGCCAAGTTCGCCGGGTACGACGGCTGCGAGATCATGGGCGGTGAGGGCTATTTCCTCAACCAGTTCCTCGCACCGCGGGTGAACAAGCGCACCGACAAGTGGGGTGGCACCCCGGAGAACCGGCGTCGGCTGCCCGTCGAGATCGCCCGTCGCATCCGCGCCGAGGTCGGCCCCGATTTCATCATCGTGTTCCGGTTGTCGATGGCCGAGCTCGTGGAGAAGGGCCAGACGTTCGACGAGATCGTCGCCCTGGCACAGGAATTGGAGGCCGTCGGCGTCGACATCCTCAATACCGATATCGGCTGGCACGAGGCGCGGGTGCCCACCATCGTCACCTCGGTGCCGCGCGCGGCGTTCGTGGAGTTCACCGCGAAGATCGCGCGCAAGGTGAACATCCCGGTCTGCGCCTCGAACCGGATCAATATGCCCGAGGTCGCCGAGGAGATCCTGACCCGCGGCGACGCGGCGCTGATCTCCATGGCCCGCCCGCTGCTGGCCGACGCCGAATGGGCCAACAAAGCCGAGCAGAATCGGGCCGACGAGATCAACACCTGCATCGCCTGCAACCAGGCCTGCCTCGACCACGCCTTCGGCAACAAGAAGGTGTCGTGCCTGGTCAACCCGCGTGCGGGCAGCGAGACCACGCTGAACTTGCTGCCGACTCGGCGCGCCAAGCGAGTCGCCGTCGTCGGCGCGGGTCCGGCCGGGCTGTCGGCCGCGGTGAGTCTGGCCGAGCGCGGCCACCACGTCGACCTGTTCGAATCCGACGACAAGATCGGCGGCCAGTTCGACATCGCCCGCCGCATCCCCGGCAAGGAGGAGTTCGACGAGTCGATCCGCTACTTCCGCCGCAAGATCGACGTCACCGGCGTCACCCTGCATCTCGAGAAGCGGGTCACGGCCGAGGAATTGATCGCGGGCAAATACGACTCGGTGATCCTGGCGACCGGTGTGCGTCCGCGCATCCCCAACATCCCCGGTATCGATCACCCGATGGTGCTCTCCTACGCCGAACTGGTGAAGGAGGAGAAGCCGGTCGGCAAGAAGGTCGCGGTGATCGGCGCGGGCGGTATCGGCTACGACGTGAGCGAATACCTCACCGTCGAAGGACATCCCACGCTCAAGCTCGACGAGTGGAAAGAGGAGTGGGGCGTCGATTCCGAGAACGAGCAGGCTCCCGGCCAGCTCAAGGAGCCCAAGCCCTCCCCCGCGGCGCGCGACGTGGTGCTGTTGCAGCGCAAGTCGACCCCGTTCGGCAAGGACCTCGGCAAGACCTCCGGGTGGGTGCACCGCGCGGCCCTCAAGGCCAAGGGCGTCGAGCAGGTCGGCGGCGTGAACTACGACCGCATCGACGACGCGGGCCTGCACATCAGCTTCGGCGAGAAGCACGAGAACCCGCGCGTGATCGAGGTCGACAACGTGATCGTCTGCGCCGGACAGGAATCCGTGCGCGAACTCGAAGAGCCGCTGCGCGCCGCGGGTGTCGACCTGCACCTCATCGGCGGCGCCGACCTGGCCGCCGAACTGGATGCCAAGCGCGCGATCAACCAGGGCACCCGCCTGGCCGCTGCGCTATAGGAGCGCTGGCGCGCTCGAGCGCGCCCCGGGGGGGCCGCGTTTACCCCCCGGTGGGGGGGGGCGCGGCCGCGCCCGCAACGGCGGCTAACTCGCGGCCGGGCCGCTACGCCGCTGCGCGGCGGACCCTCCTCGAGGTCGGGTCGTGCGGGGCTGGGAGTGCGGTCATGGCGGACCATGGGTGTCGTCGGGGGGTGGCCGGGGTGAGTGTCGCCGGAAATACGGCCGGCGGTGCCGGGCGCGGTCAGCGCAGCGAGGCGTCGTGAATCACATCGCGTAGTTCGCGACCCTCTGCTGTCTCGTACCAGCGCAGGTGACCGAGAAGCCAGTCGTAGTAGGCGATTTCGGCGTTTCGTGGGTCGTGGGCGATGGTCAGGAAGTAGTCGATTTCGGAGAGTTCGTAGCCGATGTGCACGAGCGGGAGCAGGTCCGGGAGCAGGCGCTGTTCGGCGACCGACAGCGGTCGAACCGATTGATATCCCTGGATCAGCGCGGTGATCTGGTCTGCTCGGACGTGTGCGGGTCCGCCGTCACGCAGCGAAATCCAGTCGATGGCGGCGCGCTCGATGGCGGTGGCGAGGTCGAAGACAGCCGTCGTCCGGTCGGCCAGGCCGAAATCGATCACCGAGGTCACCTCGTGGTCGTTCCACAGCAGGTTCGTCGCGTGCCAGTCCCCGTGCGTCCACAGTGGCGCGACACCGGAAAGGTCGGCGTGAAACTGGGGAATGTCAGCGCGCCAGTCTCTCTCACCGAGGAATCGGGCGACCGACGGCCGTCGGGCGATGTGCCATTCGAAGGCGCGCGCCACGTCATTGTGCATGCTCGCCAGCAGCGGTCGCGCGGGTCGAGCCGGTGCATCGAAATCTGCTGCGGCCGAATGCAATCGGCCGAGCATCACCCCAGCGCTCCCCGCATCGTCACGGTCGCGATAGGGCGACCAGGAGAAGTCCGCGCGATACCGATCCTCCCCTATCCCCACCCGATGCACCTCGTAGACGAACGCGCCTGTCGCGCCGGCGCGGAGCCGGCCGGGCTCATCGCTCACCCTGGAGCCACGACCGAGGTCGTGGCTCAGCGGGGACAGCACCCAATCCCCCACGGTGGCACGCACTTCTGGCACCGGAATATCCCGAACCCGCAGGTGCCGGATGAACCGATGCTCCTCACCCAACGCCACCACATCGCGCAATCGTGCGGGCATCCGCTTCACCACGAGCCGATCCCCACCGTCCAACCGCACCCCCACCGTCGACGACAACGGCCGCGCACCCCGCCATTCGATCGCAGCGGGCGAACCGCCCCAGGTCTCGGCGACCGCGCGAGCGATCTCGTCGTCGGTGAGCGCGGGCCACGTCGGCTCGGCCAGCGGGTCGTCGCCCATCCCGAACACCTGCTCGTCAGCCATCGGTCCAGTATCGATGGTGGCGGGCCCGTCGACATCGAACCCTCACATCGCTCTGCCACCCGTCGATGCGGACACCGCACGGCCGTAGCCGATCCCCTAAGCTCCCCTCGTGAGCTTGCCCTCCCCCACTGCAGACAATCGTGCCGTCGTCACCGGCGCGTCCTCCGGCATCGGCACCGCGCTGGCCGCCGAACTGGCCGGGCGCGGCTATTCGCTGATCCTGGTCGCGCGCCGCGGTGAGATCCTCACCGAGCTGGCCCAGCGGTTGACCCTGGCCCATGGCATCACCGCCGAGGTCCGAGCGGTCGACCTGGCCGATCGCACCCAGCGGGCCGGCCTCGTCGACGAGCTCGCGGTTCGCGATATCGCCGTTCTCTGCAACAACGCGGGCATCGCGACGTTCGGGCCGGTCGCCGAGCTCGACTTCGCCTACGAGCGCATGCAGATGGAACTCAACGCCACCGCCGTGCACGACCTGACCCTGGCGGTGCTGCCCGGCATGATCGAGCGCAAGGCGGGCGGGATCCTGATCAGCGGTTCGGCGGCGGGCAATATGCCGATCCCGAACAACGCCACCTACGCGGCATCCAAGGCGTTCGCGAACACCTTCTCGGAGTCGTTGCGCGGCGAGCTCAAGGGCAGCGGCGTGAACGTCACCCTGCTGGCGCCCGGTCCCGTCCGCACCGAAACCCCGGCCCCCGAAGACCAGTCGATCGTCGACAAGATGGTCCCCGACTTCCTCTGGGTGTCGTCCGAGTACACCGCGAAGGTCTCCATCGACGCGCTGGCCCGCAACAAGATGCGCATCGTCCCCGGCCTGATCAGCAAGGGCATGAGCGTCGCGGGCAATTACGGCCCCCGGTCGTTCACCGCACCGATCGCGGGCGCGTTCTACAAGAAGCTGGGCGGCTGACACCTACGTCAGCAAGTCGTCAGGAACGGTCGCCGGGCGGTCAAGGACCCGTAAAGACCGAGTTCGGCCGGCCGCGAGCGGCGTAGTCCTTGAGGTGGCCCCGCCGTCCGAGTGCGGGGGCGTCCTCCTGGAGGAGACCACCGTGACGTTGCTCGATATCTTCCCGTCCCTGCGTGCGAGTGCGGTCCCCCGACTCGACCCGGCGGTGTGGCCCGCCGACACCCACTACGACGGTGACGGCCGGATCACCCTCGGCGGCGTGGCCCTGCACGACGTCGCCGACCAGTACGGCACACCGGTGCGCGTGATCGACGAGACCGAGGTGCGGGAACGCTGCCGCGCCTACCGCAAGCACTTCCCCGACACCGAGATCGTCTACGCGGGAACCGCGCTGATGCTGCGCACAGTGGCCCGCTGGGTCGCTGAGGAGGGCCTCGCCGTGCAGGTCGGTTCGACCGGTGAACTCGAGGTGGCGCTCGCCGCGGGCATCGACCCACGCCGGATCGTCCTGCAGGGCAACGGGGCTCCCTTCGACGAGCTCCGCGCCGCGGTAGGCGCGGGGGTCGGCCGCATCGTGGTCTCCACGCTCACCGAGATCACCCTGCTCGCCTCGCTCGTGACCCGCCCACAGCAGGTGCTGTTGCGGGTGGCGCCCGGAATCGAGGTGCCGGGCAGCTCGCGGTTCGGGTTCCCGCTCGGCAGCGACTCCTGCGCGGCGGCCGTGGCCCGGATCATCGCGCAGCCGAAGCTGATCCTGACCGGACTGCACTGCCACCTCGGCGCACAGATCCACGACCCCGACCTGTACGGCGAGGCGATCCGCCGGATGATCGCCGAGATGGCCTGGATCCAGGCCGAACACGGCGCCCTGCTGACCCATCTCGATATCGGCGGTGGGCACGCGGTGGCTCTGCGCGGCGGCGACGCCGAGCTCAACCTGCGCGAACTCGCCGACATCCTCGATGACGCGCTCGACGCGGGCTGTGCCCGACACCACTTCCCCCGCCCGGTCCTCGCGATGGAACCGGGGCGTGCGATCGTCGCGCGGGCGGGTGTCACGCTCTACCGGGTGCTCGCCGTCACCGAGGTCGCCGACGGCAGGTGCGTCATCGTCGACGGGGATACCGCCGGACGCGACGATGTGAGTGCGCTCGTGGTCAACCGGCATCCGGCCGGACCCCAGCTCGCCGCATCGGTCGCGAGCAGGCACGGTGCCGCGGGCCGGCTCATCGCCGCAGAGGTCCGGATTCCGGCGGATCTTCGTGCCGGCGAGGTCCTCGCGGTGCCGTGCACCGGTGCCTATCACCCGTGCGCGGCCGGATATCGAACAGCGGGCAGGCCGCCGGTGGTCGCGGTCGCCCACGGCCGCACCGAGCAGCTGCTCCGCCGCGAGACGACCGCCGACCTGCTGATGCGTGAGCTGGCGCGGTGACTGGCTGACCCGGGAGTCGTGGAGTGCGGCCCGCCGATCGACGGGCCGCACTCGCTCACCGGCGGCGGGTGCCGAAAATGCTGCGGCTGATCTCGCGCCCGGCCGCACTCGCCGCCGAACGGAGGAAACTCTTCACCGCCGGATTCGCCATGATCCGTTCAGCGGCCGAATCCTCGTCCTGCTGGGCCGTCGAGCGCCCTGGCGCGGGGGTGGATTCGGGTACCGGCTCGGCGGCCGCCACGCTGGCGAGCAGCATCTCGTAGGCCGATTCCCGGTCGATGCTCTGCCCGTATCTGCCCTGCAGCGCGCTCGACAGGGCCTTGGACTTGATCGCCTCGTCGCCGATGGTGTCCATCAGCGAGCGCGGCGGCGCGATCTTGGTCCAGGCGACGGGCGTCGGCGCACCGGTTTCGGAGAGCACGGTGACGATGGCCTCACCGGTGCCGAGCGAGGTGAGCGCCTCTTCCAGGTCGTACACCGACGACTTCGGGTAGGTGCGCACCGTCTTCGACAGCGCCTTCTGATCGTCGGGAGTGAAGGCGCGCAAAGCGTGTTGCACGCGGGCGCCGAGCTGGGAGAGCACCGGGTTGGGGATGTCGGTGGGCAACTGGGTGCAGAAGAACACGCCGACGCCCTTGGACCGGATCAGCTTCACCGTCTGCTCGACCTGCTGCAGAAACGCCTTCGACGCCTCGGCGAACAGCAGATGCGCCTCGTCGAAGATGAACACGAGCTTCGGCTTGTCCACGTCACCCACCTCGGGCAACGTCTGGAACAGATCGGCCAGCACCCACATCAGAAACGTCGAGAACAACGCGGGCCGCGCCGCCTGCTGACCGAGCTCGAACAGCGTGATCACGCCGAGCCCGCCCGCGGTGCGCAGCAGATCGGCCGGGTCGAGTTCGGGTTCGCCGAAGAACGTGTCGCCGCCATCGGCTTCCAGATTCACCAGCGACCGCAGGATCACCCCGGCGGTCTGCGAGGACACCCCACCGATGCCCTTGAGGTCTTCCTTGCCTTCGGGGCTGGTGAGGTGGGTGATCACCGCCCGCAGGTCCTTCAGGTCCAGCAGCGCGAGGCCGCGCTGATCGGCCCAGTGGAAGATCAGGCCGAGCGTCGATTCCTGGGTGTCGTTGAGGCCGAGCACCTTGCTGAGCAGGATCGGTCCGAACGAGGTGATCGTCGCCCGGATCGGCACCCCGATGCCGCCGGTGCCGAGTGAGACGAACTCGGTGGGGAACGCACCGGGCGCCCAGTCGGTCGCGCCGGTCTCGGCCGCGCGCGCCCGGATCTTCTCGGTGTCGCCCCCCGGCTCGCTCAAGCCCGACAGGTCACCCTTGACGTCGGCCATCACCACGGGAACGCCCGCGCGGGACAGATGTTCGGCGATGCCCTGCAGGGTCTTGGTCTTGCCGGTGCCGGTCGCACCCGCGACGAGGCCGTGCCGGTTCATCATCCGCAGCGGAATACGCACGCGCGCACCGGGATCAGCCACGCCGTCGACCATCACCGTGCCGAGTTCCAGTGCGGGTCCGCTGAAGGCGTAGCCCTCGGCGATCTGCGCGGCCGCGCCGGACGCCGTCGGATTCGAGGCGGATTCCTCACCCGCAGAATCGGATTCGCTGCCCTCGGCGGCCGGCTGACTGTCCGTGGCCGGTGTCGCGCTCGCCGCCGCGGCTTCCTGCTCGGCGGCCTCCGCGGCCGCCATGGCCTCGGCGGCGACTCTGGCCGCGTCTTCGGCCGCCTTGCGTGCCGCTGCCGCCTTCTCCTGTGGGGTGGTCATTCGCGCGTCCTCCGTCTGCTCACTGGCACGTACGCAAGAAATGCTCGAAACGTCTGCGGTCAATTCCAGGCAAACTGTATCCGGGCACGTCACCCGGTCGGCAAACATCCGGGGATGTCGTCGGCAAACCCGGTCCGCCTCGCCCACGCGACACACCTGCCGACCGGGTTCACGGGCCCACCATTAGGGTGACTCCCGTGTCAGACAAACTCCTGGTCTGGATGGATTGCGAAATGACGGGGCTCCGTCTCGACAGCGACAAGCTGATCGAGATCGCCGCGCTCGTAACCGACAGCGACCTCAACATTCTCGGTGACGGTGTCGACATCGTCATCCACGCCGACGACGCCGCCCTGGCCTGCATGCCACCGGTCGTCGCCACCATGCACGCGAAGTCCGGTCTGACCGAAGAGGTTCGGCGGTCCACCGTCACTCTCGAGCAGGCCCAGCAGCAGGTACTCGACTACATCCGCGAGTACGCGCCCACCGCGCGCACGGTGCCGCTGTGCGGTAACTCCATCGGCACCGATCGCGGTTTCATCGCCCGCGACATGCCGGAGCTGGACGCGCACCTGCACTACCGGATGGTCGACGTGAGCTCGATCAAGGAACTGTGCCGACGCTGGTACCCCCGCATCTACTTCGGTCAGCCGGAGAAGGGCCTGGCCCACCGCGCGCTGGCCGACATCAAGGAATCCATCCGCGAACTCGAGTACTACCGCCGTACCGCCTTCGTGCCGCTGCCCGGGCCGTCGACCACCGAGATCGCGGCGGCCGCCCAGGAGGCCACCGAAGCCGTGGATGTCACCGGTTCGAGCCATCTACCAGCGGATTAGGGGTTGACACTCCACACACGCTAATATCGACGGCGCCGGTGATTCACCGGTGATGGTGACCGTAGTTCAGTTGGTAGAGCACCAGGTTGTGATCCTGGATGTCGCGGGTTCGAGTCCCGTCGGTCACCCCGAAGAGAAGGCCCGGTCCACAAGGACCGGGCCTTCTTTGCTATCCGGACACATGTCACACTCGCGGCTCCCGCATCGTCTACTGGCTATGAGCATCAACGACCTGCGTACCGATATCCGGGGAAACGTTCTCCTACCGGGTGATACCACCTTCGATCTCGCCGCCCGTCCCTGGAACACCGCGATCGCCCAGTCGGTCGCCGCCGTCGTCGAGGTCGCCGATGCCGACGACCTCGCGGCCGTCGTGCGCTACGCCAACCGCGCGGGCCGTGCGGTGGTCACCCAGCCGACCGGCCACGGCGCGACCGGCGACATCGACGACGCGATTCTCGTGCGCACCACCGAACTCAACGCCGTCGCCATCGACCCGGCCCAGCGGGTGGCCCACATCGGCTCCGGCGCCCAGTGGGGCGCCGTCCAGGCAGCGGCCGCCGCACACGGCCTGAGCGGCCTTGCAGGCAGCAACCCCGTGGTCGGTGTCACCGGATACACCCTGGGCGGCGGATTCGGCTGGCTGGCCCGTAAACACGGTTGGGCCGCCGACGCGGTCCGAGCGTTCGAGATCGTCGACGCCGACGGCAAGCGTGGCCGGGTGAGCGCCGACTCCGACCCCGAGCTGTTCTGGGCACTACGCGGCGGTGGTGGCGACTTCGCGATCGTCACCGCGCTCGACATCGACCTGTTCGAGTTGCCACGGCTCTACGGCGGCCGGGTGAGTTGGCCGGCCGAGCGCACCCGCGAGGTGTTCGACGTGTTCACCGAACTCACCACCGATGCACCGCCGGAACTGTCGGTGTGGCTACAGCGCTACCAGATCCCCGGCGCCGCACCCACAGTCGCCATCGACTTCGCCTACCTCGGCGACGAAGCGCGTGGCCGCGAGCTGACCAGCCGCCTCGACACTGTCACCGGCGCACTCGTCGACACCCGCGCCACCATGACCCCCGACCGGATCGGCACCATCACCGCCGAACCCACCGAACCCGGCCCGTCGCTCTCGCGCGGCGAACTGCTCACCGACCTGGGTGACGCGGTAGTCAAAACGATCATCGACGCCCCGGTCGCGCCCCTGCTCAATATCCAGATCCGCGGCCTCGGGGGCGCGATAGCCGAACCTACCGGTGAACATGGAGCACGCGGCCCGATCACCGAGCCCTACGCCCTCTACCTGCTCGGCCTCGGCCTCCCCCACCTGATCGACGACGTCAAGGCAGCCTTCGGCACTATCGTCGACAACCTCGGCGCCCACGTCACCGGCAAGAAGCCGTACACCTTCCTCGCTCCGGGTGAATCGGCCCAGGCCGCCTTCGACACTGCCACCCTGGACCGCCTCCGCGAGATCAAGCGCAACCGCGATCCGCGAAACGTCGTGCGCGCCAACTTCCCCGTCCACAACTGACCACCGATCCGCGCCGTCCACAGCCGACGGCGCAGGTCGAGCGTGTTCGCCGGAGTGGCGAAGGGCACGGGAGTGAACGCCGCTGGACGGTTGTCAGGCGGTTGCGCGGTTCGCTCGGTGCCGTCGGACGGCCGACCGGTTCGCGCACGCCGGGCTACAGAAGCGCTGTCTGCCGTTGCGTGAAATGTCGGCGTACACCTGCGCGCACCCGTCGGCCTCGCAGGCGCCCAGACGGTCCATCCCGAGCCCGGTCAGGTGCAAGGCGGTGCCGACGGTGATCAATGCCGCGATCTGGCGGTCCGTCGCCACCCCCGGGTCGCGGAAATGTAGATGCCAGCCGTCGCCCACATGGTCGGTCAGGCGGGGCGCGGAGGCGTACTCGGCCAGCAACACGTTGAGCCGGGCCGCACGTTCGGTGCGATCCGCGCACTCCACCACACCCCGCCAGCGGCCCAGGAAGGCCGTTACCGACGCCAGATCGCCGTCGGACACCGGCGTGGACAGCACCAAGCCCGCCGCCGCGCAGCGTCGCGCCAACTCCGCGGCGTTCGAACACAGATCGTTGAGCAGGTCGACGCCCAGCAGCACCGGCTCACGCCCGTAATGGTTGTAATGCACAATGCCATTACATCAGACTCGAACCATGAACAGCCACCCCGCACACACCTGGCAGATCGAGTCACGCCACCGGACCAGCGAGGGCGTCGTGGCCTACCAACGCTGCCGCTGCGGCGCGCGCAGGGTGGTCGTCGACCACCTGAGCGTCGCGTCCGAGATCCATCGCGACGAACCGGGCCTGGCCGCCGCCGGATAACTCGCACCATCATGATGAACGTCACGTTTGACCGCTACACTTTGGACCGCTGCCCAGATGTGGGGCAGATCTCGCCATCGCGTCAGCGCTCGACCGGAAAGACCCCTTGATGAAGCGTTCCACCGTCGTCGCCGTCCTCGCGGCCGTCACCGTGCTCGGCCCCGTCGCCGGGACCGCCGCGGCCTCGCCCGGCCTGCCCCTCACCGACTTCACGGCGGAGACCCCCATCGGCGACTTCGGCCTGCCGAGCGATCAGCCCGAATCCGGTTCGGCGCAGAGCGGCTCCACCACCGGCGTCGAAACCACCGGGTCCTCCGGTACCGGCTCGGCCGGCCTGCCCAACCTCGACCGCCTGCTGTTCGGCGGCCGCATTCTGTGCGGCGCCTTCGGTAGCGCGCTCGCGGTCGCGGGCGAGGCGATGATGGACTGCAGCGAACTCCCCACCCCGCTCTGAGCGGTCCACGGACACAACGAAGGGGCACCGGAAAATCCGGTGCCCCTTCGTTTTTCGTGCGTCGCGCGCCTACGGAGCGTCGGCGTTGCCCGCCTTCCATTCCGGCCACGCGATGTTCCAGTCACCCAGCCCGTCGACACCGGACAGGGTGCCGCCGACCGTGTTCTTGATGACAGTGATGTCACCGCGCTTGGCGTTCTCGTACACCCAGCGCGCGTTCGCCGGACTCAGGTTCAGGCAGCCGTGACTGGCATTGGAGTAGCCCTGCTGCCCCACCGACCACGGCGCCGAGTGGAAGAAGATGCCGCTGTAGGAGATTCGCGTCGCGTAGTCGACCGGCGTGCGGTATCCGTCGGACGAGTTCACCGCCACACCGTAGGTCGAGGAGTCCATGATGATCTTCTCGTGCCGGTCGCTGACGATGTAGACGCCGTTGTCGGTGGGGGTGCTGTCCTTACCCATCGAGGTGGGCATGGTCATGATCACCTGACCGTTCTTCTCCACCACCACCTGCTTGGTGTTGTCGTCGGCGGTGAAGACCACCGCGTCACCGATGGTGAAGAACGAATGGATGTTGTCCTGGCCGTACAGGCCCTTGCCCAGGTCCTTGCCGTAGACGTTCACATCGATGGTCACCTTGGTGCCCGGTGTCCAGTAATGCTCTGGGCGCCACCGCACTTCGCGATTGTTCACCCAGTAGAAGGCGCCCTCGACAGCGGGCTCGGTGGTGATCTTGATGGCCTCTTGGGCGGCACGGCGATCGGGGATGTTCTCGTCGAACTGGATCGCGACCGGCTGACCGATTCCGACCACTTCGCCCTCACCGGGCAGCAGGTACGGCTTGGTCTGGCTCTTCGGCGAGCTGGTGGTGAAGCTCAGCGTCGAGGAGTTCGCGCCACCGAGCCCGATGGCCGAGGCCGTGAGCTTGTAGGTCTTGCCGTAGCCGAGCACCTCGGCGGTCGACCAGGAGCGCCCGTCCGCGGCCAGCTGACCCGCCACCGCGGTGCCCTGCTGGTTGGTCAGCGTGACGTCGGTGAACTTGCCGTCCTCGACCTGGAAGGCCATCGGCATGCCGGGCGAGACGCCGACCTGCCCGTCCTTGATGGTCGAAACGAGCTTCGGCTTGATGAGCTCGGCGAGGGGGTTGCGATCGATCGCCACCTCCACCCCGGTGCCCTCCGCGGCCGAGCAGGCCGACGCGCCGAGCGCGAACACCGCCAACAGCACCACTGGAACGATCGTCCGTAGCGACCGAGGTCGCCCCCGCTTCTTACCCATGTCAACCCCGTTTCCGTACCGACGCGATTACAGTGCGCCGCAGATCCCACCGACCCGAATCGCTAGAGCCATCCGTGTAGGCGGGGGGCGTTACGAACTCGACGTCTCGCCCATTCTGCCAGCTGGCCCGGCCGGTTCCAACGGGAAAGCCCCCGCGACACGACCAAGTCACAATCGTTAGATAGGTCCGGAGGTCGTCGGTGTTAACAACGCCAGATGTGCGGCATTGTTGCTGGTCAGCGCTCGATTTCACTTTCCGCCCCACGGCCTGCTAATGTTTGTTCCGCACCGGAGACGGGGCAAAGAACAAAGACATGCGCCATTAGCTCAATTGGCAGAGCAGCTGACTCTTAATCAGCGGGTTCGGGGTTCAAGTCCCTGATGGCGCACCACAACGAAGCCTCTGACCAGGTCCAACGGTCAGAGGCTTCGTTCGTTTCACCGCCAGGGATGGGCCGTCACCGTTCGGTGATCTCTCTCACGAGGGGGCAGAGGTCGCCGCTGGAGCGACGCGCTTGCTCTCGGCAGTGTCACGGCGCCATGCGGCAGCACTGACAGCGATACCGAGGACCGTGACAGCGGCGGCGACCAGGTACACGGCGCGCAGTCCGGCGGAGTCGATCACCCGCCCGCCGAACCAGCCCGCGAAGGCCGCGGCTGATACGCCGAGGCGTTGACCGCGATAGCGAGCGTCGGGGCCTGCCTCGCGGTGTTCAGGACACGCGCCTGCATTCCCGGGATCACCGAGAAGCCGAGTGCGCCCACCAGGAACACCATCACGCCGATGAGCACGATCTGGCCGCTCACCGCCCACATCAGCAGCAACGCACACGCCAGCAACGCGAGCAGACCGAGCTGCGCACGTTTCGGTGAGCGGTCGGACAGTCTGCCGCCGACGACGTTGCCCACCGTGGCGCCGAGGCCGTAGACGAGGAGCATCACCGCCACAGCGCTGGAGGCGAACGACGCGACATCGGTCAGCAACGGCGCGACATAGACGAACACCATCAGCACGCCCGCACTGCCGATCGCCGTGACGGCAATGGCCAGCGCAACGTCGCGATCGCGGAACACCCGCAATTCCGACCACGCCGACCCGCCGGCATTCGCCACCTCCGGGACCGAGCGCAGAACCAGCACCAAGCCGAGAGCACATACCACCGCAATCGCGAAAAACGGTGTACGCCAATCGAACCGATTGCCCAGCAGCGTCCCGATCGGTGCACCCAGCACCATGGCGATGTTCATCCCGAAGACCAGCTTCGAGACCGTGGACGCCTGCTTGTCCGGCGGCGAGGTCGAGGTCGCGATGACGATCGCGTTCGCGAAGAACGTGGAGGTGACCAGCGCGGTGACAACGCGGGCAACGAAGAGGAACTCATAGGAGGGCGCCAGCGCGGAGGCGACGTTGCCCGCCACCGCGATCACGAGCAGCACGCTGATCAACGGTTTGCGCGAGTAACGCGCGGTGAGCGCGGTGACGACCGGTCCACCGAAGATCATTCCGACGGCATAAGCGGTCACCAGAAGCCCGGCCGCCGAAATAGAGACGCCTAGTTCAGCCGCGACGTCGGGAAGGATTCCCGCGATCACGAATTCACCGGTCGTAATACCGAAGACGCACAATACGAGTGCGGCAACACTTTGTCGCATGATTCCTGTTTCTGCTAATCGATCGGTGGCGGCAGCGAAATAAACCTTGCCAGCCTGGGCGATGCCTCACAATGGTGTAACTATCAGGATCTCGCCGTCATCGATAGAGTGTGGGTTATGGATGGGACAGGCTCGAGCTTGCAGGGCGACGACCCCACACCCCACCAACTCCGCCTGCTGCTGGTTCTCGCCGAGGAGCTGCATTTCGGCCGGGCAGCGCGCCGCGTCTACCTGACCCAGCCCGCACTCAGCCAGCAAATCCGGGCACTGGAGCAACGATTGGGAGTTCGGCTCTTCGATCGAACCAGCAGACGGGTAGAACTCACTCCTATCGCGCTGGAATTGCTACCGCTGGCTCGTTCGATAGTGGATTCCTCGGAGCAGTTGAGAGAAATGGCGAATCACGCCTCGACAGAGGCGAGAATATTGCGGATCGGGGTATGTGAGAGTTTTACGGCACTCGGCCCGACCCGCCAGATCATCGATGGAATATCGACACGTTTTCCGGAACTGGGCCCTCGTGTGCAGGTGATCGACACGTTCACCGAGCAGTTGGCAGCGCTGGAGCGCGGTGACATTCATGCGGCGTTCGTCCACGTGCCTGTTCCGTCGCATCTGCACGTCGTGCCACTCGTGGTCGAGCGCCGGGTTGCCTGCCTGGCCGCTACGGATCCGCTGGCGCGACGAGAGTCGCTACGCCTGGCCGATCTCGCACACCATGCGGTCGTCACGATGGTGCCCGAGTCGTTCCCGGAGGGACGTGCGTATTGGACCGCCGACCCGCGGCCCGACGGCCGAGCCGTTCGCTATGCCACGGCCACGGGCACGACGTTCGAGTCGATGCTCGCGACCGTCGCACTGACCGGCGCGGTCGCCTTCGTCCCTGCCTCTGCCGCGCAGTTGTACCCACGCCCCGACCTGCGCTTCGTGCCGGTCGACGCACTTGCCGACTGCACTTTCGGCATCGTATGGCGTTCGAGCGAGGCGGACGAGCCCCGCATGGCCGGTCTGCGAGAGGTGATAGCCACGGTCGCCGGGCAACGGTCACGACGTCGTTATCGGACCGCCATGGACAATCCGGCAGATTAGCGCTCAGGCCCCGATTCGAACCGCCTCGAGCTGCGCAAACCCCCGCGAAACCTGATTCGGGCAAACTTTTTCTGTGACGGCCGCCACGCAGATCAGAGTCGCAAACCTCCTGCATACATAACGATTCTGCAACTGCCCGGCAATGAACCAAGATCGGCAACGTTTGCCGTTCAGGTTTCGTTCACCTTGCGTTAACCCGTCGTGACCATTCTGTCATCAGGTCACAAACGGACCTGCGGTTTGGTTAGCCCGGAAGTATCCAACCTCCGATAGCACCGAACAGCGCGTGGTCTCCCCGCAGCCAGCTGTGGAGCACCGTGCGGCGCCAGCGATGAACTGCCATCGAGCGTTCGTCCCCCGACAGTGTCGCACCTTCCCATACAGACAGAAACAACGCATCGCCTGACCGGCGTGTACTCCCGTGCGCGCTGCGCGATCCATCGCGCCCTGATGCAGGGCCTGCGTCGCCAGACAGAGATGAAGGAACAGAAAAGCAATGCTCAACAAAGACAAGCTCAGCACCGTTATCGGCCGTCGCTCGCGCCGTGAGGCGTTCACCGTGGCAGTCGCCGCGGTCGGTCTGGTCGCCGTAGCAGCGTCCTCCGCCGTCTCGTTCGCCGACGACAGCGTTCCCGAGCGTGCCGCCATGGTCGTCGAGCAGGCGGAGAACATCCCCGCCGTCGGCGCCGCCCCCGCCATCCAGGCCATCCCGGCGCCCGCGCCGCAGGCCGCTCCCGCCCCGGCACCGGAGGCCGCCCCGGCTCCCGATGCCGCCCCGGCCCCGATGCCCGAGGTGAAGTCCTACGAGGACAACCTGCACGGCTGGATCACCGAAGCGCTCGACATCATGGCCGCCAAGGGCATCCCCGGCAGCTACGAGGGCATCCACCGCAACATCATGCGCGAGTCGACCGGCAACCCCCAGGCGATCAACCTGTGGGACTCCAACGCCGCGATGGGCATCCCCTCCAAGGGCCTGCTCCAGGTGATCGACCCCACCTTCGCGACCTACCACGTCGAGGGCACCCCCTTCGACGTCTGGAACCCCGTGGCCAACATCGTCGCGGCCTGCAACTACGCGGCGCAGCGCTACGGCTCCATGGACAACGTCAACTCCGCTTACTGAGCAACCTGAGGGTGAACGCCCGCGCCCCGGTCATCGCCGACCGGAGCGCGGGCGTTCCGTCGTAGAATCGCCGTCGTGCCAGACAGCGCCGATCAGGCACCCGATCACGCGCATTCCGACGCGGCCACCGCCAGCCGCGTCGCCAAGGCCCGCCGCATGGCCGCCTACGTGTGGTCACGCGATATCCGCAGCGCCGAACTGCTCGCCCTGCCCGCGGCCACCCTGCGCAAGCTGGCCCGCGCCGCCGACACCAATCCGCCGAGCACCGGCGAGACCTGGCAGGTGGTCGCCGACCTCCTCGACCAGAAGGACGCCTGGGCGGCCCGCAACCCCGAGCACGCCGCCGCGGTGCGCACCCACGCCGACGAGAAGCTGCTGTGGGTCAAGCCCCCGGTGAAGCCGTGGGAGTCCTAGCGCCGCGCCTCAGGCGAGCAGCAGCCCGACGGCCAGCGCGAGCATGACCACGGCGATCAGCGAATCCAGGACACGCCACGCGCTCGGGCGCGCGAAGAGCGGACCGAGCCGACGGGCACCGTAGCCGAGGGCGCCGAACCACAGGACGCTGGCGAGCATGGCCCCCGCGGCCAGGAACCAGCGGTCGGGCGTCGCGTAGGTGCTGGCGAAGGAACCGAGCAGGACCAGCGTGTCGAGATACACGTGCGGATTGAGCCAGGTCAGCGCCAGACAGGTGAGCACGGACGCACCGACGGCCACCGAGGCACCCGCCGCGTCGGCGATCAGGGTCGACGAACCGAGGGCACGCCGGGCCGCCAGCAGCGCGTAGCCGACCAGAAAGGCCGCCCCCGCGTACCGGGCGATGGTCAGCACCGCCGGAAACGACTCGACGACCGCCCCGAACCCGGCCACGCCCGCGCCGATCAACACGATGTCGGACACCGCGCACACCGCGATCACCGGCAACACGTGCTGCCCACGCACCCCCTGGCGCAGCACGAACGCGTTCTGCGCGCCGATGGCCACGATGAGCGAGAGCCCGAAGCCCAATCCGGAGAGGGCGGCCGACGCCGCCGATGATGCCGTCACAGCTCTCGACGTTAAGAGGCCGTCAATTTTCAGTCCAGCTAATGATTCTTCACAACCATTAGAGTCACTTAAGTGGATTTCCAGCTGGACCAGTTGCGCGCCCTCAACGCCGTCCTCACCGAGGGCACGTTCGACGCGGCCGCCCGTCGGCTCAATCTCACCCCGTCGGCCATCAGCCAGCGGATCAAGGCATTGGAGGAATCGGCGGGACGCGTGCTGGTGCAACGCTCGAAACCGGTGTGCCCCACCGAATCCGGACTCGCGGTGCTGCGCCTGGCCCGGCAGGTGGAATTGCTCGCGGGCGACACCGTGCGCGAACTCGGCGATGCCGACCGCCCCGCCGACCGGCCGATTCGCATCCCGATCGCCGTCAACGCCGACTCCCTCGAATCGTGGGTGATGCCCGCGCTCGCGAGCGTGCCCGCCGGGATCACCTTCGACCTGCACCGCGAAGACGAGGAACACACCACCCGGTTGCTGCGCGACGGCACGGTGACCGCCGCGATCACCGCCACCGCCACACCGGTGCAGGGCTGCACGGTGACTCCGCTGGGCGCCATGCGCTACCGCCCCACGGCGACACCGCGGTTCGTCCGCACCTGGTTCCCCGACGGCCCGACCGCCGCCGCGTATGCCCACGCGCCCGTCGTGCACTTCGATCGCAAAGACGATCTCCAGTTCCGCCAGCTACGCCGGCGCACCCGGCGCCAGGTCGATCCGCCGGGTCATTACGTGCCCTCGTCGAGCGCGTTCGCCGACGCGGTGCGGCTCGGCCTCGGCTGGGGCATGCTGCCCGACCTGCAAACCGGGAAAGACCGCACCGCAGGCACTCTGGTCAACATCGACGGTGATTCCCACATCGATGTCCCGCTGTACTGGCAGCAGTGGAAGCTGCACTCCCCCGCCCTCGCCGCCGTCGCCACCGCGATCGCCGCGGCCGCCGCGTCAGCGCTGGCGACGAACTGACCGGCTCACGCGTCGTCGAGATCCGGGACCAGGCTCAGTCCCCACTGATTGGCGCAGTTGGTACACACCCACGTTCCGTTCATCTCCCGATAGGTGAACTTGTCGTCACAGGCGGGGCAGTTCGGCGAATCAGTCATCGAAGATCCTTGTGAGTGGTGAATCAGCTAGCAGCGGAGAGGAATTCGATCAGGATGCGGTTGACCTCATCGGGCCGCTCCAGATACCCGTAGTGCCCACACCGTTCGATCTCGGCATAGGTGGCCGTCGGGATCGCTTCGGCGACCTCCCGGCAGAACCGCGGCGGCACCATCTGATCATCGGCGAACCCCACCACCAAGCTGGGCACCGAGATCCCCCGATAGGCCTGCCGCCGGTCCTGCGACCGATCCATTCCCGCTTGCGCCCGGGTGCCGGGAGTTCCCTTCCCCGAGGTGAATTCGAAGATATCGAGCCACTCCTGCGCCTTGGCCGGATCAGCCAGGGTGTGTGGCGACAGATTGATCATCGCCTTGACTGCGGCCGCGTATTCCGGCGGCAGCTGAATCCCCTTGTCGAACAACGCCTGCTCGCCCTTGCTGAGGGTGCTCGTCACCGGATGCGGACGCGCGGTGGCGGCGAACATGACCGCCCGGCGCAGCAACTCCGGCCGAGCCAGCGCGAGTTCGGCGACGATCCGCGACCCCATCGAGGTGCCGACCACATGCGCCGGAGCCCCGAGGTGCTCGATCAGCGCGGCGGTATCACCGACCAGCTGCGCCATGGTGATCCCCGCAGCGGACTCCGATGACGGCGCGATCCCCCGATTGTCGACAGTGGCGACGGTGAACCCCGCCTTGACCAGGGCAGGCACCTGATAGGTGCGCCAGACACGTCCAGGACTCCCGCTACCCATCACGAGCAGGACAAGCGGTCCCGAACCGGTGACGTCGTAGCTGAGCTGGATGCCGTTGAGCGAGGCGATGGGCATATCTCAACGTACCGCCACGCAACCGCCTCAGTTCACCGCGGCGAAGTAGGCGGTGCGAACGGCGACAGTCGCGGGAGCGGGGAAGTCGGGTGCGCCGGATCCGAGTGGCCCGATCTTCACCAGCCAGGTGCTGGTCGAGGTGTCGATGGCGGTGCGGGCGGTGGACGGCTGGAGGACGACGTCGTTGCCGCCGTCGCAGGAGTAGGCCCCGACCAGACCGTCGGAGCGACCGCCCCAGGCGCCGCCGACGCGGATGCGGCAGTGGCGGCCGTCGGCCAGTTCGAGTGCCCACGGCTCGGGCGACGCGGTTTCGCCGATATCGGCGACCGGTGGGTCGACGGTATACCGGCGCAGTCCGCGCTGCCACGGATCGTTCGCGCACAGCAGGGATGCCTTGTCGGGGGCCGCCCAGCACACGTTGGCCGAGTCGGCGGACGCACCGCATTCGTAGACGCCCGCGGTGGTGGCCGAGCGGCTCGGCGACATGTGGGAGCAGTCGAGGACGCCGACCGGCGTGGGGTCGGCCAAGGTGAAACCGTTGACCGGCTGACCCGCGGCGTCGACGGCGACCAGCGAGACGACATCGGTCGCGACCGGTGGCCGGGGCGCGGTGGTGCCGGGGAGGCTGCTCGGTGCGCCCTGACCGGTCGGGCGAGGGCCCGGCGTCGTCGGGTCGACGGTGATCACCGGCGGCTGAACCGGGGCGGTTGTCGGACCGCCCGCGCCGGGCAGTTCGGTGGCGGGCACACCCGAACCCCACGAGCCACCTCGGGCGGTCGTCGTCGCCGGTTGCGCGGTGCCGTCTTCGGTCGAGCATCCCGCGACCGACAACGCACACAGCATGCCCATTGACACGATGAATCCGGCTGCCTTCATGCCACCACCCCTGCGTGCGAAGTTCGAGCCCTGTCTACTGCGCATCGGGTCGGTGGCCTGAATCGTTAACCGGCCGAATCGCTTCGGGCCTCACTCGCCGCGATCACCTTGCCCGCCAGCGAGCGGATCGCCGTGCTTTCCGCGTCGGTCATCCGGTCGACGAACAGCTCCCGCACCAATTCGACATGCTCGGGCGCGGCCTCGCGCAACACCGTGCGTCCGGCCTCGGTCAGCGACACGACGATTCCGCGCGCGTCGTCCTCGGCCTGCACTCGATCGACGAGTCCGCGAGCGGCCATCCGGGCCACATGCTTGGACAACCGGGACTTGTCCCAGCAGACCTGGGCGGCCAGGTCCTTGGCCCGCAGGCATCCGTCGGGCGCCGCCGACAGCGGGACCAGCAGCTCGTAGTCGGCCATCGACAGTCCGTATTCGCCCAGGCCCGCGGCCAGGACGGCGTCGAGTCGCTGACGCATGAGGATGTAGGACTGCCATGTCTGCTGCTCTTCTTCGGACAACCATCTGGGCACGGGAATGATTCTAGGACTCTGTTGGTTGACATGGAAACCAACTGCCTGTCGAAGCTCCCAGGAGGCACCCCATGCCAGCTATCACCGTCGACGACATCATGGTGCTGCCCCGGCTGCCCCGTCCCGATGTCACCGAGACCCAGCGACCGGTCCGCCAGATCGTCACCGCCGCGCGCCAGCAGGAGGGCGCCGGATTCGAGGTGACCCGGCCGTTCCCCAGCGTCGACCTGCGCTCGGCCGACCCGTTCATCCTGCTCGACCAGATGGGCCCGGTCGCCTACGAGCCGTATGCGGCCAAGGGCGCGCCGTGGCACCCGCACCGCGGCTTCGAAACCGTCACCTACATGCTCGACGGCACCATGGTCCACCACGATTCCCAAGGTGGCGGCGGCGTCATCGGCGAGGGCGACACCCAGTGGATGACCGCGGGCTCCGGCATGCTGCACGACGAACTGCCCGAGGAGAAGCTCGTCATCTCCGGCGGCACGTTCCACGGAATCCAGCTGTGGGTGAACCTGCCGCGGGCGAACAAATTCGCCACCCCGCGCTACCAGGACCTGCGAGCGAGCGAACTGACCCTGGTGAGCTCGCACGACGGCGGCGCGCTCGTGCGCGTCATCGCGGGTGAGTTCGCCGGTTTCTCCGGCCCCGGTTCCACCTACACCCCGATCGCCTACGCGCACGCCTCGCTCGTCCCCGGCGCCCAGCTGGAGACGCCGTGGCCGAAGGACTTCACCGCGATGGCCTATGTGCTGTCGGGCAGCGGCACGGTCGGCGTCGATCGCAGGCCGATCAGCGCCGGGCAGCTGGTGGTCTTCGGCAAGGGCGACGCCCTCACCCTGACCGCCGATCTCACCCAGCACAGCACCACCGGCGACCTCGAGGTCCTGCTACTCGGCGGAACTCCGTTGCGCGAACCGGTGATTCAATACGGGCCGTTCGTGATGAACACTCGGGAGGAAATCATCGAGGCGATGGAGGATTTCAACGCGGGTCGCATGGGCACCATCCCGGCCGAACACCTGACCGGGCGCAGACTGGGTGAATAACCGACCGAGACTCCCGGCGAATCCTCGGGTCGCGTGCGGTTGACAATCGGTCGCCCCGTCACAAAGGTGGACGGGGCTACCGGCCACATCGTGGCCGTGACCACACCCGAACCGCAGCAGACATAGAGGAATTCATGAACGTTCGTCGGCTCACCGTCAGCCTTGCCGCCGTAGGGCTCGCCCTGATCGCCGCTCCCGTCTCCCACGCCGACCCGGTATCGGGCTCGGCGGGCACCGGTTCGTCCAGCTTCGACTCCATCCTCGGCGCGACCGGCTCGGCCAACCTGGTCCAGTCCGGCTCGGCCGGTGGCGCGTTCCGCAGCTGCGACGACGCGATGGCCGCAGGACGCGCGCCGCTGTTCCGTGGCGAGCCGGGCTACTCGCCGCACCTCGATCCCGATGGCGACGGCCTGGCCTGCCCCACGCAGTAAAGACAGAAAAAACACCCGATGTGACTCGTTGGCACATCGGGTGTTTTTTGTTGTCCGGCCGGCTGATTCAGCGGCGGAAGATCTTGATCAGAACCAGGCCGGCCACGAGGGCGCCCGCTCCGATCAGCGTGTATTTGACCTTCGGCTCGTTCAACTTGGCGACCACCATCGTCTTGGTGTCTTCCGCGATCCGTTGCGGATCCGCGCGCACCGCCAGTTCGTCGAGCGTGGTCGCCAACCGGGTACGCGCGATCTCGATCTCGCGTTCGATCCGGTCGGTGTCGTCCTTGGCCACCGTCACCTCCAGGTATATGTCTGCTGCTCGTCACCGAGTCTATCCATGCGCCTCGCGGACCCGGTCGGTTACCGTGCGGTGGTGACCGACAACCATCGCCTCTCCCCCGGAGACACCGCCCCCGAATTCACGCTGCCCGACGCCGACGGCAAGGACGTGTCGCTGTCGGATTACCGCGGCCGCAAGGTGATCGTCTACTTCTACCCCGCCGCCAGCACCCCCGGCTGCACCAAGCAGGCCTGCGACTTCCGCGACAACCTGGCCGAGCTGGGCGGCGCGGGCCTCGAGGTGCTCGGCATCTCGCCCGACAAGCCCGCCAAGCTGGCCAAGTTCCGCGACAACGAGGGCCTGACCTTCCCGCTGCTCTCCGACCCCGAGCGCGAGGTGCTCAAAGAATGGGGCGCCTTCGGCGAGAAGATGATGTACGGCAAGACCGTGACGGGCGTGATCCGCTCGACGTTCGTGGTCGACGAGCAGGGCAAGATCGAGGTGGCCCAGTACAACGTCCGCGCCACCGGGCACGTCGCGAAGTTGCGCCGCGACCTGTCGGTCTAGTCGCCGAAGGTGGCGATGAAGACCTCGTAACCGTCGAGCAAACGGGCGAGGCCGAACTCGAAGTCGGCTCTCTCCCAGTCGATATCGTCATCGTCGAACGCGGCGTTGGAGAGGGCGGCCGACACCGAGGGGAAGCGCTGCGGGTCGAGCACCCTGGCCATCACCGAGGCGAAGTCGCCGCCCTCTTCCTCCTGGAGATCCCGGAGGAACCGCCGTTTACCGACCACGAACATCGACACGTTCATCACCAGCTGGAGCTTGATCGGCTCCGGCACGGCCGCCTCGGCGAGAACCTGCAGCGCGGTTTCGAGCCAGGCCATGTTGTTCGGCCCCATCGGCGGCCGGCTCAGCGGGATGTCCAACCACCACAGATGACGGCCGAGCCGCTCGAACTCGGCCAGCGCCCACTGCTCGAGACCGACCCGCCACGGCGTTCCCGCGGCGATCTCGGGCGGGGCCCCCACCACGCGATCCATCAGCAGGTCGACCAGCGTGTTCTTGCTGTCGACGTACCGGTACAGCGACATCGCGGTGAAGCCGAGCTGCTTGGCGACCCGATTCATCGACAGCGCCGCGAAACCCTCCGCATCGGCCACTTCGATCGCGGCGTCGAGGATCTGATCCAGGGTGAGCCCACGCTTGGGCCCCCTGCCGCCGGGCTGCTCGCGCCCCCACATCAGCTCGACCGCTTTCGGTAGCGCCATGTCGCCGGACGTCGTCATCTGCCTCCTCTGCTCGTCTCGACTCTAACCCGCGCGCTCTTGCGCTCAAGAACTGTTTAGCCTATAAACTGTGTTTATTACATAAACAGTTTCTCGATCGGAGAGAACTCATGACATCCCCACCACCGCCCGCCCTCTCGATCCGCCGGCTGCACAAGACCTACGGCTCCCACGTCGTCCTGGACGACCTCGACCTGGACATCACCGCGGGCACCGTCTTCGCCCTGCTCGGACCCAACGGTGCGGGCAAGACCACGCTGGTCCGCATCCTGGCCACGCTCAGCAGGCCCGATCGCGGCGACATCAGGCTCTTCGAACACGACCTGGCGCAAGCCCCCGATACGATCCGGCGCCTGATCGGCGTCACCGGTCAGTACGCCGCCGTCGACGGGGTCCTCACCGGCGCCGAGAACCTGCGCCTCACCGGCAGACTGCTGCACCTCGGCAAGGACGAGACCCGACGCCGTGGGGCCGCACTGCTGGAACGGTTCGACCTCGTCGACGCCGCCGACAAGCCGGTCGCCTCCTACTCGGGTGGCATGCGGCGCAGGCTCGACCTCGCGATGAGCCTGATGGGCGAGCCACGCATGGTCTTCCTCGACGAACCCACCACCGGCCTCGACCCACGGAGCCGACGCGACCTGTGGTCCGCCATCAGGGAATTGGCGGCCGAGGGGACAACCATCCTGCTCACCACCCAGTACCTGGAGGAGGCCGATCAGCTCGCCGACCGGATCGCCGTACTCGACCACGGCCGGATCGTCGCCGACGGCACCCCGGCCGAACTCAAACGCCTCGTGCCGGGCGGGCACATCCTGTTCCGCTTCGCCGATCGCGGACTGCTGACCGCCGCGACCAACGCACTCGACACCGCGGCCGGTGCCCACCCCGATCCCGAACAGCTGACCCTGCAGGTGCCCTCGGACGGCAGCGCCGACGAGATCAAGCGGCTACTCGACCGTTTCGCCGAACTCGACATCGCGATCGAGCAGCTCACTGTCCACACCCCCGACCTCGACGACGTGTTCTTCGCGTTGACCGGTCAGCCCGGACGAACCGAGGTCGCGGCATGAACGCCACGCGCACACTGCAGGATTCGGCCACCATGCTGGACCGCAATATCCGCCACACCCTGCGCAGCCCCGACACCATGATCATGACGGTCGTGCTGCCGGTGATGATCCTGCTGATGTTCGTGTTCGTCTTCGGTGGCGCCATGGACGTGGGTCCCGGCGCCTACATCGACTACGTGGTCCCCGGAATCATCCTGCTGTGTGCGAGCTTCGGGGCGTCCACCACGGCGCTCGCACTGTCCACCGACGTCGCCGAGGGCATCATCGACCGGTTCCGCACCATGGCCATCGCCCGATCGGCGGTACTCACCGGGCACGTCGCCGAGAGCGTGATCCGCAATCTGATCACCTCCGCGATCGTGATCGTCGTGGCGGTGGTGCTCGGTTTCCGCCCGACCACCGATCCACTGCGCTGGCTGGGTGTTTTCGGTGTGCTGGCGATGTTCGTGTTCGCGCTGTCGTGGTTGGCGGCCGCCTTGGGCCTGCTCGCCCCGAACCCGGAGGCGGCCAACGGCTTCACCTTCGTGTTCATGTTCCTGCCCTATGTGAGTTCGGCGTTCGTGCCGACCTCGTCGATGCCGACGTGGCTGCACTGGTACGCCGAGAATCAGCCGGTGACCCCGGTGATCGAGACGCTGCGCGGGTTGTTGATGGGCACACCGATCGGCGACAGCTGGGTGCTCGCGGTGCTGTGGTGTGCCGGTATCGGGCTCGTCGGGTACATCGCGGCGGGGGCGCTGTTCCGTCGACAGACCAACGTCTGAGAACACCGAAGGGGCAGCGCGTGCGCTGCCCCTTCGGTGTGAAGACGATCAGTCGGCGGACGCCGTGTGCGGACCGTCGGGCACGGGCGCCTGCGCGGGCTGCATCCCGAGCGGGATGCCGGTGCCGGGCAGGGTCGGTGCGGCGGCGGGAATCTGCGGAACCACGGGAACGGCGGGTTCGAGCGGAAGCGGGTCTTCCTGTGGCGCGTCCCCGTACAGCTGGGTCGGGTAGTCGAGCGGGAACTCGCCCGGGTTCACCAATTGCGGATTCGGCGACACCGTTTCGTACGGCGAAGTGGGCGATTCTTCCGCCGGGCTCACCTGCAACCCGCTACCGGAACCCACACCGCCGCTCGACCCGGACTCCACCGAGGCGGCTTCGTGTGTCTGGGGGGCTTGCGGAATGACCGGCGCCGACGCGGCACCGGGCTCCGACGACACGGCCGTGTTGTCGACCGCGGGCGGCCCGCTGTTGATCACCGCGTACGAACCACCCGCGACGAGCCCGCCCGCGAGCACACTCGCCGCCGCGGCGACCATCGCCGTCCCCCGCTTGGACCGCGACCCGGTGGAGATCGGCACCACGACCGTATCGCCGAGCGCCACCAGCGCGGCACCGGCGGCGGGCGCGAACGGCGCCAACCGGCACGGCAGCACCGGCACCCCGAATCCGGCGACCGCGTCGCGCACCGCGGGTGCGTCCGACGACGAGCCGACCAGCACCACCGCGGCCGGCTTCACCGACGCCGCCTCGAACTGATCCCACGCCGCCGACACACCGGCGCGCAATGCGTCGGGTGTGGGTGCGCCGGTCTGCGAGTAGGCGGCGAGCACACGGTGACGACCCTGGTCGATCAGTGTCATCGCCTGGTAGCCGGGCACCGCCTCGTAGACGAGCAGATTGTCGAACTCGTCGAGCCAGGTCATCGCGCCCGCGACGAACAGATGCGACGATTTCGCCGAAACCAGCGAGGCCGTGCGCCATTCCGTCTCCGCCAGGCGGGTCACGATCGCGCGCCGTTCGACGGCGTCGCGGTAACTCACTGCCACCCCGGCGATCTCGTGCTCGTCATCGAGCTCGGCCGCGATCGCGTCGAGGGCGGTGTGTACCGCTGCCGCCACTTCGGCCTTACCGTCTCCCTTGGCACGGACGGTGCGCCGCAGCAGCATCCGATCCGTGAGAGTGACGCCCGATTCGGCGAACGCCACCGCGTGCACGGCTCCCCGTTCGGTGCTGACGCCGAGGGTTACCACAGATCCTGCTGCCACAAGTCTTGCCTTCCCCTGTGCGAAACGGTGCGGGACGGGACCACGCAGGGTCCGTCACTTCGCGGTAGGTCTGGTGCGGCGTGAGCTGGCTAGCCGCGAATAAGCGTGCAGATAGACGCACACTTATCTGATGATTCGTCACCGGTCAGGGCATGGATGGGTCGGGATTTCGGCCAGTTGTTGACACGCTGTCGGTAGAGGCGTGTCGCGGATCTGTGTATACCGCTAGCCTGGATGGGTGGAAGTACACGCGCAGGCCCGGTCACCGCAGAGCCGTCCGGACCCTGCGCTGGAATTGCAGGACGACCCCCAGGAGTTGATGCCGCGCAAGCGGCCGACGCAGGAGCGCAGCAAGCGCAAATTCGACGCGCTGCTGGCGTCCTCGCGCGAGTTGCTGGTCGAAGTGGGTTTCGAGTCGTTCACCTGTGAAGAGGTCGCCCAGCGCGCCGAGGTGCCCATCGGCACGCTGTATCAGTTCTTCGCCAACAAGTACGTGATCGTCTGTGAACTCAATCGGCAAGACCTGGTTGCGGTTTCCCGCGAGCTGGCCGACTTCCACGGTGAAGTGCCCTCGCTGGACTGGTTGCGGCACATGAACCAGTTCGTCGACCACATGGCGAATCTGTGGACCACCGACCCGTCACGGCGCGAAGTGTGGCTGGCGATGCAGTCGACCCCGTCCACACGGGCGACAGGCGCGCTGCACGAAAAGGAATTCGCCGCGGTCGTCTCGCAGATGCTGCGGCCGCTGACACCGCGCACCCCACGCGCCCGGCGCACGATGATGGCCGAAGTGCTGGTGCACGTCGTGTATTCGATGCTGAATTTCTCGGTGCAGGAAAATCAGTCGAATACCGACGCGGTCGCCGAACTCAAGCGCCTCATGGTGGCGTATCTGCTGGTGGCGGAAAAAGAATCGCGAACCGCCGACGAAGAGTAGCGGTTCGCGATTTCTAGCCCCGGCCGTCGATCAGATCGGCCAGTTCGCCCGGATCCTCCAGCACCACCATCGCCGCGGCGGTATCACCGTCGTGGGTCAGGGAGAGGTGCACTCGGACGCGGGGCAGGAACTCCGCGGCGAGACCGTGGAGTTTGATGCTGGGCCTGCCCCACGCGTCGTTGACGACTTCGATGAGCGGATACGGGTTGTCGCCGATCTGCGGACTGCGGGCGAAACGAGACGATGCCCAGGCTTTGAGCACCGCCTCCTTCGCGGCCCAGCGTGCGGCGAAGCTGCGGGCCGGGTCGGTCTGCTTGCTCTGGCAGTAGCGACGCTCACCAGCGGTGAATGTCTCCCTGAGCATGGTCGACCCGGGCCGTTGCAGCTGTTCGGCGAACTCGGAGATGGTCACCAAGTCCAAGCCGATACCGAGAATCGTCACGAAGCGGCAGCCTACGACGCTTCGGTCGGCTGCGGGGTGATTTGCCCGGTGCCGCAACCCCATCCGCTCGCGCTGTAGACGCCGTCGCTGTCCAGCCGCGCCTGCGGCGAGAGCAGCATGTCGGCCTCGAGCTGACGGATCTGCTTGGCCGGCGTGCCGTCGGCGCCCAGTCGGCGATCGGCCGGCTTCTCGTACAGTGCCGACCCGCCGCACATGGCCTCGGCGAACCGCTGCCTGCCCGCGAGCTGACGCGTCTGCGCCCGCTCCTGGTACTCCGCCCGCGCGGCCGGTTCGATCGCGGCCAGGAACGCCTGCGGATGCACCACCGCGAGCAGGCCGGACACGTGACCGAAGCCGAGCGAGGTCACCAGACCCGCCTTCAGCGCGAACTTCTCGCCGAAGCGCAGCGGCTCACGCGCCCACACCAGGTGCGGGTAGCCCGCCATCTTCTCGTCGACGCAGTCCAGGCTCCGGTTCGGCGGCACCACACCGTTTTCCAGCACCTGGCACAGGCCGATGAGCTGGAACGCCGCCGCGCCGCCCTTGGCGTGCCCGGTGAGGCTCTTCTGCGAGACCACGAACAGCGGTGCGCCCTCGGTGCGACCCAGCGCGCCCGCCAGCCGCTCGTGCAGCTCCGACTCGTTGGGGTCGTTGGCCGCGGTGGAGGTGTCGTGCTTGGAGATCACCGCGATGTCGTCGGGGGTCACGCCGAGCTTGCGCAGTTCGGCCGCCAGTCGCGACTCGCGCCCGCCTCGCCCCGCACCCAGCGCACCGAGACCCGGTGCCGGGATGGAGGTGTGCACGCCGTCGGCGAAGGACTGGGCGAAGGCGACGACGCCCAGCACCGGCAGACCCATCTCCACGGCCACGTCACCACGGGCCAGCAGCACGGTGCCGCCACCCTGCGATTCGACGAACCCGCCGCGGCGACGATCGTTGGCGCGGGAGAAGTAGCGGTCGCTGATTCCCTTGGCGCGCATGCTCGCCGAGTCGGCGGTGGCCGACATGTCACCGAAGCCGACGATGCCTTCGATACCCAGATCGTCGAAGCCACCGGCGACCACGACCTCGGCCTTACCGAGCCGGATCTTGTCGACGCCTTCCTCGACCGAGACCGCCGCCGTGGCGCAGGCCGCGACCGGGTGCACCATGGCGCCGTAGCTGCCGACGTAGGACTGCACCACGTGCGCCAGTGCGACGTTGGGCAGCGCTTCTTGCAGGATGTCGTTCGGGCGAGGTTCGCCGAGCAGGTTGTCGACGTAGAGCGAGCGCATCGAAGACATGCCACCCATGCCGGTGCCCTGAGTGTTGGCCACCAGACTCGGGTGCACCCAGCTCATCAGCTCGTCGGGGCTGAAGCCCGCGCCGACGAACGCGTCGACGGTGCAGACGATGTTCCACAGCGCGACCCGGTCGATCGAGGCGGCCATGTCGGCCGAGACGCCCCAGATGGTGGGATCCCAGCCGGTCGGGATCTGACCGCCGACCACGCGCGACAGCTTCGCCTTGCGCGGCACCCGGATCTCGGTGCCCGCCTGACGGGTCACGGTCCAGTCGCTGGAATCGGCGACCGGCGCGATGACGGTGTGCTCGGGATCGGCGGTGTGGAAGGCGCGGGCCTCCGCCTCGCCGGCGACGGTGAACGACAGGTCCTGATCGAGGAACACCGAGGTGAGCAGCGGGGCCGCGTTGTCGAGCATGGCGCCGTCGTCTTCGTAGCGGCGCACACCGCAGCGTTCGACCACGGTGTCGTGGTACCGCTCCGCGACTTCCGATTCCGGCACGAAGTCACCGGATTCGGTGTCGTACCAGCCGGGCTTGGGTTCGTTCTCCCAGCGGATCAGACCGGTGGTCCAGGCCAGCTCGAGCACACCGGCGGCCGACAGTTCGTCTTCGACCTCCATCTCGAAGCGGGTGCGCGAGGAGCCGTAGGGCCCGAGCTCACCGGCGCCGACGATCACGACCATGTCGCTCAGCTCCGCGGTGACCGGGGCCCACTCCGGCACCGGCAGTGCCGAACTCAGGGTCGGCGGGGCGGGCAGAGCGGCGATCGTCGCGGCGGTGGCGGCTTCTTCGACCTTCTCGGCCGCGGCCTCCTGCGCCTGCTTGGCGAGCGCGGGCAGGTCGAGCTTGGCACGCGCCAGACCACCGGTGAGGTCGATCTGCTGCGGGCCGGTGATCGTCACCTGACGCGCGCGCGAGGTGCACCACTTGAGCAGTTCGTCGGCCATCTCGTCGGTCGACCAGGTGTGCACGCCCGCCTTCTCGACCGCCTCGACCATCGGGTCGTTGTGGCCCATCAGCCCGGTGCCGCGCACCCAGCCGATCAGCGCGTGCACCAGGGTGACGCGTTCGGCCCAGGACTTCTCGGCCTTCCACTTCAAGACCACCGCGTCGAGGGCGGCCTTGGACTCGCCGTACGCGCCGTCGCCGCCGAAGAGGCCACGGTTGGGCGAACCCGGCAGCACCACATGCAGTTTCGCGTCGACGTCGTGGTCGGCGCCGAGGGCGGACAGGCCGCCGATCAGCCGTTCCACCGACCACAGCAGCACGCGCATTTCCATTTCGGCGCGGGCGCCCGCGTCGGCGAGGTCTCCGGCGACACGCGGCGCCGCGAACGGCAGCAGCATCGTCGGGGTCATCGCGTCCTTGACCTTGATCTTGGCGCCGCCCGCGTTGTCGACCTGTTCGGTGCCGACCCATTCGATCAGCGCGTCGAGGTCCTGGTAGGAGGCCATGTTCGCCGGGACCACCCACAGCGCCGCGCCGTGGCGGGCGTTGTCGCGGTAGAGCGAGCGGTAGAACCGCAGCCGCTCGTCGTTGAGACCCGACGTGGTGACCACCACGGTCGCGCCGCCGGACAGGAGCTTGCCGGTGACCGCTGCCGCGATGGAGCCCTTGCTGGCGCCGGTGATCACGGCGAGGTCGTCGGACCACAGACCGGGCTCGGTGGTGTCGAGCGCGGCCTTCGCGATCTGCGCGTACACCCCGGCCAGCACCGAACGGGCCTCGTGCATGGCCCGCTGCCGCCACCAGTTCGCCTGGGCAGCCACGGCTTCACCCGCGCCGGCGAATCCGTCGATCGACTGTTCCGCGGTGGTGGCGTCGTCGCCGAGCCACATCTTCGCGAGATCCTCGCGGGCGGTGGCCCACCGGTCGTCGATGAGGACGGCCTTGCGGGCGTCGAACGCGGGGGCGACCAGACGCGGCCAGTCCGAACCCAATTCGGCCGAGACGAGGTCCGCGAGAGTGTCGGGAGTCGCCTCGGGAGCACTGATCTTCTCGCTGAGGCCGAGTTGCTCGAGCACCACCCGCGCCGCGGTGGCGAGCACGCCGTCGCGTCCGGTGATCTGCTCGGTGAACTCGCCCAGCGCCGCCGCGTCGACGGTGCCGCCTGCCGCGCCACCCGCCGAGGGCATCGAGACCGAGACACCGCGCCGTGCTGCCACGGCCTGCACGGCCGCGTCGATAGCGGCGTCGACCGAGGCGGCATCGCTGAGCGCACCACCGGCGAGACCGCCGAGGTCACCACCGCGCACGCTGGCGCCTTCGCGGGTGCCGAGCGAGACCTCCGCGGTGACGTGGCTCGCCCAGCCGTCGCCGAGTTCCCAGACCTTCTTGACCCGGTCGGCGATGGCGGCGGGCCGCTTGCCCGACGGGCCGAAGACCTTGCGCAGGTGGTCGCCGATGGAGTCGGTGAGCACGCTGCCGAAGGGCTTATAGGTGCGGGCCAGGCGTTCGACCGTGGCGGCCAGCGCGCCCATGTCGGCGTCGGCAGCACCGTCGATGGCACCGAGGGACAGTTCGGCGCCGAGGTCGACGAGCAGCTGGTTGCGGCGCGAGGAGACGCCGTCGCAGAGCCCTTCGATGGTGTCGACCGGGCCGATCTGGTCCATCCGCAGCTTCGTCCACAGCGCGATGAGCACACGGGTGGCGTCGGCGGCGCTGAAGGCGATGTCGTCGGGTCGCGGGCCGCCGGTCGCCACCGGAGCGGCGGCGGCGACGGGTGCCGCCGCGGCCGGCGCGGCCGCGGCTTCGACCGGAGTCTCGTCGATGTCGTCGACCGGGGCCGGATCGGTATCGGTGGAGTAGACGACCGCCGCGTCACGTTCCACGTTGACGACCTCCACGGTCGCCCCGCCGAACGCGGGCAGCTTCAGCGTCTGCGAGGCCAGGTTCGCCACCGTCGGGGTGGCGCCGAGGCCGATTTCGACGAAGCGCTCGACGCCGAGACCGCCGTGCGCGGTGTCGGTGAACAGCAGATCCTGGGTCTCGATCCAGCGCACCGGGCTGGCGAACTGCCAGGCCAGCAGCTCGATCAGCACTACGCGGCACAGCTCGGCATCGCGCGTGGCCCAGCTGTCGAAGTCGGCCAGCACGGCAACAAGCGGCTCCGAGGGCACGAGTTCGGCGATCTCGGCGAGGAACGCGCGGTCCAGGGAGAACGGGCGGGGCACCAGGTTCGGGATGTAGCGTCCGACCAGGACTTCCGGGTGCACCTCGGCGGGCAGCAGTTGTTCGAGCTTGTGCCGGAACTCCGGCACACCGTCGCGCAGCACCGAGGAGTGGAACGGCACGTCGATGCCGGGCACCAGGATGAAGGCCCGCTTGCCACCGTATTCGGCACGGCGGCGATCGATTTCGGTCTCGAGCGCTTCGAGCCCGGCGACCGTGCCCGCGATGGCGTACTGGGAGCCGCGCAGGTTCAGGTTCACCACCTCGAGGAATTCACCGGTCTGTTCGCCGATGCCGTTGACGAAGTCGATCACCTCGGCGTCGGGCAGCCCGATCTGCGACGGACGGATGGCGGCCATCCGATAGTCGCTGCGGCCCTGCGCGTCACGCGGCACGAGCTCGTGCATGGCCGAGCCACGCTGGAACACCACCTCGAGCACGGCCTCCAGGGGCAGCACACCGGCGACGGCGGCGAGGGCGTTGTACTCGCCGACCGAGTGGCCGGCCAGCATCGCACCTTCGACGAACGCGCCCGCTTCCCGCAACTCGGCGACCTGGGCGACACCGAGGGTGGCCATGGCGACCTGGGTGAACTGGGTCAGGTGCAGCACGCCGTCCGGGTGCCGGTGTTCGACGCCGCGCGCCTTGAGATAGGTCGGGTTGTCGCGCACCACCGCCAGGATCGAGAAACCGAGGGCGTCACGGGTGTGCGCGTCGGCACGCTCCCACACCCGCTTGGCCGCCTTCGAGCGGGTCAGCGCGTCCAGGCCCATCCCCTTGCGCTGGATGCCCTGGCCCGGGAAGGCGTACACGGTCTTCGGGGCGGCGGTGCGCCCGGTCGCGGTCATGACCAGGTCACCGTCGACGCGGCAGGAGACCTCGACGATCTCGGCGCCCGCGTCCACCGCGATCCGCTCCACCCGCACGTCCACGGTCGCGCCGGGGCGCACCATGCCGAGGAACCGGGTGGTCCATGCCGTGAGAGTGCGTGCGGGAACGGAGCTTTCGGGATCCACGGCGACCACCGCGTGCTGGGCGGCGGCCGAGAGCCACATGCCGTGCACGATCGGGCTGCCGAGGCCGGCCAGCTTGGCGGCGGCGTCGGAGGTGTGGATCGGATTGTGGTCACCGGAGACCGCGGCGAAGGCGTGCATGGCGCGCGGGGCGGCCATCTGCACGTCGCGACGACGACGGCGCGGGGTGTCGGTGGCGGTGCCGGACACCGCACCGGCCGCACGCGGCGGATCGGTGAGCTCGCCCGCGCCGTTGCGGCCGCGGATGGCGAAGCGTTCGACGAGGCGGGCCAGCGGGGTGGCGTCGAGTCCCTGGTCCAGGATCAGGCCGATGTTCACCACGACCTCGACCACACGGCCCATGTCGGTGTCGACCACCGCGCCGCCTTCGGCGCGAACGACGAGAATGCTCGTCTCGGCGGGCAATTCGTTCAGCAGTTCGATCTGGTGATCGAGGTGGACCAGGTCGAGCATGCCCTCGATGACGCAGCCACCGACCGGGGTGCGGGCCGCGCCGAGCACCGCGAAGACCGCGGGCCAGCAGGCGCCGACCAGCACATCGGGGGCGGTGCGGCCGAGGGTGCTGAGGGTGTCGGGCAGGCCGGAGCCGGTGACACCGGCGTGGTCGGCGATCAGGTCCGGCATCCACGCCAGGTTGAGGTGTGCCACACCGGCTTTCACCTCGGGCAGCGACTTCCCGGCGGCGACGCCGAGCAGTGCCGACATCGCGGTTTCGGCGTCGGCGTCGGTGATCACCGGCGCGCCACCGGAGTACACGCTCGCGGGCACGGTGATGCGGATCCGCACGGAGTCGCGGGCCAGCGGCACCGACAGCTCCACGTAGCTGAATTCGCTTTCGGGACCGGTGGTTTCGGTCAGCGTGGCACCGGTGCTCTGATGCACCGCGCTCCCCTGCTCGACGGTCCACTCCGAGATGTCACCCAGGCGGTGCACCGGGTTGACGGTGGTGCGACCGGCCCACTGCACGTCGGGGGCGGCGAGCACGGTGTCGATCGCTCCCGCCACTACACCGGCGACGCGGCGCGCGTCCACCGGCTCGGGCACGACACCGGCCCTGACCAGGCTGTACGCGGTGTCCTGTTCGAAGCGGTCGAGCAGTTCGCCGACCGGCTCGTCCACGCGGGTGATGCCCGCGACGGCGACGGTGCCGGGAATGACGCACACCTGATCGGCCGAGTAGCGCGGATCATGGGCCTGCCACAGCGAATCCGAACGCCACCAGCGACGCACATCGGCATCGACGACGGGCACGAAGTTCACCGGCTTGCCCGGCGTCTTGCACAGGGAGACGAAGAACGGCACGTCTGCCGGGTGCAGCACGGTGTCCGCGACGGTCGGGTACTGCTTCTTCAGCTCGCACAACGCCTGCACCGGGTGCTCGAAGGCGTCGTCGTCGGCGAACAGGGTTTCGATCTCGCCGCGGTCGGCCGGGTTGAGCCGGGATTCGGTGCGGCGCATCATCTCCGCGAACCGGTCGCGCCAGCTGATGTCGAGCCAGTCCGAGCGGGTGGCGTCGCGGATCGCGTCGCCGATATCGCTGCCGCAGTCGAACGAGATCGGCACCTCGCTCGACACAGCCAGCGAGACGTAGCGTTCCAGCCACTGCTGGTAGGTCATGGTGGCGACGTCGCCGAAGTAGGGCTTGGCGGTGGCGTCGAGCGCCGCGATGATCTCGGCGCGACGGCTCGCCACGGCCTCGGCATCGCCCGCGACCTCGTCGAGCAGGCGGCCGGTGCGCGAGGCGGCGTTGTCGATCTCGTGGATGTCGGCGCCCAATTGGCTTCGCCCGGAGGCCATTCCGCCGCTGGCCGTGCCCGCACCGACCCAATCGGGGGTGCCGGGGGTGTCGACCAGCAGCTGCTTCACCGCGGGGGCGGTGGTGGCTTCCAGGGTCGCCATGGCCGCGGTGCCGACGAGCACGCCGTCGAGGGGCATCAGCGGGTAGCCGTAGCCGGTGGACCAGGTGCCCGTGAGGTAGTCGGTGGCGCGTTCGGGGGTGCCGATGCCGCCGCCGACACAGATCACCACGTTGGCCTGGCCGCGCAGCTGGGCATACGTGGCCAGCAGCAGGTCGTCGAGGTCTTCCCAGGAATGGTGCCCGCCCGCTTTGCCGCCTTCGATGTGCATGATCACCGGGTAGTCCGGGACCGCGTCGGCGATGCGCAGCACGGCCTTGATCTGGGCGACGGTGCCCGGCTTGAACGCGACATGGCTGATGCCGGCCTCGGACAGCTCACCGATCAGGGCGACGGCCTCGTCGAGTTCGGGGATGCCCGCGGTGACGATCACGCCGTCGATCGGCGCACCCGCGGCCCGTGCCTTCTGCACCAGGCGCTTGCCGCCGAGCTGCAGCTTCCACAGGTAGGGGTCGAGGAACAGCGAATTGAACTGCACCGCGCGGCCCGGCTGCAGCAGCTGACGCAGCTCGGTCACCCGGTCGGCGAAGATCTGCTCGGTGACCTGTCCGCCACCGGCCAGCTCGGCCCAGTGGCCCGCATTGGCCGCGGCCGCGACGATTTTCGCGTCGACGGTGGTCGGGGTCATGCCGGCCAGCAGGATCGGCGAGCGACCGGTGAGCTTGGTGAACGCGGTCTCGACGACGATGCGGCCGTTGGGCAGACGCACCGGCTTCGGCGCGAACGCCGACCACGGCGTCGACGCCTCGGGCGCGGCGCCCGGGGTGAGCAGGCTGCGCTGACCGGCGCGGGTGGCGGCGGCGATCACACCGACACCGGTGCCCTTGAGCGAGCCGCCGGTCACCCGCGAGAGCAGGTCGCCGGGGCCAAGGTCGAGGATCCACTGCGCGCCCGCGTCGACCACGGCGTCGACGGTGGCGACCCAGTCGATCGGGTCGACGAGCACCTGCTGGGTCAGGGCGGCGGCGAGGTCGGCGTCGATCTCGCACTGACGGGCCCAGCCCGCGACCAGTTCGACGGTCTCGGCGAGTGCCGGGTGGTGGAAGGCGACGTCGACGGAGATGTCCTCGAACACGGGCGCGAAGACCGCGCCACCGCGGGCCTTGCTCTCGCGCTCACGGGTCTGCTCGTCGTGCAGCTGCGCGCAACGCGTGCGCACTCGATCGATCTGCGCGGGCGCACCCGAGAGCACGACGCGCCTGCGTCCGTTGCGGATCGACACGACCGCGGCGATCGCGGGGTCGACTCCTTCGGCCACCTCTGCGACGATCGCCCGCAGCTGTTCGGGATCCACGTTCGACACCGCCACCATCGGCGAGCGCTCACCCACCGGCATCAGTCCACGCCTGCGCGCGACGAGCCCGGCAGCGGCGCCGACGAGCTGGGCGATGGCCAGCAGCTCCGCGTCACGCGTGCCGCCCGCTTCGACCGCGGCGGCGGCGAACAGCCCCTGCGAGTGTCCGACGATCGCGACGGGCGCGTGCTCGGCCGGGTCGAGACCCTGCAAGCGCAATGCCCTGGTCGCGGCCAGCTGGGCCAGCAGTACGCCGGGCATGGAGACGGCCACCGAGCGCAGCACCGACTCCGAGGGCGCCGAGGACGGCTCCTCCGGCTCGTCGAGCTCGCTCTCGAGCACCCAGCCCATCGGGTCGAAACCGCCGGGGCGCACCACCAGCAACTGTGTCGCAACCGGCTCGAGCAGCACGGCCGCGTCATTGACCAGCGCGGTCAGCTCGGGCTCCAGCGCGCTGTCGCGCCCGATCTCCTCGAGCTCGCGCAGCCACTGCGCACCCTGTCCACCGAACGCCAACGCGTATCCCGCCCCGGTGCGCAGCTGCTCCAGCAGCGCCGCGCGGACACCTCTCGCCTGGCCACGACCATTGGCGCTCGCGGTCGCTCCCATGCCGATTTCGGTGCTCTCGTTGATCGTCAAGACGCTCGACTTCCTTCTCCTGGCGTGTCGCCCACCGACGGCACGCACACGTTTCCGGCAGCCCCTCGGGCCTGTTGAGAGCCACAATCGCACAAAATCATGAGGAAAGCCTCACGTTTCTGGCCCGATAGCGGGCTACTCTCCAGTATTTCTGTACGTCCGTACCAAAATCTTCTGAAACATGACGCAGCCTCATGTTTGAACGCGCAGGTCCGGCCTGTTACCCGAGTTCTCAAACATGAGTGCCCCTCATATTGAGGGTTACCGAATCGTTATAACCCCAGGTCGTGTTACCCACGAGTACGCCACGCCGCCCCAACGCTTCGCGAAGCCCGATTCGCCCGGTAGAGTTTGGACGGTCGTACACATCCAAGCGCGAGTGGCGAAATTGGCAGACGCGCCAGATTTAGGTTCTGGTGTCCACGGACGTAGGGGTTCAAGTCCCCTCTCGCGCACTCTCTTGCACGTTTTTGCGTCAGATATGACGCAAAAACGTGGTGGAGAGCCCCTATCGCCCCACTTGAGCACGTAGATGCGACAGATGTGACGCGAAAACGTGGTAGAGCGGTACACGAGACCCCCTCTTGCACGCGTACCGCCACGTTCCACTCCACACGGGCGTGTTCGCACCGACGACCAAGATTCGCAGGTAGATAGCCGGTCGACCGCGGATCCGACCTCGCCAACGACCCCTAGCTGCGACAGATCGAACCTGAGGAGCACCGATCCGGCGTGGACCGATAGAGCGACGACCGGCCTCATCCTCGCTCGCGCGGGGAGCACACACTATTCACGTGCGTGTTTGCACGCCAAACACGCGATTTACCTTCACTTTCGACCCAACCTCCACCACCAGACACCTCTACAGCCGACATGGCATAACCTCAGGCGCCTGCGTGCGCAGCGGGCCGGGCGCGCTGTGATCAGTGGTTAATCGCCTGCCCGAGCCTGGCGAGCACCGCATCGAGCCTTCGCCGCATGGGCTTCCACCAAGGATTTGCACTCCATTCGGCGATCGCCGCGTTGATGCGAGCGATGTCCGCGTTCGTCACGAGTGAGATGTCGTTGCCTGCATGGCTGGTCGCCTCGATCATCCATTTGTGGATCAGTATCCGGCGGGGGGTGCGTGAGATCAGTGGCCACGGAGACACCTCGGGAATCTTGGGTAAATCATCGCGGTTGCCGAGGCGGGTGTAGAGGCTCCTCCTGGCGCTCAAGCGGGTCCGAACGTTCACCGCGGGCATAATCAGCACGATCACCAACCACCACAAGGCAACCGCCGTCCATGCCTGGTCGCTTCCTGGCGCGGATCTGAGCTGAATAACCGTGATCACCGCCATGGGTAGCAGACAGATCAGGGCGGCCCTGGCGATGAGCCAGTCTTCAGAGTCCTCCGTGACCACATGATCGATGGCCGCGAGCTCGCGTTGCAACCGGGCTTTCTTCAGCCTCGTTTCAGGTGGACAGTTGTCCTCCAAACCATCAATTTTCTTCTGCTCGTGATCGATTCGGCGCAGGAGCCTGTGCTCGGCATTAGTGCCGAGTGCTGGCCTCTCGAAACGGAAGGTGCGCAATGCGAGCAATGAGGCAGGAAGCCCTACGAACAGCGTGAAGATCCATTGCGTGATAGTCATCTACGGCCGCTCTCATGGTCTCTACGAATCAAGCTGGACAGCAGCGACAGTGTCCCAGCGGCTACCGACAGGTCGGGCCGCCCCCGCAGGAGCGGCCGCCCAGCTCGCGGCACTGGCCGCCGACGACCTCGCCGAAGGCGGCGTACTCGTCGCGCTCACCCGCTGCACCCACACCAGCGACGGCACACTCATCGACCCGACCGGCCCCGTCGTCACCGCCGGGCAGAACGCCGACCTGCTCTACTTCGACACATAGTCGCCGTCCCGATCACCGACGACACCATCACGGGCCCGCGCCGATGCGTCCACAAGCAGTCCCCTAGCGCGCCTCGGCACCGAAAAGCGCACGCCGATGTCCTCGTCTTCCTACAACCCCGCACCGCCGCCTGACGCTTCGATCCGCCGGCGCGGTAGTCGCCGCGCCCAGTCTGAAAGAGCTGCCGTCGATGAGCACATCCCTCAAGCACGCCAGTCCGTTCGGCTCCAGCGACAACGCCGGTGCACGCGCAGTCTCGGTGTGGGCCACCGCCAGTCCACGCCCGCCCGACAACGCGCCGGGCGCTACCACCCCGACAGCACCGCCCACCCAGCGAAAATGCTGCCCGCCATCGCCGCCCACGCCATCACCCACTACACCCGCCCCGGCGACCTCGTTCTGGACCCGATGTGCGGCATCGGCACCACCATCGTCGAAGCCCTCCACGCAGGGCGCCGCGCCCTCGGCGTCGAATACGAACAACGCTGGGCCAACATCGCCCGCACCAACATCGACATCGCCCGCACCGACGGAATCGAACACGACGCCCACGTATTCACCGGCGACGCCCGCAAACTCTCCACCGTTCTCCCCGAGACTGACCGAGGCGCGGTCGACCTGATCATCACCTCACCGCCCTACGGCGACTCCACCCACGGACACCTCACCACCGGCCCCGGCAAAGCGTCCACAAACGCAACCACCGCTACGGTGCCGTCCTCGACCGCGGCAACTTCGGCAACGTCGGCCTCAACCGCCTACTCTCCGGCTTCACCCGCATCCCCACCGAAGCCGCTACCTACCTCCGCCCCGGCGGCCACATCGTGATCACCGCCCGCCCCTGGCGACAACACGCAGAACTTGTCAACCTCCCCGCCTACATCATCACCTGCGGCACCCCGCCGACCTGATCCCCGTCGAACGCTGCGTCGCCCTCCTCGGCCACCTCGCCGACGGCGACCTCATCGCTCTCAGCTCTTTCTTCCAGCGCGCCTTCATCAGCAAACAACGCCGCGCAGGCCTCCTGTTCCACCTCATCGCCCACGAAGACGTCATAGTCCTGCAACGACGAGGGTCAGTCGGAGCGAAACAAGTCGAACAACTCCGCGCCGCAGCACAAACAGGCGTCGCATCGCTCCCGAGCGTCGCCACCTGGAACAACGAGCACTTGCCGGACAAGCGCGCGGCGTAAACCTCGGCACGAAAGAGAAATTCATAGGCCGCCCGGACGCAGAGGAGCCATCTATGATTTCGCACCGAACCGAATCACAATTAGGATCGGTAACGGGCATTTCCGAACACAACCGAACAGGATGCGAAGCTATGGCGCGCAAGGTAGTTGTCACCCTCATCGACGACTTCGACGGCACCTCGGTAGCCGAAGACACCGTCAGTTTCGAAATCGATGGCGCAGCATACGAAATCGACCTGTCCGACACCAACGCGACCAAGCTGCGCGCGGCATTCGACCAGTGGCGGCCGTATGCGCGTCGCGTAGGCCGCATCAAGTCGGCCGGTCGCCGGTCAGCCGCAGCAGCGACTACGGGAGATTCCTCCCGTCGGACCGATCTCGCCGCGATCCGGGCGTGGGCGAGCGAAAACGGCCACACCGTGTCCAGCCGGGGCAGGATCTCCTCCGAGGTCATCGCGGCCTACGAAGCGGCCGTCTAGATCGAGTACGGTCCGTCCGATGAAGCCCGACGTTCGGCGCGATCGTGCGGGTCGCACTGAGTTGCACTACTCGGCAGCCGATACCGAGGGCGAACGAGTCGCGGAAGTCCAGTACTTGCTCGACGAAGGCCATGACCCCAACGATCGCGATCATGCCGGCTTAACCCTTGCATTTCGCCGCGCAGTATGCCGGGATCGACACCGTGACAACGCTATTGGACGCCGGTGCCAACGCGCACTTGCAGGACGATAAGGGCGACACCCGTTGTTCTACGCGTTCCGTAGCCTGTGGAGCACACCGGACGTGGTCCGAGCGGCGATTTCGCTGCGGCGCCCGAGCATGGAGAAGCCGGTGAGGATCATCGCGATGTCGCGGCGGGCGGCGACCTTTTCCGGCCAGGTCGCCGCAGTGGTGTGGGCGGTGGTGATCATCGCGGTCACGACCGGGTGATCTGCTGGTGGTGCGTGGTCGATTTCGCGTCCGGCCGGGGTTTGGGTGGTGCGGACTCCGGCCAGGACCTCGCGGACCTTCTCGCCGGTCGGGATGGCCGGCATCGTGGTGGCGGTCGGCGATCGCGGCGATCCACACCGCCAGCGTCGACGCGGCAAGGTCCTTGCGCACGGCGCCGAGGGCGATGTACCGCTCGACGGTGACTTGCTCCGGTGTGCCGCAACCACATCAGCGCGCGGGGATCCCAGACGCTGGGGTCCTCGGCGCCGGTGAGGGTGTGTTCGGCGTAGGCGAAGTCCCACGGGCGATGGTGATGGCAGGCTTCGTGATAGACCTCGCCGACGGCACAGGCCAGCGTGCCCACCGCGCGTCGGCCGATCACGTCGAATGCCGCACGCAGGGAGTTGGACTCGCTGGGCAGAAATTCCGGCGCGGCCGGGCCCACCAGCGTTGGGCTGTGGCCGAGATCGTGGGTCATCCGGGGTCGCCGGCCTGGTCCGTGGCCACCGTGTCGGCGAGGCGGGCGCGGGCCGTGGTGAGCTCGGCCAGCGCGGTGTCGAGCAGTTCCAGCGCGCGGGTACCGGCGAGGGCGCGGGCCTCCTCGCTGAGAGTGGCCCAGTCACCGCGGGCGGTCCACTGCCCCAGCGGGATCCCGACCGACCCCACGGACTGAGCAGCGCGCCCGACCTCGCGGGCGACCTCGGTCCGCGTGAGGTACTCGGGGCTCGCGCGCAGCGCGGTGTGCTCCGAGCGGGTGTCGATCGCCGAGATGTCGGTCATGCGCGACCACCGCGGTGCGCGCCCTCAACTGTGTCCGGCACGGCGGGCAGCACGGTGCCCTGCCCATCGCAGTCGACTACCGACACGAGCGTGGTGGCCGTCATCGCCCGGACGAGGAAATCGAGCGCGGTGGTCTTGCGGAAGGGATCGGTCACGGAGTTCTCCTGGAAATCGGTGGCTGAGCTGCGGTTTCGAGCATCCTAGCGAGGGCCACCGACCACTTCCCCCGGTCACCGCATCTACTACTACCGAAAAACTGTGCTCTAGCAGGGGTATTGGGAGGCACGTGTCCGATAATCGACCTTCTCGGATACGTACCTGACACGGGTTTGGAAACTAGGTAGCGTGCTTAGATTCGTCATTTGGCTGCCAGTTGGCGACCTGGGGATTCGTCGCTCGTGTCAGTAGAGCTCGTCACGAAATGTCAGTAAACCGCTGGTCAAGGGCCAGTTCCGTTGCGTGCGCGAGTGCTCGGGATCCTGATGATGAGTCGCACCCGCGATGCTGCTTATCGTGGGCGATTCGGACGAAGGTCGTCATTCGTTGATCAGGTCCGACGCAAGATCGCTGAGTGTCGGCATGTCGACGACGGGTAGCACGCCGACCGGGATGTCCCAGTTGTACATCTTCCATGCGAGTGCGAGGAGGGATTTGCTTCGGGCTGGGTTGAACGTCGCGATTGCCCTAGCCACCCTCACGAGCACGTCAGCCTGCTGCTCCGGATCGGTGAGGTCGCGGGCCATCGTCTCGGCATGATAGGCGACCTGATCGGCACGGTCCGGATCATTCGACGCGATCACCCAGGCCACCACGGTGAGCGCACTAGCCTGTTGCTCCTGGTCGGTGATGCTGCGGGCGATGGCCTCGGCGCGGTCCGGATCAACCGAAGCGATCACGCCGACCATTCGGGCGAGCCCATTAGCCCGCTGCCCCGGGTCGGTGATGCCGCGGGCGATGGCCTCGGCGCGGTCCGGATCAACCCACGCGATCACGCCGGCCACCTGGGCGAGCACATCAGCCTGCTGCCACCGGTTGCCGATACCGCGCGCGATCGCCTCGGCACGATCGGCCAGCCGACCAGCACGGTCCGGATCAACCGACGCGAACGCCTCGACCACCCCGGCGAGGACCTCAGCCTGCTGTCGCGGGTTGGTGGTGGGGTCGCGGGCAATCGCCTCCGCGCGGTCCGGATCAACCGACGCGAACGCCACGACTACCCGGGCGAGCACATCAGCCTGCTGCCCCGGGTCGGTGAGGTCGCGGGCGATCGCCTCGGCACGATCGGCCAGCCGACCAGCACGGTCCGGATCGACCGACGCGACCACCTCGGCCACCCGGGCGAGGACCTCAGCCTGCTGTCGCGGGTTGGTGGTGGGGTCGCGGGCAATCGCCTCGGCGCGGTCCGGATCAACCGATGCAATCGCTCCGGCCACCCGAGCGAGCACGTCAGCCTGCTGCCACGGGTTGGTCAGGTCGCGGGCCATCGCCTCGGCGCGATCGGCAAGCCGACCGGCGCGGTCCGAATCAACCGACGCGATGGCCCCGGCCACCCGCATAAGTGCGTCAGCCTTCCGGACCGGGTCGGTCAGCTCGCGGGCCATCGCCTCCGCGCGGTCCGGATCGACCGACGCGATCGCCCCTGCCACCAGAGCGAGGACCTCAGCGTGCTCATCCGGGTTGGCAGCTCGCGTGTGATCGCTTCGGCGCGGTCCGGATCGACCGACGCGATCGCCCCTGCCACCAGAGCGAGGACCTCAGCGTGCTGATCCGGGTTGGTCAGCTCGCGTGTGATCGCTTCGGCGTGGTCCGGATCGACCGATGCGATCGCCTCGACCACTAGGGCGAGCCCGCGCACCCGGTGAATCACGTTGAAATTGCTGCGTGCGATGGCTTCTGCTCGGTCGGTCTGACCGAGGCGGACCCGCACGGAAACGAGTGCGATGGGGATGTGTTGGTTCCGCTCGTGGAGGTGGTCGCGTCGGCGGGCCAAGCGAGCGGTGGTCAGCAGGTCGGGTTCGGGTTGATCGCAGATGCATTGCTGCACATCACCAATCTCGGTCAGCGCGGCCCAATCACCTCCGGTACGGACGTATAAGAGTTCGTGTCGGGCAGGGTCGAGGGCCAGGCCCGCCATCCGCGGCAGATCGTGGTGGCGTTCGAGCACCGTGAAGTAGCGGTACAGCAGTAAGTTCGGGGTGGAATTCGGCCAGCCCTTCTCGCGGTACTGCTCGGCCCAGGCACCCAGCCGATCCAGGCTTGCGGTCAATAGCCTGGTGCCGAGTCGGGTTTCGGCGGTGCGCTGCAACGTTTCGTGCGCCAACGCATACACAGGATCCGGGCCGCCGCCGGGTTCGCTTGAGATCGTCGAAGCGCGGAAGCTGCGCCCGGCCCGCCCATGCAACAAGCGGTCGATCTCGAACGGTGCTGTGCTGGTGAGGGTTTCGAGTTCAGTGACTGACAGACCGTTGGCGACGGTGATCAACGCCAGCAGTTCACGCTCTCGTTCGGGTCCTTCGAGCAGAGCGTCGAGCTCGGCGACAGCTCGGTCACGGATCCCCGCGGCGAACTTGGATGCGGTAAGTAGGTAGCGGCGAGCCGTCGTCAGGGGATGGCCGTGCGGGATGGACAGACTTGGACCGTGGCGGGAGGCGACCAAGATTCGTAGATTCTCATTCGGCAGTGTTGGAAGCAGGCTGACGATGGGGGGTTTGCCGGTGTCCTCGTCCAAGCCGTCGACCACCAGTGCCAATCGCCGTTGCTTCTCGGCTTCCTGGCGGGCGGCGATAGCGAGTAGCTCGCTACGCAGGCCGTCGCGGTTGAGCACCTCGGCTTGAATGCGAGGTTTGTGATCCGGCAGCAGGATTGCGAGCTGATCGAGGATCGCGGCGGTGAACGCGTTGTGGTCGTTCTGGGCGGCTCGCCGGTCGGTAATGAAAAAGCTGACTACCGTGAGGTTCGGCGCCGGGTCCAGCGCGAACGTGGACAGCAACGCCGATTTGCCCGCCCATGGTTCGCCCTGTATCCACAGATACGACTGGCCGTCCCCGTTGCAAAACTCGGTCAGCATCTGCAGTTCGCGTTCCCGGTCCCGTAAGCGATCGATCGGAGCGATGGATTCGCGCACTTGGATCGCGTGCAGCGACATCAGCAGGCGGACCGCGGATCGACTTCGGTCTCGCCTTCCCCGCTGTGCCGTGCGCCCTGTGCTCCTCGGCGTTCCTCCCGCGCGGCGTGACGCAGCCGTTCCCAACGAGGCAGATCCAGCCGCTCATAGCTCGGATCACCGCGTTCGGCGCTCCCGTTCAAGAATCCGACGACAAGCCCGAATTCTCTCGATGAGTCCGGCACCGCCTTACCGGTCAACCAGTTGCTGACTGCGGCGTCCGACACTTCGACGCCGTTGTCCGCGCAGTGTTTCACGATCCGCGCGAGGGTCGGTTTGGTCATCGCCTTGTTCGCGGCCGCCCGCAGAGCAACAAGAGCCGTCGCGAGAGCCTGCGCCTTCGGGCCTGACTCGACCGCCATCAACCGTTTCCTTCCGGACACCTTCCGGAGCGGAAGATCACCGGAAGATTCTTTCGCGCACACCCCGACGAGGTCAGGTCACTGCGAGAGCGTTACCTTGCCTTTCCGACATCGACGCCAGAATCCGCCGGAGGTACGGTCCAGTCGACCCGCCAACAGCGGAGGGCCCCGGGGCCATCGGAGACGATGGTCCGTCCCCACACGAGCAACTCCTGCCGCGCGCACCACCGGCGCCGCCCGCCGGTGCATCGATCACCGCGATCTATAAGCACCGCACCTTGGCCGCGATGGCCGGCATGGCGATTTTGGCGGTGGCGCCTTCACCTGGGTCTGGCAGCCCAACGATTCCGGAGGTCAGATGACAGCCAAGCTGGTCACTGGCATGTACGCCGTATCCGCTCGAGGAGTTTCTGCCGGTCGGTGAGAATGTCCAGCAAATACACCACGGGGACAAGAACGATATCGGCGGGAAGACGGCCGCTGTGCTCAGCGAAGATCTCACTGCCCTTGCCACCGAAACCATGAGTCGTGTTGCGACGCGCGTTCCACAGTTGCAGGAGCCGCGATTCGGTGGTCGCGTCGGCGTTGGAGCTGGCGATGAAGAACTCATCAGCAACTTGGTTCGCGGCCGCCAGCGCGCGGTAGGCCGGAGCCATGATCACCGGTTTGATGCGGTCAGGGACATGTTCCTCGATAGCGGCGATGCGCTTCTGAATTCGTCTGGGCGACATGAGTTGACCGATTCCGCTGCTGCCGGTGAAGCTATCGCCGAGGATATCCATCGCAGGAAACATGAGCATGAGCTGTGTCGCCTCGTCGCGAGGATGACGAGTGATCGCACTGACCCGGGACAACAGGTGCTCGAGATTCAGCATCCACCGCTGGTGAGCTTCCGGCGCATAGTAGCCGTTCTTGTCGACGTAGCTGGTGGGAGCGAAGATGTCGACCATCGTCTTGTTGATCCGCTCAGCCCACCAGTCGACAGCGTCTGAATACGCGGCTTTGTGGAGAGCGTCGTCGTCCAACGCGTCCACATCGAAGCCTCGGGAAGAGCTGTGGAAGGTCAGACTTCCCAGAGAGTCGATCGAATGCGAGGTAGCGCCCGTCCCGCGGCCGCCGATCTGCCGACCGAACGTGTAGACGATGATCTGCCCGAGGCGAGAGGCCCCGATCCCCCAGACGTTCGGGGATAGGCTGCCCAGGAGCGGCGCGAAGTAAAGTCCGCCGAAAACGGTTCCTTCCAGCAGCGCACCGGATGATCGAAACGCCAATGCATTCGGATCGTCCATCGAACTCTTGACGATCTCGGCCACGCTGTTGTGCTTGAGCCGAAGGAATACCTGCGGGAGCTTCGACCAGCGGTAGGCGATGTCCGAAACTCGAATGTCGTGAACCGAGTGGTTCGGAAACAACGGCTCAGTCTTACCGTCCGGGTGAGTCAGAGTGAAGTCGGCAAGCAGGTCGCTGCACTGTTCGATCGCTGCGGGAACATCCTTGTCGGGCACTGCGATCAGATATTGGCGGATCCGTTCCAGCCTCGACGGCAGGTTCGGGTAGGCGTCAAGCGCTTGCGCGTGCCGGTCGAAGTCGTCCGACATGTTCGCCGGCATCCCTCCGGGCACTCCTGGCGTGGGCGCCCGCGAGATGTCGAACCGGCAGCGTTTGAGAGCGGGCCCGTGCAAGGTCTGGGCCTTGATGAGATTGATCGGACCCAGCGAGATCTCCCACTCGGCGCCGGACTTCGACGGGCCCCTATCGACCTGCAGACCGAAGTACTCCAGGAGGCCTGCCGGGTTCCCACCGTACATCTGCGGCGGAACATCAATCTTCATGATCGAACATCGTGGCACGTACCGCCGGACGCAGTGAAATCACGACTGGCCAGACGGCGCACGCGTCGACTGTCCTCGGAAGAACGATCCCCCTGAGCATTTCGGGTACGTAGCCTCAACGAACGGCGCCCAACTCCACTGGCGCACCTCGAGCTGCTCCAGAAAGGCAATCCCTACCCGCCGACGACACCGAATAGCCGTCACTGGTGAGAGAGAGCCTCAATCGGCATCCGGGTCGGCGGCCCGCGGTTCGCTATCCGTAGCGCTCACGCCCCGCAGACCCGCGCCCCCACACCTATCGCCGCCATCCACGCCTGGGCAGGCGAAAACGGTCTTGCCGGGTCCAACCGGGGAAGGGTCGCCACAGAGGTCGTTGCTGCCTACGCCGCGGAGTCTACATAGGACCTGATCCCAGGTCAGGCCCACTAGGAAACAAATTCCCAGAATGCCCTGCGATGGAGCAGGTTTGTCGGTGAGCGATTCGAACTGTCACCAGATTCAGACTCCGGCAGGACGTGTACAACCGTTTCGTCCTGGACTTCTTCGCGAGCCGACTCAACCGATGAACAGACCATCCCGTAGAGGCTGTCGAGCAGCCGCACCGGCCGTGCGGTGTCGGTTGCTCCAGGAGCCGGGAGAGCCGTGTAAGTCCCGAGGATGGTGCGGATCGAGCAAGTGACCAGTAGTTCTCGATCCAACGACACCCACAAGTGCCCAGCGTCGGTGGAGACACGGATGGGGCCGGTGGCTTTCACATCAACGGCGAAGTGCAAGCGTCTCAACGGCTTCCGGCTGGCGACAGGTAATCGAGGTCGCCGCCATGATGTCGGATGCCGATTACCGTCAGACCTGTTTCCTCACGGACTCCCCCCGCCAATGCCCCAGCAACCTGACTCTCCGGGTCCCACATTGGCCCCGGGGAGTTCGTGGGTAAGCCGGATGGGGCCGGTGCTGCTCACCTCCAGGAGCAGCACCTTCTCCCCCTGCGGTCGACGATCGCGCCGACACGCAATCCGACGCCGTCGCGTTCGCCGTACCCCAGCCGTAGAAGTGGGCGGTGTCGACGAGTGTGACACCTAGTTCGACGGCCTGCATAACAGGGTGATCGAGGTAGTGCGGGCATCGGTCGATTCGGTGGGCGATCGCGTCGCACCGAAGCCGAGACCGTGCACGCAGTGTCCGGCGAGCTCAACAGCCCCTTCCATCCGGCGTGCGCCGTCGATCGCCGATTCCACGTCCAGGGTTAGACGCGAGGGTCGCCGACCCGCCAGGAACCTCACGAGTCGGCCATGCTCTACGACAACCGATCGACTATCCCTGGTGATCCTCTTACCTGGCATCCGGCGACATCTGGCCTGGGAGGAGCGCAATCCGCCCGCCTGAGATTTGCACACGCACTCTGGTTACGCGGAGGAAGACCATACCGACCAACGCTGCGCTAATCGCAGAAATCGCCCCGCAGGCGAACAGACCGAACCGCGGCCCGAATTCCTCGGCGAGCCACCCCACCGCAGGGCCACCAATCGGTGTACCCCCCGAAAAAACTATCATGTTCAGCGACATCACCCGCCCCCGCATCGCGGGTTCCGCCTCCAGCTGCAGCATGGAGTTGCTTGAGGTATCGAAGGTGACGACCACGAGACCGACCAACACGAGCAGGGCAGTGAAAAACCAATACTGTGGAGCGAAGGCGACCACCGTTTCCAATGCTCCGAGACAAATGGCGGTGGAAACCAGCATACGCATGCGTATTCGACCACGACGGCTGGCCAGCAGCGCACCCATCAGTGATCCCATCGCCAGAGCTGTGTTGAGCAGTCCGTACCTCCCGGCGTCGACATCGAAGACGTCATAGGCGAAGCCGGACAGCACGACGGGGAAGTTGTAGGCGAACGTCCCGACGAAGGCAACCAGCACAATCGGGCCGAGCAGTTGTGGATGGGCGCTCACGTAGCGAAGCCCCTCGCGCACTTGCCCTTTCCGGCGCGTCGGCCGAGCTGCAGGTATCAACTCCGACTGCTGCATCGCTAGCAAGGCCCCGATGACGGCGAGGAACGAGCAGGCGTTGATTGCGAAGGCCCAACCGGAACCGACCGCAGCGATCAAGGCTCCGGCGACTGCTGGTCCCACCAGTCGCGCGGCCTGGAAGCTCGCGGAGTTCAGGCTGATAGCGTTGTGTAGCCTCCGTTGTCCGACGATTTCTGGGACAAACGATTGCCGGCTTGGGATGTCGACAACGGTCACCATCCCAAGCAACAGGGCCAGCAAGTACACGTGCCAGACCTTGGCCATACCGATCAGCGTTAGAACGGCGAGGATCGCAGCGAGCAGACCCATGACGGCTTGGGTGATCATGAGTAGACCTCGCCTGGAAAAGCGATCCGCGATGACCCCACCATAGAGGCCGAATAACAAGATAGGAAGAAACTGCATAGCTGTGGTGATGCCAACGGCGAACGAGCTGCCGGTGAGATCGAGCACCAACCAGTCCTGCGCGATCCGCTGCATCCAAGTTCCGGTATTCGAAACGACCTGACCGGCGAAGTAATAGCGGTAGTTGCGGATCGCGAAAGCGGCGAACATTCCTCGTGCTTCGGCGTGCTGCTTTAGCGAAGAAGCGGGAAGATCCGGCCGGGATCCAACAGGGACGATGGTGCTCTCGTGCAATTGAGGGACGGTCAAGACTGCCTTACTCGTTCAGCTCCTTGCTTCGGAGAGGAAGCAAGGCAGGCTACGGGGGACGGGGAACTTGGTCTTCCGCTCGGCGGAGAGGCCATCCTGACTATCGAGCGCTGCACCACGATCGATTTGCTTACGGAACAACCGCAGGCAGCGCTCCCGCCAGCGAGGACACTGACTACTTGAGCGCTGCGTACGCTGGTGCTGGATGAACGTCGGCCGGATGTGGACAACGCACACGCGAAGCGGGGCTAGATTTCGGCATTCGCTCAGGCGCTACTGACCTGCCTTGCGTCACCATTGCGCAAGGACCTGGATGGCCTCAGGTCCGATTTGACGAAGAGCCGGAGAAGCCATCGGTCGGCGCCATCGAACTGCGGGGTGAATCCCGTTCTTCCGTGCAGTGTTACGCGATTGTCCACGATAGCTATCTGTCCGGACTTGAGCTTCTCGACCGAGGTGATCGACCCCAATACTGACCACAGTTCAGCCAGAGCCGCGGACGCTACATTGTCCACTCCGGTAGTCACACTCATGTCGGCCCGAATATCGGGATCGTCCAGCGCACCGCTGAGAACAGGATGCGCTGGAGTTTCATGAGATGCGACGAATGATGCAGGGGCGGCCGTTCGGAAGCGAGACTCGAACAGCGTGGCAACAGTTGAATCGCGCAGAAGTCCCAGCGCCCTGCGCAATGGCGCGAGACGAAGTCCGGCCTCCCTACGATGATCCTCGCGAACACACAGCAGCAACACGAAATCAGGTCGGTGATCGTGGAAAGCATTCTCGACGTGTAAATCGAACTCGTCCGATCCTGCATTGCTCTGAGTGGTCTCGTACCCGGGAACTGGTACGATATCATGAATCAGTGAACCGGATTTCTCCTCGACATATCCTATCGGCTCACCCAAAATGCTGCCTACAGCGATGAGGGCAGCTGCCTCGGGCGACGCAAATTTTTGAAATGCGCCGTACCTATCGGGAGTTGGCCTGAGCTGCAGATGGTCGGTTGATATTCGGTCGATCAACAGCGCACCAGCAGGTTGAGAATTCCTTCTGAACTGGCGAATCTCAGAGAATACGGAGACCGGCATTCGAGCGGCATTGATCGCTTGTTTGAGCAACCACTCCTCGTTGTCGATTCTAACTGCTTGCTCGCCAGAGTCGCAGGAAAGTAGGTTGCACCATTCTCTTCTTTCGGCCTGGTTTATCCGAATGCGGGGAATATTCAACATTGTCTCTCCGGAGCTATATTTGGTGATTGATTCGCCGCTCATAATGAAACGGCTCGACTTAAACCCAATGCCGTTAACTTACGGCCCGGTTTAGCAGGATCCTTAGCGGGCTGCCGCGGTTGATATTCCTGTACTGCACGGTCTTTCGGAGGGTGACTTTGTGTCGCCCGGCGCGTCTGGTGACGCGGGGGTAGGTCGTCGCCCTCCCGGCAGGATCGGGCGTTGCGCGATCTCGACGACCGCATCGGACCGGGCTGTGGTCAGCAAGTCCAGGTCAGCGAAAAACCCGCCTGTCCGGTGAGCGATTGCCGAACTACGCGCAGGGAACGGAATGAACGACAGCCGTCAACGCCAGCACAAAATAGACCACCACCCCGCACCGGCAGCCGCAGTCGTCGCTTCTCCGCCCGGCACGTCTCGGCCAGCACCTCATCGACCAGGCCCGGACCGACCACCCGGGTCAGCACACCCAACCCGATCCGATCGATCAACTGGTCCACGACCTTCGCCGCGGGTCGGCCCGATACATACTGCCCTGCAACAGATCCAGATCGCTGAGTCGTCGTAGCAGCTGACCAGCCCGAACAACGCAAGTTAACAGTATTGACTCGAACGCGAATTGTGTGTTTGGCTAGTCCCCTCATTCCGAAGCCAACCTTTCGAGGGTGGATATGAAATCGTCGACAAAGTTTCGCGCCGCCCCTTCGTGCAAAGTTTTTGATTTCCAGGAAAGGCGGCCTTCACCAGTGTTCCACCTGCTTCCGCGAGCCACGAATAACGAAATCGGAAACTTCGCGTAACTGTCCGGTGGCGGCATCGAAACCCACGTGATTGGCCCCGTATTTCTCGTAACGCCACGCGTCTCGAAGGCGAGCGAAACCCTTTGAATCCCCGACATCTCTCGTCGAATCAAGTCGATATCTGCGAAACGATGGGAAGCGGCGAAGGAGACTGCCTTCTGCATGGACTCCACCGCCTCTACAGAAGAACGATCGGCGCAGAAATGAGTTGCTGAGATGATCGGAATCGAACTCACGAAGCAGCCGATAATACCCATCTCCGAGAACTGACGTCGGAGACTCATTGGGGTCACGATCACAGTGGGATGTGTCGCGCTATAGCGCGCAACGGTGCGTTGGTAAGCGACCAGAAAAAAGGCCGATTCCGACACCGCCATGCCGGCAGCGCGATTTTCGACTGCTCGGTCCAGCCAGCGCGGTATGCTGAATCTCAGTGAGCCTGCCTGTGCGGTTGACGCGACTTCTTCTGCGGAGATCTTACTCAAAGCGCCGCGTCCCAAATAGACCGAATGTACTATTTCCTCGGCGTCGCGCTTGGCTTCCGACTTCGACTCGGGGGTAACCGATCGCGCCGCCCAGTCGCTGTATCGGAGATCTTCCTCACGAAATCGAACAGTGCCTGTACTACGTTCGAAGACCTCCACCCAGATCAACTCGACGGCACGCTCATCGACGAATGCATGATGTGTGACCAGAGCACAGATCGCGTTCCCCGAATCTGCGCCTCCACTCAGCCGAAACAGGATTGCGCGGGTATGGGGGTAGCAATGCAAATCCAGAAGATCTATGACTCGATGGCGTTCACGATGGAGTCGATCCGCAGCCTGTGTTTCGGCTTCAGAAAAATCCAAGTCGGTAAGATCCACTTCTTCGATGGAGAAATGTGCACTCACACCTGAAACTCCACCCGAGGCGACCAAAGAGAAGGATTCGTCGTAGCTGAATCGCCACGTGAGAACGTCGTGCCGAGTCAAGGTAGAGGACACCGCGGCCACAAGCTCACTCCAGTTGGGGATGCCCTTCGCCCGCACTGCACTCACCACCGTGTAAGCTGCCGGATTATCCGACTTCGCCCAAGCCTCCGCCCCCAAGATCGCCAACTGGACCGGAGAAACGACTCTGTGACGCTTGCGGAGGTCAGGTGTATGCCAACTGGACGTCATACTAATTCAACCATTTCGGAAGTTTACTTACGGACATGCTATTCTGGTCGACATTCGATGAGCCGAGTATCGATTTGTCGAGCCCTGCCGGCACCATCGCCAGGAAGTCTCGACTTCGCTAGCCCATGCGATCGACAATCAGTGCCGCAAGATCAAGCGGAGTCGGATTGTCGAAGATATCGACAGCCGAAACATCCACTCCATACTCGCGTTTGATTACCGCAGAGACCACCACTGTCTCCACGCTGCGGATTCCGAGCTGGAACAGGTCGTCATCCACCGCGACCGTGCTGTCGGAAATCTTGGAGAACACTGCAGTTAGGTGTTTGACAATTCGCGCCATATCGCGCGGCCCCGAACGCTGCCACCTCGGAGACTCCGAACCGACAGGACTTCCCGGCCTGCTGGCCTCGAAACGCCCGGCGGTAAACAGTCGGTTCGCCTGCTCCTCAAGCGCCTTCCTGTCGACCTTGCCGTGGCTGGTCAGTGGCAATTTTTCGATAACTTCGATTTTCGTCGGCCTCATTACTGGCGGAAGCGTGCGGATCAAAGCGTCTTCGATCTGCACGGCGGTGCGGTCCGTCGAGCGCTCCACGAAGGCCACAAGCGTGTTCTCCGAGAGGATCACGGCCGCGGACGCCCCCGAAGCAGCTTCACGCACCGCCGATTCGACTTCGCCGGGTTCGATCCGAACTCCCCCGATCTTGATCTGGCCGTCGATACGACCCAGGTAACGTAGCTGACCCGTGGCGTCGACACGGACCTGATCGCCGGTACGGTAGAAACGTTCTCCGGATCGAGTCTCGAATCTGTCGTTGGAATAGTTGATGTACCCCGTTGCCACGCAGGGCCCCCCGACAACAAGTTCGCCGACAGCGTCATCACTATCCGATTGCGCGTCGACAATCACCCTAGCGCCCGGATGCGGGCGACCGATCGGGACTTTGCCAGAGCGGGGCTCACTCGGCTGAATCTCGTGAAACGTACACCCCACGGTAGCCTCGGTGGGCCCATAGTGGTTGAATATGCGTGCTCGTGAATTCCGAAGCCATCCGACATCCTGATAGTCGACGGCTTCGCCGCCTACGACGAAACTTCCCTGAAGCTCTTTTACGACGTCGGCCTCGACCAGATCACCGACCGCCCGTGCGAGCGTGGGGGTCATCTTGACCAAGAGCGGGGAACGCGTGGTCCGCAGGAACTCTGCAAGTTCGACCGACACCGGCGCCTTCCCCTCGAAGATCTCCGCCACAGCGTGGGTCACCAGCGGTGGCATCAATTGAGTGAGAGAGCTGTCGAAAGTTGGTGGGACATAGAGAGGTACCGCCGTCTGCTCGCCCGAATGCACGAACCTCTCGCATACCGCGTGCACGTAGGACGATAGAGCCTTGTGCCCTACGCTGACGCCTTTCGGGTCGCCGGTCGACCCGGAGGTGAAAATCACATAGGCTTCATTGCCGTCGTGCTCGCGCTCGTTCCCGAGAGTTCTCGCCCCGGAAACCGAAAGTGGCGAACCAAGATTGAACATGACTGTCGGTCGACCTGTATCGGTCAATGAAGCTTCCCGGCCCGAGGTGATGACGACGGTGGGCCTACTCGCTGAAATCATTCTGTCGAGTTTGGGTTTCACCTCGGAACTGGCAAGAGGCACATACGAAGAACCGCAGGTCCATACAGCTGCAATGGCGATCAGCAACTCTGAACTCGGAGGGATCGCCAACGCTACGCGGGATCCGACACCGACGTCCAATCTCAGCAGGGCATCGGCGAGTTCTTCGGTAGACCTGAAAAACTCGCTTCTCGTCATAACAGAACTTCCCCGCCGAATGACAGCTTCGGACCCGTAATTCTTGCACCGTTCTTGTAGGTCATGCAGCACAGTCATTCTGGCCCTCTCGAACGAATCGTTTCGTCGCCGCGCTCTTCGTGGAGACCACTTGATCGTGCCCGCACGACTGGAAGCGACTTACTCAACGGCTTGGACGTCGGATAGCACCTCGGATACTGCACCCGGCCACAGCGAAGCCCGACGATTGCCCAGTACGTTGCCCTCCCTCTGCCGTCACCTCGACACACAGCCCACGGCGAGCGCTTTGCGTCCGCAACCGTATTCGAGCGACCGACGCATGAATATCGTTACGATCACTGCGATCTCAAGCCCACGCTGCGCTGTCTACCGAACCATGCTCCCCTTTGCCGCACTCCACCCGCTACCCGGCGCTGCTCCTGCGGCCGCCCGCGCCTGGGCAGATCGACGAACCGCCGTTTAGCTTCCGAGGGTACCGCGTCGGCGCGCCTCGTGACCCGGCGACCGATGTTCTGTTCGCTGGAGAGCAGATTTTACGAATCATGTTGAGCAAGAATACGACAGCGCATGGGAGCACTCATCCGATCAAGCGACAACAGGCCGCGTGACCCGCTGGTTCTACCGCGGCTGCGCCTGACAGAACCGAATGAACGCTCGGGACCGTGGCCGCTGCTTCTGCTGCTGCGTTAAGAGCTCCTATCAGGTTCGATTGCTGAGCCGTCGCCAGCAGATCAGCGCAGCGGCAAGGTCGAGGAATCCCTGGTGGATGTCGGTGCGCCGTTCCCAACGGATCAAACACCGGTATTGGTGCAGCAAGGACAGTGTTTGCTCGACGATCCAGCGGCCGGCGGTCACCTTGTCGCGGGCTCCTCGACGTGGGATGTAGCCGGTGATCCTCCGTTGTGCATGGCCTCGAACACCCCGACGGCCTGCCAATCTCGTAGCCGCCGCCGGCACGTCATGCACCGGACCCGAATCCCAGCTCCTGGGGCAGGTCCTCCCACCCGATAACGGTGATCAGTACGACAAAATCCTTTGCAGGACAGGACGATCGTTCAACCGTGTCGGTCCCGGTGCTCCCGCAGGCTGGACCGGTTCGATCACTGCCCACCAGCCGGTCGTCCACGATCCAGGGCGCTGCCACGCCCAAAAATTCTGTACTACAACAGGACCCGTCGACACCCGACAGAACCTGCTAGGAGCTCTAAGGCCGTAGTCGGCCTCGCTTGCCCGAAGATCTCAGGCGATGCAGCCCTTGGAATCTCTCTGATCGAAACGTTGTCGCTGCGGCGACGGTGCTGTTAGCGTCTGAATGCCTGTGGGGGAGAAGGATTTACCTGCCTGACAGGGCAAGGGGACTTACAGTGCTTGGAAGGATCACCGTCAGGGTTTCCCGGCGCCCGCTATGCGTGGGGTATTCGCCGAACGCACAGGCCTAGGTCCGATCGAACCAGTTCAACGACGGGAGACATCGATGACTGACGAACTATCCACGACCGAATCACTCGCGGGGTTGCCGCCCGAAGTCTCGGCTTTCCGTGAACATTTCGTTGCAGGCCGCGCCGATTTCGCCGAAGCCAGCATCCGAGATCACGCGAAGGATATCGCATCCCGACTGACAGTATTCGATAATCCATTTATTGCTGGCGTAGTCGACGACTTTTTCCCTCCGGACCTCTACGACCGACTTGTATCCAATTGGCCTGCAACCAAGGATATCCCGTCAGTTGATCTGTCCGCAGTCGCCCGGAACTACAGCGTGAGCGAACGTCGCGGCCTGCGCTTGGACCAAGCCGATGATACCCGCAGCGCCTCGTTCTCAGGGGGTCCCTGGCCCGCCGTGAGAGCGTTCTTCGAATCTCCCACGCTGGTGTCGGGTTTGGTGACACGGTTCGCCGGCGAGATCCAGGATCAAATCGCCACTCTCGACGGTAGATCCGGTGATCCCGAGTACAAACTATGGCTCAACTACGACGCGGGATCGCTAGAGGCGTTGGGCGCTCACGTCGACCATCCCCGCAAACTACTAACAATCGTGGTCTACATTGGACTCGACGGAGCGATCGACAAGTCGAGCCCCCAGAGATGGGGAACCTCGCTATATGACGTTGGAAACGAATCGATCGAAGCTCTGGAATTCAGTCCCAACGCGCAGCGTTCGGCGGCCAGAACGGTCGAGTTCGAACGCAACCGTGCCTTCATAATGCCGAACTCGCGCCGTGCGCTTCACGGCGTCGCCGGCGGTCAGCCTGGAGTCGGGCGCGCGACATTGATGTGCGGGTACTGGTTGGCTTCGTTGCCGCAGCAGTGATCACAGACGTCACTATCTGGTCGCTCAGACTGGACTAACACGTTGAACAAGAGGTGGAATCGTTTGAGTACGCGCATTCTCGGTTTGAATCTGAGTCACGACGCCAGCGCGTGTCTGGTTGTAGACGGTATCCCACGGTCCGCGCTGGCGTTGGAGCGGCGAGTCCGCATCAAACGCGGAACCGTGCCGTTGCACCTGTTCGCCGCAGAAATGTCTCGCCTGGTCCATGATCTACTCGCGATCGACGATCTGTCTGTTAACGATGTGGACTATTGGATCGCGACGTCGACCGAGTCTCGTGACGAACAGGACGAGGCCGGTCTTCTCGATACCCTGGGGCTGATGGTGGCGCCGCAACGTCGACTCACTCTCCCGCATCCCGGGCATCACCTTGCTCACGCCAGCGCGGCGTTCTACTCATCCGGCTTCGATTCGGCCGGCGCACTGGTTATCGACTCCTATGGATCGCGACTCGGGTCCGGGCGTGAGCGGGAAACCGCGTTGACCTTCGCTCTCGACCAACCACCGCAGGTACTGTTCAGAACGCGTAGACAAGGATGGCGGATCGCCGGGCGAGACCGCAACGGATCCCGATGGATTCCTACCGATCTGGCTGGCATCGGCGAGATCTATCGTGTACTCACCCTCGCGTTGGGCTTCGCCGAGTCCGGCACCACCTACGACGACGCGGGTAAGACCATGGGACTCGCTTCGTTCGGACATCGCCTCTCGGCAGAGCCGCTGTTCATCACCACCGACGACTCCGGTGAACTCACCTTCGACCGCGCGAGCGACTCGCTACTGGAACTCGGCCTGGCCGTCCGTTGCGAGGATGGCTTGGAACTCAAACCCCGCCAGCCCGGCGAGCCGCTAACTGATTTCCATCACAACCTCGCAGCCCAAGTTCAGCACGAGTTCGAGGAAGCTTGCCTGAACTTGGCCCGCCGGACGATGAAGCAGTCCGGCAACCGGCGACTGGTCCTGTCTGGTGGAGCCTTCTTGAACTCGGTCACCAACACCAGAATCCGCGAAGAGACCGAGGCTGATGAGATCTTCGTCTTTCCCGCGGCAACCGATGACGGAAACGCCATTGGCGCCGCGCTGTACGCCTACCACGTTCTCACCGCGTCGGATCGCCCGACCGCTGGTATCGGTGAGGCACCACCCACTATTCTCCTGGGCCCACCCCGACTACCGGCCGACATAGAGACGCTGGCCGGCAGTTACGGGCTGAGGGCCCAACGGCATGAACGAGGTGCGGGCGCCCATGCCGCGGCCGCCGCCATCGCACGCGGGGAGATCATCGGATGGTTCCAGTCCCGCTCGGAGTTCGGCCCCCGGGCTCTTGGTGCCAGATCAATCCTGTGCCATCCGGGCATTGCGGGGATGAAGGACCGGCTCAACGCACGCGTCAAACACCGTGAGTCCTTCCGCCCCTTTGCAGCCTCCGTCATGGCCGAGCACGCCGAGGACTGGTTTAGCAGCGTCGGACCGTCCAGCCGATTCATGCTTTTGGTGTGCCCTGTTCACCCAGAGAAACGTGACGCGATCAGCGAAGTCACCCACATCGACGGCACCTGCCGCGTGCAGACCGTCTACGAAACCGACGGCGCCTATCACGAACTGCTGGCCGCATTCGACCGCCTGGTGGGACTACCGTTGGTACTGAACACCTCTTTCAACGTACGTGGCGAACCGATAGTCGAATTCCCCGTTCATGCGATTGACGCCCTCTTCAGCACACGGATCGACAGAGTGTTCATCGGAGATTTCGAGATCTCTGCGCCCGATTACTCAACGCTCATTCCCATCCGAAACGACGACTCCCCCGGCGACCACGTGCAGCCGAACGGCACCTCGGAAACCCAACTGCTCGCCCACATCGACGGCAACCGATCAATGTCCCAGATCTCCACGGCATCGGGGATAGAACTCGACGCAGCGATCGACGCAGCCATGTGGCTACGACGCGGCAGAACGTTGCGCTGGCGTGGACTTCCTCACCTCGCTGATCCAGGTCGACTTCTTCCGGCTCAATACGAACCGCACGAGCTGGGTGCGAGCCGGTGACAGGTCCTCTCCCTGCCGGTACCACGCCGCCGTACCCGATCCATCCAGCGCAGTCGGCACTGATCCACCAGCACGGCCGCGTGGACCGGACCAGCGTCAATTGTGCTTACGCTTATCTACTGCTCGGCGATATGGCACCCGAACAATTGGCAGCGGCCTACGAGCGAGCGCTACAACGATTCGATGCACTGTATCTGACCATGTCGGACGACCAGTGGTTCCTGTCAGAACAACCGCGATTTCGAATCCGCTTGCACCGCAATGCTGATACCGAATCATTCGATCTCAGCACGCTGCCCAGTCGGGCTCAAACCCACGCGGCTACGAGGTTTCGCCTCGACGAAGGACCACTGGCAACAATCGACATCGACATCCTATCCGATGGACGCCTTCTTATTGTCGAAGCATTTGACCACGTGATCGCCGACGGACATTCCCTTCACCTCCTTCACGACAGTCTGTTCGCTGCCGCATCCCCCACCGAGCTTCCCTCCGTCGCAAGTTACGCTCACCTATTGCAATACACGCCCTCGCCGTCTACGCATAAGTTCTGGGCCGATCACTATACCGCCTTTGAAGCCTCGCACACCCCGGTTGTCGACCCCGCCGATATCCAGGCACAGCGAACCATCCGCTTCGAGGCGGAGACGGTATCCAAGATAGCCGCTGCCGCAAGATCCTCGCGTGCCACGCTGAGCGCCGCTGTCCTAGCGGCGCACGCCCACGCAGTCTCACGCTTCCAAGGCACCGGCGATGTCGCAGTGTTCGTCCCCGTCGACACCCGGCGCGGTGAGGACCTATCGGTTTTTGGCCAGACCACGCACTTGCTGCCGATAAGAGTGCAGCACGACTGGCTGACAACGATCAGAGACCATGTACGACTGCTGACACGGACCACACTCGAAGTACGTGATCACTGCCTGATAAATATCAGCGACCTCGACGCTGTCGGCGCCCCGATCTCCGCGCGTGCCGACGATGCATCGGTGTTCGTCTTCCAACACCGCCCGGCTCTGCCGCCAGAACTGCCGGGGCACGAGACACGGCCAGTTCCCCTCCCTCCAAGCAACGGCGCAGGAGGCATCACGACTGTCGTCCATCACCATCTCGACGGCACGATGGCCATCAGCGTCCGGGTGCCACGAGGTAGCCGTCACCAACACCACGTCGACGCCATCACCGACACCATCGCTCGATTTCTTGATCTATTCGTCCACGACGGGGACGCCCAGCTCGGCGGTGACCTATTGCTGCCCAAAATGATTCAGCGCCAACTGGCAGAGCTGTCCAGTGGCGGCGACGACTACCCCCTCAACGACATCGCCGCCGACATTGTCAGCAACCTCGATACCCTGGGCGGGCGACCTGTGGTGTTCGACGGCACAGAGGTGTACTCCGCGCGTCAGCTCTGCGAGGAAATTTACCGAATACGCGCGGAACTGATCGAAGAAGGCATCGGCTCAGGCGACGCAGTCCTATGTTTTCAGAGCGCGCCGTTTCAGCAGATCGCACGGTTCGTGGCGATACAAGCTGTGGGCGCGACCTACGTTCCGATAGCCGACGAACCCCCGGACGGCATTCACAAGCAACTAGCAACCGCCTTTCGCATTTGGGAGAGTCGAGGCGATCAGCCGCTGTTGCACGTAGGTCAGGAGCCGACCTCAGCAGCAAACGGGCCCATATCCCACGCGGCCTACGTCATCTTCACTTCGGGGACCACAGGCCGACCTAAAGGAGTTGCTGTATCCCCGCGAGCGCTGGCTAACCTCGTCCAAGGCGAAGCCGATCGCTTCGATCTCAACGAACGAAGTCGCGTACTGCTGATATCGCCCACCACAGCCGATCCATGGATCTGCCACGTCGCGGGTGCTTTGCATGTGGGTGCTGGCATCGTCTCTGCTGACCCGACCGACCCAGAACTCGCGGAAACCCTCGAGCGGCGACATGTCACACACGCCTTCTTCCCGGCGCAGCTGCTATCGACGTTGCCGCCCCGGCCGTACCCCGATTTGAAGGTCTTGGCCTCAGCGGGCGACCGATGCTCGCTGCAGGATCTCAGGCGCCAACATCGCCCCGGTCGCCGACTTTTCAATATCTACGGTCCTACCGAAGCCACCGTCACCGCCGCCGTCGCCGAGATCAACCTGTCTGCCGACAGCGCGCCGATCGGTCGGCCGATTCGAGGGCTGGAGGCGAGAATAGTCTTCGACCGAACAGTCGCAGCACCACCACAGGTAGCGGGAGAACTGGTGTTGAGCGGCGCAGGCATTGCTCTGGGCTATCTCGATGAAAAGCTCACCGACGAACGTTTCGGCAGAGACCCGGCGACCGACGAGCGAACCTACGCAACAGGTGACCACGCCTGGTTCGGAGCCGATGGCAACCTACACTTCCTCGGACGACAGGATCGACAGGTCAAGATCCGCGGATTCCGCGTCGAACTCGGCCACATCGAACAACTGGCCCGTGAGACCGGACTGTGCGAAGAAGCCAGGGCAGTCCTCTCCGACGATGCCCCGCCCCGGCTTCTGCTGTACGTCGAAGGCTGTCAGGACGCCTCCTGGCTACGCGCTCGGCTGACAGACCAGTACCCCGCACATCTCGTTCCGCATCAGATCATCATCGTCGATCCACTACCACGCCAAGCCTCCGGAAACATCGATGACATTGCGTTGCGTCGAACGAACGCTGGAGCTTCTCACGAATTCTCGGTGACCCTCTCCCAGGAGCCACTGGCACTGGCATGGACGCGCGTCCTCGGAGCTCCTCACGAACGCGCACATTTCTTCGACGATGGTGGCGACTCACTAGACTTGCTGCGATTCGTCCACGAGGCTCGTTCACTCGGCGCGAGCATTTCACCCTCCGACGTTCGCCGCACGCCGCACCTCGCGGCTCTGATCGCCGACCCCGAGCCCATGCAGCCCTCTCGCCCAGCTCGGACAGTCAGTCAGCCGAATCGGGCGCAGTTGGGACCGGTGCACCGGTGGTTCATCGCGCTGCAGCTACCCGAACCCAACCGGTGGAACCAACAACACACCATGTTGTTCGACAGACTTCCCTCGGTCTCTGCTCTTAGATCAGCGATCCAGGCAGTGGTTACCGCGTGTCCGATTCTGACCGCGACAGTGTCGGGCGACGCTTTCATCTTCGGACAGAACAGCGGAGACCAGTGGCGTATGCACATCTGCGAGGATCGCTCCGATGCTGCCATCACGGAATGTCTCGAAACGCTGCACAGCGGGATGAACACCCGAGAAGGGCCATTGTTCGGCGCAGCAGTGATACGAGGCCCCGAGGCCAGCGGAGCTCTGATACTTGCCGGCCATCACTTCGCTGTCGATGACTGGTCATGGCAACTGCTCGCGTCCAGGATTCGCCACGCTCTCGACACGGGAGAGACCCTTCCTGTCGATGACGGCTACCGGCGCTTCGCTACAGCGTTGAGTCGGCGCCTGGCAGAGACGCCGACTGCTCCGTCGGTTGCCGCCCCGTGGGCGCGATTGCTGAGCAGCGGATACACCAGTGACCTACACCGGCGGCCCAAGCAGCTGCTGCGTCACACCGAATACATCGAAACCGCAAATACCCGAAAGAAGCATTCCACCGCGGCAACCGTTTTGGTGGCGCTCGCGCATGGACTCGCCGATCTCGAGCCAGGACAACACTCGGTAATCGACCTGGAGCGGAGCGGTCGGACAGCTTTGCCCGAACTCGATCTCAGCGATGCGGTGGGTTGGTACGGAAGCCATCATCCAGTGCTGATCGCCCATCGCCGTTCCAGTTCGTCCCAGTACCGCGAACTCAGCGACCTGATCGGCTCGGTTCCGCTTACGGGGCTGAGCTACGGCGTCACGCGATGGGTCGAGCATGCTCTAGCCGGCACCGCGATCGGTCGGTTCGCGCTCAACATCAGTGACACCTCAGCCTTCGCTGCACCGCTCACCGACTTCACTCGGCAATTGCGTCGGTGCGCGGTACCCCTGACGGGAACCAACAAAACCCCCTACGAGGCAACATTCACGATTCGCCGTGTTCCTAAGGGATTTCACCTGATAGTGGCACACGATCCCGATCGGATCGAGCCCGATGCCGTACAAACACTGTGCCGTGCGATGGCCATCGAGCTCACACTCCAGAGCAACTGATCAACCTCAAGAATTCAGGGAGCATTCCAATGGGTCGGCCAACCACAAAGTCGATCAATTTCTCAATCTCTGAGTCGCTCGCGCCCTCGCTCGATGTGGGTCGATCTTTCCGAATGGATTGCCCGGTCTCACCGAACGAGTACCTCGACTATCGGTGGCCATGGGCCGGGGACCGTTGTACAAGGAAGATTCGGAGCTGATCGACAGGAAACCACCGAACCGCTACCTGACTGCGCGAACCCAAAGCCAATCCGCCTTGCGATCGAGGAGCCAACAAATGTGTTATCCGCGACTCACTGCCATGCGAAAAGCCGCCCACGAGGTCACTCTTTCCTGGCATCGAATCGACGTCCACCGGTTCATGACCGTCCGATGCCCGGCTGCCGATCACGACCTGGAGGTGCTCGTCGATCCCGACGCTTCCATTGCCAAGACCGGCTCGAACCTCCATCCCGGCTTCGGTATCGGATCGGACCGTGGTATCGCACCGTCACCGGTCCGCGCGCAGCCGCCGGTAGAGCACGAGTTCATGATTGCTCGAGTTCGACCAGCAGCCTCGGCCGCAACACTGTTGTGTACCCGGACCAACCGAACACGGGAATCGTCGCCTTTCGAGATCGTCTCATGAGCGAGAGCCGCGATTTCGCCTATCGGGCGGCCATCGAAACGGAGGTCGGCCTGATACATCGGTCTGCTACGAGGCCCACAGAGGTGATCACCGCTCGAACCATCTGCAAAGAGCCCTTCGACGAAGCTAGATTCACAACCGCAGTGCGAACCGCCGTCACACTCACCCCCCTATCCGACGACTTCGACCTCATTGAGACCGGCCAGCTGCGTCGGAGACGAACGACGAACCCGGCCCTCGATATCAGAGTCGCCGATCAACGAGCGTCGACGCCCGGCCCGAGTGAGAATGAGATCGCCGCCGATGTCTCAGCCGCGACGGCCGAAGCGTTCGACCTCGGTGCCGCACCGCTGACGCGCTTCCTGGTCCACGTCCTGAATTCCGCCGAATTCCAGATCACTGTGATCGTGCATCCGGCGCTGCTCGGGCAGGCAGCCGTCTGTTCGGCAATCTCGCTCCTGATCGACTGCTATATGGCACCTTTCACAACAAGTCTGCCACCAGCGTTCCGTGCTGTGACCCCCGAGCAACCCTCGGAACAGACGATTCGGCGGTGGGTCGACCAATTCGACGGAGCGGATGCCAGTCCGCTTCGATTCTGGAGCGTCTCCCCTGTATCAGCCGATGATCCGCCTGGCACCGAGTTCCGCCGACCACATGTTCTAACCCCATCTGTCAGCGCTGGCCTTCGACGAGTAGCTGCGGACCGCGGAGTCTCTCTGACAGCGGTACTGCTAGCTGTTCATGTCAGAGCCGTCATCGACGTCACCGGACGTCACGACATCGTCGTGGGGGTCGAAGTTCCCGGTGCAGCTGAACCTGCGGCTATGCCCGACAACACAGTCCCGGTTCGGGTACGTCATGGCCGGGGCTCATGGAACGAGTTGGTGAGCCACCTCAGCTCCGAACTGGACCGCGCCCATACGTCGGGAACGCTCTCGATCCAACGCCTGCACCGCGAACTTGGGGTCGACCAACTGCTGACCAGCACCACAGCCCACCGTGCGATATCAGTGGATGATCCGCGTGCTTCCATCCAGATCTCGGCCCCCTTCGACGGGGCTGTACTCGTGGAATGGATCGATGACGCTCGCTCGGGCGAGCTCTCGATGCAGTTCGTCGGCGACGGTCTGGCACCTGGTCAGCTGTGGCAACTGATGCGCCTACATGAAAGCCACGCGATCGACTGCGCCACTGACCCGACTCAAATGGCAACCTCCCAGATGCCCGTTGAACATCGATTTCTGCTGGACTCATGGTCGCGTTCGGAGACTAAGCCGAGGCCGTACGCCACCGTTCATGCCATGATCCGAGCACAAGCTCAGCGGACTCCTGAACGGATCGCAGTACAGGACTCGAAGAAACAGATCACCTACCGAGAACTCGATGCGATCTCCGATCGTATCGCCAGTTCGTTACGTCGAATCGGTGTCCAAAGAGGGTCCATCGTCGCGGTCTGCGGCTGCCGCGACGCCGATCTGGTTCCGATCTACCTCGGCGCCATGAAAGCCGGCGCCGCCTATCTGCCCCTCGATCCGGCACAACCTGCCGACCGTCTTCGGCAAACGCTCTACATCGCCGAAGTCGACGTCCTCATCACCGATCGAGTACGTACACAAGCTCTGTCTGCAGGCCCGTGGAGGATCGTCCCAGCCGAAGAGCTTGTGCGCCCCCACACTCCCCACGACGATCTAGGATGGCCTCCGACAGGTGCCGACGACCTCATGTACGTCATGTACACCTCCGGATCGACAGGCACACCGAAGGGCGTGGAGGTACCCCACCGCGGGGTAGTGAACTACCTGTACTGGTGCATTGAGACATACCTCGATGGCATGGGGCAAGGAGCCCCCGCCTTCTCCTCTGTCGCTTTCGATATGGGCGTCACCAACATGTATGTACCGCTAGTCACAGGTCAGCGAACCTGGGTCATCGAAGACGACGTCGATATATACGATACGGCCTCGCGCTTAGCCGAACTTCCCACGTTCGCCTTCATCAAAATGACCCCGGGCCATCTGGCGGTACTGACTGCTCTGCTCGACGAAACCGCAAGCGCAGCACTCACCCGGACTCTGGTTCTCGGAGGGGATGCGTTTTCCATACAGGCCCTTCGAAGCTGGCGGCGAAAAGATCCGCAGACACCGCTGCTGAACGAGTACGGACCAACCGAAACATCGATCGCCAATAGCGTGCATGTCGTCACCGGCACTGAGAATACCGACATACTCCCGATCGGAGTCCCGATACCGAACACGTCCATGTTCGTGCTCGACCCGGCCCTACGACCGGTGCCCATAGGGGTTCCGGGGGAGCTATATATCGGTGGAGACTGCGTCGTTCGCGGGTACCTCAAACGGCCAGGCCTCACCAGCACCCGATTCGTTGCGGACCCCTTCGCGGACCGACCAGGACAGCGGATGTACCGGACAGGCGACATGTGCAGGTGGCTACCGTCCGGTACAGCCGAGTTCCTCGGACGAACCGACGACCAGATCAAAATCCGGGGATACCGAATCGAACCGAGCGAGGTCGAAGCAGCTTTGACCTCCCACTCGGGAGTATCTGCCGCCGCCGTCACTGTGGTCGGTGAGGATCCCCTCAACCTGGCGCTGGCCGCCTACTTCGTCGCCGACAGCGGCCCGTTACCGACGGGAACCCTCCGCAACTACCTGGCGCAACGGCTTCCCGAATACCTAGTTCCCACGTTCCTCGTGCAGACCTCCTCGATCCCTCTCACCGCCAACGGAAAGGTGGACAAACGGGCATTGCCACCGGCAGCGAAACGTCGCGCCGCGAGGCCGTCGAACCTTCCTGCGGATCGGGTCGCACGACACGTATGGCACTCGATCATCGGCGCGAGCCGGCCAGGCGAAACCGATCCCATCCCCGCTGCTGACCGGCTCGCCTGCGACGTCCGACTGGCTGCCGCACTCGCGCAGAGCACCGGACTCAGCTTCGCTGAATCGCTCCGCATCATTGCGCGGTGCGGAACATTCGGTGAACTTCGCGACGAAGTAGAAAAATGCTTGCCTCCGTTTCCCGCCGAGGTTGACAAGGACAAATCTCCATCTCGTGACCGACACGACAAGAATTAGGAGCAACCAGACCATGAACCTTCCGGCGCTGATCGAAGCCCCCCATCGCAGAACCGACCTCACAGTGTGGTTGACCGCGAACAAGCATCTCGTGGACGAGTTGCTCGCGGGGCCTGGAGCGATCCTGTTACGCGGATTCGATGTAGGAACAACGGCACAATTCCGCTCCGCGGTCGCGGTCGTACTCGGACCGTTAATGGAGTACGTCGAAGGTGCCTCACCACGTGCGCTGGTCGGTCCGAACGTGTACACCTCCACCGAGTACTCACCCGAACTCCTCGTGGCACTGCACAACGAACTGTCATACAGCCACCGCTGGCCCGCGCGTCTGGCTTTCTATTGCCAAACACCCGCGCCGGAGGGCGGTCAAACACCGCTCGCCGACTGCCGCAAGGTCTACTCCCGGATCGTCGACGTCCTTCCCGAAGCCTTTTCTACGGTCGAATATCGTCGCCATCTACGTTCAACGAAAGGACTTGCTCCGACATGGCAAACGGTCTTCGCTACCGAGGACAACCTCGCAGTCGAGCAATACTGCCGAAACGCTGATATCGCGTTCGAATGGACCCGCAAAGGCGGACTTCGAACCCGCCAGATCCGACCGGCCGCTGTGCTCCACCCAACCCTCGGGGAACCGGTCTGGTTCAACCAAGCGCATCAGTGGCATCCCTCCAACGCGGGAGTGGACGCTGAACAGATGCTGCGTGAAGCCTACGGTGACCAGCTACCGATGGATGCTTTTCGTGGCGATGGTTCGCGATTCGCCGCCACCGAACTGGAAACGATACGCACGGCCTATCAGGCAGAGGAATCAATCTTCGACTGGATCCGCGGCGACATCCTCCTCCTCGACAATATGTTGACCGCGCACGGCCGCCGAGCCTTCTCAGGGCCCAGAGAAGTGTATGTAGCCATGGGAGGACCAATCAGTATCAACACCGTCGAAAAGGCGAAAATCAATGCATGAGCCGACTCATGACACAGCGACGCTCTCGTCTCTCATCAAGCTCCGTGCGACCCAGAGCCCCTCAGCGATCGCAGTCGTCACTCCGAATGCGAGCATGACCTACCAGCAACTCGATCAGGCGGCGGACACCCTCGCAGTCCAATTACTGCGCAACGCAGGACACGGCTCCGCAGGAGTGATCGGCATCGTGACCTCACGATCGGTCGAAACGGTCGTGGCTATCCTCGGAGTGCTGCGAGCCGGTCACAGCTACATCCCCCTCGACCCGAGATCCGACCACGGAGAACTCGGATATGAGCGGATTCTCGAGCTTGTGCATCCGAGCCTGTTGATCACCACGAACACAGACACGATTGAATCCGACATTCCGTCGACAGGGGTAGAGATACGTTCGCCCTCACAGGACGCGCCCAGCCTGCACGGACCAGACAGGTCGAGGCCCGACGGCCGTGCATACCTGATGCCTACATCAGGAACCGGCGGTGCTCTGAAACTCGTCGAAATCTCCCACCGCAACATCTACGCCAACCTCACTGCTCTGGCAACCGTATTGGGAGGAATCCGGCCCACAGACCGATACCTCCACTACGCCTCATTCTCATTCTCGTCCTCAGTCCGACAGCTCTTCTTACCACTCGCCGCAGGTGCCACCGTGGTACTGGCCACCGATGCACAGCGCCTAGATCCCCAACAGATCATCACGTTGATGGGCAGGCAAAAAATCTCGATCACCGATCTGATTCCATCCTTCCTCGACGTTCTCGTCGACGCCATCGAGCACGCCGGCGACCGCATCGCTATACACGCGCCGCGCATGGTTCTGTTGGCCAGCGAACCGGTGCCGCCCGTGCTCATCCCACGAATTCGTCGCGCATGGAAACAGCGCCCTCCGCGCATCTTCAACATGTACGGGCAGACCGAGACCGCAGGCATCCAAACCGTGCACGAGGTGAAAGAAATCCCAGGCCACCCTGAATATCTCGGGATCGGAAAGCCTCTGCCGGGCACATCGATCGACATCGTCAGCGATACGCTCGAACCACTGCCCGAGGGTGAAGTCGGAGAGATGCTCATCCACGGCCCGGGGCTGAGTTTGGGCTATTACAACGATCCGACCCGAACCTCTGAGAAGTTCATCCGGGCATCGGACGACCTCCGGTCCCGCGCATACCGCACGGGCGACCTCGCCTGCCGGGACGCCCACGGAGGTTTCAAGTTCATCGGCCGCACTGACCGCGTCATCAAAATCAGCGGACACAAAGTCGATCTCAACCATTACGAAGCGACCATGCTTGCCCATCCCTCCGTTTCTGAGGTCATGGCGGTTCCGCACAGCACCGACGGAATCCGAGTGTATGTCCAGTTGAGAAGAGGGTTCATCGACGATCGCGTCGGGCAACTATTGAGACCACTTCCGAACGGCCTACAGGTCCTGGATTTGAATCCTCCGGAAACAGATTTCCTGTATGAAGAAATATTCCAACGAAATGTCTATATGAGGCACGGAATAACTATACCTAAGAACGCTGTTGTGATCGATGCGGGAGCCAATATCGGCCTGTTCTCCCTCTCTATCGCCACGAAATACGTCGATGCTACCGTCTACGCCTTCGAACCAGCCCCACAAGCCGCCTCGGTATTGCGCACAAATGTGCGAGCCAACTCCAGTGTCAACATCACCGTCTACGAGCAAGGCTTGAGCGACAAATCCCGCAACGCGACGCTCACTTACTACCCTCACAACACCGGCATGTCCTCGATATACGGCAGCGATGACGAAGAACGAGCGGTTCTGCAGTCTGTCGTCTCCCATCAACTCGACGGAGATCTCTCGCCCGAGGGCGTCGAACTGAATTCCCATGCGGCGGAAATAGTTGAAGCCAAACTAGCAAAAAGACTTGTCAATTGCCGCCTCATTCGCCTGTCTGATTTCCTCATAGAGCATCCAGGAATACGCATAGATCTGCTGAAAATAGACGTACAGAAATCCGAACTTGACCTACTCAATGGAATCGATGAGGACCATTGGAACAGAATTGACCAGATCGTGGCAGAAGTGCACGACCTCGACAACCGTCGAGAGCGAATAACTTCCGAGTTGACCCGTCGCGGGTTCGAGGTGAGCACCTCGCAGGACGCCATGCTGACCGGAACAGTCATGTACTTCCTCCATGCCCGTCGACCCGGGCATGTGACCTCAATTCAGCCGGACCTGTCCCACCAGCCGAAGCCCGCGATCCCGGTGAGTGCTAACGAACTCACCGCCCATCTCGCCGTCGGATTATCAGAGAAACCATCCTCACTCACGGTCGAGATCCTGCCCGAGTTCCCCCGCACGCGCAGCGGGAAAATCGATCGCAGCGCCGTCGTAGCCGCCGATCGGCTGAGTCTCGATCCCACCCCATTGCCCATTGACGATCCACTCGTCAGCGATATTTCCAAGGTCTGGTCGCAGGTGCTGGGTAAACCTGTCCACCCGCATACCAACTTCTTCGATGTCGGCGGAAACTCGCTTAAAGCAGCGCGTGTGATCACCAGAATTAAGGAAAGTCACTGCCGCGATGTCACCATTATAGATCTTTTCGACGAGCCACACCTGGACAAATTCGCCGAGGCGGTCCGAAGGATACTCGGAAGTCGAGGGTCCTCCGGGGCCGAAGCCGTGAGGGAGGAACTATGACAGAACCTGCGACTCCTTCCGAGCGCCTTCTGGTACGAGCGCTGTCCGCGGGTCAGGAAGCAATAGACCTCCAACAGCAAGCCTCCGGAAGCAACCCTATCTTCAACGTGCCCGCCGCACTGCGGCTCACCGGCTCCCTGGATGTCCAAGCACTTAACGACAGCTTCACCGCAATCGTCGCCCGGCACGACGTTCTGCGGACAACTTTCGACCAAGACAGCCCAACCACCCGCCAGGTAGTCATGCCTGCGGGCCGGTTCGACCTTCCCCTCCACGATCTCAGCCAACAGCTGGCACACGAGGCCGAGGCAACAGCTCGCCACCTGGTGGACCTCCAAGCTGCGCGTCCATTCGAGTTGCGCACCGAACCCGGGTTGCGTGCCATCCTCATCCGGCTCGACGACGAGCAGCATGTACTGTGCTGGGTCATGCATCACATTGTTTGTGATGGTTGGTCCAAAAGTATTTTCGCCCAAGAACTCTCAAGTTATTACGCCGAATATCACAAGGGGGGTATGACTATCACTGCCCCGCAGGCGACCTACGGCGACTTCGTCGCCTTTCAGCAGCGCATTTCACCGAAGGACCAGGCCAGGCACGTCGACCACTGGATCCAACGGCTCCGTCTCGCGGATCGATTGACGGGCATCCTTACCGATCACCCACGCAGACCCTCGCCTGTCATTCGGGCAGAGGTATACGACATCGAGATCTCGACTCTCATGAGCGAGGCCATCTCGAACCTCGCGCACGCCCATAAAGCTACTCCGTTCATTGTGCTGTACGCATGCCTCGTCGCAATGCTCCACCGCGTCAGTGGAGAGAACACTGTCATAGTGAACACACCCTACTCAGATCGCCCTACCATCGAGTTCGAATCAGTGATCGGATTCTTCGTTGATATCCTGCCCATTTGCACGCAGGTCGACAACGACATGACCTTCGAGCACCTACTCCGACAAGTCCGTCACTCCCTGCTCACTGCCTACGAACACCACCGGGCGCCTATGAAATCCGTGCTGGAACAAGTATGGCATGATACCTCACTGTCTCACGAAGCCCTCCATCAGCTTTCATTCTCCTTTCTGAATCTACCTTATCGAGAAATCGAGTTCGCAGGAATATGCGTCGAGAAGTATCCAGTGCGCCGAGTCGATATCCGTTACGAAATAGAACTGACATTGTGGGATGACGACACAACCGGCGGAATCGGAGGACGAATAATATATCGACCGGATCTATTCGAGGCCGATACGATACGCCGCCTGCTCGATGGCTACCTCGCCGTCATCGAGACAACTGTTCATGACCCCTCGGTGCCGATCTCGAACCTGCCGGCGCCCGAGCGCTCTCTACAGCCCGGCAGCGACGGGTGGAGCTGGGATTTAATCGATACGGACCATGCTCGGATGGTGATCGATCCCAGGACACCGACCGAATCCTTCGTCAAAGAGATCTTTTCCGATTTACTGCACTTCGACACGATCAGCATCGATGACAACTTTTTAGAAATCGGCGGGAATTCGTTTCTGATAAGTCTCATGGCAACCAGAATTCGAGACATGCTCTCGGCGGACATATCGGTACGGAAAATTCTCCACGCACCGACCATTGAGGCTATATCAGCAGCCATCGACCGCGAAAAATCCTGATTCCCAGGCCTCGGACATCTCGACGACCGAGTATCCTTGCCGCAAATGTGCCCGAAGGATCTGCCGGGGCTGCAGAAAGAAAGTTGCGTTCCAGCAGAAACTTGGGGTCATCACCCTTCGCATACTTGAGCATCGACTTCGAAGCGCCTCTCATGGAAATAATCGGATCGAAATATCACCCATAAGGATTTTCTCTACTATGGCAAGATTCAACGATCTCACAGATACACTAGGGGAAACTCCTCTCGTAGGTTTGCCTCGAATTTCACCTCGATGGAATGGCATATCACCAGTTCGCCTGTGGGCGAAACTTGAGTACTGTAACCCGACTGGCTCTGTGAAAGACAGGCCCGCTAAGTACATGGTGGACCGCGCCGAACGGGACGGCACGCTCGGGCCGGGTTCCACTATAGTTGAAGCGACTAGCGGAAACACTGGCATAGCGCTTGCGATGCTCGCCGCGTTGCGCGGTTATCGGATGATCTGTGTCATGCCCGAGAATTCTTCCATAGAAAGGCGGAAGCTGTTGGAGCTGTACGGCGCTTCCGTGGTGTTCTCGCCCGCTGACGGCGGAACGCAACAATCAATCGCCCTGGCCAAATCCATCGCCGACTCCACACCCAACCATGTGATGCTGTATCAATACGGAAATGGTTTCAACTCAGCATCCCACTATGAAGGAACCGGAAGGGAAATATTGCAGGATCTTCCGGAGGTTACCCATTTCGTGGCGGGACTCGGAAGTTCTGGAACACTGGTCGGAGCCGGGAGCTACCTCCGGAAAAACGTGCCCGACATAGAGATAATTTCCGTGGAACCGCCGCCAGGAGAAACGCTGTGCGGGCTACGGAACATCGATGATGGATTCGTGCCAGAATTGTTCGACGGAGACATCCCTACAACCAGAAAAATTGTTGGCTCCGCGCGCTCCCGCCAAGTAGCGAGAGAGTTGGCTCGTCGCGAAGGTATCTTCGGCGGAACGTCCACTGGCGCTGTCCTGTCCGCATCACTAGAGATAGCGTCGGAGGCATCCGCAGCAGGGGACCGCGCCGACATCGTCTTCATCGTCGCCGATGGTGGATGGAAGTACTTGTCACAGGATGTGACACCGGTAGCGGAGGTGGCTGAAGTCGCGAAAGCTCAGCTGTTGCAGTCCGAATACAGTCTCACAAGACCCGACAGACTGCCCGAACGAGCTGTTGCCGAAAGCGCTGCTGGCACCTCGGAGGAGGTGGAAAAAGTCGCCCGTCGATGACCTCGGAACGGCCGCACTAGGTTCCGCACCATTGACAAGATCCGATGTCCGGCCGACTTCGAGTCGCTCGCGCAGGCGATCGGCACCAGCGCGCTCGCCGTCGGCAGGCACGGGTACTCGACAAGGTCGCCCACTTCCAGAGGAAGTATGGCAGCTACCGCAGGAAACGGCTCTCCATCGATTATCAGGGCGGCGGCATCGACCAGATGGTTGGGCAGATCGATCTGCTCGGTTCCCACGTCCTCCCGCGCCTGCGCAAGACCTACTCCCGCGGCAGCACACCAACCGAAAGTCCGGCCCATGAGCACACAGAATCTCCCCGACCAGGCCGCCCACGAACAGCTGCGGCTGCTGGGCTCCGATCCGGCGAACTGGGTCACGCCGAATCCGGCCGTCGATCACAACGTCGTGGTTGTCGGCGGCGGCCAGACCGGCGTCACCATCGCCTTCGCGTTGCGCCGTGCGGGCATCGGCAACGTCAGCGTGATTGACGCCGCCGAAGACGAATCCAGGGCGGGCGTCTGGCTCACCAGTGCCCGGATGCGAACCCTGCGCACTCCCAAGAACCGCTCCGGACCCGAACTCGGTATTCCTGCGCTCGGCTTCCAGGCGTGGTATGAAGCCCTGCACGGCCCGGAGGCATTCGCCGCGATCGGCCGTATCGCTCGCACCGACTGGGCCCAATACCTGGGCTGGTACCGACGTCAGGTCGGTATCGAGGTCCGCTACGGGACCGGACTCATCGACATCGACCGCGCCGATGGCAATTTCGCGTTGACGCTGCTCGTCGGCGGGTGCGAGCGGGTGGAGACCGCCCGCAAGGTCGTCTTCGCGAACGGCATCGAGGGCAGCGGCGGTCCCAACATTCCCGCGATCTTCCGCGACCTGCCTCGCCGGTTGTGGGCCCACACCGGTGACGCCATCAACTTCGACGCGTTACGAGGACGCCGGATCGGCGTCCTCGGCGCGGCCACCTCGGCGCTCGACGGCGCCGCGGTGGCACTGGAATCCGGGGCTTGCGAGGTACACGTCTTCTCCTATCGCTCCGATCTGGTGATCCAGCCCACCCGCGAACATCCGCAGAATCCGGGTTTGCTTGAGAACTTCCACCTGCAAGCGGACGACGTGCGCTGGAAGACCCGCTGGGCCGCCTCGAGCAAGGGCTCCTCCAGCCCGTGGGACACCGTCGGCAGGGTCACCAAATGCGAGAACTTCGCCCTTCATCTGACGCCCCCTGGCAGGAACTGCGGGCCGAGGGCGACACGGTGACGGTCACCGCGGGCGACGGCACGCACACCTTCGAATTCGTTATCGAGGGAACCGGATACCAGTACGAACCGAGCAGTCGACGGGAATTCCGCACGATCGCCGACCGGATCGCGCTGTGGCGTGATGTCTACGAACCGCCAGCCGACCTGCGCTCGGAATCGATGGGCCGCTTTCCCTACCTGGGCCCCGGCTACCAGTTGACTGCTCGCGATGGCGAGAACGCGCCGTGGATCGGCGATATCCACCTGTTCAACGCTGGCGCCTTGCAGAGCTTCGGCCGCCCCATCGGCGACATCCCTAGCCTGCGCACCGGCGTCCCCCGACTGGTGACGGCGATCGCGAGCGATCTGTACTTCGCAGACCAGGCGACATCGCGCCCCGCGGTCTCATCCGCGCAATCCGAATCGTTCCGAGACCGCTACGCTCACCACCATCTGGCGACCGCTCAACCTCACCGAAGCCCCCCGCGAGCTGACACCCGAATCCGATCGATGAACTGCCATGTCCAATGACAATCGCTAACCCCGCCGGGCCTTGGCCCCAAGTGATGGACACGCTGATCCTGGTCTCAGACCAGGGAAAGCGAGAAGATCTCCCGATGTCTAAGAACGACACCGACGAGGGCATTGACCCCGGATTGGGGATAATCCAGAATCCCAGCAGCGTCGCGTTTTACAGGGCAAGACGACCGATCTTTGCAGGTGAACGGCATGTTTTTGACGGATTTCGACAGTGCTGACGTCGCTCTATATCCGGTTGGTTCGCACCGCGTCAGCCGCAGCTACTCCGGAGCGTCGGGGTGATCCTCTGCGTTCAGATGGTCAAGGTACGGGGTTGGACGATTTGACACCGTATCGATCCACTCGGTCAATATCGTCCCACCTTCACCCACAGTTGTTGCATCGATCTGCTCGTGAAATGCGAAAAAGGCAAGCACGCCCTGGGCCACAGGATCGTCTCTGTCGCACACTCGGCACAGTGGCACCGTCCGTGTGCCAGAGACCAACTCGCCATCGGCCCGGTGAAAGCCATGCGGAACTCGAATGGCTAGAATTAGCGAGTCGCCACATCGATGGCATGGCAGGTCGTCTACAACGACTTCAACATCGATCATACCTGCACCATGATTCCAGGCATAGCCTTCAGTTCACCCGCAAGCCCGGATCCCAACGATACTGAGTGCTCAGGCAACACCAGTTTGCGTTCCGGAGAGTGAGGGCCGTGAAGAATGACGTGTACCGGTACTTTTCCGCGATGAGCCGACAGCGTACGACGCAATTCATCCACCATCTCTTTATTGATGTTCCGGTACTCGATGCGCAACACCATAGGCGGTTCACCACCATTGGCGTAGTCACCGACTTCCAAGGGAATGACGCCGGCACCGAACACGGATACCCTGTCGTCGCGCTTATTGATCTTTCCCTGGATCGCAACGACAGTATCGGGAATGAGGTCATTGGAGAACAATGCATAAGACTGGGCGAAGAACAGGACCTCGATAGATGCATCGAGGTCTTCCATAGTGACGATCGCCCAAGGAACGCCGGACTTGTTCACACGGCGATCAACCGAAACAATCATGCCAGCGATCGCGACTTCACCCTGAGGCACTTCATCAATGATGGCAGCAATCGGTTTTGGTGCATGCTTGCGCAAGATCCGTTCAGCACCGTCAAGCGGATGCGCCGACACGTAAAGGCCGAGCATCTCACGTTCAAACGCCAAAAGCTGCTGCCGCGGCCACTCGTCGTTTGTGATCTGAAGATGCGCTAGCGGCGAGGCACCCGCGTCGCCGCCTCCATCGTCGTCTCCCCCGAACAAATCATACTGGCCCATCGCTTGCTGCTTTTTCAGGCTCGTCACAGCATCGACGGCTCGCTCATGAACAGCGGCCAGTGATTGGCGGGCGTGTCCGAGCCCATCGAACGCACCCGCTTTGATCAATGACTCGATAGTCCTCTTATTGCAGGCGACAATCTCCACTTTCTCTAAGAAGTCGCTGAACGAGGCGAAGCTACCTTTCTCCCGCCTAGTGCCGACGATGGATTCCACTACGTTCGAGCCGACATTCCGCACCGCTCCCAAACCGAATCTGATGTCGCTTCCTACTGCCGCGAAGCGCAGCCCCGAAACATTCACATCCGGCGGTAGCACCTTGATACCCAGCCTGCGGCACTCTGCGAGATAGACCGCCGCCTTGTCCTTGGTATCGCCTACCGACGTCAACTGTGCGGCCATGAACTCAGCCGGATAATTGGCCTTCAAATACGCAGTCCAGTAAGACACCAAACCATAACCAGCAGTGTGAGACTTGTTGAACGCGTAGCCAGCGAACGGGAGCATGACGTCCCACACCGTCTGCGTCGACTCGGGCGAGAACCCGTTGCCCATCATCCCGGACCGGAACGACTCCCACTCCTTCTCGATGATCTCCTTCTTCTTCTTGCCCATCGCACGACGTAGCAGGTCAGCGCCGCCGAGGCTGTAACCGGCCAATCGTTGCGCGATGGCCATCACTTGCTCTTGGTAAACCAGCAGATGATAGGTCTCGCCGAGGATCGGTTCCAGTGCATCCTTGAGTTCGGGGTGCATCGGGACGATTTCCTGCCGACCGTTCGAGCGCTCGGCGTAGTCGATGTGCGCATTCGCTGCCATTGGGCCGGGACGGTACAACGCCAACACCGCAGCGATATCTCCGAATTTCTTCGGCTGCATTCGACGCAGCAAGTCGCGCATCGCTCCGCCGTCGAGCTGAAACACCCCCAGAGTGTCTCCCCTCGAGAGCAGTTCGTAGGTGGCCTTGTCATCCAGGGGGATCGAGTAGACGTCGATATCGATGCCGTGGTTGTCCTGCACCGCCTTGATCGCGTCATCGATCACGGTCAGGGTGCGCAAACCCAGGAAGTCCATCTTCAACAGGCCGATGTCTTCGCACGACGGGTAGTCCCAGCCGGTGATCACCGAGCCGTCATCACGCTTCCATAGCGGGATGACGTTGAGAAGTGGCTCTGAGGAGAGGATGACCGCGCAGGCGTGCACGCCCGCGTTGCGGGTCAGGCCCTCCAGCCCGCGTGCGGTATCGACCAGTTTGGCGACTTCAGGGTCAGACTGCACGAGCGCCCGAAATTCCGAGGCCTCCGCGTAGCGCTCGTGTTTAGGATCGAAGATCCCCGCAAGCGGGATGTCCTGCGCAGCAACGGGAGGTGGAAGGGTTTTCACGACCCGTTCGGCAATGGCAAAGCCGGGCTGCCCGTACAACACCCGCGCAGCATCCTTGATCGCGGCCTTGGTCTTGATGGTGCCGAACGTGATGACCTGGGCGACGTTCTCAGACCCCCACTTGTTGACTGTATATTCAAGAACTTCGTTGCGCCGACGCTCGTCGAAGTCCAGATCGATATCAGGCATGCTGACTCGCTCTGGATTCAGAAAACGTTCGAAAAGCAGCGAATGCTCGATCGGATCGAGGTCGGTGATCTGCAGGATGTAGGCAACGAGCGATCCGGTGGCCGAGCCACGGCCCGGACCGATCGCGATCTTCTGTGCCTTGGTCCACCGGACCAGATCGCCAACGACGAGGAAGTACGCGGGAAAGCCAGTGTTCGAGATGACCTTCAGCTCGATCTCGATGCGGTCCTTGTACTCCTGCGTCAGGCCCTGCGGAAACCTCGATGGAGTGAACTGCTCGACCTCTCGGCGAAGGAGCAGATCCTCGGTTTCGCCTTCCTGGAGCGGGAACCGAGGCATACGATCGACGTTGGCGAATACTTCGTCGTATGGCTCGACTCTCTCGGCGATCAGCAGGGTGCTGTCCGCAGCACCAGGAACTTCCTTGTCCCAGTACTCACGCATTTCGGCCGCGGACTTCAGGTAGTAACCATCTCCGTCGAACTTGAAACGTGTCGGATCGTCCATGGTCTTGCCTGCTTGCACGCACAACAATGCAGAATGGGCGCCCGACTGATCTTTGGTGACATAGTGGCTGTCATTGGTCGCAACTGGTCTCAGCCCGAGCTTGTTGCCGATCTCGAGCAGACCTTCCCGGACCGAACGCTCGATGCGTAGCCCGTGGTCCATCAGTTCGAGAAAGTAATTCTCCGGTCCGAAGATGTCTTGATAGTCAGCGGCTGCCTGTAACGCCTCATCGAATTGTCCAAGTCGCAACCTTGTCTGAACCTCACCGGAAGGACACCCAGTGGTAGCAATGATTCCAGAGGCGTGCTCCGCCAACAGATCCCGGTCCATGCGGGGCTTGCGGTAGTACCCGTCGTAGGACGCCAAGGTGGAGAGCTTGAACAGGTTACGCAGCCCAGCCGCGTTTGCCGCCACCATCGTCATGTGCGTGTAGGCGCCACTACCCGAGACATCGCCACCCTCGCCGTACTCGTTGGTGCCGCGCTGGCTGCTCTGCCCCCAGAATACCGGCTTCTTGTGGAAGCGGCTTTCCGGGGCCACATACGCCTCGATGCCGATGATCGGCTTCACCGAACTGTTCTTCGAGACACGGAAAAATTCGGCCGAGCCGTACATATTGCCGTGATCGGTCATCGCGACCGCAGGCATCTCGAGACGCTCGGCTTCGCTGAACAGCTTCTTGATCTTGGCGGCGCCGTCGAGCATCGAATACTCGGTATGGACATGCAGATGAACAAACGACGAACTGGTCAACGGTCGCACTCACTTCCTCTCGGGCCGGATACAGGCTACCGGCCCAGCTCAACGACGCCCGGTTGGCCGCCCTTGTGAACCGGAGTCTTCTGCCAGAGTAGGCAGCGACCCCGACATGTTCGCAGCGTTCGCACTGGCTTCGGTGGCTGTCGCACCGCGGGGTGAGTCGCTGCCCACGATGGCCGGAGCAGACAGACCCTCTGACGCCCGCAGGAGTGGGGGCGCTTCGGCATCGGCACGATCTAGGCCACCGAGGCTCGGGTCCGCGTGGCTGCGATGACGTTCAGTCACTTTGCGAACACTGTTCGCTCTGCGCGCACTGCATCGTCTGCAGCTGAGCAGTCGCGGTTTAACCGATTCTGATCAAGTTGGGCGTAATTCAGAAGGGAGTCGTAACTGCATACGCACCGACCCCGACGGTTGCGCTGGTGGCTGACGCCCCTGGTGTTCGCTGATACCGATCAGGTTTGGATACTCGCCCGGACCGCTGCGGGGAGGTTGTTGTCGTGTCGCTGCCGCTCCTACGTCACAGGACTCGGGGCCGCAGCCCTCTCCGCCGCGGTCGGTCTCCCCTGCCGCCGCAACTACCCCCGCAGCCCCGTTGTTGCGAAGGACATAGACGTGTTCGACCATTTCGCGAAGATGCAGCTGCCCCCATGCCGTGGGTTAGAAATGCCAGCCCAGCAATGGTTCTCGCTCGGCCGTGAAGGCTTTATCCATCGTCTGCAGGATCGTCATGGAGCGGGCGCGCAGGCGGTTCGCGGTTGCGAAGTTGCGTGCGCGATGACCTCCGAAGTAGAGGCTGCTCAAGACGTCGATGCCGAGGCTGATGTCGGCGGACAGCTTCGTTGTGGGGGTGCATTCGGCCAGGCCGTCGCGCACCGAGAGCTCGAAGGTGCCGCCGTAGTGTGAATCATCGACTTGTATGACGACATCGATGTCGTGCTGGTAGGTTCGGGCCTGCAATGCGGTGGGGATGTCGAGCAGCCGGGTCCACAGGCCTTCTCGACTATAGGTGAGTTTGACCAGGCGTGGGTCGGTGAGCATGTAGGGCAGTGGGTCATCCGCCGCGACGGGTGCATCGATCTGATAGAACGGGTCCATTCCCGCCAGTGCCCGCCATAGGGCGGCGTGTGCGTTCGGGGTGAGGTATCGCAGTTCCTGCACGCGAATGGTTCCGCCTTGATCGTTCCACTGGTAGCGGTAGATTGCGTACCCGTCGGGGTGAATCAACACGAAGTACTCCGAACCTGCGGGTCGGCCGTCGTCGCCATCGCCGAAGTATGGGGCCCACGCTGTCTCGGGGCGTAGTTGAGCGCCGGGGGTTTGCTTGCGCCATCGTTGATAGATCTCGGGTACGAGTTCCGCTGCTTCGTCCATCGAGACGAATTCAGCGCCACCGGGGTCGGGTGTCGTGGGCAGCCACCGTATCTCAGACCGATCGAGGGTGATTCTGGTGATCCGGGTGCAGGGGCCGTATCCGTATCGTCCGTAGATCCCGGCTTGGGAGGCCATGAGAATTGCCATCGGGATCGAGGCAGCGCGTGCGCGATGATGAAACTCGGTCAGCAACGCCCGTAGCACGCCCTGCCTGCGGTGGATGGGGTTGACTGCGCACGCTGTCGCAGCAGCTGCGGTGATCTCGGCGCCGCCAGGGGTTGTCAAGTAGTGAGTTCCGCCGATTAGATTGCCATCCAGACGCTGGCCGGTGACCGCGACCAGAGACTGATCGATGGAGAAGTTATGCCACATCGCGGCGAACTGATTGTCGGTGTGACGCCCGCCGAAGGAGGTGTCGAGCAAGGCTCGGATGCTCGGCATGTCGGCGTCGATGGTTGTCCTGATGTGGCGGTGGCCTAACGGTTTGCTCATCATGGGCAGTTCTCCGCGTGGGCGGACCGCCACGGTAGGAACATAGCGCTGGCGACGAGTAGTGCGGCGGCGACGGCGATCGCGGTACGAACGTTGGCCGCCGCGGCGATTGCACCGCCTGCCGCAGCGAACAACGGCTGGCTCCATTTCGCTGTGATCGACCATGCGGTACTGACTCTGGCTATGTAGTCGTCGGCGGTGAAATTCATTCGATAGGTTATGAATACGGGGTTGAATGCCCCGGCGCAGAACATCAGCAGCGAGATCGACGCGACCATCAGAACCATGCCGGCCATGCTCGGCGGTGCCAACAGGACCGGCCCGAGCCAGAGAGTGCGCAGAGCACCGAGACCGAACAAGGCCCGACTCTCACCCAAGAGCGCGACGATCCGGGCAGCGCTCAGTGAACCGAGGACTCCGCTGATGCCTGGCAGGCCTAAGACAAGGCCGTACTGCCATGGGCTAAAACCGAGTTCTCGCAGCATGAGAAGCGCCAGCAGCGGGGTTGCCATCATGATCGCACCGCCGAAGAGCGTGGCGTTGACCAGGAGTAGCCGCAACAGAGGCCTGGCGGCGATGTGGGTCCACCCGGATCGGATCGTGCGGAGCCCGGAATCGTGCGGCGCTCGGTGAGGCGGCTGGGTCTCAGATGTGCGGATTGATCGCAAGCCGAGTGCGGCAAGTAGGTAGCTGACGGCGTCCCCCAGGACTGCCACACCGGCTCCGACCAGGGTCACCACGGCACCGCCCATGGGGGTGACGATCGCGGAGACTGATTGAAACATTGTCTCGAACCGTCCCATCGCGCTCACCCGAAGGTGCTGGGAGACGATCGATTTGATGTAAGCCGTGCTTGCAGCGCTCAGCACGATCGAGCAGACGGTGTGCACGGAGATGACTGCGCATAGTTGAGCGTAGGTAAGGATGTGCAGCCACATTGCAATGGGGATTGTGGCCATCGCGGTGCACGCCAACAGATTCGCATACACCATGGTGGGAACCTTGCGGTTGAACTCGACGTAGGAGCCCAGCGGCAGCGCGACGGCAGCGCTGGCCACTCCGGCGATGGTGCTCAGCAGCGACACGCTCAGATCGGAACTTTTGAGGGTCAGGATCGCGATCAGCGGAATCGCGCCGGCACTGATCGAGGTTCCTATCTGGCTGACCGTCGCACTACGCCAGAGGATGTGGAAATCACGGGGTAGGTTGTTGGCCGCGGTAGCTGTCGATGTCACCGTAGTCGGAAAGTGGGGTTCGCCGGATCGAGGTGGCGGCGTAGGAACGTTTCGATTCTCTGATAGGCCTCGTATCTGTTGCCACGACGGCTCAGGGCGTGGCCTTCATCGGCGAAGATCAGCAACTCGCATTCGGTCCCCGTCTCGGCGAGCCGATCGGCGAGGGCGTGTGATTCGGTAACCGGGACACGGGGATCTTGCTCACCGTGGATCATCAGCAGCGGTGCCTGTATACGGTCGGCGTGATACAGCGGTGAGATCGATCGCAGTAGTTCGCGGTCGTAGTCAAGGTATCCGTATTCGCACTCACGGACACTGCGTCGATACTGCGGAGTGTTCTCAAGGTAGGTCACCAGCGACGCGATCCCCATGATGTCTACCCCTGCTGCCCACAGTTCGGGGTAGAATGTCAGCCCGCACAGGGTGAGATAACCGCCATAGCTGGCGCCGACGAGTGCCACCCGGTCGGGATCGACCCCGATCGTCGGCAGCCATCGGTGGATATCATTAAGATCGGCGATGGCCTCGACGCGACGATGGCGGTCATCGAGTTCGTACCAACGCCGACCATAGCCGGTGGAGCCGCGGACATCGGGAGCTACGACCACCCATCCCGTATGCGCCAGGAACTGTTTCAGCGGGCTGAATTCGACGACCTCGTTCGCTTCAGGCCCACCGTGGAGATAGACCACCGCGGGGCGCGGACCCTCGAAGCGCGGGTGTCGGTATACCCTGCAGGGGATGTGAAGGCCATCGCGAGTAGGCACCTGCATGAACGCCGGTATTATCGCCGCCGGCTGCCGCAACGGTGCCGTAGTTTCTGCGTGTAGCGAGGTCAGGATCGGCCGAGGCGTCCAGTCACTAGAGTCCAGCACATACAACTCGGAGGGAGAGTGGATGGTATTGAGCTGCACCGCAAGTCGTTGCGAGGATCCGGACCAGACGAGCTCTGCGGCTCCAGCCGGTGGCAGATCGACTGGGGCAAGCTGGTGGCCGTCGCGATCGCAGATGCTCAGGCTCACCTCGCCTCGCCGTTCACTCAGTACCGCTAGTAACCTGCCGTCTGGGGAGGGGATTGCGGTCAGATCGGCATCCGGATCAGACAAGACAGCAGTTCGGGTGCCGTCGAAGCCGTAGCGCCAGATCCCACGCCGCTCGGAATAGGTATCTGTGGAGACATACAGTGCCCGGCGGCTCTGGTCGATGCGAGGCTCGAGATGCATCCCTAACCGACGCTGCGGTGAGAGCTGACGGGCTTCGGTTGCCTCGATCAACCACAGATGGGTGGAGAAGCTTTCACCGGTGAAAACCGTCACCGCCACGGCGGCCTCGAACAGTGGATTGTCGCTGCTGGTGCCGACATGCACGTGGGAGACCAGGCCGCCGAGTTCGTACAGGATCCGTTCCTGGCCTGTGCTCAGCTCACGCATGACGACATCGAAGTCGATGTTGTTACGACGGTTGGACATGTAGACGATCCACCCGGGCCCAGCATCCATCAACACCTCGCAGGTGCCTTCTGAGCGTGTGACCGCGACCAAGTGATCGTCGGTGGCCGGAACGAGGTCATCGGTGAGCTCCAGCAGCGAAAGATCGAACTGTGCGTTGCCGTCGCGGTCGTGCTGGACCACGACTGTGTCTGGTCCCGCGAATCTTCCGGTGCAGGACTGCGATAGCGCTGTCAGCGCAACGACACGGTCTGGGTGAACGAGGAACAACTGGCCGGTACCCTCTTGATCGCAAGTGGCTAACACAGTGCCGTCGTCGCCGATGTCAAGCAGCACCCATCGCGCGACATCGAGCCAATCCTTGAGCACCAGGCCCGTTTCGGTCATTGAGCTGTCCCATTCCTCATCACCGGGCTGTCGGCCTCACCGCGTAGTGAGACCGACAGCCCGGTCTGCGAGCGTGTGTTCAATTACGCCTTACGAGCCAGAGGAGTCCTGGTATCGTGGCGCAGCGAGATGTTGTCCTGCACCGCGAAACCGGCGCATGGCGTGCTTGGCAGCATGCCGGCCTCGACAAGCTCGAGGTAGGACTCGACGTCGCTCGGATCGACATGGGCGGTGAGGTTTCCGCCAGTCAGGGTCTTGGAAACGACTTCGTTCTTCGGATCGAATGCGAGTGTCATTGTCTCGATTCCTTTCTTATCCAGCGTCGCCGGACCCGGTTGTGGCCACAACTACGACGCAGGTCTGATGTTGCTCGAGTGGAAGCACCGAGCTGGTCAGCCATCCGGGTACGACTGCGAATCCGCCGCGCTGTGGTCGGATGACAAGCGAGGTACCCCACGGCAACCCGGGGATCGCTGACATTCCGCTGCCCGCGCGCGGATCGAGTACCGCGATGCTGCCCGAATCTGAATGCTGCGCCGGTGTAGCGGACAAGAACAGCCACCCCAGATACGGGCCGGAGTCAACCCACACCGGAATCTCGAAACCGGGATTCCACACCTGTAGTTCCAGATTCACCCGCTCGACCGCTGGCACAACCACCCCGAGGCTGCGATCGATGTCTGCGAGGTCGGTCACCGCGTTAGTGAATAGCTGTCGAATCGTGGCGGCATGCTCGCCGAGCACATCGATCCGATGGTGTTGCGCTTGTTCGCTGCTGGCGAGCAGATCCTCGGGCACGTCGGGGATCTGCGAATCCGCAACCTGGGTCAGTGCCACATTGGTCGCCCACAACCGCTGGACGTGGTTGCTCGCGGCGGGCAGGGAGGGGGCTTCGGTTGCCTGTGTCATGAGTCATGCCTCTCGACGTAGCCGACGTTGAACGCGATACAGATGCGTGTTCCGCCTTCGAAGAGGGTGGCTTTCACCGAATGCGGCAACCATGACGGGAAACACACCAAGGTTCCGGGGCGCGGCTGGACGTATTCAACGCCGGAGCTGGCTTGCCGGGCGATGGCGGCCGGGCGAGGATCAAGCAGTTGCAGATGCCCGGCGTCGCCGTCGACTCCCCCGGTGTCGATGTAGTACACCCCCGACCAGGCCGATTCGTGGTGGGTGTGCAGACGGTGGCTGGCACCGGAGCGGTAGACCACTGCCCAGCCTTCTGCGACCAGCTCGACTTCGGCTTCGGTTTCGATGTCACCGACCAGATCGCGGGAAATTTCGGTGACCGCGTCGAGTACCCGCTCGCGCAGCCATTCGATGGCGGGGTGTTCCCATCGCAGGATGTCCATGCTCGTCTTGGTGGCGCCGATTACACCGAACAACAGCGGATTCTGTTGCCGCTTCTCGCCTTGAAGAACGAGTTCACGCAGCTGGGCGTTCCACTCGTCGACGGCGGGTTGTCCGAAGTCTTCAACGTAGTCGTGGCGATACAGCGGTGTCGCCCACATCTTTACGATGCGCGGCGCTGTCTCAGCGGTCACAGCCTCAACCTCCTCATTCGCTGGGTGATCTCAGCGGCGTGCTCGGTGAGCAGATCCGCTGCTTGCTCCTCCAGGACCTGGAGGCAGCCGTGGGCGTAGTCACGCAGTTGCTCGGCCTGTGCCGGTTGATCGTCATCGCGGTACAACACCGCGAGCGCCAGCCCGACGTGCGCGGCACCGATGACCTCACGCACTGAACGTTCCGTGGTGCCGGAAGGCAACGTCAGGTCTCTGGATCCGTCGGCGACTTCCATCGGGCACACTTCCTCCAGTAAATACAGCCACTGGTGGCAGAACTCGTGAACAACCTGCTCCCGAAGCTCGTCCAGAGTTGCGAATGCTGCTGGTGCGAGCATGACGTGCTGAGGCCAGTGCGGTGCTGACGCCGAGATCGCGCGACTATCGCTCGGCAACTGAACGAATATCACAGGAAGTTCGAAATAGGGTGCCCACGAAGGCTCAACAGCCACAGCCGCGGCGATCGCATCTTCGATCTGCACCGACTGCTCGTCTGTCACCGGCGCAAGATCCGGGGCCCCACCCTCCGATCGCACCCTGCATGCCTGCCTGGGATCGAGCCAGAAACCAATATCCGAATGAGAGCGGGTCATCTCCGGATCGATTTGCGTTGATCTCCAATAACGAGACGCAACAACCGCCGCTACAAGCGGAGCGGTATTGCATTCAGTATCGAGGAACGGCAGTCGAGAAGCCAGCATGCTTCTTACATCTGTTCTGTCACCGATCATACGAATCGCAACTTTCGACTACTTCGACAGTAATGGAAATATGTTCAGTACGAAGCGATAATCATGGGTTCGAACATGTCCGATTGTTCAAAATTCTCCGGGGAAATTCCAACAGGGATAAAGCATCGACCCGCTCGACGTCCGACTTGCAGGCACGGATAGGGATACTTGGCTCTAGGATTTCCTATATAAACAACCTCGATGTCCACCCTGGATTTTCTGATGAGGGCAGCATCGCAGGCGACGCCGTCATAAACATCGAACCCGAAACGGGGATTACCAATATCGAAGTCATCGACCACGACAATCCCACGTTCGACCGCATTCAACTCGTCGACGAGAGGCCAGCGATCGCCCCAGTGAGCGTCTAGATACACCAATGGAATACACTCAGGTGCGATCGATCTCGGCAGAAGTTCAGCCGAATCCCCCTGCTCAACGCGAACATTCGGGTATTTCGAAAGCCTCTTGCTGGTGAATTCCACGTGCGCAGCATCGATGTCACAGGTCCAGATGGCAATGTCTGGATACGTGCGCGCCAGGTAGTCAGTAGTGTCACCCAAACAGCAACCGGTTTCCAAGATCTGACTCACCCCGTACTGGCGCACAAGGAAGTCGAATTGTAGAGCCGCCTGAATATCGAAGCCGAATGGGCCGCCGCCGTCAGAAAGGAGCGGAGCCCCCGCACGGAGCGTGGTGTAGAAGTTTAAGAAAACACGTTCACTCGACTGGATTTCCAACGTAATCCCCCTGCAGTAGCTTACCGCTCAGGCCCCGAGCGCGCGATCTCGCGAGGCGTAGTTAAACTGGAATCTCCTAACCTGAGCCATGCATCCAGGCAGCAAGATTCAGCAATATTGCAAATCCCCCTTCGAACTTCCAACCATCGAGCGATTGTCTCAACTGATGTTCTAGATCAATAGCCTCGCGAACCATACTGGCACGACTTCCGCACGATCGCAACAGTCCATCTGGAAGTACTCGATCTATTCACAACCGCATCGCGTTGACCTGCAGGGACATTGAGCCGGACAACGCGTTCAGGCGACCTGCCTTCGGATAAGCGAGCACGCGCCCGAGTCGGATGCCTGCAAAGCGGGCTAAGGGATGTCCCGTAAGTCATCGAGCTGCAACAGGTATCGTATCGCCGGTGGTGATCTCGGCATCTGACCCGGTGATAGTGGAGCTGTTCTCCGGGCTGCGGCCAGCCACGTTCGCCCGCATGATCACCCAGCTGCGGCGCGAGGGCGCTGACCGGCCGTTACGGGGTCGACCTTGGGGATTGTCTTTCGAGGACCGGGTGTTGCTGGTGGCCACTCACTGGCGGACCAACCTCACGATGCGGCGACTCGCGGGGGTGTTCGGGGTATCGAAGTCGGCCGCGGCGCGGGTGATCGAGCACCTGGGACCGGCGTTGGCGCTATGGCCCCGCACCCGGTTCCTGCGTGGTGCGGTGTTGATCGTGGACGGAACCCTGATCCCGACCCGCGATCACAAGGTCGCCGCACAAAGTAAGAACTACCGGTACTCGACCAATCACCAGGTCGTCATCGACGCTGACACCGAACTGGTCGTCGCGCTGGGAAAACCGTTACCGGGCACCCGCAACGACTGCCGGCCTGAGACAGCAAGTTCACCAGTGACCAAAGACCTCTATCCTCAGCTGAACAGCAGCATTACAGCGCGGCCGACCGCGCGCCTCGCCTGCCCAGAACGCAGTTACATTGCAGCATGTGTAGTCGGAAGTGTCTGTAGCGCAATGTATCTCGCGTGAAACGAGAGCTGTCCCGCTTAGACAACCCCTCACGACCTGCACCCAGCACGACATCGACACCTGGCTGAGCACCACCATACCCACCCGCCGCGACGCCCTCGCCTTTCTGACCTGGTGCGCACGTCACCGTCACATCCGCAATATCGACATCCCACCGAGGGCACCAACAGCACGGGCACACAACCTGATCGAAGACGACCGGCGATGGACAATCGTGAAGTCGCTGCTCCACGACCAGGATCACGACCTCATCGACCGCGTTGCCGGCTGCCTGGTGTTGATGTTCGCCCAACCAGCGACTCGCATCGTCACATTGACCGTCGATCACATCACCGACTCCGATGCAACCACGCAACTGCAGCTCGGCGCCCACCCGGTCGACACACCCGACCCGCTTGCCGACCTCCTCCATCAGCTGAGCGCCTACCACGATCGCGGCGGTCTCGGGCACTCCGCAGCTGCGCGCTGGTTGTTTCCCGGATCCCGCGCCGGACAACATCGCAGCCCCGCGAATCTCAACGCCCGACTGACCCGCATCGGCATCGACACCCGGGCCGGCAGATCCACCGCGCTGATACAGCTGGCCGCCCAATTGCCCGCCGTCGTCCTCGGAAACCTCCTGGGCCTCCACATTCAGACAGCAACGAGATGGACACAGGCCGCAGGCAACACCCGACCCGCCTACGCCGCCGATGTCTCACGTAGACCGCTCCGACGTAGCTGATCAGACCGCCGCGTCTCAGCGCTGCGTCGCCGCCCAGTCCCGGATCGCGGCGACGAACTCCTCTGGCGCGTCGGACTCCACATAGGTGCCCGCGCCCTCGACGATCACTGTCTTGTGGTCGGTGAACGTCGCTTCCAAACGCTCGCGCTCCTGGGCACGGAAGGCGATGTCGGCGTCACCCCACACGATCAGTGTCGGCAGGTGAGCGATGTCGGAAAGCCCTGCCTCGACCTCGGCGAAGAAGTCCCGGCTGGCGAGGACCCTGCCGGGGAGCACGGCGGAAGCCTGGCGGCGTTCGGGAGTGTTGAGCGCCTGGCTGTAGTGGGTCATTTTCGGCCACGGTCGGCTTCCGCCGTCGGTGGCCGGTGGGGATGAACGCGTTGACGAGGAGGTTGAGCCGCCGGACCAGGAAGCGGATCGGGGGTCCGCCGATGATGCGACCGAAGGCCTCGAAGTGGAGGATGCCGTTGACCGGCCAGGCCCAGGTGTTGGCGAGGACTAGCCGATCGAAGACGTCCGGCCGCCGCTGCACGGCCGCCAGGCCGATCATGCCGCCCCAGCCCTGCCCGACCACGGTGACGCCCTCGAGGCCGAGCGCGTCGACGAACTCGGTGACCACGTCCGCGTGTTCTTCGGGCAGGTAACGGTAGCCCGGCTTTGGCGTCGACAGCCCGAAGCCTGGGTAGTCGAGGGCGATGCACCGGAAGTCGTCGTGCAGTGCGCGGATTACGTCGCGCCAGAGGAACGACCAGGTCGGGTTGCCGTGCAGGAACAGCAATGTGGGGCCAGACCCCTCGTCGACGTAGTGCACGGTATGCCCGTCGATCTCGACGAATCGACTCTCGAATGGGAACAGTTCGTCGTCGACCCAACCGGGCCGCACGCTCTTGGTCGTATCGGCCATGGTGGCCCCCTCTGGGCTCGACATCAAGGTATACTTGAGAATCTCACACGCACTTGAGAAGATCAAGCGATTAGAGGACATGATGCGTAGCTACGGCCAGTACTGCGGGCTTGCCCGTTCCCTCGAAGTCGTCGGTGACCGGTGGAACCTGCTTATCGTCCGCCAACTCCTCATCGCCCCCGCCCGATACCGAGACCTGATCGACGGCTTGCCCGGTATCGCAACCAATTTGCTTGCCGACCGGCTCCGCGACCTCGAGGCCTCGGGCGTGGTCGAGCGGCGACTGGCAGGTGAGGGCAACGTGGTCGAGTACGCCCTTACACCGTGGGGTGCCGAGCTGCGCCAGCCGATCGAGAGCCTGATCCGCTGGTCCACCCCGTTGATGGTCCGCGGCCCCGCCGACGGTGACGCCTTCCGCCCCGCGTGGCTCGCCCTCGCCATCCCCGCGCTACTCGACACCCGGGTCAAGGTCCGCTCCGCAGCGACGATCGGTCTCGACATCGGCGACCCGACCTTCCAACTCCGCGCCACACGCTCAGGCTTCGAGCTCAGCCCGCATGACGGCCGCGAACTCGACGCCACCGTCCGCGCCGACCCTGCCTACGTCCTCGGCCTCGCCGCCGGCGCCTTTACCCTCAGCGATGCCCTCGCACTCGGGCTGGTCGAGATCGATGGCGACAAGTCCGTCGTCCGCACCGTCTTCGCCGCCTGAGATGACGTCGATGACCCAGCAATCTGAGTGATCGGGCCCGCACGCAATCGGCCAGGCGGCTCCCGCTGCACAACTCTCGCCGACCAAATCGAGTCAGTCATTCAGCACGTTCGGATAGCGCGGGTTACCGGTAATCGGACGGTCGTCGGCTGCAGGACGGTGTCGAGCTTGCGGATGAACCGGCCGAGGTGCGGGTCCGTATCCGGTAGGCCGTGGGGGTCGAGATCCCACCACTGACCACCGTCGAACTCGCCCGGGTCGAGATCTGGACAGGTGGCCCGATTGCCACGGGCGACGAACCACAGCGAAACGTCCTCGTGCCCGGCGGTGGGGCCGATGGTCGAAGTCACGGTCAGAAACAGTGGCCGTTGACCGACAACATCGAAGCCCGCGTCGATGCCCAGCTCCTCGCGGGCTTCGCGGCGCGCCGCAGCGAACGGATGCTCGAAGGGATCCAGATGCCCACCCATCGGGAGGTGAAGACCGGACTTGCGGTGCCGACCGAGGTAAAGGCCACGCTCGGCGGGGTCAACCAGGACCACATAGGCCACCAGGTGCGGCGAGGGCGTCGCAGGCGGAATACGACGGTAAACATCGGTCGTAGCGGCGAGCCAGTCCAAGGTCTGTTCGATGTGCTGCTGCTCGAGATCGTCGAACGGGTCCATCGCGGAAATCAGTTCGGCGACGGCTGCGGTAGATGGGTCCATGGCGCGCGAGGATAGCCGCGTCCTCCGACACCGAACTGGGTCTGTCACCATCCCACGACTCCGCAGTGGACCAGTAGCGTTTTCTGCACTGCCTGCACGCCACGGTGGCCCATTCGATCTACACGCTGCGAAGCGCGTCCTCGACCTCACCGCAACCTGACCACGGCGCAAAACCTGAAAAAGGGAAAAACTCATGACCGCTTCCGAAACGGCGGCGAGCTGCATCACCGGCGGCCTCGCCGCTACACCGATCGTCTCGGTCAAGCCGATAGTGCTGCCTGCCGTCCAGCGCGGCGAGGACCTGCACGTGCGGGTGTCCGCGCCGGTTACCGGACGCGACCTGCCGATCATCTTGTTCGCGCATGGGTTCGGCTCGAACCTGGACGGCTACACACCCCTGACCGACTACTGGGCCGCCCACGGCTTTGTGGTGTTCCAGGCCACCCATCTGGACTCCAAGAGGCTGAACCTGACTGCGGAGTACCCCCGCAAACTCCAGATGTGGCGGTTCCACGTCGCCGACATGAAACGCAACCTTGACGACCTCGACGTGCTGGAAGCAGCCGTCCCCGGCCTGTCCGGGCGCTTGGACCCCAGCCGCATCGCCGTGGCCGGGCATTCCTTCGGCGGCCAGACCGCCGCGATCCTGCTGGGTCTGCGCGTCACCGACCCGCAGACCGGAGTAGCAGAAGAACTGTCCGACCCTCGGATCACAGCGGGTGTCCTACTGGCCACGGCCGGGAAGGGCGGCGACGACCTGACCCCCTTCGCCACCGAGAACCTCCCCTGGCTGCGGGAACAGGACTTCTCTCACATCACCTCGTCGGCCCTCGTAGTCGCCGGCGACAAAGACGACCTCCCGCTGACCACCCGGGGACCGGAATGGACCACCGACCCCTTCACTCTCAGCCCCGGCGACAAGAGCCTGCTCACCCTCTTCGGCGCCCAGCACTTCCTCGGAGGCATCTCCGGCTACGAGGCCGCCGAGACCACCGACGAGAACCCCGCACGCGTCGCGCTCATCCAACAGGTCACCCTCGCCTTCCTGCGCCACGTCCTCGGCATCGACAGCTCCACCTGGACCGCGGCCCGAGCGGCCCTCGCCGACACCCACCATCCGATCGGACGACTCGAATCCAAATGAGGGTGCCGTAAGGATCGGCGTGCAGGGGCGGTTCCGGTCACCGATACCGCCCGACCCCTGTTGGCGGCCAACGCGTTCCAGACGCGAAGCCTCGACACCCCGCACGCGAGACCGGCGGCGCACCCGAGGCGAATTCTCGGTAGCGCCAGGCTCCGCCCGCATCGCGGGCCAACGGCGGGGTGTCGCTGCCCGCACCGTCGCCGAAACCGTTCAGGACCTTCGTGAGCGCTTCCTCGACGTCGACACGCGGTGTCCACCCAAGTTCAGTCCGAGCGCGCGTGGTATCGAGCAGCGGTTCTGCTGTCGCCGCGGCCGGCACGACCTGGTACGGCCAGTACTAGGCCTCCCCCAACTGCTGGAATTGCACGGCGTCGGACCATCCAGCGCAGCAAGGCTTTTGGCAGACACCGCAGACATTCACCGATTCTGCACCCGAGATCTGTTCGCGTCCTGGAATGGCACCGCACCTCTGGACGCTTCCTCCGGGGACCAGCAACGCCACCGGCTTTCTCGTGCCGGCCCTCGCAGGATCAACCGTGTCCTGCACATCATGGCTGTTGTCCAACTACGCAACCGCACCGCCGGCCGTGTCTACTACGACGCCCGCAAAGCGGGCGGGAAGACCTCGATGGAAGCGATGCGCGCGCTCAAACGCCGACTCTCCAACGTCGTCTACACCCGCATGCTCGCAGATCAGCGGCAACGTGAAATGGCGGGCCCGGGAGGGCATTCGGAGGCGACTGCTGACTCCAGCGCGACCGGCTCCAACCCGAACACCGGACAAGCCACGACCCGGACCCACCCGACCGGATAATCGCACACACGCATCCACGAGTTGACATAAAGAGGGGCCATGAGAATGCGTGCGCCCCGCTAAATGCTGGCAACCGCAGTGATCTTGCGCGGAGTGATCGCGACGACCATCCTCTCTCGAGCCGCTGCGTATCCGACCGCGCCCGGAGCGACAGTGTTGTCTATGTATTTGGCCCGGATACGCCGAGTCCAGATCTCGTCCGGATCGACCGAGACGGTCGCATCGCCGACCAGCCGCACCTGCTTATTCGGCCGTTCGCCATCGGCTCGCAGATCGTCCTCGACGTCGATCACCAACCCCACCTTGGGATTCCGCATGATCCTGCCCAGATGCGGGCGGCCTGGATAACTGGTCAGGTAAAACCGTCCGTCCTCCCACAAGAACCAAATCGGGGTGACGTGGGGATACCCTTGCGAGTCGATCGTCGACAGATGCGCGACAGCATCCAGACCCAGCAGCTCCCCGATCTCGGGGACTTCCAGACGGCGCACGATGTCTAGACACTACCTGCTGCCGTGTCATCGACAGAAGCGGACGTTCATGACCGCGCGCCCAGCTGTATGAGCGTGCGTTCTCGGTGAATCAGGCTGCCATCCGATTCTCTCGAACCGAACTGCGCTTTGAATCCTGCCGCCCTCACAGAGATTCAGGGTCATGTGCTGGCCACTCCAGACACCGTCCACCTCGACTAGGCAGTTGTAGAAGTGGCTGGCCGAGGTGAAGGCGACGTGATTACCCGCGCTGCGCGTGTACTGCGTGACTTTAACCCCAGCGAGAACGGATTCCCTGCGAAGCCATGTCTCGATCACTGGGACATCCACCGACGTGGGCGCGGGTTTGATCAGCACATCGAGGACTGTCCCGTCCGGATAGAACCAAACACCTGGACGCCCGCGGCGAAGATCCCGACGGCCTACGAGGGGATCGGGTGCGGAGAGTCCGGCTGCTGCGCTTGCTCATCAGTCACATACTGCCAGGACAACCTGGCTGGCAGCGCACCTCACGGAAGCTCATATCCGGCTGCGGTCATCGGTCGCGCGGAGGTGGCAGACCTGTGCGGAAATCGGCAGCTAAGGCGTTCGTCGGCTGGGACCGCGGGCGTCGGGATCGCCCGGGTCGCGGACAAAGTCGGATGTTCGAAACGAGCGCTGGTGGATCCGTGCACCTGGTCTCGGCTACTCAGTCGAGACAGAACTCGTTGCCCTCAACATCCTGCATCACCAGGCAGGACTCGTTGACGCCGTCGGCGCGCAGTAGTCGCACGCGTGCGGCACCGAGCGTGACCAGTCGTGCGCATTCGGACTCGAGTGCAGCCACGCGCTCGTCACCCACCAGCCCGGTACCAACCCGCACATCAAGATGCACCCGATTCTTCACGACCTTTCCTTCGGGCACACGCAGGAAGAGCAGGCGCGGGCCCTTACCTGATGGATCAATACATGATGAGCCCCGGTGCTCGTACCCCAAAACCTCAGACCAGAAGCGAGCGACGCGCTCAGGTTCTGAGCAATCGAAGGTGACTTGAAATTGTTTAACCGACGCCATCTGTCGACCATAGGAACGGAGACTTGCGCCGTCTCCACTTCGAATCACCTCGGTCACAATGCGATACACGCTGAGCGGCAGGCAGCGAAAAGGCAGCGGGAGCATTGATACGGACCGGGACAGGACCGCACGGGAAGGCATCGGTTGCCAGCTCAACGACACAGGGTAAGATCACCCAACACACCGGAGCAACGTTCGGGACGAAGTCGTCGACGGCCGCCCCGAGTGTCACCACGTTGTCACAAGTACCCCGAACAACCCCGGATAGGGCCGGACAGAATCAGCAGGTGACGGTACGCCGAAAGATTGATGAGTACCGGCACGAACGGGCCGAGGCTGCCTCCGGAGCAGACGCACGGCAGTTGGCAGATGCGGACGTCCGTGACCGCGCGCCCAGCGGCAGAAGAGGATGTCTAGAGGCAGTGTCGACGCACCGGATCTAGCCCGAGCTACGGGGTTACCGCCCGTCGAGGTCAACAGGGCCGCTGATGGCCGCACTCAAGCTCAATACCGTCCCGATCCCGCACGGTGCTGTCGACCATCACACCGACCATGATGCCGTCCTCGAGCCACGACACCTCGAATGGCGGGTCATTATTCGCCTGCTCGAAGGAGACGCGGTTGTCGGATTCGATGATGAAGACATCTCCCGGTCGCATCCAGTAATCCCAGCCCCACGGTTCGAGCCAGACCGTGAGTATCTTCTGTGCGAAAGGGTTCGACAGCATTAGCTTGGGCACCGCGGCAGACTATGCGATTTGCCTGTGAGAAGGCGGGTCTGACGGACACTCGACCACACGCGGCACTGGCCGGTTCGGTCAGTGCGGTGTGCGCCATTTCCGCAGGTTTGGCACTAACCGAACGCACGTCATGACCGGCGACCTGCGTGTCGCTCGCCGGATCTGTCGAATCCGGTGATCTCCCCGCACCTACTGCTGATGCACTGTGTCGAGAAGTTGTTTGGTCAGCACTGGACGCACGGCTACGCCTACTGACGGGAGCTGGTTGATACCCGGGGTCGAGCGGTCGATCGCACAGATGACCGTGTCGACAATGGCCCCTCGGGATCGCAACTGCTCGGTAGCGGCGACGACCGCTCCACCAGTAGTGATGACATCCTCGACTAATACGACGCGGCGGTCTTGCACGTCGCCGCCTTCGGCAAGCTGTTGGGTCCCATAGGCTTTTGCTGCTTTTCGGACGAACAGCGAGGGCAGTCCGGTCAACTGGCTCAGCATCGTGACAAGCGGGATGCCGCCCAGTTCAAGGCCGCCGAGCATCTCGGTGTCTTCCGGAACCAGAGCGACCATCCGTTCGGTGATCCGGCGCAGCAATTGAGGATCGGCCTCGAACAAGTACTTGTCGAAGTATTCATCGGCGACAATTCCCGATCGCAGCTGGAAGGACCCACGCAGCCGACAACGCGCGTCGATGTCGTGAGCGAGCTCGATAAGGACCGGGTCGTTGCGAATGTCCAGCACGACATCATGTTCGCAGACCGTCTGCAACTCGTCAGCACAGCCGGTCAGCAACCCAGCCCTTTCCACAGTAATCGGCACTATCGTGCGTTGGGCCGAGCCTCGCTCCGGCCGGCCGAACCACGCGGGTCGCGGCAGAACAGTGAGCTTGCTCGCTTGGATGACGAACCGAGACCACACTGGACGTATGTATGTCCGCTGCTCGGTGTTCCGTCGTACCCCTTTGAGAGGTTCGATCAAGACCCGGCATGGCATCGAGAGGACCGCTGGTTCTTCGCCGCCGCCACGCGCCCCATGGACGGGCAACGGCATGGGGTGGCGCTGGTCGGGCTGCGGCAAGATCGACGAATGAAGAAGACCTGCGGGGCTGCACATGACCCATCAGCGAAGGACCTAGCCGACCAGACCGATCGTGAGTTCTTCACCTTGTTCGCCAAGAGAACTGGGATGTACATCGGCTACACCGACCTGCGTGGAGTCCTCACCTACATCGAGGGCTACGACATGGCATCCCGCCGCTGTGGTCGGCCATGCCTTGAGGGGTGGCGCGAATGGCTGATGGAGCACCACCAAGTTGGGTCGAACCTCGTCTGGTGGGCACAGGTAAAGCAGATCGCCGTGCCTGATTGGGACTTCACAACAACGTTGACCACCGAGCAGGAGACACACGTCCTCGCAGTGCTTTTCGAACTGCTCGACACCTTCCTCGCCGAACGTGAGTCCGCACAGCCGCCAGGCTGACCAACACGTCTACTCCAGGATCCTGGGTCGCGGGATAAGGTTCGGAACCGAATGGTTGTTGTACTCGATCAAGGCCGACTAGGAGCTGAGTTTCTGGTCGCTGGATCTGGTCCTTGAGTCGGCCGGGGACGATCTGGCCATCACGGCGGCGCAGGACGACCCGCCGCAGAAGAGTGCGTTGGCGGCTGGTGCGGAGGCCCTCGGGATCGCGCGGGTCGCGGCATGAGCGTGCGTTGCTGCTGGCGGTCAGCCGAATGGTGCGAAGCGGTAAACACGTGATTCACGCGGCTGGAATCCGAGCCGCTCATACAGGCGGGTAGCCGCCGACCTCGACGCCCGCGAAGTCAGATCCAATGTCCTGGCACCGGCGGCAGCAGCGCGGGATTTGGTCTCCTCGATCAATACCGCACCAATACCCTGCCCTCGCGCCGAGTCGTCGACCACCACGTCCTCGACCCGCGCTCGAAGACCTGAGGGGATCGGGAACATCACCAAGCTGAGCATCCCGACGATCCGATCGTCGCTGCGCGCGTACAGCACCGTGGTGGACTCCACAGATACCAACCGCACCAGCGCGTCCCGGTCCAATCGCTCCGCTGTTTGCGACAGCTGTGAGAGCAATCGGTTGACTGAGTCGACTATCTCGTCATCGACCTCGGTCAGGGTTTCCACGGTGAGAGCCACCTCGGCACTGTACTGCGGTGGCTCACCGCAGGTTGCCCACATACCGGAGCAGCGCGATCCCATCTAGCCAGTCCGCGACAGATGCTCGTGTTTTTCGAACGCGCGGGTCGCGGCTGATGCGGACCTCGTGACCGCGCGCCCAGCGGCGTTACAGTGCGTTGTGTTTTCCGGACCCGTTCACACCGAAGCGAGCGAGATAGTGCCAGACCTTCTTCAATGACTGGGCATCGTATTCGCGGGACTGCGCGGCCCTTCCGAGCACATAGGCGTCCAATACGCCGTTCACCGCGATCGAAGTACCAAGGTCCACATACTGCACCCCGCGATACTCAGGGTGCTCAAGAAGAGAACCGACGCTGAGGTGAAATCCGTTATGCCACTCGACAGCACACGGAAGGCGCCGTGCGGCGGTTTCGATACCGGTGCCACCGTGGCTGGGATCGAGCACGATCGCCTCGACCTCGCGATCGAGCCGGACCGGGCCGTGGATGTGTGCCTCGACGTAGGTGTCGAGCATGTCGGTGTCGAGCATGTCGGTGTCGTCCATCTCGGCCAGTGCGATGAGACTCATGCTTGATGCCACACCGAAATTTGGCCCCATCGCCACTGGGTTGTTCCCATGCAGGCTTGTCAGTAGTCCAGGGTCGTTGTAATCGATCACCTCAGCCACGTTGCCGATCGTAGGCCGTCGGTCGCGACCTTAGAGGTGGGTGGTTTCTGATCGCCGACTTCGAAACCGGTTGTGCACGAGTTTCGACCTGCGACACCGCCTGGATTGAGGATATTTTTCGTGTGCGCGAAGTCCTACGCCACCAGCTCGGTGCTACGGTTCTGCTCGAGCGCACGCGATCCTAATGGTGCGGCGATGGCATCTGCGCTGGCGCGACGCAGCCCGATGGCGTGCTGACCCGGAATGGCCTCATCTACGCTGGGGTGTGCAGGGAGGAGACCGTGCCGCGGTCTGCGCCCGAGTCAGATTATCGTTGTCGAGCTCGAGACCATTTTCGTGCGCGACATTCGTCGGGCGGCGCCCACGATTCGCGCCAGCGCCATAGCCGTGGGTCACCGAGCAGATCCAACCCCCGTCGCCTTCTGCTGGAGGTGTGAATGCCGTTAGCACTAAACCGATACGATGCATGCACTCGCAGTTCCGCGAGATGTACCGCAAGCCGCTCGAGGCCGATACCCCAGCCGTGGTGCATGCTGGTTCGGCCCGCAACCTACGGGCCGAACCAGCGCTTCGACTGGCCGGAACCCTGCTCCACTCACTATCGCTTCCGCCGCAGACCTGTACATGAGACGCCCTCTTGCACGCGTACCGACACGGCTCACTCCGCGCTAGCGTGGTCGCAGCGTCGACCAATATTCACGGATAGCTAACCGCTCCACCGTGGTTCGACGCACCGACTGCCTCTAGCCACGACAGGAAGAACCTGTTCACACGCTCGCAGGTGTTGTGGAAAGCCCTCAATCGCCTGTTCGAATGCCTCCACCCATCCGCGCACCGGCGTCTGGCTGATCGCACCCGAGCCGTGCGGTCGAGTGCCTCGACACCGAAGACACACCGTGAACCACCACGCCATCGACGGCACCCGTGACCTTCTCGCTGCTGAACGGGGGTCCCGGTCATGCTGATCGCGCCGATCGTGCCACCTTCTACCTCACTCGACGAACTCATCGAATGCCTACGCGGCACCGCCCGTACTACTGCCACCACCACAGTCAAAGACATCGCCTACGGAATGTGCACCGTCGGCGCCGCCGGACGCATCCACGACCGAGCACTCCTCGACGCACTCGACTGGCCCCCGACAATCCGGCTCGGTATCCGCTGCGTCTACGACGGTGTCCTGCTCGTCACCCGGGCCGAGCACGGCATCGCCGAAGTCAGCACCAACCGCTACTTCCGGGTCCCGTTCCGGCAACGACGCCGAGCAGAACTCCACATCGGCGACAAAGTCCTACTCGTCGCGCACCTCACGCCTGGCCACCTCGCGATCTACCCACCCCGAGCGCTCCACGCGTTCTTCGGCAACCACCAACGACTGCTGGAGGCATAACCGATGCCCCCGACACACCCTCACCCGGCCGCCGATCCCGCCGCGATCGAGGCGACCCGAATCCTGCTGTCCCAGATCGGAATAACACCGTCGGACCTGCTGGCAACGATTCCGGAATGCCCCACCTTCGCCCACACCATTCCGCAACTACGATCCACCCTCACCCCAGGCACCCTGCGCACCTACCACGTCCACCTCGACAGACTCGAAAACACCTGGCCCAACCAACGACTCGACGAGGTGACCGTCGCCGACCTCGACCGGCAAGCCCACGACGTTCAAGCGAGCAGCAGAATCAACCGCAGCAGCCGCGACGGGACCGGCGCACGCGAACACTTCGTCAACGCCGCCCGCTGCCTCTACCGCTACGCCGAGAACAACAACTGGATCCAGCCCCACCGAAACCCCGCCCGCCAGTTGACGATCCCCACCCGACAACCCTCACACCGGCGCGCGATCCCGTCTGCTCACCTGGCCGAGATCTGCCAGGTTGCCGCCGTCACCGGAAACGACCGCGAACTCGACAGCCTCATCCTGCGACTCCACATCGAAACCGCATGCCGCCGCGAAGGCGCCCTGCGGTTGCGCCCCGACGACCTCGACACCGAACTCTGCCTCGTGCTGCTCCGAGAAAAGGGCGGCCGGGATCGGTGGCAACCGATCTCGCCGACTCTGATGTGGCATCTCTCCGACCATGCCGAACACCGCGGCAGCCCACCCGGGGGTCAGTTGCTGCGGTATCGGCGCGGCACACCGATCACCACCCGCCGATACGACCACCTCTGGACACGCCTGGGCACCCACCTGCCCTGGGTCGCCACCCAACACATCACCACCCACTGGCTACGCCACACCACCCTCACCTGGGTCGAACGAACCTTCGGCTACGCCACCGCACGCGCCTACGCCGGCCACCACACCCGCCGACACGGCACCACCGCGACCTACGTCAAAGCCGACCTGTTCGAAATCGCCACCGCCCTGTCAACACTGACACAGGAACCACACCCCCTACTGCTCCCCTACAACATCGACCCTGACATCAGGCGGTAATCCGCCAGGACCAAGGACCGGATTCCAGTCAACGAACCATCCAGCATCGCCGATATGTCAGCGACTGCGACGTCCTACGGCGTCGCAGTCGCGGCCAGGGAGCTGACGGACCGCTCCGCAGAACGAGAGTGGAAACTTCAAACGGACCTGGCCCAAAGGGAGCCGGTCAAGGGCACTTCCTCGACAGCTCCTAGGGCGGCAGTCTCGACGGAGATTGCCGCCGACGTCCACTGAATCACTTGCTCAAAGTGACATGATGGAAGCAGCTATGTCACTGAAGTGCCCATAGAGTGACATGGTGGACCCCAGCAGCCCTTCGGGCTGCCTAGCTGTGGTCACCAGATCGTGCAGCACTCCCCTCCGTGCTCGACCGTCAGTAGCTAGGTGTACTGACCACGAGCGTTGTTGGCAGAGCGAACGAGCGCAGTTGCGGACTCTTCGCGTGCGCTGTAGCAACGCGCTGCGAGCGATCCTGCGGGCGGACGCTGGTCAGCCTCATCGCCGCGGATTCAGTCGGACCAGGCACGGGCCCTGGCTGTAGCGAACCAGGAGCTGGGCAAATTAGAAGGTACCGTCGTTGGATCTGAGCCTGGCTGTTCGCTAACGTGGGTGGCTGGCCGGTGTGTCCGAGGGGAAGTTGGGAGCGGACATGGCAGTGATCGAAGTTGACTCTGCCCGACTGCGGGCGGAGATCGCGGCGTTCTATGCCGGGTTCGGAGTACCGAGCGAGTTAGCGGCAGCGTTCGAGTCCTCGGCATTGTTGGTGCCGTTGACAGGGCCCGAGGATCGGGTGTTCACGCTGGAGTCCGGTGGTGTGGCGTGGTTGTGCGCGTTCACCGGCGTCGAGGAGTACGCGCGGTTCATGTCCGCGCGCGGCGTACTTGCTGATCAGTCCTACCGATTCCACACGTTCCTGGGCCGGCGTCTGCGTGAGTTCGCCGCAGCACAGCCGGAGCCGACCGGGGTAGCCGTGGACATGCTCGGTGCGGCGCCCATGGCGTTCCCGCCTCGTCTCGACGAGGAACCATCGGCCGATGGTGTACGCGGCTGATGGCGGATTTGAATGTTGATCCCGCCCTCCTGACTCAAGCCGCGACCGGTATCAACGCGATCATCAGCGAACTGTCCGAGCTCGGCGTCGGCGAGACCGGCGCCGTCGGACGCGGGTTCGCTCAGCTGACGATGTCGGCAATGGAAGCAGGCACGGCGAACGTCCAAACCAGCTTCGAAACCTTCGCCGAACGCTGGTCGTGGGGTGTACGCGCGCTGGTCCAGTCCGGCAACGAGATCGCCGAGGTCCTCGACCTGTCGGCGGGTCGTTACTACGAGATGGACGAGCAGATCTCCAACACGTTCAAGCAGATGTTCACCCACCTCGCGGGCAACCCGCACCTGAGCAAGGCCGACATCGAGAAGATGGACTGGGGCCAGGTATGGGAGAACAGCAACTTCAACACCGCCAGAAATCCTGACTACAGTGCGTCGTCGTTCGGTGACGCGTTCTCGCATATGGGCGACAACGTCTCGACGTTGGGGCAGGTCGGACAATACCTGGCCTCCGATGACGTGCCCGACCGCGACAGCCTCGGCGACATGTTCGTACCCGATACGGGGGTGGCCGCGAAGGTCGCCGAGATCCAGCAAGCACAACAAGCAGCTCGTGGGGGGAACACGTAGTGGGTATCGGGGACTTCGTCAACAGTCTCGGCGACAAGATCGAAGACGGCCTGGAAACGGCGACCGAGAAGGTCGGCCAGGCCTACAACACCGTCCTCGACGCCGAGTCGAAGGTCGCGAAAGCTGTCGGCGCCGATGGCTTGTCGAACTGGCTCGACGATCTCGGCGACAAGGTCGTCGACGCGACCGGTGGTGCAGTGCCGGAGAAGCAGCTCGGCGAAACCACCGATCCAAAGGAACTGATCCGCGGAGACCCCGCCAAGATCTCCGAAGTCGCCGAGCACCTCGGCAAGATCGGTACCGCGATCGACCAAACCGGTGACGCGTTGCGCAAGATCGATGTCGCTGACTGGTCCGGTGAAGCCTCCTCGGCATTCCATGACGAGTTCGCGAAACAGCCGAAACTGTGGTGGGACGGCGCCGACGCGATGGCCAAAGCCAAAACCGCGTTGGACACCTGGTACCACGAGGTCACCGCCGCCCAAGCCAAAGCCGCGGACGCAGTCGCGAAATGGGAAGCCGCCGACCGCGAGGAACGCGACCGCAAGAACGCCTGGAACGCCCAAACCGACGAACAACGCAAAGGCAAGAACCTCACCGACACGTGGACCGATATCCGCAACGAGGCACGAGCGATCCTCAATGGTGCTCGCACCCAACGAGATAACGCCGCAAATGCGGCGGTGGCAGCGATCACCGCAGCCACGGAAACCGCGCCGACGGAACCGCCCTTCCTATCCCGGTGGGGCAGCAACTTCGAAGACCTCGGTGCCGCGATCGAGCACGCGAAGATCAATTTCTCGTCTGGGCTGTTAACCTCACTGACCGGCATGGTGCAGTTCGTCCGATCGGTCACCCCGTTCGACATCTACAACATGACCCACCCCGCCGAGTACATGTCGAAGATGTCGGACATGGGCACCGGCATGGTGATCGCCGCGGCAGACCCGAAAGCCACTGCTGCGGCAATGCTGTCGACCTTCAAGACCAACCCGTCCGAAGCCTTGGGTGCACTCACCGGCGACGTGTTGACCACCGTCGCGACAGGTGGCGCCGGTGGCGTGGCGAAAGGCGCCGCCACCACAGTCAATCGGGCCTCCGACGTTGTGGACGCGGCGAACACCGGCCGCAATGTCCTCGACAACGCAGCAGGAGCGGCTGGTCGGCACGCGCCCGAGACGCCCAGCGCGCCGACTCAGCCCGCCGCCCACGTGCCGGACAATCCGTCGACACCAAGCTCGAACCCTGCGGGGCATAACGGTGATTCGCCGGCCACCAACCCAGCAGCCACAGCGCCGGACAGCCCAGGACCCAATACTGCCGGGCAGGCAGGCGAAACCCCGTCGACAAACCCAGCTGCAACATCGGATCCGAACCCCAACAACGCTGCTGACGGTTCAGCACCGTCCAACAATGGTGACGGGACGAACCCCGAAACCACCAACCCACGAGACCCAGAGCCGGGCTCACCCACACCAGACCACGGGTCGCCGGAGAATGGGTCGACGTCACCGAACGGCACCGATGAATCACCAACGGGCAAACCCACTCCCGATACCGATGGTGGCAGCCCGAACCAGGAACCACCCTCCCCAGACAACCACGATTCCACTCCCGACCAGCACGACAACTCCCCGACACACAAGGACGAAGACAACGCACCCGGCGACCAGGACTCCGGCAAACCCACCACCAACCCCGACGTTCACAACGGCGACGGCGATACCCCCGACCCGAACAACAACCCCGAACTTCGCGCCGACAACGACAACGGTGGAAACGGTCAGGACAGCGCCGGCGACTCGGCCACGACCAATCCGCCCGAAACCAACTCGACCCGTGACCAGACCACCGAAGGCGGCGACCCGGTCAACGTCGCGACCGGCGAGTTTCTGCTGCCACTGACCGACCTCGATCTGCCAGGCATTCTTCGGCTGGCGCTCAAGCGTGCCCATCACTCGAATTACCGCTTCGGACGATGGTTCGGCCAATCGTGGTCAGCGACCCTCGACATGCGTGTCGTCGTCGAATCCGACAGCGTCACTGTCATTTTCGAAGATGGCATGCTGCTGGCGTACCCGCACGCCGAAGTAGGTGTCGGAGTAGAGCCGGCCACCGGTGGCCAGCGGTGGAAACTGACCCGCACCGACATCGGCGGGTACCGTCTGTGGGACCCGGACCGCGAATTGGTGTGGCACTTCGCACCAGAACCAGCCCTCGCGGGCTTGGACATCCTCCTGGGCAATTTCGCGATCTCCGCGATCACCGACCGCCACCACAATCGAATCAGGTTTCACTACAACAGCAACGGCGACCCGACCGAAGTTACCCACTCCGGTGGATACCGCGTCGTCCTGGAGTCGGCTGACGGTCGCGTGACCGCGATCTCGGTCGCCTCCGCAGAAGATGGATTCGACACTCTCACCCGCGTACGCGAATTCGGTTACGAGCGCGGCGACCTGACCACCGTCGTCAACGGTCTCGGTGGCACCACCCGCTTCACCTACGACGAACACCATCGCATGCTGTCGTGGACCGACGCCAACGGCAGCTCGGTCACCAACACCTACGACGAATCCGGCCGTGTCACGGCCCAACGCGGCACCGACGGCGTCATGAACGCCGACTTCGAATACCTCGAACTCGGCGGCGGAACAGGCCGCCTCACCCGCCTCACAGACTCCCGCGGCGGCGTTACGGGCTACGGATTCGACAACGACCTACGTTTGCGCGACTTCCGCAACGCCGACGGCGGACACCGCCACATCGACTACAACGCCGCCCGCAAACCACTCGCCGTCACCGAACCCGATGGCACGGTCACGCGCTACCAGTACACCGAAGACGGCGATGTCGCGACGATCACCCGCCCCGACGGCACCGACATCCGCATCGAGTACGCCTACGCGAACCGCCCGACCACGATCACCAACCCCGATGGCACGACCGCACACCGTGAGTGGGACAAAGCGGGCAACCTCGTCGCGGTGACTGATCCTGTGGGCGCTCGAACCGAATACACGCACGGAGCTTGCGGAGCGATCACCGAAGTCCGCGATCCCGACGGTGCGGTCACCCGCATCGACGTCGATGCAGCTGGGCTCCCCCTCACCGTGACCGACCCTTACGGTGCGACCACCACCATTCGTCGCGACCGGTTCGGCCGCCCCGCCCAGGTAACTGACCCGCTCGGCAACACCACGCGCTACGAGTGGACCCCAGAAGGCCGACCGGCTCGCCGCACCGACCCCGATGGTTTCGCCGAATCCTGGGCCTACGACGGCGAAAACAACCTCCTTGCCCATACCAACCGCAACGGCGGCACCACTCGCTACACCTACGGCGGGTTCGACAAGATCGCGACCCGAACCGACCCTGACGGCTCAACCACCCGATATCTGTACAACACCGAACGCCAACTGACGGCCGTCATCAACCCCCTCGGCCAACGCTGGACCTACCAGTATGACCTTGCCGGCCGCCTGACCGCCGAAACCGACTACACCGGCGCCACTACAACATTCACCCACACCAGTACCGGCCGTGTCGCCACCGTCACCCCCGCGACCGGCATCACCCGCCACCACCGCTACGACACGCTCGGCAATCTCACCTCGATCACCGCGGACTCCGGCGAATACCTCGCCTACACCCATGACACCACAGGCAGAATCCTCACCGCCATCACCGGCACCGACGAAACCCGCACTCACACCAACGAGTTCACCTACACGCCCACCGGCCAAATCGTCACCCAAAAACTCGACGACCAACCCGCTCTGAGAAACGACTACGACCATCTCGGCCGAAGAATTCGCCGCACCACTCCCACCGGTGCTGTCACCTCATGGCGCCACAACGCACTGCACCAAGTCACCGCCCTCACCGCTGACGGCACAGATGTCACCTTCACTCACGACCTGACCGGGCGCCTCACCCGATGGCGCGTCGGCGAAGTCCAAATCGACCGCGCCTTCACCCCCACTGGCGATATCGCCGTCCAAGAAGTCACTGGCTTTCCCACCGAGAGTTTCTCCCTCGACTTCGGCGAGACCCACAAGGCCCGCCCAAGCCCGACCACGATCCGTCGAGACGACTACACCTACCGCCCCGACGGCTTCCTCTCCCACCACACCACCACACGGCCGCACGAAGCCCCGATCCACAACGCCTACACACTTGACCCCATCGGCCGAGTCAACTCCATCGCCCGAAACAACATCGTTGCCGAAGCCTACGAATACGACGCCCTCAGCAACATCACCGCCGGCCTCCCCACCCCGACCGACAACCCCGAACCCGCGGCATCTTCCCCTCAACGGATGGAAGGCCGCGAATACCACAACAACCTCCTCACCCGAGACGGCCGAAACCACTACTACTACGACCCCGCCGGCCGCCTCATCCGCAAAGTCACCACCCGAATCTCCCGCAAACCCAACGTATGGCACTACCGATACAACGCGTTCGACCAGCTCACCGATGTCTTCACTCCTACTGGGGAATGGTGGCAATACACCTACGACGCACTCGGCCACAGAATCACCAAGCAGTGCACCGTCGATTCCGGAAACTCATTCAGCAAGCGTGTCCAGTACACCTATGACCACGCGAACCTCCTCGAACAGCAGACGTCGGACAGCATCACCCGGTGGCAGTACGAACCAGGAACGTACCGACCAATAGCGCAGTCCGAGAGCATTTCACCCATGTCGGGCAAGGGTGAACTGTTCGCTCTCATTTCCGGGAAGTCGGGTTTACCGACCGAGTCTCTTATGCCGGAGACTGCCGAGATCAACGGGATGGCAACGACTGATCTGTGGGGAAGGACTACTTGGAGCGGCAGCTTCAGTACACCTCTCAGATTCTCTGGCCAATACCATGATGACGAAACCGATTTCCACTACAACTCATTCCGAACCTACGATCCGAGCTGCGGACGCTTCCTGACAGCCGACCCACTCGGACTCGCCCCGTCGCCCAATCCATACGGCTATCCGCACAACCCGACAAGGTGGACCGATCCGCTCGGCCTCATGCCGGACGGCTGTGAAGCAGCCGACCAGGCCAAAGCGAACGCACCAGTTCTGCAGCAGGAACACATCGATCCAAGACCGGTGAAGCCCGTCGATGTACCTGCTCGATGGGAAGAGTTCCTCGGCCCCGGCGAACACACGAACCTGCACCCCCGCACTGGACTGCCCGACCCGAACCGGATCGTTTCCGAAGACGGAACCCGCAGCATCAGGCTCGGAAATCACGAAATGGGCAGCGGGCCAACTAAATTTCACTACCACGAAGAAACATGGACCTACAATCCATCCGCAAACGCGTGGCACCTCGACAACCGAGTTGTCCGAGTGCCCTTCCCGAAGGGAACATGGTGATGCTGGTAACCCTGCTGAGCGACATGCCGACCGGTACATCGGGAATGGTCAGATCACACAGCGGCGATTGGCCCGCAGTGTGGGCCGGACGGAACCCCGGAGTAGCGGGCGTCCAGTACGACGTGGAGATCGAACTGGGCGACGAAGTCTCAGAGATTCACGTTTATGATTCCGGCGCACCTACAGAGGGAATCTATCTGAAAGATGGCCAACTCAGGGTTTGCGGTACAGTCACAACCGTTTTCGACGACGGAATCGTTGCACTCGACCTCAAACCCGGAAGCCTCTTACTCGAAGCTAGCAATCCACTCCCCACTATCCATGTCGACCAAGTGGCTTGCGCTTCTCTCAGCGAAATATCCATATTCCCAACCGACATCTGAGCCTCACTCACAGACTCTGGGCTGGGAAGAAATTGCGGAATCAACTAGCCGGACTCGACGTCACACCAGCAAGGCCTGGCGTCTTCGTCGTCCCCGACGGTGGACCATCGGACTCACAGGAGGGACTGGAGCGTGAGATACTTCAAGGTTGCGTGGCACCACGACTTCGACGACGAGCCGATCCTCTACTTCCATGAAGTTGGCGACGACAATTGGGAGGCACGCCGCGTGCAATTTTATCGTGACGGTCGTCGTGAGTGGGCCGATGAAAATCGTGAGTCGCCCGCGATCGGACTGGCTGAAATCGAAATCGCGTCGGTCGATGAGATCGGGTCACAGCCGGAGTTCGATGCTGAGAAGATTTCCGCAGAAGAGTTCGAATCGCAATGGTCGGCCGCGCGCAACGGGAAATAGAATATTGGGATTCATCGTAGGATTCCTTGCAGAGCTCCGCACGTGGCGAAGCGTAGATACGATCTGCAACACCGCTGGGATGGCGACTATTCCGAACTGGATCGCACACACCCTGATCGATCTCGCAACCAGAATCTCCGAAGGCCAGGGCATTGAAAAATCCGATCCGAAAATCAGCGACTACCTTATGGGATACCTCGAATGCATCCCTCACCCCGAACAGATCGTCGACAAAGCCCTGGCGTACCAACCGATCTCGCTCGGAGGTCGGAGGATGTCTCACGTCGTAGACAGGTAGCGCGATCTAGCCGGAATCTGATGTGGTGCAGGATGTTCGGTCGTGACCGACAAACTGTCGTTGCGGATGTGCGTGGCGGCTGCTGCCACCCTCGTTCGGGGTCACGGTTCCGACCGCCCATCGCCGGTTCACGAGATGGACCGAAGCGGCCTATGGCGACAACTACATTGCGTCGTGCTCGACGAGCTCGGTAGCAAGGGATGCTCGACTGGTCGCGCGTCGTGGTCGACAGTGCGTCGGTTCGAGCAAAGAGGGGGCCCGTCCGTATCGCCCGCAAAGGAATCGAGTCCAGCCAACATCTCGGCCGACACCGGTGGGTCATTCAGGTGCACCATCGCCTGGCTCGGCAGTTATCACCGGCTCTCGATTCGCTACGACCGCAAGGACGTTCACTACTGTGGGTTCCTCACCCTGGCAGCGACACTGACTTGCTACAAGAAGCTCGCCAAGGCACGGGCCGCCACATAAGACAGGCTATAAGCCGAACGGCCCGCGCCGGGCGACTGACGTCCCCAATCATCGCACGGCGGGGACAGTACATGTGTGCAGCACGATCGGCTTTGCGGCCTGCGGGACTGATTGAGTGGGCCGTCCGCGGCATCTGTCACCTCGATGCCAGCGGCAGCCAAGCGGTTCCCCGCCAGGACCTCGCGGGCCTTCTTGCCGGTCGTCGGGTCGGGATGGGCCGCGGCGTGGTGGCGGTCGGCGATCGCGGCGATCACACCGCCTCAGGCGCGGCCCTGACGTACCAGCTTCAAAGCCGGCCTATCCGCGGCAGCCTGCGGCGGCGATCCCTCTCCAGAGTGGTGGTCCACGGCCACAGTGTGCAGTGCAGCGCCAAGCGCCAAAGCATGAATATCAGTGACTGGTATGCCTAGCTCTGTTGCTGCGTCGATAACTCGTGACCTGCCCTCGCGTCCATGAAAGATGGTGCCGAATACCCGCGACTTCTCGTGATTCGGCATCCCGTTCGGCTCGCCGGATCGATAGCCGAGCTGCGACAGCTTCACGACGTTCTGTCTATGCCCCCACTCCGTTAGCCGACCTGCTTGTCGCAGCGCATAGTTGAGCGCCATCGCGGAAACTCCGAAGTAGCGCTTATGCCGCAGAACATCGTTGACCGATGGCTCTCTGCCGAACCCACTCCGCAGCGAGCCCTCGGGCATGAGCAACGCCGACGCGAAGCGATCCGCCTCGCGCTCGATGTCATTGTTGGCCACGGGTAGACCCGGATGCAACATCAGATGGCCGAGTTCATGAGCCAGATCGAACCGCGACCGCTCCGGCGTCTTCGCCATCGACAGAAACACATACGGGCGGCCACCGGACCACACGCTGAACGCATCGACGAGTTCAGATCCTGGCGGCAGAGACAGGACACGAACTCCCCGAGACTCCGCCAACTGAACCAGATTGGGCAACGGGCGCAGCCCCAATGCCCAAAGAGCCCGCACCGCCGCTGCCGCACTGATCGGATCCGAATTGTCTATCTCGGGAAGGTCCACCCTCGGCAGTTCAAAATGCTTGTCAATCCATTCATAGAGCTCGATCCCGAGAGCGCCCGCCGCTGTCGCCGCATCGCGCTGCGCGGCTGTAGCACTGCGCCGAGCACGAAAAAACACCCGATCGGCAGACAGCGCTTCAACCCCTGGACGGCCCAGAAACTGTTCGGTACATCCCAACGCCTGTGCCAGTTCGGGAAGTGCAGAGGCAGGCGCGCCCTTGCTCTCGTACTCATAGATCGTGCGCGGAGTAACCGCCATCATTTTGGCCAGGGCACTTTTGGTCAGCCCGGCACGTTGCCGGGCCAGCAGGACTCGGGACGGCTCGGATCGACTATCGTCCACGGCTAATGATCGGGAAGTCGATGTCATCGTCGCGCTCACCTTCTGGCAGTGACAACTCGTGCGACAGCGGAGGAAGGATGATCCGATGCTTCCAGGCCGAGATGCGACCTTCCGTGATCGTACGCGGCAGCGATACTTCGACCCGCGTCTCGTTCGGATCCGACGCCCGATAGTAGAGCAGCACCCACGTCAGCGGGCCGACGGCATCAGAAATCTCGCCGCTGGAATCAACCTGAAACTCCAGTTCGAACACGAGCTGGTTCTGGTTCTCGGAGACTGCACGAGCCGTTGAAGGCCCCTTCTTATGCCGCGTAGACGGAGTACGGCTAGTTCCAGTGAGAGAATTGCCGGTGATGACCATGACCGAAACCTGCTCATCAGGCGCTACCACCCGGGGCGAGTTGGCCGGCTCACGCAGAATCCACTCGTCGTTCTCCACCTTGAGCCGCCGGAAAGTGGCGACAGTCTCGATCCAGCGCAACACACCCGGGGAGATCGAAGGGTGGTACAGCGTCGTGGAAGCAGCGGCCTGCTCCCCGCTGAGCAGTGCCCCGTACACCTCCTCGACAGTGATTCCGAGGACAGCCAGCGCTTTGGCTGCGTCCCCCGCAGCGACAAGCGCGGGCAGTGACGGTTCGGCAGATTCCGGGTCGGGCTGAGTCATTTCCGCTACTCCTCAAGATCGAACCGCCAACAAATCACATACTCTCATACTTGTGTGAAAAACCGGAAGATACGCAGGTGTAAGCCCTGCCACCGACTGCAGCAAGGTAGTTTCTCTCACTCGCGGGCACCTGGTGACCTCACTAACCCAGCCGGGTCACGGCAGCGAGACCTTTCCCTCCGGCCCTGCCGCCGAGGCCCCGGATGCGGATGGACGGCCTGCTCGCTCGGGACCGGCCAGCGGGTTTGCCGGGCGGTAAGTTTCGAAAGCTGACTACTCCAGCATCGCGGCGCCGGTGCGTCGATTTGATAGTTGATCGCGAGCTGGGGACCCGCAAACAGGCATAGTAGGTGAAAGATGTTCCCCTGCAGGCAGTCCCGCAAAGTTCCGGGAGAAGAGAGTGTTGACAGTTACCCGGCAGCGATCTAGGTTAGGTACCACTCCAGCACTGTTCTTCGTCAAATTTGTCTGGATTCTGTGCAAAAGTCCCCTCTCGCGCACAGATTTGTGGCATATGTGCCACTTTCAGACGCAGGGTTCGGTGAAGCCCGGTGTTCGGGCCGGTCATCCCGCCGCAGACCCCACGTCTGGAACGCATCCTCGGCACGCTGCCGGTGCGCTTCATCCCCCGCAACCGTCCCGGAGGTCTTCTACGGCATCGCTGTCGTGGGTGATGCGGGCCGTGTCGCCGACCGCGCGGTGCTCTCGGCGCTGGGCCGGCATCCGGCTATCGGTGTCGGGTCGGGAGGACCGACTGGTTCTCGTGCGGGAGGGTGGACACCAGTTCCGTCAGCGAGGCGCGCGGCCCGCGCCTCGGTGATCGGCGATCACAGGTCGACGACGACTTGCCCCTCCTGCGCGCGGTCGGTGCACAGCAGCATGGTGTCGGGTTCGTCGAGGAACCGCGCGGTCCCCCGGCTCTCGACGGCGCCGTCGAGCACCTTGACCCGGCAGGTGCCGCAGAAACCTTGCTGACACGAGTAGGCGGTGCCCGGCCGGGTCGCGCGTACCGCGGACAGGGCCGACTGGTCCGCGGCGACCTCGATGTCGGTGCCGGTGCGCGCCAAACGGATTCGGAACGGCTCGCCGCCGACCACCGGTGGTGCCGAGAAGCGTTCGAAATGCAGTCCTGCCGCGCCGGTTTCGGGCAGGAACGCGCGAAAAGCCTCGTGTAGCCGGGGCGGACCGCAGTAGTAGATCGACGAGCCGGCGCGGACGTCGGCGAGCAGCTCGGCGGGGTCGGGGCGGCCGTTGCGCTCGGTGGTCAGCACGCGGATCCGATTCCGGTCCGTGGCGGCGAGCTCCGTCAGGAACGGCAGGGTCGCCGCGTTGCGGCCGAAGTAGGTGAGGGTCCAGTCGAGGCCGGACCGGTGGGCGTGGCGGATCATGGGCAGCAGGGCGGTGATGCCGATCCCGCCGGCGACGAAGGCGATGTTGTCGATGTCGGCCTTCGCCAGCCGGGGATCGGCGAACGGGAAAGCGTTGCGGGGGCCGCGGATCGAGAGGATCGAGCCTTCGCGCACGTCGTCGTGGATCTCGGTCGACGCCGTTCCGCCGTCGATCCAGCGCACCGCGATCCGGTACGTCAGCCGGTCGTCGGGATCGCCGCACAACGAGTACTGGCGCACCGTCCCCGACGGCAGTGTGACATCGATGTGCGAGCCGGGATGCCAGCGCGGCAGCTCGGTCCCGGCACAGGATCGCAGCGTCAGGCTCACCACGCCCAGCGCCTCGGCCGTCTTCTCCACGACCCGGACCGCGATGCCGCGCTCCACGACCGCCGGCCCGGCCGCGGGCAGGCGCACATTGCTGACCGCGCTGTAGAAGCGCAGCAGCGAACGGTAGGCCCGCATGACCCGGTCGGGCCGGTTCGGATCGGTGAAAGACGGTGGAATGTGGCGACGGTCGAGCACGACGCCGCCCCGGTCCGAGGTGGTCCGGATCTCGCTCATGACGCGGCCAGTGCGGCGGGCGAGGCCGCGAGATAGGCGACCGCCTGGGAGGTCGAGCCGTAATTGCGCGGATGGTAGGACGGCCTGAAGTACTCGATGGACATCTTCGCGAGGCTGCCGGGTGACGGCACCATTCCCGCACGCCAGGCGCGGCGCGCGGCACGCACCGTCGCGAACAGTCCGCGTTCGGCGACCGGATCGTCGTTGAGCAGCAGCCGCATTCCGCGGAAGTGCAGCAAGGCGAAGGTGGGCATCGCGACCAGATAGGCCCTGATGCGATGCCAATAGCTGCCGTCCAGATGCGTGAACAGGTCGTAGGCGACGTGCCGATGTTCGACTTCCTCGGCGAGGTGCCACAACACCAGGTCGAGCGCACGCGGCTCGATGGTGCCCTGCCGCCACGCGCCGGCGTTGAGCGCCCAATCGCCCAGGTACGACGTGAAGTGCTCGAGCGCCGCGACAACAGCGACGCGTTCGAGCAGCCAGTTGTGCGCACGCCGGTCGGTCAGTTCGCGCTCACCGAGCAGTGCCCGGAAGAACCACCGGATCTGGTCGGTGAACCGGGTGGAGTCCAGCCCGTGCAGGTCGAGGTAGTCGACCAGGCTCTGATGCGCGGACGAGTGTGTGGCCTCCTGCCCGATGAATCCCACGACATCGTCGTGGATCTCGGGATCGGTGATCAGCGGCAGCGCCTGCTGGAAGACCTGGACGAAGAACACCTCGCCCTCGGGCAGCAGCATGTTGAAGCTGTTGATGACATGGGTCGAGAACGGGTCGTCGTAGACGTAGTGGAACGGCAGGCCGGTCCAATCCCATGTCACGGCACGCGCTTTGAGTGCGACTCTGTCTCGATCATGCAGTGTGCTCACGGGGTTCTCCTGCCTGGGTTGCGGTGGTGGATGCTTCGACGGCGTCGACGAACACACGGATGCGACCGGCGATCTCGGTGGGGTCGAACGCCGGGGCCCAGTGGCCGCCGTCGACATCGTGGACCTGCCACTGGTCGGCGACGTGGGCGACGTCGCGCTGGGCGGCGGGCGTGATGAAGATGTCGCGACGCGGGGCGAGCACCTGCACCGGCACACCGACCCTGCGCAGGTCGGGGCGCAGCAGCGTCGGTACCAGATTGGCGCTGTAGATCTTGAGACCGGCGCGGTTGTCGCGCGCTCGATGCGGCGAAATATCGGGTGCCACACCGGTTTCCAGTCGGTGCGCGAGCCCGATCGCGGCGTCGACGAGGCCGAGCCGGCACAGCAGCGCGCCGAGCACGGGAGTGGCCAGCGCACCCATGTACAGCGGGGACTTCCACATCGTGGCGACCGCACGCCATCCGGCCGGTCCGGCGGCGAGGCTGCTCCGCAGCCAGTGCGGGACACCGTCCAGACAGGGCCCGGAGATCGAGGTCAGGGAGGCGATCACCGAGCGTGTCGCCGGGGCCGCCGCGGCGTGCCAGGCCTGCACCGCGCCCCAGTCGTGGCCGATCAGGTGCACCGGCCGGTCCGAGGAGACCGCTTCGATCACCGCACCGATATCGGCGGCGAGCTGATCCTTGCGATAGGCGGAAATCGCCCGGGGTTTGTCCGATTCGCCGCTGCCACGTACGTCGAACGTCACGGTGTGGAACCGGTCCGACAGCACGCGCGCGACGCCGTTCCAGACCGTGTGGTCGTCGGGGAAGCCGTGGACCAGCACGACGGTGGGCCGGGTGGGATCGCCGGCCGTGGTGACGACCAGGCGATATCCGTCGGTTGTCTCGATGGGGAAGCTCATCTGCGAAAGCCCTTCTGCCTCGGATCATCGGTGATCCGAACGAGCTCGTCGTCTATGACGCGCTACATAGTGGGATGAACGCAATGTAGCCGTAACTACGTGTTACAGTCAATGGCGAACATGAATCTACCTGCGAAACTCGGGTGGAAACAGTGCACGAACGCGATCTTGGCCGAATCCGGCTATGATGCTGAACATAGGAGGGTGACGCGGTGACCGCAGAGAACAACGCGGCCGGAGTGACAGCGTCGGCCCGCGACAAGATGCTGATCGGCGCGGCCCTGCTTTTCCGTGAGAAGGGCATCGAGGGCACGTCCTTCGCCGACGTGATCGCCCGCTCGCACGCGCCTCGGGGCTCGATCTATCACCACTTCCCCGGCGGCAAAGCACAGCTCGCCGAGGAAGCCACCCGGCACGCCGGGGCGCTGATGGCGTCGATGATCCTCAACGATCTGGCCGCGAGCGGCCCCACCGAGACGCTGTCGCACATCGTCGACCTGTTCCGGCGCCAACTCCACGACACCGATTTCGCGGCAGGCTGCCCCATCGCCGCGGGCGCGCTGGAAAGCGGCGATTTCGCCGAGGCGAAGAACGCCGCGGGCGAGGCCTTCGCGTCCTGGGAGTCGCTGATCACCGTCGCGCTGTGGCAACAAGGCGTACCGATGCCACGCGCCCAGTCGCTGTCGACCACCGCGATCGCGGCGATCGAGGGCGCGATCCTGGTCGCCAAGGCACAGCGATCGACCACAGCCCTGGATCGGGTGGATGCCGAACTCACCGCATGGCTGACGGCAGTACTGCCTACCGCGCGCACCGAGAACGACGCATGACCGACATCGCCACTGACGGCCGAGCACTGTTCCGAGCCGCGTCCATTACAGAATTCTCGCCGGAGGCCACCACCCCATGTCGACCACCACGCTGAACCCGATCGATGTCGCCTTCCTCTGGGGGGAAACCGACTCCAACCTGATGAACATCGCACACCTCGACATCTTCCGGCTGCCGGCGGACGCGGGCCCGGACTTCGTCGCGGGCCTGCTCGACGAGCTGCGGACCTACACCGGTGCGACCAGCCCCTTCGACCGCCGCATCGACTCCGCGCTGATCGCTCGCGTGCTCCCACAATGGGTCAGCGTCGAAGCGCCGGACCTCGACTACCACCTCCAGCACCATGTACTGCCCGCACCGGGCGGACAGCGTGAGCTCGGCGCCCTGGTCTCGCGCCTGCACGGCGTACCGATGGATCGGTCGCACCCGCTGTGGCAACTGCACGTCATCGAGGGCCTCGACGACGGACGCCTGGCGCTCTACGTCAAGGGACACCACGCCCTGCTCGACGGCGTCGCCACCGTGCGGCTCGCCCGCAAAGTGATGTCGAACGATCCCGACGAACGCGGCAGGCCGGCGATCTGGGCCTATCGGGAAACCAGGAAGCCCCGGCCCCAGCCGACCCGGGATTCGGAAGGTGCGGGCGGGAGCCCGCTCTCCTCGCTCCGGCGACTGATGAACGCGCCGATCCGGGGAATCGCCGATCAGCTCACGGGTGTGCAGGCGATCTCACGCATGTACGGCGGGCTGTTCGAGTCCGACGCGGCCCTGATCAAGCCGTATTCCGCGCCGGCATCGATCCTCAACGGCGCGATCACCGCCGAACGCCGGATAGCCACCCAGTCGTTCGATCTGGCGCGCATCACCGCGCTCGCTCAGCGATGCGGGGGAACGATCAACGACGTCATCCTCGCGATCTGCGCGGGCGGCCTGCGCCGCTACCTCGCCGAGATCGACGCGCTGCCCGCGGACCCACTGATCGCCGGCATGCCGATGTCGTTTCGCCCCAAGGACAGTGACGACGCCGAGGGCAACGCGACGACCATGGCGCTGGCCACCCTCGCGACCGATATCACCGATGTGCGGGAACGCGTCTCGGCGATCGTCGCCTCGACGGTCGCTGCCAAGGAACATATGAGCCGGATGTCGGGCGCCGCGGTCATGGCGTATACGGCGATGCTCATGGCGCCCTTCGGCGCGAGTCTGGTACTCGGCGTGAGCAGCCGGATCAAGCCGATGTTCAATGTCGTCATCTCCAACATGCCGGGGCCTAGCCGGCAATTGCACTACAACGGTATGACCCTGGAGGAGTGGCACGCGGTATCGATCCCGCTCGACGGTCAAGCACTCAACCTGACGATCCTGTCCTACGCGAACCGCCTCAACCTGTGCGTGACCGCGTGCGCGACCGCACTGCCCCATGTCCAGCGGGTCGCACCGTACTGCGGTGACGCGCTGGCCGAACTCGAACGTGCCTACGGGCTGTAGCGACAACCTCAGCGCCCACCACCTCGACCACCGAAAGGGCACTCGCATGGAGTTTCTCCGCACCGACCGGACCGGCCCCGTTCAAACCATCTGGTTGAACAACCCGCCCTACAACTTCCTCACCGATGCCGTGATGGGTGAACTGCTCGACCTCCTGCGCGCCATCGACAGCGACGACGAAGTCCGCGCGGTCGTGCTCACCAGCGCCGTCGACGGGGTGTTCGTCAGCCACTACTCGGTGTCGGAGATCCTGGCGGGCGTAGCTGCCGCACCGCTGACGCTGAACACGCGCACGGCGGGCGCGGCGCTGCGGATGAGTTCTTTGGCCGACCATGTTCCCGGCGGGCAGGCGGGCCTGGCCCGGGCCGGCGCGGGCGGTGTCGCGAATCTGCGCCGCTATCACGAGGTGTGCCGTCTGATGCGCGAGTCCAGCACCGTCTTCATCGCCGCGCTCAACGGCCGCGCGCTGGGTGGCGGTTGCGAGTTGTCGCTGGCGTGCGACCTGCGCCTGATGGCCGATGGCCCCTTCGAAATCGGGCAGCCCGAGATCCTGGTCGGCATCATCCCCGGCGGCGGTGGCACCCAGATGCTGACTCGCGTGCTGGGCGCGGGCCGTGCCCTGGAATTGTGTCTCGAGGGCGCTCCGATCACCCCGAGCCGGGCGCTGGAGATCGGGCTCGTGCACAGATTGATCGACGCCGACGAGCTGCTGACCGAGGCGCAGGCGACGGCTGCCAGGTTGGCGAAGCGCTCCCCCACGGCGGTCCGTGGTATCAAACACGCTGTCTACCAGGGTGGTTCGACCTCGCTCGAGAAGGGCCTGCACATCGAACGCGCCCACTTCCTCACCGCGGCGTCCACGCCGTCGGCCAAACGCGCGATGGCCACCTACCTCGCCGACGTCGAATCGACGATCGACGCGGGCCGCGACATGTCCGACTTCGTCGCGGACAGCCTGCCGGGCTGGATCGACGGCACCAAGGTCGACTTCACGGAATAGCTCGGCCAGGACGCCGACATCGGAAGGGCCTGACTCACCGAGGTCGCTCGGTGAGTCAGGTCGGCTGTGGCTGCCAACCGGGACGTCGGAACAGGAAGCCGAGCTTGTCCGAGAATTTCGCCGCGTTCTCGACGTCCTGCCAGATCGCGACTATCTCGCGGGCGTTGATCTTTGCGATGTTGTAGGTGTCGACGTTCTTGGTGAGGCCGTAGACCGCCTGCTCGCCCTCCGGTTCGAAGGAACCGAAGATGCGGTCCCAGATGATGAGCACGCCACCGTAGTTACGGTCGAGATATTCAGTGTTGGAGCCGTGGTGCACGCGGTGGTGGCTCGGCGTGTTGAACACGAGTTCGACAGGCGCCCAGAGTTTGTCGATGGCCTCGGTGTGGATGCCGAACTGGTACAGCAGGTTGATCGCGTAGGAGGCGGCGATGATCCTGCCGTCGATTCCCGACAGTGCCAGTGGAGCAAGGAACGGCAGGGACGTGACCACCAGCCAGGGCGTGCGTAGTGCCGTGGTGAGGTTGAACTTCTCGCTCGAGTGATGCACGAGGTGAACAGACCAGAACACCCGGATTTCGTGGTGCGCGCGATGAAACCAGTAGTAGGCGAAGTCGACCCCGACCAGTGCGACAGCCCACGCGACCCAGCCCTCGAGGTGCCACGGCACCAGCGAGGAAACAGACGCGAAGATCGCGAGCTCCGCCAGCGCCCATGGAATGTTGAGGAGCTGGTACCCCACACCGGCGGCGATGGAGGTAGCCGAGTCACGGTAGTCGTACGGCTTGCCGTGACGCTTGATGTACCCGAACTCCGCCGCGACGGCGACAATGAAGACCGGAACTGCCAGCCAGATCAGCATGGTCGAGACATCCATGCCGGGCAACGCAGACGCAAGTCGGGGATCTTCTCCCGCCACACCTCGGTGGTCGACTTCATGCCACTCATAGGTAAACCATCGTCCGGATCGGCCCGCCACACCAGGGACCCCAGGTGTGGCTGATGGCCACCTTCCGATATCGCGATCTCTATCAGGACGGCTTCGGCACGGCTTCCGGGACGCGCCTCATCCGGAACGAGTTGAACAACCCGACGAGACCGGCCAGGAGCGGAACCAGCAGCGCCACCTGCAGGGCGAAGGGCCGAGCCTCGGTGTTGATGCGAACGATCTCGTCGCGGATCTGCGGAGGTTGGTCGACGAGCAGTTGATCGAGCTGGGTGTTGCTCATGATCTCGGCGTCGGCCTCCAGCACCTGCGACACCTGTTGTTGCTGTGCCTGCGGGAGCACCGTGCTCGATTCCGCCATGCTCGTGAAGGTGATCGACAACGTCGCCAGCATGATGGCTCCGGCGAACGCCAGCCCGAAGGACAACCCGAACGATCCGGCCGCCGAATTGACGCCGGCGGCTTCGCTGATCCGCTCCTCTTCGATCGGGGCCAGTGTGTAGTCGTTGAGCTGAGACACCAGCAGACCCAGCCCCGATCCGGCGATGATGAGGGGAACGATGAGCCCCCAGCCGAATTCCGCTCGGGGCACGATCGGGATGAGTACCACCGTCCCGAGGGTGAGGAACACGAATCCCCACCGGATGATGGTGCTCGCCGGCCGATCCCCCGCGTATTTGCCCGCGAGCACCGCCACGGCGAACATGCTCAACGACAGGGGCGCGATGGACAGCCCGGCTTGCATCGCGTTGTACTCGAGCACCATCTGTAGATAGATCGGCAGGGCGATCATCGTGCCGCCGAGGGCGATCTGCTGCAGCATCTGTCCCGAGATGCCCAGCCGGAAGATCTTGGACCGGAACAGGTCCGGGTCGAGCAGGGTCGACTTTCCCGCACGCTTACGCCGGACCAGCCAATAGGCCAGACCGGCCAGCGCGACGGCGCCGACAGCCAGGAGCGCACCGACCGCTTCGCCGCCCTCCTGCCACACCAGGATGCCCAGCACGATTCCGCCCATGCCGAGAACCGACAGCGCCGCCCCGACCAGATCGACGCCGCGGGGGCCGGTGTAGGACACATCGCGGACGATGCCCATCCCGGACAGCACGATCGCGATGACGACCACCTCCAACACGAACCCGACGCGCCACGACAGGTAGGTGGTGATGAATCCGCCGAGCAGTGGGCCGACCGCGGCCGCGATCGCAGCCGCCGCGCCGACCAGGGCGTAGACCTTCTTCTGCGCCGCTCCTTCGAAGTTGCCGTGGATCAGCGATTGCATCGCGGGCAGCAGCAGCGCCGCGCCGATCCCGCCGAGCACGGCCCAGAAGACGACGATCGCGATCAAGCTCTGCGCGAACGCCATCGCCGACGCCCCGACCGCGTAGCCGATCAGACCGAGCGCATAGGCCCGCTTGCGTCCGATCAGATCACCTACCTTTCCCCCGATCAGGATGAACGCGGCCGAAACCAGCGCCTCCAGCGCGATCGCCGCTTGGACGCCACTGACAGTTGTCTCGAGATCGCGAACCACCGCCGAGATCGACACGTTCATCAGCGATGTATCGACGACGAGCACGAACATCGCCATCGCCAGCAGCACCGCCAGCAGTCGTCGAGTGCCGCCGATCTGCCCCGCCGAATCGTTGCTCATCGAAACCCACCGTCCCGGCAGTCGTGGCGTACTCCTGGAAATTCGTTGTCAGACAGGTGCGTCGCGTCCGACCAGCGCGGGCCGGGCCACCAGTTCCACTACCAGCAGGGCGGCCACCGCGACCAGCACGGTCACCACCACGACCACGCCCGACGGATACGGCCAGAACACCAGGGTCGTCACCGCGATCACGATGATGACCACCCGCAGCGGGATGCGGAACCGCGCGACCGCGGACTCGATCGGATACGGGGCCCGCCTGTCCGCGGGCACGCGCAGCGCGTCCAGCGCCCGAGCACCCGCGCCACGAACCGCGGCCGCGGACCCCGATGATCCGGTGAGGTATCCCACGACCGCGATCACCACGGCCAGCACGAACACCGCCCGCAAGGCGGTGCGCAGCGGAACCAGCACGGTGTCGATCAGCACCGTGGCCGCCTGCGCGGACAGCACGTCCGCCGGGACCGCCCCCAGATACCACGACCGGCCGAGAGCGATCGCCACGGCCAGCAGCGCCATCGCGATCGCGATGCTGACTCCGACCAGCGCAACGGCGCGTCGGCGTGCGCCGTTCGGCGCCACCCACACGGCACCGACGGCGACCAGCAAGGTCAGCCAGGGCAGCACCGCGGAGGCCTTGTCCAACGCCGAGGTCGCCCGCTGCGCCTTGACGAGTTCGGACGATTCGAACAGCACGAACGATTTGTCGACCGTGGGGACCTTGTCCGCGAACGCGAACCCCCGATCGATCAGCGCGGCGCGGACCCGGTCGACGATCGGGGCCAGCGAGATGCTGACAACGCCCTGATCACTGACATCGACGCCGGGCCGGGTCTGCCCGGTCAGTACAGCGACCAGCGCCTGATGCGCCTGCTCGTTGGCCTGGATCCACAGGGCTTCGAACTGGTCGGAGGCGACGAACGATTCGACTGTCCGGTGCACGAACGACTCGGCCTGATCGGCGATCACCGGCGCCAGCCCGACCACGGCGGGTGGCACGCGGGGAGCGTCGTCGGTGATCGACCGCAGCGCGTCGGCGGTGATCGCCTCGACATCGAGGCGCGTCATCACCTCCTCGGTGATCTGATCGGTGAGTTCGCCCTGCAGCACCGGGTCCGACCCCAGCGACGCCATCGTCCGGACATAGCGGTCGGTGTCGAGGACCTCGTTGTGGGCGTAGCGGGCGAGGACCGCGGAAAAGGACAGGACGGCGACCAGCACGAGCAGGACCGCCGCACCCGTCCAGCGCAATTTCCGGTGACCGGAGGAACGTGTGCCGTCGACCGGAGCGGCGTTCGGCGATTCCGCGCCACGGGCGCTACGAAGTTCGGTCAGCTCCTGTCGCAGGCGCTGTAGTTCCGCACGCTCAGCCGCGTCGAGTGGTTCGCCGGCTCCGATTGAGGCATTCACAATGCTCCTTCGTTACAGCCCGAAGGCCGGCCGGGAGTTGCCGCTCCACGGCCGGATGTCTCGTCGTTCAGACCAACTCGGGAACACGCAGATGGGCGAAGCCGAGTCTGAACTCCGCCACCTCGAGGACTTCGGCTCCCATGGTGCGGACCGCTTCGGCTCGCATGCGATCCACCAGGGGGCGGCTGTTGTCCAATTCCTCTCGGCTTGCCCAGACCGTGGATCCCACCCCTCGGCCGGTGTCGCGGTCGACGAACAGGCTGGCGCTGCGGAATCCTTCGATCTTCTCGAATTCCGGCAGCAAGCTGGACTTGAACGTGTGAATCGCCAAGTCGACTGCCGTCGGGTCGACCTGGATCCAGGTGCATCGGGTGCAGGCACTCGCGCCGGCCAGGTGATCGCGGTGCATGACCGCGACTTCCCATTCCTCGATGTGCTCGACCTGACCGTTGAGCGCTTCGGCCAGACCGTCGCGCAGCGATCGGACGCGCATCCTGCTGTCGTGCAGGGCGTCCTCGGATTCCCACGCGGTCGTGGCGATGCATCGGCCTGTCGCCCTGTCCACCATCAGTGACATGCCGACCCACCCGTCGATTTCGGGCATGTTCGGCATCACCGCATTGTGGAGGTATGCGATACCACGGTCGATCGACGACCGCTGGGCAGCGAATGTGCTGGAACGTGCGTACACGGGCCACCTCCTACTCCAGGAAGGGCGGCGCCCCGGTGGGCGCCACCGGACATATCCACTGTCCTCCGAAAAGGCCATCCACACAATGCGATGAATTCTCGGCACGACGGTCGAAATCAGGCGATATTCGACAGCGCGAAGGTATTGACATCGAGCAGATCCGGAGAAGACTGGACACATACCGGAACACCGGAATGAGCCGCACTGCCGATGAAGACGTTCGTCGACCGTAGTGACGTCATTTCAGGATCTGGCTAAGCCCCCGGCAAGCCAATCGAACACCGGAGTCGTCAGCGACGACTGAGCTCACGGATTCGATGGAGACTACCGGGGACTGTTCTGTTTACGGCCGAATTTCTCGGCAATGCAACGCAGTCAAACGACCGAGCCGTGGGAGACCCGCGCCTAGGCGAGAGTGATGTCGACGGGCACCGCGGTGCTCAATGTGTGCCCTACCGGCGAGCTGGACTGCACCTTCGTGTGCAGGTCCTCGAGCTGCTCCCGGGTGGCGTCCGAATCGATCGACACCGTCGCGGTGATGGATTCGAAGCCCGCGTGTCCCTGGGCGAGCCCGAGGAACACGTGCAGGTCGAGGTCACCCTTCACGTCGATGCGCAGATCGTCGATTCGGATACCGGCGATCGTGGCGTTGGCCGCGTAGCCGACGGCGAGGCAGTTGCCGAGGGCCGCGAGAAGTTGTTCGACGGGGTTGGGGGCGGTGTCGGCGCCGCCGAGAGCCGACGGTTCGTCCGACGGGATCGCCGCGAACTTGCGGACGCGCGCCTCCGAGGCGAACCCGCCCTTCCACCCGACATGCGCCGCCCAGGTGGTCTGACCCTTGGCCGGATCGGCTCCGACAGCGGCCACGAGACCACCGACGGCGTCGATATCCACGTTGTTGAGTCGGGTATTGGCTTCGACGGTCATGAGAGTCTCCTTGCGGCAGCGAGCGGGAATACTCGAACCACCACAGGGTCCTCGCTACGGCCGCACTCCCAACAGGGTTTGCCGCACGATGAATCCAGCACCGGAGCGGTCAGTACTCGCCCTTGATGACGAAGTAGGAACCGCGAATAGTGCCTGCGAGCTTCGACTTCTGCCGTGCGAACTTGAACGAGTCGAGCTCCGCGGGTACTTCCATTCCGTCGCTCAGCTTGAACCCGACCGCCCGTTTCTTCGCATCGTCGATCGAGTACATCACGTTGATCGACAGGCCGCTTTCGTAGAAGACATAGGCCATACGAATGTTCTCGACCTGGAAAGCGGTAGCTTCGAGCGGGCGCGAGGCGATGACGATGTCACGTTCTTCCGCGAGTATCCGGCTCACCCAGTCGACGGCCTGCTTCGCCTCGCCGGCGGGCTCCACGGTGAAGACGTGATCGTATTTGTTCTTGAAATACCTGGCCTCGTTCGCCCGCAATCCCGCGAGCGCGCCGGCGACCGGCGACGACTCCAATCCCTGGGTAGAAACGGTCGCGAAATCCACGATGTATGCCACGGCGAACTCCTCAGCGGGTACGGCCGGGTGCAGCCCGGCGAGCTGGCCGGGACCCATACTGCCCCAGCACAACCCATCGCGCCCCCTGACAGGCCAGGGCGCGACGCGCGAATTCGCTGCGTCAGTGCGAGTAGTCGCGGAAGGTCATGACACCGCCGACCAGGACTACCACCGCCGTGAGGATGTAGACGGTGACGCGAAACCAGGTCGGCCCGTAGTAACTGACCGCCATCGACGCGCCCAACGCTGCGAGAATCAGCACCACCCCGTAGAAGGGTGTGCGTTGCTCCCTGTCAACCATTCCTCCAGTGTCCGCCCACTGCGCCGCGGGTGCCAATGCCGATCTCGCCGATGACGGTTGCCGTGCCGCCGCGACACTTGTTTATACGTATACTTCTACGTATAGTCACAAGCGTTGTCCGGCAGCACCGCCGGGTCCGCACGCTCGATCGGAACGAACATGACCGTCTCGCAGATCACCCGCCCGGGAATGCTGCCCACCAGCACCTACGCACCGTGGGTCGGCTCTGCGTCGCACATCGATCCCGCGGGCGTGCTGCGATTCCTGCGCGGCGACCACGCCCTCGCTCAGCTCATCCGGTTCGCCCTGGTCGGCGGCGCCAGCAACATCGCCTATGTGCTGCTGTTCATGACCATGCACGACAGCGGTCCACTGGTCGCCAATGTCGCCGGATCGATCGTGAGCACCGTGATCGCCAACGAATTGCACCGTCAGCTCACCTTCCGGGCGGGAAGCAGGGTCGGCGGATTCACCGCGCAATGGGAGGGTGGCGGGCTGGCGCTGCTCGGTCTCGCCATCAGCACGGTGGCGCTGGCCGGGCTGGATTTCCTGGCGCCGGATCTCGGGGAGGTCGCGCAGGCGGGTGCGGTGATCGCCGTCATGGCCGCGGTCGGCGGTTTGCGGTTCCTGGTTCTGCGCAGTCTCGTCTTCGGAAACTAGGCGAGAGATGCGCCGAATCATTATCAGTGGCACCGTTTCCCTTATCGAGCCAGGACGAATTCTTTTGGGCAGCAGTCGTTTACGCGTCGATCGCACAATCGATACCCCCACATAATTTCGCCCTGTCAGAAATGTCTGATGAATGACGGGCCCGGCAGACCGGGCGGGACAGTTCTGCTGACCGGGCTGCCCAGTTCGGGAAAATCCACCATCGCCGCCGCCACCCGGCATCGGGTGGCGGCCGCCGGGCATCGGGTCGAGGTACTCGACGGCGACGACGTGCGCGGACGGCTGTGGCCCGAACTCGGCCTGTCCCCCGACGACCGCACACAGAATCTCGGCCGGATCACCACCCTCGCGCTGATGCTGGCCGGGCACGGCGTGCTCGTTCTCGTGGCAGCCATCGCGCCGTACGCCGCCGATCGCGCGCTGATGCGGGTGCGCCACGAAGACGCCGGCCTCGACTTCGCCGAAGTCCACGTCGCTACCGCGCTCTCGACCTGCGCACAACGCGACGTCAAGGGCCTGTACGGGCGCCGGTCCCGAGGCGAACTCACCCAGCTCACCGGGGTCGACGCGGCCTACGAGGAACCACTGCTCCCCGCTCTGCGGATAGACACCACCGCCGAGCCGGTCGCCGAATCCGCCGCTCACGTCGTCGATCTCCTCCTCCGCCGGGGCATGATCACCGCTGCGCTGCCGAGCCCACGACCGTGAAGCAGGCGACCGCGAACCGCCTCGTGCCCGCGCCGATCTTCATCCTGTCCGCGCCCCGATCCGGGTCGACCCTGCTGCGGTCGGTCCTCGACAGCCACGCACGCATCCACGCCCCGCACGAACTACACCTGAACCTGCTCACCGTCCAGGAACTCGACTGGGCCGCCGACGACATCACCGCGCGCTACGCGAGCATCTCGCTGGACGCGCTCGGCCTGACGATCCGCGAGCTCGAACATCTCCTCTGGGACCGCCTCCTGCACCACGAGCTGGAACGCAGCGGGAAGGACCGGATGGTCAACAAGACGACGAGCAGCGTGCTGACCTGGCCACGGATCGCTGCGTGCTGGCCCGACGCCCGCTACGTGTTCCTGTTGCGCCACCCGGTGCAGATCGCCGACTCCCTGGGCCGCGCCTGGGCGGATCGCCGGGAGATCGACCCGGTGCGGCGGACGCTGGAGTTCGTCGCGGCGATGAACGAGGCAAGGGCGGCCCTGGACGGCCACGAGATCCGCTACGAGGACCTGACCCACCGCCCCGAGGAAACCGTGCGCGGCCTGTGCCAGTTCCTCGACGTCGAGTGGCAACCCTCGATGCTGGATTATGGCCGTTTCGACCACGGCAGCTACGTTCGCGGCATCGGCGACTGGAGCGACACCATCCGCTCCGGCGCCATCCAGCCTGCCCGGCCACTGCCGGCCGACGAGACGATCCCGGACGCGCTGAGGTCGGCGTGCCGAGAATGGGGCTACCCGGCTCGTCCGTAGGCGCCCGAACCCGTCATGCCGACACCCGGACGTCGGTGAGCTCTTCGGAGATCTGCCAGATGCGCTGGGCGTCGTCGTGGTCGCGCAGCCGGCTGTAGAGCTTCTGCTCGGCCGGTGGGCCGCCGAGATGTCCCGGTCCGCTGGGTCCGTAGAAGCGTTCGGTCTCGGCATCGGGCGAGGTGGCGGCGTAGAGGGCGGGGAGTTTCGCCGACTCGACGGTGCCGAGCAGGATGCCGCGGGCCGACAGCCACCGGATGAGCTTGACCCCCGTGGTGTCCTCGGTGCGCCCGACCTCGGGCCGGGCGGCGAGCAGATTCGTCGGTGCGACGCCGGGGTGGGCGAGATTGCTGGTGATGCCCCATCCGTGTGCGCGGCTACGTCTGCCGAGTTCGAGCCCGAAGAGACCGAGCGCGATCTTGGACTGACTGTAGGCGGCCCTGCCGTGGTAGGAGCGTTCCCAGTTCAGGTCGTCCCAGTTGATCCGGTTCTGGTTGGCCGCGACGCTGACCTGGGAGGTGACGCGCGCACGCCCCGCGCGGAGCAGGGGCATGAGGTGTCCGACCAGTGCGAAGTGCCCGAGGTGGTTGGTGCCGAACTGCAATTCGACACCGTCGGCGGTGACCTGACGATCCGGCGGGGTCATCACGCCCGCGTTGTTGATCAGCAGATGGATCGGGCGGTCCTCCGCCAGCAAGGTCTTGCCGAGCGCCGCCACCGATGCCAAGGAGGACAGGTCGAGTTCGCGCAGCGAGACCTTCGCATCAGGGCTCGTCTGCCGGACGGTGGCGAGCGCTGCCTCGCCTTTGCGCTGATTGCGTACCGGGAGAACGACTTCGGCTCCGGCTGCCGCCAGGCGCGACGCGATCCCGACGCCCATGCCATCGCTGGCTCCGGTGACCACAACGCGGTGACCGGTGAGGTCGGGAACAGTGATGTCGGGTTGCCGACGTGGCATGTCGCGTCTCCTGTGTCTCGGTGTGCTGAGCTGGTGGTGTCGATATCCACGATCGCCGGATCGAGTGGTGACATCCAGGGACTGTCGATCAGTGGATACCCGCGGGCCTCGGCGGTAGAACCGAATCAGTCACACCGAAGGAGATCTCTGGTGATCGATCGTGCGGGGCTGGCGGAGTTCCTCCGACGACGCCGGGAGTCGTTGCAACCCGAGGATGTCGGTCTGCCGCGCGGGCGGCGGCGCAGGACGACCGGGTTGCGGCGCGAAGAGGTCGCCGTCCTGTGTCACATGTCGACCGACTATTACGCCCGGCTGGAGCAGGAACGCGGACCGCATCCATCGGAACAGATGATCGCCTCCATCGCCCAGGGACTACACCTGTCCCTCGACGAACGCGACCACGTGTTCCGCCTCGCGGGCCACAGCCCGCCCCTGCGCGGCGCGATCAGCGAGCACATCAGTCCCGGTCTGCTGCGGATCCTCGACCGCCTCTACGACACGCCCGCCGAGATCGTCACCGAGCTCGGCGAGACGCTGCGCCAGACTCCGCTCGGGACCGCCCTCACCGGCGACACCACCCACTACACCGGCCCCGCTCGCAGCATCGGCTACCGCTGGTTCACCGACCCCGCCGAACGCGACCGTTACGCACCCGACGACCACCCGTTCCTGTCCCGGATGTTCGTCTCCGGACTCCGCGAAGCCGTGACCAGGCACGGTCCCGATTCCCGCGCCGCGCACTACGCGACCCTGCTCCTGGCCGATTGCGAGGAGTTCCGAACCCTGTGGCAGACCCACGAGATCGGCGTCCGGCCCCGGGATGTGAAGCGTTTCCTGCATCCCGAGGTCGGCGCCATGGACCTGAACTGCCACACCCTGCTCGACCCCGAACAGTCCCATCTGCTGCTGGTCTACACCGCGACACCCGGCACCGAGAGCTACGAGAGGTTGCAGTTGCTCTCCGTGGTCAGCACCGAGATGCTGCGCTGAGCTAGCGACTCAGATCTCGGAACCGCTTCACCGCCAGCGGGAAGAACACCGCGATCAAACCGAGCGGCCACGCCACCGCCAGCATCTCGGCGTGTGCCCCGGCCCAGGAGTCGCCGACCGCACCCGGATTGCCCAGCAGGCCGCGCACCGCCGTGGCCGTCGCCGACATCGGGTTCCACTCGACGACCGCACCCAGCCAGGACGGCATCGACTCGGGCGAGGCGATGGCATTGGAGAGGAAGCTGATCGGCCAGACCAGGATCTGCACCGCCTGCACCAGTTCGGGCTTGCCCGCGACCATCGCCAGGTAGATGCCGATCCACAGCATCGCGAACCGGAACAGCAACAACAGCCCCACCGCCGCCAGGAACGACGCGGCACCGTCGTGCCAGCGCCAGCCGATCGCGTACCCGACCGCGATCATCACGATCAGCCCGACCGCCGACTGCAGCATGTCGGCGACACTGCGACCCACCAGGACCGCGGCCGAGTTCATCGGCATCGAGCGGAATCGATCGATGACCCCTTTGCCGAGGTCCTGGGTCACCGCGAGCATGGTCGCCTCGAGGCCGAAAGCCATGGTCATGGTGAGGATTCCGGGGACCAGGTAGTCCTTGAAGTCACCGTCGATGCCGCGCCCGCCGCCGATCAGGTAGCTGAACATCAGCAACAGCATCACCGGGAACACCAGACCGACGACCACCTGAACGGGCTGGCGGGCCCAGTGCGCCAGCTCGCGTCTGGTCATCGTCCAGGAATCGGTGAGCGCCGTGCACAGGGTCCGGTTCGTCGAATATGTCGCGCTCACGCCGCGTCCTCCTTGGTCAGCTGCATGAAGACTTCGTCGAGCGTCGGCCGTCTGATCGCGATGTCCTCGGCCTCGATGCCGTTGGTCTCCAGCGCCCGGACCGTCTCGGTGAGCGCCGCCATCCGGTCACCGACCGCGGCACTGACCATCCGCCGGTCCTCGTCCACCACCGCCTCGCCGGGGATGAGCGCGGCCGCGAGCGCCAGTTGGGTGGAGTCGTGCAGGACCACGTCGATGCGGTCGCCGCCGGTCTTGGATTTCAGCTGGTCGGCGGTGCCCTCCGCGATGACCTTCCCGTGGTCGATCACCGAGATCTGATCGGCCAATTGATCGGCCTCCTCCAGGTATTGCGTGGTCAGCAGCACGGTCGTACCGCCGTCGACCAGGGAACGCACCGAACTCCACACCTCGGCGCGGCCACGGGGATCGAGCCCGGTCGTGGGTTCGTCCAGGAACAGCACCTGCGGTTGGGAGATGAGGGACGCCGCGAGGTCGAGCCGGCGCCGCATACCGCCGCTGTACTGCTTGACCGCCTTCTTGCCGGTGTCCGCGAGACCGAATCGCGCGAGGAGTTCGTCGGCCCTGACACCCGCGCGCCGCGCGCCCAGATGGTAGAGACGCCCGAACATCTCCAGGTTCTGCCGACCGCTGAGTTCCTCGTCGACAGCCGCGCTCTGGCCGAGCAGGCCGATGCGCGAACGCACCTCGTCGGCTCGCGTGCGCACGTCGATGCCCGCCACCTCGACCCGCCCTGCCTCCGGCCGGAGCAACGTGGACATGATGCGCACGGCCGTGGTCTTTCCCGCGCCGTTCGGGCCGAGTACCGCGTGTACGGTCCCGGCTCGAACAGCGAGATCGAGTCCGTCGAGGGCCTGCTTCGCCCCGTATTTCTTGCGCAGGCCTTCGACGACGATCGAGAGATCGTGGTCAGTCAAAACACCCTCCATCACCAGTGATCAAATTTGACTAGATGGCCAAGGTACCGGGCCCGGTTCGGTTAGTCAAACTTGAATACTGCTATTTTGATCGCATTCGCTCGGAAGGGAGACGTCCATGTCAGCGATCCGGCTGCTGGTCCTCGGCGCGGTCCGTCAGCACGGACGAGCGCACGGTTATCAGGTGCGCAACGACCTGGAATTCTGGGGCGCGCACGAATGGTCCAACGCCAAGCCCGGCTCGATCTACCACGCGCTCAAGCAGATGGCCAAGCAGGGACTGCTCCTCGCGCACGAGGTCGCTCCGAGCACCGTCGGCGGTCCGCCCCGCGTCGAGTACGAGATCACCGACAAGGGCACCGAGGAGTTCCTCACGCTGCTCCGCGAGGCCCTGACCTCCTACGACCAGCAGATGGACATGATCTCGGCCGCCATCGGTTTCATCGTCGACCTACCGCGTGCCGAGGCCGTCGCACTCCTGAAGCAACGAATGATCGGCCTCGAGCAGTGGCGCGCCTCGGTCACCGAGTACTACACACCGGAGCAGGGTCCGGGGCAGCTCGGCCACATCGGCGAGATCATGAACATGTGGGTGCACTCCGCCGACAGCGAAGCAGCCTGGACGCACGGCCTGATCGACCGCATCGAAGGCGGCGCGTACACCTTCGCCGACGAGGGCGAACCTTTTGTGGGCATCCTCGCCGAGGACGAGCCGAACCCGTTCGGCACCGGCCCGCACCCCGACGACCTCCGCTGACCGGGGTTTCACGAGGTCAGGGGCGGACCAGGACTTTGAGAGCTTCGCGGTTGTCCATCGCGCGGTAGCCCGCGGGAACCTCGTCGAGGCCGATCTCGCGGTCGAACACCTTGCCCGGATCGACACTGCCGTCCAGGACACCCGGCAACAGGGTGTCGATGTAGGCGCGGGCCGGGGCCGGGCCACCGGTGAGGGTGATGTTCGGGCCGAACAAGGTACCGAATCCGATGGGAGCCTTCGAATACTGGGGAACACCGACACGGCTGATCACGCCACCCGGCCGCACCACACCGATGGCCTGCTCGTAGGCGGGCATGTGGCCGACCGCCTCGATGACGACGTGCGTACCGTCGCCGCCGGTCAGTTCGCGCACCGCGGCGATGCCGTCGTCGCCACGTTCGGCCACGACCTCGGTCGCGCCGAACTCGCGCCCCAGGTCGGTGCGCTGCTTGTGCCTGCCCATCAGAATGATCCGCTCGGCGCCGAGCCGACGGGCGGACAACACGGCCATCAGCCCGACAGCCCCGTCCCCGATGACGGTGACCGTGGTGTCCGAGGTGACGCGGGCCTTGACCGCGGCGTGATGGCCGGTGCCGTAGACATCGGACAGCGTCAGCAGCGACGGGATCAGCGGCGAGGTCTCCTCCACCGGCACCGCCACGAGCGTGCCGTCGGCCAGGGGCACGCGCACCGCTTCGGCCTGCAACCCACCGACTTTTCCGCCACCCCAGAAACCGCCGTGCTTGCACGAAGTCTGCAAGCCCTCACGACAGAACTCGCAGGTGCCGTCCGACCACGCGAACGGCGTGATCACCAGGTCCCCCTTCTTGACCGTGCGCACCTCACGCCCGACGTCTTCGACGACACCGACGCATTCGTGACCCATCGGGCTGCCCTGTGACGACGGCGCCATGGAGTGATACGGATGCAGGTCCGAACCACAGATGCAGCTGCGGACGATCCGAACCACCGCGTCCGTCGGGTCGACGATCACCGGGTCGGCGACCTCGATGACGCGGACATCGCCGGGGCCGTACATGTAGGTCGCTCGCATGAGCAGTCTCCTGTCTGATTCGGTTCTCGCCTGGCCCTCTGTTTCCAGTACACGCCGACTCCCGCGCTCGCGGGAGTGACGGCCCTTCCAGATAACCGCAGTACCTCCACCCACTGTCAACGACTCGCGGTGAGTTCGCTCGGCCGCTCGGCCGGGGAGGACGATTGCCGTTCGATCAAACCCAGTGCGACGCCGGCGACGATCACCGCGCCGCCCGCCACCTGGGCGAGCCGCAACGGTTCGCCGTTGATGATCACGGCGCTGAGCACACCGAAGACCGGGACCAGGTTGAGGATGTTCACCGCGACGCTCGGCGCCATCCTGCGCAGGCCGTAGTTGTAGAGCAGGAACCCGCCGACCGAGCACGCCACGGCCAGGTAGACGAGCAGCGACGACGTGGTCACGTCCGGCATGCGCCAGCTGTCGGCTTCCAGGAGCGCGATCAGGAGGAATCCGCCCGCCCCTGCCATGGTCTGGTAATAGGTGACGGTCAGGGCGCTGTGTCCGGCGCTCGCCCGCTTGCCGAGCACGTTGTAGCCCGCCCAGGCCAGTCCGCCGAGCAGCAGGATGATGTCGCCGAGCCACCGTGCGCTGCCGCCGATCCGGGCACCGTCGTGGACAACGAGAACGGCGCCGGCGGTGGCCAGCAGCACGCCCGCCACCCGCAGCGGCGGCAGCCGTACACGCAGGACGGCCAGCTCCAGCAGCATCGTCATCAGCGGGTATGTGGCCACGATGAGAGCCGCGTCGGAGGCTGTGGACAGATCCACGCCGACGTTCTCGAGGGCGAAATACACGGTGATGCCGAGCAATCCGCACAGGTAGAGCCGGCGTCGCTGCCTGGCATCCGGCCGGTCGCCGCGGTGGCGGTCCAGCCGCACCATGGCGGCGAGCAGCAACGCCGCCACGGTGAATCGGACGGCCCCGATACTGAGCGGGCCGAGGTCGGCCAACAGCACTTTCGTCACCGCGTAGGAACTGCTCCACAACAGTGCGGCCGCCACCACCGCGCCCACCGCCCCCACGCTCGGCCCTCGTTCACGCACCGGAAGGCACCTCTCTCCGAAGTATCGCAGCCGAACGAAAATCAGCTGACCTGCGAGACGCTAGCAATATAGTCAGCGACGATGCGTACACTCCGAACTAGATTCGGAAATTGCTAGAGAGAGGCGAGCGTGGACGAACTAGATTCGGCGTTGGTACGGATGCTGCAACAGGATGGTCGGCGCACCAATCGCGACATGGCCCAAGCGCTCGACATCGCCCCCTCGACCTGTCTGGAGCGGATCAGATCGCTGCGCGAACGCGGCATCCTGACCGGGTTCCACGCGGAGGCGGACCTCGCGGCGATCGGGCGCGGGTTGCAGGCGGTGATCGCCGTGCGCGTCCACCCGCCGACCCGCGCGGTGATCGAGGGCTTCCAGGCGTTCCTGGAGCAGATGCCCGAGGTGATCTCGCTGTTCGTGCTCACCGGCAACGACGATTTCCTCGTGCACGTAGCCGTCCGCGACACCGACCATCTGCACGGGGTCGTCCTGGACAAGCTGACAACGCGTCCGGAACTGGCCAACGTCCGCACCTCGGTCGTCTACGGGCACCTGCGCAAGAAGGTGATCAGCCCGACCTGAGCGGTGCCGCGGTAACGGCGCGGACGTGTTCCTCCCGCACGCCCGGTGCGCATTCGCGCAGGATCAGACCCGTCGGCTCGACGTCGACGACAGCCAAATCGGTGATGATCCGATGCACGACGCCCGCCCCGGTGAGCGGCAAGGTGCAGGTAGGCACGATTTTCGGGGTGCCCGCCTTGTCGGTGTGGGTCATCACCACGAGCACGCGGCGGGCGCCGTGGACCAGGTCCATCGCCCCGCCCATCCCTTTGACCATCTGACCCGGCACCATCCAGTTGGCGAGGTCGCCCGCGGCCGAGACCTGCATGCCGCCGAGGACCGCGGTGTCGATGTGGCCACCACGGATCATGCCGAAACTGAGCGACGAATCGAAGAACGAGGCGCCGTCGGCGACGGTGACGGTTTCCTTGCCCGCGTTGATCAGGTCGGCGTCGACGTCGTCGTCGTGGGGGTAGGGACCGGTGCCGAGGATCCCGTTCTCCGAATGCAGCGTCACCGCCACACCCTCGGGCAGGAAATTGGGGATCAGGGTGGGCAGCCCGATACCGAGGTTGACGTACTCGCCGGGCCGCAGTTCCCGCGCGGCGCGGGCGGCCATCTCGGTGCGCGTCCAGCCGAGCGCCACAGTCGATGCGGTCATGACACGGTTCGCCTTTCGATGAGTTTGGTCTGCGGTCCCGTGTGCACGATCCGGTCGACGAACACGCCGGGCAGATGCACCTGCGCCGGGTCGAGCGAACCGGCGGGCACCAGCATCTCGACCTGGGCGATACACACCGTGCCCGCCATCGCGGCGAGCGGGTTGAAATTGCGGGCGGCCTTGTTGAACACCAGGTTTCCGTCGGTGTCACCGATCAGGGCGTGCACGAGCGCGTAGTCGGCGGTGATGGATTCCTCGAGCACGAACCGGCGACCGTGGAAGGTGCGGACCTCTTTGGCGGGCGAGGCGACCGCGACGGACCCGTCGGACCGGTACCGCCACGGCAATCCCCCGTCGGAAACCGGCGTCCCGACACCCGCCGCGGTGAAGAAGGCCGGAATCCCGGTCCCGCCCGCGCGCAGTTTCTCGGCGAGGGTGCCCTGCGGTGTCAGTTCGACTTCCAGTTCACCGGACAGATACTGGCGCGCGAACTCGGCGTTCTCCCCGACATAGGACGCGGTGATCCGGCGGATGCGCTTCTGCGCCAGCAAGATCCCCAGCCCATGACTGTCGGTGCCGCAGTTGTTGGAGAAGATCTCCAGCTCGTCGGCCGTGCCCGCCGCCAGTGCGGCGATGAGCGCGTCGGGAATGCCGCACACTCCGAAACCGCCGACGGCGAGCGAGGATCCGGACCCGATATCGGCGACCGCCGCGGCGGCCGTGGCGAACACCGTCGTCATCGGGCGAGCTCCCCGGTGAGGTCGAGGAGTTCGTCGAGCAGTTCTCCGGCGCGCGGCCACGGACCGTAGCCCGCCGCCGGATTCAGATGGCCGACATCGCCGAGGTCGACCAGCCTGCTCCCCCACACCTCGGCCATGCCCGCGACGCGACGCGTCGTGGCCAAGGGATCGGTGCTGCTCGCGGCCACGATGCTCGGGAACGGCAACTGCCGCCGCGGGATCGGCGTCCAGCCGTTGGCCGCCAGTTCCTCGGCGGCCGGATAGCCCGGTGGCAGCGGGGTTTCGAAGTCGGGCGGAGTGGCGAGCAGCGCGCCGCGCACCGGCCGGTCGGACTGCTGAGCCCAGTGGACGGTGATCATCACGCCCGCGCTGTGCGCGACCAGGACGACAGGGCCGTCGATCTCGGCGAGCACCGCCTCGAGTGCGGCGACCCGCGCGGCCAGGCTCAGCCCGTCGCGCTCGAGCGGCGGCACGATCGCCACCTTGTCGAGGGTGTCGGCGAGCAGCGTCTGCCAGTGGCCGGCGACATGGTCACGCAGACCGGGCACGATCACGACGGTGGGTTCGTTCAGGGAGTTCATCTGTGCGGTAATCCTTTTCGACGGAATCAGTGCGGAGCGGCCGCGTGGACGGTGGCGAGTCTGCGCAGACCGATCGGGTACATCCGACGGCCGAGGAGCAGGGCGGCGATGGCGAGCACCGACACCACCGGGGTGATACGCAGCGCGTTCTGCAACCCGAGGTGATCGGCGAGCACGCCGACGACGAACGGGCCGAGCGCCAGCCCGAGCAGACTGTTGGCGAGGGTGAGAGTGCCGAACGCCGAGGCGCGAACCGAAGGGTGGGTGAGGTTGGCGACCATGGCGACGGTAGGACCGGCCGAGCCGCCGGCGAAGAACGCGCCGATGCCGAGCAGAATCAGTTGCGGCGCACCGGTACTCAGGCTGAATCCGATGCCGAGGGTGACGAGCGAGATCAGGCAGAACACGATCGCGGTGGTCCACTTGCGGGCCATCTCCGAACGTCCGACCCGGTCGGTGATCACCCCGCACACCACCATGCCGGTGCCGACGAGTGTCACGATCACGGCCGCCAGACCCGCGGCCCGGTCCGGGGCCAGCCCGTAGTAGCGGTTGAAGAAGCTGGGCATCCACGACAGCAGCACCGCGGCGGTGAACATCTGCAACCCGCTGCCGACATAGGCGCACAGCACCGCCGGATTGGTGAACAGGGTCGAAATCGGCGCGCGGAAGGCGACTTCGGGAGTGGGTTCGGCCGCGTGTTCGGCGTTGCGCCGCTCCTTGACCACCACCCAGAACGCCACGGCCAGCACGAGCCCGAACACCGCCATCGTCGCGAACGACCACCGCCACCCCAGGTGCACGGCGATCACACCGCCCGCGGCGACACCGAGCACCGATCCGAACGAACCACCGGCCATGAACGCGCCGCTCAGCGCGGCATGCCGCCGCGCGGCGAACACACTGAGAACCAGCGCGATACCGACGCTGCCGTAGGCGGCCTCCCCGACGCCGACGAAGAAACGCGCGGCCAGCATCTGCGGATAGTTGTCGGCCAGTGCGCACACCAGCGTCGCGATACTCCACACCACGGCCATCAGCACCAGGCTCTTGACCCGGCCCCACCGGTCGGCCAGCACCGACAGTGGCAGGGTGAGCAACCCGACCATCAGCGCGACCACGCTGCTCAGTGACGCCAGCTGCGAATCCGACAGCGTCCATTCGGTTTTCAGGAACGGAAAGACCGCGCTCAACACTTGTCGGGACATGTAGTCGGCCAGTAGCAGGCCGAAGGCCAGTGCGAACACCAGCCAGGGGTAGTTGCGGCGGATGGTCGAGGAACGGCTCGGCGCCGGCGCGGGCTTCGCGGCGGTGGTGGTGAGGTCCATGGGTGCTCCTGCGAACCGGTGGACGTCGTCGCTGACGTCCACCGGGTTGTCGAGAAGGGGAAGGGTCAGGCGTGGTGGGTGAACCCGACCTGGCCCGGCCGGCGATTCGGGGCGAACCCGAGCTTGGCGAGCGTCTCGTCGGCGTCGGCGTAGTGCTCGTCGAGTTTGTAGATCTCGCGCGCTTCCTTGCCGGTGGCGACCTCACGGCCGAGTTCGCCCGCGATCCGGACCAGCTGGCGCACCTGCTGGACCGAGGTCATCTTCTCGCCCCTGCGGCCCCACAGGGTGTCCTCGTTGCCGCAGCGCGCGTGCAGACCCATGGCGATGGCCATCGTGTTCACCGGCAGCACGCTGCGCATCAGCGTCTCCAGGGTGAGCACGGCGCCGTCGGGGGTCCGGCGGATGAACTCCATCATGTTGTAGGGGTTCGGGCCGTCGAAGCCGCCGCCGATGCCGACCCAGGTCAGCATGAGCGGGCCGGTGTAGACGCCGCGCCGGATCAGCCGCTCCACGGTCTCGAGCTGCGGGATGCTCGACAGCTGGAAGTGCGGCTGAATGCCGTTGGCCTGCAAACGCTTCAGGTGTTCGGCGACCCAGGTCGGACCCGCCGGGACGAACATCTCGCGATAGGCCTCGTACACCTCGGGCCGCTCGAAGGAGGTGCCCGCGATGTCGTCCTCGGTCATCAGCTCGACGATGTTCATCTGGCTGGTGTTGATCGCGATGGTGACCTGATCGGGCTTGGGATCGAGCTCGGCCAGCAGGTGCCGGGCGTCGTCGGTGAGCCATTTCGCGTCGGCGCCTTCGCCTTCGGGCGAGAACGAGATAGAGCCGCCGACCTGCAGGATCATGTCCGGCACGGCCTCGCGCAGGCGGCCGAGCAGCTCGTTGAACTTCGACAGGCGCTTGGAGCCCTTGCCGTCGAGTTCACGCACGTGGATGTGCAGCACGGTGGCGCCGGCTTCGTAGCAGTCCACGGCCGCCTGGACGTGCTCGTCCATGGTCAGCGGCAGGTCGTCGCGGAAGTCGTCGAGTTCCCATTCCGGGCCGTACGGTGCGACGGTGATGACCAGCTTTTCCTGGTTCTCGGGGAACAGTGCGTCGTCGTGAAAATGCATGGGGGTACTCCGATCGGAATTGCGGGGGTTATCGAAAAAGGGAATGTCAGAAGGGACGGTCGCCGACGATCCCGGCACGTTCCATCTTGCGGACGGCGGGCCAGTAGTCCTGGACCGCGTAGTGCTGGGTGCACCGGTTGTCCCAGATCGCGAAGCTGTTCTCGGTCCAGCGCCAGCGCACCTGATACTCGGGGATACTCGCCTGGCGCATCAGGTAATTGAGGAGTTCGCTCGCGCCCGGCGCGTAGTCGGCGCCGAATCGGATGTTCTCCGGCGTGTGGTAATTGACCAGGTGCGTCGTGAAGGAATTGACGAACAGAATGTCCTCGCCGGTGTCCGGGTGAATGCGCACGACCGGATGTTCGGCGTCGGGGAAGCGCTCGTGCAGGGCGAGCCGCTTCTCCTCGGTGAGTGCGGCGCCGAAACTCGCCTCGATACTGTGCCGGGCCCGCAGATGCGCGATCTGCGATTTCACCGACTGCGGCAGCCGCTTGTACGCCTCGACCATGTTCACCCAGATGGTGTCGCCGCCGACGGGCGGCGTTTCCACGCAGCGCAGCACGGCGCCCATCGGTGGATTGACCCGCCAGGTGGCATCGCAGTGGTAGGCGTTCTCGTAGTGCTCGGGCGCACTGTCGAGGTCCTTGTAGATGCGGACCAGACCAGGGTGGTCGGGATCGCTGCCGAGAGCCGGGTGGTCCTCGAGCGGGCCGAAACGTTCAGCGAGGGCGACGTGTTCGGCGCGGGTGATGTCCTGGTCGCGGACGAAGAGCACCTTGTGGCGCAGCAGCAGGGTGCGCAGTTCGGCGAACAGGGCGTCGTCGACGGCGACCTCGGCGAGGTTCACCCCGTGCAGTTGCGCGCCGATGGTCGCGGTCAGCGGCACCGCGTGGATCGCGGTTCGAACGGTCATTGGCTTGTTCCTTTCCGGTGGGCGCGTCAGATCGCGAAGACCGACGCGCCGACGCTGCGGCCCGCTTCGAGGTCGCGATGCGCCTGGACGGCGTTCGGGAGTTCGTAGCGCTGATTGATCTCGACCCGCAGGCGGCCCGCGGTGAGGTGGTCGTGCAGTTCACCGGCCAGTTCGGCGCGTTCGCCCGGGTCGGCGATGTAGTCCGCGAGCGCGGGCCGGGTGACGAACAGCGAGCCCTTCACGGCCAGCTGCATCGGCTCGATCGGCGGCACCGGACCCGAGGCGGTGCCGAAGCACACCAGCAGCCCGCGGCGGGCGAGGGAGTCGATCGAGGACTGGAAGGTGGTCTTGCCGATGCTGTCGTAGACCACGGGAACACCCGCGCCGCCGGTGATTTCACGGACCCGGGTCGCGACGTCCTCGCGGGTGTAGATCACCACGTGGTCGCAGCCGTTGGCGCGGGCGACCGCCGCCTTCTCCTCGCTGGAGACGGTGCCGATCACACTGACCCCGAGCAGTTTCGCCCACTGGGTGAACAGCTGACCGACCCCACCCGCCGCCGCGTGCAGGAGCACCGTGTCGCCCGCGCGCAGCGGATGGATGCGGCGCAACAGATAGGCGGTGGTCAGGCCGCGCATGGTGGTCGCGGCCGCGGTGTCGAACGCGATCGCGTCGGGCAGGGCGATCAGGTGCTCGGCGGGCATGATCCGTTCGGTGCTGTACGCGCCGAGCGGGCTGCCGGTATAGGTGACGCGGTCACCGGGCGCGAAGTCGACGCCGGGGCCGACGGCTTCGATGACGCCCGCCCCCTCCACGCCGAGGCCCGCCGGCAACGCTGCCGGGTACAGGCCGGTGCGGAAATACGTGTCGGCGAAGTTGAGACCGACCGCCTCGTGCCGGATCCGGACCTGGCCCGGCCCCGGCTCACCGACCTCGGTGGACTCCCACCGCAGCACGTCGGGACCACCGGTTTCAGCGAATCGAATTGCGTGTGCCACTGCCATCTCCTCCTGTGTGATGCAGCTAACTGTAGGGTGGGTCACACCGGGATATTTGCCCTCACGGGACAGAAAACTATTCATTTCGGGACAGCGAGGAGGTGTCGGATGAAGCCGTTGTCCAGGTACGCGTCACTGAACGACTACGTCGAACTGGCGCGCTCGCTCGGGCTCGAACCGGCCCGGCTGATCCGCGATTGCGGACTCGACCCGGCCGGTTTCGGCACGCAGGACCGCTGGATTCCGGCCGAAGCCGTCGCCGAACTACTGGAACGCTCGGCCGCCGAATCCGGCCGCGAGGACTTCGGTGTGCGGTTGGCGCAGCTTCGCCGCTTCTCCAACCTCGGCCCGTTGAGCCTGGTCATCCGCGAGGAACCGGACGTGCGCAGCGCGCTGCGGCTGCTGTCGCGCCACGAGCACATGTACAACGAGGCGCTGCACACCGAGGTCATCGAGGCGAACGGCATGGCCACCATTCGGGTGAGCGTGGACGTCGGCCGAGCGGTGCCCGTGCGGCAGGCCGTCGAACTCACCACCGGGGTGCTGCACGGATTGCTCCGCGGTTTCGTCGGACCCACCTGGCGGCCGATGCAGGTGTGCTTCTCCCACCCCGCCCCGCGCGACCGCAACACCTACCTCAAGATGTTCGGCCCGCATGTCGAGTTCGATCAGGATTTCGACGGAATCCTCACTTACAGCAGCGATCTCGACGCGGAGAACGCGATGGCCGATCCGCTGCTGCACGCCTACGCGCAGCAGTTGCTCGGCGCGATGGCGCCCTCGCGGGAGGCCACGGTCGCCGACCGGGTCCGCGAACTCGTCGAACTACTGTTGCCGACGGGCCGGTGCACCGTCGACCAGGTGGCGCGCAGCCTCGGGGTCGACCGGCGCACGGTCCACCGCAAGCTCGCCCAGGACGGCACCACGTTCACCTCGATGGTGGACGAGATCCGCGGGGCACTGGCCGAGCGGATGGTGGCCAACCGCCGCCACTCCCTCACCGAAGTAGGTGACCTGCTCGGCTTTTCGTCGGTGAGCAACTTCTCGCGGTGGTTCAGCGCGAAGTACGGGGTCAGCCCCCGCCAGTGGCGGCAACGCGAGGCCGACACCCGGCGCTGAAACCGATTGCGGCGCAACCGCGGTCGACCGACTCGCGAAACAGGCTCAGCACCCGCCGCGCGACGATTCGCGGGCGAAGGCGGCTATCACATCGGTGGCCGGAATCCCCGCCAATCGCGCGACAACCGCGCCGACCAGACCGGTCGGCGCCGATCGGCACGGGCACGCATGCCCTCGCCCGCATCGGGTCCACCCATGACACGCAGGTGCGACTCGGTTTCCAGTTCGGCGACCCGGGCGGGTTCGTAGCCGTGGATCGCGGTGTCCCACAACAGCCTCTTACTGAGAGCGGCAGACATCGGTGCCACATTCACCGCCATATCGCGCGCCATCGCGAGGGCCGCGGGCAATACCTCGACCCCCGGGAGACACCGGCCGGCGAGCCCGAGCCGGACCGCTTCGTGACCGTCGAAGGTCCGACCCGACAGGAGGATGTCGGCCGCGACCGATATTCCGGCGACCTTGGCCACCGTCCAATGTGCCATCGCGTCGGGCAGAACACCCAGCCGCACTTGGGGAATGGCGTAGCGCGCGTCCTCGGCGACGATGCGAATGTCGGCCTGCATGGCGATGGTCAGGCCGATGCCGATCGCGTGCCCGTTCACCGCGGCGATCACCGGTTTGCGCAGGGCGAAGGCGGGCGGGTCGACGGGAGACGCGGAAAACGTCGCGCTGTCGGGCTTGTCGAAGGTTCTGTCACCCCCGCCGATGTCCGCGCCGGCGCAGAATGCCGGAGGCGCGCCGGTGAGCACGATGACGCGCACCGCGTCGTCGGCGTCCAGGTCGCGGTAGGCCGTGCCGATCGCCCGGCCCATCGCGCCCGTGAAGGCGTTGCGGCGTTCGGGCCGATCCAGCGTCAGCACCGCGACACCGTCGGTGACCTCGATCCGGATGCTCACGGCACCTGCAATGCGGTGACGAGGTCCTTGATGTACTCGTCGGAGACGTCGTAACCCGGGAAATAGCAACAGATCCGGTCGGCGTACGCACCGAAGCGTTCGATGATCGCCGCGGCGCACTGCTCCGGTGTCCCGTGCACAGCCAAGGTGTCGAGCATCGTCTGATCGATGAGGTCGGTCATCGCCGCGACCTCGCCGCGCTTGGACAGCGCGTTCAATTCCGGTTGCAGCTCACCCCAGCCCTCGGCGTCGAGGACCGCGCGGTACGCGGGCGTCGACCCGTAGAAGCCGAGCAGCCGACGCGCACCGACGGCCGCGGCCGCCAGCTCACCCGGCGTGCGACCCATCGCGACGATCACCTGTGGATAGATGTGCAGATCGGCGGCATCGCGCCCGGCGCGGTCGAGCCCCTCCTCGATGGCGGGCATGGTGTGTTCGGTGAAATGCCGGGCGCTGTTGAACGGCATGACCAGCAGCCCGTCGGCCACTTCGGCCGCGGTCCTGGTCATGATCGGGCCGAGCGCGCCGAGGCAGATCTGCGGCAGCCCACAGGGATTCGGGCCGGGATCGAAGGTCGGCGGCATCAGGGTGTGCCGGGTGAACTGGCCGTCGTAGCGCAGCGGGGTGCCCTCCTGCCAGGAGCCGAGCACGGCTTTGATGGCGAGCACCATGTCCCGCATGCGCGCGGCCGGACGCGACCACTCACCGCCGTACCGCTTTTCGATGTGCGCGCGGGTCTGCGAACCGAGCCCGAGGCGGAACCGGCCACCGCTGAGCAGGTGCAGGTCGTAGGCGGCGTGCGCCAGGTGGACCGGGCTACGCGGAAGGGCGATGGCGACGTTCGTCATCAGGTCGACCGGCTCGGGGCCCGCGGCGGCCAGGGTCAGCGGGAGGAAGACATCGTGGGCGCCTTCGAAGGTGAACAGGCCGTCGACCCCACAGGTGATCAACTCGGCAGACCGCGCGATCACCTGCTCCGGGCGCGCGTCCAACTGCAGGTCGACCTTCATGCGCGCACTCCACAGGGCTTTCGACTCACAATTACATACTAGCATGTAACGTTATTGGAACGTGGCCCGAGTCATGGTGATCAGCCGCCTCAGCGCCCCGCGGACGCCAGGACATACAGCGCGTCGGCCAGGCGCGCGACGAAGGCTTCACCCTCCTCGGCGTCACGCAGCAGCGCATGGAATGTCGTGGTACCCGAGAGGATCTCGAAGATCAGGTCCACATCGGCGCCGGGGGCGATCCGGCCGTCGTCGACCGCGCTACCCAGCAACTCGGCGAAGGCCTTACGCACGGGCGTGCCGATCGCGAGCAACCTGCGGCGAGCCTCCTCGGTCTGCGAATCGGCGAGCAGGCCCGGCACGCCCGCACGGGCGGCGGGACTGTCGGCGCGAGCCAGGAAGATGCGCACCCAGGTCGCCAGATCGGCCCGGAGATCGCCGGTCGGCTCCGGCAGCGAGTGCCCACCGGGGCCGTGAACAGCCTCTTCGAGCAGCGCTTGACGAGTCGGCCACCGGCGATAGATGGCGGGGGTGTTGACCCCGGCGCGCTTGGCGATCGCGACGACCGTCGCCTGCGCGTAGCCGACCTCGGCGAGCAACTGCCTGGCGGCGATGAGTACCGCGAGGTCTTTGTCGGCGTCGCGGGGCCTGCCGGGGCGAGGCGAGGGTTCCGAGGGCATCATTACATAGTAACCTGTTACATAATTCACGATGCCGCTCAGCGAGCCTGCCGATTGCCCGGGGCCGCCAACACTGAGAGCGTGGGTGCATGACCGCCGCCGACGCCCTGTTCACTCCCCTGCGAATCGGGCCGTTGACAGTGCCGAACCGGATCGTCATGTCGCCGATGACCCGGCAGCACTCCCCCGGCGGCACACCCGGAGACGACGTCGCCGCCTACTACCGCAGGCGCGCCGAGGGCGGCACCGGGCTGATCATCACCGAAGGCGTCGCGATCGATCATCCGACGGCGGTCGACAGCACGAAAGTGCCTCGGCTACACGGTGAATCAGCCCTGTCCGGATGGCGTCGCGTGGTCGACGGCGTCCACGGCGCAGGCGGCAAGATCGTGCCGCAACTGTGGCACGTCGGCCCGCTGTGGGGCGCGATGGCTCGTGTGGACCCGGTGCTCACACCCCTGCGCCCCTCGGGACTGTGGGGCCGGGTCGGGCGCACGACGTACTCCCAGCGCTACCTGTCGACGGTGAGCACACCGACCGCCCCCATGACCGAACACGACATCGAGGATGTGATCGCCGCCTACGTACGCTCGGCCCGCAACGCGGTGGCGGTCGGTTTCGACGGTATCGCCATCCACGCCGGCCACGGCTATCTCCTCGACGCGTTCGTCTGGGAAGCCACCAATCAACGCACCGACCACTGGGGCGGCGATCTGGGCAGACGCGTCAATTTCCCGGTCGAGGTCGTGCGCGCGATCCGCCGGGAAATAGGTCCGCGACTGCCGATCTTCTACCGCTTCTCCCAGCACAAACAGCAGGACTACGGCGCACGCATCGCCGAGAATCCCGACGAACTCGGACAGATCCTCACCGCCCTGGCGGAGGCCGGTGTGGATGTATTCGACGCCAGCAGCAGGTTTTTCGACCGACCCGCCTTCGACGGCAGCGACCTGACTTTGGCGGGCTGGGCCAAGAAGCTGACCGGCGCGTACAGCATGGCTGTCGGCAGCGTCGGACTGAGCACATCGCTACACGAGCAGGGCGTTCCCGAACCGGCCGCGCTCGACGGCCTCTACCGACGGCTCGCCGACGGCGAATTCGACCTGGTGGCCATCGGCCGCCTGCATCTCGCCGAGCCCGCGATCGCCCGCGTGCTGCGCACCGGCGCTCCCCTGCCCACCTTCGACCAGGACCGCCACCAGCGCGTGCTCACCTGATCGCCGCTCGAACACGAATCGTGCGGACCCGTGTTCGAGTCGGCACCGTTTCTACTCGTCGCCGAGCAACTCCCCTACCCGCTGGGTGCAGAATGCGGTGATGTCGATGTCCGGCGGCAAGTTCAGGCGATGGGCCATGCGCAGCAACGGAATACTGAGCAGGACGGCGGCCAGCACCTCGTTGTAGCGCAGGTTGCGGACCTTCATGCCGCTGCGTTCCTCGTAGCGGGCGATCGACTCCTCGCGGGTGGGAGTACCCGGAAGCCGTTCGGTTCCCTGGAATTCCGAGCAGGCCCAGTCCAGGAACAGCATCCAGGCGAGATCCGCCTCGTGGTCGCCGATGTAGGCGATCTCCCAGTCGAGCACCCCCGCGACGCGGAATTCGGTGTCGTAGAGGATGTTCGACATACGCGCGTCGCCCCAGCAGAGGGTGATGTGTTCGGGTTCGTAGAGGTTGACGCGCAGCCATTCGACGGCCCGCCGCAGCGCGGGCGGCTGGGTGGTGGTCGCCCAGGCCAGCGCCGAATCGACGTAGCCGATCATCTGCTCCAGCGGTGCCGCGCCGAACTTCGGGAAGGACAGGAAGTCCAAGTTCAGTGTGCGCCAGTCGAGTTGGTGGATCTCGGCGATGGTGTCGACGCAGCCCCACCACATCGTGGCGCGATCGGCGGGTTCGGCGTCGAAGTACAGACCCGCCGAGTGATAGGACGGCAGGTCGCCAGGGGCGGAGCCGTCGATGCGGTCCATGACGAAGTACGGGCTACCCAGCGTGGTGTCGTCGCGTTCGAGCCACCGCACCGCCGGAACGGCGATCGGAGTATCGGCCAGGCGGCGCATGACCAGGACCTGACGCAGCAGGTCGTAGTCGGGGAACAGCGCCACCTCGGGCGGGCGGCGCAGCACCAGCGAGACCGGCTCGGTGTCCGCGCGTTCGAGGTCGAACAGGAAGGTCTCGGTGGCGAGACCGCGCGGGCTGGCGGACCAGTTCGTCACCCGCGCCGACTCGGCGTCGGGAAAACCGTGGCGCAACACGGGAACGACAGCGCTCGGCAGGTCCTCGGCGGTGGGGCGAGTAGTCATCAGTACCCCTCGTACCCGTACCGGGCATTGCGGCCCATGAACACCATCTCGACCAGGCCGTAGCCCACCTTGCCGTCGCTGGACTCGACCTCGACGAAAGTCTCGGTGAGCATGCTCACCGGGCGCAATTCGGCGGTGTCGGACAGATCCACGGTGTAGCCGTCGCTGTAGGACTCACCCTTCCAGATCCCCGACGCGTAGCCGCGATACATGTCGTAGCCGGCCAGACCGGGCCAGAAATCGTGCAGTGCGGTGACGGCGAAGGTGCGCACGCTGCCGTCGGCGGCGTCGGTGGTGAACGAGCCCTCCGACACGATCCGGAAGTCGTCACGGAACTTCAGGTCATGGGTCACGCCGACGATCGGCACGGTCGGTACTTCCGCCTCGATCGGGCGCTGGATCGACCCTTCGAAGTGCCAGCGCTGCCCGTCGGCGGTCTCGCGCTGCGCGAAATGCACCAGCTCGTCGTCGAACTGGAAGATGCCCATGAAGTACAGCACGCCGTCGGGGATCTCCGAGGGCTGCAGGCCGCCGCCCTCACCGAGGCTGCCGCCACCGCCGCCGTGACGGGTGCCCCACGAGTGGTCGCGGCCGAACCACCACGTGCTGGGATCGACCTCGATGCGTTCGCCGTCGACCTCGAGCCACCCGGAGATCTCACCGTTCTGGTAGTAGCGGCGGGCGTCCTCACGGACCCGGCCGCGGGTACGGAAGAAGGCGGGTTCCTGCTCGTAGGCGGGGAACTGGCCGGCGAAGTTCAGTTCCAGGCGCAGGCCGTGGTCGTTGTCGCCGAGGGTCGCGCGCACGCCGCGCAGCGGCTCGGTGATCTCGTAGCGGTAGGGGCCGATCTGCCAGGCGCCGAGGTCGTCGTACTTGCCGCTGATCTCGCGCGAGAGCCGCGCCACGTGCGCGGTGCCGTCGATGGTGACCATCGCGTAGGCGTCCATCACATTGCGGTTGGGGTAGCGCGCCATGCCGGTCATGACGCTGACCCGGCCGGTGGTGTCGAAGCCGTAGAGCACGATGCGTTCGGTCCAGCGCAGATCGCTCTGGGCGACGTGGTCGAAGGTCGTCGGCAGTTGGTGGCAGAGCAGTTCGTCCTGGGGAGTCAGCATGGACTTTTCCTTCGAGAGAGGGTGTAGAACACGTTTCAAGTTAGCTAATTCGAATACACCATGAAGCGTTTTTGAAAAACGCTCGACCTCGGCTACGCTCAGCCCACGTCGAAGGAGGAATCAACCGGTGACCGACAAGAGCGAGGCCCGACAGGGTCCCGGCCGACCGCGCGACCCACAGCTGGACGAGCAGGTGCTGCGAGCCACTCAGGAGTTGTTGGTGGAGCAGGGTTTCCAGGCCACGACCATCCAGGGCGTGGCGCGCCGAGCCGGGGTGGTCGCCACCTCGATCTACCGCCGGTGGCCCAACAAGATCCACCTCGTCGAGGACGCGATCTTCGCCCTCGACACCGGCACCGTCCCGCAGCCGACCGGCGATATCGCCGCTGACCTGCTGGCCTGGACACGACTGTTCTTCGCCGCGGCCACCCATCCCGCGGCCCGCTCCGGTATCCCCGGCCTGCTCTCGGCCTACCACGACGACGAACAGAGCTACCAGCGCCTGCGGGAACGCGGCGAAGGCCTGGCCAGGGTCGCCATCCGCGCGACCATCGACGCGGCGATCGCGAACGGACAGGTCAAACCGGCCTGCGATCCCGACCTGATCTTCGAATTCCTGCGCGGCGCAACCCTCCTGCGCGCGCTCACCCGCGGTGACGAGGACGGCGAGCGCTTCTGCCGTCAGACCGCGGCGGCACTGGTCACCCTGGCCACCGAGCACGAGAGTCAGCCATGAGAACACGTTACTGTTTGCTGATCGCGGTCGCGGCCGTGCTCGTGGTCCCCAACGCCGTCGGCACCGCGCAGCCGGACTCGCCTGCCGTCGTTCAGGAGGACCGCGGCCTCGCCGATACCGCCGTCGCCCGCGCGAGCTGTGCGAGCGACGCGATCCCCGAACCGGGCCTCCAGGGCGACGTACCCGCCACCGAACGCGACAGCGGCCGCAGCACCCAGGGCTACCGCTGCAACATCAGCCGCATCGGCGGCTACGCGGGCCGCGGCGCCGGCATCACCTCCACGCAGTTCGATCACTGCGTCTACCTCGGCAGCTTCTTCCCCGGCAACCTGCTCGGTCCCGCGCAAGGCGTGCAGGTGATCGACGTCGCCGATCCGGCGAACCCGGTGCTCACCGCCACGCTCACCGAACCCGCGATGCTGGCGGGCACCTGGGAGAGCCTCAAGGTCAACGCCGCGCGAAAGCTGCTGGTCGGCACCGGAGCTCCCGCGTTCACCGGAGCGGGACTGATCTCGATCTACGACATCTCCGACTGCGCGCACCCGCGCCTGCTCAACCCGGGACCCGGCACCGACGTGAGCCTGCCGGTCCCGATCACGGCGCACGAGGGCGGCTTCTCCCCCGACGGCCGCACCTACTGGGCATCGGGGGTCATCCCCGGCATCGTCAGCGCCGTCGACCTGACCGATCCGGCCGACCCCCGCGTGATCTGGCAGGGCATGCCGGGGCAGTCCATGCACGGCATGGGCCTGCGCGCCGACGGCAACCGCCTCTACCTGGCCAACAACATGGGCGGGCTCACCGTCCTCGACACCAGTGCGGTGCAGCGGCGCGACCCCGACCCGCAGGTGCCGATCATCTCCCAGCTGACCTGGACCGATGGCTGGGCGACGCAGCAGAACGTGCCCGTTACCTACAACGGCGTACCCTACCTGTTCACCGCCGACGAGGCCGGATCCGGCGGCGTCAAACTCATCGACATCTCCGACGACACCAACCCGCGCATCGTGAACTCCATCAAGCTGGAGATCAACCTGCAACAACATCGCGACAGCGCGCTCGCCTCCGGGATGGGTGGGTCGATCTTCACCTACGACGCCCACTACTGCTCCGCCGATCGCCCGGTGAACCCCACCGCGCTCGCATGTGGCTGGATCGCCTCCGGCATCCGGGTTTTCGACGTCCGCGACCCGCTCCGGGTACGCGAGATCGCCTACTACAACCCGCCCGCGCGTACCGGTCAGAACAGCGAACTGTGGAACTCCCCGCACGCGCTCGCCTCGATCATCGGAGTGCCGCTGCTCAGCGCGCAATCGGTGATGCAGGCCGTCGACGCGGGCGTTCTCGATCCCGAGCAGGCGCGGAGTTCGCGCACCGGTGACGTGGCCTTCGGTGACCTCTCCACCGACTGGTGCTTCTCCGCTCCCGAGTGGCGCGGCAACCAGCTCTGGGCCGCCTGCGCCGACAACGGGTTGCTCACCTTGGAACTGTCGCCCGAGGTGTACACCCCGCCCACCGATCAGCGGTCGACGGTCGGCTCATGACCCGGCGGGTGCTGCTCGGCGCCGCGGGTGCGGCGACGATACTGCTGCTGCTGGTGGTCGGCGCGGCCATCCGACCGCTCTGCTTCTCCGAGACCGCCACCGTCACACCGGTATTGACGCCCACCGAGATCGGCTTCGTGCAGGACATGACGGGTCACCACCAGCAGGCGCTCATCATGGTCGAGCGCCTGGCCGTCGATGTCGATCCCACCGTGCGGCGGCTGGCCGACCAGATCGCCGATGCCCAGCGCCTCGAGATCGGCATGATGCTCGGCTGGCTCCGGCTGGCCGCGGCGACCCCGACCAACCCGCACCCGATGTCGTGGATGCCCACCGGTCACCACACCGCCGCGTCCTCGTCGATGACCATGCCCGGCATGGCCACTCGCGCCGACCTCGACGCGCTCACGCAGGCACACGGCGCCGACGCGGAGACGATGTTCCTGCGTCTGATGTACCGCCATCACCAGGGCGGCATCGCCATGGCGCAGACGTTCGACGGAATATCCACCGGTGGCCCGGTCGAACAGGCGGCCCGCGACATGATCAGCACACAGAGCCAGGAGTCCGGGATCATCGGCCTGCTGATGTCCCAGCGCGGGTGACGGCTACGGGCTGAGAACCTGCCGACGGTCGAGCGCGAACTCAGCGTGCGACCAGCTCGCGAATGCTGGTGCGGACCTCGCCGACCCTCGAGACCTCGGCGAACTCGGTCGACTCGTGCAGGAAGTCCAACAGCCGGGCAGCGGTCCGGCCCGTCGGTCGTCGACCGCACAGCGACAGGGCGAGACCTACGTGGTCGACAGCCAGCTCGGGCTCGCCGAGCATCAGCTGTAGGCGTGCCGAGGAGATCGCGGCCGTCGCCGGTGTCACAAGATCCTGCGACAGCGGCGTGTGCATCTCGCCGAAGCCGATGCGAGCCAGATCGGGTCGGGTAGCGATGAGGTGACGGTAGCTGTTGCCGAGCAGCCGCCACTGCTGGCCTGGCCCCGGCCAATTCCGGCGCGGTCCGAGAATCATGCCGACGGTGGCCGCGGTGAGGCTCCGGTCGGCAACGCTGTCACCGGCCACTGTCCCGGCGGCTTCGCAACGGCATTCCGCCGCGATGACAATCGCACGCTGGAACGCGGCATGATCACCGAGAATGCCGTGCGCGTATGCCTCCAACTCGGCGAGTGCGACCCGGAGCAGGGGCGTCGCGGTACGCCGCGCCAGATATTGGGCCAGCTGGGCCACCTCGAGCCCTTCGGCCGGCCTGCCGCTGTCGAGGAGCTGCCAGGATGCCTCGGCGAGGATCGCGGCGGTGAGCACCTCCTCGCCCGCGGCATGCGAGAGCCGTGCCGCGGCGACCGAGTACCGGCGACCGGCGACGACGTCTTCCACGTCCCAGCTCATGGCGGCCGCGATATCGGCCAGCTCGGCACCGGCCCGGAAGGCGCGGCCATGCCCGCCCCCGGCCGAGAGCTGCTGCAAACGCGGCAGATTCACCGACAGCCAGGCCGTCACCGCGCGGCGCGGCGCCGGTCCGTCGTCCCACTGCCGGGCGCGCGCCCAGGTGGCGAGCTGCTCGGCGTCCGCCAGCTCCGTCGCGGCGAAGGTGGGGTGATCGCCGCGCGAGTGCGCCACGGGCGGCAGCAGCAGCGACGACAGCTGCGTGGGCAGATCGTCGAGTTCGCTGACCGAATCGACGGTGAGCCGGTCGCGCAGATGATCCAGCGGAGTGTGCAGCGCCGACGCGTACGCGGCCACGTGTTCGGCGCGCACCATCCGGGCGCCGGTCTCGAGCTGGCCCAGGTACGGCTTCGAATAGTTCGTGCGCGCGGACATGCCCTGCAGACTGATTCCCGCCGCCGTTCGTGCCGCGCGCAGCGCAGAACCGACCTCGGTCATCCGAGGTCCGCGCCGGTGCGGGTCGACTCGTTCATCAGTTCGAGAATACGTCGCGGGCAGCCCCGCGCGTGGGTGTCTGCAACATGTCTGCAAGACGACGTGGCGGGCCCTCTATGCCCGTTCACCTGCTTAACGTCGGAGATCGTGAGCATCAGAACTGTCCAGCGGGTGCATCGAGGCGCCCGCATCGCCCTGACCGCCGTCGCGCTGACCGCGGCCGTGTCGACGGCACCGGTCTCGGCCGCGCCGTCCTACCAGCCGGCCGCGCCGGTCGAGGCGACCTACTACAGCCCGGGGCCATGGGCGGTGGCCGAGCGATCCGGTGCCGACTGCTGCACCTCGACCGGCGATACCTACGACATCTGGTACCCGGCGGATCTCGGCGCGGGCGCTCACCCGGTCATCACGTGGGGCAACGGCACGATGGCGCACCCACGCGAATACGCGTACCTGCTCGCACACCTCGCGTCGTGGGGATTCGTCGTGATCGCCGCCGACCGGACCGACACCGGAACCGGCGTGCAGATGCTCGACGCCGTGCGCTACCTCGCCGGGCAGAACAACGACCCGAGCAGCGTCTTCCACGGCAAGATCGATCTCGATGCGGTGGGCGCGGCGGGTCACTCCCAAGGCGGTCTGGGTGCGCTGAACGCGCTCGCGCGTGGGTCCGGCCTGGTCGACACCGCCGTGACGCTCGAGATGCCGCTGGCCGCGGTGTGTTCGTCGCTGCCGACGGTCGACGGCCAGAGCGCCTGTGTCGACACCAGTGCGATCACCTCGGGCTCGGTGCTGCTGGTCAACGGTTCGGCCGACGGCATCTCGCCGGGGACCCAGCAGCTGCCACCCGAGCTGATCGGCGAGCAGTCCATGCAGGCGTACTACGACGCCCTGCCCGCGCAGGTGCCCAAGGCCCGCGCCGCGCTGGTCGGCGCCCAGCACAACGACATCCAGGGCCGGCCCGACTGCACCAACTACAGCTGCACCGAAGGCGTCTATCGCTACCTCGGCTACTCGGCAGCGTGGTTCCGTGGCCAATTGCGCGACGATCCGGCCGCCCGTGGCGCATTCGTCGCGGGCACCGGCGAATTCCTGCACAACCCGTACTGGTCCGAGCAGGCCAGCACCCTCACCCGCTGATCGAAGAAAGGCTGCCTCTTCATGGAAGACCGCATCAAGGAGCTACTCGCCGAGCTGGATCTGGAGGGCAAGCTCCGGCTGATCTCCGGCGCAGGACTGTTCCGGATGGCCGGTGACCCCGCGATCGGACTCGCCGAGATGCCGGTGTCCGACGGCCCCTCCGGGGTGCGTGGCGAGAACTGGGACGAGCGCGATCCCTCGGTCAGCCTGCCTTCCGGCACCGCGGTCGCCGCGACCTGGGATCCCGGACTCCTCACCGAGATCGGGGCGCTCATCGCCGCCGAAGCGCGCCGCAAGGACGTCTACGCGGTCCTCGGCCCGACGATGAACCTGCATCGTTCGCCGTTGGGCGGCAGGCACTTCGAATGCTTTTCCGAGGACCCGCTGCTCACCGCCGAGATGGCCGGCGCCTACGTGCGATCGGTGCAGGCGCACGGGGTCAGCGCGTGCCCGAAGCACTACGTGGCCAACGACTCCGAGACCGACCGCTTCACCGTCGACGTGCGGGTCGGCGACCGCGCGCTGCACGAGCTGTACCTCTACCCCTTCGAACGCACCGTGGAAGCGGGCGCGTGGATGCTCATGGACGCCTACAACTCGGTCAACGGCACGACCATGACCGAGAACCCGCTGCTCGACGAACCACTCAAGGGCGCGTGGGGATTCGACGGTGTCGTCGTCTCGGACTGGACCGCGGTCCGCAGCACCGAGAGCGCGGCCAACGGCACCGACCTGTGCATGCCGGGGCCCTGGTACCTGTGGGGTGAGCCGCTGGCCGCGAAGGTTCGCTCAGGCGAGATCGCCGAATCCGTGATCGACGACAAAGTCCGTCGCATCCTGCGATTCGCACACCGCGTCGGCGCGCTCGACGGAACACCCCAGCCCACACCGGTTTTCAGTGACGAGCAGGCACAGGACCTGGTTCGCCGGGTCGCCGCCGAGGCGATGGTCCTGGTGCGCAACGACGGAATCCTCCCGCTCGCACCGGAAACCGGTGTCGCCCTGCTCGGCCCGTCGGCGGGGGAACCCCGGTTCCTCGGCGGCGGTAGCGCCACCGTCATCCCGGGCCACACGACCACCCCCGTCGAAGGTCTCACCGGCCGACGACCGCTGACACACACCGCGGGCGTCCACCTGTCCGAGGCGCTGATCCCGGCCCCGCTCGCCCTCATGACCGACCCCGACACCGGCGAGCCCGGCTTGTCGGCCCGCTATTTCAAGGACGAGACCGAGCTCGGTACCCAACACCGGACCACGAGCCGACTCGTCCTACTCGGCGATGAGCTCGCGGCGCGGTCGAACACGATCGAGCTGCACACGCGCCTGCGCGCCGACATGGCCGGAGAATGGCAGATCGGTTTCGGCGGGGTCGGTCACATCCGGCTCGACCTCGACGGCGAGACCGTGCTCGACGAGAACATGGTGCTCGACGGTGGCGACCCGGCCGCCGCACTGCTCAACCCGCCGCAACGCCACGTCACGCGCGTGCTCGCCGTCGGCGAGGAGGTCGATGTCCGGGTGGTGACCAGCATCGAGGAAGCGATGCCCGGCCTCGGCATCATCCTCGGCGCGACGCTCGGTATCCGCCGTCCCCAGCGCGCCGACGACGAAGAGTTCGCGGCCGCGGTCGCACAGGCAGCGGCCGCCGAGGTGGCCGTTGTCGTGGTCGGCACCACCGAGCAGATCGAGAGCGAAGGCGTCGACCGCACCTCGCTGCGGCTGCCCGGCCGCCAGGACGAGCTGGTCTCGGCGATCGCCGCCGTGAACCCCCGCACGGTGGTCGTGGTGAACTCCGGTGCGCCGGTGGAGATGCCGTGGCGCGACGATGTCGCCGCCGTGCTGCTCGCCTGGTTCCCCGGCCAGGAGTTCGGCGCGGCGCTGGCCGATGTCCTCACCGGCACCGCCGAACCCGGCGGCCGGCTGCCGACCACGTGGCCGAAGACCATGGCCGACGTCCCCGTGCTCGACACCACCCCCGTCGACGGCGTGCTCGACTACGCCGAGGGCATCCACATCGGCTACCGCGCGTGGCTGAAGGCAGACATCGAACCCGCCTACCCGTTCGGTCACGGTCTGGGCTACACCACCTGGGAGACCAGCGATCTCACCGTCGAGGGCCGCACCGTCGCGCTGACGGTGACCAATATCGGTGAGCGAACCGGCAAACAGGTCGTCCAGGTGTATCTCTCGCGCCCGGACAGCGCAATCGACCGTCCGGTTCGCTGGCTCGCCGGTTTCACCACCATCAGCCTCGCCCCCGGCGAGACTCACACGGTGTCGATCGACCTACCCGCTCGCGCCTTCCAGCACTGGGGCGCGAGCGGCTGGGAGAGCGAACCCGGCGAATTCATCGTGCGGGCCGGAACTTCCGTCACCGACCTTCCCCACACCGCCTACATCTACTAGCTCGAAATTTCTATCAGCTCGAACAACGGAGCGTGGCCATGTCCACCAGTACCATCAAGCCAGACGACACCAATGACACCGGAAGACTCGAAGGCGCTTCGCGCGCAAGAATTTTCACGGTCCTAGCCGTGATCGTGCTCTTCTCCGAGATCGCCCCGATGCAGTACACGATCGTCGCGGCGGCCCTACAGAAGATCGCACCGAGCTTCCCCGGCGTCGGGGCCAACATCAACTGGGCCATCATCGTTTTCGGTTTGATCGGCGCGGCCGCGTCTCCGTTGATCGGCAAGATGAGTGATGTCTGGGGCAAGAAGCGGATGTTCCTCATCTGCGGCGCCCTGTTCGTGATCGGCTGCGTACTCGACGCGACCACCTCGAACTGGGGTGTGTTCCTGTTCGGTCGCTGCCTGCAAGCCACCGCCATCGCGACCGCGGTGATCGCCTACGGTCTCATCCGGGATCTGATGCCGCGCAAGATGGTTCCGCTCGCCCTCGGTCTCACCGCGACCGGCTTCGGCGTCGCCTCCATCGCGGGCCCGCTGCTCGGCGGCTACCTCGTCGACAACCACAGCTGGCGTGCCATCTTCTGGGTACTGGGGGCGTTCACTGTGGTGATGTTGCCGCTGGTGTGGTTCATCGTGCCCGAGTCCAAGCTGCGGGTCACCGAGCGCATCGACATCGTCGGCGCCGCACTGCTCGCCGGTGGTGCCGCACTCACCTTGATCTACGTCGACAAGGGCCACGACTGGGGTTGGTCGAAGCCGACCACGCTGGCCTGGCTGATCGCGGGCCTGTTGCTGCTGGTGCTGTTCGTCCTCGTCGAGAAGCGGGCCACCACACCGATCATGGACATGCAGCTGCTGTTCCACCCCCGCGTGGCGCTGGTGCTGGCCGGTGCGCTCTTCGCGTCGCTGCAGATCGGCATCGTGTCCTACGCCATCGCCTACATGTCCCAGACCCCGCCGGAGTCGACCGTCGTCGACGGTGTTGCGCAGGGCACCCTGGCCCAGATCCAGCAGCTGACGGGTCAGGCACTGCCGATCGAGGCCGTGCAGGTGACGCTCGATCCCGGCTACACCTACGGCAGCGGATACACCCTGCTCGAGTTCGCCGTCCGGATCGCGCTGCTCGGTTCGGTGATCACGATGATCTTCGGCGCGGTCGCCGGTCTGCTCGCCAGGCGGGTCGGTGCCCGGTTGCCGCTCGTCGCGGCACTTGTCATCTTCGCCACCGCGGCCGTCGCCTTCGCGGTCCTGCCGCTGACCACCACCAACTTCCTGATCGTGAACTCGATCTTCAGCATCGGCTTCGGCATGTACTACGCCTGTATGCCGATCCTGCTGGTGGAGGCGGTTCCGCAGGAACAACAGGGCGTCAGCATGGGCATGCTCGGCGTCATGCAGTCCATGGGTGTCGCGATCGGTCTCGCCATCGTCACCGCGTTCCTGCACAGCAACGGCATGAGCGCCCTGGTGAGCGTCGGCGGCCAGGACCAACCGGCCACCCCGCTGCCCGACCTGTTCGGTGATCGTGGCTACCAACTGGGTTTCTGGGTCTGCGCGGCGGCCTCGGCCGTCGCCCTTATCCTCGCCCTGGTGATGAAGCACGGCCGCACCCCGGCCACGGGCGGCACCGCCCACTGATCCGGGTTCGACCAGCCGGTGGTGCCGACCGCCGGCTGGTCACCTCGTGGGCCAGCCGCCGTTGCGGTCTCTCATGTCCGGCTCGTCGTCGTCACCGACCAGGTGCTGGATGCCCAGCTTCTCGGCGAACAGGTGGCGTTGGGTGATCCAGCCGAGGATCGACAGACCCACCCAGGCCAGGGTGGCGGTGACCTGCTGCCAGCCGGGCTCGGGGTCGCGCAGGAACGACAGCGAGTCGCTGAACAGTGCGACACCGCTACAGACCATGCTGGCGCCGCCGATCGAGGTCAACCACAGCAGTGCGCGAGCCCGGAACTTCTGTGCCAGGAACGCGCCCGACACGCCGACCGCGAGCGCGACGATCATGCTCAAGGCGACGTTCTTGTCACCGGGCTGCAACACCGTCGCCAGCTTGGTACCGATCATCACGCCGGTCAGACCGCCGATGAAATACGAGGCGAAACGGAACACCAGCGAGGTGACCACCCAGACCGACACCGCGCCGATCAGCGCGGCCAGCAACAGCCACCAGAAGCTCGCGTTGAACAGGTCCGCGATCAGCCAGCCGAGACCGAACCCGATCGCGAGCAAGCCAAGGTGGACCGAGCGAATCCCGTAGAAGCACAACAGCGCTCCGACGAGAGCGACCAGAATGCCGTTCATCTGAGTTCCTTTCGGCAGGCGAGCATGGTCATGAGCCGGACAGTGCCGCGGCCGCGGCGGCGACGGTGGGATAGATCGGGACCGGGACATCACCGTGCTCGGCCGAGCCGAGGGCGTCACCGAACTGGGCGACCGGTCGCGCGATCGCGAACCCGATGCGCCGGGCCGCCAGCGTGTCACGCAGGGCGAGCAGCATCGCCGCGGCGGTCACGTCGACCGAGGGCGAGGTCTCGGCGTCGAGGACGACCATCCGGGTGCGGTCGGTGCACAGCCCTTCGATCTGGTCTTTCACATAATCGGAGTTGGCGAAGAACAACCCCGATTCCACCCGCACGACCAGCAGATCTGGGCGCGTCGCCGCGTCCGGGTGCCGGACGGCGGCCACCCACAACGACCCCTCCTTGCCGAGCTCGGCCACATGCGGTTGCGAAGCCCGGTACACCAGCAGCAGCATCGACACGCCGATACCGATGAGCAGACCCGGCAGCGTATCGAAGATCAGTACGCCCAGCATCGCGGCCATCGCGGCCAGGAAGTCGGCGCGTGCCGCCCTGCCGTAGATGCTGGCGAGCATGTGGGTCCAGACCCGGTAGAGGCGGCGCAGGGCGGCGATGTCGACCAGTTCGATGACGGCCGCGATCACGACCGCCGCCAAAGTGGCCTCCGGCAGTTTCTCGAACAACCCGGTCAGGAAGAGCAGCGTGACGACGGTGAGCCCGGCCACGACAAGCCCGCTGAGCTGGGTCTTCGCCCCCGCCCCACCGTTGACCGCCGTCTTCGACAAACTGCCGTTGACGACCATCCCCGAACTCAGCCCCGCGCCGAGATTGGCGGCGCCGAGCCCGAACAGCTCCCGATTCGCGTCGATGGGATACCCCGCCTTGGCCGCATAGGTTTTCGCGGCGCCGAGACCCTCGGCGAAGCCGATCAGCAACACTCCGACGGCGGGACCGAGCAGATCGAGGTAGTCACCGAACGACACCGCCGACGGCAGGCCGAGTGTGGGCAGTCCCGCGTCGATATGACCGACGATCGAGACACCCTCGTCGTCGAGTCCGAACAACGTCACGACCACGATGCCGAACCCCACAGCCACCAACGCGCCGGGAACGAACGGCAGCCAGCGGCGCAATGCGAGCACCAGCGCGAGGCTGATCAGGCCGACCGTCACAGTGCGCCACTGGGCATGGCCCAGCTCGGTGATGATGCCCCACGCCTGCCGGAAGAAGTTGCCGTCGTGTTTGTCGACGCCGAGCAACTTGGGCACCTGCCCGATGATGATGACCAGGGCGAGTCCGACGATGAAGCCCTTGAGCACCGGTTCGGAGATGAACGCGGCGATGAAGCCGAGCCGGATGAGACCGGCGAGCAGACCGACCAGGCCGGTCGCGATGGCGAGTGCGGCCGTCAACGCGATGTAGCGGCCGTTGTCGGCACCCGCGAGCGGGGCGATGATCGCCGCCGACAGTGCCGCGGTCGCCGACATCGGGCCGACCACCAGGTGCCGCGAACTGCCTGCCAGCGCGTAGAGCACCAGTGACGGCACCGCCGCGTAGAGCCCGACCACCGGCGGCACCCCGGCGATCGACGCGTAGGCCAGCGCTTCGGGCACGAGTACCGCCCACACCGTGAGACCGGCGATCACATCCGGTCGCAGCCAGGCCCGCCGATAGCCGTGCAGTGACTCGAACACCGGTATCGACAGCGCCACGATTCCTCCTCGCTACAGCCCGCCGATGCCCTTGCCGACGACCACGGAGCCCATGATCAACAGCACGATCGCCATCACCGCATGGTTGTTGAGCTGCAACCACTCCCGCAGGCTGTCGAGCATCGGACCGAGTTTGTCGGCCGCGAGCATGTACCCCACGACCACCGCCAGCACGGTGACCGAGGCGAGCAAGGTGAACACCACGATCGCGACCAGGTCGCCCCCCGCGCTCAGACCGCCTGCCCCGATCGCGACACCCGCCGACACACACAGCAGCAGATTCTTCGGATTGACGCCCGACAGCAGCGCCCCCAGCCCCAGCGCCTTCACCGGCGTGAGCGTGTCGATCGCCTTCATCCAGCCGGGCACCTCGGTCTGCGACCGTTCCTGCCACTGGATCACCGCCAGGACCACCAGCGCGATGCCGAGAATGATCTTCACGATCGAGGCGCCGGTCGACGGTTCGCTGTCCGTGCCGCCCAGTGTCCCGGCGAGCAAGGTCATCACGCCGGTCACGACGAGGATGCCGGCCACCCACCCCACGGCGAAGCCCTTCGCGGCACCGCCCGCGTTCTTCGACAAGATCATCAGAATGGCGGCGATGATCGGGATCGGCGAGACCGCCACACCCACCGCCAGTGGCAGGAGACCGCCGATTACTGAGCCCATGCCACGACGCTAAGCGGGCCGGTCCCGGCGCGCCTCACACTTTCCGGGTGAACTGCGCGCGCCTGTTTTCATCCGATTCGGGTGAAGCAGCCGGGCACTCACCGACGGCATGATTCGGCCCATGGGATCACCAGCAACGCTCGGACCGGTCGAATTCCTTGTGCTCACTTTTCCCGGCACCGAGATCGACGAATCGGTGTCCGCGGCACTGGCCGAGATCGTCGCCAAAGGCACGGTCACGCTGCTCGATCTGATCGTGCTGTCCATGGACGACGCGGGCGCGATCACCGAACGCGAGATCGACGACGACATCGCCGTGGTGGGTCTGACGGGTCTGACGGCCGCCGACATCGACCTCGTCAGCGACGACGACCTCGATGTGGTCCGCGCGTCGATGGAACCGGGAACGACCGCTGTCGTCATCGTTTTCGAGGAAACGTGGGCACTGCGCCTGGCAAGCGCCGTGCGCGCGGCCGACGGCGAGGTCGCGCTGCACGTGCAGGTACCGCGCGATGCCGTCGACGCCGCGCTCGCCCTCGCCTAGGAAGGAATCGATATGCCACTTCGCAGGGGTCGCGTCGGGCGACCGGGACTGATCGGCACCATCGCCAGAACCGCGGTCGTCGCGGGAACCGCGACCGCCACCTCGAACGCGGTGAACCGGCGCGGCGCGCAGCGGGCGGCCGAACAACAGGCCTACGCCCAACAGCAGGCGCCGCCTCCGCCGCAGCAACCGGCTCCCCCGCCGCCCGCCGCGCCGAGTGCGGGCAACGACACCGTCGCCCAGCTCGGCAAATTGGCCGAGCTGCATTCCGCGGGCGCGTTGTCGGACGCCGAATTCGCCGCCGCGAAAGCCAAACTGCTCAGCTGAGTTTCCGGTGAACGACGCCCCCGGCCACGGTGCCGGGGGCGTCGCGCTGTGCTCACTGCACGCGACCGCCGACCGTGTGGATGATGACCAGCTTCGGGTCCCACGGCACGAGCTCGTCCACCTTTCGCTGCAACTCCTCACGCGGCGGCAACTGCGCGGGACCGAGCACCGAGACGGTCGCGATATCGCTGTGCAGGGTGACATCCATGACCTGTGCGTCCGGTGTGTCCCGGAGCCAGTCGCCGGCCGCGTCGGCGATCTGACCGGCCCACAGGGTCGACAGCGAGTTGAGCATCATCGGGATCGCCACCAGCACCAGCGCCGCGCCGAGCACCAGGTAGGCCCGGCCCCGCCGCATCGTCGCCGGATCGGCCTCGCGCGCGTACCCGGCGATGAGCAGCACGATCGTCGACGTGATGATCATCGCGACCACATTCGACGCGAACAGCACGAACGCGCCACCGGCGAGCGCGGGCGCATGCGATCCCAGGCACACCCCCACCACCCCGAGCGGCGGCACCAGCGAGATCGCGATCGCCACCCCGGGCAGCACATCGCCCACGTCACGCCGGGTGATCGCGATCGCCGCGACGATGCCGGTCGCTATCGCCGCGGTCAGGTCCATCAATTTCGGCGAGGTCCGCCCGACGACCTGGGCGTTGGACAGCACATTCACCGGATTGGGCAGCACCTGCGCGAAGAGGAACCCCAGCGCGACCACCACCACGATCCCCGACAGGACCAGCAGCAGACTCCGGCCGAGCAACGGCCCGCGACCGGTCACCACGCCCAACGCGACACCCAGGATCGGTATCGACAGCGGCGCGACGATCATCGCGCCGATCACCGTCGCGGTGGAATCGCCGATGACCCCCGAAATAGCGATCACCGCCGACATCACCAGCATGATCCAGAACGCCGACCGCTTCGACGCGACCTGGCCCACCGACAGGTCCAGCTTGTCGGTCAGCTCGTCCAGCGATCGACGTTGCTCCTGCGGGACAAGAAAGCTCAGCATGGCGGTCCTTTCCGAACAGTCATCTCAGCCGGCGAGGTCGACGATGCCGCGAGCGGTGAACAGGGCACCGAATCCGAGCAGTACCGACAACGTCAGGATCCGGCTGTGGCTCAGCATCCACGTCTGCGCGACCGCCAGACCGTGTTCGGCCCGTTCGCCCATCGCCAGATAGATCCCGATCGGAATCAGGAAGTCGACGACCGCCGCGACCAGCAGGATCACGGTCGCCAACAGCGCCGCGGCCAGGCCGACGGCGGAGCTGGCGATCACGCTCATCCCCGACATCATGATGAACAGATTCGGGTTCAGCACCCCGAGTACGACGCCGATCGCGAAGGCCTTGCGTGGGCCCGCGGTGGCGAGTTCATCGAGCACGCGTGGCTTTTCGCCGGTGTTCCGGCGGGGCCGAACCAGCATGAAGACACCGAGTGCGAGAAAGATCAGGCCGACCACGAGCCCGGCGACGTGGGAGGTGTGGGCCGTGGTCGCCGACGGGTCCGGCGCACCGCCGATACACGCGGCGAGCGCGACGATCGAATAGACCACCAGAAACCCGAGCCCGAACATCGATGCGTTGCGCACCGGGTCGCGCGAGCGCAGCAACAGGACACAGCCGATCACCGCGCCCGGTGTCACCATCAATCCCACGATCTCCGGCAACAGCAACGCCATCAGTCCGCCCACGTCACGACCTCCGTTCTCGGTGGATCCGAACCTCGGCGTCGGCGTAGGCGGCCAGGGTCGACTCGCCGAGAGTGCTTGTCGCCGGGAAGAATTCGATGTGCAGGCCCTGTGCGTGCAGCAGGTCGTCGGTCCAGACGTCGCGAATGCGCGGGTCGACACCGCTGAGGTAGAGGCGGCCGCCGAGCGCGTCCAGCCGGCGGGCGTAGTCGCCGACCACGTGCAGGAAGGTCGCGCTCACGCTCGTGCGCCCCCGCAGGCGCAGGATGACGACCGGGTCGTGTGCGCCGTCGGGGTCGGGCAGCCTCGCCTGCAGTGTGCGCGCGCCCGCGTAGAACAGGCTGCCGTAGACATCGAGGATCACGATCTCGTTGTCGGACAATGTGGTCGGCGCTTTCGCCTCGACGAGATGCTCGCCGTCGACCCGTAACCGCACCACCTTCAAGTCGATGGCCTCCTGGTTCAGCTGCAGCAGCAGCGACAACCCGACACCGACACCGACCGCCGCCGTCACGGGCAACAGCAGGGTGGCGAAGAAGGTCACCAGCAGCGCGGTCCGTGAGATGGCGCCGCTGCTCCAGATGGCAACGAGACGGTCGGGATCGATCGAACGCGCTGCGGCGACCATCAGTATCGCGGCGAGTGTGGGCAGCGGTACCCGGCCGACGGCCCCGGCCAGCGCGACCAGGATCACCAGAATCCAGAGCCCCGACCACATTCCGCCCCAACGGCCACGCGCACCCGAGGAGACGTTGATCGCCGTCTGCCCCACCGACCCACCGACCGGCATCCCACGAAACAACCCGGCGAAGATATTGCCGATGCCCTGCGCGGTGAAATCACGATCGACAGAGCTCCGCGTCCCACCGGGGTTGGGCGCCGACTCCGCGACCCCGGCCCCCTGGACCAGCACGATCAGCGTCACCGCCAGCGCCCCGGCGATCAACGACAGCGACAGCGTGCTCGCGTCGGGCAGGTGCGGCAGCGGAATCCCGGTGGGAATCTCGCCTGTGTCAGCGACCGTACCGACATCGCTCCAGCCGAAAGCGAGCACGACGATCATCGGCACCACCAAGGCGAACAGGGCGGCGACCGTGCGCAGCCGCGTGTGTGCCAACCCGATGAGCAGCATCGTCGCGAGTACGCCGACAACGGCGGCCCGCCAGTCGAAGTCCAGCGGATGCAGCACCACGTGCAGCGCCTTCTCCGCCGCGATCGACCCCCGCACCGGCGCGCCGAGCAGACTCGGCAACTGACCGAACAGAATGTTGGCCGAGATGCCGAGCAGGAATCCGGTCATCACCGAGTGCGAGACGAACCGGGTGTACTTGCCCAGCCGCAAGATCGCGGCGACGATCATCATCGCGCCCGCGACCAGTGTCAACATCACGATGGCGCCCGACCGCTGATCCGGTTCGACATCGGTCAGGGTCGAACCCACCGCCAACGCGGACGCGCTCGTCGTGGTGACCACCATCAGCTGCGTGCTGGTGCCGAACCCGCCGAAGAATCGCCCAGCCATGCTCGCGTAGAGCCCGTGCACCGGACTCACCCCCGCGAGAACACCCGCCGCCATCCCGTCCGGTACCCCGCCGATCGCACCCGGAATTCCCGCGACGACATCGGCTTTCGACATGCGCTCGGTCGCGAACCACCGTCGTACCCGCCGCACGATGTCGGTCACCGGTCCGCCGCCGCACCGTCGCCCCTCGCGCCCATCGCAGCTCCTTCGACGGCGGACCGGTGGATCAGGGGGTTACGATCGCGAAATCCGGGTCGGGGGCGTCGAGGTAGCCGACCAGTTCGGCCAGCTTGGCGGGATCACCCTCGGCGGTGACGCGACCGTCGCCGATCATCGTCGCCAGATCCTGGCCACCGAGCAGTGCCGCGCGCAGGTCCGCTTCGGTGAGCGTGAACGTCGCCTGGGCGGGCGGGGGCTCGCCTTCGACGTCGAAGTGCACGAGCACTCCGTTGCGCAGTTCGGTGCGGTGCACCGTGCCGGAATCGGTGGTGCGCCAGTCGATGACGATTGTCGCGTCCCACGCGCGCGGGCCGTCGACGCGCAGCGCCATCGCGTCGAACACCTGCTCCACGGACAGGGCGGCGGAAATGTCGGCCGAGGACGTCGCCAGCGGAGTACCGACATTGCCGTTGCGTAATTCGTAGGCGCCCATCAGGAAGAAGTTGCGCCAGGTGCCGTTCTCCGCGCCGAAGCCGAGCTGTTCGAGCGTGTCGGCCTGTAGCGCTTTCGCCTCGGCGTTGTCGGGGTCGGCGAAGATGACGTAGTTGAGCACCTGGGCCACCCAGCGGAAGTCGCCCTCGTCGTAGGACTTTCGCGCCTTGGCGACGGCTTCGTCGGCACCGCCCATGAATTCGACATGGCGGCGGGCGTTCGCGACCGGCGGGTGCTGCCACAGCGTGGCGGGATTGCCGTCGAACCAGCCCATGTATCGCTGGTAGATCGCTTTGACATTGTGGCTCACCGACCCGTAATAGCCGTGGGTCGACCACGAGTTCACGACGGCCGGCGGCAAGGGCAGGTCCTCGGCGATCTCGATGCCGGTGGAGCCCTTGTTCAATGCCCGCAACGTCTGGTCGTGGAGGTAGCCGTAGAGATCACGCTGGACCGAGAGGAACTCGGTCAGCCGGTCGGTTCCCCAGGTCGGCCAATGGTGCGAGGCGAACACGACATCGGTGCGGGCGGCGTATCGGTTGATCGCCTGTGTGAGGTATTTCGACCACACGTGCGGATCGCGAACCAGCGCACCACGCAATGTCAGCAGATTGTGCAGGGTGTGGGTGGCGTTCTCGGCCATGCACAGCGCCCGCCGATCGGGGAAGTAGAAGTTCATCTCCGAGGGCGCCTCCGTGCCCGGCGTCATCTGGAATTCGATGCTCACCCCGTCCACCGTCACGGTCTGCCCGGTGTGGTCGATGTAGACCGTCGGCGAGATCAAGGTCGGGGTGCCGAGCGAATTGGTCGGCCCGAGACCGGCACCGACCGCCCCCTTCGGCCCACGAGGAAGTGCGGCGCCGTACATGTACGCCGAGCGGCGCGCCATCGCGGTGCCCGCGTACACGTTCTCCTCGACCGCGTGTTCGGTGAAGCCGACCGGCGCGATGATCGGGCAACGCCCCGCCGCGACCTCTGCTTCGGTGGTCACCCCTTTCACACCGCCGAAATGGTCGATGTGGGAATGCGAATAGATCACCCCGGCCACCGGGCGGTCGCCACGATGCTCGCGGTACAGCGCGAGCCCGGCGGCGGCGGTCTCCTCCGAGATCAGCGGATCGATCACGATCACGCCGGCGTCACCTTCGACCAGCGTCATGTTGGACAGATCGAATGCGCGGATCTGGAAGATGCCGTCGGTGACCTCGTACAGGCCTTGCTTCACACACAGTTGCGACTGCCGCCACAGACTCGGGTTCACCGTGGGCGGGCACTCGCCGTCGAGGAACGAGTAGGCGTCGATGTCCCACACCACCTTGCCCGCGGCGTTCTTCACCACCCCCGGCGTCAGCGCCGCGACGAACCCGCGCTCGGCATCGGCGAAATCCTGGGTGTCTTCGAACGGTAGCGAACGCAGCAACGTCTCGTTGTCGGCTTCGACGCTGGCCGAGGCTTCCTGCTGACTGGTCATCAGATGGTGTTCCTGTCTGTGAGCGACGCCGGTGCGCGGATGTCAGGCGAGGGCCTTGGCCTTGAGCTGCTGGAATTCCGCCTCGGTGATGGCCCCGGCGTCGAGCAGCTTCTTCCCGTCGGCGATCTGGGCGGCGGAGTTCGTGCCCGCGGCCTGCCTGATGTAATCGTCGGCCTCCGTGCGCGCCTGCTTCTGCGCTTCGGCGGTTCGTTCCGCCATGCCGCTACCGCGGAAGATCAGATACACCAGTCCGGTGAGCAGCGGGAACAGGATCAAACACACCACCCACACCGCTTTCACCCAGCCCGAGGTGGACCGGTCACGGAAAAGATCGGTGAGCAGGTAGAACATCAACATCAGGTAGGCGACAAAGCAGAAGCTCACAATGATGACCCAGAGAACGTCCCACACCGACGACATGATTCGACCCTCACTTCTGTGATGCGTGTCCACCGGGCGGCGGTCACGGTTCGACCCTTGCCGCCATCGTCGCGAAGAACCCCGGCCGTCCACATCATCCGAATCGGGTGAATCCGTCGGAGCCGCTCGACCTCACCCAGAACGGGGGATCCGGATCGTCCCCGACGGCCCCTACCGTCGAATCCATGACGATCACCTCGCACCCCGTCCGCCAGGGTCTCGCGGCAGGCATCACCATGCTCGCGGCGATCATGCTCCTGGTGGCAGGCACGCTGAGCATCCTGCGCGGTATCGCCGGCGTCACCAAGGACGAGCTATTCCTGATCCCGAGCGAATACAGCTACGAGCTCGACGTCAGCAGCTGGGGCTGGATCCACCTGGCGCTGGGGGTATTCCTCGTGGCGGTGGCCATCGGCATGATGCTGACCGCGACCTGGGCCCGGATCTTCGCCTACTGCCTGGCCGTCCTGTCGATCATCGCCAATTTCCTGTCGCTGCCGTACTACCCGTGGTGGTCGGTGATCATCATCGTCATCGACCTCATCGTCATCTGGGCCGTCTCCACCTGGAACCCCCGACCGAGCCTGAGCGTCATCGACGTGCGTGAGACGGCTTATCCCGCAATCGGGTCGGTGGTCAGTCCAGGGAGTAGGTAGCGACGGAGGTAGCGCAGCACCGCGGCGTTGTCGTCGACGTCGACGGTTTCACCGGGGACGGTCCCGAGGCTGATCAGTACACGCGCAACCCATTCGGCGACCTCGGTGCGGTCATGGCCGGGATGGATCTCGCCGCGCGCGAGGGCCGCTTCGACGTAGGGCAGCCAGAAGTCGGCCAGATCGGGGACGAGGCCCGAAACGCCGGCACCGGTGCACAGCGCGAATTCGTCGGGTTCGTCGCGCCGCAGACGCATGATCAGCGCACCGGGGGCGTCGTAGGCTCCCCGGCCGATGCGCACGCCTGCCGCGAGTTGTTCGCCGAAGGTGCCGAGAACGTCGAGTTCGGCGCGGGATCCGGTCCACAGCGCGTCGTTGAGCCGAACGATCGCGGCGCCGAGCAGCGCGGTCTTGTCGGGGAAGTGCCGGTAGAGCCAGGCGCGCGACACCCCCGCTTCCTCGGCGATCTCGATCATCGTCGTGGATCGAATCCCTTTGCGGGCCAGCATTTTCTGGGCCGCATCGATCAGCCTGTCCCCGACGGTCACCGCCTGTGTTTCGACCACGTGGCCCACCTCCCGAACGGCTGATCAGTCCTGGTACGGACGGATCCTACCAACGGAGTAGACATCTTCGAGAATGTGTCTACGATCGCTGGACAGTTTCCAGAATCTGTCTACTGGGCAGGTCCGCAGCCGCGAGGAGCACCATGACCACAGACCAGCGCACCGCCATCGTGATCGGTGGCGCGTCGGGCATCGGCCTGGCCACCGCGCACGCCCTCACCGCCGACGGATTCCGGGTGATCGTCGCCGACGTCAACGACAGTGCGGCCGCCGAGGCCGCGACAGCCATCGGCGGGTCCGCCTCCAGCATCCGGATGGACGTCACCGACGAAGCGTCCGTCGCGGCCGGATTCGCAGACCTGGACGACGTGCACGCCGTGGTCAGCTGCGCGGGCCTGTCGATGACCGGCCCGATCACCGACCTCGAGCTCGCGAACTGGCAGCTCACCCTCGACGTCTGCCTGACCGGAACCTTTCTCGTGCTCAAGCACGCGGCCCGCCGCATCGCCGACGGCGGCAGCATCACCTGCATCGCCTCGCTCAACGGACGCCAGCCCGGCACCGGAATGGCCGCGTACTGCGCCGCGAAGGCAGGCGTGCTGATGCTGGTGGAGGTCGCGGCGCTGGAGCTGGCCGATCGCCGGGTCCGCGTGAACGCCATCTCCCCCGGCCTCGTCGACACTCCCCTGGTTGCCGGCATCGCCTTCGTCCCCGGCCTGACCGAGGACTACCTGGAGAACACCCCGCTCGGCCGCAGCGGCCGTCCCGAGGAGATCGCCGACATGGCCGCCTTCCTCGCTTCGGACAAGGCCACCTGGATGACCGGCTCGACCATCGATCTCAACGGCGGCGCGCACCTGCGCAGATACCCCGACGTCCTCGGCCACGTCCGAGCCCTCATGGCCACCCCGCCCGCCTGATCTCCCGCGCGAACACTACTTCTTGGTGGCGGTGATCTGGGTCAGCAGACAGCGCCACCGGCCGTCGGTGTGGATGAAGGCGTCAGTGGTCCATTCGTCGGCGTCGAATCGAATGCCTTGGTAATGGGCGGTATTGGTGACCCGGGTGCTCAGGAGGGCGAGTTCGCCGTGGTAGCGGATTCGGGGCTCACCGACGCGCTCCATCGCCGAGTGCGTGAGATCGCCCGACCGGACGAAGGCCAGGAACTGTTCGGCGGTGGTTATGCCGTTCTCGGAGACCATGATCCACTCGTCGGCCATGTAGGAACCGATTTGGTCCGCGTCGTTGGCGACGATCGCCACCTGCCACTCGTCGAGAACGGCCAGGAGCTGGTCAGCTTCCGCGCGTCCGGGGGAAGTTCGTGTTGTTGCCATGCGGCAACGCTATGACCGAGAGCTCTCGGCAGTCTTGGACGAATGGAACGCACACCTCTGACCGGCGATGCGGCCGCGCCCGGGGCCGGCGCGGCCGCATCGCCGCACGGTTACGGTGTCACGACCGCGAAGTTCGGGTCGGGGGTGTCCAGGAGGCCGAACAGCCGCTGGAGGACGCCGGAGTCGCCGGTGTGGTCGATCCCGTCCAGGCCCTTGCCGGCGAGGATGCCGAGCAGTTGTGGCTTGGTGAGAGTGAGGGTGAGGTCGATGTCGGCCTTGGACCGTGGGTCCGGTGTCTGGATGAGAACACCATTGGACAGGGTGAGACGCACGACGGAGTCCCGGTCGGTGAAATGCCATTCGATCCGGAACGAATCCTGCGCCGCGCGTGGGCCGTTCACCCGGATGGCGATCGAGTCGAACAGCTGCTCCACCGACAGTGCCGCAGCCATCCCGCCGCCGAGGTCGAGCTCGGTCCGTTGGATTCCGCGCCGCAATTCGTTGTCGCCGGTGAGGTAGAAGCAGCGCCAGGTGGCGTTCTCCGCACCGAAGCCGAGTGTTCGATAGGTCTGGGCGAGGGCGTCTTTCGCGGCTTCGTTGTCCGGTTCGGCGAACACGGCGTGGGTGAGCAGCTCAGCGGCGAAGCGCAGATCGCCCGAGTCGGCGTAGGCACGTCCCTTCTCGATCACCGCGTCGATGCCGCCGATGGTCTCGACGTACCGGACCGCTTTCGCCGTACGCGGGTGCTCCCAGAGCGAGGTCGGGTTCCCGTCGAACCAGCCGAGATAGCGTTGGTAGACCGCCTTGACGTTGTGGCTCACCGACCCGTAATAGCCACGGGCGCTCCACGCGTCGGCCAGGTTCGGCGACAACTCGAACTGTTCGGCGATCTCCGGGCCGTTGAGTCCCTCGTTCATCATCCGCAGGGTCTGGTCGTGCAGGTACATGTACAGGTCGCGCTGCAGCGCCAGGAATTCCATGATGTTCTCCGCACCCCAGGTGGGCCAGTGGTGCGAGGCGAACGCGACGTCGGCGTCGACGGCGAACATCTCGATCGCCTCGTCGATGTAGCGCGACCAGATCCGCGGATCGCGCACCTGGGCGCCGCGCAGGGTCAGCAGGTTGTGCAGATTGTGGGTCGCGTTCTCAGCGAGACAGAGTGCGCGGTGGCGGGGGAAATAGAAGTTCATCTCCGCGGGCGCTTCGGTGCCCGGCGTCATCTGGAAGACGATCGGGACCCCGTCGACGGTCTCCTGCTGGCCGGTGTGGGTGATGTCGACGGTCGGCGGGATCAGGCCGAACGTGCCATGGGAGGCCTGAATGCCCAGCCCGGTGCCGCACTGGCCTTCGGGTCCGGGCGTCATCCCCATGCCGTACATATAGGTGCCGCGTCGCGTCATCGCGACACCCGCGTAGACGTTCTCCGACACGGCCTCCGCCATGAAACCGGCGGGCGCGAGAATCGGCACGTCACCACGACCGTCGGGCAGCACGCCGTCGACACCGCCGAAGTGGTCGCCGTGGGAGTGGGTATAGATGACACCGGTGACGGGCCGATCGCCGCGCTCCTCGCGATACAACGCCAACCCGGCCGCCGCGCACTCGGCCGAGATGAGCGGATCGATCACGATGATGCCCGTATCGCCCTCGACGATCGTCATATTGGAGATGTCGAAACCACGGATCTGATAAATGCCGTCCACGACCTCGAACAGCCCGTTCTTCACACAGAGCTGGGCCTGCCGGAACAGACTCGGGTTGATCGTTTCCGGACACGGCCCGTCGAGGAACCCGTACCCACTGGTGTCGAAAACGACCGTGCCGTCGGCCTCGGCGATCCGCATGGGCGTCAAGGTCTTGATGAACCCGCGATCAGCATTCTCGAAATCGGTGCGATCGTCGTAGTCCAATGCCATCGCGAATCAGCTCCTCAGCTCGGTCGACGCGTCGACTCGATGCTCGCTGTCAGCGGTACCCACCACCTCACCCACCACGGGTGAATTGGGCCGGTCGGGTGACATCGCACCGCGGAATCCGGACGCTGAGAAGCCGGCTGGTCAGCTGCGGTATCTTCCCGGCCTTCGGGAATGTCCGCAGCTGACCGGCCCCGCTACAGGTTGACGCCGAAATCGCGGGCGATTCCTTCCAGGCCGGAGGCGTAGCCCTGGCCGGTGGCGCGGAACTTCCACTCGGCGCCGTTGCGGTACAGCTCGCCGAAGACCATGGCGGTTTCGGTGGACGCGTCCTCGGAGAGGTCGTAGCGCGCCAGTTCCTCGCCGTTGCTGCGGTCGAGGACGCGGATGTAGGCGTTGCGCACCTGGCCGAAGGACTGGTTGCGGGTGGCGGCGTCGTAGATCGAGACCGGGAACACGATGGAGTCGATCGTGGCCGGGGTGTTGGCCAGGTCGACGTTGATCGTCTCGTCGTCACCGTCGCCGGCGCCGGTGGTGTTGTCGCCCGCGTGCTCGATCGCGCCCTCGGGCGACTTCAGGTTGTTGAAGAAGACGAAGTGCCCGCTCGACACCACCTTCTTGTCGGCGCCGAGGCCGATGGCGCTGGCGTCGAGGTCGAAGTCGGTGCCGGTGGTGGTCCGCAGATCCCAGCCGAGGCCGACCGCGACGGCGGTGAGGTTCGGCGCCGCCTTGGTCAGTGAGACATTGCCGCCCTTGGACAAGCTGACACCCATATCGAATCCCCTTGCTCATCGCGGCACGAAGCGCGCCGACGCCCACACCCTAGCGTTCGACTCTGAACGTTTGCTGTGATCAATCCTGTTCGGCCGCACCCGTTTCCACAGGCATGCGGTCGGCACCCCAACTGCGCCGCAGATAGCCGATCACCCGGTCCAGCTCCGCGCGCTCGACGGCGGCCAGCTCACCCGGCTCGAGCGGATCGAAATGGAAGATGTAGAGCCGCGAGGCGAATTGCTCGAAGGGCAGCGACGCTTCACCGAAACGCTCACCGTGCCCGGCTGTTCCGACGACGACCCCGTCGCCCCAGTCCTGGCCGCTGTCGTTGTTCGGGTTGTAGAAGTACACCCGCATCACATCCTGCGGGTCGAGGCTGACGCGCAGCACGGTGATCGCGTGCCAGCCGACGAAGCGGGCCGCGCTGTCGGTGACGGCGATACCGGCGGGCTGCGGGTGGATCACCGGCTGGTTGCCGTTGTAGAAGGGGTGGTACCCGGCGTAGAAGTGGCGCAGGAATTCGTCGAGGTCGGTCAGCTGCCCGGTGGCCACGTCGACATTGATCCGGAAGCCGCGTCCGGACCACCAGCCGTGGAATTCCGGGTTGATCCAGCGGTGCGGATCGCCGTCGCGGCCGATACAGCGCCGTCCCATCTCCGCGTAGATCCGGTCCAGGTGCGGTACCACCAGCAGCGATACCGGGTCCAGATCCAGTTGCAGCGCGGTCGATTCCGTGTCATCGGTCTCGCGCGAGGAGATCGGCTGTCCTTCGAAGTGCATGACGATCTCGTCGTCGCGCGCGGCCCACACCAGCGTCTGCAGCAGATAGTCAGGGTCGTTGTAGGCCCACATCGACAGTGCCCGCGCCGATTGGCAGGTGGGGTTGTCGCCCTGCCCGATTCCCAGCGGCAGGCCGAGAACCGACAGCATCCCCGACAGCAACCACGCCCGCGGTTCCGGCGTCGGCCCGAACACCTGGGTCAGCCGCCGACGCGAGTGCGGCGAAAGCCGCAGTGCCAGTTGACGCCACAGCGCGGGCGCGACCGGCGGCTGATAGAGGATGCCGCGTTCGAGCAGCAAGGTGAGTCCGTACACGCACTGCGCCGTTTCGACGTGGACGGCCTGCTCGATGAGGGTGTGGACGAGTTCGTGATAGCAGAGCAGGCTGTCGCGGCCGGTGCTGGACAGACCCATCGCCTCGCCGAGCAGGTACGCACCCTTGGTGAGCAGAAAACGCAGCAGCACAGCGTGATACGGCGAGACCAGCCCGGTGTCGTGCATGGACCGCGCGAATCCCGTTGCCTCGTACTGCAACGCACTGTCGTCCATCGATTCCAGCCGCGCGCGGTAGACCTCGACCCCGGGGTCTTCCCTGCACCCCTCGGTGGTCCCGTAGAGGCTGCTGATCAGCCGGTCGGCGCCCAGACCGCTGGCGCCGAGATCCACGTCGGGATTCGCCCGGGCCACGGCGATCTGGGTGATCATCCGCTTGACCCCGTCGACCTGGATCGGCCGTTGCCGCAGGATGCGCCAGATCTCGTCGACCAGGTTCTCGAGCACCTTCTCGTACCCGACCTCGGCGACGAGATAGTGCAGCAGCTCGCGCGAGACCTGCGCCATCCGCCCCTGCTGTTCCCGCTCGGCCTCGGTGGGCGGGGAGAACAGCAGCGACAGATTCACCGCGAGTACCTGCGACAGATGATCAGCGGCCTGTTCGGCCGAAACCAGCGCGTGCCGATATTCGCCCTTGGCCACCGCGAGCAATCGCAGATCACTCACCGCCTCCAACACCATGGTGTCGGCGTTGGCGCTGCGCAACGCACCGGTACTCAGCGCCGGGATGAGGATCTGCGGTTGTGCCCAATCCGTGCCGAGGAACAGGCCCGCGGTCTCCAGCTTCTCGGCGCGTTCGCGCACCGCGGCGCAACCGCCGGGCAGCAGAAGCACCCGCCGCAGGGAGTCCATGACCCTGGGCAGCTTGACCTGCTTGCCGAAATCGCCTGCGTCCGCGAGGGACTGTGTGGCGTGGTCCATCGTGGCGAGGCGCCGGTCCAGGCTCGTCCCGTCGTGGCCGTCCGGACTCAATCGCCGATCCCTTCGCCCACCGTTGCCATGGCAACGGATCAGATATAGAAGTCGAGCTCTTCTTGTCGCTTCAACAGATCCCGCAGAGTGTACGGGTCCTCACCGAAGAAATAGAGCAGACCCCAGTGATTACCGAATGCGGTTCGTTTGGTGACCTTTTCGGCCTGCGGCGCGGTGAGCTCGTGCGTCTCGAAGTAATCGTGATCCTCGGTCTCGGGCGGCACCGACAGCCGGCTGACCACACGTCGCCGCGGATACACGCCGAAGCACCCCGCATGGCCGGTGGCATCCACCACTTCCTTCGGGAAGAACGCGTCGATCTCCTCGTCGGTGGTCTTCGGGTCGAACGCCAGCACCAGTGCGTGGTAGGCGTTGAAACCGTAGGTCCGTTCCAGTAGTTCGAACACCTTGAAACCCGGTGGCCGGTAAGCGACCTCGCCGAAATACATTTCCCCGTCGCTGGTGACGAAGTACTCGGGATGGATGAAGCCGAACTCGATGTCGAAAGTCTTGATCAGCTTTTCGACCTGCCGGGTGATCTCGGGCCGATATTTCTCGAGTTCCGGCGTCGCGGGGACGAACACCGAGTATCCGAGCGTCACGTACTCCGAGATGTTCAGGAAGCAGATGCGGCCGTTGTGGACCCAGGCCTCGACCGCGAACTCCCAGCCGTCCAGGTGTGATTCCATCAGCATCGGGAACTCGTCGTCGGGGATGGAGTCCACCTCGTCGGGGGTCCGGATGATCCGGTGACCGAGGCAGCCCGCCTTGTCGAACGCCTTGAGGTGAATCGGATCGTTGGGATCACCGTCGAGTTTCAGCAGGGTTTGATTGACCCGCTTCAGGAATCGGATCACGTCATCGCGTTCGTGCGCCTCTTCGAAGATTCCGACCCGGATACCGCCGAGCTGCGCGCGCCGCTTCATCAACGACTTGTCACGCAGCAGCATCGACTGCCCGAGCAGGCGAGGATTGTCGAGCAGGACGGAGTTGATCGCCCCGGCCCATTCCACCGTCTCCTCGAAGATCGGAATGGCGACATCGACCCCCTTTTTCTTCAGGGTCTCGGCGATCTCCATCGAACGATCGTTGAGCCGCTCGAAATCCCAGGGGATATAGGGTATGTCGTGCTCCGTGCAATAACTTTCCGCCCATTCGGGCGCAACTACGATATAGCGGCGGTCGAACCGGTCAACCGCCTCGACCGCATTCAAACTCCAGCCCAGCAGGGCTACATAACCTTTGTTCGGGTTTCGACTTTTCGATTCGTCAGCTGAAATCGACAAACCTTATCCCTTCTCGAACTCCACAGCCCGGAAACCGGGACGCTGAAATGAATCCCTGCAGGGCTGCCATTTTCATGGAGTACCCGGCCCCTGCTCGATCAACCATGACGAAGCTGTGACCGAGGGCTTGTGACCGGGCGTGACCAGCACCCACCCCGCGGCGGGACTACGCTCAGGCAATGCCCGGTCCAGAGACCCTTCCGCCGCCACGCAACGGTGTCGGCCTCGCGTCGTTGGTGCTCGGCATCATCGCCTGCGCGGTCTCGTTCATTCCCGTCGTCAGCGAGTTCGTCGCCGCCCCAGCCGGTATCGGCGCCGTGGCCGCCGCGTTCATCGGCTGGGAACGGATCGAGAACGGTGTGGCCACCAATCGCGCCGACACGATCGCGGGCGGCATCCTCGGCGCGATCGCGCTGGCGGTCACGGCCCTCGTCTACCTCGCGACCCACTCCGGCTGACGAGCGTATTCCGTCGTCATGCACGGGGCGGGCGAAGTCCGTAGCCTGAAAATCGTGATTACTCTCAAGAAGGAAGACGGCGCGGCCGATCTCGCCGGTATCACCAAAATGAGCGTGGGGGTGAGCTGGGATCCGTCGGCGGGTTCCAGCGGTGGAATTCTCGGAATGGCCCGGCGCAAGCGCGGTGTCGACCTCGACCTGATCGCCGTGCTGTTCCAGGGCGCTGAGCCGGTGCGATTCGCCGGCCTGGATTCGCTCGACCCGCTCGGCAACGGATCGGTGCTGCACACCGGCGACGAGCAGACCGGTGCGGCCGCGGGCGACGACGAGACCGTGCACGTCACGTTCGCCAATGTTCCCCCCGCGATCGACTCCATCGTCTTCGTGGCCGTCGCGTTCAAGAAGGGCAGTTCCTTCGAGAAGGCGAACAACGTCTCGTTCAAGATCTACGACGCCACCGGCGGCGATACCCAGCCTGTCGCCGATATCTGGCCGTCACTGCTCGGTGCGGAGAACGCCAACGCGATCGCGCGGACCTTCCGCAACGGTCCGGTGTGGCAGCTGGAGGTCCTCGACCGCAAGGGCAAGATCAAGCAGGGCGATCGCCAGGCGTTGCTGCGCTTCGCGATCGGCTGACATCGCGGCGGCGGGGCCCGGCGCGCGGTGGGGGGGGGGGCGGCCCGGGGGGGGGGGGCCCCCGCGACTTCGGACCTAGTGCGCGTTCGGCTCCGCGGCGATCGCCGCTTCCAGGGTGGCGTAGACGGCGAGCAGCTTGTCCAGCCCGGTCAATTCGATCGGTCGAGCCACCTCGTGGGAGGCGACCACGCGCAGCTGATAGGGCGCGGCCTTGGACACGACCAGCAACGCGCTGAGACCGGCCGAGCCGAGGAAGCCGACCTGGGTCATGTCGACCACCAGTGTCCTGCCGCCCTGCTGTGCCTTCTCCAGCGCCGCTTGCAACTGGGGCGCCGAGGCCATGTCAACTTCACCGCGTACGGAAAGGATTTCGAAGTCGTCTTGTGCTCGTGTCTGCACGTCGAGGTCTCGGAAGCCGCCTTCTACACTCACCGAAGGTCTCCTCGGTTGCGATTCGCCACTTTTCTACCTCTTGCCTCTAGCTTCGCCGGGTCGGCGAATGTGCGAGCGATTCTTGCCCAAGCAACCTACCCCATCAGCTCGGGCCGCAAACCGTTGCGCCGCATCGGGGTACCCTGGCTCGGACGTATCCGCAGGGCTGCGGCGAGAGGGTTTTGTCACGCCCGGACGCGGCATATCCGGATACCGCAGGGGTACTGCCAATGGCGCGGGTGTTCTCGCGGATTCGTTGGACGTCGAGATGGAGAGGGAGGCATCAGGTGACGACGCACCCATCTCGGCAGCACAGCGCCGTGAAACCGTTCGAGATCGATTTCTCGGCAGAGGCCGCGCGGTTGGCCGAAGTACGCCACGCGCTGCAGGCCTGGCTGACCGAGGTGCCGGTCGACCCGGACCAGGCATACGACATAGTGCTCGCCGTCGGCGAGGCGTGTACCAACGCCGTCGAGCACGGTCACCGTGGCGGCGGCGGCACAATACGCGTCACTGCGGCGCTCACCGAGACTCACGTCCACACCGTCGTGATCGACGAGGGACGCTGGTCGACCCCTGACCCCGACGCCGATCAGTCACGTGGGCGTGGGATGGGCATCATGCGCGCTCTCAGCAGTGAGTTCGAGGTCAGCACATCGTCGGCGGGCACCGTGGTGGACATGCGGTTCGCTCGGGCGTGAGACGGCCCCGACCTCCTCGGTCGCGCTGAGCTCGCACTGCGTTCGCGACGTAATGCAGCAGCGCTCATTCGCGCAGGGTCTGGCTCGGTGGCTGACCGTAGCGTTGGCGGTAGGCCGTGGCGAAGCGGCCCGGATGGGTGAAGCCCCATCGGTAGGCGATGGTCGAGACCGTCTGACCGTCACCGGGCAGCGCGGCGCCGAGTTGCTCGTGCGCCGCGGCAAGGCGCAGTCGCTGCAGGTACTCGAGCGGCGTCGTGTTCAGGTGACGGCGAAAGGCGAGCTGCAGGGCGCGCGGCGTGACAAAGGTCGCCGCTGCGACGTCGCTGATCGCGATCCTGTCACCCAGATGCGACTCCAGATACGCGATGGCGCGGCGCACGGTGTGGGGGTGAGCGTCATGACGATCGGTGGCGCTGGGCTCGTGCTCGGCGGTCGTCGGCATGGTGGCCAGCACGGTCGCGGCGAGATAATCCGAGGCGGTCGTGACGGTGAGCGGGCTGCTCGCCGCGTCGGGGTCCGCGGCGATCTGCTGCAGATGAATGATCACCCGTCGCAGCCGCTGTCCGGCCGCGACAGTGACAGGTCGGTGCCCGTCCACGCGCACTCGGTTCCCGCCCGCGGCAGTGGCCATACGGTTCAAGATCGCGGGGTCGAACATGGTGATGTCGTAGCGGCTGGTTCGGATGACCCCCGAGTAGGGCAGGTCGTGGGGGGTGAGCAGACCTGTCTGCCCGGGGGTGAAGGTGTCGGTGCCGCTGTCGTGATAGTTCTCCTCGATCCGGCCACTGTGCACGGTGACCAGGCAGACCCGGCCGAGCGGGTCGGCGTCGTAGGTCATGTCGAAACCCATCTCGAGCTGGTCGAAGTTGATCGAACCGAGCATCTCGCGACGGATCCGGGCGCGTACCTGATGCGGGCCGTGGTTGCCGATCTGCACCCGGGTGTAGGCGTTGTTGAGGAACTCCTCGGTCGCGGCGAGGTCGTCGCTCTCGAAATTCAGACCTTGCACGACGCTCCCTCCGTGGACACGCGATGAAGGGCACGGCGGCGAAGGCGGGGCGCCGGACGACCGCGCCCGTATGGTTACCGGCTCCATTTTACCGGCTCGGCAACAGGCGACGCACCCGTTGTCTCGCCCTCGGCGCACCGCGTGTCGTCTCTGCGGCGCCCGGGCGCGGAGACGAAATGCGAAGGCCGATCACCGTGAATCAGGACCGATAGCGAACAACTGGATGCCAGGGCGGCGACGGGGCAAGGCAGTTGCCGGGCCGCGTGCTGGAATGGGGTTGTCAGCCCGATCTTGAGCACACAGGACAGTTGGCAGCGCACTGCTCTCCGGTGCTGAAGAATTGAGTCCGTTGAACAATCGTCCCGACGAAACCCGCTCGCCCGCAGCTGGCGACCCGGCTGCCGATCCCTGCCGCCGCTTGGGTGCCGAAGCGGAATCCGCAGGACAGGTCATCGTGCTGCATGCTCGTGGGGAGATCGACGCCTACACCCTGCCGCGCTGGCGGGGCCTGCTCGAGTCGGCTGTCCCGGCGTCCGCCGGCGACGGTCATCTCGTCGTCGATCTGGCCGAGGTCACGTTCCTGTCGGTACGTGCCATCATGGTCGTCGCCGACCTGGCGCAGCAGCTGGACCGCCGCGGCATCGGGACGCATCTCGCCGGCGGGCGGGCCGCCGCGACCGTCGCGCGCGTGATCGACCTCGCCGGGATGACCGAGTGGATTTCGATCCACCGGGACCTCGCCACGGCTCTGACCGCTACGACCGGTCCGCGCTCCGACGCCTGACGTAGGCGGGCCGCTGGCTGTTGGACCTACCGAATGCATCAAATGGAATTGATGGGTTCGGTGTATCCTTAGCTTATGACGTCGGCTCGTCACACTGTTCCATCGTTTGTTCTCCTGGCCGCTCATCCGCTGCGGTGGCGACTGCTGACCGAGCTGTCCGCCGGCGACTATCGCGTGCGCGAACTGGTAGCCCGTGTGGGCGAGCCACAGAATCTGGTCTCCTATCACCTGCGACTGTTGCGTGATGGTGGCCTCGTCACTACCACGCGCAGCAGCCACGATGGTCGCGACACCTACTACCACCTGGATCTCGACAGCGCCGCGCAACTGCTCACCACCGCAGGCGCGGCACTGCATCCAGCGCTTCACATGGCATCCACGCCACTACGATTCGCGCCCTCGGCGCGGCCGACGGTGCTGTTCGTGTGTACCGGGAACAGCGCCCGCTCCGTGATCGCCGAGTCCCTGTTGCGACTCCGTGCCGGTGGCGGAATCGATGTGTTCAGCGCCGGTACCCGTCCGAAGCCGGCCATGCATACCAATACGGTTCGGGTACTGCGTGTGGAATTCGGCATCGACCTCATCGACCGACGTCCTCGCCGTCTCGACACACTCACCGGCCGTCGCTTCGACGCGGTGATCACCTTGTGCGACAAGGCTCGTGAGAGCTGCCCCGACTTCGGCGACGACCCCCGGTGGATCCACTGGAGCATCCCCGATCCGGCGGCCTCGAGCGGTAGCGACGACGACAGCTACCCGAATTTCCTGGCCACCGCCGCCGAGATCGACACCCGCATCCGCTATTTGCTGCCGACCCTCACCGACCTCGGTCCCACGAAAAGGAGCGCATGATGCCAACATCCACCGAATACGCCAGCGTCCGTTACCTCGTCGCGGACGTGCAGGCAGCCGTCGACTTCTACACCGATCGTCTCGGCTTCACCCTGCACACCAGCGCTGCCCCCGCCTTTGCCGACGTGGTCCGCGGCTCGCTGCGACTGTTGCTGTCCGGTCCAGCCAGCTCCGGCGCTCGCGCCACCCCCGTCGAATGCGCCGGACCGGGCGCGAACCGCATCCACTTGATCGTCGCCGACCTCGACGCCGAAATCGGACGCCTTCGCGCGACAGAGACCGAATTCCGCAGCGGTGTCGTCAGCGGTCCGGGCGGCCGCCAGATCCTGCTCGCCGACCCGAGCGGCAATCTGATCGAACTGTTCCAGCCCGCTGGTTGATTCGGCGATGCCGATCCGCCGATCGGCGAGCTGTCGGAGGCGGGTGAGAAACGGCGACGCCGGCTACCTGGGCTGTTTCCGCAGCACCTCGGTCATTTGCTCGCCGATCGCCGGTGTCAACCTGCCCGTCAGCTCGAACCCGAGCTGGTTGGCGACGTCTCGGGCGTACAGGTCGATCGAGGCTTCCACGAGGTCCGCGTAGACACCCACCGCACGGCGGATCCGACGGCGTGACACCAGCAATGCCCACACTCCCGGCACGAGCGCCGGCCACCAGTACACACCGACTGCCAGGTAGGCCAAGCCCCACACCGGGGTGCGGGCGGCGGAGCCACATCGTTCCTGGACCGCTGTCACCTCGGTGCGCGCCGCGTCGGGCAGCACCAGCCACAATCGCGGCCACGTCGTGGTCAGGTCGAGACCGGTGCCGCGGCTGACGCGCTCGTCCACGCTCCGCAGCCGGTCGCCTGCCCACGTGGGGCAGGCCGGTTCGATCTCGGAGATCGCGTTGCGTCGCAGTACAGCTCGCTGCGCGGTGCTCTTCGCCCGGCGGTCCGATCGGTCAGCCAGCACCGCCTTGACCGCGGCGTCCGCCTTGACCGTGGCACGCCGCCAACGGCGGTGGCGCAGTGCGGCGAACGGTCTGCCGGCACCGGTGCCCGTGGCAGCCCACGCGGCGATCACGACGCCGCCGAGCGCGGTGACCGCCAACCCCACCACCGCGGTCGCGGCGAGGAACGCCGCGGCGGCCCACACCAGCGCGGGACCGGTCGACACCGTCGTCACCCGGGTCCACAACAGCTTGAAGTCGAGTGCGTGCGAGGGCCCGAGCGCGACCGCCACGACCACAACGGCCACGAACACCGCGGCAGGCAGCGCGAGCGCGGCAGCCCAGCGAGTAGCGAGGTTCTTGCCGAGCTCGGTGAGGAACGCGTTCACAGCTCGATCCTGCGCAACGGCTGCCCGGTGAGTTCGCACCGCGGACCTTCGTCGATCCCCGCCCTGGTGCACGCACTCGTCGGGCACACCCATGCCGTGACCGCGATGTCGCGAGGTCCCTTCCACGGCTCGAAGCCGCGGTGCGCCCGCGTCAGGTTGTCGATGCCGTGCTGGGCGAAGGCACTGTCGAGCAGGTCGAGGTCTGCTTCTGACACCTCGCCCTGCCGGGCCGCCGTGACGATTCTGGCCAGTACGTCCGCGACGCCGTAGCGGGAAGCGCGTTCGGCCAGCGCCGCTCCGGCCTGCTCGCAGAGAACCCAGACTCGGGGACCGCTCGTTGGTCTCATGCCGAATTCGAACCTCCTGCTTGGTGATTCGGATCACGCTACCGTGGACCGAACGGGATCGGGGGCCGCGCGTGTACGACGACATTCGGTCGGTGGTCGAGAACTTCGCCGACACCGGTGACATCGGTGCGCTGCTGGCCGCGGGCCTACCGCCACCGCAGCAGTGCCCCGCGAATCTGTTGCCGCACCTGGCCCGAGCGCACTGGCACCGGTTCCAGGCGCAGAGCGGGTTCGCCGGTCTGGTCGACCGGGAGATCGCGGCCGCCATCGCGGGTACGTCAGGGGATCTCGCCGTCGCGAGCGTCATCGCCATGCCGCAATACCGGGCGCTGAACGAGGCACGCGAGCACTTCCAGGTCTACCAGGACCGTGACTCGCTGGTGCTGTTCGCGAACGCCTGTACGACGGTGATGAACGCACTGGACGACGCGCGGATGAAGGCCGCGCTCACCGCCGATCACGCCACATTGCTGCTCCTGCTCGACGAGCACGACGGTACCGACACCTACCGCGAGACCGTCGTCAAAGGGCTGAACTGGACGATCGCGCACACACCTCGCGATGATCCGCAACGCGCCCGCAGGCTGGTCGATCGCGCCCGAGCACAGGACAATGCGGGCCTGTCGCCGGGCAAGATCGTCGCCGACTACCGGGCCGCGGCCCAACTGGCGTTGCGGGAACGCCCGGTGTGGCGCGACGTCGTGATCGAGCTCGCCCAGTACGAGTTCGATCTCTACACCGACGGTGGAGCGCCCATCCACCTGGCCGGTGCGCTGGTCGCATGTCGTGATCTCGCCGACGCGTTGGAGCGCGACTACGGCGACACAGCGAGGGTGCCCGCGCTCGAGCAGCTCGAGCAAGAAACGAGCAGGGAGATCGGTCCCGACATCGCGCGATTCCTGATGACCTGCCATCGCGATCCGCGCGCTCTGCGGGCGCAGTACGACCTGGTCGAGAGCCTGCGGCGGCAGCCGGTCTCCGGTGATGTGCTGGTGCGGCGACGTGACCAGGCGTGGGTGCTGGCCGTCGGGCTGCCGCTGGACCACGCCGAGCGGCCGGCCGCGCTGCTGGATCTCTACTACGCGCACAACGACCTATGGGATATCGGCGGCGACACCGAGGCGATCACGCTCGCCTACGACGCGGTGACCGAAGCGCTGCTCACCACCGCACCGGACCACGCACTGCGAGCGCGGCTGCTGAGGGCACTCGCCCACTGCGCGAGCACCGTCGCGATGGCGACCGGCTCGCGCGACGAAGCGAAGCTGGCGGTCGACGCCGCCCGCGCCGCGCTGAACTTGCCGGCCGCCGACGACGATCAGCGAGCCCTCCGGCTCTCCGCACTGGCGTCCGCGCTGATCACGCAATGCCGAGTCGGCTCCAGCCCCGCGGCGGGTCGCGAGGCTGTCACCGTCGCGGAGCAGGCCCTCGCGCTGACCCCACCGGGCGACCCGAACCTCTCGCTGCGCTGGTCGACCCTGTCCAGGGCGGCCGAGGAGGTCGCCGAGGCCGGTGATCACGCCATGTTCACCACAGCTGTCGACGCGGCGGCGTCGGCGGTGTCCACCATGGCGACAGACGATGTGCGCCGGGTCGGCATGCTCTACAACTACGCCGGTGCCGTACAGGCCCGGGCGGTCAGCACCGATGCCACGCATGCGGAACCGTTCCACGAGGCCGAACGCGCCTACCGGGCGGCGCTCGCGCTGGTGGGTCCCGATCACCCTGACGTGCCGCGCATCGAAAGCACCATCGCCGACGTGTTGTATCACCGGTACCGGCAGTGCGGTGATCTCGGCGCGCTGGAGGACTCGCTCGCGCTCGCGGAGAAAGCCGTCGGTCAGACCCCGGGAGACCACCATTGGTGGCCGTTGCGTGCGTTCGCCCTCGCGCGCTCGGCCCGTGCGCTCGCCACCTTCGGCGGGCCGGGGGCCGATCGGTTGCGCGAGCTCGCGATCACCTACTACCGGGCAGTTTCCGGCCACCCCGCCACCAGCACGCGGCATCGGATGATCTGCGAACAGGCCCACGCCGCGATGTTCGCCGAGGCGAACCCGGCAACATGGCTGGACGCGCAGGAACGGGTGATCACCGCCATCCCCGCCACGGTCAGCCGAGCGTTGTCTTGGGTTCACCGGGTCGAGGCGGCCCGGCAGCTGCACGGCCTCGCCGACCGGGTGGTCGACGCCGGTGTGCGGTCGGGTCAGCTCGACCGAGCCCTGGAACTGGTCGAACGGTGCCGCGGCGTGCTGTTCGGTGACGCGTGGGGTATCCGCCGCGGCTGGGCACGTCTCGGCGAGACGCAACCCTCGCTGGCCGAGGAGCTCAGCGAGGTCGAGCGCGAGCTGGCTGAGGCCGACGGATACGCCGACCTGACGTTTCATATCGAAGTGGAGTTCAACGGCCGGATCTCTTCCCGGGACTGGGACCCGCGACCACAGGCCGTCGAACAGATCCGGCAGCTCGCGATGCGGCGGGACCGGCTGCTCGCGCAAGCGCGGACGGTGCCGGGGTTCGAGGATCTGCTGGTGCCGCCGAATCTCGAAGTCCTGCGCACGCGCACGGCCGGGCACACCGTGGTGATCGTCAGCGCCCAGGGCAGCGCGCTCGTGGTTCCCGCCGACTATCGGGAGCCTGTCGAGGCTGTGTCGCTGCGGCAGATCACCGAGACCACCGCCCGCGCCCAGGTCCGGCGGTTGCGAGCAGCGCTCGCCGAGGTGAAGGACCCGGCGTCCTCGTTCGACCGGCGTGAGCAGGCCCAGCTGGAGGTGCACGCTGTGCTGGAATGGCTGTGGACCACCACGGCGCGGCCGGTACTGGACCGGGTCACGGCGCAGCGGCTGTGGTGGTGCCCGATCGGAATCATGGCCCAGTTGCCATTGCACGCGGCGGGCAGACATCGCGAGGATGCGGGGCAGACGGTGTTCGACCGTGCCGTCTGCTCCTACACACCGTCACTGACCGCTCTCGCCGACACGTTGAGCACACCCCGGCCGCGCCATGCCCGCCATACCGCGCTCATCGTCGGTGTCGGCGAGTGCAACGGCGTATCGGTGCTGCCGAGCGCCCGCGCCGAGGCCGAGGCGGTGGCCGGACTGGTGCCCGGGTCCACTGTGCTGATCGACGCCGCCGCCGACCTCGATGCCATCAAGCGGGGGCTGCACGAGCACGCGATCGCCCATTTCGCCTGCCACGGCCGGGCGGTCAGCTCGGCGAAGCATCCCGACCAGGGGGGACTGGTGCTCAGCGACGGGATGTTCGTGCCCTCGTTCGTGCACGACCTGCGCACCACGCGGGCACAGCTGGCGTTCCTGTCCGCCTGCGACACCGCGGGCCCCGACCCGGCTCTGCTCGACGAGCCGCTGAACTTGGCGTCGGCGTTCCACCTCGCGGGCTTCCGCGGGGTCATCGGCACGCTGTGGCACACCGCCGACAGCTCCCAGACCGCCGAGGCGGTCTACGCCGCGCTCACCGCGCACGGCACCCGGGCGCCCGACACGGCCGAGGCGGCGACTGCGCTCACCGAAACGTTGCGCAGCATGCGCAACGCCTATCCGGCCGTGCCGGCCAGGTGGGCCGCACACGTCCACGTCGGTGATTGACCTACCCACAGTTGGTGCAACACCTCGATTTCGGCTCGTGTCCCGGCTACGCGCATCCTCGTCGTCGACTCCTGGCCGCGTCCGCTGCGTCCAGACTCGGGTAAGTCACTGTGGCACAACACTATTCGATCAAGTATCCGAAGGCACGCACGGGCGTGGGACGTCGAAGGTGCCCTCTGGAACGAGGCCCCGCTCCGGTCATGGCCGGGAAACTGGGCAGAAACCCACAAGATCGGAGATCGACGCCGTGGAGTCTCACGAAGCGCCGAATGTCCTGTGCGGCAACGTGATCGACGCCGTAGAATTGTCGGCAGAGCGACGTCGCTCCCTTCGACGACCGGTCGCCGGACAATGGCGTTTTCGTGAACGGTCCGAGTGCAGGTGTTTGCCGACCGTACCCACATCGTCCCGGTCCCGTCGACGTGACCATCCACGGATCGTGACGTCCGAATCTCACTGTTTCAGCGCAATATCAGATCTACGGGCCACGACGCTACGTCTCTGTCGTTGCGGCAGACAGTAGCTGTGGCAGGACGCCGACGACTCCGCCTGAATCGTGCCAGCCCCCAGCGAACCATCAGCGGATCTCACCGCCCTATGGCCGCACCAAAGGAGTTCAGCGTTATGGACAATCCCGCGCTACCCGAAGTCCGCCGTCACGACGCTCGTCCGGCAGGTAACCCGCAGCACCAGGGCGAACCGGTCGCGCTGATGCTCAGACATCCGAGTGTGACTCAGCCGGTTGCCGAGTACCAGGGCTCCGCAACGCACGAACTTCTTACGCTGGTCAACGCGCGCCTGTACGAAATCCTCATCAGCGGTAAAGGTTTCGACGACATCGGCAGGCACGTCCTCACCACTCCTGGCAAGCGCGTGCGCGCACGCCTGGTTCTCGCGAGCGCAGGACTGCTTGCCCCCGTCGGGTCCGAACCCAGTCGCGCCGCCCTCGATCTGGCCTGCGCGATGGAGATGCTGCACGAGTCCTCGCTGGTGCACGACGATATCTGTGACGGATCGTTGCTACGCCGCGGCGCGACGTCGGTACCCGCCGCGTTCGGCGTGCGCATCGCGGCCAGAGCGGGGTTCCACATGGCAGGTGCCGCGGTGCAGGTGATCGCTGAGGTGCTTGCCGACAACCCGAGAATGTCCGCGTGCCTGGGGGAGGTGCCCGGTGTGACGTATTCCGACGGGCTGTCGGATCTGTCCTTCGGTCAGCTCATCGAAATGCTGCCGCCCGCGGTCGATGCGACCGCGCTGCGCCGTCATTACCGACTCGTCGCCGGCGCCAAGACCGGCACCTTGTTCCGATTGTCGTGCTCCTACGGCGGCACCGCCGGCGGTGCCGATCACGATCGCCTGCGGGCGCTGATGACATACGCCGATGAGCTCGCACTCGCGTTCCAGATCATGGACGACGTCCGTGATGTCGAGGGCGGTCCCGAGCTGGGCAAGGACGCAGGGGGTGACCTGGAACGACGGGTTCCGACCTGGCCGGTGATCGAATGGCTCGACATGCGCGCCGGCGCGCGGGAGATGTGGCTATCCGCGGACACCCCGAGCGCGATCCTGCAAAGCGACCTGATCGACAGCGGGGCCACCGCAGCCGCGCGGGCGGTTGCCCTCGACGCCACACAGAAGGCGAGCGCAGCACTGAACATCTTCCCGCCATCGCCTGCTCGCGACGACCTCCGTGCACTGCTACAGGAAGTGATCACCCGATGAGGCAGACCAGAATCGGATCGCTCGCCCATGGATTTCGACACCTGCGCCGCGCACCGGACATGGCCGCGCTACGGGCTGCCTCCTCACCCGAGGAGCTGGCCCGGCTGGCACTGATCCCAGCCGGTCGTAACCTGGGTATCGCGGTGAGCTTTTTGCCCACCCACCTGCAGGCAGAGGCCACCGCCGCCCTGCTGGCCTGCCGAGTTCTGGACGCCTTCGAGGATCTCAGCGATCGCGCGATCGCGAGCTGTTCCGTCCTGGACGCCGCGGACTACCTCACCGGCAACATCGACACCAAGCCCGCCGCACTGCCTTCGGTCAGCACAGAAGCCCGCGACAGCGAAGCGGTCGACCGGCTCCTGGCCGAGCGTATCGGCGACATACGCGCTCTGCTCGTCGCGCTGTCGCCGGCCGGGCGCAAGCGTGTGGGCGCGGTGGTCATCGATGTCGCAGCGGTGATGGCCCGCAATATCGACTCGCCGCTGTCGCGGGTCGCCTACAGCGAAGGTGTGCTCGGCCGGGTCACCTACTACGCGTGTGAACTCGCCTCCGAAGCCGTTGTGCCCGAGGCGGATCTGCGCGAACTGGCCAGCTGTCTCGCCATCATCGCTCAGTCCGCCAACGACCTGCGCGACAACGAGCTCGAGATCTACGGCGTCGCCGACCGCGACGAACTGAAGCGGAAGGTCATGCTCCAGCTCCTCGTGCCGGCACTGGGCGGCTTCGCCCTGCTGGCCAGGCTCGGTCCCGCCACCCCGAGTTTCGGTGCGCGGGTGGCGATGGCGCACATGACCATCACCACGACGGCTTTCCTGTGCGGGGCCGTCGACGCGCCCCCGCCCTTTCGGCGCAAGGTCGGCGCCGCGCTCCTTGCGGCGTCCTCGTCGAGGCACTGGACCACGATGCTGGATCGGGTGCGGCGAAGTGTCGACGTGGCGGTCCATCGAATGCTGGACGTCTCATCGGAGTTCGCCGACGCGACGAACAAGGCGACCGAGGCGCTCGTTGTGGGCGACCCGCTGTCGATGCCGACCTCGCTGGTGCCGCTGATCGTCGACACCACCTTCGCCATGGTGCAGACCCTGCCCGAAGGTGCGCTGACCGGCGAGCTCACCGACGCCGAGGTGCGCACCATGTTGATCGCCGACCACCTGGCTTTCAGCGCGATGGAACGGGTGCCACCACACGACCCCGAAGCGCTACAGGCCCTCGCCACACAACTCCAACTCGGCGCGCTCGATACCAGCGTGGGCGGGCACAACCGGTAGACCGGCGCACCCGCCACGCGCGCGCCGGATCGGGTAGGACCGCACGGAGGGAGTGGTTCACCGGCGTTGCTGGATCACTCTCTACGGCAGTGTTTTTCGCTATACAGCCAGGGTGGCGGGCGGGTACTCGAGCAGCGCGACACGGCGGGGGAGCGGCTCCGGTCGGAAACGTCTGACGTTGCCGCCCGCGCGGCGCGGTCGAACTACTGATCAGACGCTGACGGGCACCTGGCCAGGATATCGTCGCGCCACTGTGTCGAATCGCGTACGTACCACGCGGCGCTGTCATCGTCGAAGTTCACACGGACCAGCGGGCGACCGATCGATTTGCCGGCGTGGGACTGCACGAGATCCACGGCGGTGATCGATGCGAGCGCGACCTCGAGTGCGTCCTCCGATCCCGCTCGGCGAAACCACAGTCGAGTATCGGTCAGCACGAGCGCGCCGTTGCCGCGCACCTGCCTCCCGCCCTTCGAGGCGCTGCCGAAGTAGTTGGCGACGGGGTCACTGCGCACGATTTCCCCGGGTGCAAAGTTCGCCGCGATGGCCGCCTCGGCTGTCCGGCGGATTGCGCGCAGGATGAATCCGGTGATGAGTGCGATGGCCGCGAGCGCTACGACCACGATGACGATGATCGCGAAGACGATCGAGCCGACAGCCATGGGCGCAGTGTAATGCTCGACGGCACTCGTGTCGGGAAGAGCGATATTCGGCAATCAGCTTGCCGTAGCCGCACGTTAGTACATTCCTGTCGGTGCGGGGACGGGCTCCGACTTCAACGTCTTCGCGAAGGCTCGGTTGAAATCAGGTCGACCTGGCACATAGGGCGGGATCGGTGTGTATCCGGCCGAGGCGTAGAGGCGCATAGCGGCCCGGTTGTACGAGCCGGTCTCCAGGATGATCCGGGCGACGCCGTGCTCGAACGCGAACTGTTCTAGACCAGAGAGGACGAGTCGGGCCACCCCGCGTGCGCGATGGTTCGGCACCACGAACATCTTCCGGATCTCGGCTGCCCGCTCGACAAGCGATGACGTGCGGAGTCCGCCGCAGGCGACCGGCTCGCCTGCGATGTAGGCGACGATGAACAACCCTCGATGAGGTTCGTACTGCGCTGGTCGATCGAGATTCGGGGGATCGTCGAAGCCGACTATCGACCGACGTTCTTTGGCGTACTCCGTCATCAGCTGGACGGAATCCGGATGGTCGAACCGACTTGGGATGAGCGTTGTAGTTCCAGCGGTCTCGGAGACTTGCCGAGCGCGCTTCACGGGTGCAGTAAAGGAATTGGGTGGCGATGCCCCGGTACCGGGCTCAGGGTGCGACGGCATATCGATGTTTATCCCACATTCGAGGTCGTCGCCCGAAGTGATTGGACTTGGTCGGTCTGCCGAACGCAGGTAGTGGCTAAGGCACGTCCCAGCTGGCACGGTCCTCGACCGGGTTTCCGAGGCCGACGAGCACCAACCTGGACAAGACGCTCGTGGCGACCCCGCGTTCTGCCGTGGTTGCCTCATCAGGACGAATGCATCACTCGCGTTCGCAGCCGATTCCGTCCCCGTCGCGGTCGAGGTCGTAGACGTCGGGCCCGATCACCCGCACACGCCCCGTGTATTCAGGTCCGTTGCCGCTGCCGCTCGCGCAATCGACGTCGCTGGCTATGGGCACGCAGGGTTCGTAGGAAGCGTGGCAATTGGCTGCGGATTCTGGCGCCCAGTTCGGGATTGGACTCGATGATGTCCGGGAAGGAACCGTGGGCAGCGGAGGAAGCGGCAGGGGTGCCGGTCCGGGCGGGACGGCCACTGTGGTCGATGGCAAGGGTGCCGGGGAGCGCGGAGCCGAGGAGGCGGGGGAGCTGCTCGTCACCGGGCTGATGGTGCTGAAGCCGGGTGGCACGCCGCGCTCGGCAGGATCGGTGCTGCTTCCGCATCCGACGAGAACGATCGCACTCAGCAGCGATACCGCGGTCGCGGTGGGGCTGGTGAGGTGATCCATGGCGAATCCTACGGTGAAGAAGTCTGTACCCGGGATATCGGTCGCTGACCAAGCGCTGCTACATCTGGAGCGGATCTGAGGTTCGCCGGCCGAAATGGCATTCCTCGGGGTTCCTGCCTTGTTCGTCTCGCCGGACGTGGAGCTGTTCGACCGCGCCGACTGTCAGGGCGCTCGGTTCACCACGGCTAGTGCGAGTTCGGTGCAGAGGGCGGCTACTTCTGTGGTCGGCCGACCGGGGTCGGCCAGCCAGGTCGCCACCAGCTGGTTGATTCCGCCGACGACGAAAAGTGCTTCCTGGCGCCGGATCTCCGGATTCGCGGGGGTATCGAGGAATTCCGCGCTGTACTGCATCACGAGGTCGGTAACGATCCCGACGGCACGGGAGCGCAACTCTTCGAGCCCTGCGACGCTGCTGGTATCGCTGGTCATGATGCGGTGGATGCTGGGGTCGTCGGCGATCGTGTCGAGGTAGGTCGTCAGTGCCCGCAGGAGTTTGCGTTTCAAGGTGCCCGGCTCGGCCTGGCTCGCGTCGACGAGGGTGGTGAACAGCTCCTCCTGCACCTGCTCGGCGACGGCGAGGACCAGTGCGTCTCGGGTGGTGAAATGTTCGTAGAAGTAGCGCGGGGTCAACCCCGACGCGGCGCACACGCGGCGCACGGTGACTTCGCTCGGGCCGGCCTCGCCCCAGATCTGGCGACCCGCGGCGAGGAGTTTGTCGCGGCGCTCGTCACGTCGATTCGCCGCGCTGATTCCCCGGTAGGACCGGACCACCTCTGCGCGCGCCATTGACAGGACTTTAGCAGCCGACCTATTTTGGATATCAGTCGTTATCCACAATGGAGCGCTCAACGAGGAGTGTCGATGACCACCGTTCCCACCCGTCACCCGGGTCGTCCCCACCGCGTCCCGCCCCTCGTCGGTGGCTTCGCGGCGATGCTGGGGGTTCACCGCCCCGACTCGGCGCAATGGCAGCGTCTCGGCGAGGGCCTGCTCGTCGGTGACGACGCGATGGATCGGCTGGTGGACTGGATGGTCGCCACGGACTCGAAGCGCATACGCCCACTGTTCGATCGAGCGCTCACCGACGGCATCGCTGCGGTGCCGGAGGCGCCGGATCCGCTGCGGGAGTTCTTCCTCACGATCGAGACTGTTCCGGCGTGGGTCGATCACGACAAGCTCGTGCGCGGGGCCAAGGTCCTGCTCACCGGCGGTTCCGACGGCATGTACGTCGCGCGCGACGTCGCCATGCTCGGCGGCTACCAGTTCTCCGGCTTCAACAAGACCCTGTTGCGCACGGGAGCGCTGGAAAAAGGCTCCAATCAGCGGTGGGCCGAGACGATGCAGTGGGCGATGGATGTCCTGTCCGAGGACGGTTTATCCCCGCTGGGTCTGGGATACCGATCCACGATCCGGGTGCGGCTCATCCACGCCTTCGTCCGCAGGCACGTGGCTGCCATGCCGGACTGGCGGACCGAGGACTGGGGCCTGCCCATCAACCAGACGGATATGGCGGCCACGCTCGTCGGCGCCTTCATCGCCCCGGCGATCGGTGGGATGGGCCTGGGCCTGCTGCTGACCCCTGCCGAAACTGACGCTGCCGCGCACCTGGTCCGCTACGTCGGCTGGCTGCTCGGTGTCGAGGAACAGTGGCTGCCGCACTCCTTCCGAGACGGCGTGCGCGTCCTGGTGCACACGCTGTCCGCCTTGGCCGACCCCGACGAGTCGACCCGTCAACTCGCGGTGCCGATGTCACGAGACCCGTTGTCTTGGAACTATGACCGGCTGCCCACGATCCGGCGCCGCCTTGCCTATGCCCAGCATCTGTCGGTGACGGGGACTTTCCTCGGCCGCCACACGATGCGTGCGCTCGGGCTGCCGACGGCGATCGTTCCGTGGTACCCGGCGATCCGAATCCCGGTCAACGTCGCGCGCTCGGTCACCCGGCTGTTGCCCGGCGGACTCGACCGTGCGGCGACTCGCGGTGCGCGAGAACAGGATCGGTTCATGGGGACACTGGTCAGCGCGGGACCGACCGTCGGCGCGGCGGCCGCGCGACTCACCCACGCGGCCTAGCGCTGCAACGCGGTGGCGGCCGGTGTCAGATTGCCTTCGGCTCGATGGAGGGGCCCGGGTGAGGCGACCAGCCGGCGTCGCGGGCGGCGGTGTACAGCGCGTCCAGGCCGAACGCGTCGACCGGGCCGAGCGCGCCGGAGCCGAGGAGACCGCCGCCCAGTGCGGTGTCGGCGGCCCAGGCCAGAATCGCCGCGGTGAAATCGTAGGGATCGCCGCCCTTCAGGGTGACGGTGGCCAGCGTCGTGCCGGTCGCGTCCTGAGCTTCGGCGACCACCCAGGTGCGGTTGCGGCGGCGAGCTTCGGCGTCGGGGCCTCCGGTCGACCCCTTGACGGTTCGGGCCAAAGCCTCGTCGAGTCCGCGCTTGAGTGCAGGCACCTGTGCGACGACCGAGGTCAGTCGTGAGCCGACGCGCAGCGTCTGTGCCGCGAGCGGCGGCAAGCCGAGGAACACATCGACTTCTCGCAGGTGCGGGTGCGAGCGCGTCAGCGCGAAATGCTCCGACCCGGGAATCGATGTCCCCGTCCGGCTTTCGCCGGCGACATCGAAGGAACGCAGACGCGCCCCGGTGCGCTCGGTGACCACCTGTCCGGAGCGCAGGGCGAAGCCGGGCTCGAACAGCATCCCCGCCATGGACGCGCGGGTACCACCGCTGGTGCCGGGACTTTTCATGAAGTAGCCGACGTCGGCACGCACCGCGGTGGGAGCCTCGCGCAAGGCCAGCCCGGCCGCGAGATTGCCCGGCACGTAGTCGAACCCGAACGCGGTGAGCAGCCCCGCACCGGCGGCACGGGCCTGGTCGTCGTGCTCGAACACGGTGCGGATGAAGGGCCCTTCGCCAGTGGAATCGATGTAATGCGCGCCCGCGGCGATCGTTGCGGCCAGTGCGGGGCCCCCATACCGCAGGAACGGCCCGACCGTCGTCACCAGAACATCGCCGCGACCGAGCAGGGCCCGCACCGACGCGGGGTCGGTGACGTCGGCGACGGCCGTCCGGCAGCCGCCGAGTTCGGCGCCGAGCTTCTCGAGGGCTGCCCCGTTGCGTCCCGCCAGCACGGGCGATGCGCCGCGTGCGGTGAGGGCTTCGGCCGTCAGGCGTCCGGTGTAGCCGGTTGCCCCGAACAGTACAATTTTCGGCATCGCCGCGTCTCCTCATGGTTGGCCACTTGCCAACGCTACCGGTGCGGGCCGTGCGGGGTTCGGTCCACGAGCTAGGGAAGATCGCCACCTCTACATCGCCGCGGTAACCGGCGGTGTGTACCCACCGGCCGATGGTTGCGAAGTCGATGAATCCGTCGGCCAGCGCAGTGCCATCGGCATAACGCTGCGATATTGCGATATGTGCATTAAAATATGTACAGCCACAACCCAGATGCCAGGATCGGCATAGATGGTGGGGGAAGAGAGCTGTGGAGAAGGCTCGCCTTCACCGGTTGGCTGACCTGTCGAAGGTGCCGAACACGGCGGTCGCCGAGGCCGCGATCCCGTCAGGTCCCGTGAGCCCATCAGCGAGGTGCCGATGCACGGCGAGTGGATCATCGACCTGACGGGAAACAGCCGTCACATCATCGTGTATCGGCTCACGGCTTCGGGCTCGATGGTGATGCGCAGCCAGTCGGCGGCCCGCATCTCGGTGAGGTCGTCGGCTCGGCGTTCGTCATCGAGGTCCCAGTATCGCGCGGCCAGGCGGGAGAGCAGGTCATGCGCTCCATCGGGTGAGATGGTGGTGTGGCCGGCGACGGAAACCCAGCGCTCGCGCTCACCCACCGGGGCGGACACGACGAGCGAGGCGCGAGGGTCGCTTCGCAATCGCGAGACCTTCACCGAATCCGGGGCCGTGAACAATTGGATCGTGCCCTCGGCGGTGACCTCGAACCACACCGGCCGGGGCTGGGGTGGTGTGGGTCCGCCGGCTACGGACAGAAACCCGTAGAGGGGGCGTCCGAGGAACTCGATATCCTTGGCGGTCAGCGACTGTGCTTCCGTGCTCATCGTGGTCCTTTCCGAAGAGTCAGGGCAGGACCCTGGCCGTACTGGCGGAGGAGACCGCCGGGCGCCCGTAGCCCTTCCCGCGCGATGACGAGGCTACCGATCAACTTCCGCCGTCGGCGCCTCAATTCGTGCCCTGGATCGCCCAGACGAAGGGTAGGTTTGTACCGGGCGGGTGAAACTGGCTGCGGCACTGTCGATTACGGGCGTAGACCCTGGTGGAGGAGATTTCTCATGGAACCCATCGTGCTGGATACGACCGGTGCCGACATCCAAGGTGAGTCGGCACGCATTCAGCAGCGTGGCCCGGTGGCGCTGGTCGAACTGCCCGGTGGCGTGCCCGCCTGGTCGGTCACCGATCAGGCAGTGCTGCGGAGTCTGCTCGCCGATCCTCGGGTGTCGAAGGACCCCAGACAGCACTGGATGTCGTTCATCAACGGCGAGATCACCGAGGCGTGGCCGTTGCTGCCGTGGGTAGCGGTCGACAACATGTTCACCGCCTACGGGGCCGATCACCGCAGGCTGCGCCGACTGGTCTCCCCGGCCTTCGGTCATCGCCGCAGTACCGCGCTGCGTCCGCGGATCGCCGAGATCACCGAGAACCTGCTCGACGCGCTGGCGGCCACTCCTGCCGGCGAACCGGTCGATCTGCGAAGCGGCTTCGCCTATCCGGTGCCGATCCGGGTCATCACCGAACTGGTCGGCGTGCCCGAAGGGCTGGGGCCTGCGCTGCACAAGTGCGTGGACGGCTTCTTCGACGGCTCGTTCACCGCCGAGCAGGCTCAGGCCAACTACCTCGAAATGTATGGATTGGTCGGCGAACTCGTCGCCTACCGTCGTGCGCATCCTGGTGACGACGTCACCAGCGCGCTGATCGCCACGCGCGACGAGGACGACTCCGCGCTGTCGGAGAAGGAACTCGTCGACACCTTGATGCTGATCATCAATGCCGGTCACGAGACCACGGTCAATTTTGCTCGACCAAGCGATCGTCGCCCTGCTCACCCATCCTGAGCAGCGCGCCGCGGTGGCCGCAGGGCAGGTGTCGTGGGCAGACGTGGTCGAGGAGACGCTGCGCTTCCAGGCACCGGTGGCACACCTGCCCCTCCGATACGCGGTCGAGGACATCGACATCGCCGGGAAGTACCGAATCGGCAAGGGCGAGGCCATCTTGGCCTCCTACGTAGGCGCCAGCCGCGACCCGAAAGTGCACGGCGCCAACACCGCCGAGTTCGATCCCACCCGTGCCACCCGCGATCAGCACCTCGCCTTCGGCCACGGCGCACACCACTGCATCGGCGCATCACTGGCCCGGCTCGAAGCGGCTGTCGCGTTGCCTGCGCTGTTCGATCGGTTCCCTCGGATGAGCCTGGCCACGAGCCTGACCGAACTGGCGCCCGTGCCGAGTTTCATCTCCAACGGGCACGCCACTGTTCCGGTGTATCTGCACGCGGCGTGAGCGCAGCGGGGTGATTCGGGCGGGTCAGTGGGCGAACGGCTTCAGCCGGTCGAAGTATCCGTTGGGCTTGAGCGCGTCGAGGTGCCCGAGCGCGGCGGTGATGTCGTCGCTCAACGCCCTGGCCATGTCCGCCGAGAACCCTTCCCGCACCACGACGCGCAGCACCGCGATATCGGTGGCGTTGTCCGGCATGGTGTACGCGGGCACCTGCCAGCCGTAGGAGCGCAGCGCGTGCGAGACGTCGAACTCGGTGTATTGAGGGTCGCCCGACAGCCGGAAGCTGATCACCGGGATCGCCGAGCCGTCGGTGATCACCTCGAAGTGTCCGCTCTCGCGCAGCTGGTCGCCGAGCCAGCGCGCGGTCTGCGAGAGCGATCGCATGACCAGGCTGTAGCCGAATCGCCCGAGCCTGAGGAAGTTGTAGTACTGGCCGATGACCTGATTGCCGGGGCGGGAGAAGTTGAGCGTGAAAGTGGGCATGTCGCCGCCCAGATAGTTGACCCGGAAGACCAGGTCGTCGGGCAGAAACTCGGGGCCGCGCCACACCACGAACCCGATGCCGGGATACGTCAGCCCATATTTGTGGCCACTGACGTTGATCGACACCACGCGCGGCAGCCGGAAGTCCCACACCAGATCGGGATGCAGGAAGGGCACCACGAAGCCGCCGCTGGCCGCGTCGACGTGCACGGGGATGTCCAGTCCGGTATCGGCGGCGAGCTTGTCGAGCGCCGCGCAGATGTCGCTGATCGGTTCGAGTTCGCCGGTGAATGTCGTGCCCAAGATGGCCACGACGCCGATGGTGTCCTCGTCGACGTTGGCCAGCACCTGCTCGGGTGTTATGACGTAGCGGCCCTTCTCCATCGGCAGATACCGCGGTTCGACGTCGAAATAGCGGCAGAACTTCTCCCACACCACCTGCACGTTGGAACCCATCACCATGTTCGGTGTGCGGCCTTTCCACCCGTCGCCGACCTTCTCGCGCCACAGCCACTTCATCGCCAGCCCGGCCAGCATCACCGCCTCGCTGGATCCGATCGTCGATACCCCGGTGGCGCTGGACGGGTCGTCGTCGCGCAGACCCTCGGCATGGAACAGGTCGGCGACCATGCACACACACCGTTGCTCGATCGCCGCGGTCGCGGGGTACTCATCCTTGTCGATCATGTTCTTGTCGAACGTTTCCGCCATCAGCTTCTCGGCCTGTGGATCCATCCACGTCGACACGAAGGTGGCCAGATTCAGTCTGCTGCTCCCGTCGAGCATCAGTTCGTCGTGGATGAATCGATAGGCGACGTCAGGATCCATCGATTCCTCGGGCATCCGCAGCGCGGGTACCGGCGCCATCGACAGCCGCCCGGTGTACGCCGGGGAGACCTGAGGAACGTGAGTGCGCTTGCGCGACATGGATATCCCTTCGATTCAGTTCTGCCGACAGCAGTTCGGACATGAGTCAGGACGCGCGGTGGGAGAGGTCGGCGCCGAGCGGGATCATGTCGTCGCTCTCGGCGCCGGCCTGCTCACTGATCAAGACCTGTGAGGTGGTGGCCATGGTTTCGACGGTAGAGCCGGCGTCGATGGGTCCGTATCCCCCGTAACGGGTGAATCTCACCGAAGACAGGGCCTGTCGCTGTCCGGCACCAGCGCCACATCGATACCGGAATCGGCATGGTCGACGACGTACAGAAATGCGGCGATCACTGATACGGATACCATGATCCGTTGCAGCGTCGGATCGAATTAGCGGCTGATAGCCCGGGCTACCGCGTCGCCGACCTGCTCGTCGGTGAGGCTGCTGCGTTTGATCAGCACATGCGAGAGCACGGTGCGGACGGCGATCTCCGCCGCCTGTGCCGGTGTGACCGCCAGCGATGCGCTGTCGTCGCGGGCCGCCAGCAGTGGTGCGATGAAGGCGCCGACGGTTTCGATCAGGTTGAGCTTCGACCCCTCGTGCTCGATCGCGACATTGAGCAACCATCCTGGTTCCTGGTCGCGCAGTCGAGCGATCACCGGGTGTCGGCGCAGGTAGGGGATGGCAAAGACCACGGCATCTTTCGCCAGCTGCCGCACCGGCGTGAAGATGTCGATCTCCAGGTAGGCGGCGCTCATCATGCGGGCTACCTCGATTTTGCTGACGGCCGCGATGAGACCGTTCTTGTCTCCGAACTCACGGTAGGCGGTCGCGCGTGAGACGCCCGCCCGGCGAGCGACCGCGGTCAGCGTCAGATCATCCAGGCCGGTCTCGGCCATCATCGCCAAGGCCGTGTCCACGAGCACGGAGGACGACTGCGTCGCGTTGGTCATGCCGGTCATTCTTCCCGTTCCCGATCCGGGATGACACGACCGGTTGTGGCCACCTCAGTACTGAGACTATATTGGAATTCAGTCTCAGTTGTGGATCCCTGACTCGATCCATGAACAGGACTCGGAACAACGACGTTCGGAGGTATGGCATGCGGAGAATCGGCGATCACGCGGTCGTGTTGGGCGCGGGCATCGGCGGGCTACTGGCCGCTCGGGTGCTCAGTGAGGCCTACTCGACCGTGACGGTGATCGAGCGGGATGCCCTGCTCCCGGATTCCGAGGCGCGAAAAGGTGTCCCGCAGGGGCGTCATGTGCACGGGCTGCTGCCGCGGGGCAAGGACATCCTCGAGGAATTGTTCCCCGGGTTCGGGCAGGACATGCGAACAAGCGGGGTCGTCGAATGCGACGCGCTGCGCGAAGTCCGCTTCACCATGGCCGGCCGGACCCTCAAGCGAGTATCGACCGGACACAGAGCCTTTCAGGCGAGTCGCCCGCACCTCGAGCAGCACCTTCGCACGCGGGTCGCGGCGCTGCCCAACGTCACCATTCGGGACAGGTGCGATGCCGCGTCGCTCGTTGTCAGCGCCGATGGAACGCGGATATGCGGGGTCGCGATCGTGGACCGTGCGGACGGTGCGCGTGAAACCGTCGACGCGGACCTGGTCGTGGCATCGATGGGTCGAGCAGGCGTCGTCCCCTCATGGCTGGACAAGCTCGGCTACGACCGCCCAGCCGAAGAAGGCACCGCGATCGACATCATCTACCGCAGCGCCTTCATCCAGCTGCCGCCGAACGCACTGCCCCACGACAAACTGGTCACGATCGGTGTACGCGATCTCCCCCCGCGTGCCCTCGCCCTGTTCGCCGTCGAGGGCAACCGGCACATCCTGACGCTGATCGGCCACGACGGCGAGGAGCCGCCGAGGGACCAGGAAGGATTCGTCGACTTCGCCGCAGCCATCGCCCCGCCCGACGTGCTCGATGCCATCAAGAACGGTGAACTGCTCGGCGACATCTCGACCTTCCGCTACAAGGCCAACCTGCGCCGCCGCTACGAGCGCCTCGATCGTTTTCCCGAGGGACTGCTCGCGGTCGGTGACAGCCTGTGCAGCTTCAGCCCCGTCTACGGGCAGGGGATGACCGTCGCCGCGATCCAGATGGCCGTGCTGCGCGAGTGCCTCGCACGGGGTGGAGAGAATCTCGCCACCAGGTTTTACACGGCGGTCACGCCGGAGATCGACAACGCCTGGCAACTCACCGTGATCGCCGACGGCGCCATGCCACACGTCAGCGCCAGTGTCTCGTTGCCGGTCCGAGCCGCCGTGGCGGCGCTCGAGCCGGTACTGATCGCCGCCGAGCGTGACACCGCGGTCGCGACAACCCTGTACCGGGTGATGGGACTCGTCGACAAGCCCCGCGCACTGCTCTCGCCCGACATCGCCGCCCGCATCGCCGTTGCCAACGCCCGTGCGGCACTGGAAACCCTTGTCGGCACAGCGCTTTCGTCGCACAGTCGCCCCTGAGCGAGGGCGCCGAGGATCGATTCGTCCACCAGGGCACGTTCGGCAGTCGAATCCAACGGCTCGGGCCTCGCGACACGGCTGAGCATCGTGACACGATCGAGCGCTTGACCCTGACACAGTGACAACGTCTTCACTGGAGGCAGGAGGTGGTTCCCATGAACTCGACACCAGCACACTCGGTAGACCCGCGGCTGCTTGCCGCATTGAGCGCGGAGACTGCGTCGATCAGGTTGCGGGCCGCCCTGGCCGCGGGCACACATTCTGACCCGGCGCTGCTCGGAGTCCTGATCGACCGCTGCGCCGTGGAGCCGGACTTCTTCGTCCGCGACATGCTCACCTGGGCACTGACCAGGCTCCCCGGCGAGCTGACCGTGCCGCGGCTGCGCGCTGAGCTGGAATCGGGGGGTGCCCAGGCCCGCAGCCAAGCGCTGCACACCCTGTCCAAGATCGGCGATCCGGCACTCTGGCCGGCGATCACCCCCGCGCTGCTGCGCGATCCCGACGACGACGTGGCCCGCAGTGCGTGGCGAGCCGCGGTTGTTCTCGTGCCCGATGCCGAGCGCGCGGCGCTGGCCACCGAACTGGCCACCCAATTGGGGCGCGGTGATCGAGACGTCCGGCGCAGCCTGAGCCGGGCGCTGGCCACACTAGGTGAGGTGATCACCACCGTGCTCCACCGGGCGGCCGTCAGTACCGACCCGCACGTGCGAGGTCACGCACAGGCCACCGAGCAGCTGCTGCGCGACCCAGAGGCGGCCTTCGATCCCGACATCGACGCGGCGAAAAGAGTCGCGGCGCTCGACGGCGCACCGTGCTGATCGGCGAGGTGGCGCGGCGCTCGGGAGTCAGCACCCGAATGCTGCGCCACTACGACTCGCTCGGACTGGTGCCGCCCACCGGGCGCACCGTCGGCGGCTACCGCCAGTACTCCGATGCCGACATCCGCGGCATCTTCCACGTGGAAAGCCTGCGCTCCCTGGGCCTTTCGCTGCGCGAGATCGCCCGGGTACTGGCAGATCGATCGTTCACGCCGCAGACCTTGGTGAGCGATCTGATCGCACGCACCGAGGAACGGTTGGTGCGCGAGCGCGAACTACTCGAACGTCTGCGCGCTGTCGAGAACGCCGAGCCCGGCGACTGGCACGACGCGCTACGCATCGTCGAACTCGTGCGCACACTCGGCTCGACCGACCCGCACCGCCGCCTGCAGGCAGTGCTGAACCCGGCCGACAACGCGCCGGTGCCGGCCGAGATGCTGGCCGCGGCCGTGCTCGCCGAGTCCGAACCCAACATGGCAGGCGCCCTGCGCTGGGCGCTGTCGCGGGCGGGCGAGGACGGACTGACCGGGCTCGCGCCCGGGCTGGCCGCCGCCGATGTCGAGGTCCGGCGCCGGGCTGTGCTGGCAGTGGCGGAAATTCCGGGCGAGGCCGCGACCGCGCTGCTCACCGCCGCACTCGACGACCCGAACCCGACTGTCCGCGGGCCCGCCGCCCTGGCCGCCGGAAGCAGCGGGATGAGAGCGGCCGAGCCGATCCTGGTGGCCATGGTGATCGCGGGCACCAACGATGTCGACGCAGGCGAAGTGCTCGGCGCGCTGTCGCAGGACCCGGAATCCGCAGATCGAATTCTGGGCGCGCTGACCGCCGCGCTGACCGCACACGAAGACGACGCCGCCATCCGTATCCGGCTCGTTCAAGCACTGGTGGAGCTGCCCGGCACCCGCGCACTGGCGACCTTGCGGGCGCTGAGTGCGGACACCGATCACTCCGTCGCGCTCGTCGCCACCGCCTTCACCGAACTGGTGGCTGCTCGGGCGACGAACCCGGATCGCTGATCACAACCGATGGTCTTCGGTGGTCCACCGGCCATGTTGTCACCGAACCCGCGAGCCGGCCTGCAAAACAGGTTCAGCGCAGGATGCGGGCGAACAAGCCGGTCAGCTCGGTCCAGTGCCGGGCATCGGCCCCGGCGTCATAGACATCGGTGTCGGATTGGGTGAAGCCGTGGCCGGCACCGGGATACACCTCGGTGCGGAAGACGGTGCCTGCGGCGGTGAAGGCGGCGTCGAGCTGTTCGATCTGTTCGGGCGGGAGGCCGGGGTCGGCGTCGGCGTGCGCGAGGTACACCTCGGCGGTGATTCGGTCGACTACGGCGTGCGGACTGGTGGAGTCTTCGGTGGCCAGTCGGCCGCCGTGAAAGCCGGCCACCGCGGCCACACGGTCAGGGTAGGCGGCGGCGGTGTGTAGTGCGTGGCGCACGCCCATGCAATATCCGGACAGGCCCACCGGATTGCCCGTGGTCAGCGGGGACTCCGCCAGCCACGACAGATACGCGGCGGCGTCGGCGACGACGAGCTCGGGTGTCAACGCGGTCAGCAGCGGGCGCAGGACACCGAAGATCTCACCGCGCCGATCGCCCCCGATGAAATCGGGAAGGTCGACCACCGGTGCGGAACCGTGGCGGTAGAACAGATTCGGAACGAGCACCGTGAAGCCGTGGGCGGCGAGGCGTTCGGCGTCACGGCGCACCACCGGCCGCAGACCGAAGGCGTCGGAGAACACCAGAACCGCGGGGTGGGGCGCGTTGTCGTCGGGGTAGGCGAGGAAGGAATCGGCCTTGCCGTCGGCAGTAGCCACGGAGAGGGTGTGCGTGTGTACCGCCACGGCGGAACCTCCTGAGGGCGTCGAGTTGCCCACAATCTACTGATCGCGCAGCGGTGATCCGGCGCTCGAACCGGCCGGGACCGGCATTTGTGCACGCACTGAATTCGACGCAGCGCAAGCTGATCCGGGTACCGGCACCACCTGGATACCAGGATCGGCATGGACGACGATGATGGGATGAGTGAAGTGGTCGACATGCGCTCGGTGAGCACCGAGCGTCGCGCCCAACTCGGTGCGTTCCTGAAGTCCCGTCGCGCCAAGATCACCCCGGGGGATGTGGGTCTGCCATCAGGGTCGCGGCGGCGAACGCCGGGTCTGCGCCGGGAAGAAGTCGCGCAGCTGTCCGGCATCGGCGTCACCTGGTACACGTGGCTGGAGCAGGGCAGACCGATCAACGCCAGTGTGCAGGTGCTCGACGCGGTGGCGCGCACCCTCGGCCTGGATCACGCGGAGAAGGTGCATCTCTATCGCCTCGCGGATGTGCCGTCGGTGCCCGCTGCCGCGGTGGAGCCGGCGATGCCGCCGGGTCTGCCGATGATCCTGGACCAGCTCGCACCCTTGCCCGCGGTGCTTCTCGATTCCCGATACAACGTCCTGGCCTATAACGACGCCTATCGCGCATTGTTTCCCGGCCTCGCCCGCCCCGACGCCAATGTGCTGCGCACTGTGTTCGTGACACCGGAGTGCTGCAATCCCTATCGGCACAACGTCGACGATCTGCGCCGCATGGTCGCCTACCTGCGCGGTGCGTCGGTCCGTCACCTCGATGACCCGGCGTGGCAGGAACTGATCGACGAGTTGTGTGCGGCCAGTGCCGAATTCGCCGGGATGTGGGCCCGCAACGACGTGGCGGTGCCGGTGAACCTGGTCAAGGTGATCCAGCATCTCGCGGTGGGTGACCTCGCGATGCACCTGACGATCATGAGCCTGCCCGCCACCGACGGCGAGTGGATCCAGATCTTCACCCCCGTCGACGATGCCGAGGCCGCGAAGTTCGCCGTGCTGCTGGCGATGTCGGACGGCGAGCGGCGGCGCCCGGGCGACGATCATCGACGGCGGTTCCATGTATCGGGCTGACCTGGGGTAACGCCGTCTCGCCCCGGGGTTCGGATACCCGTAATCGATAGCGCGACGAGACAACTCGCAAATCGAATTCCTCGGGTACTATCGCCGACGGGGGAGCACGAGATGAACGATGGTCTTCGGCTGCCCTATACCGATATACGACCATCTCCAGGGGATGAAACTTGATCCACATGACACCGAACCCCACCTCGCGTCGGCGCTTCGCGCGACGCTCCGGCATCACTTCGGTCGTCGCGGCGGCGGCGGTTTGCGCGGCCCTCGTATCCGGCTGCACCAAAGACGATTCGGCCACCACGGCGGGCCCGGCGCCCACCGGCCAGCTGCCCGAGGGCGCACAGATCGTGAAGGAGTCGGCGAAGACCACGCAGACCCTGCACAACGTGCACCTGAAGATCAACGTCAAGAACCTGCCCGACCTGCCGGTGGAAACCGTGTCGGCCGATGTCACCAACGAGACCCAGGGCTCGGGCGCGGCGATGGGCGAGGCGAAGGTCAAGCTCACCCCCGAAGCCGCGTTCACCGAGGCGAAGTTCCTTGTGGTGGACAAGGTCCTCTACACCCAGGCCGGTGGCCGCTACGTGCCGTCGGGTCCGGCGGAGAAGGTCTACGATCCGGGCGTCATCCTGGACAAGGACAAGGGCATCGCGAATGTGATCGCCAATATCCAGAACGCGAAGACCGAGGGCCGTGAGGTGATCGACGGCATCAACACCGTCAAGGTCTCCGGCACCATCGACTCCGCGGTGATCGACCCGATCGTGCCGCGCATCGGTCAGAACGCGGGCACCATGCCGATCACCGTGTGGATCCAGGACACCGCCCCGCCCGCCTCCGATTCGACCAAGCCCTCGGACGCCGCGTCCACCGGCGACGGCCCGAATCTTGTTCGCGCCGTGGTGAAGAAGGATCAGGGCGAGGTCACCGTCGGTCTGTCGAACTGGGCCAAGCCGGTCAACATCATCAAGCCCGCCGGCTGATATTCGCCGGTAATACCGGATCAACCCACACCGGTCCGGGGTCAGCGGAGCCTGGCACGCAGTGCCCTCCGCAGCCCCGGGCCGGTGTGTCGTCTGGGTGTCGCCCGCGGTAAACGAATCACGAACGCACGAGTGCGCATCCAATAAGAGAATGTTCAGCGAGATGCAAGGCGCCACAAGGACTATACGTGTCGGGACGCTGGTCGGCAGGCAACACGCATCGGACGCCGATCGGACACGGAGGAAGAACTAATGACGATCGATGATCGACCTGATGAAGCGGAGCGCGAGCTCCCGCCACCGCCCGGCCCGGGGGGTCGGCCTCCCGTCAACAACGTATGGGTTTATAACGGCAGAGCCTACGACCTGAGTGACTGGATCTCCAAGCATCCAGGCGGTGAATTCTTCATCGGCCGCACGAAAAATCGCGACATCACCTCGATCATCGGTTCCTACCACCGTGATCCGGAAAAAATCGCGCGGATGATCGAGCGTTACAGTCTCGGTCGCGATGCCACGCCCGAGGACATCCATCCGAAGAACAACGCCCCCGACTTCCTGTTCAAGGACGGCTTCAACAGCTGGGACGACACCCCGAAGTACAAGTTCGACAACAAGGCCGATCTGCTGCACCAGGTGAAGGCCCGGCTCAAGGAACCCGAGCTGGCGGCCCGGCTGAAGCGGATGGACCGCGCGTTCAACATCGTCGTCGGCGTGCTGATCTTCGCCTACATCGCCGTGCAGGCGCTGCGTCTCTACGACACGAGCTGGATGCCGTTGCCCGCCTTCGTGATCGCGATGGTGCTGCTGCGCAGCTCGCTGGCCGGGTTCGGTCACTACGCGATCCACCGCGCGCAGAAGGGCTTGAACAAGTACGCGGTCAACGCCTTCGACATGAACTATGTCGCGCTGTCTTTCGTCACCGCCGACGGGCACGCACTTCTGCACCACCCGCACACCCAGAGTGAAGTCGACATCAAGAAGAACGTCTTCACGATGATGATGCAGATCCCGCGCCTGTACCGGGTGCCGGTGCACACCGTACACAAGTTCGGACATCTGCTGACGGGCATGATCATTCGCCTCCTCGATGTCTGCAGGCTCACCCGCAAGGTGGGCATCAAGGACATGTACGGCAGCTGGCGTGGCGCGCTGCCACACTTCATCGGCTCGTTCGGGATGCGGTTCCTGCTGGTGGCCGAGTTCGTGGCCTTCGCCATCGCGGGTGACCTGCTCGCCTGGGGCCTGCAATTCGTGATCACGCTGTGGATCAGCACCTTCATGGTGGTGGCCAGCCACGACTTCGAGATCCCGACCGAGGAACTGCACACCGAGACCGAGGACTGGGCGGTGAACCAGCTCGAGCAGGCCTACGACCTGACCGTGGTCGGCAACAAGTACGTCGACTGCTTCCTCTCGGCGGGCCTGAGCTCGCACCGTGCCCATCACGTACTTCCGTTCCAGCGCAGCGGGTTTGCCAATATCGCCTCGGAGAACGTGGTGCGTGAGGAAGCCGCGAAGTTCGGCGTGGAGTGGCTGCCCGCCAAGAGCTTCTTCGGAGATCGTTTCCCCAAGCTGTGCCGGACCTATCTGCTCGCGCCCTCCCGTGAGGCCGAGGAGAACCGGTGGGGTTTCGTGCGCGAACACTGCGCACCATCAGCGCTGAAGACCTGTGTCGTCTACACCGCGCAGGGCTTCTCCGGCATCGGAACCGTCTGACCCGGCCGTTGCCACCTCTGATCTGTCTCGAAAGGATTTGTGCCCGTGTCTGTTTCCTTTGACCTGCTCCGCACGCCCGACGTCGAGCGCGGGCACGACCTGCTACCACCCACGCCGCCGACGACCGTCGGCGTGATCGAAGCGGTCGCCACCGGTTCGCCCTCGCTGGTCGTCGAGCAGTCCGTGAACGCGGGCCGGGTCGCCGAATTGTTCTCCGATCCCGCTCAGCGCCAGCGTATTCCGCGGATCTACGCCAAGACCAGGATCGACACCCGGCACCTGGCCATCGACCCACTCGACTCCGAGTTCCTCGAGTTCAGCCGCAAGCCCGGCACCATCCGGGAGCGGATGAACCTGTTCTTCGAACACGCCGTGCCGCTCGCCGTCGACGTCGCCCAGCGCGCCGTCGCGGGGCTGGCGAACCCGGCCGAGGACATCGGCCAGCTGATCTTCGTGACCAGCACCGGCTTCATCGCCCCCGGCGTCGACGTCGCCGTGGTCAAGCAGCTGGGTCTGTCGCCGAAGGTCGGCCGGATGGTCATCAATTTCATGGGTTGCGCCGCGGCCATGAACGGCATCCGCGCCGCCGTCGACTACGTCCGGGCCCACCCGGACAAGAAGGCGATGGTGCTGTGCATCGAATTGAGTTCGGTCAACGCCGTTTTCGACGATGACGTCAACGACGTGATCACCCACAGCCTGTTCGGCGACGGCTGCGGGGCGGTGGTGATCGGCGCCAACCAGGTGCACAAGCCGCTCGCGGCCGGCAGCGTCGTGATCCGCGACAGCTTCAGCCACCTGTTCGACGACGCCGAGGACGGCATCGTGCTCGGTGTGAAGGACGCGGGCATCACCTGCGAACTGGCGACCAGCCTGCCCGACTACATCTACCGCGGTGTCGACCCGGTGGTGTCGGAAGTGCTGGCGCGCAACGGGCTCGGCAAGTCCGATATCGAGTTGTGGGCGATCCACCCCGGTGGTCCCCGCATCATCGAGGAGTCGGCGCATTCGCTCGGCATCCCCGCCGAGCTGGCGGCGCCGAGCTGGGCGGTGCTCGCCGAGCACGGCAACATGCTCAGTGTCTCGCTGATCTTCGTGCTGGAGCGGATGATCCGCGACGCACAGACAGCGGCACCGATCTCTACCGGTGTGGCGTTCTCGTTCGCACCCGGTGTCACCCTCGAGGGCATCGTGTTCGATGTCATCCGAAGCTGAGAGCCGAAGGTTATGCATCTGCTCCGTTTTCTCGCGGCGCTGTCGCCGGCCAGGATCGCGGCCGTCGTCGCCGCCGGCCTGATCTGCGGCGCCGCCAACACCTATCTGGTGACGCTGATCAACGCGGTCGTCTCGCCGCGCCCACAGCCGGACAACCTGCTGCTGCGCTTCGGTGGCACGGGTCTGGTGATCCTCGTCAGCGGTGTGCTGTCGCAGGTTCTGCTGATCCGGCTGTCCCAGGACGCGATCTACCGGTTGCGCAGCGACCTGAGCTCCGGAATCGTCTCCGCCCCACTGGAACACCTCGAACGGCTCGGCATGCACCGCCTGATGGCGACGCTCACCGAGGACGTGCGTTCGCTGTCGCAGGCCGTCACCGCCATTCCCTCGATCTGCGTGGATGTGGCGACCATCGTCGGCTGCTTCGTGTTCCTCGCCGTGGTCTCGGGACCGATTTTCGCGGTCACGGTCGGCGGCACATTGGTCGGCATCGCGTGTGTCGAACTGGTTCTCAAGCGCGTCCGCGGTATCTACCGGGACGCTCGGGAGAACGAGGACGCGTTGCTGCGATCGTTCCAGGCCGTCACCCTCGGCATCAAGGAACTGAAGCTGCACCGCGGTCGTCGTCGTGACTTCATGGACCGGCACCTGCTCGGTTCGGCGGGTACGCTGCGCGACCAGAACACCGACGCGGGCTCGAAGTTCTCCTACGCCCAAGGCTTCGGCCAGGCGCTGCAGCTTGCCACGATGGCGCTGATCCTGTTCGTCATCGCGGCCGCACTGGATCTGCCGCGCGAGACGATGGTCGGCTACGTGCTGGTCACCACGTTCCTGGCGATGCCGATGCAGAACTTCATGCACCGCATCCCCGATCTGCTGCGTGGTGATGTGGCGCTGGCCAAGATCCGGGCGATGAACCTGTCGATGACGACGTTGCACGACGAGGAGTCGCTGCCGTATTCGGAGCGTCCAGCGGCAGGGGAGGCCAAGCTGGAACTGACCAACGTCAGCTACATCTATCGCTCGGAGGCGCCCTCGCAGGTGCCACCTCCGCCGGGATCGCACGGGCCGGGTGGGCATCCGCCGCGTCCCGGGATGCCGACGCGCGAGGGCGACGGCAGGCCGCGGCATCCGCATCCCGCCCACCCCGGCGCACATCCGGGTGGTGGTCCGGTGGATGTCAACGGCAAGAACTGGGTCGACCACGGTGGCGTCGATGTGCGCCCGCTGGCTCCGCCGCCCGGGCTCGACGAGTCCGAGGATGCCGGTTTCCGCCTCGGCCCGATCGACCTGGTTTTCGAACCGGGCCAGATCACGTTCATCGTCGGTGGCAACGGCAGCGGGAAGTCGACGCTGGCCAAGCTCATCACCGGTCTGTATGTGCCACGCTCGGGGTCGTTGTCGCTCAACGGGGAGAGGATCGACCACGACAACATCGAGTGGTACCGGCAGAATTCGTCGGCGGTGTTCACCGATTTCCATCTGTTCGAGGACTACCTGGGATTCGACCGCCCCGGTATCGACGCCGAAGTCCAGCGTTATCTCGACGAGTTGCAGATCGCGCACAAGGTGACCGTGCAGGACGGCCGGTTGTCGACCGTCGACCTGTCGCAAGGGCAGCGCAAGCGGTTGGCCCTGCTCACCGCCCTGCTCGAAGACCGCCAGATCTATGTCTTCGACGAATGGGCCGCCGATCAGGAGCCTCGGTTCCGCGACGTGTTCTACCACGAGATCCTCACCGATCTGAAGCGCCGCGGTAAGACGGTCATCGTGATCACCCATGACGACCGGTACTTCGATTGCGCCGACCAATTGGTGAAGCTCGATTTCGGTCTCGTCGCTGTGTGACGCGTGAACGCCGGTCCCTCGCGGGGCCGGCGTTCTCGTGTGTCAGGCGATGTCGCGGTACTCGGCGATGCGGCGCGACATCGGTGGCCGGTCGGCCAGGCTGACCTCGGAAGGTGTTCGCCGCCAACCGGTTTCCCCGGGCAGGAACTGCACCAGGCCGATCCCGGAATCCCGGATGCCGAGTCGGTCGAGCAGAGTCGCCACGACCTGGCGGCTCATCACCGCGAGTTCGTGTGTCGGCCGGTTGCGATGCACGCGGATCCCGAGGTCGACCTGGGCGATGGCCGACAAACCGCGCCGCTGCCAACAATCGAGCAGGATCCCGATCTCCGCGCCGTACCCGCCGGCGATGGAGATCTGCTCGAGAAACGCACGCGTGGCGCCACATTCGCCGCCGAGCGGCTGGATGATCTCGGCCAGCGCGGGTGCGAGCGCGGTGAGCAGCGGGCGCGCCACGAGCTGTGTGACCCGGCCACCCCCGTCGGCGTCATCGGTCATCGGCCTGCGATAGTAGCCCTTCACCAGGGCGATGTGGGGGTCGGCGAGCAGCGGTGCGAGCAAGGTGGGCACGAACATCGGATCGGGTTCGACGAGATCCGCGTCCAGGAAAACGATCAGATCACCGGTACACACCGCCATCGACCGCCACAGCACCTCGCCCTTGCCCGGTCGCACCGCCACCCCCGGCAACGCCTCCTCCCGCGTCAAGACCTCGGCCCCGGCGGCGCGCGCCCGCGCGATGGTGCGATCAGCGGACCCGGCATCGAGCACGATCAACTCGTCGACCAGCCCATCGGGCAGCGACTTCACCGAAGCAACCACCCCGGCGACGGTGTCCTCGTCATCCAGCGCGGGCACCACCACCGAGACCCGACGACCCGCCTTGCGGTCGATCAGTTCACGGACGTCCATCCAGCCAGTCAACGACACACTCGCCACTCCCGCTACCGCTGCGCCTCGATCTGTGACCGAACCCAACGGTTTTCCGCCCGTGCTTGGACATACCTACAGGTCCGTGCCGGTCATCGAACGCAGACCCGATGGCAGGCTCGGCGGGTACCGTGGGGCTCAGCCGACCGGTGGAGGGCATCAATCATGAGTGGGAGTGCGGCAACGATGGTCGAGGTGTCCAAAGGGTCCAAGACCGATCTCGTCGACGGGCGGTACACGGTGCGCCTGGATCTCGACAGCCCGGCCGGGGCGGTGGACATCGCGGCGGTGCTGTTGACCGCCGACGGCAAGGTGCGTTCCGATGCCGACTTCGTGTTCTTCAACAATCCGGCAGCGTCGGGTGTTCGGTTGGAGTCCGATGCTGTTGTCGCGGTCGATCTTTCGGCATTGCCCGCCGAGATTCATCGGGTGGTGATCACGGGGAGTACGGAGGCGCAGGGGATCGAGTTCGGGGCGGTCGCCGGGTTGCGGGTCTCCGCTGTCGGTTCCAGTCAATCGGTGAGTTTCGTGCCGCCGGGTCTGGATTCGGAAACGGTGCTGCAAGCCGTGGCGCTGTATCGGCGGGGAAGTGGGTGGCGGCTCGACGCGATCGGTCAGGGATACAGCGCCGGGCTGGCTGCGTTCGCGACCGATCACGGCATCGTCGTCGACGCGGACGAAGAACCGGCCGACGTGTCCGCGCACGTGGCCGAAGTGCTTGCGCCCCAGAGTGTTACACCCCCGGCGCCCTCGGTCGATCTGCGCAAAGTCGATGTCGTGCTGACCAAGGATTCGCCGGATCGCCGCGCCACGATCGACCTGCGCAAGGGCGATCCGGGCTACGTCCTGACCGTCGGCCTCGAGTGGGACGGCCGCGGTGCGAAATACGACGCGAACGGTCGTGTCACCGAGTTCGGTACGGGCGACCTGGACGTGTACTTCTTCTGCCGCAACGAGATCACCGGCGACTACGTGGTCCTCAGCGGCGAGAAGGGCCACCAGGGCGACATCACGCGGTGGCCGTTCATCCATCACCAGGGCGACACCCGCGGCCCCGGGGCCGACAACCTCCCCGCCACCGAACAGGTCACCGTCCGCCCCACCGAGAACGGCGATCTGCTCCTCAACGTCTACCAATCCGTGGACAACGGCGCGGGCGCCATCGACAAATTCGGCAACCCCCGCGTCCGCGTCCGCTACGGCCGTCCCGGCCCCGACGGCCTCCCCGACAAGGATGCCGACCAGATCACCGTCGTCATCGGCAACGGCAAGAGCTCCTTCTGGGCCACCGTCGCCCATATCGATGTGCGTGACGGCATCCTCACTGTCGACGGCACCATCCACTACAGCCGAGCCTTCAGCGAACGCATGCCCGTCCTCGATACCGACGGCACCTGGGTCCGCTCCGCCAAGAACGGCCCCGTAGGCCGCAGCAAGAAGGCCAACGGTCTCGGCTTGAGCCGCTACGAAGGCCAGTGCCCCACCCCTCGCTGAGGCGAAAACCACCGGATAGACGGCACTGTGCGGGGTTACGCTCGCCGTGACGTTTCGAACGACGAGGGGCACGAAACACGATGAGCGGCACAGTGATCGCGGTGAACAGCAACGGTGAGTACTCGTTCACCAAGCCGACCAGACCGAGCATTCGGCTCTTGACAGGACTCGGTGTGGAGGGCGATGTCCACGCCGGAACAACGGTCAAACACCGCTCTCGTGTCGCCCAGGACCCGACCCAGCCGAACCTGCGGCAGGTTCATCTCATGCACGAGGAGCTCTTCACCGAGGTCGCCGAACACGGATTCGCCGTATTCCCCGGCGATCTCGGTGAGAACATCACCACCAGCGGCCTGGATCTACTCGCACTTCCGGTGGGGGCGCTGCTGCGGATCGGTTCCGCCGCGGTCGTGGAGATCACCGGCCTGCGCAACCCGTGCGTCCAGATCGACAGGTTCCAAGACGGGCTGTTGAAGCAGCTCGTCCACCACGACGCGGCAGGCACCCTTGTGCGTAAGGCCGGAATCATGGGCGTGGTCGTCACCGGTGGCGAGGTCCGACCCGGCGACAGCATCGTCGCCGAACGTCCGCCGCAGCCGTGGAAGGCGCTGGATCGGGTCTAGCGATGTGGTGACCTCTGGATTCGGCGGGCGTATTCGGGCTTGCACCTGACGTAAGGTCAGGTTCTACCGTCGGTGACACCGGCGCACAGTGCGCCGGTGGAAGTGGGATGAAGCGGATGGACCAGCGCGGAACCGAGCGTGTGTGGAAAGTCGGTGAGCTCGCGGCCGAGGCCGGATTGACGGTGCGGACGTTGCATCATTACGACCGGATCGGGCTGGTACACCCGGCGCAACGCTCCGGCACCGGCCACCGGCTCTACACCGCGAGCGATGTCGAGCGGCTGTATCAAGTGCTGGCCCTGCGTCAACTGGGCCTGGGGCTCGACCAGATCGCCGATCTGCTCGCGGGCTCCGTGGCGATGACGAAGGTACTGGCCGCTCACCGCGACTATCTTGCGGCGCAACTGGCCGCGACCCGGGATCTGCATGCCTTGGTCGCGGCACTGACCGCCACCGCGCAAAGCCGGTCGGACGCATCCACGGATCACTTCCTGGAATTGATCAGGAGGACCGTCATGGTGGACGACACCATCAAGCAATACTTCACCGAAGAGCAGTTGACCCAGCTCGCACTGCGCCGGGAACAACTCGGTGAACAGCGCATTCAGCAAGCCGAAGCGGACTGGGCCGTGCTGATCCCCCAGGTCGACGCGGCGATCGTGGCGGGCATGGACCCGACCTCACCCGAGGCGCAGGAGATGGCGGCTCGGTGGATGGGACTGCTGGAAGCGTTCCACGGTGGCGACGACGGTCTGCGCGACAGCATGTACCGGATGCAGGCCGAGGAGTCCGACCGGATCGAGAGCGAGTTCTGCGGACCCTCACCCGCGCAGATCGAGTTCATCACGACCGCGAACGCCGCACGCGAGTAGCGGATTCGGCAGGAGCCACGCTTCGAAATCGGGGCGCGAGCAACGGCAACCAGTGGGGCGCGGGAATGCTTCCCGCGCCTCGCGACAATATCGGTGGCCGAGGCCAAGGCAACGCAGCGCCGTTGCTCGGCATTCACGGTAGTAGCAGGGCTTTGACGGCTCGGCGTTCGTTCATCGCTCGGTAGCCCTCGGCGATCCGGTCCAAGGGGAGCGTGAGGTCGAAGACTCGGCCGGGGTCGATGCGGTCGGTGCGGACGCGATCGATGAGATCGGGAAGGAACCGGCGCACAGGGGCCGCGCCCCCGCGCACCCCCACCGCGGATGCGAGGATCTCGGCGCTGTCGAGTTCGACATCATGGGGAATGCCGACGACGCCCAGATTCCCGCCCGCGCGGGTCGATCGGAGAGCCTGGGTCACCGATTCGCCGGTGCCGACGCATTCCATCACCGAGTCCGCGCCGATGCCGCCGGTGAGCTCCAGGACTACCGCGACGCCCTCCGCGCCACGCTCGGTGACGATATCGGTGGCGCCGAACGCCAGTGCGAGCTTCTGTCGCGCGGGATGCCTGCTCATCGCGATGATCCGTTCGGCGCCCAGTTCCCGGGCGGCGAGCACCGCGCACAGCCCGACCGCGCCGTCGCCGACCACCACGGTGGTCGCACCTGGGTGTACCTCGGCGGCGATGGCGGCGTACCAGCCGGTGCCCATCACATCGGAGAGGGCGAGCAGGCTGGGCAGGTGGCGGCGATCGGGGGTCTCGTCGAGCGCGACGAGGGTGCCCGCGGCGTTCGGGATACGGATGTATTCGGCCTGGCAGGTGCTCAGGAATGCGCGGTGCACACAGCGGGATTGGTAGCCGTGGCGACAGTTCGGGCAGGTGTTGTCGGAGGTGGCGAACGAGCCGACGACGAACTGGCCGGGCCGGAGCGCGCGCACCTCGGTACCGACCTCTTCGATGACACCGATGTATTCGTGGCCCATCGGTTGCGGTTCGTGGACGGCCTCGATGCCGCGGTAGACCCACAGGTCCGTGCCGCACACGCAGGTCGCGACGGTGCGGATGATCGCATCGGTCGGTGCCTCGATCCGGGGGTCGGGCAGCTGTTCGACGCGGACGTCGCCGGGAGCGTGGATGACGGTGCCGCGCATGAGATCGCTCCTGCCGTTGATCGACCGATTACCCACCTGTGCGTAATGCGATTGATTCGATCCAAACACAGTGTGGCGCAGAGCAAGACAGGAACGAGAGCTGCGTCGCTCATGTCCCGTTCGGCGCGCGCCCGCGCCCGGTGATCCCCTGATTCCGCAGCGCATCTGCTGGCCGGGTACCTCGTCGCCGGCACCCCCTCGACTGTGTCCGATACTCGACCCGGCGTCACATCACGACTCGCCCTGCGAACGCAATATTGAAACCTGTTGAGTTGCAACATCATTGGATAACAGCGTGTTACGGTGACTGGACCGTCGGGTTCGGCAGATGTTCCGAAATAGCGTGTAGGACAACATCGTTCACAACTCGAGCCATCCACTCGTGATGGTTCTCGACCACTTCTTCTCAGGGGGCCTGAGTGATGCGTGCGTTGGTGACCGGAGGAGCCGGATTTGTCGGTTCGCATGTGACGGATGCGCTCGTGGCACGCGGCGCCGAAGTGCTCGTGGTGGACGACCTCAGCCACGGCAATGTTCGAAATCTCGAGTCGGCGTTGCATCGCGGCGCGGACTTGGTCAGTGCGGATGTCCGATCGGCGGACACCGTTCGCGAGATCATGCAGCGGTTTCATCCGGATGTGGTGTTCCATCTCGCCGCGCAGGTCAGCGTCCATTATTCGATCGCGGATCCGGTGACTGACGCCGAGCAGAACGTGGTCGGTGTGGTCAGTGTGCTGGCCGCCGCAGCGGCCGCCGGGGTGCGGCGCGTGGTGTTGAGTTCGACCGGCGGTGCGATCTACGGCGAGTCCGCGCACTACCCGACACCCGAGGCGACCGCGCCCGATCCACCGTCGGCCTACGGTTTGGCGAAATGGGCGGGCGAACGATACGGGCGCTGGTTCGCCGACACCACGAATATCGATGTCGTGGCCCTGCGATACAGCAATGTCTACGGTCCGCGGCAATCCCTCGACGGTGATGCCGGTGTCGTGCTGCGTTTCTGCGCGGCCGCGCTGGAACGTCGTCCGCCGATCATCTACGGCGACGGAATGCAGACCCGGGATTTCGTCTACGTCGACGATGTGGTCGAAGCCAATATCGCTGCCGCGCAATGTGGTCAGCACAGTTTCGGTGAATACAACGTGGGCACCGGGGTCGAGATCACCGTCAACGGACTGGTCGACGCGATTCGCACCGCCGCGGGCCTGCAACCGACCGCGTGGCTGCCGCATTATGCCGCCGCTCGCGACGGTGAAGTGCGCCGCAGCTGCCTCGATGTCGCCCGCGCCCGCGCCGAGCGAATCCTCGAGGCGACCACCGCCCTGCCGAATGGCATCGAACGCACCCTGAATTGGCTGCGGGACGCGCAAGCGTCCCTGGTTCCCACCGTGTAACCGCTTGTTGTCGAAGGGAGGGGCGGGCTGATGCGGCCTGTTCTCGATGATGATCACACCGGAATTCTCGCGGCGAGACAATTCGCCGAATCGGGCTATCTGATCGTGCCGGGACTGATTCCGGACGACCTGTGCGCACGGCTGTTGCCGGAAGTGGACCACTGGGTGGACAAGGGATTACGTGCCCGGTCGATCGACAGCTGCCGCGATCCCGCGACCTATGGGATACCGCCGGTGATGGAACTGGAATTGCCCGCGCACGGGGAAATCCTGACGTATCGGCCGCTGATGGCGATCCTGTCCCAGCTGCTCGGACCCGACTTCGTCTACCACCACCTGCACAGTGACCGCCATGACGCGACGATCGCGGCGAAATCGTGGCATCACGACTATGAACCCAACGATCTGGCGGATTCTTCCCTGGCGATGGTGCACACGCTGCATTACCTCACCGGACTCGATGACACCATGGCCGCGCTGGTGATTCTGCCGGGGTCGCATCATCAGTCGCGCGAAAAGTCGGCGATGGCGCATGTCGGCACCGACCATCTCGATGGTGAGGTGGTGATCGATTCGCTACCACCGGGTTCGACGGTGCTCTTGCATTCGGCGTTACTGCACGCGCGACGACTGTCGACGACGGCATCGGAGCGGCATCGCTACTTCGTCGACGCGTCCTATTGCCAGACCGGCGCGGCGCGCTGGCGACCGGTGAAACCGTATTGGCGCCATATGTTGGCACGTGCGCGTGAGCTGGGCCTCGGCACCGGGCTTTCGCCGGAGTTGTTCGCCGACAAGCATTTCCGAGACGATATCGCACAAGGATAGGGGCGCCCGATCATGAGAATCGTCGGAGACAGCGATCTCGCCGAGGTATTGGCGATCTACCGGGATGAGCATTGCGCGCACGGGGCGGAAGAGGGTGTGCGGTTTCGCGAAGGGGAGGACAACCTTCGCCGGGGTGACGAATTGTCGGGCACCTGGACCCGGGTGCTGTTGTCGCGGGCTGATCTGGCCGCGGTGACCCTGCCCTGGCATCTGAGCGAGGGCGGCGACCGGGAACTGGTGCCGCGTACCGGGCTGACAGTCGAACAGGCGGCCGCACGGCTGCGCACCGAACGGGCCGATCTGGCTGCCGCCAACCCGGTGTGCACGGGGCTGATCACCGCCCTCACCGGAGCGCCGTTCACCACGGTGTTTCTCAGCGCCGCTCCGGCCGGGCACAGCGACTATGCCGATCTGCGGGCCGAGGAAGGACTGTTCCACCTCGACGGGCTGCACCGCATGATCGCGTGGGAACTCGCGGGCAGGCTTCCCGAGGGGGATCTGATCGACGGTGTCGTGGCCGGTGAGCTGCGCGGCGAAGGTGTGCGGCGATGAAGGCGGACACGCTGATCGACCTGTTGCGGCGTAACGCGCGCGAACACCCACAGCGACCCGCACTGGCCGACGCCGACCGTGTGTTCACCTATCGCGAGGTCGAGCGAATAGCCGAGGCGACCGCGGACCGACTGCGTGCGTCGGGGGTCGGCCGGGGCGATCATGTCGCTGTTCTCGGCGAACGAGACGCCCGGCAATGCGCGCTGATGTTCGGGGTGTGGTGCCGCGGCGCGGTCGCGGTTCCGGTCGAATCCTCTTGGAGTGCGGGTCAATTGCGTCGCCGGCTCGGCGCTGTCGGGGCACGCTGTGCGGTGTCGGCGACGGTGTCCGACTACGGGTCGATCGTCATCGATCCGGTCGAGGCGATCGAGAGCGACGCACGGGACGGTGCGTGCCCTGTCGACGCCGGTGACCTCGCCTATCTCTCGTTCACGTCCGGGTCCTCGGGCGAGCCGAAGGCGGTCGCGGTCACGCACGGTAACGCGACCCACTATGCGCGGTCACTGTGCGAACGACTGGGTTTCGACGCGGGCAACGCGCCCTGCGTCGGGCATGTCACGACCTTGGCGGCCGATCTCGGCCACACGGCGTGGTTGCTCGCACTGGCCAGCGCCGGGTCGGTGCACGTTGTCGCCGATCGCGACACCCGCGACCCAGCGGCCTTCTGGCCCGCGGTGCGCCGGGCGGGCATCTCGGTCCTGAAGACGACGCCATCTCACCTGGGCGCGCTCGAACAGGACACGGACCGTGGGCCTCTGGACGCAGTGCTGCTCGGTGGCGAACCGCTCTCCCGCGCCTTCGCCGCGAGCTTGCTCACCCGCGGTATCGCGCACCGGGTGGTCAATCACTACGGTCCCACCGAGACGACCGTCGGCGCGACGTGCTTCGTGGCGACCACCGCGGACGAACTGCCCGAGGAGGAGATCGTTCCCATCGGAACGGCCATCGGCGTGACAACGACGCTGTGCTTGCTCGACGACGGGGGCGATCCGGTCCCCGACGGATCGGAAGGCGAGCTGTACATCGGCGGAAAGGGGGTCACCGCAGGATACTTCGGGTCGCCGGGTGACACCGCGAGAAAGTTCGTGCCGCGCGACGGTGACCGGGTCTACCGCACCGGTGACATCTGCCGGCGGCGCGCGGGCGGAGCGCTCGTGTTCGTGCGCCGCGTCGATCGTCAGGTGAAGGTCCGTGGTTTCCGGGTCGATCCCGCCGAGGTCGAACGAGCCGCCGAGTGCGTGCCCGGCGTCGAGCGGGCAGCCGTGGTCGTCCAGCCGACGGCGACGGGCCATCGGCTCCGTGCGGCTGTTCGGCTGACGCCGCGTACCGACGATGCGGCGACAGTGGCGGCACTGCGTGCCTACTTGCACGAGGTGCTGCCGGATTACGCGGTGCCACAGCCGATCTTCGTGCTGCCGGAGCTGCCGCTGGGGTCCACGGGCAAGCTGGATCGCCCCCGCGTCGGCGCGATGGTGACCGCACTGCTCGACTCCCGTGCGGGCGGTGCCGCCGGCCCGACTCGTCGAGGCGAGGACCCGGCAGGCGGCCTGGCGCACAGTATCGCCGCATTGTGGGCAGGTGCGCTGGGAGTGCCGTCGGTTGATCCCGAGGCCGACATCATCGACCTCGGTGGGGATTCGATTCTGGCCATGCGCACGATCGCCTACCTCTACCGGCGTGGTCAGCGCGTGACGTTCGACGACTTCTACCAGCATCCGACCCCGCGGCGGCTGGCGGCGGCCGCACGACCGATCGATGCCGTCGCGACGAGGGCCGCGGGGGGACAGCAGCCCGGGCGCCGGCCCGGGCCTGCCCAGCGGTGGATGTTCGCACAGCCGGTCGGTGATCACCGGCAGTGGAATCAGTCGGTGGTGCTGCGCTGCGGTCACGCTGTCGACGCCGGTGTCCTGTCGCGCGCGGTGACCGATCTCGCCGAGCGACATGCTGTGCTGCGTACCGAGATCGGGCCGACCGGACCGGGTGCCTGTCGCGACGTCGACGAAATGGCGGCGGTCTCGTTCTCCCGGCTGCCGCGATCGGCCGCGCGGATCGCGGCGTTCGTCGAGGGCACCTGCACCGACCTGCACCTCGGCCTGGATCCGGCGGCGGGGCGGCTGCTGCGCGTGCACCTGTTCAGCGGCGGCGGCGATCACGACGACCGCCTCGCCATCATCGTCCACCACCTGGCCGTCGACGGTTTCTCCTGGCACATCCTGCTCGACGATCTCGCTTACGCGTATCGAACGGCCTTGCACGGCAAGCAGTTCGACCTTCCGGGGACGGGTGACTACTACCGCTGGGCGGCTGATCGTGGCGGCTCCGTGGCCGCGCCGGTGCGGCGCCCGGCTCGCACGATCGGGCCCGCGCCACGACCGGCGAGCCTGGTGTGGACGTTGGACCGGACCGCGACGGCCGCGCTCGTTCGCGAGTACGGCGGTGCGCAAGGCCTCGAGGCTCTGCTGCTGTCGGCATTCGCCGCGGCGGTGCGGCGCGGTGAGGAGCAGTCGCGGATCGCGGTCGAGGTGGAGACCCACGGTCGTGACGTCGGTGACGGCGGCGGTGAGTACCTCGATACGGTCGGCTGGTTCACCGCCGCCAAATGGGTACTGCTGGAACGATGTTCACCGTCGGAGCCCACCCACTCCGCCGCGGAGATCGAGCATCTCCTCGCGGGCACGCCCGAGCAGCCGATGGACACCGTGGGTGCGCGCCCCGACATCGGGTTCAATTTTCTCGGCACGTTCGAATTGCCGGACAAGCAGACCCTGGATTGGTCGGTCGCGCCGGAACAGGCGGGTACCGCGCGCAATCCCCACTGCGACCTGCTCTATCGGCTCAAGCTCACCGCTCGCATCGTCGAGGGCCGCCTCGTCACCGACCTCGTGCACCCGGGGTCCCCGGACTCCGACGACCGGGCGCGCCAGATCATGACCCGTTTCGCCGCTGCCGTCGCCGAGTACGCGGGCACGGCGGCCGCCCCTGCCACGACATCGGCGCTGTCGACATCGGGGCAGGTCCTGCTCGCGGGCGCGCGCGCACCGCGGGCCGGGGTGCGGGTGGTCGAGGAAGCGCCGCGCGTGCTGGTGACCGGCGCGACGGGTTATCTGGGCGGGCACCTGCTCTCGGCGCTGCTCGCACGCAACGCGCAGGTGACGTGTCTGGTGCGCGGGGACCGCGACATCGAGGCCCGCCAGCGGCTGCGCCACGTGCGGGGTATCCGGGTGCTCGCCGGTGACATCACCCGGACGGACCTCGGGATGTCGGCCGATGCGACGCGCGCGGCGGGACGGGCGCAGGTGATCATCCACGCCGCCGCCGACACCCGACTGGTCGCCGCACCCGCCGAACTCGAACGAACCAACCACACCGCGGTGTCCGGGCTCCTCGCCTGGATCGACGCGCACGCACCCGACGCCCGGTTCCACCACCTGTCGACCCTCGGCGTCGCCGGCGGTGTCGAGGGCACCGCGCGACGATTCAGCGAAGCCGACCTGCGGATCGGTCAGTACTTCCGAACGCCCTACGAGCGGGCCAAATTCGGGGCAGAGCTGACAGTGCGACGGTGGGCGGCTCAGGGTCGGCAGTGCTATATCCATCGCAGCGGGCACATCGCGGCCGACAGCCGGACCGGCGCGTTCCAACGCAATATCGGGGACAACCGCGTGTACCAGATGATCCGCGGCTACCTGCTCGCCGGCGCCGCGCCACGTCGGCCCGCGGTGAGTTTCGGGTTCTCCCACGTCGACACCGTCGCCGCGGCGATCGCCACACTGGCAGGCCGACCCGCCTGCGCGCCCGGGGTCTATCACATCGAAACCCCGCACCTGGTGGCCCACGACGAGCTCGTGGCCTGGAGCGCCGCGGCGGGCTATCCGGTCGCGCTCACCGACGACACGGCGTTCACGGCAGCACTCGCCCGGGTCGAGGGGTCGCATTCGGCGGCGGTGCGGCAGGCCATGGCGTGGTCGCACCACGACGCGGACCGCAACGTGCGGATCGACAGTTCCTGGACCGTCGCCGCGCTCGACCGGCTCGGCATCCATTTCGCCGCGCCGACCCCGAGATGGTGGTCGACCGCGCTGGCGTGGGGGGCCGAGACCGGATACTTCCCGGCCGTCGCGACCGCCGACCGCACCGCCTGACCCACATCCCATCGATAGGAGGTCGAATGTCCGAGCTTTCCCCGGTTCTCGCCCAGGCCACTCCCGTCACCGCATGCCGCGGTGAGGGAATGTATCTGTTCGACGCGGCAGGCGAGCAGTATCTCGATTTCACCGCCGGTGTCGGGGTGACCAGCACCGGCCACTGCCATCCCCGTGTGGTGGAGGCCGCGCAACAGCAGGTCGCTCGCTTGATCCACGGCCAGTACACGACGGTCCTGCACGAGCCGCTGCTCGAACTGACCGCGCAGCTCGGCTCGGTGCTGCCGCCGGGTCTGGATTCGCTGTTCTACAGCAACTCCGGCAGTGAGGCGATCGAGGCCGCGGTACGCCTGGCCCGGCACGCCACGGGCAGACCCAACATCGTCGTCTTCGACGGGTCCTTCCACGGCCGCACGATGGGGGCGGCCGCCCTGACCACCGCCTCGACCCGCTACCGGGCCGGTATCGGGCCGCTGATGCCCGGTGTGGCGGTGGCACCGTTCCCGGCGGCGTTCCGGCTCGGCCTGAGCGAGGAGGCCGCCGTCGACCACGCGCTGCGCGGTCTCGATCATGTCCTGGCCACCGTGACCGCACCCGCCGAGACCGCCGCGTTGCTCGTCGAACCCGTGCTCGGTGAGGGTGGTTATGTGCCCGCACCGCCGGGATTCCTTGCCGGACTGCGTGCACGGGCCGATCGCCACGGCATGCTGCTGATCCTCGACGAGGTGCAGACCGGGTTCGGCCGGACCGGGAAATTCTGGGCGCATCAGTACGAACCGGATGCGCGCGCCGACATCCTGGTCACCGCCAAGGGGTTGGCGAGCGGGTTCCCGCTCTCGGCCATCGCCGCGTCCACCGAGCTGATGCGCCGGGCCTGGCCGTCCTCGCAGGGCGGAACCTATGGCGGCAATGCGGTGGCCTGCGCGGCCGCCCTGGCGACCTTGGCGGTGATCCGGGACGAGAAGCTGGTCGAGAACGCCGCGGTCCAGGGCGAACGACTGCTCGCCGCGATTCGTGCCGACGCGCTGGCCGTCCCCGGTATCGCGGACGTCCGCGGGCTCGGTCTGATGATCGGCATCGAGTTCTGCACGCCCGAGGGCGGGCCGGATCCCGACACCGCCAAGCGCGCGCAGCAGGCCGCCGCGGCGCTGGGGCTGTTGCTGCTGACCTGTGGACCCTACGGAAATGTCGTCCGGATGATTCCGGCGCTGGTGGTGACGGGCGACCAGATCGACACCGCGGTCGCGCTGTGGTCGAAGGCCGTCGGCCTCGCGACCGGTGACGGCGCAGAAAGGAACGGGACCAACCATGTCGAACTCCGTTGAGATCAGCTGGGACGCAGCCGAGATCGCCCGCGACCCCGCGGTGTGGTCGCTGCGACTGCCCGGCGACGACCGCGACACCCTCGCCGCGACCGACGACGACGCGGGCAAGGTGCGGACCGCCGTGCACGCCTTCGTCGACGGCGCTATCGAACGGGTGGGGTTCGCCCACGTCGCCGATTTCGTCGATCCCGCTGCCTCGGAAGACGACATCACCCGCACGCTGCTGTTCGTGCTCGACGGGATCGGCGTGGTCGTTCCGCAGAACGGCGCGGGCGACCTGCGCCAGGTCCTGCGGGATCGCGAGGGAGACGGCGCCACCGCACTCGGATTCCACTGCGACACCTGCGATCTGCTGGTCCTGGTGTGTCTGCAACCGGCTGCGGACGGGCAGGGATTCACTCGGCTCGCCGGCGCCCGGCGGGTCAACGACATCCTGGAGGCCGAAGACCGCGAGACTCTTTCGCTGCTGCGTGGCGACTGGACCTACGACCGCACTGGGCGTGCCGGACCGCAGATCGTGGTGTCGCCCATTCTGTTCACCCAGCCCGACGGCAGCATCGGCTGCTACTACCAGACCCGAACCGTGCGTGCCTCGCTGAATGCGGACGACCCCGCCGACGCGCCCCGGCTCGCCGCGCTCGACGTACTCGACGAGGTGCTGCACCGCCCCGGCGTCGGCTTCGATCTGATGCTGGCTGCGGGCGATCTGCTGATCATCCGCAACAGCCGGGCACTGCACGGCCGGTCGCCCTACATCGACCAACCGGGACCGAAAGCGCGCCGCGTGCTGCGGCTGTGGGTGGACAAGGAGAACCGATGAGCACCGAAGATCGCATCGCCCTGGTCACCGGTGGGGGTAGTGGGCTGGGCCGCGCGGCGGCCCTCGCGCTGCTCGCGCAGGGCTGGTCGGTGGCGCTGACCGGCCGTCGCGAAACGTTGCTGAAGGAGACCGCCGACCTCGCGAACGTACCCGCGAGCCGAGTCCTGGTGGCACCCGCCGACATCACCGATCCCGCCGCGGTCGCCGACCTGTTCACCGGAGTGCAGCGGCATTTCGGCCGCCTGGATCTGCTGTTCAACAACGCCGGGGCGGCGGTACCGCGCTGTCCCATCGAGGACATCCGCGTCGAGGACTGGAATCGCGCACTCGACACCCTCGTCACCGGGGCGTTCCTGTGCGCGCAGCAGGCGTTCCGTGTGATGCGCGCCCAGTCGCCCGGTGGTGGCCGGATCATCAATATGGGCGCGCCGTCCGCGCACGCGCCCAGACCCAATGCCATCGCCTACACGACGGCCAAACACGCGCTGCTCGGCTTGACCAGGGCGCTGTCACTGGACGGGCGCGCGCACGGAATCGCCTGCGGGCAAATAGATGTCGGCAATGTGACGCCGCCCGACGGCAGTGGGCAACCGGCGGCGCGGCAGGCCGACGGCACACTGGCGGTCGAACAGACCATCCCGGCCGAGCGGTTCACCGAGGCGCTGGTGCTGATGGCCTCGATGCCGCTGGACACGAATATCCAATTCCTCGGCGTCTTCCCGACGACGATGCCGTTCGTGGGCAGGGGCTGAGACCATGGGCAGTGCGGGCATTCCGCTGGAACGCCGGATCGAGATCCTGTGCGAGCGCGACGCGCAGGCCAGGGCCGCGCTGCGCGACCCAGAACTCTCGGCGAAGGTTCGACAACCCGCACTGCCGCTGGCTCATCTCGCCGAGACGGTGATGACCGGCTACGGTGATCGTCCCGCCGTCGGGCGGCGGGTCACCGAACTCGCTGTCGACCGTGAGACCGGCTGCCGGACCACACGATTGCTGCCACGATTCGGCACCGTCACCTATCGCGAGCTGTGGGATCGCGTCGGCGCGGTCGCGGCATCCTGGTGGGGCGGGGACTTCGGGCTGCGCCCCGGTGACTTCGTGGCGATCGTCGGGGTCACCGGTGGTGATTACGCGACCCTCGACCTCGCGTGTGTGCATCTGGGCGCGGTGGCAGTTCCGTTGCAGGCCAACGCATCCGGTGGCGAGCTGGCCGCGGTTCTGGCCGAGACCGTGCCGCGCGTCCTCGCGGTGGGAGTGGAGTTCCTCGACCGGGTAGTGGGAAGCGTTCCGGCACAGCGGGTTCCGCGGGCTCTGATCGTCTTCGATGTGAACCCCGGAGACGACGAGCACGCCCGCATTCTCGCCGACGCCCGACGCCGACTGCCCACCGTCGCCGTGCGCACACTCGACGAGATCGTCAGCGCGGGGCGGGCCGAGCCGCCCGCCCCGTTGTTCGGCGGCGACGCCGACTCGATGAGCCTGCTCATCTACACCTCGGGCAGCACCGGAACGCCCAAAGGCGCGATCTACACCCAGCGGCTGGTCGCCAGGATGTGGCTCAACGCCAGTCCGGTGCCCGCCCTCACCCTCGCGTATATGCCGATGAGCCATGTGGCGGCGCGGCTCTCGCTCTACGGCACACTCGGTCGTGGCGGCACCACCTATTGCACGGGGCGTCCCGATCGTTCGACTCTGCTCGACGACCTCGCGCTGGTACGTCCGACGGAGATCGCTTTCGCGCCGAGGGTCTGTGAACTGCTGCTGCACCGATTCCGCGACGACGTGGACCGGCGCCGAGCAGCGGGCGCGGACCCGGAGCCCGCGCGCGAGGCCGCCCTCGACACCCTGCGTCGCGAGGTGCTCGGCGGACGCGCGGTGTACGCCATCTTCGGCAGCGCCCCGATGGCCGCCGAGGCGAAACTGTTCGCCCAGGCCCTGCTCGGCTTCGACCTGCACGACGGGTACGGCGCCACCGAAGCCCTCGACATCCTGCTCGACCACCGCATCCAGCGTCCGCCGGTCTCCGGCTACAAGCTGCTCGACGTGCCCGAGCTCGGCTACTTCACCACCGACCGGCCGCATCCGCGCGGTGAACTGCTGGTGCACACGTCCACCGCGATCCCGGGCTACTACCGTCAGCCCGAGCTGTCCGCGGCGATCTTCGACGCCGAGGGCTACTACCGCACCGGCGATGTCATGACCGAGATCGCACCCGACCACCTGGTGTATCTCGACCGGCGCAACAACGTGCTCAAGCTGTCCAACGGCGAGTTCGTGACAGTGGCCCGGCTGGAGGCCGTCTACGGGACGAGCCCGCTGATCCGGCAGATCTTCGTCTACGGCTCCAGCGAACGCGCCTACCTTCTCGCGGTGATCGTGCCGACCGACGAAGCCCTGGCCGCCGGGTCGCTGGAGTCGGCGCTCGCGGCGGCCCTGCGCGAGGTGGCGTCGGCGACGGGGCTCGCCGCCCACGAGATCCCGCGTGACTTCCTCGTCGAAACACAACCTTTCACCGCCGACAACGGTCTGCTGTCGGGTCTGGGCAAGCTCCTTCGCCCGAAGGTCCGGGAGCGCTACGAGGCGAGGTTGGAGCGGATCTATCGGGACCACGCCGACGACCGGGCGGCCGAACTGCGTGAACTGCGTGCGCGCGCGGCCCAGCTCCCGCTGCTCGAGGTGGTCGTGCGGGCTGCCAGGGCGGTCGTCGGCAGCGCCGAGAAGGATCTGCCCGTCGGGGCGAGTTTCACCGATCTGGGCGGTGATTCGCTGGCTGTCGTGACGTACTCGAGCCTGCTGAGCGAACTGCTCGACGTGGAGTTGCCCGCCGGGCTGCTCACCGGCCCGGGCACGGACTTCGCCGCGATCGCGGAATACGTTCGGCGACAACGACAGCCGGAGTCCGCGCGCCCGAGCTTCGCTGCCGTCCACGGGGACGACACTGTCCAGGTGCGTGCCGAGGATGTGACGCTGGAGGCGTTCCTCGACCCCGCGACGGTCGCGCGGGCCTGCGCGCTCCCTTCGGTCGCCGACGTCGCCCACACCGTCCTGCTGACCGGTGCGACCGGCTATATCGGGCGTTTCCTGTGTCTGGAATGGCTGCGCCGGCTGGCCGATATCGGTGGCACGCTGATCTGCCTGGTGCGTGGTGCGGACCCGGCGGCGGCGCGATGCCGGCTCGACGATGCCTTCGACAGCGATGCCGATCTACGTGCGGAGTTCCGGGCGCTGGCGTCCCGGCATCTCGAGATCGTTGTCGGCGATATCGCGCAACCCGCTCTCGGCGTGCGCCGTTCGGCCTGGGAGCAGCTCGCTGCGCGGGTCGACCATGTCGTGCATGCCGCAGCCCACGTCAATCATGTTCTCCCGTACCGGCATCTGTTCGACGCGAATGTGGTGGGGACCGCCGAGATCATCCGGCTGGCGTTGACCACCCGCGTCAAGTCGGTCGACTTCCTGTCCACGATCGCGGTCGCCGACTCCTCGGCGCTCGACGAGGACGCCGACATCCGGGTCGCCGCACCCGGTCGCCGCATCGACGACAGCTACGCCAACGGCTACGAGGCAGGAAAGTGGGCGGGGGAGATACTGCTGCGCACGGCCCACGACCGCTGCGGACTCCCGGTGACGGTGTTCCGCTCGAACATGGCCCTGGCACACCGCCACTACGCCGGTCAGCTCAATGTCGCGGACACCTTCACCCGGCTGCTGGTGAGCCTGGGCGCCACCGGGGTCGCGCCGCGGTCGTTCGTGCGCGGCGGACCCGCACACGATCATTACGACGGGCTTCCGGTCGACTTCACCGCGGCGGCGATCACGGCGCTCGGGGGTGATCCCCGGCCGGATCACCGGATCTTCCATGTCGCCAATCCCCACGACGACGGCGTCTCACTGGACCGGCTGGTGGACTGGCTGATCGAGGCAGGGCTGCCCGTGCGGCGGATCGACAGCTACCCGGAGTGGCTCGCCCGGTTCGAAGCGGCACTGACCCGCCTACCCGAACCGCAACGCCGCCGCTCGGTGCTCCCGCTGTTGCAGGCCTATCGGCAACCCGCCGAGCCGCGAAGCGCACTGCCCACCAAGCGGTTTCAGGACGCGCTCCGCGCCGTCGACCTGGCCGTCCCGCACCTCGATCGCGCCCTCATCGGCAAGTATCTCGCCGACTTCCGGACGCTGAACCTGCTGGGGGAGAGCGACAGCGTCCGAGCTACGTCGTGATGTCGCCGAACGGTGGGACGTGGTGTCCCCACCGCGTACAGGTCCAGCCGAGGAACTGCGCTGCCGGACTGTAGCGCGGCGTCAGCTCGATCGTCTGGGTGAAGTCGAGGCGTGTGCTCGCCGCGAACGCCGTGGGCACACCGCCGATCGCGCCGGCCGCCAGCCGCATCGCCATACCGTGGCTGACCAGCACCACGTCGGTGCCCGCACCCGGCGTCAGGTACCGCGCGCGCAGGTCCTCGAGCACGGGCAGGAACCGGTCGAGCACGTCGTTGCCCGCTTCGCCGCCAGGAACCGCCAGGTCGAGTTCCCCACCGTGCCACCGTTGATAGGTCTGGTGGAATGCCTGGTGCGCGACATCGGTGTCGACCCCCTCGAAGTCGCCGGCCTGCACTTCGTGCACACCGTCCAGCACGGTCACCGGACCTCCGGTGAGCGACTCGATCTGCTCGGCGGTCTGGCGGGCCCGCAACGCCGCCGAGCAGAACAGTCGTGGCGAACCGGCGACGGCAGCTCCGAACCGTGCGGCCTGCGCCGTGCCGCGTTCGGTGAGAGGCGGTCCGGGAACACGAGTTTCGAGCCGCTTGCCGACATTGCCGTGCGACTCGCCATGGCGCACCATGACCAGCTTCCCCGTCGAAACCTGTCCACCGTTGTCCATGCCTCTATGTTCGGGCACGCGCGGTCTCGACCGGAGCTGTTGGATCAACCAGGCTGCTCGCCGACGACCAGAGGCAGCGTGGGGTCGGCGGTCCACGCGGTCAGGGATCCGTCGTAGACGGAGACATCCTCGCGCCCGACGAGGGCCAACGCGTGGGCGACCCCCGTTGCCGCGACGCCTCCGCCGCAGTAGGTGACGGGCGTGATCGCTGGATCGAGCAGACCGGTGGCAGCGAACAAGGCCCGCAGTTGCTCGAGCGGGCGCAGTGCGCCGGTCGCCGGGTCGCGGATCTGGTCGACCGGGAGGTTGATGCTTCCAGGGATGTGGCCGGGTCGAGCGAAAACGTCTGTCTCGCCGCGATAGGTCGCGGCGTCGAGGACGCCCACGAGCAGGAACTTGTCATCGGCTATCGCCGCCTCGACCTCGCCGGTGGACCGGATGAGGCCGGGCCGGCGGCGGGCGGTGAAGGTGGCCGGTACGGGTGTCACCGGAGAGTTCGAAACCTCGGCGCCCGCCGCCCGCCATGCGGGAAGGCCGCCGTCGAGGACCGCGACGTCGTCGAAACCCTCCAGGCGCAAGTGCCACCACAATCGGGTGGCCCAGATTCCGTCGTGCTGGTCGTAGACGACGACGCGCACACCGTCACCGATGCCGATCGCGCCGGCGGCCGCGGCGAAACGCTCCGATTCCGGTGCGGTGCACGGCTGATCGGACGCGGGATCGGCGAAGTCGGTGAGCAGGTCGGCGAACACGGCGCCCGGGACATGGGCTGCCGCGTACGCGGTGCGCCCCGACTCGAGGGTGAATGTTCCGTCGTCGAGCACGGTGAAATCGGTGCTCGCGTCCACGACCAGCAGGTCGGGCTCGCCCTGCTGGTCACGAAGCCACGAGACGGACACCGTGTGGGGGACGGTCTGCCCCATGGGGACCTCCGATTGCACTGGTGGGCACTGGATTCCGAATCTAGCGAGCACCGCCGGGCTCGCACCAGACCACCGATCTGCGTGAGCGAAACCAGTGTCCTCCCGGGCCACCGAGTTGAACTCGTGGATACAGTTTCCTGGCCTTCCGAGATGACATCGTTGAACTATCCCGTTACCGTTGAACATCGAGACTGTTCGATGAGACGAGGAGGCTACTCGCCCGGCTCCAGTCGCGCCGGGCTGTGGGCGAGCCCCGGTTCGAGGTCTGCGCCAGGCCTCTCGGTGGCATCCATCCCACTGCGCGTACGATTACCATCACATTCCGTGTTATGGCAATGCTCGATCGTGTTCGGGTAATAGCCTGTGCGAGTCGGTAATTCACGATGTGATCTGCAAGAGATAAGATCATCGCATTCATATGTTGAACATCACTCTGAATTGCGCTGTGTCGCTGGTACTTTGACAACCGGGGGGATTTTCGCGGCCTTCGACGGCGTGGTCGTGGAAGCTCGGCTCGCTGCACCAGGGAGACTTCATGACCGATCATCCTGTGTCCCGCTCGGAAGGCCTATCGGCCCCGAGCGTAATGAATGTTATGTCGGAACGTCAGAAAGTGTTGTCGATCAGAACACCCCGAAACTCGGGGTGCGTCGAGCCGGTGAGATGTGGTCACGCGGAATCGACGTGGTGTGAACGCCGAGACTCCCGGCTCACCGACAAGGTCGACTATCTGTCCGGCGTCGGTCGCGCCGAGGCCCGCCGCCGTTTCGGCGATGCCGACACCCTGTGCGGCGGCGTACAGAACATGCTTTTCGTGCACTGCGGAGTTCTGGATCGGGAGACCATCGTCCGGCGATCGGAACTCGTGCTCGACGCCGAATCCGACGAGCCCGACCCGGGGTGTCTGTGGCTGGCTCTGCTGGCCCTGGTCTACGCGGACCGATGCGCCGAGGCGGCGGCATACTGCACCCGGCTGCTGTCCGGCGGACGCGGCGAGATCTCGTTTCGCCTCTTCGAAGCGCTGACGCTCGTTCGCGCCAGGATCGACGCGCAGTGCGGTCGCCCCGCCGCCGCGATCGCGGCGATGGAACCGCTGCTGCGTAGCGGTGTGTCACCCGCGCTGCGCGGCATCGCGCTGGCCTGGCTCGTCGAGGCGCTGGTTCAGGTCGGCGACCTGAGCAGTGCCCGGTGTCTGTTCGAGGACCGGATGAGCGCGGTGGACGCGATGCCCGACCACGCGCACGTGCTCGCCGCCCGCGGTGCGCTGCATCGCGCCGAAGGCGACCTCGAGCGCAGCCTGGCGGACTACCTGGCCTGCGGAAAGGTGTTGACCGCGCTGAATGTGGCCAATCCGGCGATCGTTCCGTGGCGTTCCCGCGCCGCGCTGGTGGCGGCCGCGCTCGGCCGCTGCGACCTCGCGGCGGCACTGGCCGACGACGAGCTCGCCGCAGCCCGGCGCTGGGGCTCACCGGGGGCGGTGGGACGGGCCCTGCACGCGGTCGGCATGGCGCGGCGCGACAGTCGGTCGGTGGGCGCGCTCGAACGTGCCGTAGAGCTGCTCGAACTCGCTGAAGCACGTTATGAGCTGATGGGCGCACTCTGTGATCTGGGGCAGTTGCACGCGGTCGAGGGCGATGTAGAGCGATCGCGCAGGGCTGTCACGGCGGCCACCGAGCTCGCGGCCGCCGCCGGTAGCGGCCCCGTACTGCAGCGCGCGGGCTCGGTCCTCGGCGCATTGGACACCCAGCATCGAGAGACCGGCTTGACCAGGCAGGAGCGCAAGATCGCCGGCCTCGCGGTGCGTGGACTCAGCAACAAGGAAATCGCCGAGCAGTTGTTCCTGACGGTGCGTACCGTCGAGTTCCACCTGTCCAATGTGTACCGGAAACTCGGTATCGCGGGTCGGCGTCAACTGGCCGGGGTAATGAATGCGCAGGAGTGCGCGTGAGGTAGTTTCCGGTAGTCGAATTACTCGGACGGCAGTCGTGTTCCACACGACTGCCGTCTTTTGTGCGTGTGCCATCGGTCCCGAACCCGTTGCCCTGGTGATGATCCTGTGGTTTCCCCGGGGAGAACCTACGGGTCGACCGTAGAGTCGTTCCGCAGCTCTTGAATCGTCGCCGAATTATGTGCGAGATTTTCGGTGATCGGTGAGCAGCGTTGTCGCCGAATAATTCTCGAACTTCTCCGATACCGCTTCGGTATTCACGATATTCGGCGAGAGGAATCGACCATGTCTACCAACCCGTCCCGTGAGGAACTCGTCGAGCGTGCCACGAAGCTGGCGCCGCTATTGCGTTCGCGGGCTCGCTGGATCGACGAGAACCGTCGCCTGCCCGACGATGTCATCGACGCGATCGAGGAATCCGAGCTGCTGAACATGCAGGTTCCCGCGCAGTACGGCGGCTACGAATCCAGCACTCGGGATTTCGTGGACGTGCTCGCCGAGGTCGCCCGCGGCAACACCTCGGTGGCGTTCTGCCTGTCGATCTACGCCTCGCTCACCTGGATGACGGCGCTGTGGCCCGATGCCGCGCTCGACGAGGTCTTCGCGACACCGAACGTGCGGATCTCGGGCACGACCGCACCCACCGGTACCGCGACGAAGGTCGACGGCGGGTGGGTACTGAACGGCACATGGCGCTTCAACAGCGGTGTGCTGCACGCACACTGGAAAGTCACCGTAGCGCTGCCCACCGAGCCCGGCGCCGCGCCGGTACCGATCTTCGCCCTGGTTCCGACCGCTGATCTGCGGATCGTCGACGACTGGTACACCTCGGGGCTGGAAGGCTCCGGCAGCGTCTCGACGGTGGCCGAGAACGTGTTCGTGCCCGAGCACCGGGTGATCACCGGCGAGGACTTCTACCAGAACCGGTCCAAGTCGGCGGTGAACGTGCTCAAGCCGCAGTACGCGGCACCGGTGCTGGTGCCCGTCACCGCGATCCAGACCGGTCAGCTGGTCGGCGCGGCACGAGCGGCGCTGGCGGCGTTCGTCGAACGGCTGCCCGGTCGGCCCATCACCTACACCGACTACTCCAGCCAGCTCGACGCTCCGGTCACCCATCTGCAGGTCGGTGAGGCAGCCCTGCTGATCGAGGACGCCGAGACACGGGCGCGCGCGTTCGCCGACGTGATCGACGCGAAAGCCGCGGCGAACGAGGCATGGACCGAACAGGAACGGGTCTGGTCACGCGTGCAGATCGGCTGGGTGGCCCACCAGGCCAAGGCCGCGGTGGAGATCCTGGCACAGGCCAGTGGCGGCTCCTCGATCCAGCGCGACGTGCCGATCGCGCGCCTACAGCGCGACGTCCACGCGACCTCGCTGCACGCGATGATCACACCGAGCGTGAACATCGAGCTCTACGGCCGTTCGCTGGTCGGCCTGCCGCCCAACACCGTCTATCTGTGACCGTGACGAAGCGACAGGGAGCAGCGACCATGCGCAAGGTACTCATCGCCAATCGGGGCGAGATCGCGGTCCGCGTCGTGCGCGCGTGCCGCGACGAAGGATTGGCCGCGGTCGCGGTCTACGCCGAACCCGACCGGGACGCGCCGCATGTGCGGCTCGCCGACGAGGCCTACGCGCTGGGCGGGGACACCCCGGCGACCAGCTACCTCGACGCCGCGAAACTGCTGCGCGCCGCGGCCGCCGCCGGAGCGGACGCGGTGCACCCCGGCTACGGATTCCTCTCCGAGGACGCCGATTTCGCGCAGGCCGTGCTCGATGCCGGTCTCATCTGGATCGGCCCGCCGCCCGCGGCGATCCGTGCGCTCGGTGACAAAGTGTCGGCCCGGCGGATCGCCGAGGCGGTCGGCGCTCCGCTGGTACCGGGCACACGGGATCCGATCGCCGGTGCGGCCGAAGCGGTCGCCTTCGCCGACCGGCACGGACTGCCGATCGCGATCAAAGCCGCTCACGGTGGCGGTGGTCGCGGGTTGCGGGTCGTGCGCGACCGCGCGGAGATCGCCGAACTGTTCGACGCCGCGGTGCGCGAGGCCACCGCCGCCTTCGGGCGTGGGGAGTGCTTCGTGGAGCGCTACCTCGAGCAGCCGCGCCATGTGGAAACTCAGTGCCTCGCTGATGCTTTCGGGCACGTCGTGGTGGTGTCGACCAGGGACTGCTCGTTGCAGCGCCGCCATCAGAAGCTGGTGGAGGAGGCGCCCGCGCCGTTCCTCACCGATACCCAACGCGACGAGCTGTACCGGGCCTCGAAGGCGATCCTGTCGCAGGCGGGGTACGTAGGCGCGGGCACCTGCGAATTCCTGATCGGGCGCGACGGGACGCTGTCGTTCCTCGAGGTGAACACCCGGCTACAGGTCGAACATCCCGTGAGCGAGGAAGTGACCGGCATCGACCTGGTGCGGGAGATGTTCCGGATCGCCAGGGGCGAACCTCTGGGCTACGACGACCCACCGGCGCGTGGTCACTCCGTGGAGTTCCGTATCAACGCCGAGGACCCGGGGCGCGGCTTCCTGCCCGCGCCGGGCACGGTGACGAAGTTCGCCGCACCCTCGGGTCCGGGGGTGCGGGTCGACACCGGCGTGGAGCAGGGATCGGTGATCGGCCCGGCCTGGGACTCGTTGCTGGCCAAGGTGATCGTCACCGGCGCCGACCGTGATCAAGCGCTGGCACGGTCGCGCCGGGTGCTCGCCGAGCTCACCGTGGACGGCGTCGCGACGACGCTGCCGTTCCACCGCGCGGTGCTCGACGACCCCGCCTTCACCGGCGCGCCGTTCACCGTGCACACCCGCTGGATCGAGACCGGCTTCGGCAACCGCATCGCCGCGCAGGACGTCGCGGGAGAGACGGCGCCCGAACCTCAGCGGGAGACGGTGGTCGTCGAGATCAGCGGCCGGCGACTCGAAGTGTCGCTGCCCGCGCCCGACCGCGTCGGTACCGCTCTCGTGGCGCCGCGCCGAAGTAGCCGCGCCGGGCACGGTGGGCGCGGCGGGGCAACCTCTGACGCGCTGGTAGCGCCGATGCAGGGAACTGTCGTGAAAATCGCTGTGGCAGAAGGGCAATGGGTCGATTCCGGTGACCTCGTCGCCGTCATCGAGGCCATGAAGATGGAACAGCCGCTCACCGCGCACCGCGCGGGCGTCGTGCGCGAACTGACCGCCACCGTCGGCACGACGGTGAGCTCCGGCACCACGCTGTGCCGCCTCGACGACTCCGGAAGTCATGCGGCATGAACGGAATTCAGGAGGTAACCATGGACGCTGCCGTCATCGTGGCAGGCGCGGGACCGACCGGGCTGACACTGGCCGGGGAACTGCGGCTGGCGGGCGTCGACGTGATCGTCGTCGACCGGCTGCCCGCCCGCACCGGGGAATCGCGCGGCATCGGGTTGACCCTGCGCACCACCGAAGTGCTCGACCAGCGCGGACTGCTCGGCCGCTTCGGCGCGGTGGAGACCGGTTCGGCGGGGCATTTCGGCGGGATTCCACTCGACCTCACGGTCCTCGGCGCACCGCTGGAAGCGCCACGCGTGGTGCCGCAGTCGACGACCGAGGCGGTGTTGGAGGGCTGGGCGCGTGAGCTGGGCGCCGACATCCGGCGCGGACACGAAGTCGTCGGGCTCGACAGCGACGCCGACGGCGTCACCGTGCACTTCGCGGAGCACGCGCCGTTGCGTGCCGGCTATCTCGTCGGCGCCGACGGTGGTCGCAGCGTGGTGCGCAAGGCCGCCGGGTTCGACTTCCCCGGCACCCCGGCCACCACCGAACTGCTGCTCGCCGATGTCCGCGGGGTGGAGATCGCGCCGCGGATGATCGGCCAGCAGGTATCCGGCGGCATGGTGATGAGCGCCCCGCTGCCCGGCGGCGCCTACCGGATCATCGTCGGCGAACGCGGCGCCGCACCCCGGCGGCGCACCGGCCCACCGGATTTCGCCGAGGTCGCCGACGTGTGGAAGCGGCTGACCGATGTCGACATCTCCCACGCGGAACCGGTCTGGGTGAGCGCCTTCGGTGACGCCGCGCGTCTGGTCACCGAGTACCGGCGGGGGCGGGTGCTGCTCGCGGGCGACGCGGCGCACGTCCATCTGCCCGCGGGCGGGCAGGGCATGAACACCGGCATCCAGGACGCGGTGAACCTCGGCTGGAAACTCGCCGCGGTGAGCCGCGGCAGGGCACCGGCCACCCTGCTCGACACCTACCACGGGGAACGTCACCCGGTCGGCCAGCGGCTGCTGGCCAACACCAAGGCGCAGAGCCTGTTCATCCTCGGCGGCGAGGAGGTCGGGCCACTGCGTGAGGTGCTGCGCGAACTCGTCGCCTACCCGGAGGTGGAACGGCACCTCGCGGCCAGGGTCACCGGACTCGACATCCGCTACGACGTGGGCAACGGGTCCCATCCGCTGCTGGGTGCGCGGCTGCCACGGCGCAGGCTCACGCGCGGCGCGCACGCCACCGACACCGCCACCCTGCTGCGGCCGGGCCGCGGCGTTCTGCTCGACCTCACCGACAACCCGGCGCTGCGCCACCGAGCCCAGCCGTGGACCGACCGCATCGACGTGGTCACCGCGACCGCCACCGAACCCATCGACGCCGACGCGCGCACCACCGCGCTGCTGGTGCGGCCCGACGGCCATGTGGCCTGGGCCGCCCCCGGCACGCACAACGACCTGCCGACCGCCCTGGACCGCTGGTTCGGGCCGGCCCGATGAACATCCGAGAGAAGGGGAAGTCAATGTTCAGCACACTGATCGTGGCCCGCATGGACCTCGCGTCCGCAGGCGATGTCGCCGGACTGTTCCGGGAATTCGACACCACCGAGCTGCCACACCGGATGGGCACGCGCCGCCGCCAGCTCTTCCACTACCGCGGCCTGTACTTCCACCTGCAGGACTTCGACGAGGACAACGGCGGCGAACGGATCGAGGACGCCAAGACCGACGAGCGCTTCGTGCGCATCAGTCAGGATCTCAAGCCGTTCATCGAGGCCTACGACCCGAAGACCTGGCGCTCACCCGCTGACGCGATGGCGCACCGCTTCTACGACTGGAACGCACGATGAGCGCGCCCGAACGTCGCGTGGTGATCACCGGCGTCGGGGTCTGCGCCCCCGGCGGGGTGGGAACGAAGAGCTTCTGGGACCTGATCTCCAACGGCCGCACCGCGACCGGACGGATCTCGCTGTTCGATCCGGCGCCGTTCCGGTCCCAGGTGGCCGCCGAGATCGACTTCGACCCCGAATTACACGGCCTGACCCCGCAGGAGATCCGGCGGATGGACCGGGCGGCGCAGCTGGCGGTGGTCAGTGCCCGCGAGGCGGTCGCCGACAGCGGGCTCGAGTTCGACGATATCGACCCGTTCCGGACCGGTGTCACCATCGGCAGCGCGGTGGGCGCCACGATGGGCCTCGATGAGGAGTACCGCACCGTCAGTGATGGTGGGCGGCTGGAACTGGTCGATCACAACTACGCGGTGCCGCACCTCTACAACTACTTCGTCCCGAGTTCGTTCGCGACCGAAGTGGCCTGGGCGGTCGGCGCGCAGGGACCGTCGACGGTGGTGTCCACCGGGTGCACTTCCGGTCTGGACGCGGTCGGCTACGCCGCGGACGTGCTGCGCGAAGGTGGCGCGGACGTGATGATCGCGGGCGCTACCGACGCCCCGATCAGCCCGATCACGGTGGCCTGCTTCGACGCGATCAAGGCGACCACCCCCCGCAACGACGATCCCGCGCACGCCTCGCGGCCCTTCGACGCCAGCCGCAACGGCTTCGTCCTCGGCGAGGGCGCGGCGGTGTTCGTGCTCGAAGAACTGGAGAGCGCGCGCAAACGCGGCGCGACCGTCTACGCCGAGCTGGCCGGACACGCCACCCGATCCAATGCCTTCCACATGACCGGTCTGCGCCCGGACGGCAAGGAGATGGCCGAGGCGATCCGCACCGCACTCGGCCAGGCACGGATCGACGGCACCGAGATCGACTACATCAACGCGCACGGTTCCGGCACCAAACAGAACGACCGGCACGAGACCGCCGCGGTCAAGCGCGTTCTCGGCGATCATGCGTACCGCACGCCGATGAGCTCGATCAAGTCGATGGTCGGGCATTCGCTCGGCGCGATCGGCTCGATCGAGATCGCGGCGTCGGTGCTGGCATTGGTCAACAACGTGGTGCCGCCCACGGCGAACCTGCACAATCCCGACCCCGAATGCGATCTGGACTACGTGCCGTTGACCGCGCGCGACCACCAGGTCGACGTGGTGCTGTCGGTGGGCAGCGGGTTCGGTGGGTTCCAGAGCGCGGTCGTGCTCGCCGATCCCTTCCGGAGCCGACGATGACCGCCGCGGTGGTGACCGGGCTCGGCGTCGCCGCGCCGACCGGTCTGGGCCTGGAAGCGTATTGGCGTACCACGTTGGCCGGGCAATCCGGGATCCGCCGGGTCACCCGGTTCGACCCCGAGTCCTATCCCGCGCAATTGGCCGGGGAGATCACCGGATTCGAGGCCGAGGAGTACCTGCCGGGCAGGCTGTTGCCGCAGACCGACCGGATGACGCGGCTGGCTCTGGTGAGCGCGGACTGGGCCTTCGCCGACGCCGGCGTGCGACCCGACGAGCTGCCCGATTACGCCGCGGGCGTGATCACCGCCAGCAGTTCGGGTGGCTTCGAGTTCGGGCAGAACGAACTGCGCGCCCTGTGGAGCAAGGGCGGAGAGTACGTGAGCGCCTATCAGTCCTTCGCCTGGTTCTACGCGGTCAACAGCGGACAGATCTCCATCCGCAACGGACTGCGCGGGCCGAGCAGCGTGGTGGTCAGCGACCAGGCCGGTGGGCTGGACGCGGTGGCCCAGGCGCGCAGGCAGATCCGGCGCGGTACCTCGCTGGTGGTGACCGGCGCGGTCGACGCCTCGATCTGCCCGTGGGGGTGGGTGGCACAGCTGGCGGGCGGCGGATTGAGCACCGTCACCGACCCGGACCGCGCCTACCTGCCGTTCGACGCGCAAGCAGGCGGCTACGTCCCCGGTGAGGGTGGCGCGCTGCTGGTCCTCGAAGACGCCGAGCACGCCAGACAACGCGATGCGCCGCAGATCTACGGCGAGATCGCCGGGCACGCGGCGACCGTCGACCCACGTCCAGACGGTCCGGGTGAGCCCGGATTGCGCAGGGCGATCGAACTCGCCCTCGGCGACGCGGGGATCACGCCCGCCGAGATCGATGTCGTCTTCGCCGACGCCGCGGGGATCGCCGAACTCGACCGGATCGAGGTCGACGCCCTGGTCGCGGTGTTCGGTGCGCGCGCTGTGCCGGTGACCGCACCGAAAACCATGACCGGACGGCTCTATTCGGGTGCGGCGCCGCTGGATCTGGCCGCCGCCTTCCTGTCGATCCGTGACGGGGTGATCCCGCCGACCATCGGCACCGATCTCGCCGCCGACTACCAGCTCGACCTGGTCACCGAGGTCAGAACCGCACCCGTGCGGACCGCGCTCGTACTTGCCCGCGGTGCGGGCGGGTTCAACTCCGCCATGGTCGTGCGCGGCCCCGAACACCTTCGCCCCTGAGGAAAGGAAAGCCCGTGTCGACATCGTTCACACTCGACGATCTGCGCCGCATCCTGCGAGAAGGCAGCGGCGACAGCCCCGGCCTCGACGGCGAATTCGCCGACATCGAGTTCGAAGACCTCGGCTACGAGTCGCTGGCTCTGCTCGAGACCACCGGCCGGATCAAGCGCGAATTCGGCGTCACCCTCGATGACGACGCCGTCGTCGCCGTGACCACGCCACGCGCGCTGGTCGACCTGGTCAACGAACAGCTGCTCGAAGCGCCACAGCCCAGCTGAGCGCGAAACCGACTGCCCGACAGGAGAACAGACATGACCAACGACGACAAGGTAGCCCTGGTCACCGGCGCCACCAGCGGCATCGGACTGGCCTCGGCCCGTCAGCTGGCCGGGCAGGGACACCGGGTGTTCCTGTGCGCACGCAACAAGGAAGCCGTCGCCGACACCGTCGCACAATTGCGGGGCGAGGGCTTCGATGTGGACGGCACCACCGCCGATGTCCGTGCCGCCGAAGACATCTCGGCGTTCGTGCGGGCCGCGGTCGACCGGTACGGCCCGGTGGACGTGCTGGTCAACAACGCGGGCCGCTCCGGCGGCGGCGTCACCGCCGACCTCACCGAGGAACTGTGGTCCGACGTGATCGCGACCAACCTCAACAGCGTGTTCCTGGCCAGCCGCGAGGTACTCACCACCGGCGGCATGCGGGACAAACAGCGCGGCCGCATCATCAACATCGCCTCCACGGCGGGCAAGCAGGGCGTGGTGCTCGGGGCACCGTACTCGGCGTCCAAGCACGGCGTCGTCGGGTTCACCAAGGCACTCGGCAACGAGCTGGCCCCGACCGGGATCACGGTCAACGCCGTGTGCCCCGGTTACGTGGAAACACCGATGGCGCAACGGGTTCGGTCCGGCTACGCCGCTGCCTACGACACCACCGAGGACGCCATCCTCACCAAGTTCCAGGCCAAGATCCCGCTCGGCCGCTACTCCACCCCCGAAGAGGTGGCCGGCCTGGTCGGCTACCTGGCGTCCGATCTGGCCGCCTCCATCACCGCGCAGGCGCTCAACGTCTGCGGCGGACTCGGCAACTTCTGATTCCGGCCGACGAGCACCAGGAGACTTCCATGACGACGCAGACCACCCGCGAGGTCGAGCACACGATCACTGTGGCGGCCCCGCCGACCGAGGTGTACCGGCTCTTGGCCGAGGTCGAGAACTGGCCGCGGCTGTTCCCGCCTTCGGTGTACGTGACCCGGCTCGAACACCAGGGCAACGAGGAACGCATCCAGATCTGGGCCACCGCCAACGGCGAACCCAAGACCTGGATCTCGCGCCGCGTGCTCGATCCCGAGCAACTGCGGATCACCTTCTGGCAGGAGGTATCCGCGCCTCCGGTGGCCCAGATGAGCGGCACCTGGATCATCGAACCGCGCGAGGACGGCACCGAGCTGCGGCTGCTGCACTCCTACCGGGCCGTCGACGACGATCCTGATGGGCTGGCGTGGATCGAGAAGGCGGTCGACGACAACAGCCGCGCCGAACTGCCCGGCCTCAAGGCCGCGGTGGAGTCGGCGGTGCGCACCGCCGACCTGACCCTGTCGTTCGTCGACTCGGTCGAGATCGCCGGTGCGGCAAGCGATGTCTACGACTTCGTCAACGAGGCGAACCTGTGGACCGAGCGGCTGCCGCACGTGGCCTCGGTGCAGCTGACCGAGAACACCCCCGGTGTGCAGGTACTGCGGATGGACACCCTGACCAAGGACGGATCGAGCCACACCACCGAATCGGTTCGGGTCTGCTTCCCGCAGCACCGGATCGCCTACAAGCAGACCACCCTGCCCGCCCTGATGGCCCTGCACACCGGCTTCTGGGAGTTCCGGACCAACTCCGACGGCACGACCACTGCGTCCTCGCAGCACACGGTGATCATCGAGGCGACACGGATCACCGAGATCCTCGGCCCCGACGCCGGGGTGCCCGAGGCGCGGACCTTCCTGCGCGAGGCACTCGGGGGCAACAGCCGGGCCACGCTGAACCACGCCAAGAACTATGCCGAAGCCCGTCGATGACACCGACGTCCTGATCGTCGGCGCGGGGCCGGTCGGGTTGCTGCTCGCGGGCGATCTGGCCGGCGCGGGCGTCCGCGTCACGGTGGTGGAACAGCGGATCACCCCCACCACCGAATCGCGGGCCTCCACCCTGCACTCCCGCACCATGGACGTGCTCGCCGAGCGGGGCGTGCTCGATCGGCTCGGGCCGCTGCCCGACGGCGGACCGGGACACTTCGGCGGACTGCGCCTGGATCTGACCGAAGCCGATCCGGCCCACCGGTTCTCGGGCCAGTGGAAGTGCCCGCAGGTCCGGCTGGAAGCGGTGCTACAGGAACGAGCGCTCGAGGCGGGCGCGGTGCTCCGGCGTGGGCACCGAGTCACCACCCTGACCGCGCAGGCGGGCGGTGTGCTGATCGACACCGTCACCCCGGACGGCGAACGGCACACCCACCGGGGCGTCTACCTCGTCGGTTGCGATGGGGAACGCAGCACCGTGCGCGAGCTGGCCGGCCTCGAGCTGGCGGGTCTCGAGGCCGGGCGGGAGATGCTGCGAGCCGACGTGGCCGGAATCGATATCCCGGCCCGTCGTTTCGAACGACTCCCGCACGGGCTGGCGGTGTCCTCGCGCTGGCCCGACGGCAGCACCAGGGTGATGGTGCACGTCTACGGCGCCGCACCCCGCGCCGGGGGCGGGGAACCGGAGTTCGCCGAGATCGCCGACGCCTGGGAACAGGTGACCGGCGAGTCGATCGAGCACGGAACACCGTTGTGGCGTAACGCGTTCGACGACACCAGCCAGCAGGTCACCCGATATCGGCGCGGCCGGGTCCTGCTCGCCGGTGACGCGGCCCATCGGCAGATGCCGGTGGGCGGCCAAGCCCTCAACCTCGGCTTGCAGGACGCGGCCGACCTGTCCGGCCGCGTGATCGCCGCTGTCACCGGCACCGGTGGTGAGGCCGAACTCGACGACTATCACCGCACCCGCCACGCCGTCGGTGCCCGCACCCTGACCAACATCCGCGCCCAAACCCTGCTGCTGCTGGGCGGACCGGAGGTCGAACCCGCCCGGCAGCTGTTCGCCGAGCTCTTGCGCCTCGACGATGTCCGATCCCATCTCGCCCGCATGATCAGCGGCCTGCCCGGTCCCGGCGACCCGGCGCCCGCACCACCCGATTCCAAGGAGACACCGATGAGCCTGACGAACAAGACCGCCCTGGTCACCGGATCCAGCCGCGGCATCGGCCGCGCGACCGCCCGCCAGCTCGCCGCCAAGGGCGCGCTCGTGGCCGTGCACTACGCGGACAACGAGGCCGCCGCCCGCGAGACCGTCGAGGTCATCGAGAACGACGGCGGCCGTGCGTTTCCCGTGCGGGCCGAGCTCGGCACGACAGGCGGCGTGCACGAACTGTTCCTCGGCCTCGAACAGGGACTCAAGGAACGGACGGGGGAGACCACGCTCGACATCCTGGTCAACAACGCCGGTGTCACCACCCCGGCCGGCGTCGCCCCCGAGGACGTGACACCCGAGGACTTCGACCGGCTGTTCGCGGTCAATGTCCGCGCGCCGTTCTTCATCGTGCAGCGCGCTCTCGGCCTGCTGCCCGAAGGCGGGCGCATCATCAACATCTCCTCCGGACTCACCCGATTCGCCAGCCCCGACCAGGTGGCGTACTCGATGACCAAGGGCGCGGTGGAACAGATCACGCTGCATTTCGCCCGGCACCTTGCACCGCGCGGGATCACCGTCAACAGCGTCGCGCCCGGTATCACCAACAACGGCAGCGCCGTGTTCGACATCCCGGAGGCGGTCGAGCAGATGGCGCAGTTCTCGGCGTTCAAGCGGGTCGGCGAGGCGGTCGACGTCGCCGATGTCGTCACCTTCCTCGCCACCGACGAAGCCCGCTGGATCACCGGCGCGTTCATCGACGCCACCGGCGGAACGCTACTCGGCTGACAGCACGGCCGCCGCCGACCACATCAGGAGATCCGATGACGACAGTGCAAGAACCCACCGGGTACACCCAACGGCTCGACGAACTCGACGCGCTCAAACGCGCCGCACGTCTGGGCCCCGACCCGGCCGCCACCGAACGCCAGCACGCCAAGGGCAAACTCACCGCCCGCGAACGCATCGACCTGCTCCTCGACCCCGGTTCGTTCGTCGAGGTGGAGCCGCTGCGCCGACACCGGGCCACCGGCTTCGGACTGGAGGCGCGCAGACCCCACACCGACGGCGTGATCACCGGGTGGGGAACCGTGGACACGCGCACGGTCTTCGTCTACGCCAGCGACTTCCGGATCTTCGGCGGCGCACTCGGCGAGGCACACGCCCAGAAGATCCACAAGATCATGGACATGGCCGTCACGGCGGGCGCTCCGCTGGTCTCGCTCAACGACGGTGCGGGCGCGCGCATCCAGGAGGGCGTGACGGCGCTGGCGGGCTACGGCGGGATCTTCCGCCGCAACACCAGGGCCTCGGGAGTCATCCCGCAGATCAGCGTCATGCTCGGGCCATGCGCGGGCGGGGCCGCGTACTCGCCGGCGCTCACCGACTTCGTCTTCGTGGTGCGCGACATCGCGCAGATGTTCATCACCGGCCCCGATGTGGTGCGCACCGTGACCGGCGAGCAGGTGACCCACGACGAACTCGGCGGCGCCGACATCCACGCCTCGGTCTCGGGGGTGGCGCATTTCGTCTACGACGACGAGCAGTCGTGCTTGTCCGATGTCCGCGCGCTGCTGTCGATGCTGCCTGCCAATAATCGGGAGCTGCCGCCGGTGGCGTTCACCGCCGACCCCGCCGACCGGCAGACCACGGCACTGACCGACCTGGTGCCGCTGGACGGCAACCGCCCCTACGACATTCGCGAGGTACTGTCCGAAATCGTCGACGACGGCGACTATTTCGAAGTACAGGCCACCTGGGCGACGAACCTGGTGTGCGCGCTGGCCCGGCTCGACGGCCACGTGGTCGGAGTGGTGGCCAGCCAGCCGATGAGTCTGGCCGGAGTACTCGACATAGACGCGAGTGAGAAGGGCGCGCGGTTCGTCCAGTTCTGCGACGCGTTCAATATTCCGTTGCTGACCCTGGTCGATGTGCCGGGGTTCCTGCCCGGCGTAGGACAGGAACACGCGGGCATCATCCGGCGCGGCGCGAAACTGCTCTACGCCTACTGCAACGCGACGGTGCCGCGAATCTCGTTGGTACTGCGCAAGTCCTACGGTGGCGCCTACATCGTGATGGACTCGCTCTCGATCGGCACCGACCTCGCGCTGGCCTGGCCGACCAACGAGATCGCCGTCATGGGCGCCGAGGCCGCCGCCGACGTGGTGTTCCGGCGCGAGATCGCCGCGTCGGAGAATCCCGCGGCCACCAGGGACCGCAAGATCGCCGAGTACCGCGAGGAACTCGTGCACCCCTACTACGCGGCCGAGCGCGGACTCATCGACGACGTGATCGACCCGCGCGACACCCGTGGCGTGCTGATCCGCGCCTTCACCATGCTGGCGGGCAAGGACACCGATCTGCCCCGCCGCAAGCACGGGAACCCACCGCAATGAGCGCCGAGGACCCGGTGCCCTTCCTTCGCGTCGAGAAGGGCAGCGCCGACCCGGACGAACTCGGCGCGCTGCTCGTGCTGCTGCTCGCCCGGCGCCGGGCCGCCGCCGCGGCGCCGACCCCGACCAGGCCCGTCGCTCGCTGGCGACGTCTGGAACGCCGACCAGCCTTCACCGACCCCCGCGCGTGGACCGGATCCACCCGCTGACGAACGGAGCCACCATGGACGTCGGACTGCTCTTCGACCTGCGCAACCCCGCACAGTGGCAGCGGCCGTGGGCCGACCACTACGCCCGCACTCTCGAGTTCTGTGAGGAGGCCGACCAGCGCGGTGCCGGCGGAGTCTGGTTCACCGAGCACCATCTGTTCGAGGACGGGTATCTGCCCCAGCCGCTCACCTTCGCCGCCGCGGCGGCGGCGCGGACCAAGCGGGTACGCATCGGCACCGCCGTCGTCCTGCCCGCGTTGCACAAACCGGCCCAGCTCGCCGAGGAAGCCGCACTGGTCGACCTGATCAGCGGCGGCCGCCTCGAACTCGGTCTCGGCGCCGGCTACCGCCTGCCCGAATACCAGCTCTTCGACACCGATTTCAGCCGCCGGTTCGCTCGCACCGGCGACAACATCGCCGAGATCCAGCGGCTGTGGGCCACCGGCGGGATCACCCCGGCGCCGATCCAGGATCCCGTGCCGCTGTGGGGTGGGTTCTACGGTCCGCGCGGCGCCCGTCTGGCCGGGCGCCTGGGCATCGGGTTCCTGCACATCTCGCACCAGCTGTTCCCGCTGTACCGCGAGGGCCTCATCGAGGGGGGACACGATCCCGAGTCCGCGCGGGTCTCGGATCTGCTGCCGATCCTGCTGGCCGACGATCCCGAGGCCGCATGGGCGCGGGTGGCCCCACACCTCGCGCACCAGATGAACTCCTATCGTCAACTGTCGGTACAGGGCACCGACGCGCCACCGCCGCCCGTCCTCGAACTCGACCAGCTGCGCCAACGTCCCGACGACGGCTCCTTCGGGCTGCTCGAGATCCTCACCCCCGAACAGGCGGCGGCGCGGATCCACGAACGGGTGGCCGGTCTGCCGGTGCGGCACCTGATCTTCTGGGCCAGCATCGCCGGCATGCCCGATGACCTGGTCACCCGCCATATCGAGCTGGTGAGTGAGCAGCTGCCGCCCTTGCTGGACAAGCAGTTCCAGCTCGCCACCGGCGGCGCGAGCTCGGCGCGCAACGGCCATGGCTGACACGCGGCCGGCGGCGCCGACCTGGGATCGGCGCCGCTGGGTTCTGCTGCTGGTGCTGTCGGGAAATATGATTCTCGACGCCATCGAGGGATCCATCCTGGTGCCGGCGCTGGGCGTGCTCACCACCGAACTGAACCGGTCGATCGGGCAAACCCAATGGCTGCTCAGCGGTTTCGCGGCGGGGTTCGCCGCGCTGCTCCTCGCCGGGCCCGCGCTGGCCGCCCGGTTCGGGCGCAGGCAGGTCTATCTCGTCGCCATGGCGACGTTCGCTGTCGCCTCGGTGATCGGCGGGCTCACCGACGACCTGGCCCTGCTCGTCGCCACCCGCGTGGTGAAGGGCGCCGCCGCCGCGCTGACCGCACCCGCCGGGCTGGCGGTGATCGCCGCGGAGTTCCCGGCCGGTGTCCAGCAGCGCCGCGCGATCTCGGTGTACGCGGTCTTCGGCGCGGCCGGATTCACCGCCGGCCTACTTCTGTCGGGTTGGCTCACCGCGCTGAACTGGCACCTGCTGTTCGTGTTCCCCGCCCCGATCGCGCTCGCCCTGCTCGTCGCCGCGTGGCGGGTGATCCCCGACCCGCCGGTCGCCACACCGCCGCGGCTGTCGAAACCGTTGTTGCGCAATGGTTCGCTGGCACGATCCGCCCTCGGCGCGGGAGCCCTCAACGGCGGCTACCTCGCACTGCTGGTGGTGATCGCGGTGCAACTGCACGAGTCGCTCGGTTGGGCGCCGTGGCAGATCGCCGTCGGTCTGCTGCCCGCGAGTCTGCCGCTGGCACTGTCGGTTCCGTTCGCGGGACGCTTCGTGCAGCGATACGGCACCGCGCGGCTGATCCTTGCCGGTGCGGTGGCGACACTGTCCGGGCATCTGCTGCTGTTCGCCCGACCCGAGATCCACGACTACGCGACCGACGCGCTACCGGTGCTGCTGCTGATCGAAGCCGGATTCGTCCTGTCCTTCGCCGCGCTGAACATGCAGTCGACCGCGACCGTGCCCGCCGAACTCCGCCCGATCGCGGTGCCGCTGTATCAAACCGGTGTCCAGTTCGGGGCGGCCTTCGTGCTGCCGATCGCGGTCGGGGCGGCGGCGGCCTTCGATGCCTACCGTCCCGCGGCGGCGTTGATCGCGGTCGCCGGGCTGCTCGCGGTCCTCGCCGCGAGCAGCGAACTGCGCGCATCCGCAACATCCGCACCGGCGAAAGCCGTGCCGTGACAAACACACTCACCTCGAGGAGGTCCCGCTCATGACCGTCGATGTCTTCATCCGAGAACAGCCCGACCAGCTGGCAACGGGCCCAAAGACCCTGGCACTGTTCCCCGGGCAGGGTTCTCAGCGGCCCGGCATGGCCGCGTGGATCACCGACTACCCGGTGGCCGAGGAGGTCTTCCGCCGCGCCGACGACGTTCTCGGTATCCCGCTGACCCAGCTGTGCGTCGACGGCACCGCCGAACAATTGCGGGCTACCGACGTGGCCCAGCCCGCGATCGTCGCCACCAGCCTGGCCCTCAGCGCGGTCCGCACACAGCGCGGACAGCCGCCCGCAGCGGTCGCCGGTCACAGCCTGGGGGAGTTCACCGCCCTGGCCGTCGCCGGAGTGCTCGACGAGGACACCCTCCTGCAACTGGTACGCCGCCGCGGCGAGCTCATGGCCGAGGTCTCCCGCCGCTACGACGGCGCGATGAGCGCCGTCATCGGCCTACCCGCCGAGCAGGTCGACGCGCTGTGTGCCCGCGTCACCTCGGGCGTTGTCGGCGTGGCCAACTACAACCAGCCGACCCAGACCGTGGTCTCCGGCGCCGCCACCGCCGTAGCCGACCTCGAGGACCTGGCCCGGTCCGCCGGCGCGGCGAAAGTGGTGCGGCTCAAAGTCGCCGGAGCGTTCCATTCGCCCCTGATGGCCGACATCGCCGCCGAATTCGGCGCCGAACTCGACCGCTACACCCTCCGGCCCCCGGTCGTTCCGGTGCTCAGCGCGGTCACGGCCGACTACGTCACGAACCCCACCGAAATCCGCGCCCTTCTTCGCGGCCAACTGCTGGCCCCAGTCCGCTGGGTGGAGACCGTCCAACGGGCCGCCACCGACGGCTACGACGAACTGGTCGAACTCGGCCCGGGCCAGGTACTGACCGGATTCTCGCGCCGCATCGCCCCCGACGTCAGCTCGACGGCGATATCGAAACCCGAAGCGCAGGGCTAGCCGATGGGTCGGTCCGGCGGCCTACGCCAGACCGACACATGGTTCTCGCTGTCGTCGGTGAACGGAGTACCGAGCCAGTCCACGGTGCGCCGCCCCAGCGACAACCCGGCCAACTGAGCCATCAGATCGCACTCCGCGGGCCAGACGTAGCGAAAGGGGCTGACGCCGTAGGTCACCGTGCCATCGGGTCGGTGTCGGTCAGTTGGGGTCGGCTGGCGCGGACGGCGGGCGGAGTGCTCGCGCCGGAGCCGTTGGCCGCGCTATGGCGGCCGATATGTATCGGCTTGACAGGTCATGAATTCGGCACAGCGTTTCCGCAGGTTCCCGAAGGTCCCCGACTGGTCCCATGATTTCCCTGTTTTCTCAGGTAGATGACTACTTGGTAGCCCCGAAGCTACCCATCGCTTCCCGGAAGCTCCTGTGCAAACCCATCTGAAAATCGTAGAAAAATCGTAGAAACACCGGCGACGGGAGCTGGTAGCCCGTTACCGGGATAGGGGGATTGCCGTATACGAGCGTTCAACCTGAAGAATGAATGAGCGCTAGAGATTCTGGATCCATCGCCTGCCTCGAAGGGGCGGTCGCAGGTTCGCACCCTCGGCAGGACACACAAAACTTGGGCAACTGGAAAACGCCTGGTCATCATGGGGGCGTACCGGATCTGAGTGTGTCGCGGTGTCTACGTCTACGTGCTGCCGCGTGGTCGCGGACAGGTGAATGGTCCCAGGGTGTGGGTTGCAGCGCGCGGGCGCGGTGCGACTATCAACGGTTGCAGGCGGGCGGGGGCAGTGCACTCTTGTCCGTTTCGCGTAGGAGGATGAGACCATGGCGGCGGTCGAGAATGCGTTCAGATGGGCTCGTATCCAAGCCGTTCGGCACATGGCTGCATGCGAGCGGACGGGCACGTGGAGCGCGCCCGGCGATCACCGAGATCGTGACAGCCCACACCTGCAGGGCAGTCACCGTCATTCCGTTTACCCAGCGAGCCGAAGCTCTCATTGGCGCTGACTGGGCCTGGTGGTGGGCGGACGGCGCGGACGCTTCCAGGATGCGTACGCTACGGTTTTGGAGCTCGGCGGGAAGCCAGCGAAGTTGGTGCCGTTGGGTCCGACGGGAAGATGCGCCCGCAGAGGGGCTTTCACTCGCTCCGCCACCCGTACGGATTGCTGTTGGCCGACGGGGCCTACAGCTTGGCGGACGTGACACGGCGCATGCGACACAAGAACAACACAACCACCCTCGACATCTACACCTACCTGGTCGAGGGACAACGCGGCGCAGGCCATCGGACGAGCGCTTCAGTACGGGCTGCGGGACAACGCGCACTACCGGCACGGCACTGTGTTGCCTATCGCGCGACCACGAGGTCCAACTGACTGCCGGAAGAGTTGATGCTGTTGCGTTTCGGGATCGGTCGTGGCTATGGTTTTCCTGATGTCTGGAGGAGGGGGGTCGTGTGTCAACCGAGCAGGGTTCGCCCGGAACAGATTTCGTGATTGTTCCGGACGAGGTGACCGATGCGGGCGTCTACGTCGAGCAAGTCGCTACTTCTTTGATCAACGGGTTGAATTCGCTCGACCGCGAGGTTTCGAGCGTCCTCGACAATTGGAAGGGATCGGCGGCAGACGCATACGGTGAAGGCTGGGCGGTAGCCAAGGAGGGCGCCGCCACCGTACTGGATGCGCTCGAGGCCATGGGTGGACTCCTTGGCGTAGCAAGCAAGACCATTGCTGGCCGCGATATTTCCAATGCAACGAGTTTTAATTCGCTAGACCTACCGGAAATGAACATGTGACGGCCGACAACTTCCGGGACTTCACGTTCGATATCGATGAGTTGGACCAGCTCGTAACCCGCGCCAATGCATTCATCGGGTTTCTCACCGAAAGTCTCGACGGACTCGACCACCGAATCGCCACCATCCAACAAAACTGGCAGGGAGCCGCTGCCACCGCCCAGGAAGACGCCTACCGAGAATGGGCAACCGGGGCAGCCGCAGTGGTTGAAGGAATCACGGATATGTATAACGCCGCCGTCACCGCCCGCGACGCCTACAGTGCGGCAGCGGAGATAAATTTGAGAATGAGTGGTGGCTGAACTCGGTGGGCTCAATCTCCCCGCAGTCCTATGAGAGCGCGGCCAAGGAATGCTACGACCTGTCGGAGAAATTCCAAACCGTCTACAACTCACTGCAAACCGTCCTTTTAGAAACCAGCGCGATGGCCGGCGGCTACCAGGCGGTCAAGACATGGTCGAAAGCCTACGACGACCGCGCCGCCGCAGTGACGCTGGTAGCGACCAACTTCGCGCGGGCCCTGCAAAACTTCGGGAACGTATTGACTGCGGCTGGCTACAACTGGAAGTGTGCGGAGTACAAAGCCAACCGCGACCCCAACAAGGGTGCCCCACCATCGTTGCCTAGCGGTTTCCCCTCGGAACTACCCTACGGCCCGGGCATAGTTAACGGTGTCGCGTCATCGGGAACTTACAGTCGCGGACTCGAGACAGACTGGACCGAACTGCAAGACAAGGTAACCGCACTTGTCTCCGGTGGCGAAGTCCCTGATGGGGACACCGACAAGCTCGCCAGCGCCGCAACCGCATGGAAGACCTTCGCTCAGTCGGACCCTGTATATGGCGGCAAAGCACGACTGTTAACGGTCGCCTCCGGACTGGAGCGTGGCTACGGATCCAATGTCCCGAAAGACATCCCGAACCTCGTAGGCCACCTTCGTACGCTGGCTACCAGCGTCGGCGACATCGAAGCCGCTGCCCGCGACATCGCGGCCGCAGTCGACGCCCACAAGGTCGCTTTGACAACGATGCGCTCGGACATGAACACCCAATTCGCCATGGTGGTGGTCGTCACCGCCATTCAGATCGGGACTTCGACGGTGCGGGTCAAAGAGCCACCAACGAAGCAAAAGAAACCGAATGAGCAAAAGACACCCAGCGATCGCCAAGAAGAGATCGACTTCCTGGACCAGGCTGCCGGAGCTTTGGCTGGTCCTGCCAACAAATTCCTCACCTCCCTCGGCGGATTAACCTTTTCCGCGCCTGTCCTGACGGCGGGCGGGCTGCAGGCCATTGTGGAACTGCCGATATTGGTCGATGCAACAGATCCTAAAAAGGACGTCACGTTCACTGATCCACGCCGACCGCACCTTGGCAGCGACGGAAAATATCATGTGAAGGACGGGGACCGAGAGGTGCAGATTGACGATCCGAATGATACTTCCAGAACTCTTACGGATATCGACGAGGTCAAGGATGGCGTCCTCTGGGAGGAGAAATCCGCCACGAACGCCGCCGATGTCGATAAATGGGTTGCAAAACAGGTGGAAAAGAAGCTAGGATCCTACCTCGAGGCTCGCCAGTACATCGATGGCTACGAGCAGTCCCCCATCGGACTCCGGTTCACTACCCCTGACGCTGATCCAGGGTTCCGGGCGGCGGTAGAGGCAGCAGTTGAGGGCATGCGTGCCAAAAACCCCGGCGTCCAGATTCTAGTAGAGTGGGCATGATGAGCTACGTATTCGATGTCGATGACCAGACCGTATGGAGCCCGGCATTACGAGTGGGGGAACTGTTCGTACGTATACATACCGACATTTGCTCGGTTTTGAACATGGCGACCGGCATAACGGCCGTCGCCAACGATATGTACGAGATAGATCTCGAAATCTTCGAGACGACCACGCTGGCTATTTTTAACGAATACTTCTCGTCCCAAAACGCTGCTTTTAAGGCAATGCTGGGCGCGACACTGGGGCCCGCTGTGAATATCCTCAACTACTGTAAGCGTCCGTTGACGCCAAGATCGAACGAAGAAGATGCTTTCATCTCATGGGCAACCAGCCTTGGTATGCCGAGGTAGTGCTGGCCCGCCCAGATCGCCGGCGCCCTGCGCTGGCTGATCCACCACGCCAACCTTTGCCCACGCCACAGGAGCCGACCGGATCGGACCCGAGGTCGCTTGCCCGATCGAGTAGGGGTCGAACCTGCGACGCCAAAACTAGCCCTCCACCTGCGGAAACGCAGGTGGAGGGTTGCGCCCCCGGCGGGACAGGCAAAACATGGGCAACTGGAAAACGCCTGGTCACTGCTGATTTCTATCCAAGCCGAAGAAAAAGAAGAGAGCCGGTTCCGGTACGACGAAGTCGAAGCTGCCATCGCATCGCTGAGTTGAGCCATCGGGCCGGATGGGAACTCCAGCGCGACCGGCTCCAACCCGAACACCGATCCTTCGGACAAGCCACAACCCGAACCCACCCGACAGGATAAACGCACACCCGCATCCACGGGTTGACATAAAGGGGAGCCATGAGCGGAATTTCGACCGCGGGCAATTCGCCTGAAGATGCTCAACCGGGCGTGCCCCATTCGTGCCCCGAGCCAGGGTAAGCGAGGGTGAGTCGGGGTTATCCCACGCGCGACCGGCAGCCCAGGTCGGGGCGTCATTATCACCGAGAAGGGGGCTCCGGCCCCTTTCTTCCCTCCTGGCCGGCGTCAACGAAGCCGGTAGCGGGTCGCCAACGTCGTCGACCCCAGGCCCGGCACCCCTGCCCGGCGAATTGCTGAACAAGGGAAGCCGCGGTGAGTCGGTGGTATCGCGACCGGTGGCCGCGTGGCCCTGGTCTGGGTTGGCTTGCATTGTGTTTGTGCGCCCCTCACGCGTCAAGGGCGCCCTTGGCGTCACTACGTGATGGCTATCGCCACCCTGGACCCATGAGCCTCTGCGCACAAAAGGCAGGCCCTTTACGGGGCAGGCGGGTAAGCCAGCCCCCTTCATGTACAGGCCAACCCAGCCCAGGGCCATCCGTGGACCAGCGATGCGCGATACGCCACTACCCGATCAAGACTGCCCGCGCCTCAACTCCTCCGCGATGATGGGATCGGGTTCGTTGTTGTCGTCCTCGACCTCGTAGTCGTTCTCGTCGTTGAGGTCGTCACTAGGAGGGGTGATCTCGAACTTTCCGGTCTTCGGGTCCCACCCGTTGAAGCTCGACATGTCATCAGCTCCTGCCACTAGTAGCGGTGCACATGTTGCGTGAGGCACATCACTCACGAGGCTATCGACGGGCCTCAGAGCAGGTCAAGATCACCGAGGTTGACCGGCCTGTCGACTCCTGAGTTGTCACGGTGTCGCCACTGATCGATCAGAAAGCCAGGATCCGGGCATCCGCGCCTGCTAGTCCGCCGCCGGTGCCCGCCCCCTTGGGCGCCTGTTCGGTAGACGTTCGTTTTACGAACACGAGCAATGTGCCGTTGGGGGAGGCGAGAACACACGGTCCCATCCATCGGCTTGCGCGAGGGAAACCAATTCGCCGACCTCCCCGGCCCCACCGAGGTCGCGTACCGGAGCTGCCCGAGCGGGTGACGGGGGACTCCGGCACAGTGTTGCCATGGGTTCGTCGGTCGCTGATTCTCTCACTGTCGCCACATTCAACGTGAACGGAATCCGCGCGGCACGTCGTCGTGGATTCGACCAGTGGTTGCGGGCGCGGTCGGTCGATGTGGTCGCGTTGCAGGAGTTACGTTGTCCCGCATCTGATGTGGGCACCTTCCCGGGCTATGCGGCGGCGGTGGACGTGGGTTCCGTGGCCGGTCGTAACGGTGTGGCAGTACTGACGAGGGTTTCCGCCGCTGCCGTGCGGACGTGGGTGAGCCACCCACCCAGGGCCCGCGGACTCGGTGAGTTCGCCGCACAGGGACGCTATATCGAGGTCGACCTGGCCGACCGACCGGTGACGGTGGCCTGTCTCTATCTCCCCAAGGGTGGTCTGCCCTCGCATCTCCAGCGCCCGGGATCTATGCGCGAACAGCCCGACGGTGGGGTCAAGTACGAACGCAAGCAGAGGTTCTTGGCGGCGTTCGCCCGCGAAGTGCACCGGAACCGGCTCGCGGCGCTGAGCGCGGGACGCGAGTTCGTCCTCACCGGGGATCTGAACATCGCGCACACCCGGCACGATGTGACCAACTGGCGTGCCGCCCGCACGATGGACGGATTCCTGCCTGCCGACCGCGAGTGGTTCAGTTCGATTCTCGGCACGCGTCGGCTCGTCGACGTGGTGCGACAGGTGCACGGCGATCGCCCGGGTCCACTCACCTGGTGGAGTTGGGCGGGTCGATCGTTCGCCAAGGATGTGGGTTGGCGAGTGGACCACCAACTCGCGACGCCCGGTCTCGCCCGCCTCGCCACGTCTGTCGTCGTCGACAAGGAACCGTCACCCGCTGAGCGGCTCTCCGATCACGCCCCACTCGTGGTGGCCTACTCGGCAATGCCTGACGAGAAGTCTGGTTCCCTCGGCAGGACACGCAAAACATGGGCAACTGGAAAACGCCTGGTCATAGTCGATGGCTACTCGATCTGAGCTCCAGCACCAACCGCTGCGTGGGGGTCAGGGGTTCGAGTCCCCTTAGCTCCACAGAAATTACAGGTCCGGCCCGGTCTAAGACCGGGCCTGACCTGTTTCATTGTGTCTGGCCCCGCGATTACCCGCGTTTTGGTTGGGTCGTGTTTCAGCGGCTTGCTCTCGCCGCCGGACCCGAAAACGATCGCCGTGTTCGAGCCCCGCGAGCTCGGCCCGGTGTTGCGACGGCGAGTCGCAAGTTCTTGTCACAGATCTCCCGGACGCATTGTCCTAGTTGTCGACACCACATGAACACCTGTCGAGACGAGGTTCGATTATGGACATCAGCACGGGTCACGCCATCGAGACAATGGACGATCTGCGTCGCCATCTGCAGTGGGCGATCGAGCTCGAGCACGCGACCATACCGCCGTACATGTGCGCCCTGTATTCGCTGGAGCAAGGCGCCAATGCCGAAGCGGCACAGGTCATCAGCAGCGTATTCGTCGAGGAGATGCTGCACTTGGCGCTGGCGGCGAATCTACTCAACGCGGTAGGTGGCGAGCCCAAGCTCGACGCGCCCGAATTGCTGCCCGCGTATCCGCATCCGCTGCCGCACGGCGATCGATCCGTACGGATACAGCTCGCGCCGTTCGGTTCCGAAGCTCTCGAATTGTTCTTGAACATCGAACGGCCCGCCTCGGCGGACGCGCTGCCCGAATCCGACGGCTATCACACGATCGGGCAGTTCTACGCGGCCGTCGAACTCGGTCTCGTCACGCTGGTCGACACCCTCGGCGAGGACGTCGTGTTCAGCGGCGACCCAGGCAGGCAGCTCAACGAGATGCACTTCAACAGCGGTGGCGGACAGGTCGTTCCGGTGCACGATCTGAAGTCGGCGCTGACGGCGCTGGCCGAGATCGTCGAGCAGGGCGAAGGCGCGGCGCGGACCGAGGTGTGGGACGGCGAGAAGGACGTCTTCCTTCCCGATCGCGACGAGGTCGCCCACTACTATCGCTTCCTCGAACTGAAGGAAGGTAAGCGGTTCCAGCTCGGTGACACCCCGCAGTCCGGGCCCACTGGTGAACCGATCCTGTTCGACCCCGACAAAGTGCTGCCGATGCGCCCCAACCCCCGCACCGCCGACTATCCGGAAGACAGCGCGGTCCGCCGCGCGCAGGTGGAATTCAACAACACCTACTGCCTGCTGTTGTATCTACTGGAGGAGACCTTCAACGGCAGCCCATCGCAGATGCGGGATGCGGTGGGGACGATGTACGCGTTGAAGTCCCAGGCCCAAGCGCTCATGAAGATGCCCAGCGGTGACGGCCGCACCACCGCGGGCCCGACCTTCGAGTACGTCGCGCCGCAGGATCGAGCGTAGTCGAACGGCCTCGGCACCAGCACTGTCACAGAATCACCGCCTGCCCTGTCCTTGGTACAGCGGAGTTTCGCGAACCCCGCGCAATGTCCGAACGAAAGGAATGAGCATGAAGATCGTCGTCATCGGCGGCACCGGCCTGATCGGTTCCAAGCTCGTCGCACGACTCGGTGAGCACGGCCACCAGGCGGTTCCGGCCGCACCCAATACCGGCGTGAACTCCCTCACCGGTGAGGGAGTCAAAGAAGTACTGCAGGACGCGAACGTGGTGATCGATGTTTCCAATTCGCCGTCGTTTGCCGACGACGACGTGATGGAGTTCTTCCGGACATCCACGACGAACCTGCTCGAGGCCGCCGCCGCGGCCGGTGTCGGGCATTACGTCGCACTGTCGGTGGTGGGTTCGGACCGGTTGCCGGATTCCGGGTATCTGCGGGCGAAGGTGGCGCAGGAGGAACTGATCGCCGGATCGGGTCTGCCGTACTCGATCGTGCGCGCCACACAGTTCTTCGAATTCGCCGGTGGCATCGCGGATTCCGCGACCGTTGACGGTCAGGTGCGGCTGCCGGGTTCCAGTATGCAGCCGATGGCCGCGGACGATGTGGCCGCCGCTGTCGGACGTACGGCGGCGGGCGAGCCGAAGAACGGGACCATCGAGGTCGGCGGCCCGGAGGTCATCGCCCTCGACGAATGGATCCGCACCGTGCTGAGCGCGCGGTCGGATGCGCGCACGGTGGTCACCGATCCTGAGGCCAGGTATTTCGGGGCGGTGCCCCAGCGCGAGCTGCTGCCCGGCAGCGATGCGCAATTGGCGCAGACGCGGCTGTCGGAGTGGCTGACCAGCAACTGAACTGTTCGCGCGGGCGGCGATCTGCCCGCCCGCGCGCACTGCCCCCTTCGGAAGGGAACGAAGCGATGCTCACATCCGACGAACGTCAGATCGCGACGTCGGTGCTCGTCGTCGGCACCGGCGGTTCCGGCCTCCGTGCGGCGATCGAACTGGCCGAGCGCGGCATCGACGTCCTGGTGGTGGGAAAGCGGTCGAAGGCGGACGCGCACACCACTCTCGCCGCCGGCGGCATCAATGCCGCGCTGTCGACCATGGACGTCGAGGACAGCTGGCAGCAGCACGCGGCGGACACGATCACCGAAAGCTACCTGCTGGCGCGCCCCGATACCGCCCAGGTGGTCGCCGAGAACGCCGCGCGCGGAATCGAGGATCTCGAGCGTTGGGGGATGCCGTTCGCTCGCGAATCCGACGGCCGGATCTCGCTGCGATTCTTCGGCGCGCACACCTACCGGCGCACCGCGTTCGCCGGTGATTACACCGGCCTCGAGATCCAGCGGACCCTGGTGAACCGGGCCGCGCAGCTCGGCATCCAGATCATCGATACCTGCTACGTGACCCGAATCCTGGTGCATGACAACGTGGTTTTCGGCGCCTATGGTTTCGATCTCGACAGTGGCGAGCGCTACGTGTTCCGAGCCGACGCGGTAATCCTCGCTGCCGGTGGGCACACCCGCATCTGGCGGCGCACCTCCTCCCGACGTGACGAGAACACCGGTGATTCGTTCCGGCTCGCCGTACTCGCGGGCGGCCGGATTCGGGACCCGGAGCTCGTGCAGTTCCACCCGTCCGGGCTCATCGAACCCGAGAACGCGGCCGGGACACTGGTATCGGAAGCCGCACGGGGAGAAGGCGGCATTCTTCGCAACGCCGCGGGCGAGCGTTTCATGCGGCGCTACGACGCGGAACGCATGGAGCTCTCGACCCGCGACCGGGTCGCGCTGGCCGCCTATACCGAGATCAAGGAGGGTCGAGGAACCCCGAACGGTGCTGTCTGGCTGGATGTTTCGCACCTGCCTCGCGAAACGATCATGCGGCGACTGCCGCGCGTCTACCAGACGATGTTGGAGCTGCAAATGCTCGACATCACTCGCGATCCGATCGAAATCGCGCCGACGGCACACTATTCCATGGGCGGAGTGTGGGTTCGCTCCGAAGATCACGGTACCGGCGTCGAGGGCCTCTATGCGATCGGCGAGGCATCGAGCGGCCTGCACGGCGCCAACCGGCTCGGCGGCAACTCGCTGATCGAACTGCTCGTCTACGGCCGGATCGTCGGCGAGGCGGCAGCGCGGTACTCGGCCGAGCTGGTCGCACAGCGTCGGTCCCACAGTGCGCTCGTCGAGGCCCGCGCCGAGATCGATGAGCTGCTGGCGGTCGACGGGCAGGAGAACGTACGGGCCCTGCAACGCGCCGTGCGCGACACCATGACCGAGCACGCCGGCGTGGTGCGCGACGAGACCGGGATTCGGGCAGGTTTGGCCGAACTCGACGAGGTCGAGGACCGCATGACGAATATCGGCGTGCACCCCGACGCCGCCGGGTTCCAGGATCTGGCGCACGCCTTCGATCTCAAGTCCTCGGTGCTCGCCGCACGCGCCACCTTGGAAGCCGCGCTGGAGCGACGCGAAACCCGTGGCTGCCACAATCGGTCCGACTACCCCGACCTGGATCCGGCGCTGCGGGTGAATCTCGTATGGTCGGGTCCCGGCAAGCTCGAACGCGAGGAGATCCCCGCGATCCCCGACGGAATCGCCCGGCTCATGCGAGATGTATCGACGGAAGGCAAATTGGTCGAATGACGGCGTCGTGTGGGCGCACAAGCCGCCCGCTGTCCGGTGCCGCTCGCTCAGAGGGGTTGCCGCGTGCCACGCCACCCGCGTACGGCCGGCGCGAGTAACGTCGTGGGAGATGGTGGCCGAATCGAGGCGGGGGACATGAATCACGCGATTGCCGGTGGCGTCGGAACGACCGCGCGATGAGTGGACCCGCGGGTACCGACCTGGGTAAAGCAGTCGACGACTTCTCCGCGCAGAAGGGACGGCTGTTCGGCATCGCCTACCGAATGCTCGGCACCGTTGCCGACGCCGAGGACATCGTCCAGGACGTCTGGGTGAAGTGGCAGTCCTACGCCGGCCGCGATTCCGTGCGTGATGTGGAGGCCTTCCTCGTCACCATGACCACCCGGCAGGCGATCAATGCCACGCAGACCGCGCGGGTCCGTCGGGAAACCTACATCGGCCCGTGGCTGCCCGAGCCCGTGGACACCAGTGCTGATCCCTCGCTCGGCGCGGAGCGTGCCGCGGCATTGGAGACCGCGGTCCTGGTCGTCCTGGAGAAGATGACGCCGACCGAGCGGGCGGCGTTCGTCCTGCGGGAAGCTTTCGACTACCCCTACGGCCGGATCGCCGAAGTCCTCGACATCAAGGAACCGGCCGCCCGGAAGCTGGTGAGCCGGGCACGCCAGGCCATCGAGTCCGACCGGCGGGTATCAGTCGACACCGTGCATCAGCGACGTCTGCTCGCTGCCTTCCTGAATGCCGCGCGCGCCGGCGAATTCGATGAACTGGAGGCGCTTTTCGCCACCGATGTCGCCAGCTACTCCGACGGCGGCGGCGTGGTGCGCAATGCCTCGCGCATTCCGGTATTCGGACGGACGCGTGTGGCGAAGTACGTGGCCGCGTTCGCCTCACACTTCTGGACCGGGGTCGCCATCGATTGGGTCGACGCCAATGGTCGTGCGTCGGTGGTGATCAGCCGCGACGGAGCCCCCATCGCCTGGCTCGGGGTCGGTGCGGCCGACGACGAGAGCATCGACCGGCTCTATTGGGTGTTCAACCCCGCCAAGCTCGGTCACATCGCCCACGTCGTCGCTGTTCCGGGGGACTCCGCCGCGCCGTGAAACATCATCGGCCCAGGGTCAGCGACCGTGGCAACCACGAATATCTGGCCGACGCCGGTGGTGCTGTCGCGGTGTACATCAGCTCGGCGAACTTCACCAACCTCGGGCCGCGCAAGGGATCGGCACCCCGGCTGGCTCTGACCGATCTGGGAGCGTGTCGCAAGGTCATCAACACTTATGACCGGATCCGTAGACGGTGGGCGATGGGGCGAAGAGCGGTGGAAAGACGTTCCATCCGAGGTGCCTGCGTACTTGATCGGTGTCACCGGACCGCCGGGGCGCCGTTGGGTGTGGGGAGCGATCAACCTGGACTCGTAGAGGGCACCCGGTGGACACGTGTTGACCGCGCCTGGACGGATACCTCGGCGGTGGCGGACGCTCGCCGTGAACCCTCGGGCCTGACCCTGGGAACGGCGCCCGATCCGCCGAGGCCCGGGATGTCACCGATCATCGTGGAGCCGCACATCGACAACGATCGTCTTCGCCGGACAGCGCGGCTGTGCTGACGGCAGTCTGCCGATCTCGAGCAGCAATCTCGGCCGTTCGGTGGAGACTTGAGCTGGCCCCCGATTACCCCGTCGCCGAGATGGTGTCTGGTGCTGCCGATGGATGACCGCCCGCGGATCTGAGCGACATTGGCGACGCCTCGTGTTCCCCTGATCAGGCCCCCTTTCGGCGTCGGCATAGGGTCCCTCGACGCGGCATGGCCTGCTTGCTCGTTGGGTGCCGACCTACGCCGGAGATTGGCTCGGTTGTAGCCAGGTTTCGTTCAGACCGTTTGACCGGTCAGAGAGCAGGCTCTGCGTGGCCGTCGGGCCGAGTCGCAGGTGCGATCGAAGTGAAGGTGAGGGGCAGCCGTGCCGGGCCGCGCAGGGTGACATGTTCGCGGTAGGCGATCTGGCCGCAGGCCAGGCGGGGGTTGTGTACGCGGCGCGCGAAACGGGTCAGGGCGACGGTGGCTTCCAGACGGGCAAGTGGAGCGCCGAGGCAGAAATGTTGGCCGAGACCGAATGCCAGGTGTCGGTCGCCACGGGCGGGATCGTATCTGTCCGGTTCTGTGAAGACGTCGGGATCCCGGTTGGCGGCGGCGATGAGCATGACGATCAGATCACCGGTCGCGATGTCGATGTTCGGGAGGGTGATGGCGTCGCGGGCGATGCGCGGAACCAGCTGCACCGGTGGGTCATAGCGCAGACTCTCCTCGATCACGGCTCCGGTGAACGCCGGGGCGGCGCCCAGATCGGCGAGTTGATGGCGGTGTCCTGGGCGTAGTAGGGCGAGCGCGGTGTTGGCGATGAGGTTGACCGTGGTTTCGTGGCCGGCGATGAGCAGCAGGGCACAGGTGCTGATGAGCTCGTCGTGGGTAAGGGTGTCGGTGGATTCCTCGGCGGCGATGAGTGCCGATAGCAGGTCATTGCTGGGCCGGGTGCGTCGGTGGCGCACGAGTTGTTCGAAATACTCGTGTAATTCATTGTTCGCACGGACCATTGTCGTGGCTTCGGTGCGCCCGGCGGTGGTGGCCGAGACCGGGTCCAAGGCTCGCGCCAGCAGCGTGGACCAGCGCCGCAGCTGTGGTTCGTCGCGCAGCGGAACGCCGAGCAGTTCGCAGATCACCGTGATGGGGAGCGGGTAGGCGAGGTCCTGGACGAGATCGAGTTCACCGCGCTCGGCGGCGCGATCGAGAGCGGCGTCGGTGATGGCGGTGATGCGTGGTTCGAGACCGCGCACGACGGTGGGGGTGAAGGCCTTGGCTACCAGCCGCCGCAGGCGCGTGTGGTCGGGCGGATCGCGGAACAGCATGGAGGCGGTGCCGCTGAGCTCGCTGGACAAGGTTCCGGCGAGGTCGTGAACCGGCGTGGGGCCCATGGGAATCGAGGCGTGATGTCTCTCCACTGAGGCCGCTCGGTCACGCAGCACCGCCGCGCAGTCGCGGTAAGCCGACAGCACCACCACGGGCGTGTTCCCGAGCCGGATCGGTCCCTGCTCACGGATCTGGGCGTAGAGGGGATAGGGGTCGGCACGCTGCGCGGGATCCAGCAAGCTGGCGAAGATTCCCGGATTGGGTGTGGTGGTCATGGTTCCGCCGATGGGTCAACCGTGCCCGATGGCGCGGTGGGTGAAGGTGGGCGAGGTGCCGGGGTTCTCGAGCGCCCCGGTCAGCTCGCTGGAGGGAAAGAACTGCAGGAAACGTGAATCACGCTGCCATCGAGGGGCAGGATCCTCTCCGGTGGCAGGTCGGCGAAGGTGGCGGGCTGGTACCAGGGCCGCTGGAAGGGGTGCAGGTCGGCCAGGGCTTCCAGCTCGGCACGCTGGGGCTGCAGCTTCGCGTTCGGGAAAGCCGCTGCCACAGGTTGATGCGGGCTGATATCCGGCTGCGGCACTGTGGTGCCCAGCCGGCGCCGGACATCCTGGGTGTGCAGATGATCGAAGGTGAGGTAGTCGACCTCCGCCGGATCGACCCCGGCCTTGCGGCAGGCGGCCAGGACATCGGTGTGCGTGCTGACGATGGCCGGGTATCCGTTGGTCACAGGACCCGAGGACGCAGGCGAGTCATGGTGAACAGCGGAGTCAGTGGCCGCAAGGGAATCGGCGGCACCCACGCGCCGAGCAGGTCCACTCGGTGCAGCCGGGCTTCGATCACCCGGCCGATGCCCATCTGGTCGATCGGATCACGTTCGGAGCCCTGTAGTTCCAGGGCGAAGTCCTCGATCCGCCGGACCTCGATGACGCTTTCACGCGGAGTGAAGGCCACCAGCCAGGACGGGAACAGGCCGGTGATCCCGACGATATTGCGGTGCGGGCGCGCCAGGATCGGCGGCGGATCGGAGATGACCTCGCCGAGGCGTCCGCCCATGCTGAGCAGTGTGTGCCCGCGTCGAGTGGCCTCGGCGTGAATCCCGGTGTCGGTGAGCGTCCAGTCGATCTCGCCGAGTTTCTTCGGGTAGCCGAGCAGTTCACGGCCGATGATGAGAGCAACGTCATCGTCGAGGATCATCCACGGACAATGAATTCCGGTGCCCTGCAGCGTCTTTATGTGCACGAACAGTCCGGCCTCGTGGTAGCCCGGCGATTCGAAGTTGTTGTCCGGAAACCAGGCGGTGAAGAAGTCGGCGCGGGCCGGTTCGGCCAGTTGCACCCCGGCGGGCAGCCACTGCTTCATACGGTCGGGGTCGATTTCTACTGTGGCACTGAAGTAGTGGGCATCCCGGTAGAGGCTCTGTCGCGGGTCGGCCATAGTTCGTAGGCGATCCAGGTCTGCGCCGAGGGAACGGCCCACGGAACGAATAGCGGGTTCCCAGCCCATCTCATTTCACCTTTCGATACACGGTGCGCAGAATCGGGCCGACCAGCCCGCGCGGTGTGTACTGTCCGCCGAGGGTCTGCACCTTGGCGAAGACACCGGGTATCACGCGGCGGCGACCGGCGGCCATACCCGCGATCGCTTGCGCCGCAGCTTGATCCGCGCTCACCCACAGCGGGCCGGGAACCATGCGGTCCAGGTGCGGTGCCTGGGCGACCTCGGCGTATTCGGTGCGGACCGGCCCTGGGGCAAGCAGCGTGCATTGCACACCGGTCCCGGCGAGTTCACAGTGCAGCGATTCGGCCAGGGTATTGGCGAAGGCCTTCGACGCGGCGTAGGTGGCATTGTGCGGCCCGGGCTGATTGCCCGCGGTGGAACCGGTGATCAGGATCGCGCCCGCACCGCGCTCGACCATGCCGGGCAGCACCGCCAGCGTGAGATCGTGCACCGCGACGCAATTCAGCTCGACCTGTTGCCGTTCCCGGGCCGGGTGTGCGGTCGCCAGCTCACCATAGGTCGCAAAACCCGCGTTGTTGCACAGCACGGCGATATCGCGCCCGGCGAGTTCGCCGCACAGTGTCGCGCGCTCATCGCGTTGCGCCAGATCGACCGCGCGGATCTCGGTCTCGACGCCGTAGTCCGTGGCCAGCCGAGCGGCCAGTACACGCAGGCGATCCTCGCGACGGGCGACAAGTATCAATGAATACCCTTGCTGGGCAAGGGCTTCGGCAAGTGCGTAGCCGATGCCGGAGGAGGCTCCGGTAATGACGGCCCGTGAATCGCGGGTGGGGGTGGGAAGGCTCATCGGTGGCTCCTCAGCGCTCAGAACTGGGTGAGCGCGCGGGCGCTCACGGTGGTACCGGCGGTGATCAGGGTGCGAACCGCACCCCGCCCGCTGACTTGGCTCTCGCCCGCCGCTATGCGTCGGAAATTGCCTGCGTGCCAAGCAAGTTGGAGATAGGAGTTGATCGGATCGGCACCGGGCATCGGAATTCGTGGCGCGGTGGGCAGTGTTTCGGGTTCCCGGTTACCGGCGAGCAGGTCGGCCGCGATATCGGGCCGTACGGCGAACGGGCGACCCAGTCCGATGACATCGACCGCGCCCTGGCCCAGCACATCGTTGATGAAGTCCAGGGTGCGGATGCCGCCGGTGAGCATGAGCGGCATCGCCGAACGTGCACGCAACTGCTCGGCGTAGCGCAGGAAGTACGCCTCGCGTTCGCGGGTGCTGTCGGCCACCACTCCCGTCATGGCCGGGGCCTCGTAATTGCCGCCGGAAATCTCCAGCAGGTCGATTCCGGCCTGCTCCAAGGCGAGGGCGACATCGAGCGACTCGTCTTCTTCCAGCCCCTTGGACTGGAAGTCGGCGGAGTTGAGCTTCACCGAGAGAATCGCCGTGGGTCCGATGGCCTTGCGCACCTCCGCCACCACCTCGAGCAACAGGCGTCGGCGGTTCGCCGGGTTGCCGCCGTACACATCGCCGCGCTGGTTGGCGACCGGGGAAAGGAACTGCGACAGCAGATACCCGTGTGCGGCGTGCACCTGCACACCGGCAAAGCCCGCGACCACTGCGAGTTCCGCGGTGCGCGCGTAGCGGCGGCGCAGATCGTCGATTTCGTCGAGCGTCAATTCGCGCGGCTTACGCAGATTGAATCCCACCGCCTGCGGGCGCAGCGCCGAGGGGCCGACCGGACGGCGATGCAGCGGGCCGACCGCGACCCGGCCCGGGTGGTTGATCTGCATCAGCATCACCGCGCCCTCGCTCGAACCGGCGCGCGCCCAGTTGCTGACGGCCTCGAGATGCCGCTCGTCCGCCAAGGTCACATTGCGCGGCTCCACGTAGGCGCGCTGGTCGATCATGACATTGCCGGTGACGAGCAGACCCGCGCCACCACGACCCCAGGCGCGGTAGAGCCGGGTCAGGGTCTGGCTGGGTGCGCCGTCGATCCCGGCGAGCTGTTCGCTCATCGCGGCCTTGGCGATGCGATTGGGCAGGGTGACCCCACAAGGCAGGGTCAGCGGACTGCCGACTGCGGCGATGCGCCGGGTGCGGTTCTTGGGAGGCATGTGCGGGGCTCCTGGTGTCGTGGAAGGGTTCGAGTCAGGCGATGTGGCGCGCGACGGCGAGAATCGGGCGCAGTACGACCCCGGCCAGCGCGCGCGTAGCGGACGAGCGCTCGGGTGCTTCCGAGGAGTGCTGCTGCGGTGCGGGTGCGGTGGGCACGAAGGGCGCTGGCTCAGCGGCACCGGGCAGCAGGGTGCGCAGGGTAGATAACTGGGTCAAGGTGCGCACCAGCCATCGGCCGCGCAGTACGTCCCAGCGCAATTCCGGGCCGCCTGCCAGGATTTCGCCCGAGGCCTTGGAAATGTGGGCGTAGAGATCACCGACCGGTGTGCGCAGGCGCTGTTGCAGCAGCGAGGCCTCGGCAAGCAATCGGGCGCTGTTGGTCAACAGCATGCCCGCACCCGAGCGAGGCGCGACCAGCCCGGCGAAGTAGAGGTTGGCCACCCCCGGCGCGAAGGTGTGCGAGATCAGTCGCGGCTGACCCTTTTCCCAGTTCAACAGGCCCTCGCGCAGGAACGGGAAGGTGGTCTTGAAGCCGGTCGCCCACACGATGGTGTCGTATTCCCCGCTGGTTCCATCGGTGAAATACGCTGTGCGCCCATCGAATCGTTCGATCTCGGGACGAACGGCAATGCGACCGTGCTTGAGGAAGTACGGCAGTTGCTGGTTGACCACCAAGTCCTGATCGAAGATGCGATGTGTGGGCTTGGACAACCCGAAACTCCGAAAGCTACCCATCCCGACGGTGACGATCGACCGGAAAACCGCCTCCTGCAACAGTTTCGGCACCGGAACCGAACCCACATCGAACTTGCTGCTCGGAATGCCCAGCACATACTTGGGGATGAACCAGTAGCTGCGGCGTAGCGAGATCTCCGAATTCCCGAAGGTCACCGCGGCTTCCACGGCCAGGTCGCACCCGGAGTTACCGGCCCCGACCACCAGCACGCTCGGACCGTCCAGGTCGGCCGGGCGCTTGTAGTTCTTGGAGTGGATCTGCGTGCCGGTGAATTCGCCTGGATACGAGGGGATATTGACGTCCCAGTAGTGCCCGTTGGCGACCACGACTCCGGCGTACTCTCGAACCTCCCCGCTCGCGAATTCGACCCGCCAGCCCGCCAGGCCCGCCTCGTCGAGCGGCGCGACATCGTCCACGAAGGCACCGAATTCGATCCGGCGGTCCAGCCCGAATTCCGCGGCGAACGCGCGTAGGTAGTCACGCATCTGCGCGGCGCTCGGGAAATCCGGGTAGCTGCTGGGCATCGGATAGTCCGCGTACTGGGTGACGTCCTTGGAACTGATCAGGTACGTCGAGTCGTACACCCCGTGCGACCAGTTGCCTCCGATCGATTCGGTGGCTTCCACATGGTCGTAATCCAAGCCCAGATCCGCGTATGCCTTGGCCACCGCCAATCCGGTGTATCCGGCCCCGATGATGCAGTAACGACGCGCCATTGCGACCTCCCATCAATGCTACAGTCTGTGTAGCTACAGTGAATGTAGTATTTGCCTGGACGCGGGCGAATGTCAAGCCCGGCCGAGCGAAGAAGGAGGTGGAAGGCGAATGACCGAACAACGAGGCCGCGGGTACGCACCGCGAATGGCCCCCGAACAGCGACGCGAACAGCTGCTGGACGCGGTCCTGCGCGTCATCGTCGAGCAGGGCGTGCACAAGGTGTCCATCGATACCGTGGCCAAGGAAGCGGGCGTCAGCCGCCCGGTCATCTACGGACTGTTCACCGACTCCGAACAGCTGCTGCGCGCCTCACTGGACCGAGAAGAAACCGCGGCCATGACCCAGATGGCAACAGCGGTGCCCTCGGCCGCCGCGGGCGATCCGATCCAGGCCGTGTCGGACAGCGTTGAGCACTTCCTCGCCGCAGTACTGGCCGCACCCGACCGCTGGCGAGCCATCTTCTTGATCGCCGACGCCAGCACCCCCGCCTTCCGCCGCCGACTCGAAAGCGGCAGGCAAGCCTTCATCGCGGCTCTGGTGACTTTCGTCAGAGCGGCCGCACCGCCCGAGCGGCTGCCCGGGATCGATGTCGAACTCACCGCCCGTACCCTCTACGCCCTGTTCTGGGAAGCCGGACGCCTTGTCCTGGCCGACCCCGAAGCCTTTCCCCCGCAGCGGATTCGCGAATTCGCCAGCACCCTCATTCCCGCCCTGCCGGCATTCCACAACCCGAAGGCACCCCAGTGAGCGACATGTACCACGCAGTCCTGCGAGCCCATAAGTGGATCTACGAGACCACCGATGGTCTGGTGGGCCACCGCCTCCTGTTCGGCAATCCGACCCTGCTGCTACGCACCGTTGGTCGCCGCACTGCCCTGTCCCGTACCAGCGCCCTCACCTATGGTCGCGACGGCGATGCCTATCTCGTAGTCGCCTCCAATGGCGGCGCACCCAAACCCCCGGCCTGGCTGGCCAACCTGAAAGCCAACCCCGACAACGAAATCCAGATCGGTCGCCGCCGCCTGCGCGTCACCGCCCGCCCCACCCTGCCCGGCGACCCCGACTACGACCGCCGTTGGAAGATCGTCGACGCGGTCAACAAGGGCAGATACACCGAATACCAAAAAAAGACCACCCGCCCGCTGCCGATCGTAGAACTCCGCGCCCGCTGACCCCACCCGTCGTGCCGAGACCCGCGAATGCACACGCCTGCAGCCGTTCCCGTGCAACCTGTGGCACTGCTACCAGGTGATCGCGCCGCTGGAAGGCGAATCGGCCGACCGATCGGCGCGTCGTTAACGGTCAGCGCATTTGGCATCTAGCTGTCTTCCATCACGGACTGCCGGTACGGATAGGTTCCTGTTGTCATCTTCGATGTCGACTGAACGTGTATTTCCGTGACATGTGCCCCGGCTGACGCTCGGTGACCATTCATTGACCGGTAGGGGCCGGTGTACTCGCTGGTGCCCGGTTCGAAGTGCCCTCGGGAACCGTTTGCCGCCACTCATTTTCGAGCTTCGTGCCCGGCTCGGCAGACCGTTCTCAGAGGTCCACTTCGAGGACGGGGGAGTGCGATCGTGACGAGCACGTGGTGAACAAGCCCCCGGCGCGTTCGGCGTCGGTGAGGACGTCGTCGCGATGGTCGGGTTCGCCGGCGAGTACCCGGACCACGCATTCCCCGCAGATGCCCTGCTGGCACGAGAAGGGCGCGTCGACACCGTGGTCCAAGAGGGCATCGAGCACGCTCTGGTCGTCGGCGACACCGTATTCGGCGCCGGTGGAGGCCACGCGGACGACGAATCCGGCCGGGGCAGGCCCGGTCGGTGCGGGGCGGTCGGTGCCGAATCGTTCGGTGTGCAGGGCTTGGCGCGGCCAGCCGAGCGCCTCGGCCTTGCCCAGGACGTAGTCCATGAACCCGTCCGGCCCGCAGACGTAGACCGCCGTTTCCGGCCGCGGATCGCCCAGATCGCGGGCCACATCGAGCCCGATGTGCTGGTCGTCGAAGTGGAAGCTGACGCGGGGGTTGGCCGTCAGCTCGTCCAGGAAGGCAGCGTGCGAGCGGCTCCGGGCGCTGTAGTGCAGCGTGTACTCGGCGCCCGCCCGGTCGAGCTCGGTCAGCATGGCGAGCAAGGGCGTTATCCCGATCCCGCCCGCGATCAGTACATGACGGTGCGCCGTGACCAGCGGGAAGTGGTTGCGCGGGGCGGAGATCCGCACCCGATCGCCCACGGTGAGCGCGTGTATCGCCCGGGATCCGCCGCGCGAGTTCGTCACGTTCAGCACGGCCAGCCGATACCGGCCCGGCCCGGGCGTTCCGCATAGCGAGTACTGGCGGACCATCCCGGAACCGAGCTGGATGTCGATATGGGACCCTGCTGTGTAGGGCGGGAATTCGGTGCCGTCGACCGGGGCGAGGTCGAGAACCACGATGTCGGCGGTCGCGAGGGTGCGGGCACGGACTTCCGCGTCGATCCAGGTCATGGTCTGCCCCGGTCAGCCACCGGCTACCGGCAGCGCCGCCGCGGTCTCGTCCGCCGTGGCCCCGGCGAGGGTGAACAGACCGGCCTGGGTACGCCGCACCGGTTCCTCGTCCAGACTCACCCCCTGCGGATCGCGGCCCGCTTCCACGTCGTCGATCATCGTCCGCAGCAACCGGCGCAGCAGCACCACGCCCCGATCCGTCGTCGCCAGGGTCTCCTCGGAATGCAGCGCGACCGGACCCTGCGAAGTCATCACCTCGCCGTCACCGGGGAAGCGCTGACGTTCCTGGTCGGTCAGCTCCCACGCGTTCTTGCCGTCCTGGGTGATGCCGAACAGGAACCGTTGCACGCGTGCGGGATCGCTCGCCCGGATGGAGAAGAACGCGCGATGGCGGGTGTCGTCGATCGGGACAGCCCAGATCACCATGTCGGCCTTGGTATCCGGGGTGAGCTCGACCCAGTCCGGCAGCACCGTGGCATTGGGCAGGTGCAGCTCGGCTCCCCAGACCCGCTCGGTCCGCTCCCCGTCGCGCTCCTTGTCCAGGAACCGGACGCCGTACTTCGCCCCGTAGTCGGTGCGGTCGTAGCTGACCCGTCCCGGCAGGGTGTAGGGATCGAAGAAGTCCTCGGGGAAGCCGGTGGTGCCGGTGCCGAGGAATTGGTAGCCGCTGTGCTGGGAGTGCAGCCAGTTGATGTGCACCGGGTCGATCGTGTTCTCGTAGATCAGCAGCCAGTGGAAATCCTGCTCGGCGCCGGTCACCGACAGTCCGGGGAACGGCCATTCGGCGAAGTACTGCTCGCCCTCGGCGAGGTCCTCGAGCACGTCGTAGCGCGGCAGCACGGGCTTGCGGTCGGGCGGGCCCATGTAGACGAACACCAGCCCGTAGCGTTCCTCCACCGGGTACCACGGCTGGCGCGCGGCGTCGCGGCGTTTGCCACGATCGGGCTCGCAGGCCTGCTCGAGGCATCGTCCCTGCACGTCGTATTTCCAGCCGTGATAGCCACAGCGTAGCCCGTCGTCCTCGATCCGGCCGAAGAACAGACTGGCGCCGCGGTGCGCGCAACGCTCGAAAACCACTCCCGCGCGGCCGTTTCCGTCCCGGAAGACGACCAGGTCCTCGCCGAGGACGCGGGTGCGATGCGGTGCTTCGGCGGTGAGGGTGGCCGAGGTAGCGATCGGGTGCCAGTATCGCCGCAGCGCCTCGCCCATCGGTGTGCCGGGTCCCACCTCGGTCAGGCGTGCGTCGTAGGACGGGGCCTTGCGGCCGTATCCGGTACCGGTGTCCACCGTGGTTCGTTCGGTCATGTCGGTCTCCTCCGCGTGCGAAAGATGTTGTGCTGCCCTGTTATCGGAGCGCCTGGATGATCGGGGCGAAGGCCTCCATCTCGGGTTCGAGCACGGTGTAGTAGGTCAGGCCGAGGGTCTTGCGCCGTTCGCGCAGGGTGTCGGCGTTCTCCTCGGGTGTGCCGAACAGCAGTGACGGCAGTTCGGCGAGTTCGTCGGGCGTGAGGTCGAGCCGGTTCTGCCAGACATCGGTCACGCCGTCGGTCGCGCCCTTGGGCAGCACCTTGTGGATGGGAATGTTGAACTCCACCTGGTCGATCCGGTCGCCGAGCAGTCCACGTACGTAGTCGATCCGGTCGGTGACCTCGGTGATTCCACCCAGCTTCAGCCCGTCGCCGTCGCGCACCTCGGTGGTGCCGGTGAAGGCGATGATGTCGGCGTGGGCGGCCGCCAGCCGCAGGACCCGTGCGCCGCGACCGGCGATCAGGATCGGCGGGCCGCCGGGCTGTTCGAACCGTGCGTACTGGTCGAGCTCGGACTTCGGCTTGCGGAATTCCGCGACCGTGCGCTCCAGCTGGGAAACCCGTTCGCCCGCAGTGGGAAACGGGATTCCGGCCGCATCGAACTGCGCGCGGTCGTAGCCGGCGCCGAGCCCGAGTTCCACCCGGCCGCCGGAGTAGCGGTCGACGGTGGCGAGGTCGCGGGCCAGCACCGTCGGGTGGTAGAAGGCCGTGTTGAACACGAGCGTGCCGATCCGGATGCGCTCGGTCGCCTCGGCGGCCAGCAGCAGGGTCGGGATCGGTGCCGGCATGCCGAGGTGGTCCGACACCGAGATGACGTCGTAGCCCAGTTCCTCGGCCCTGCGTACCTTGGCGATCCATTCCGCCCTGGTGGACGGGGTGAACAGGCAGAGGCCGAAGCGGAACGGCCGGTCGTACAGGGAAGTCATGACGCTCCTCGCGAGCTCATTCGGTGGCGATGTTGTCGGCGATCTTGGCCAGCACCGCGTTCGCGGCGAGGAATTCCTCCTCGGTGATGCCACGCAGCGATTCGTCGGCGTGGGCGTTCACCAGCGCTTCGGCGCGCTCGTGCGCCGCCTCGCCCGCGGCGGTGAGCCGCAGCGTCGCGCCGGAAACCTCGACCCAGCCGCGGCCGACGAAGTCGTCGACGATCGGCTGATAGGTCCGCGTGCCGTCGGCGACCAGGAACGGCGCGAACGCCGCGTCGAGTTCGGCGACGCTGCCCAGACCGATCTGCAGGGCGTGCAGGATCTGCCAGTCCCGGCGGGTGAGCTTCTGCTCGTGCAGCAGCGCGCCGGTGGCGACGTCGAACTGCTGGTGCAGGTGCAGCAGCCAGTACCCGATGCGCTTGGTCGTGTTCTTCTGGAGCATGACGAGCCTCTCTGTGGTCGAAGGGCCGGCTACTGCTGCCAGCCGCGCGAGTACGGGATGACCCAGTACAGGTCGAGGGCGATTCGCGCGAACCGCCACCGGCCGCCCTCGCGGACGTACTCGTCGGTGAACTTGCCTGCCACGAACGAGCTTTCGGTGTCGAAGACGACCTTCTCCTCGAAGAACGACACTCCGGTGGCTCGATCGCCGAGGATCTCCACGTCGTGCCCGTGCAGGAACTGCTTGACCAGCACCTGCCCCGCCGGGCTGTTGTCTTCGATGAGCTGTGGCAGCCCGGCGAAGTACGCCTGGATGGCAGCCCGCCCCTCGGCCTGGCCCAGATGGCGGTAGTCGAGATAGGCGTCGGCACTGAACAGTTCGCCGACCTGGTCCCACCTGCCCTCGTTGATGTAGCGGGGTAGGTCGTGGCGCAAGGTGTTCAGCGCGCGGACGGCCTCGAGCGTCTCGAGTCGTTCGGTGAGCTGCTCGACCTGCCCGACCAGGTCCAGGACTTCTGACATCGCTGTGACACCTCTCGTTCCGTACACGTACCGGAGCGGACTCCGGGAAAACCGCGGCCACCGTGTTTCTCCGGCCGGGCTGCAATCACCTTTGCACGCGATATTCAGAGGTCACAAGATCGCGTGGGAAACCCTGCGGTTCGACCGTAGGTTTCGACTGTCACGCCCGCAGGGTTCGAATATCGCCTGGACGGTCGCGTAAGTGTTGCCGGAACATCGGTGACAGTTCGATCATGGCGTCGGAAATCGACGGAGTGAATTGTTTCCCAAGTCGCCGGAACACATTGTCACCGATGTCTCCGAACAATTTGTCGAACCATTGCTAGGGATGTCCTGTGTACGCAAGATCGGGCCGGACTCGGCGACGAGTCCGGCCCGATCGCCGGCGGTGGTGAACCGTGATGTTCAGCCCGGACCGTGGCCGGCGGCGACCCGGCCCGCGACATGTCGCACATCCCGGTGCGAGATGAGCCACTCACCCTCGTACTGCTCGAACTCGTCCTGAACCAGCCCGATGACCACCCAGTCGGCCGGTCGTCCCACGTCGGTGGCCGCGGTGCTGGAGAACCAGTGCCACACCGTCGCATAGGCTGTGAGCAGGGGTTTATCGCCGTTCCACTCGATGGTGGCCTGCCCGATGACATGGGCGACCAGGGAGCGTTGCGACTTGGGCACCCGGCTCATGTGATCGGTGAACTCGTCACGGCCGTGGAACAGCACCGGCGGGCCGGGCATGATCCGGTACTCGATCAGCGCGTCGGGGGTGAAGCACTCGCTGAACCGCTCGCTCTCCTGGGTGTCGGCGATCCGGAAGAATTTGTAGAACGTTCGGAAGATCGCCCGCTCCGCTTCGATCGTCGCGAGCAGATTGTCATGTACAGCGGTCACGTCGGTCCTTTCTCCTGCCGGACGACAACACATCGCTCGGCGCGTCGTTCGATTATCGACACGGTGCGAAGCTAGCACGATGCCGGACACCGCCCGATGGCGTACCGCACTATTCGGTGCGACGATGTATTCCGAGCGAGGTGATCCGAATTGTTGACCGGGTATTTCGAGATGTGAAATGTTTCGTCGTGTCGCCCGCCGTGAGTCCCACGTGAATCCGGGCAGTAGACAGAGGAATTCTGGCGTGAGCAGTGTTGTGCGTTCGAAGTCGATTCGCTGTGCCGTGGTGTCGGCGGCGGCGGTCACCCTGTTCACCGGTGCCTGTGGCGCCGGTGGCGACCAGGGCGGCGATGCCGGTCCACCGAGATCCGGCGGCACGCTGCGGTTCTCGGTCGCCTCCGACGCGGGCTGCGTCGATCCCCAGCAGGTCGGTAGTAGCGACACCCTGTATTCGCTGCGCGAGACGGTCGACTCGCTGACCGACCAGGATCCCACCACCGGTCAGCCGGTGCCGTGGCTGGCACAGAGCTGGGAGGTGAGTCCCGACGCCAGGTCGTTCACGTTCCGGCTGCGGTCCGATGTGACCTTCAGTGACGGCACCCCGCTGAACGCGCAAGTGGTGAAGGCGAACTTCGACGCGATCCCCAAGCTGGGCGCTCTCGCCATCCTGTCCAAGGGCTATGTCACCGGGTACGTCGGCACCGAGGTGGTCGACGAGCACACCGCCAAGATCACCTTCGAACAGCCCAATGCACAGTTCCTGCAGGCGACCTCGACCGCCGCACTCGGCCTGATCTCGACGGCCGACGCGGCCAAGACGCCCCAGCAACGCTGCAGCGACGGTGTGACCGGCTCCGGTCCCTTCGTCCTTTCGAAATACGTTCCCAACCAATCGATCACGATCACCAAGCGGGTCGGCTACGGGTGGGGCTCGCCGTTGTGGACCAAGCAGGGTGAGGCCTACCTCGACTCCATCGAGTTCACCGTCATCCCCGAATCCGGGGTGCGTGCGGGCAGTGTGCAGTCCGGGCAGCTCGATGTCGCCACCGGTCTCGGCCGAGCCGACGAAGCCGGGCTGAAGGCGTCGGGGATCTCCCTGCTCACCCGATCGCACCCGGGGGCGGTGTTCAACCTCGGCCTCAACAACTCCCGGCCTATCCTGCGAGATGTTCAGGTGCGCAAGGCGATTCAGGCCGCAGTGGACCGTCGTCAGATCGTGGAGGCGGTCTTCGCCAGCGGCACCGTGCCCGCCACCGGCATTCTCTCGCACACGACCCCCGGCTACACCGATCTGTCGGCGGATCTTGCTCTGGACACCGCTCGGTCCACATCGCTGCTGGACGCGGCGGGCTGGCAGGTGGGCGGCGACGGCATCCGGCGCAAGGACGGCACCCGGCTGAGCCTGAACGTCGTGTGGTTCAACAACTCCCAGAACACCCGGGCGGCACTGGAACTGGTCCAGCAGCAGCTCAAGGTGGTCGGGGTGGAGTTGCAGCTCCAGGAGCTCCAGGTGACCCAGTTCCCGCAGCTGATCGGGTCCGGTGACTTCGACGGTCTGTGGGGCGGCGACCTGAGCCGCGCCGACCCCGACTGCCTGCGCACGCTGTACTCGACCCAGCAGGTCAATGCCTACCGGCTGCCGCCGAGCGAGCTCGACGGACTGCTCACCGCCCAGGCGGCCGAGGCCGATCCGGCCAAGCGCCGCCCGCTCGTGGAGCAGGCCCAGCAGTTGGTGGTGCGCAATGCGTACGTGATCCCGGTGGTGGAACTCGAGACGGTGCTCGCGGCGGCGCCGACCGTGCACGGCCTGAACTTCGAGTCGTCGAGCCGGACCCGGCTGCACGACACCTGGCGGAGCTGAACCGGCATGGGCCGGTACGTGTTACGCCGCCTCGCACAGGCGGTAGGGGTGCTGTGGGCGGCGTACACGGTGTCGTTCTTCGTGCTGGAATTCTTGCCGGGCGACCCGGTGTCGGCGATGGCGGGCGGCGGACTGACCTCCTCGCCGGTGGACCCCGCCGAGCTCGCCGCACTGCGAGCGCAGTACGGCTTCGACAAGCCGATCGTGGTGCAGTATCTGGACTATCTGGGCCGGGCGCTGGTCGGCGACTTCGGGGATTCGGTGGCTACGGGCCGGTCGGTGACCGGCACGATCGCCGCGGCGCTGCCGCCGACCCTGCAGCTCACGGCGGCGGCGCTGGTGCTCGCGGTGCTGTTCGGCGGCGGGCTCGCCGTGGCGGCCACCTACACCTCGCGGCGCTGGCTGCGGCAGGTACTGCTGGCGCTGCCGCCGCTGGCGATCTCGATCCCGTCCTTCTGGGCGGGCCTGATGCTGGTGCAGCTGCTGTCGTTTCGGATCCGGCTGTTTCCCGCGTTCGGCAACGCCGGGCTGGCCGGGTTGGTGCTGCCCGCGGTGACGCTGGCCATCCCGACCGGCGCGCTGATCGCACAGGTGCTGGCGAAGAGTCTGCTGTCCACCCTGGACGCGCCGTTCGTACACACTGCGCGGGCCAAGGGCGCCAGCCGGATCCGGGTCCACCTGCGGCACGCGCTGCGCAGTGCGTCGCTGCCCGCGCTCACCATCGTCGGCCTGCTCGTCGGGCAGTTGGTGGCCAGCGCGGTGGTGATCGAGACGGTGTTCTCGCGCAACGGACTCGGACGGGTCATGGCGAGCGCGGTGAGCGTGCAGGACATTCCGCTCGTGCAAGGAGTTGTGGTGTTCGGCGCGTTCGTCTTCGTCGTGGTGAACCTCATCGTCGACCTGATCTACCCGGTGCTCGACCCACGGATCGTGGTCGCGCCCCCGAGGAGCTACGCGTGACCGATATCGTGCTGACCGAGGCGGCCGTCACCCGAACCGTCATCGACGAGTTCGACGACGAACACCGCACGGGTTTCGACTGGCGTCGGCTGCCAGGGTTCCTGCTGTACCGACCCGGCCTGGTCCTGTCGGTGGTCACGCTCGTGCTGGTCGTCCTGGCGGCGTTGTGGCCGACGCTGTTCACCTCCCGGGATCCGCTGTTCGGCGTCCCGTCGGAGATCTTCGCGCCGCCCAGCGGGCAGCACTGGTTCGGCACCGACGAACTCGGCCGCGACCTGTTCACCCGCGTCGTGCACGGCACCGCGCTGTCGTTGCAGGCCACGGTGATCGCGGTGGCTGTCGCGTTCGTCGTCGGGGGCGCGATGGGCTTGATCGCGGGGTTCGTCGGTCGCTGGGTCGACGACGTGTTGATGCGCTTCGCCGATGTGCTGCTGTCGATTCCGTCGCTGTTCCTGTCCTTGGCCCTGGTGACCGCGCTGGGCTACGGCACCGTGAAGGTCGCGATCGCGGTGGGTGTGGCCAGCGTGGCCGGCTTCGCCCGGGTGATGCGTGCCGAGGTGCTGCGGTTACGGCAAGCGGTGTTCGTCGAGGCCGCGTGGTCGTCGGGGGCACGCTGGTACACGGTGCTCGGCCGGCACGTCCTGCCGAACGCGATCGGCCCCGTGGTCGTGCTGGCCACCTTGGACCTCGGCACCGCCGTGCTGGCGGTGTCATCGCTGAGCTTCCTCGGCTACGGCGCGGTGCCCCCGGCGCCGGAGTGGGGCTCACTCATCTCGAGTGGGCGTAACTATCTCGCCAACGCGTGGTGGATCTCGACGATGTCGGGCCTCATGGTGGCGTTCGTCGTGCTCGCGACCAACCGGATCGCACGAGCACTCGATGGAGAGTGGGCGAATCGGCGATGACCGCGAATCTGCTGGAAGTGCGTGGCCTGTCGATCTCCTACCGCACCAGCACCGGCCGGGTGCGTGCGGTGGGCGCGCTCGATCTGGACATCGCGCCGGGTGAGATCGTGGCTCTGGTCGGCGAATCCGGCTCGGGCAAGAGCTCGACCGCGCACGCCGTCACCGGGTTGCTGCCTGCCGCAGGGCACATCGACGCGGGCCGGATTCAGTTCGCGGGCCGGGACCTGGCGAGGGCGGGAGACCGGGAGTTGCGCGCGATTCGTGGGGCGCAGATCGGGTTGATTCCCCAAGACCCCGGTGTCTCGCTGAATCCGGTGCAGCGCATCGGCACCCAGGTTGCCGAGGTCTTACTCATCCACGGCCTGGCGACCCGGCGATCGGCGCCCGAGGCAGTGGTGGACCTGCTCGAGCGGGCCGGGATGCCCGACCCGAAAACCCGGGCCGACCAGTATCCGCACGAACTGTCCGGTGGTATGCGCCAGCGGGCACTGATCGCGATCGCCATCGCCGCGAACCCGGCGCTGATCATCGCCGACGAGCCGACCAGCGCGCTGGATGTCACCGTGCAGCGCCGCATCCTCGACCACATCACGAGTTTGACCGAAACCCTCGGCACAGCGGTACTTCTCGTCACCCATGACCTCGGAGTCGCCGCCGATCGTGCGCAGCGGATCGCGGTGATGTCGCGGGGCCGGATCGTGGAGAGCGGGCTGACCCGCGAGATACTCGACGACCCGCGCGATCCGTACACCCAGCAGTTGTTGCGCAGCGTGCCCGGACGTACCGGTGTGCGTGCCCGGTCGCGTCAGCCCGGCACCGAGCCGTTGCTCGCGGTCGAGAACCTGGTGAAGGAGTTCCCGCTGCCGCGCGCGAACGGCCGAGCGAAGACGGTGCGCGCCGTCGACGGCGTGAGCTTCTCGCTGCACCGAGGGGAGACGCTGGCACTGGTAGGGGAGTCCGGGTCGGGCAAATCCACCACGGCCAGAATGATTCTGCGCCTGGCCCCGCCGACCTCCGGGCGCATCGTGTTCGACGACGACGATGTGACGGCCATCAAGGGTGCGCGGTTGCGGGCACTGCGTCGCCGCGCCCAGGTGATCTACCAGAATCCATACGAGTCGCTGGATCCGCGGTTCTCGATCCAGGACGTGATCAGCGAGCCACTGCGGGTTTTCGGCATCGGTGACCGCGCGTCACGCGCGGTGCGGGCGCGCGAACTGCTCGACCGGGTCGCCCTTCCCGCGTCGACGCTGGGGCGAAGGCCCGCGGAGCTCTCCGGCGGACAGCGTCAGCGGGTCGCGATCGCCAGGGCGCTGGCCCTGTCGCCGGAGCTGGTGGTCTGTGACGAACCGGTCTCGGCGCTGGACGTCTCCGTGCAGGCGCAGATCCTCGACCTGTTCGCCGAACTGCAGGCCGAGACCGGCGTGGCGTACCTGTTCATCTCGCACGACCTGGCGGTGGTGCGTCAGATCGCCCATCGGGTCGCGGTCATGCGGCAGGGCCGCATCGTCGAGATCGGCACCACCGAAAAGCTTTTCGACGAGCCGACCCACGAGTACACCCGTCAGCTGCTGGCCGCCATCCCCGGTGCCGACCTGGTGGACGGCGGCTCAGGTGCCTGAGAGCAGACTCACCACGGGCGCGAGTTCGCGTGCTGCGTCGTCGTCGAGAACGATGTAGGAGATCCCGAACTCGTCGCGAAGCCGGCGCAGCTGATCGGCTGCCTGCGCGGGCGATCCGGTGAGCAGTGTCGGGGCATCTTCGGGCATCGGCGGACCGATGGTGCTCGTCGGGGTGCTGAAGCGCAGCGCCCGTTCGATGCCGGAAAGCCGTGGGCCCGCGACACTGTCGAGCCATTCGACCTGGCGGGTGAGCTGGTGACGGGAGAAAGTGCTGAACGCGATGGTGTCGGCTTCGGCCGCGGCGAGTTCGGTGGCTCGTCGTCCGCCCGCGGCGAGCAGCAGCGGCACCTTGCGTGGCGGGGTGGGCACCAGTGTGGTTCCGGTGTTCGCGTAGTGGGCCCCGGTGGCCTCGACCCGCTCACCGCGCAACAGTGCGTTGATGATGCCCACCGACTCGGCGAGGCGCTCGAACCGAACCCGGTCGGAGTCGGCGGCGATCCCGAGTTCGCCGTAGCCGATGGCGGTCTGACCGGCGCCGAGGCCGAGCTGGAAGCGGCCGCCGGAGACCAGGTCCAGGGTGGCGGCTTCCCGCGCGAGAACGAACGGATTGCGGAAGTCGTTGGCCAGCACCCATGTTCCGACCTGGAGCGTGGTTGTCGTCGCGGCGGCGTAGCTCAACGCTGTCAGTGGCGCAGGCACCGGTGCGGGCAGGTCGGGCAGCAGCAACGTGGAGATCCCGGCGTCTTCGGCCCATCGTGCGGTCGATATCCACGACTTCGGGTCGGCGGGCGAAACGGTAACGAGTCCGAAGCGAAAAGGGTGGTGGCTCAAGGGTTCTCCGGTGTCCCGTAGGCGCGTAGGAAGGTGTCGACGGCGGCGGTGGCGACCGCGTGCATCTCGGCGGTGGAGACCTTGCGGGTGCCCAGCCGGGTGCGGCCTTCCATCGGGCCGGTGATCAGGACGAGGAACTGCTCGGCGGCGATCGCCGGATCGCTCGCGCGCAGGTGGCCTGACAGCGACAAGCGTGCCAGCCGATCCGCGAGCGCGTCGCCGAGCTGATCAGAGGTCCGGCTCACCACGACATCCATCAGGTCGGGGAACTGCGCGACCTGACCGTAGGTGAGCCAGCGCAGCGACCGGGACTGCTCGGTACAGCAGGACCGGATCAGTCGGTAGGCCACGTCTTCCAGGGTGGCGCGCAGATCCTCACCGGGATTGCGCAACCGCTCGACCACCGCCAGGTTCTCGGCGAGCACCGCGTCGCTCACGGCGGCCAGCGTGTGCCGGAACAGCGTTTCCTTGTCGTTGAGATGGTTGTAGATGGTCGGTTTGGCGACACCGGCGACCTCGGCGATCTCCTGCACGCCCGCCTGCGCGTACCCGCGGCGAGCGAAGACGACGAACGCCGCGTCCAGGATCGCCTGCCGCTTGTCGATCCGTCCACGCGAGGCCGACTGTCCGGTCGGCGGTGTTGCTACAGCCATCCATGAACCATAGCGCAATCGGACCCCAAGTTGCCTCGCGGGTTCATTCTTATATACCGAGTTGCGAGGTGTATGCGAGGACATTAAAGTGAACCAGCAAGTTCAATTGCACTGTTCCACGTCGGGAGATATCTATGATGCAACCCCCAGGAGACAGGCTCGATCCGCTTGCCCGCCAGCATGTTCGGCGCGGCGGCACCCGCCCGCCGAACGAACGCGGCGCGGTGATCGGTCTCGGGGCCGAGCCGTGGCTGGAGATCCTGCAGGCACCCGACCGCAACGGGTTGACGGTGACCGAGGTGTGCCGGCGATACAACATCTCGCGCAAGAGCTACTACAGCTATCTCGCGCGTTACCGGGAACACGGCGTGGCGGGATTGGCGCCGCGGTCGCGCCGCCCGAAGAGTTTCCCCGCTCGCACGTCGGCCGACATCGAGGCCGTCGTGGTGCGGGTCCGGCTGGACCGTCCGCAGTGGGGCGCGCGCAGAATCCGCGCGCACCTCCAGCGAGCCGGGTCGACTCGTGTCCCGGCCGTCTCGACAGTGCACGCGATTCTGCGCCGCCACGGTCTGGTCGGTACCCGGTCGGACCACGGGGCGCCGAGCGCCGCGATGCCGGAGCAATCGACGACCACACACCGGACACCTAGCTACGCAGGGAGCTACATCTGATGAGCACATCGACTTCCACCCGAGACGACACGGCCGAAGCGCTGTACCCGCGGCGCTGGGCCGCGATGGTCGTGCTCGTCCTGGGATTCACCTTGGACCTGCTCAACGTCACCATCGTCAACGTCGGCCTCCCGGCGATCCAGGCCGACCTCGGGGGAACTCCGTCCCAGGTCGGCTGGATCGCGACGGCCTATCTGCTGGCATTCGCGGCAGCGCTGATCACCGCGGCCCGGTTGGGCGACCTGTGGGGCCGCAAACGAGTGTTCCTCGTCGGTTTGGCGCTGTTCGCTCTCTCCGGAGCCTGGTCGGCACTCGCGAACAGCCCGACCGAACTGATCGCCAGTCGCGCCGCCCAAGGAGCGGCCGCGGCGATCCTGGCGCCGCAAGTTCTGTCCAGCCTGTTCGTCCTGTTCCGTGGACCCGAACGTGCCACTGTCCTGGGCATATTCGGTGTGGTCGCCGGACTCGCGCAGGCCGGCGGGCTGCTGCTGGGTGGCGTACTCGTCACCGCGGACGTCGCCGGTCTCGGTTGGCGCGCGATCTTCTGGATCAGTGTCCCGGCGGCCGTCATCCTGCTCGGCCTCGGCGCCTGGCTGGTCCCGGAGAACCGTGCCGAAGGTGCGCTGCGGCCACGATGGCTCGCCGCGGTCGGCCTGACCGTCGGATTGGTCGCCATCGTGTTCCCGCTGTTGGAAGGCCGTACCTACGACTGGGCGCCGTGGATCTGGCTGTTGCTGGTGGCGGGCATCGCCGCGGTGGCACTTGTCGCCATCGTCGAGAATCGCGATGCCGTCGGTCGGGCCGGCGCGCTCCTGCCGCTGGAGCTGCTCCGCGCGCGGATCAGCAGTGTCGCCCTGGTCGTCCAGTTGGTCGCCTTCGCCGCCTTCAGCGGATTCCTGCTCGTCTTCGTTCTCTGGCTGCAAGAAGGCCAGGGCTACACCGCGCTGCGCGCAGGCGTCGTGACCGTCGCGTTCTCCGTCGGCGGACTGGCGGTCGCCCCGCTGGTGGGACGGCTCACCATGCAGTTCGGCCGCTACGCCGTCGTCGCCGGTACCCTGTTCGGCGCCGTCGGCACCTTGGCGGTGCTGGGCGCGGCGCTGACCGCGACCACGGATGTGAACCCGTGGCTGCTCGCGCCTGGGCTGTTCGTCGTCGGTGTCGGCATCAACCTGGTCCAGCCGCCGTTGACGACCTTGTTCCTGTCGACGGTGCCGACGCGATACGCGGGGTCGGCGTCGGGGATCTGGACCACCGGCCAACAGTTCGGTGGTGCAGTGGGTGTCGCGTCCCTGAGCGCGATCTTCTTCGGGGTCGCCGCCAGTGACGGCTACCGCAGCGCTCTGACGGCGTGTGCCCTGACGATTATCGCGGCGCTGGTGGTGAGTGCGGCGCTGTGCTTCGCGTTGCCTTCGCCGGAGCCCGCACCAGAAGCAGCCGGCTGAGACCTGCGGAACGGCAACGTGTCTACTCGGCGCCGTGGTCGCCGAGTAGCTCCGCACGGCGTTCGCGGACCGTAGCCCGCAGTGCCTCGACGACCGCCGCGACTTCGGGGCGCCGCAGGGTTTCGGGCCGGGCGACGAGCCAGTAGGTGAGCTGGACGCGGACCTCGTCGGGCAGGACCCGGACGAGGTCGGCGTGGCGGTCGGCCATGAAGCAGGGGAGTAGCCCGATCCCCGCGGCGGCCCTGGTGGCTTCCACGTGGACGAAGACATTGGTCGAGGAGACGGATCGGCGCAGGGTGGGGGCGAAAGCGAGAGCCAGGTCGAGGTCGTCGACCTGGAGGATGGATTCGATGAAGTAGACCAGTGGGTGGCGGGTGAGTGCGGCGACGGTGGTCGGGACGCCGTGTTCGGCGAGGTAGTCGCGGGAGGCGTAGAGGCGAAGGCAGTAGTCGCCGAGTTCGATCGCTTCGGCGCGGTGAACCTGCGGTTTGCCGACCACCACTTCGATATCGAGGCCGGTTCGCTGAGTGGACGCTCGCCGGGTCGCGGCGATGATGTCGACGGCGACGCCCGGATGTCTGCGCTGCACGCGTACCGCGGACGGTGGCGCGAGGTAGGCGCTGAAACCGTCGGTGGCCGAAATCCGCACCACGCCTTCGAGTGTGCGTTCGCCCGCGCTCGAGCCGAGCGATCGGACGGCGGCCTCGACGGCTTCGGCCGCCGTCAGTGCCTCGCGGCCCAGGTCGGTGAGCTCCCAGCCGCCGGTGACCCGGGTCAGCACCCGTCCGCCCATGGCATGTTCGAGGGCGGCGATGCGACGCGAGATCGTCGTGTGGTTGATGCCGAGCTCTTCGGCGGCGGTGATATAGCGCCCCGACCGGCCGACCGCGAGGAGCACCAGCAAATCATCAGCGCTCGGCCTGCGTCCCGACGTCGACGAAGAATGACTCACATGTGCAGTTTCGCAGATTGCTGCTGCGAAACTGGCCATTGTCACCGAGATGGATCTGCACGAATACTCTCCTCACGGCTTGTGGGCCGCATCACATCGACAGCGTGATGTGACCTGGAACATCGAAGGAGTAGTGCGATGAGCGTGCGGAACGCGATACGACCGACCGGCGACGACCCGGACGAAGCCCCCAGCGGACTGCGGCGGGTCGTGGCCGCCTCGATGGCCGGCACCGTCGTCGAATGGTACGAATTCTTCCTCTACGGAACCGCCGCGACCCTGGTGTTCAGCAAGGTGTTCTTCTCCAAGGACACCAGCGACCTCGACGCGATCCTGGCTGCTTTCGTCACCTACGCCGTCGGTTTCGCGGCGCGCCCGCTCGGCGGCATCGTCTTCGGCTACTTCGGTGACCGATACGGCCGCAAGCAGTTGTTGCAGGTGAGTTTGGTGCTCGTCGGTGCGGCGACCTTCCTGATGGGCTGTCTGCCGACCTTCGCCCAGATCGGCTATTGGGCACCGGCGATGCTGGTGATCCTGCGCTTCGTCCAGGGCTTCGCGATCGGCGGCGAATGGGGCGGCGCGGTGCTGCTGGTGGCCGAGCACAGCCCGAGTCGCAGTCGCGGCTTCTGGTCGAGCTGGCCGCAGGCCGGCGTGCCCGCGGGCAATCTGCTCGCCACGATCGTGCTGCTGGTGCTGACCTCGACCCTGTCGGACGCGGCGTTTTTGAGCTGGGGCTGGCGCGTGGCGTTCTGGCTGTCGGCGGTGGTCGTGCTGGTCGGCTACTACGTGCGCACCAAGGTGACCGACGCCCCGATCTTCGTGGCCGCGCAGCAGTCGATGGACCAGGCCAAGGCCGCCTCGTTCAGCCCGTTCGAGGTGCTGCGCAAGTACCCGCGTGGTGTGTTCACCGCGATGGGTCTGCGCTTCGGCGAGAACATCATGTACTACCTGGTCGTCACGTTCTCGATCACCTACCTCAAGGTTCACGTGCATGCCGACACCACGACGATTCTGTGGTGGCTGCTCATCGCCCACGCCGTGCACATGGTGGTGATTCCGGTGGCGGGTCGACTCGGTGACCGTGTCGGGCGCCGCCCGGTCTACCTGGCCGGCGCGGTCGCCGCGGCCACCTGGGGCTTCTTCGCCTTCCCGATGATGGACAGCGGCAACAGCGTGATCATCCTGTCCGCCATCATCATCGGACTGGTGTTCCATGGATTCATGTACGCCGGTCAGCCGGCGATCATGGCCGAGATGTTCCCGACCCGGATGCGCTACTCCGGTGTGTCGCTGGGCTACCAGGTCACCTCGATCGTGGCGGGCTCGCTGGCGCCGATCATCGCGGTCAAGCTGCTCGACGAGTTCGGTTCGTCGGTCCCGATCGCCTGGTACCTGGCGTTCGCGGCGGCGGTCACCGTGATCGCGGTGGTGTGCGCGAAGGAGACCCGCGGCATCGACCTCGAATCTGTCGATCTCGCCGACGCCTCCGCCGCGAAAGGTGTTGCCGCATGATCGAGCTCACCGGACGCAGGGCACTGGTCACCGGTGGGGCGAGCGGTATCGGCGCCGCGTGTGCGCGGGAGCTGGCCGCGCGCGGCGCCGAGGTCACCGTCGCCGACATCGACGGAGTCGCCGCGAAGGCGGTGGCGTACGAAATCGGCGGGCACGCTTGGAGCGTCGATCTGCTCGAAGTCGAGGCGCTGGCCGACTTGCGGCTCGAGACCGACATTCTCGTCAACAACGCGGGCGTGCAAAGCGTGAGCCCCATCGAGGATTTCGCGCCCCACCGGTTCCGCGCCATGCAGACCCTGATGGTCGAAGCGCCGTTCCTGCTCATCCGCGCTGCCCTCCCACACATGTACGCGCGAGGTTTCGGCCGGATCGTGAACATCTCCTCGGTGCACGGGATCCGCGCCTCCCAGTTCAAGGTCGCGTATGTGACGGCCAAACACGGGCTGGAGGGGTTGTCGAAGGTGACCGCGCTCGAAGGCGGCCCGCACGGGGTCACCAGCAACTGCGTCAACCCCGGATATGTGCGAACACCCCTGGTGGACAAGCAGATCACCGAGCAGGCGGCCGCGCACGGGATCCCGGAGCAGGAGGTGCTCGAGCGGGTGCTGCTCACCGAGAGCGCGATCAAACGGCTGATCGAGCCGCAGGAGGTCGCGGCGCTGGTCGGTTGGCTCGCCTCCGACACCGCGGGCATGGTCACCGGCTCGTCCTACGTCATGGACGGAGGGTGGAGCGCCCGATGACCGCAGTGGCAGCGGCACCGCAGTGGGTGCCGGACGACAACGACATCGCCAGTGCCCGGATCACCGACTTCGCGCGGTTCGTCGCCGAGCGGCACACCGTCGCGGTGCCCGACTACCCCGCGTTGTGGCAGTGGTCGGTCGACGATCTGGACGGATTCTGGGGTTCGGTGTGGGACTACTTCGAACTCGGCGAGCGCCCCGGTGCGGTGCTGGCCTCCGCGGAAATGCCAGGGGCGCGATGGTTTCCCGAGGTTCGGCTGAACTATGTCGACCAGGTGATCCGGCAGGCCCGCACCGATCGTCCCGCGATCGTGTCGGTGACGGAGGACGGGTCGGTCAGTGAGTTGTCGTGGCAGGACCTGCTGAACCAGGTGGCGGCGTTCGCACAGACGCTGCGCGGCTTCGGTGTTCGGTCAGGAGATCGGGTCGCGGGTTACCTGCCGAACATCCCCGAGGCGGTGATCGCCTTCCTGGCGACCGCGAGCATCGGCGCGGTGTGGAGTGCGTGCGGACAGGACTATTCGGCGAAGGCGGCGCTGGACCGGCTCGGGCAGCTCGAGCCGGTGGTGCTGGTGACGTGCGCGGGTTACCGCTACGCGGGCAAGCAACACCGGCGATCCGACGAGATCACCGAACTGCGCGCCGGTCTGCCGACGGTGGTGGCGACGATCGTGGTATCGCCGGAGCACCTTTCGGGCACGCTGAACTGGGCGGATGTCACCGCTGGAGGCGATCGATCCACGCTCTCGACGGCCGAGGTGGGTTTCGATCATCCGCTGTGGGTGCTGTACTCGTCGGGTACGACAGGTCTGCCCAAAGGTATCGTCCACGGTCACGGCGGGGTGCTCCTCGAGCACCTGAAAGCGATGGCGCTGCAGTCGGACCTCGGTGCCGACGACACGTTCTTCTGGTACACCAGCCCGAGCTGGATGATGTGGAACTTCCAGGTCGCCGGTCTCCTGGTCGGCGCGAGCATCGTCTGCTACGTCGGTAGTCCGAGCTATCCGTCCCCGGACGCGTTGTGGGACATCGCTGCTCGGGTGGGCGCGACAGTTCTCGGCACCAGTCCCGGTTACGTGCTGGCCTGCGCGAAGGCAGGTGTGGTGCCGCGGCTCGAACACGACCTGACGGCCCTGCGTCTGATCGGTGTCACCGGGGCCGCGCTTCCCCCGTCGTCGTCGATCTGGTTGCGCGACAACATCGGCGCGCACATCCCGGTCGCGTCGATCAGCGGCGGCACCGACGTGGTCTCCGCCTTCGCGGGCGGCGCGCGAACCGTCCCGGTCCGGCCCGGCGAGCTGTCCGCGCCCTACCTGGGTGTGGCCCTCGAAGCCTGGGACGAACAGGGCAACCCGGTGCACGGCGAAGTCGGCGAACTCGTCATCACCGAGCCGATGCCCTCCATGCCCGTCGGCTTCTGGAACGACCCGGACGGAACTCGGTACCACGCAGCCTATTTCGACACCTTTCCCGGTGTGTGGCGCCACGGCGACTGGATCACCCGTACCGAGCACGGCAGCGTCATCGTCCACGGCCGCTCCGATTCCACCCTCAACCGCCACGGCATCCGCATGGGCAGCGCCGACATCTATCAAGCAGTGGAACAGCTCCCGGAAATCGCCGACTCACTGGTCATCGGCGCGGAGCAACACGACGGCGGCTACTGGATGCCCCTGTTCGTCGTTCTCGCCGAGGGTGCCACCCTCACCGACGACCTGATCGCCCGGATCCGTGCGGTCATCCGAACCCGGACGTCGCCGCGCCATGTCCCGGACGACATCATCACCGCCCCCGGCATCCCCCGAACCCGCACCGGCAAGAAGCTGGAAGTCCCCATCAAGAAGCTCCTCCAGGGGGCCGATCCCGGGACCGTCGTGGATCCCAGCGCCGTCGACGACCCCGCACTACTCGGTTGGTACGCCCGGTTCGCCCGAACATAGCTTCCTGGCGACGAGCGCGGAAACCGTGGTGTCGATCGGGGCGCGACGGCACGATCTACACAATATTCGCCGAGAAGAATGCTTGTTGTGGACGCTTGGTCATGTTGTAATCCAGATGTTTGCTGATGACTGTCGGCGGCGCTGGTTGCTGTGTCCGGGCGCCCGCCGAGACCGTTCGGAAGGTTGGGGGCCGAGATGGCGCGACGCACGGAAAACGGGTCGGAGGCGATCGCAAGGGATGCCGGCGATCTGCCCGCGGTCGAGATCGCGGACAGTCCGCTGACCTCCGACCGGGTCGAACGGCTGAGTTCGGCGGCCCGTCATCGGATCGCGGCCTTCGTGCACACCACCCTCGCCGATCTGGACGAGCTACCCGAACCCTGGGTCCCACCTATCGAGGTGACCCTGCGGTTGACCGACCGCGAGCACTAGGCACCGATTGCCGAACAGCACGCTCGCACCGAAGCGGACACGGTCCGAGCGTGCTGTTCTCGATCGCGGCGTCAGCGGAACAGGGCGGTGAGATCGACGGTGGCTGCCATCGCCGCAGCGCCCGCGTCGTTGAGATGCATGCCGTCGCCGCTGTCGAACTCGGGGCGGATGTAGTCGTGACGCTGCGGGTCGGCCACGGCGCGATCGACGTCGAAGATCGAGTCGAAGACGTCGGTGGTGCGCAGCCAGTCATTGACGGCGTGACGAGTCGGCTGGGTTTCCAGCAGGGGCATGCCGGGGTAGACACAGCCGGCGTAGGGGCCGATGGTGGCGGCGTGGATGCGCAGTCCGGCGGCGTGGGCGCGCTCGGCCAGGTCGGTGAAACCGGCGATCAATTCCTCGGTGGTCGCGGAGGGCTGGCCGCCCATCGCACCGAGGATGAGGTCGTTGATCCCGAAATTGATCAGGATGTCGGTGACGCCGGGTACCTGCAACGCGTCGGAGTCGAACCGACCCGAACCGGATTCGCCGATCTGCTCGGCCGTGAGGCGGTTGCCGGAGATCCCGTTGTTGACCACCCAGCCCTGAGTGAGACGGGCGTTGAGAGCATCGACGGAGCGGCGATTGGCGCTCTGCGTCGTACCGAAGCCCTCGAACCAGGAGTCACCGAACGCGACGGCGATCGGTGGCGGGTCGGTGACCAGGACGTCGATCCCGGTGATGAAGAAGCGGAACGGAACCTCTTGCGCACCACTGAGTTCCACGTCCGCGGTGTGGTCGCCGGTGACGATGTAGGCGATCTCGCCGGGCTGGTGGGAGAAGGTGGCAAGGCCGGTCGGTGCCGGGACGTACAGACTGAGCAACAGGTCTTCGCCCGCGGCGACCGGCAAGGCGACCGGATCGCTCACGAGCTCGGCCCCCGCGTCGATCGTGACCTGTGCGGCGCCGCCGAACGTGATCTCGCGATCGGCGATGATCGCCGACCCGGTCTTGCGCGCTGCGATGCGCGCGGCGCCGATCCGCAGCGGCGCGAGACCGTAGCGGTTGGTCAGCCGCACGCGTACCGCGTCGCCGCCACCCGCCATGCGTACGACGTGGCGCACAGTTTCGTCGGCGAACTCCCGTGACTCGGCGAGCTTGATCTGTCCCTTCGGGTCGATGACACCGGTCCGGAACCCGGCGACCCACATGTTGTGCTGCATGATTTCTCCGATATTTGCTGTGCGGAATAATGCCTACGCATAGGTTTACGGGAAGGTATTCCTCGTGTCAACTATCCGCATAGCAAGTATCGGCTAAGCTGGTCTCATGTCCGTCCACGAGCTGTTCGACGACCCCCGCTTCACCATCTCCGGCTTGCTCTTCGAGGCGCACAGCGGTCTGATCGCCAAGCTCGAGCCGACCTGGAAAGCACACGGCCTTTCCGGTCTGGACCTCAATGCCCTGCTGAGACTGAGTCGCTCCCCGAATCGCCGCCTGCGGATGTCGGATCTCGCCACCCAAACCGAGCTCTCGACCAGCGGCGTCACCCGTGTTGTCGACCGCCTGGCCGCCGCGGGACTGATAGAACGCCAGCTCGACCCGACCGACCGCCGCAGTGCCTACGCGGCCTTGACCGACGCCGGCATCCGCCGCCTCGAACAGGTCCTTCCCGACTACCTGGCCGCCCTCGAGCAATGGCTCACCGGCCTGCTGACCCCCACTCAACTCGACGGCTTGATCACCGGCCTGCGCGTGATCCGCGATGCCACGAACCCGGCGGCTACCGCTGTGTCCGACCAGTCGTGAGGCTGTCCCACTGTCCGCATGGCGAGCCGGGTAGCTGATCGGCCCCCAGCTGTCAGAGTGCAGGCGTGGTTTCGAGGTCGAATCGGAACCCCGAGCGCAGGGCCGCCGTGGCGGACATCCCGAACATGCGGTGGAAGGTTTCGCTGAAATGGGAGGGTGTGGCGAACCCCGCGTCCGTCGCCGATCGGGTCAGATCGTGGCCCGCGGCGACGTCGCGCATCGCGTGCAGGACGCGGGCCCACTGCTGGTATCGGCGGAAAGTGGTCCCGTACTGCTGGACGAACAATCGCAGGAAGTGCGAGGTGGACAGGCCGAGATTCGCGGCGATCGGTTCGGCCCGGAACGCCCGATCCGGGTGTTGTCGGATCGCGGCCGCGACGCGCTCGATGCGCGGATCGATCTCGGCAGGGGGACCGGCGCCGGCCAGCGCCACGATCCGACCCGGGTCCGTGTCCGGTAGACGGCACTGCTCGACCAGTTCGCGCTCGCGAAGGTGGTCGAATCCGTAGGGGCCCTCGGTGGTCGCCATCTGTCCTTCGATGGCCGAGGCATGCGACCACAGGAGCAGGATCGGTTTATCGAGGGTGTTCACCCGGTGCACCGCGCGAGCCGGGGCGTACGCGCTACGAGTGAGGATCTCACCGTGGGTGGCGGTCTCGAGGACGAACGGCCCGTCGAGCCCGACGCTGAGTACCGCGACAGAGGTGGAATGCAGGTCGACGCCGAGTTCGGGCCCGATATACCCGGCATGACCCGGCCGGATCCAGACCACCGGTGACCGCGCCGGACCACGCGGTTTCGCAGGCGCACTGTCGGTCACACCTGCCAGCGTATCGGTGCGCCGCCCGCAACCGCGCCGGCTGATGTCGACCAGCATCGATGCCGGACAGGAGCTGGTGAAAAGCAGGCGGGTCGGCTTCAGGGGAGTGAATGGTACCGGTTATACGGTGCCGACCCGCCTGCAATCCATTCGTCACCGGCAGTGGCACGGATGGGGTTCGTGAGCTGGATAGCCAAGTCCCGCAGCGCAACTCGTAGCAACGAGCACCGCAGGCCCGGCGGGCACCGGGTCTGCGGTGGGGGTTCAGGGCAGGGGGACCCAGGTGCCGAAGAACCAGAAACCGTGCTGCGGCGCGTCGTTTCGGTGATGCTCCGGCTGTTGCTGCGGCCGGTGCTCCTGACTCTGCTCGGGCCGCTGCTGGTCGTGCCCACCCGGATCCGCGCTCGCCACGCTCGCTGTCGCGCCGAGCACCCCGAGTGCCAGCGTGCTCGCCACCGCGGTCTTGGCCAGTGTCGATTTCATCCTCATGCGCGTTCCTCCTGATCTTCGATCTCACCGCCGAGATCGTCGGCCGGCCGAAGTGCTCGGCCGATAGCTGAATCTTCGCGGCGCAACCGTCGAGCCCGGTGGGACCCGGCTGGGAGTCGGCTGTGGATCGGATCCGGAGACCGCGCTCGAGCACAGGCCCCGGCGCCGACCCCTCGCTGAGGTCGACGTTGCTACAGTTCACCAGCCGTGGTGTTCGGGAAACCGGTGTAGAACCGGTGCGGCCCTCGCCACTGTGATCGGGAGTTGTGAATCGATTCGGATGACGTCTGTCATCCGGAGCCACTGGGGTCCTGCCCTGGGAAGGTGGATTCACCGCGCACTATCCCGTCAGCCAGGAGACCGGCCACGGCTACGCAGTACCCCATTCCACGAGGACCTGGAAGGCCGACTCTTGACCCGCTCTGTTTTCGCGCGCCTACGTTCCGGCGCGTTGCTCGCCTGCACGATTGTTGTCACCGGTTGTGGTGTGCAACCCCTCTCCGACGCGGGCGGCGCAGCTGCCGTCACCCGCGTGAACTGTGGGATCGACGTCGCCGTCGACGGCCCATCGCAGCGGATCTACGCGGCGTATCAGCCCTCGATCGAGATCGCGCACGCGCTCGGTGTCACCGATCGGCTGGTGGGGACAGCATTCCTGGACTCCGCCGTGCTCGCGGAATATGCCGGCGCGCAGGCACGCTCGCCATACGTCGAGAAGCTGCCCAGTCGCGACGAACTGCTCGCCCAGCGACCCGACTTCGTCATGTCGGGTTTCAACGGGGTGTTCGCCTCCTCGGCGCAGAACAGCGTCGGTACCAGGGCAAGCCTGCACGAATTGGGTGTGCGCACCTGGGTGCTGAGTCCGCTGTGCCCGAGCGCCGACGGGCTCGCCGATGAGGCGATCGACCCCGATACCGTGCGCTTCGACAACGTGTACGCCGACCTGCGCGACCTCGGTGCCCTGTGGGGCACCTCCGAGCGCGCCGAAGACGTTGTCACGCAGCTGAGTTCACGCATCGACGCGATCCGGGCCAAGGTCGGCAACGCCGGGAAGCCGCGGGTCGCGGTCGTCACCCCCAAAGACGACGGCTCCTACACCGTGGCAGGCGGCATCGACTTCATCACCCAGATCATCGAGGCCGCCGGTGGCGTGAATGCCTTCGCCGATCTCACCACGAAACGCAACGTGCCCGTCGGCGCGGAAGAGCTCATCGCCCGTGACCCCGACATCATCCTGACCAGCCTGTGCTGCAAAGCGACCTACACGCGCGCCGACGGTCAGCCCCAGGTCGACAAGATCGTCGCAAACCCGGCGTTCGCGAATCTGGCGGCCGTGCGGAATGCGACTGTGCACCCGTTCCTGTTCGCCGACCGGGCGGCAGGGGTGCGGATCGCGCACTCGACCGAACTGGTCGCCGCCCTGATTCATCCCGAGCTGTTCCGGCGGTGACGCGCACCGCTCGCGGTGCCGGTCCGATGGTGGCCGGTGCCGCGCTGGTGGCTGTCTGCGTCGCGTCCATCCTGATCGGCTCGCACCCGCTCACCCTCGACCAGGCCGTGGTCGCGTTCACCGATTTCCAGGGGACCGACACCGACCGGGTCGTGCGCTACATCAGGCTGCCCAGAACTGTCGCGGGACTCCTCGCCGGTGTCGCGTTGGCGCTGGCGGGCGCGGTGATGCAGGGGCTCACCCGCAACCCGCTTGCCGGGCCCGGCCTGCTCGGCGTCAACGCTGGTGCGTCCCTGGCGATCGTGATCGCGATGGGTGCGTTCGGCCTCACGGCGACGGGCGGATTCATCTGGTTCGGCTTCCTCGGTGCCGCGGTCGCCGCGGCGTTCGTCTACACGCTGGGATCGTTGGGATTCGGTGGCGCGACGCCGGTGAAACTGGCGCTCGCGGGCGCTGCTTGCACCGCGCTGTGTGGGTCGATCACCACGGCGATCACCCTGCTGGACCGCACCCTGTTCGACAACTTCCGTTTCTGGGTGGTCGGCTCGCTGGCTCGTGCCGACATCGAATCCGTGTGGCAGACAGCACCGTTCATCGCTGTCGGGTTGTTGCTGGCGGTAGTGGTGGCCCGGCCGTTGAACGCCGTCGCCATCGGTGAAGACATGGCGCGCACGCTCGGAACGCGGCTGGTCGCGACGCGCGCGACCGGTGCGTTGAGCGTGGTGCTGCTCGCGGGCTCGGCGGTGGCCATCGCCGGACCGATCGCCTTCATCGGTCTGGTGATCCCGCACATCGCCCGATTCTTCGCCGGACACGACTACCGGTGGATCCTGCTCTGGTGTGCACTGCTGGGCCCGACGCTGCTGTTGGTGGCCGACATCCTCGGACGGATGCTGGCGCGGCCACAGGAAATCCAGGTCGGCATCATCACCGCCTTCGCGGGCTCGCCGTTCTTTCTCTATCTCGTGCGCAATCGAAAGGTGGCCACACTGTGACGGGCACCGAGCGCGGCGTACTGCCCAGCGGGACGTTGCTGCTGCGAACACCCGACCGGCGCATCGTCTTTCGCGTCGGGAAACGCTCCACGGTCGTCACCGTGCTGGTGACGGCGACCGCGCTGGCGGTGGCGGCCTGGTCACTCACGATCGGCTACTACCCGCTCACGGTCGCTGACGTGGTGCGGGTCCTCGGTGGCGGTGGCACGCTCATCGAGTACGACGTGGTGGTGGCCGATCGGTTGCCGCGCGTGCTCACCGGGCTGTGTGTCGGCGCGGCCTTCGCGATCTCGGGGGCGATCCTGCAACGAATCGCGACCAACCCGCTGGTGAGTCCCGAGATCATCGGGATCAACGCGGGCGCCTCCCTGGGCGCGTTGGTGGTGAGTGTGTTGCTCGGTGGCGCCGGGCTGGGGCTGGTCGGCGGCGCGATGATCGGTGCCGGGGTGGCCATGGCGCTGATCGTGGCCGTGGCCACCAAGGACGGGCTCGACGGCTATCGACTCGTGCTCGTCGGTATCGGTGTCACAGCGATGCTGTCCTCGGCTATCGCGTTCATCTTGACCATCGCCGACAACTACCAGGCGCACACGGCCGCCATGTGGCTCACCGGCAGCTTGGCCAACCGTGAGTGGACCCACGTCGGGTTCGCCGCGGCGGCGCTGGTGGTGGTCGTGCCGCCGCTGATCGTTCTCGCTCGCTCGTTGCCGCTGCTGGAAATGGGCGACGAACTGGCGAATTCGCTGGCCGGGCGGCGCGGCCCACACCGCATCACGCTGATCGTCGTCGCGGCCGCCGCCGCGACCCTGGCGACGGCTGCGGCCGGGCCGATCAGTTTTGTCGCCTTGGTGGCGCCGCAGATCGCGCGACGGCTGCTGGCCGAACGCGGCGCGGGGCTCGCGCCCGCGGCTGCCACCGGGGCATTGCTGGTGGTCGCCGCCGACCTGGCCGCCCGGCGGCTGTTCCCGGCGGAACTACCTGTCGGGGTGGTGACCGCCATCCTCGGCGCTCCCGTTCTCGTCTACCTCCTCGCCCGTGCAACTTGGATCGGACACGCTGGATGACCGCACACCTGACCACCGAGGGACTCACCCTCGGCTACGGCGACACCGCGATCGTCACCGACGCCACCGTCGACTTCCCGACCGGTGCGATCACTGTCATCGTCGGCCGCAACGGCTGCGGCAAATCGACCCTGCTGCGGGGACTGGCCCGGCTGATCGCGCCCACGGCGGGCGCGGTCCTGCTCGACGGCGCCGATATCGCACCGCAGCCCGCGCGCACGGTCGCCCGTCGGCTCGGTATGTTGCCGCAACAGCCCGTCGCCCCCGACAGCATCACCGTGGGCGAACTCGTCGGCCGTGGCCGTCATCCGCACCAACGCTGGTTTCGTCAGTGGTCGGCGCAGGACGGCGAGGCCGTGCGAAAAGCGCTGGTGGCCACCGACACTCTCGAGCTGATCGACCGATCGGTGGATCAACTCTCGGGCGGGCAGAAGCAACGGGTGTGGATCGCGCTCGCGCTGGCGCAGGACCCCGAGGTGATGCTGCTCGACGAACCGACGACCTTTCTCGACCTGGCACACCAACTCGACGTGCTCGACGTCCTGCGAAATCTGTTGCCGCGCACGATCATCGTCGTCCTGCACGACCTCAACCTCGCCGCCCGCTACGCCGACCATCTCGTCGCCGTGCAGGACGGCCGGGTGGTCGCTCAGGGTCCACCCGCCGAGATCGTGCGCCCCGAGCTGGTATCGGAAGTCTTCGGTATCGACTGCACGGTGATCGAGGACCCGATGACGGGCACACCGCTGGTGATTCCGGCCCCGCGAACGGTGCGCACCGCATGACGCGCCGGTATGTCCTCATCGCCCGGCCGACTCCGTCGGGCGTCGACCTGCCGTCCGTCGAAGCTCTGGCGAAGGCCTGCGGGGTCGGCTACGCGCTACTAGACCAGGAGGAGCCGACCATCCACACCGCCCTGGACACCGCCGCCCGCGACCGATCGCCGGTCACACTGATCCCGCTGGCCGTGCCACGCGACCGCTACCTCGAGACCTGGATCGCGCGAGCGGTAGCGAACTGGAAGGAAACGCGCGGGAGCGAACTCGACGTGCGCATCACCGACGGCATCGACACCGCCGCGGGATTCGCCGATGTGGTGCGTTCCAGGATGTCCGAGGACGGTGCACCGGTGACGGCGAGCCCGCGGGCCTTCCGCAGTCCGGCCTGGTCCGAAATCCCCGACCACACCTCCCACATCCTGGTGTGCCGAGGCCCCCGTTGCACCGTGTACGGCGCGGGCGAGCTGCACCGGACACTGCGCCGCGACCACCCCGACGCCCTGATCACACCGACCGGATGCCTCAACCCGTGCAATCTGGGCCCGCTCTACATCACCTACCCGGACGGCGAATGGCATACCGACGGCATCCGCGGGGGTGACTCCGTCGGCGCTGCGCACGATAGCCTGACGGAATGATCGAGGACGAACCGACCACGATCCACCCGGACCGGGCCGCGCGGCGGTCGGCCTTCGCATGCTGATCGAGAAGCAGCGCTGGGCCGGGATCCGCAGCGGGGCGGTGACGGTGCTGTTTCGCCGGTGGCGTCACCGGCAGGCCACCGAGGGCAAGGTCTACCGCACCGGCGCGGGGCGGATCGCCGTCGACCAGCTGTCGACGGTCACCGCCGATCAGATCAGCATCGAGGACGCGCGCGCCGCCGGATACGACGCACCCGCCGAGGTGATCGCCGATCTCCGTGGCGCGCCGGAGGACCCGATCTATCTGCTCCGGATCCGCTGTCTCACCGACGAAGATCCGCGCGACGCGCTGGCCGCCGACGACCGGATCGACGATGCCGCGGCCTTGGCCGCCCGCCTCGCCCGCATGGACCGGACCGATGCCGAGGGCCCGTGGACCCACGACACGCTCCGAATCATCCAGCGGCGCCCAGCCACCCGGGCTCCCGACCTGGCCGAGGAACTCGGGCGTGACCCGCACCGCTTCAAACTCAACGTACGCAAGCTGAAAAACCTCGGCCTGACCATCAGCCTGGGCACCGGCTACCGGATCTCACCCCGCGGCGCGGCCTTGCTGGCAGCCCTGGATTCGGCGCAGACCGGCGAGTGAACGCGGCGAGTGAACCTCGGCGCCGCCTTGCCTATCAGGCGGGCGGCGCCCGCGGTCGACGCCGAGGTCGGGGCCCGAAATACCCGGCATGACCCGGCCGGTTCCAGACCACCGGCTACCGTGCCGGACCACACGATTTCGAAAGCGCCCCATCGGTCACACCTGCCACGGTAACGGTGCGCCGCTTCGAACCACAGCGGCCGACCACGAGAGGACAGAAATCGTGAAGATCCCACTGACAATGCTGGTAGGCGTCGCCGTCCTGACCGTCAGCGCATGCGCGATGCGGCCGGCGGCCGGCGAAACAGACACTGCGCAACCAGGTTCCGGACTCGATCCGGCTGCGCTGCAATCCGCGCTGGATGCTGTCCGCGACGCGGGAATGACCGGTGTGTACATGGAGGTACGTGACGGCGACCGGGTGTGGAGTGGCACGGCGGGGGTCGCCGACGTCGCCTCCGGCGAACCCATCGGCCCGGACATGGTCCACCGAGTAGGCAGCATCACCAAGACGTTCCTCGCGGCCGCGATCATGCAGCAGGTCGAGCAGGGGCGGATCGGGCTCGACACACCGATCGGTGACTACCTGCCGCACTTGGTCCCTGGTGAGCGTGGCGCGCAGATCACGGTCCGGATGCTGCTCAACAACACCAGCGGTCTGGCCGAGCACCTGCCGTACTCATTTCCTTCCCTCACAGCCTTTTTCGGCGGGACGCAGCTCTCATCGGAGAGCTTGGACAAGCATCGGTTCACCCAGTTCGACCCGGTCGAGTTGATCGGAATGGGTGTCAGCGCGCCGCCCGCCACCCGGGCGCCCGGAGCGACCCCCGGCGTGTACTCCAACACCAACTACTTCCTGCTGGGCGAACTGCTGGAGCAGGTGACCGGAACTGCATTCGAGACCTATGTCGCCGATAAGGTGATCGGACGCGCCGGGCTCGAGCACACCGCGTTTCCGGACGGGCCGACCCTGTCGGTTCCGCACCCGCGAATGTACGAGCGGCTGTTCGGAATGATCGATCCGCCGCGCGACTACAGCGTCTACAACATGTCGTGGGCGATGCCCGGCGCCGGACTCGTCTCGACCATGGCGGACCTGAATCGCTTCTACCGCATGCTGTTCGGTGGGCACATCGTCAGCCGCGAGTCGTTGGCGCAGATGCAGCGTACGGTGCCCGTCCTCGCACTGGACGGTACGCGGATCGAGTACGGTCTCGGCCTGCACCGGGTGCGGACTCCCGGCGGCGAAACATTCTGGGGCCACGACGGCAGTGTCTTCGGTGCCCAAGCGCTATCTCTGACCAGCGCCGACGGCACCCGCCAGATGTCGGTCGCGACAAACCTCGTGCGGTGGAACGAGATCGGCCCCGACGGAAAGCCGAAGCCACACCCCATCGACGACGCCCTCGCCACCCTCTACCACACCGCGATGGGCGGCGAGTGATCCTTCGGCGGTGCTATGTGCCCCCGGCAGTCGTCAGCCCGGATCAAGTGCCCCGACTCGGTGCCGAAGTCTCGCACCGCAACTCGCGCGTCACTGAGCGTCGAGTGCAACGTTCCGGGCCCGGCGAACGATGCGATGCTCATGCAGGGGATGACGCAGGCCGATGAGCAGCAGCAAACAGCCGGGTTCGGTGCGTTCACCGTGGTGGATGTCGAGACCTCCGGGCTACGGCCGCATCAGCACCGGGTGCTGTCCGTCGCGGCGGTGACGCTGGACGGCACCGGCCGGGTGACGCGAGAGTTCCACAGCCTGATCGACCCGGGTTGCGATCCGGGTCCCGTGCACATCCACGGGCTCACTGCCGAGGTGCTGCAAGGCTCGCCCGAGTTCGGTCAGGTGCGCGACCAACTGACGGCCATGCTGGACGGCCGGGTGATGGTGGCGCACAACGCACTGTTCGACTACGGGTTCCTGCTGCAGGAGTTCGCCCGGGCCGGGGGAGCTCTGCCGGTGCAGCGCCGGCTGTGCACGTTGGCACTGGCCCGCCGCATCGCGCTGCCGACACCCGACTACCGGTTGGGCACACTGGCGACGTATTACGGTGTGCCGCAGCAGAAGGCACACGATGCGCTCGACGACACCCGCGTTCTCGCGAATGTTCTTCGAGCGTTGGTCGCCGACGCGGCCCATCTCGGTATCGCACCCCCTTTGCTCGACTGCACACCTGATTCGGCCAGGCCGACGCAGTCCAGGTGGCCGGTCGAACGTCGCGGCCCGAAGCAGCCGTGTGACTTCGCCTATCCCGGGAAGCTGGCGGTGGCCGGCCGCCTGCGCCAGGGGATGAAGGTAGCGCTGACCGGGGAGACCCGGATCGAACGCGAAGAGCTCGTCGCCCGTGCCGAGGCTGCGGGGCTCGACGTCACGAGCACGGTGAGCAACCGAACCAGTGTGCTGGTCACCAACAATGCCCATGCGGAAACGGGCAAAGCGCGCAAGGCGTTCGAGTTCGGAACGCCGGTGATCGATGAGGCTCGGTTCGCCGCGCTGCTCGAGTCGGTAGAACCGGGGCACCGGAAAGGTACGGCGGTACCCGATGTTGCGGCGCCACGTCGATCGACGGCACCCGCACGGGCGATATCAGGTCCGCTGGCCGGTCGGCGGATTCTGGTGCTGGGCGGAACCCACGGCGAGGCTGCGGTGGCGCGCTCGCGGATCGTCGAGCTCGGTGGTTCGGCCGCGGTCAATCTTTCCGCGACAGTGACAGATCTGCTCCTTCTCGCAGGTGGGGAATCCGACCGGCGCGCGCGAAAGGCCGACGAACTCGCACTGGCAGTCCACGGGCCAGACCTGCTCGAGCAGGGTGCGATCGCGCCCGCGGCTATCCCTGCGGCATCGACCGCACCTGGTCGTGCTGAAATCCGGCCCGCGGAGCCGACGGTGCTGTCGCGAGGTCAGGTGATCGACGTGCCGATCGCCGAGGGCGGCAATACGTGGACTCTGCGGGCAACGTGGAGCCAGCTCAGTGCGCCGACCGTGGATCTCGTCGCGTTCCTGCTCGGCAGCGATGAGCGAGTCGAGGACTCCGACGACTTCCTGTTCTACAACCAGCCAGAATCGCAGGGCGCCAAGCTTTCCGAGGATGGGCCGAACGAGCAGTCGATCACCCTGGTCCTCGATGACCTGCCCGAGCACTGCACTCGCATCGTCCTCGCCGCTTCGCTCGACGGCGCCGGTCTCACCTTCGGCGACGTCGGCGCCATCGAGCTGGATTTCGCCGCAGGCACGGAATCGAGCACCGCGATACGTGCCACGCTCGATGCCGCAACCGTGGAACGCACCCTGCTGCTCGCCGAGTTGTATCTGCGCGGTGACGATTGGCGGCTGCGCGCGGTCGGCCAGGGCTACGAGACCGATCTCGCCGAACTGGCCAGGCGGTACGGGGTCGACGTCGACGAATGAAGCCGCACGAGGTGGCGGCCGGTCGCGCGCTGATGACTGCGTTTTGCTTGCCCTGCTGTCGGTCGATGCCGGCCTCGCTGACAAGCACGACATCGCATCGCTCGCCGGCCTCCGGTCGGAGATGCCGGCGAGCGTCGATAGCCTGACCGTTCGAGATCAGCTGCCGAAGCTTTCGGCGACCATGTTCTCGGTGAGGCCGTAGTCGGCGAGGGAGTAGTGGTGGGTGGCTTTGCGGTCGCCCGTGCGGCTTTCGTGATCGAGTGCGGTGATGGATGTTCTGGCCTCGGGCGTGAGGGTGGTGCCGGTGCGGGTGTAGATCCGGTCGACGACGCCGAGGGGATCGGCGCGCAGGTCGTCGAAGTCGACGTCGATGAAGGTGGCCTCGGGGTGGCGGGTGCGGGCGGCGGTGAATTCCGCGAGGCCGCGGGCCCAGAGGTCGAGTTGGGTGCGGCCGATCGTGTCGCCGGTGAAGACCGTGGACCAGCCTCGGGTGGCGTGTTCGTTGAGGCTGCAGACCGAGGGGATGATGGTCGCGGGGTCGCGGTGGGTCTGGATGACGATGGCGTCGGGGTAGGTCGCCAGGAGGGCATCCAGACAGAACAGATGGCTGGGATTCTTGAGGACCCAGCGGCGGGTGTCGTTCATGCCGATCAGCTGCAGGTTGCGGCGGTGGCGGGCATAGGCGGGGGTCCAGTCCTGGCCGGCGAGCCATTGCGAGTAGCCCGGCACGTAGGCGAGGCATTCGTAGGAATGCGACATGCCCGACTGGCGCAGTAGCTGCCAGCATTCCTCCACGTCGGAGGCGCTCATGTAGTGCAGGCCCATGAACTCGGGGTTCTGCACCTGATGCTGCCGCAAGCCCGCGTCGATCTGCTGGTAGGCGGGATTGTCGCCCCAGGTCTCGCGCGGTGGTCGCGGCTGCGGGAAGTCGGTCAGCCACATCTCCAGCCCCTGGTTGGCCGGATCGGCGGCCAGCAACCGGTGCAGCGCGGTGGTGCCGGTGCGGGGGAGGCCGGTGACGAAAATCGGCCGGGTGACCGGTGTTTCGACATAGCCGGGATTCGCCGCCCACGCCGCTTCGCTCAGCGCGCGGGCGACCAGCGTGCCGCGCAGGAAGAAGCGCGACATCTTGGAGCCGAGCTCGGTGAGCCCGGCCTCGTCGCGATACGAGTCGAGCAGAACCTGCAACGCCTCGGTGTAGTCGTCGGCCCCGAAATCGGTGAGACCGGTGAGTTTGGTGGCTGAGGCGTGCAGGTCGGCCACGGTGCCGACATCGGTGCGCACAGTCATCTTCTACAAGCTCCTAGTTGTGGTATTCGCCGCAGTTGACGTCGAGGGTCTGTCCGGTGATCGCCGACGACCAGTCGGAGGCGAGAAACACCACGGCACGGGCGATCTCGTCGGGCTCGGGCAATCGCTTCAGATCGGATTTCGACGCGGTCTGCTCGTAGACCTGCTCGACGGTGATGCCGTACTTCTCGGCGACCTGACCGAAGTACCACTTCAGCTGATCGGTCCAGATGTAGCCGGGCAGCACGCTGTTGACCCGCACGCCCTTGCCGCCGAGTTCGGTGGCCAGGGTCTGCGACATGGCCAGCAGCGCGGCCTTGGTGAGTTTGTAGCTGCCGTAGCGGGGCTCGGAATGACGCACCACCATCGAATTGATCATCACCACAGCGCCTTTGGCCTCGGCGAGCGCGGGCGCGAAGGCCTGCGTCATCCGCAGACCGCCGAGCACCGTCATATCCAGGCTCGACCGGATGTGATCGAAATCGGTGCGGTCCAGAGGCTTCATCGACGGCACCGAGAACGCGTTGTTCACGAGCGCGTCGACCCGGCCGAAGGTGTCGACCGTGCGCGCCACGAGATTCCGCACCGCGGCCTCGTCGGTGATGTCGGTGGGCACGCTCAGCGTGGCGCCCCCCGCGGCCTCGATTTCGGCGGCCACCTCGAGCAGGCGGGACTCGGTGCGCGCCGCGAGCACGACCGTCGCCCCTGCCGCGGCCGCCTCCAGACAGATCGACCGGCCCAGACCCGGTCCGACCCCGGAAACGACGACGACCTTGCCGTCCAACAGTGCCCCGCTCATCCGAGCATCCTTTCGGCGAAAGCCCGCTGCCGGGCCGAGATCCGGTCGCGCCAGCCGGCGGCGTCGATCCGGTTGTGTTCGAAATACGGAAGGTGTTGTGCGACTGCGTCGATCGGTACGACCTCGACCGTCGGCCCATCGGCCTCGGTCATCGGCCGATCGGTGCGCTGCCACCGGAACTGCAGAATGCCGCGCGTGCGGCCGGTGGTCTCGATCCAGTTCGCGATGCCCGGGTCCTGCTTGCTCACCACCAACCGGATCAGACCATCCGAATCCACCTGGGCCTGGGCATGATTGAGGCTGGTCTGGTGGTTGACGTAGTCCAGGGAGATGTACCAGAGACTGCCCAGCTGGAAACCCTGATACGGCGCATCGGATTTCGGGACGGTGATCACCAGTGCCTGATCGTCGGCCAGATCGAAATGGCCCACCGAGGAGTACTGGGTGCTCAGTCCACCGGGTGTCAGCCGGGGCGCGGTGAGGGTGTTCACCGGCAGGTCGAGGTAGAACCACTTCGGGAAGTTGAACCAGGTGTGCACGCGGGTGAGCAGCATCTTCGCCGCCGCGCCGTACCGTTTGCGCAGACGGGCCAGATCCGGTTCGACCGGTGCGGTGCCGATGGTGTCGACCCGCTCGATCCGGATCGAGCCCTTGCGCTCGGTCCAGTCGCTGTAGACCTCGCGCACGGCCAGCATGGACGCGCCTTCCCCGAGTGGGAAGTAGTCCGGCCCGGCATCGGCCTTCGGCGGTCCGAAGCGCAGCGAGAAGCTGCCGTCGGCGGCGATCGGAATGCGCCGGTCGTCGAAGGCGTCGGCGCCACCGGGCACGTCGGTCGCGGTGTAGTCACCTTTGAGTACCTGGAAACTCAGATCGACGGTGCTGCCGCGCACCCCGCTCACCAGGTACTCGGCGGTCGGCTCGATGGTGGCGTGGTAGTAGAGGGTGTCCGGGTTGTCCAGGCCCATTTTGGCGTACGGGCCGGTCGAGGACACGAAGTAGGGATGCGAGGTGCCGTGGGCGCCCGAAAGGCGCAGGCAGGCGGCGACGCTGGCGGCGAGATAGTCGTAGCCCTCGGCGAGGTCCTGATCGCTGCGGACGAAGTCCGCTCCGGCGATGAGCGTTTCGGCCTGGGCCACCGCGGCCAGGAACGGCGCGGTGAGCGGTTCCGGTGGCGCGCTGCTACCGGATTCGGTGGCGGTACTGGAGTGGGTCAACGGTCTGCGATTCCTAGCTCTCGGAGGATGTGGGCGGCGATCTCGGCAGGGGAGCCGAGCTCGGGAGTGATGACCAGGTCAGCATGGTCGGGTCGTTCGTACGGGGAGCCGATTCCGGTGAAGCCGGGCAGTTCTCCCGCACGGGCCTTCGCGTAGAGGCCCTTGGAGTCGCGGCGCTCGCACTCCGCGAGCGGAGTGTCGACGAAGACTTCGTGGAACGGCAGTTCGCGGTCGGCGTGGACGGTCCGCGCGGCGGTGCGCTGCGCGGCGAACGGGCTGATCACCGACACGATCGCCACCGCACCCGAATCGGCGAACAGCGCGGCCACTTCGGCGACCCGGCGGACGTTCTCGTCCCGGTCGGCGGGGGAGAAGCCGAGACCGGCGTTGAGACCGTGCCGCAGATTGTCACCGTCGAGCAGGTAGGCGGGACGGCCTGCCGCGACCAGCAGTCGCTCCAGCTCGACCGCCAGGGTGGACTTGCCCGACCCGGACAGGCCGGTCAACCACACCGTCGCGCCCGCATGCCCGCGCTCGGCGCGACTGACCGCCGATCGATGCCAGACCACGGCCGGGGCCGCGCGTTCGCTGCCGACGTTCGCGGCATCGATCCCGGATTCCCGGCCGGTCACCATTCCCGCGGCGACCGTTTGATCGGTCACCGGATCGATCAGGATGAAGCTGCCCGTGCGCCGATTCTCCCGATAAGGGTCCGACAGCAGCGGGCGACGGCTGCGCAACCGGATGCGCGCGATGTCGTTGAGCGACAACGTGGTGACGTCCTCTACCCGGTGCAGCGTGTTCACATCGAGGCGGTAGTCGATGGCCGTGACCTCGGCGGACGAGGTCTGCGCCGCGGTGCGCACCAAGTACTGGGCACCCTCGCGCAACTGAGCACTCTCGGAGAACCAGCACACCATCGCGTCCAGGTCGGTGCCGATGTGTGGACGGTTACCCGGCCGGGCGAGCAGATCCCCGCGCCCGACATCGATGTCGTCGTCCAGAGTCAGCGAGACCGCCATGCCGGTGAACGCCTCGTCGACCTTCGTGCCGCCCGGGCCCCAGATCTCCTTGACGTGGGAGGACCGCCCGCCGGGCAGCACCACCACTTCGTCGCCGGGCTTGAAGATGCCGCCCGCGATGGTGCCCGCGTAACTGCGGTGGTCGAGTCCTTCCTGCGCCCGGATGACGTACTGGATCGGCAGCCGGGCATCGATGAGGTTGCGGTCCGAGGCGATGTGCACGTCCTCGAGGTGGCGCAGCAACGGCGGTCCCGGATACCAGTCCATGTGCTCCGAGCCGTCGACCACGTTGTCGCCGAGCAGCGCCGACACCGGCACGAAGCTCAGATCGCCCACCGTCAACTTGGCGGCGAACGCGGCGAACTCGGTGCGGATCTCCTCGAAACGCTCCTGCGACCAGTCGACCAGGTCCATCTTGTTCACGCACACCACCAGGTGCGGCACGCCGAGCAGCGTCGCGAGGAACGCGTGCCTGCGGGTCTGTTCGGAAACGCCGGTGCGGGCGTCGACCAGGATCAGCGCGAGGTCCGCGGTGGACGCGCCGGTCACCATGTTGCGGGTGTACTGCACGTGCCCGGGGGTATCGGCGATGACGAACTTACGGCGTGGTGTCGTCACGTAGCGGTAGGCGACGTCGATGGTGATGCCCTGCTCGCGTTCGGCGCGCAGACCATCGGTGACCAGCGCCAGATCCGCCGCCGCCCCGCCACGTTCGGTGCTGACTCGTTCGATGGCGGCGAGTTGATCGTCGAACAGGGACTTGGAGTCGTAGAGCAGCCGGCCGATGAGGGTGGACTTACCGTCGTCGACGCTGCCCGCGGTCGCCAGTCGTAACAGATTGCGGCGCATCAGAAATAGCCCTCTCGCTTGCGGTCTTCCATGCCGGTCTCGGAGATCCGGTCGTCGGCACGGGTGGCCCCGCGTTCGGTGAGTCGGGTGGCGGCGGTCTCGGCGATCACCTTCGCCGCGGTGTCGGCGCTGCTCTCGACGCACCCGGTGCAGGTGGCGTCGCCGACCGTGCGGAATCGGACGGTCGCTTCGAACGTGCGCTCACCGGCCTTCGGCGTGATGAATCGGCCGGCCGACAACAGCATTCCGTCGCGTTCGATGACCTGACGCCGGTGCGCGTAGTACAGCGACGGCAGCTCGACGGCCTCGCGGTCGATGTACTCCCAGATATCGAGCTCGGTCCAGTTCGACAGCGGGAACACCCGGATGTGCTCGCCGGGCTGATGGCGGCCGTTGTAGAGGTTCCACACCTCGGGCCGCTGTGCTCGCGGGTCCCATTCGCCGAAGCTGTTGCGGAAGCTGAACACCCGCTCCTTGGCGCGCGCCTTCTCCTCGTCACGGCGTGCGCCGCCGAATGCCGCGTCGAATCGGTGCTCACCGATCGCGCGCAGCAAGGTGGTGGTCTGCAGGGGGTTGCGGGTGCCGCCGGGACGTTCCACCGCGCGACCCGTGTCGATGTCGTCCTGGACCCGGGCGATCTCGAGGCGCGCACCGGTGCGTTCGGCGGTGCGGTCGCGGAACTCGATCACCTCGTCGAAGTTGTGGCCGGTGTCCACGTGCAGCAGCGGAAACGGCAGCGGCGCGGGCCAGAACGCGCGTCGCGCCAGGTGCAGCAGCACGGCGGAATCCTTGCCGCCGGAAAAGAGCAGGGCCGGTCGCGCGAGTGTGGCCGCGACCTCCCGGAAGATGTGCACCGACTCGGCCTCCAAGGCCGCCAGATGCGATAACTCGTACCCCGCCTGCACTGTTCACCCACTTCGTTCGTGCGGTTCGCCGGGGAACTTTCCCCGACGGGTTGCGATGTCGAATATTCGACGCTATTGTTCGGTATTGTGACACCGACGATAAGCCGGGCCGAGCGCGCCGGTCAAGAGGTGAACCCTGATTCGATGGGTGATGCCGAGATTCCGGGCGCCGCGTCGCCGCCGACACAGCGCGTGGTGAAAGTGCTCGAGCTGCTGTCACGACATGCCACCGACCGGTTGTCGCTGGCTCGGATCGTGCGCGAAGCGGGGCTGTCGCGCGCCACCGCGCATGCCGTACTCACCCAGCTCACCGCCGATGGCTGGACCGTGCGCGACGACGACGGCTGCTACGGCATCGGGCTGCGGCTGCTGACCGTCGCCCGGCGTGCCGAAGCGGCGTTTCCGCTGCGTCGCACCGCGGTGCCGCACCTGCGAGACCTGTCCGAGAAGGTGGGTGTGCCGGTGTTCCTCGCCGAGCGCGCCGGGGACAGCATCGTGGTCACCGAGGTCGTCGGGCATCCCTCGGCCGGCTGGATCCGTCCGGGCAGGCGCCTGCCGCTCGCGCCCCCCGTCTGCCGCGAATTCATCGCCTGGGCGCCCGAACCCGTCCAGCAGGCCTGGCTGGCCACCGCCGACCCGGCCCACCGCGACCGCCTCGCGCGCGTGCTCGCCGAGATCCGCACCCGTGGCTACTCGGTCGAACGGCTGGTCGACGATTCGACACCGATGCTGGAAGTGCTGGCGGGCCTGCGTGATTCACCGATCACGGCCGCCCTGCGCGCCCAACTCGGTTCCGTCATCACCGAACTGATCACCATCGACTACCTGCCCGACGAACTCGGCCCCGAGAACGCCGTCGTCACGCTGTCCGCCCCGATCCGCGATCGCACCGGTGCGGTCGTCGCCGCGGTCGTGAGCTGCCCCGACAGTCGGCTGTCGGCCCTTGCCTTGAGCGAGCTCGGCGCGGCGACGGTGAACGCCGCCGACCGAATCACCTCCGGCGGTCTCGGGGACTGACCCCGCGTTCGGTTTCCAGTGACACCCGGGCTACCCGCGAACGCACCATTTCGAGTTCTCGGCGACGATGGTTCGCCATTACTCTGAGAGGGGATCTGACCGAACGCGACCCGCTCGACGGTCGTGGAGGCAGATGGCGAGGAAGGACGGGCCGTGGCAAACGACAGTGATCGGTGGTGGGAGGCGCCCGGAATGTCAGGCCCCACCCCTGACCCCGCCGCACAACCCCCCGCCGACCCCACCATCCTGCGCTCGCCCGGCAACCCGGCCGAGCAGTCGGCCCCCCGACCGCAAGACAGCCGGCAGCCCGCTGCCGACCCGCAGCCGGGAGCGAATCACCCTGGGAGCGGGCAGCATCCGATCGCGCCGCCCACCGTGTTCGGGCAGCAATTCGCACCACCGGGGACGGGTGAGCAGCCGTACGGGCCGCAACCCGGAACCGGGCAGCCTTGGCAGCAGTCCGGAGCGGGACAGCCGGGCAGCGGGCAGCACCCATTCGCGCCGCCGACAGTGGTCGGACAACCGTGGACCGGGCAGCAGGCCTACGGGCCGCAACCCGGGGCGGGCCACGATCCGTATGCGGCCCAGCCGGGGAGCGGTCAGCAGGCGTACGGGCAGCAACCCGGAGCGGGTCACAACCCGTATGCAGCGCAGTCCGGTGGTGGACAGTCTTACGCGTCTCAGCCCGGGACCGGTCAGCAGCCGTACGGGTCCCAATTCGGATCGGGTCAGTTCGCCCAGCAGCCGGCGTACGGCCAGCAGCCGTACGGCTATGCGCCACAGCAGTATTCGCCTCCCCCGCGGCGCAGTGGCGGTTCGGGCGCGATCATCGCGGCGATCGCGGTGGTCGTCGTGCTGGTGATCGGGGTCGCCGTTGCCGTCGGGTTCGCTGCCAGCTCCTCGGACGAGTCCACCACCTCGGCGAGCACGTCCACCACCACGACGAAATCAGGACCACTGTCGGGCACCAGTACCGCACCGCTCGCGCCCGGCTCGAAGGGCGTGCTCATCGCCTCCTATCGCGTCGCCTACGACGTGCCCTCGGCGTGGACGGTCCACTCCGAAAGCGACACCATGTCGTTCTCCAACGCGACGGGCGCGATCGACGGTCGCGGCCAGGCGACCGAGGGAGCCGACTACTGCCCCGGCTCGGTGTATCGCGCGATGGCCGCGGTGACCTCGACCACCGAGACCGAGGTGGCGGCCGCCGCGAAGAGTGTCGCGAAAATAGCCGCGGCAGGGGGATATTCGGACCCGACCGGCGGAAAGATCAGCGCGCCGACGTCGTTGAAGACCCAGAGCGGAATCAGCGGCCAATTCGTCGAGACCACGGGCCCGTGGACCCCGCAGATCCCGGGCTGCACCGCGAATGCCTACTCCGTCTACACCTTCGGCTTTCGCAACGCCGCCAATACAACCCTCGTCCTGACCATCCTCGTCGACCGCGGCACCACCGGCGAACTCACCGCCGATCAGGCCAAGAAGATGATCGACAGCCTGCGCCTGGTCTAAGCGGCGTCGGCGCCACCCGGTTCGCTGTTCGTAGACTCGACTCATGACGGCAGCCGCATCGAATTCGACCGATCTCCCGGCGAGTCTGGTGGAGATGACCGCTGAGCACGTGCGCGCGCAGGTTCTCAGCGGCGCGTTGGCGCCGGGGGAGCGGGTAGGCGAGGAAGCCCTGTGCGCGCGGCTCGGGATCAGCCGGGCGCCGGTGCGGGAGGCGCTGCGGCGCCTGGCCGAGCAGGGTCTCGTCGAGCATCTGCCGCGGCGTGGGTATCGGGTCGTGGTGTGGTCGGCGCGCGACATCGTCGAGTTGTTCGAGGTGCGGCGGGCGCTGGAACAGCACGCGGTGACCGTCGCCCTCCCGAGTACGGACCTGCGGCTGGGGCGGGTGCGCACGGCGCTCGCGGAACTGACCGCGGCGGACCGGCGCAAGGACTGGGTCGCCCGCGACGACGCCCACCGCCGCTTTCACGCCGAAATCGTCGCGCTGGCGGGCAATCGGCAACTGGACCTCGTGTACGAGCAGATCCTGGTGAAACTACAGCTCGCGATGGCACGCAATCTCCGTGAGGAAACCGAGGTGGGCGCCCGTCGCGAAGGTGTGCGCCGACATCAGGAACTGCTCGCCGCGCTGGAGACCAACGACCCGCTGCGGGCGGAGACCGCGCTCCGTCAGCACGGCGAGCAAACATACCTGAAACTCGGTATCTGCTAACACATCCGATACAGACCGATCCTCCCGCCGTCACACTTTCTGTCGACAATCGACAACATGACAGGCTCTACGGTCACCGAGATCCTCGCCCAGCACCAGGGCGGCAACGGCTCCCCGACCAGAACCGCGGCGCGAGTGGCCGACGCGATCGCCGCGCGCGGCGACGACGGCACCTGGATCACCCCGGTACCCCGTGACGAATTGCTCGCTGCCGCTGCGGCTATCGAACGCATGCCCGGTGCACGGACGCTGCCGCTGTACGGCGTTCCCTTCGGGGTGAAGGACAGTATCGACGTCGCCGGCTATCCGACAACGCTGGCCTGCCCCGACTACGCCTACCTCGCCACCCGCACCGCACCCGCCGTGCAGCGCCTGCTCGACGCGGGCGCGCTGTTCGTCGGCAAGACCAATCTCGACCAGTTCGCGACCGGCCTCAACGGCACCCGAACTCCGTACCCGGTGCCGCGCAGCGTCTTCGGCGGCGATCTGATCTCCGGCGGTTCCAGTTCTGGATCGGCGCTCGCGGTCGCCCTCGGCCAGGTGCCGTTCTGTGTGGCCACCGATACGGCGGGTTCGGGCCGCGTACCCGCCGCACTCAACGGCATCGTCGGCTGGAAGCCGTCGCGCGGCCTGATCAGCACCGTCGGGCTGGTGCCCGCGTGTAAGTCGCTGGACTGCCTCACCCTCATGGCGACCACTGTCGAGGACCTGGACCTGGTCGCCGAGGTGATCATGGCGGTCGATCACGAGGATCCGTGGACCCGCGCCAGAGGAGGACGATTCCCCGGTGGCCCGATCCGGCTCGGCCTACCGGCACCGCAGGAGCTCGAGTTCTTCGGCGACGACGCCATGCGCGCGGCACACCTCGGTACGCGAGACAGGTTGCCGGGAATGGGGTTCAGCTGCGTCGACACGACACTCGCACCCTTCCTCGCCGCGGGCGCGCTGCTCTACCAAGGTCCGTGGGTCGCGGAACGTCTGGTCGAGTTCGACGAGTTCCTGACCGATAGGCCCGACTCGATCCTGCCCGTGATCCGGGAAATCCTGGACAGTGGACGGCAATTCAGCGCCGTGGACGTGTTCCGCGCACAGCAACGTTTGCAGGAACTGCGCGCTGAGGTCGCCCGGATATGGGACGAGGTCGACGCGGTGGCGGTGCCGACCATCGGCACCACCTTCACGGTCCCCGAGGTGCTGGCCGACCCCATCGCGACCAACACCGTGCTCGGCCACTACACCCATTTCGGCAATCTCCTCGACCTGACCGCGATCGCGGTTCCCGGCGGCACCACCCGCGACGGCAGGCCGGTCTCGCTCATGGTGTTCGGCCCGGCACTCGCCGACGACCTCGTTCTCGCCGCCGCCGCACGGCTGCTGGACGAACCGCGCACCACCGCACTGCCCCACCACCTCGGCCCGGTATCCCTGCAGGAGCGACGATGACCGAAATCCCCGCCACCCCGAGCCCGTTCACCTTCGATCCCACCACGACCGCGCTCGTCATCATCGACATGCAGCGAGACTTCCTGCTCCCCGGTGGCTTCGGCGAAAGCCTCGGCAACGACGTGGCGCTGTTGCGCACCGTCATCGAACCTCTCACCGGTGTGCTCGCCTCGGCCAGGGCCGCGGGGATCACAGTGATCCACACCCGAGAGGGCCACCTGCCGGACCTGTCCGATTGCCCACCGTCGAAACTTCGGCGCGGCAACCCCTCGCAGCGCATCGGTGATCCGGGGCGATTCGGGCGCATCCTGATCCGCGGTGAGTACGGCCACGACATCATCGACGAACTGGCGCCGCTCGACGGCGAGACCGTCATCGACAAGCCGGGCAAAGGCGCTTTCTACGCGACCGACCTGGCCGCTGTGCTGCAACAGCATTCGATCACCACCCTGCTCGTCGCCGGCGTCACCACCGAGGTCTGCGTCCACACCACCGTCCGCGAGGCCAATGACCGCGGCTACGAATGCCTCGTGGTCGCGGACTGCGTCGGCTCCTATTTCCCCGAATTCCAGCGCGTCGGACTGGCGATGATCGCGGCTCAGGGCGCGATCTTCGGCTGGGTCGCCGGCTCCGCGGATGTCATCGCCGCACTCGGCACCACCGCCCCCGTCACGGCCTAGCGAACAGGATCCACCATGTCCGTCGACACCTCGAAAACAACAGTCACACCGGAACAACCTGCGCCACTAGCACTTCCGTGGTGGACCAGGGGAGATACCAACGCCTTCTTCGGGCTGGCGTTCAACATCCTGGTCAACGTCCTCACCCTGACCACACTCACCATCGCGGTGGTGAAGATTCCCAGCACCGATGTGCTCGGCACGGTGCTGCCCGCCCTCGGCGTCGCGCTCGTGCTGGGCAACTTGTACTACATGGTGCTGGCGAGGCGCCTGGCCCGCCGCGAAGGACGCGCCGATGTCACCGCACTGCCCTACGGGCCGAGCGTTCCGCACATGTTCATCGTCGTGTTCGTGGTGATGCTGCCGATCTACCTGGCCACCGGAGATCCCTTGCAGGCGTGGGCAGCCGGGCTGGCCTGGGCGTTCATGATCGGCGTGATCGTGATGATCGGCGCCTTCGTCGGCCCCTACATCCGCAAGGTCACCCCGCGTGCAGCGATGCTCGGCACCCTGGCCGGCATCTCGATCACCTTCATCGCCATGCGCCCCGCCGCGCAGATGTGGGAGGTGGCCTGGATCGGACTGCCGGTGCTGGCCATCATCCTGATCGGTTTCTTCACCGACATCAAGCTGCCGGGCAACATCCCAGTCGGGCTGGTCGCGCTGCTGGTCGGCACGGCGATCGGCTGGATCGGTGGGTACATGTCGGCACCCGATGTCGCCCAGGCCGCGCACGACATCGCGCTCGGGCTGCCCGACCTGCGCCTCGACCTGCTCTTCGACGGACTCGGCAACCTCGCTCCGCTGCTGGCCACCGCCATCCCGCTGGGCATCTACAACTTCACCGAAGCCATGAGCAACGTGGAAAGCGCCGCCGCCGCGGGCGACAACTACAACCTGCGCAGCGTGCTGCTGGCCGACGGTTTCGGTGCGGTGATCGGCGCGGGCTTCGGCTCGCCCTTCCCACCCGCCGTCTACATCGGTCACCCGGGTTGGAAGGACGCGGGCGGGCGCACGGGTTATTCCCTCGCCAGTGGCCTGACCATCGGCATCATGTGCCTGCTGGGGCTTTTCGGCATCCTCGCCACGCTGCTGCCCATCCCGGCGATCGTTCCGATCCTGCTCTACATCGGCCTGCTGATCGGCGCGCAAGCATTCCAGGCGGTGCCGCGGATCCACGCGGTGGCGGTCGTGGCCGCGCTGCTGCCCAACCTGGCGGAGTGGGCCGTCACCCAGATCGACAACGCGCTGTCCGCAGCGGGAACATCGGCGGCGAAGGTCGGCTCGGACGCGCTCGGTCAAGCGGGCGTGGTCTATGACGGGCTGAAAGTGTTCGGGTCCGGTGCGGTACTGGCCGGTCTCGTGCTCGGTGCGATCGTCACGTTCATCCTCGACAAACGTTTCCGTGCGGCGGGAGTGGCGGCGATCATCGGCGCCGGATTGAGCTGGATCGGACTGATTCACGCGCACGCGGTCGAATGGGCCGCCGCGCCCGGTGTGGCACTCGGTTACTTGTTCTTCGCGCTCGTCTGCCTGGCGTACTCGCTGCTGCCGGCGACAACACCCGCTACCGAGGAGACGACCGGGTAAGCCGGTCGGCGCGACTCCCCAGAGTTCAGGAGTTCTTCGGCAGTGTCGCGAGGAAATCGCGGAAGTCGATGGCCAGGTGGCCCGTCAGGTGCGGGACCGCGTCGGTGACCTGCGCGAGGTCGCCCTGGGCGATCGCGGTGTAGGTGCTGACCCAGCCGTCGACTTCCCATTTCGGCGCGTTGTACTTCGCGCGGGAGGCGTAAGCCTCGTCGACGGTCTGCTCGACGTAGCGGAACGGTCGGGCGAGGACTTCGGTCATCTCGGCGGTGGCGGTGGTCAGGCTGAAAGCTCGCGGGCCGGTGAGGTCGAAGGTCGTGCCGTCGTGCGCGTCCGAACCGAGCACCGCCGCAGCGCAATCCGCCACATCGGCACGGGTGACCGCGGCGACTTCGCCGTCACCGGCCGGACCTTCGATCACCCCGTCGGCGTCGGCGAAATGCGGGATGATGTCCTGGTACTGGTTGTCGCGCAGGAAGGTGAACGCGAGGCCGGAGGCGCGGATGGCCTGTTCGGTGTACCAGTGGTCACGGCCGAACGTGAACGTGGCATCGGGCGCGGCCCCCACGAACGACAGATACACGATCCGTTGCACGCCCACGTCTTTCGCGGCGTTCACCACCGCCGTCTGCTGAGCCGCGCGGTCGGCGCTCTCGGTGGCCGAGACGAAGAAGAAGGTCTGCACGCCGTCGAGCGCGGCCGCCACGGTGGTCGGATCGCCGAAGTCGATGGTGGCCGTGGTGGCGCCGTCGATCGGCGCGATGTGCTCGACGTGGCGTCCCAGCAGTCGCAGGCGGGCGCCCGAGGGGGCGAGCAGACGGGCAACGCGGCCGCCGATTTGTCCGCTGGCCCCTGAAATCGCAATCGTCTCCGGCATCGGTCCAGGCTATGGGCCCCTCGCGGCGCGGTGGGCCGACACGCCCATCGGGTGGGTCGATGTGCGCGTCGATGCGCGAATCGCGCCGAGAGATGGTGGAATCGGCGCGTGCGCGTATCGAGTGCAATAGCCGCCTGTGTCACCGTCGCGGCACTGATTCTGCCCGCGGGCCCGGCCGCGGGCGCGGCCGGGGACACGGCCTGTGGGTCCACCCTGTCCCAGACCGACATCGACGAGATCGCGCGGTTGTCGGACACGTCGGCGATCTCCGGCGCCGACAGCCTGGGCCGGCTCGAGGACGCGGTGGCCCGCCATCACCGGATCACCGAGATCCTCGTCGAGCATCGCGACCTACGCGGACTGTTCGCGATCGGGCTCGACGGCGTCGAATACGCCGCGGTGATGCCGATGCAGCGCAACCCGGCCGCGTTCGCGAACCGCGAGTACGCGCACGCCATCAGCTCGGAACTGCTGCGCCGATTTCTCGACAATCTGCATGCCGAATTCACCGGTGGCATCGCGGAACCACAATGGGCACACTATTTCGCACTCGCCCGCGACTGTGGGGCGTCGCGCGCCCGCACCGCCATGGCCGGCTACAACGCACACCTCACCGTCGACCTGACCTACTCGGTGGCAGCCGTGGGCAGCAGGCCGGAGAACGCGCCGGACTACTTCAAGATCGTGGCCGGCATCGCCTCGGTCGGCGACGTGATCATCGACCGCACCAAGGCGGCCTACGGCGCCGACCTCGGCCCGCTGTGGCGGTTCTATTTCGTCGGTGAGGGATTGGACCAGCTGTTCGGCGCCGGCGTCGCCACCGAGCAGATGCTCATCGCCGCCGACCTCGGCGCGAACACGGTGATCTTCACCAACGGCCTCGCCCTGCAAGACCCCGCTCTCGCACCGGCCATCCGCACCGAGGTCACGGCCCTGTGGCAGGCCGCCGATCTGGCTTTCGAAGCACTGGCCCGAATCAACGCACTCTGAGCACGTCTGCGAAGCCGGATTCGAGACGGCCCCGGCCTCGCGGTGGGTGACCGCGAGGCCGGGGCCGGGTTCGTTCTGATCAGCCCGCGGTCTTCTCCGAGCTGCGGATCTCGACGATCGGCAGGACCAGGGCGGCGGGTGCGCCCGCGGGCACGACCGGCTGGTTCGGGCGGACCGGCGCGATCTTGGTGTAGCCGGCGTTCTGGTCGGGGCGGGTGTCGAGTTCGCCCTTGTTCGGCCAGTAGGCGGCTGCGCGCTCGGCCTGGGCGGTGATGGTGAGCGACGGGTTCACGCCGAGGTTGGCCGACACCGCGGCGCCGTCGACGACGCTGAGCGTCGGGTAGCCGTACACGCGGTGGTAGGCGTCGATCACGCCGTGCTCACGGTCGGCGCCGATCGCCGCGCCGCCGAGGAAGTGCGCGGTCATCGGCACATTGAACACATCACCCCAGGTACCACCGGCGACGCCGCCGATCTTTTCCGCGACCCGGCGGGTCACATCGTTGCCCGCCGGGATCCAGGTCGGGTTCGGTTGTCCGTGGCCCTGTTTGGAGGTCAGCTTGCGGCCGCCGAACAGGCCGCGCTTGGTGTAGGTGGTGATCGAGTTGTCCAGGTGCTGCATGACGAGGGAGATGATCGTGCGCTCGCTCCAGTTCTTCACACTCATGAAGCGCAGGAAGATCAGGGGATTGGACAGCACGAGGCCCAGGAACCGCAGCCACCGCGGCACCCGCCCGCCGCCGTCGACCATGAGGGTTTGCAGCATGCCCATCGAGTTCGAGCCCTTGCCGTAGCGCACCGGCTCGACGTGGGTGTCGGGGGTGGGGTGGATCGACGAGGTGATCGCGACGCCCTTGGTGAAGTCCTGGTCGGGCCCGAGCGTCTTGGTCGCGGCACCGACGATCGACTCGGAGTTCGTACGGGTGAGCAGGCCGAGCTTGTCCGACAGGTTCGGCAGCGCACCTTCGTCGCGCATCGCGTGCAGCAACTTCTGCGTGCCGAGCGTGCCCGCCGCGAGCACGACATGCTTGGCGGTCAAGGTCTTGGGCGCCTTGCGCACCCAGGCGCCGGTGCGCTCGGTGGCCACATCCCAGGTGCCGTCGGGCAGCGGCCGCAGCGATGACACCGTGGTCATCGGAATGACCTGTGCACCGGCCTGTTCCGCGAGGTAGAGGTAGTTCTTCACCAAGGTGTTCTTGGCGCCGAACTTACAGCCGACCATGCAGTCGCCGCACTCCACGCAGCCGGTGCGCTCGGGGCCGACACCACCGAAGTAGGGGTCGGCCTCGGTCTTGCCGGGCGTACCGAAGAACACCCCGACGGGTGTCTGCACGAACGTCTCGCCCACACCCATGTCCTCGGCGACGGCCTTGAAGATCTCGTCGGCGGGAGTCATGTGGGGATTTGTCACCACACCGAGCATCTTCTTCGCTTGCTCGTAATAAGGGGTGAGCTCGCTGCGCCAGTCGGTGATCTCGCGCCACTGCGGGTCCTGGAAGAACGGCTCCGGCGGCACGTACAGGGTGTTGGCGTAGTTCAGCGAGCCACCGCCGACGCCGGCGCCGCCCAGGATCAGGACGTCGCGCAGCGGGTGGATGCGCTGGATGCCGTAGCAGCCGAGCTTGGGCGCCCACACGAATTTGCGCAGGTCCCAGCTGGTCTTGGGCAGTTCGTCATCGGCGAAGCGGCGACCGGCTTCGATGACGCCGACCTTGTAGCCCTTCTCCACCAGCCGCAGTGCGGTGACACTGCCACCGAAGCCGGAACCGACGATCAGAACGTCGAAATCGGTGGTGCGCTCGGGCATGGGGGAGCTCCTCGATCGGTGTCGACAGTGACGCGGGTAACGCTAATGGCGACAGCCAGAGCTGTCAACGTAGGCTCCGTGCCCACCTATGCTGGTCGGGTGGCCCGATACACCCGAGCGGAACTCGCCGACGTCAGCGGCGTGGCGTCGCGCACCATCCGCTATTACCACTCGCTCGGCGTGCTGCCGAAACCCGGCCGAGCGGGCAAGGAAGTCGTCTACACCGACGAGCACTTGGACCGGCTGCGCGACATCGTCGCCATGCAGGCACGCGGGCTGCGGCTGGACGCCATCCGCGAGGTGTTCGACACCGAGCCGCAGGCGGGCGACTGGCGCACGCTGTTCGATCCACGGGCGGGACAGTCCATCGAACGCTCGTCCTACCTCGACGATGCCGAACTCGCCGCGATGCTGGGGGAGCGTGGCACCGATGTCCTCACCGAACTCGCCGCGGCGGGATATCTGGAACGACGCGGCCACCGGTGGTTCGTCGCGGACCGCACGATGCTCAAGGCCGCACTCGTGCTCTACGACGTGGGTTTCGACGTCACGCTCAGCGGGGTCTTGCGGACGCTGATCCAGTCGCGCATCGCCGATCTCGCCGACGAGGTGGTCGGTACGGTGCGCGACGCGGCGGGCACCGGTTACGGCGGTGAAGGGGTGGCCGTGGATCTGAGCCGCTTCCGCGACCGATTGCTGGCGACGGCCTGGGCGGTCGGCGGCGCGACCCTGGCCGCCGAGATCGAACGCGCCGCCGCCGAGGACGACACGGCCGGACGCCGGGATCCGGCCCGTGCCGCGAGTGGGCGATGATCGGACGATGAGCTCCGATCAGCTGGGTCCGCGCGCACTGGCCCGCGCGCAGACGATCGCCGACATCAAACGCATCGGCCGCGAGCATTTGGCCACGCAGGGTGCGGCGGCGTTGTCGTTGCGCGCGGTTGCCCGCGATCTGGGCGTGGTGTCGTCGGCGGTGTACCGGTATGTCCGCAGCCGCGACGAACTGCTGACCATGCTGGTGGTCGACGGCTACAACGCGCTGGGCGACGCGGTCGACGCGGCCCTGCTCGACGCACCCGACGACCCCGCGACCCGCTTCCGGGTCGCCGCGCGAGCGGTGCGGGAGTGGGCGTTGGCCGAACCCGCCTGGTACGGCCTGCTCTTCGGCACCCCAGTCCCGGGCTATGCCGCACCGGCCGCCGACACGGAAGCGCCGGGCGTGCGCGTGATCGCGATTCTGCTGGGCATCGTCGACAGCGCCTTCCGGCGGGGCCAGCTCGACGGCCCCGTGCTCGACCCCGCGATCTCCCCGCGTACGGCCGCCGATTTCGCGGCGATCCGCGAGCAGTTCGGCCTCGCCGCCCCCGATCGGGTGATCGCGTCCGCCCTCACCGCGTGGACCACGCTCTTCGGTGCCGTGAACTTCGACGTGTTCGACATGTACGGGCGCGATACCTTCGCTGACCGGGCGGAGATCTTCGACCTGAACATCGACCAGCTCTTGCAACTGCTGGGCTTCGTCGTGCCGCGCCCGGATCAAGTGGACCGGTCGGTACGGTAGCGAATTGAAGAGTTCCCGCGGTATGTGGGGAGAGGGAATGTGTGAACGGCGACATCGACGTCGCCAACGAAGGAGAGTGCCCGAGTGAATTCTCGCGAGGAGATCTTGCGCCGAGTCCGTGACGGGCTGCTCGACCTGCCCGAGGACGAGCGTCGGGTACCCATGCGTCGATCCGCGGGCAGGCACGCGATCGTGGATCCGACCGAACGGGCCGAGGTGCTCGAACGGTTCGTCGACCGATTGCGCGAGCACGGTTCGCTGGTGCGCACCGTCGATGTCGCGGGCCTGCCCGCCGCGGTCGCCGACGTCCTCTACGGCATGAGCGTGCAGACAGTGCTCGCCGCGGTCGAGCCGGGCCCGGCGTGGCTGGATCACTGGGCCGGCGCACCGGGCCATCAGGTCGTGCACAGCGGTTCGGATTCGGTCGAGTCCGGCGACGCGGTGGTTCGCGATGCGGTAGCGGGCGACGCGTCGACCGGTTCGCTGGCACTCGATGTCGATGGTGGACCCGCCGTCTCCGAGTCCGTACCCCAGGTCTGCGTCGTACGCGCCGATCGTGTCTTCGTGTCTCTGCCCGAAGCGCTGGACCATCTCGATCAACGTCGCCCACTGATCTGGCTCGGTGGTCCCGGTGATGTCGAACTGGCTCGTCAGTTGGTGGTGCTGCTCGTCGAATAGGCGGGGAGAAAACGTTATCGCGTCAGGGTTGTGTGGGACTGACGGTCTCAGTTATTCTCGGGGTAACGGTGTGACGGCGATAACAGTGCCGTGCGCGCCGGACGCGAACCGAGGAGGCACCGATGACGCTGACCGAATCGAGCCGTGGCGGACCCATCACCGAGGAGTACCGAGAGGCGCTGGCAACCCTGTCACAGGGGTCTGTCGACCGTCATTTCGATCCCTACCTCGATATCGACTGGGATTCGCCCGAGCTCGCCCTTGACCCGAACGACGTGCGGTGGGTCCTCTCGCCGGAGATCGACCCGCTCGGCGCTACGCAGTGGTACCGCGATCAACCGCTGGACCGGCGCATCGCGATCGGCAAATGGCGCACAGCCAATTCGATCAAGGTCGGCGCCGCCTTCGAGAGCATCCTGATCCGCGGAATGATGCAATACATCATGAAGCTGCCGAACGGGTCGCCCGAGTTCCGGTACTGCTTGCACGAGATGACCGAAGAGTGCAACCACATCCAGATGTTCCAGGAGCTGGTCAACCGCATCGACGTCGACGTGCCCGGCATGCGGCCGCTGTTTCGCGCGTTGTCGCCGCTGATCGGTGTGGCTGGCGGCTACGCCCACACGATCCTGTTCATCGGCATCCTCGGCGGCGAGGAACCGATCGATCACTATCAGAAGGCCGTGATCCGCGCGGGCGCGACGATGCCGCCGATGGTGTTGCGCACCATGGAGATCCATATCGCCGAGGAAGCGCGTCACATCTCCTTCGCCGGTGACTTCCTCACCGCGCACATCGGGCGGATGGGCAAGTTCAATCGTGGCGTCTGCTCGGTGGCCTTCCCGATCGCGATGCGCTGGCTGGCCAACGAGATCATGGCGCCGCCGCGGTCGTTCGAGCGCGAGTTCGACATTCCACGCGAGGTCATCGAGCAGGCGTTCTGGAAGTCGGAGCATTCCCAGCAGATCCTGTCGGGCTACTTCGGCGATATGCGCAAACTGGCCAATGACCTCGGTCTGATGAACCCGACCGCGAAGTGGCTGTGGCGCAAGTTCGGTATCGACGGGCCGGCATCGCGCTACCGCAGCGAGCCGGAGCGAAGCGCGCGCCGCGTCGCGTGAGCGGATCCCGGCGGTGACTCAGTTGCCGGCGACCAGCTGGGTGATGATCTCGGTGAGCTGCTGATCGGGATCGAGGTTCAGGCCGTGGCGGCGGGCGACGCCGTCGACCACGTGCCAGGCGTAGGAGGCGACTTCCTCGATGAGCTGATCCCTGGTGAGGGCGGGCACGGGGTCGTTGGCCCAGCGGGTGACGGTGGCCTCGGTCATCGACACGATGGCGAAGGTCATCGTGTCGGCCGAGGCCTCGTCGGTCACGCCGACCACCCCGGCCAGACCGGTGACCAGAGCCCGGGTCGATCCCGCGATGGTGGCGATCAGGGCGCTCATCGCGTCGATATCGGGATCGGCCTCCGACGGCCCGGTCCGCAGGAACTCGTGTAATCGGGGATGGTCCTGGATCCAGGTGACTACGCCGCCGATCGTGCGCACCAGGATTTCGTGGATGGAGCCCTCGGCGATGTCGAGCGCGTCCTCGATGTCGGCCACGAAACGGTCGGCGATCTCGCTCCTGATCCGGCGATCCAGCTCGTCGCGGCCGGCGAACTGCCGGTAGACCACCGATTTCGCGAGCCCCGCGTGCTCGGCGATCTGGATGATCGGCACCTCGACACCGGCGGGCGCCTGTTCGATCAGCTCGACCGCGGCCAGCACGATCCGCTCCCGGCGGCTGTCGTTGTGCGGCTGCCATCGGGCTTGCCTGCCGCTCACGGCGCTGGAGGGGCGTGACGCTGTGCTCGACACCCGCCCGAGTGTAGAGCAAACGTTGACGCTTCAAACCCCTACCGGGGGGACCGACACCGGATCGGTGCAACTGGCGAGCCCGTCGACGAGCGAGCACGGAGCGACGGGGCGCGTCGGCCGGTAGTCGGGGCCGACGCCACCCGCCGTGGTGATCGCCCGGTAGGCCGCGACCGCGTCGGTCGGTGTGCGGGTCAGCGTCGGGTCGGTGAGCACGTCGACGGTGTAGAGGCCGAAACGGGGTGTGTAGGAGCCCCATTCGTAGTTGTCGGTCAGGCTCCAGTAGTTGTAGCCCATCAGCGGGATGCCGTCGGCGACGGCGCGCTGCAGCCAGTAGACGGTGTCGCGGAGCGAATCCGCGCGGGTGTAGCCGTCGGCGCGTGGCCGGCCGTTCTCGGTGGGGATGCCGTTCTCGACGATGTAGAGCGGGCGGCCGGGAAACTTCCGGGCATAGTGGTCGAGCGCGTAGTAGATGCCTTCGGGTTGCAGCGGAATCGTCCAGAGGCGGTCGGGATCGGGGACTTGCAGCTGCGTGGGGGAGAGGCCGTAGTAATAGTCGATGCCGATGTAGTCCAGGCGCGCGGAGATCCGGTCGAGCAGGGGCCCGCTGACCGCGTCGTCGACGCCGGGGATGTAGGCGACGTTGCTGGTCACCTGTGCGCCGGGGTGTACGGCGTGGATGTAGTCGTAGATGCTGTTGTGGGCCTGGGTGATTCGTTCACCCATCGTCAGGACGTCGGCCGCGCCGATGCCGCCGTGGCGCAGATCGTTGACCAGATAGAACGTGGGCTCGTTGAAGGTCACCCACAGCGGATCGGCGCCGGCGTACCGGTCGACGACGCGGCGGGCGCTGGACAGCCAGTTCGTCACGATCTCGGGATCGCGCCAGCCGCCGCGGTCGGCCACCCAGCCCGGATACACCCAGTGGTCGAGGGTCAGCATCGGCCGCATTCCGGCCTCGGTGATCGCCGCGATGACGTCGTCGTAGAACGCGAGCGCCGCGTCGTCCCAGATTCCGGGTTGCGGTTGAACCCGGGCCCACTCGATACCGATGCGGTACACCCGCACACCGAGTTTCGCGGCAAGGTCGATGTCGGAGCGGTATCGAGCGCGAAAGTCCACCGAGTTCAGGTAGGGGTCGACCGTGCTCCCCGATTCGACATAGCGGCGCCAATTGCTGTCCGGCGCATCACCTTCGGCCTGAAAACCGGAAGCTGCCACGCCCCACAGGAATTCGGGTCCGAGGGGCGCCAAGTGGGCAGGTGCGGGTGGTCGAGCGAGAGCGGGGGAGGGGCCGGTCGCGAGCAGGGCCGAAGCGGCCACAGCGAATGTAGCGAGAATGCGTCGACCACTGGGGGAGGGCATGGCACTCCTGGCGGCTAGGGGAGGGGAGTGAGATCCAGTGTGCGACATCGAGGGGACTGTGCGGGGGAATTGAGGCGGAGCGGCGGGGCTGGAACTTGTCACAAGTACAACATGTAATTACGTAGATATGCGCATCTAAACATGTAATGCTCTTGATTCCCGAACACTTACTCAACCCACGACATGTCCGTACGAAACGACGAACTCACCAGCAAGGACGGGGGAGGGCCTCCGCTAAGTCGCCAGATCGACGGCTACGGCACGACCGGTGTCGAACCAGTACTCGTGCAGCCGCCGGATCTTCGCCCGTGAGGGCATACCGCGCAGGTGAAGCGCGCATTCGCCGAAGTCGACCAGCACCACGGTGTCGCACAGCAGAGCGCGCGCGGTGGCGAGTTCGGCCGGGTCGGTGATCTCCCTGGCAATCCCGCTGTAGGTGCCGCCGGGCAGCTTCACGGTGACATGCGGATCGGCGCGGACATTGAGCAGCCAGGCATTGACCGCGCCGGGCTGCTGAACTGTCACGTGCGGCGGCATCAACTGGACCAGGTACGCGCGATCACCGTCGCGGAAGATCCGGACGCATTTCGGGCGCGGATGACCGGTCTTGCGCCCCGTGGTGGTCAGAATTCCGTACCCACGGGGTGTGCGGAGGCGGAAGAACGGCAGCATGCCCGCGCTGAGCAGCTTGCCGTCGCGAGGGCCGCGCACGAGCCGGCCGTGTTTGCTGATTTCGGCCTCCGCCGCGGTGCGCCGAGCGTCGTTTCGGGCCTCGTCCATGCCCCTATGGTCCGCTTGCGGCGATCGATCGTCCAGCACGCCGAGTGAGTTGGCTCTCAGCACACCGTCGTGAGTGGGCGAACCAGGTTCGCTCGAGCCAGGATTCGGGGATGGTTTGGAATCCCTTGCCGGGCTTTGCGCGCGTGTTCGCGTCGCAGCCCTGGGTGATGCGTGGCGCCGGCGTCGTTCTGCCGACCGAGCGGCTGTTGCGCAGGCTCAGCGGCGGTCGGTGGGGTGTGCTCGATCTGGCCGGGCTCCCGTCGATCGAGATCACGGTGGTCGGGCGCAAGTCGGGACAGCCGCGCACCACCTCGCTGCTGTGTGTGCCCGACGGCGACGGCTTCTATCTGGTGGGCTCGAACTGGGGTAAGCCGGAGCATCCGGCCTGGTCGGCGAACCTGCGTGCGGCCCGCACGGCATCGGCGCGCTTCGACGGCAGCTCCGCGTTCCCGGTGTCGGTCACCGAGATCACCGGTGTCGAGCGTAAGCGGGTGTGGGACCAGGCCGTGGAATTCTGGCCGGGCTACGAGATGGAGTTCCAGCGCTCGGGAGGTCGCGAGTTCCGCATCTTCCGGCTCGACCGGATCGCCTGATCAGCGGGCCTTGTCGGTAGATCGCGAAGTTCTCTTCCTCGGGAATCGGTGAGTAGCGTTTGCGGCGATTCAGAGGCCGAGTTTGGTGACAGCGTTGTCTTCGAGCGGATTCGCGGTGCGGATGTAGCCGTGGACGGTGCGGGGGTTGGCCCAGCGGCCCTGGCGCATGATCTCGCGGTCGCTGGCGCCGCCGAGGGCGGCCTGGGTGGCGAAGCCGGCGCGCAGGGAGTGCCCGGAGAACAGGTCGGGGTCGAGGCCCGCGCGGGCCGCGTAGCGCTTGACGAGTTCGGCGACGGCCCGGCCGGACAGCGCGGTGGCACCGATCGAGCCGTGCCGGTTGATGGTGGGGAACAGCGGGCGGTCCGTGTCGGTGCTGAGCCGGGTTCCGGTGAAGCCGTGGCAGCGGTGGATCGCGGTGTCGGCGGCGAGGTTGTTCGCCGTCCAGGATCGTGCGCCCTCGTCGCCGGCGTCGGCGTGGACTTCCAGCAGGCGGACCCAGTCGGCGAACGCGCAGATCGGGCAGGTGCGTGGGTGTTTGCCGCGAGGCAGGGCGATGCGCTGTTCGGCGATGCCGGTCGGGTCGGTCTTGGTTGTCGGCAGGTGCACGACGAGCAGCGGTTCGCCGGTGGTGTGGTCGGTGCGTACGTGCACGTCGCTGATGCGCAGGCCCGCCAGTTCGCTGCGGCGCAGCGCGCCGGCGAACCCGACCAGTAACGCCAGACCGTCTCGGCGGCGCGCGGGTTCGGTGGGCCAGGCGGGTGCGGGGAGTTCGGCGAGAAGCTGGTCGAGGGTGTGCAGCAACACCGGTCGTTTCCGGGTCGGCGGGGTGCGGCGGGTGCGGCGGATGCCGCGCAGGGTGAGTCGCACGACGTCGGAGCGGGTCGGTGAGGGGAGTCCGTTGGCGGCGTGGACTGCGGCGATGGCGGCGGACTTGCGATCCAGGGTGGCCGGGCTGAACGCCCACGTGCCGTTCTCTCGTCGGGCGTCGGCGGAGGCGGCCAGGTACACGGCTACGTCGAGTGGGTCGGCGGGCAGGGCCTGTCGGTGTTCGGCCGCGCACCAGCCCGCCCAGGCGATCCAGTCGGTCCGGTAGGCGCGCAGGGTGTTCGCCGATTGGGACGCTTCGAGGTAGCGGCGCAGTGCGCCTGCCTGGGTGTCGTCGAAGCGTTCGCGAACCAGGCGTAGAGCTGCGGTGTCGACGAGGACGCTGCGCACTCCGCGGCGCAGCTCGGTGCGGACTTGCTCGGGAAGTACGACCGATGCGTCGCTCAAGCTCGCCACTCCTCCGCGTGAATCGCCTCTGCCGCCGATGGTTGCCGGCGTCGCAGCTTATGTCATCGGCGTGCGGTCACGGCATCTCTTCGAGTTCGGCGAGCTGGGTGTGGATGAAGGCCGCGAGGCGGTGGCGGGCAGCGCCGGTGAGGAAGCTGGTGTCGCCCAGGCGCGGGAAGTGGTCGTCGACTGCTCCGGTCGGCGCCGCGGCCGTGTCAGGAGCTTCGCTGACTAGTTCGAGACGGGCCGGATGCTGTTGGGGCAGAGGAACATTCGGTTCGTACGGCTCTGAGGTTACTGCTCCGGTACGCACCATGGTCGAATCCTAACGTTTTGATTACGGCGGCCGCCAACATGACGTGGCATGTAGTGATTACCGCCACGTTTTGTTCCATATAGTTCATGACACCCGGCCCGGGCCTGCTCGAGCCGACATCATGGACCGATGCAGGTGGTCATCGCCGACACGGAAATCCGGTTCGCCGACTACCCTTTCGCGGGCGCGTCGGTGTATCCCGACGGTGTGATCGCGGCATCCGCGATCAGCGAAGCCGATCCGGGCGCGACACCTCCACACGTGCGTACCGCTGCCGGTGAGACGCTGTTCGTGCGCGCCGAGCACCGCCTCGCGCTCGACGATTTCTGCCGACGCAACGCGATTGCGGTGCATCGACGTCTCGATATCTGGGCTGATCTGCTCGAGCCGTTCCTCGACACCTGGTTCGATGCCGAGGACCAGCAGGCGACCGAAGCACGGTTGCACGGGGTGGGACTGGGGTCGAAGGAGATCGCCGAGATCCGCGGGCGTGTCGAACAGGCCATGATGTCCTACAACTTCGACAGCATGCTGTGGGAGTGGGTCTATCTGGGCCTGTACGACCTGTTGTCCGCGGCGAACGGCGTTCTCGTGCGACCTGAATCGCAGGCGACGCTGGGAGATCCGGTAGAGCTGTACCACTGGGCGATGGGCATCGCCGGGCGAGCCCAATCCGCCTGAACGGCAAGATCTTCCGGATCACGAGGCGCGTGCTTGCTGATCCGGGCGCGCGGTTGCCGCGACATATCCAGCCACCGGACTCAACCGCAACACCGAGGGCATGCGGCGGGTCAGCGCGGGCGGGCCGGTGAAGGTGATCCGCCCGGTGCGCTGCGCGTGGGTGAGCGGCATGCGCCCCAACCACACCTCGTAGAGTCCGGCGACATCCGCGCTGATCGTGACGTCGACGGGATAGCCGGGATCGGTCTCACACACCGAGGGCACCGCGCCTTCGACCACGATCCAGAAGCGACGAACGTCGTCGGTGAACCGGACGTGCAGCACCTGCCGTCGCCCCGGCAGCATGGAGGTGTCGACGCGGGTGTGCATCCACCACACGAGCAAGGCGGCGTCGAGTTCTTCCTCCTGTGGCGCGCCGAAGGTCCAGCGTGCGCCCCATTCGCCGAGGCCGAACAGGATGGGCTCGAGCTGGCTGCCTGCTTCGGTGAGCAGGTGTTCGGTGCCGAGTTTCTCGATGAGTCCGGCGCGTTCGAACTGGCGCAGCCGTTTGGCGAGCAGGCTGCGCGACAGACCCGGTAGCCCGCGGGCGAGGTCGTTGAAGCGGGTGGTGCCGAGGAACAGGTCGCGCAGGATGAGCAACGACCACCGTTCGCCGAGCACGTCGAGAGCGCGCGAGATCGGGCAGTACTGGCCATAGCCTGCGGTCGTGATGGTCATGGGCACCTCAGCGGTCGGCAATTGCTCCTCCGTCACATCGACGGGGTCCAGTTTCTGGACCGGGAGAGTCCACTTTCTGGACTATCTGGTTATCGCGGCGCTTCCTACCTTCGAAACATGACTTCCACAATTTCTGACACCACGTCCAGCACCGACCGGGTTTCGGTTGCCCGCGAGATCGGTGAAACCTTGCGTCTCGAGGTCCCTGAGCGGGACCGCACCGGCGAAATCTCGGTCGCCGCGTTCGATCGATTGCGGGCGAGCGGTCTGTCCGCGGCGCTCGTGCCGGTCGAGTTCGGCGGTGGGGGCGCCTCCCATCGGGAGATGGGGGAGATCCTGCGTGAACTCGGCAGGCACGATCCGTCGACGGCGGTCGCGGTCGCGATGCATTCGCACCTGGTGGCTGCGCAGGTGTGGCGGCACAACCATGGGGTGGACACTTCGGCGGTGTTCGCGAAGGTGGCGGGCGGGGCGATTCTGGTCAGCACCGGTGCCTCGGATTGGGTCGATTCCAACGGTCAGGCCGTGCGCGTCGAGGGTGGGTACAGGGTGAGTGCGCGGAAGGCGCCCGCGAGTGGTTGTGAGGTGGGGGACGTGCTCGTCACCAGTGTCCGCTGCGACGGTGAGGTGCTGCATTTCGCGATCCCGTTGGCCGCCGAGGGCGTGAGCATCGACAAGACCTGGGATTCGTTCGGTTTGCGGGCGAGCGGGTCGCACACGGTCGTGCTCGACGAGGTGTTCGTGCCCGATGCCGCGATCTCGATGACCCGCCCGGCGGGTCCGTGGCCGCCGGTGCTGAATGTAGTGATCGGCGCGGCTCTTCCCTTGGTGCTGGCCGCCTATCTCGGTGTCGCGGACGCGGCTGTCGAGCTCACCGCGCGTCTGCTGGAAGGCCGTTCCGACGCCCACACTGTCCAGTCGGCCGGCGAAATGCTCAACGCCTACACCACCGCCGAGGACCTCGTGGCCGCCATGTTCACCGCTTCGGAGAACCTGAGTTTCCCCAACACCGACGCCTACGCCGCCCGCACCCTCAGCCGCAAAACCGTGGCGGCCGACGCGCTCATCACCACTGTCCGCCTGGCGATCGAAACCACCGGCGGCGCAGGCTATTCCCGTGCCTGCGACCTGGAACGCCTCTACCGCGACATCCACGGCTGCCAATTCCACCCGCTGCCTCGCGCCAAGCAGACCCGCTTCAGCGGCCGAGTTCTGTTGGGGCACAGTCCACTCGACTGAGCGGCAAGGGGTCATCCACGCCGGGTGACCCCTTGTCTACTGGTACAGGTGGGCGGTGACGGTCGGGTCGTTGGCCAAGACGAAGTCGACGACATCCCAGAACTCCGGGAGGCGGGGGTGGGCCAAGCCGTCCGCGCGCGAGAGCACCACTCCGTGGACGTCGTCGGCGGATCCGTCCAGACAGGCTTGGACCAGGGTCGCCGCCGGGTACGGATTGTTCTGGACCGGGCCGACACGGCAACCGAAAGTCACATGATCGTCGGCGGATTCGGTGTCCCAGGTTCCCAAGATGACGTCGATCCAGGTGTCATGGGCTTGGTCGGTGTGGTGGTAGCTGTTGGCGAAGTACGCCGCGTAGCCGATTCCGTCGCGGGTGACCATGTTCCAGGTGCGCTCGATCGGCTCTTCGCAGCAGGGGCATTCGTACCGGGCGAACTGTCGTTCATCCAGATCCGCCGCGAGTTCGGTCGGATTCATGTCAGACCGCAGATCACCACGACCGGACGCCACTCCAGCATCCGGACCTCGGGTGTGCCGGCGAATTCTGTCGCCCTGACCCTCAATCGATCTTGGTTCACCGCCACATGATCCGCTACAGCGGTGAAAATCTCCTACTCGAGCGAACTTTCACGTGGCTCAATCACCGGGTGATGTCGTGACGACGTCTGTTCCAACCCGACGGGCGGTTCCGGAACGGAAGGACGACCATGATCGACAACGACCCGTCTACGGGGACCGGAGGGTTCGGCGAGATCCTCGTCAGCTCGCGCTCCCTGCACGAGTACCGGGCGATGTTCGCGCTCACCGACGACGATCTCGAGCGCCGAATTCTGGACTGCCCGGGCGGTGCGGCCGGATTCGCCGCCGAGGTCAGCCGACGCGGCGGTGATGTAACCGCTTGCGACGTAGCCTATTTCGACGGTGGTATCGACCGGGTGGCCGCGACTGCGGTCGCCGAAGCCGACCGCGGCAACAGATACGTCCGCGAGCACGCCGACGCCTACCGATGGACCTTCTTCGCCGACCCCGACGAACACCACCGTGCCCGCCGCGAGTCAGCAGAACACTTCGCCACCCACACCCGCACCTCGCCCCACCGCTACATCCCAGGCCGCCTGCCCACACTCCCGTTCGCCGACAACACCTTCGACCTGGCCCTGAGCTCCCATCTTCTCTTCAGCTACGCCGACGACCTCGACTACACCTTCCACCACCGATCCATCATCGAACTCGCACGCGTCGCCACCACCGAGATCCGCCTGTTTCCCTTGACGCCCATCGGTTCGTCGGAGCGGTACCCGCAGCTCGACCAGTTGCTCGCCGATCTGTCCGAATCGGGTATCAGCAGCCGGATCGCGGAGGTCGACTACGAATTTCAGGCGGGCGCCAACGAGATGCTGGTCTGCCAGGTGCCGAGGTAGTCGGCGGGCTCGTCGACGGCTGCGGAGTCATCGCTGTGTTGTGATGGCTTGCAGGACCGTGCCGAACAGGTCTGCGGGTACGACGCCGGGTTCGGTGAATTCCTCGATCGACAGCCCGCTGTTGAGTGCCAGCACCAGGACCGCGGTCGTGGCGGGGTCGACCTCGGTTCCGAGGTCCAGTCGCTGGACCGCCGCCGCGATCGCGGCGCGGACGGTACGGCGGTGCTGCACGAATCGCTCGCGGACCGACTCGTCTCGGAGAGCGCGCAGCCAGTATTCGGTGAACAGCAGCTGCCAGTCGCGGTTGTCGAGCATGCCCTGCATCAGCAGATCGCCGATCGCTGTGATCGTGGGTCGGGTGGCGGCGGCGTCGGCCAGCGCGGTGACCGCCTCGATCCGTCGACTGATCTGCTGGTCGAGCAGCGCGAAGAACAAGTCGTCTTTGGAACCGAAGTTGGAGTAGACGGCGCCTTTGGTGAATCCGGCGACGTCGGCGATCGCGTCGATCGTGGTGCCGACGAACCCTTTGCCTGCGAACTCGGACAGGGCCGCGGCCAGGACTCTCTCCCGTACTTCAGCGCGCGGGGTGCGGATTCGGGGGTTGACTGTGGTCACCATGCTGACGATACTCGCCAGTATCCAAATTTCAATACTCGCCAGTATCGAAGGGTTCTGATGTCGCACTATTCGCTCGTCATCCGCAACGGCACCGTGTTCGACGGTGCGGGGTCGGCACCCGTTCGCACTGATATCGGCGTGCGTGAAGGCAAGATCGTCGCGCTCGGGACCATCGAGTCGGGGACCGCCGAGCGCGAGATCGACGCCACCGGCAAATGGGTGATCCCCGGCATGCTCGATGTACACACCCACTACGACGCCGAGGTCCTGGGATCGCCGGGCCTGGGTGAGAGCGTGCGGCACGGGGTCACCTCGGTCGTGCTCGGCAATTGCTCGCTCTCGACTGTCTACGCCGACGCCGACGACTGCGCCGACCTGTTCGCCCGCGTCGAGGCGTTGCCCTGGGACGCGGTGCATTCCGCGGTCAAGCAGCACAAGACCTGGACCGATCCCCAGTCCTACGTCGATGCCATCAACGCGCTGCCGCTCGGTTGCAATGTCGCCGGATTTCTCGGGCACTCCGATATCCGTGCCGCGGTCATGGGTTTGGATCGCGCGACTTCCCCCGGTGTCGTACCCACCGACGCCGAGCTGGCACGGATGAAAGCAATGCTGACCGCCGCCCTCGATGCCGGATTCGTCGGTCTTTCCACGATCCGCAGCTCGTTCTCCAAGCTGGAGGGGACCCGATGGCCCGCACGGTTGCTGCCCTCGACCTATGCCAGCTGGCGCGAATTCGGTGCGCTCAACGCGCTGCTGCGCGCGCGTGGCCGAATCCATCAGAGCACACCCAATCTCGCCAAACGCTCGGAGATGGCACGCTACTTCGCCCAGAGCATGGGCCGAAAGCGCAAGCCGCTCAAGACCACCATCATCAGCGCCGCCGACGTCAAGGCCGACCGCACCGTGGTGCGCATGGCGATCGCCGCGGCGAAGATCGTCAACAAACTCGGCGGTGACGGGTTCCGCTGGCAGCACCTACCGGTCCCGTTCGAGGTCTACGCCGACGGTATCGACGTGGTCGTGTTCGAGGAATTCGGTGCCGGTGCAGCGGCTTTGAACATTCGTGATGTCATCGCCCGCGGCGAACTGCTGGACGATGAAACCTTCCGAGAGCGCTTCCGCAAGGAGATGACGGCGAGCGGCTTCAAGGTGTGGCATCGCGACCTGCACGATGCCGAGATCGTGGCCTGCCCCGACGTCTCGGTAGTGGGAAAGTCGTTCGGCTCGGTCGCGGTCGAGCGGGGCCTCTCCCCGGTCGACGCGCTGCTGGATCTGGCGGTGGCGTACGGCACGGACCTGCGCTGGCGCACCACCATCGCCAATGACCGCGACGACGTTCTCGATCGACTCCAGCAATCGGCCCAAGTGCAGGTCGGGTTCGCCGATTCCGGCGCCCACCTGCGCAATATGGCCTTCTACAACTTCGGGGTCCGGATGCTCGAGCGGGTACACACCCGCAAATTCATGCCCCTCGAGACCGCGGTGCATCGCCTCACCGGCGAGTTGGCCGACTGGTACGGGCTCGACGCCGGACACCTCGACCTCGGGTCGCGCGCTGATATCGCGATCATCGACCCCGCCGGCTTCGACGGTTCCAGTGCCGCCTACGCCGAATCGCCCATGCCCGGCCTCGACGGGGTCGACCGCATGGTCAACCGCAACGACCGCGCCGTCGCGGCCACCATCGTGGCCGGACACGTGCTCTACGAATACGGTGTTTTCGCCCAAGGATTCGGCACCACAGTGCACGCCGGGCAGTTCCTGCCGGCCGAGTAACAGCCCAAGCCCGGCCGCCTCTCCATCGGACGAGCCGCAACCAGCGCTGTTACTCGACGGCCACCATGTACGTGCCCATCATTCGTGCTTCAGCGCAGCGGCTCGTCCGGGTACCCGGTTCGCTGATTGTGGTGCTCCAGCAGCTTCGACAGCAGGCCGGTCAACTGCTGCCGTTCCGCGGGGGAGAGTGGGTCGAGGAGTTCTTCTTGGCTGTGGGCGAGTTGCTTTTCCAGGCGGCGGAGTTGGCGTTTGCCCGGGGTGGTGAGGGTGATGACGTTGCGGCGGCGGTCGGTGGGGTCGGGGGCGCGGTCGACGAGGTCGTGGTCGGCGAGTTCGTTGATGGTGGCGACGATGTCGCTGACGTGGATGCCGCTGCGGCGACCCAGGGTGGCTTGGCTGGCTGGGCCGAATTCGTCGAGGGTGGCCAGGATCCGGTAGTGGTAACCGCGGGCGTCGGCGGCCGCGAAACCATCGCTGACCAGGCGGTGGGCGTGGTTCGCTGTTTGGGTGAGTAGCCAGGTGGGCAGGTTTTTCCACCTGGCTGGGGACGGCTCGGGTGGGTGTTCCATGTGACAACTCTAACAAATCGTTTGTGCGACCAACGATCGCGATATCGTTGGTCGCACAAACATTAGTCGCCCGAACATTGGGCAGACGAAGGAGTTGAGAGCATGATCGAGCCGTTCCGCGTCGACATCCCCCAGGCCGATATCGACGACCTCAACGACCGCCTCGCCCGCACCCGCTGGCCCAACGAGCTCGCTGACGCCGGCTGGGACTACGGCTTCCCGCTGGCGCGGCTGAAGGCGCTCGCCGAATACTGGCGCACCGGCTACGACTGGCGAGCGCATGAGACGAAACTCAACGAACTCGCGCACTTCACCACCGAAATCGACGGCCAGAACATCCATTTCGTCCATGTCCGCTCGCCGAAGCCGGACGCGCTCGCCCTGATCCTCACCCACGGCTGGCCCGGCTCGTTCCTGGAATTCCTCGACGTGATCGAACCGCTGTCGCGCGACTTCCACCTGGTGATCCCGTCCATTCCGGGCTACGGCTTCTCCGGGCCGACCCACGAGCGCGGCTGGGACATCGTCCGAGTGGCACGCGCGTGGGCCGAGTTGATGCGGCGGCTGGGCTACGCGCGTTACGGCGCCCAAGGGGGTGACTTCGGCTCGGGCATCTCCCAGTCACTCGCAGCAGTGGCACCGGGCAACGTTGTCGGCGTCCACGTCAACTACCTGCCGACCCGCCCGAACCCGGACGTCGAACTCTCCGACGCCGACGAAGCACGACTCGACAAGATCAAACACTTGATGGCGAATCGACCGCCCTACCAGGCGCTCCAGGCCGTCACCCCGCAGACCATCGGCTACGCGCTCACCGACTCGCCCGTCGGCCAGCTCGCCTGGATCGCCGAACGTTTCGCGCAATGGACAGACCCACGCTCACCGATCAGCGACGACCGGATGCTCACCGACGTCTCCCTGTACTGGCTCACCGCCACCGCGGCGTCCTCGGCACGCCTGCACCGGGAATCGGCGCGGGGGAGCGAGCCGTGCCCGGTGCCTCTCGGCGTCGCCGTCTTCGCCCATGACATCACCCAGTCGGTGCGCCCGCTGGCCGAGCAGCTCTACGACATCAGGCACTGGTCGGAATTCGACCGGGGCGGTCACTTCGCCGCGATGGAGGTTCCCGACCTGCTCGCCGCCGATATCCGAGAGTTCTTCCTGAACGGCATCAAGGAGGGCTGACATCGCTCAGCGGCTGTCGCGCGGTGTGGGCCGCCAGAACACACCGAGCAGCAGCGTCGCAGAGACGACGCCGAGCACGACCGAGATCATCAGCGGCGCTGCGCCGTCCATCGCGATGCCGGCCAGGTGATCAACCGACCAGCGACCCGGCCCGAGAGTGGCGACGGCGACGGCCATCGCGGCGAGGACAGCGGTGTACTCCCAGCCCTGGCCGGGCCGGAAGATGAAGAACCCGTTGCCCCGGTGTGCGGTGACCAAGGCGACCGTCATGGTCGAAACGACCGCGGCTGCGGCGAAAGGAGTGAGCAGCCCGACGATGAGCAGCAGGCCGGCCGCGTTCTCGGTCACCGTGGCGAGCACCGCGTGCACCATCCCCGGACGAAGACCCATCGAGGCGAACCAGCCCGCCGTGCCGGTGAGCTTGCCGTCACCCCAAGCGTGATTGATGCCGTGAGCGAGGACGACGGTGCCGAGGGTGAGCCGGAGAACGAGGGCGGCGGCGTCGACGGAATTCATGCCGCCTGCTTCTTCGCGACACTCACCGCGGGTTCCCGCACAGCTGGTTGCCACCCGGGCGGGGCGAAGACGTAGCCGAGCCGGTCACGCCAGCGGCTCGCACGGCGAACGTCGCGGACGATGTTGGCGTACTCGTGATACTGCAGGCGCAGCACGTTGTAGGTGCCGACCGGGGTGGTGAGACCGTAAGTGGGAGTGTGCAGTTCCGCCTGGAAGGTGCCGAACATGCGGTCCCAGATGATCAGGATGCCGCCGTAGTTGCGGTCCAGGTATTCCGGGTCGCTGCCGTGATGGACGCGATGGTGGGACGGGGTGTTGAACACGAATTCGAGCGGGCGCCACATCTTGTCGATCGTCTCGGTGTGGGTGAAGAACTGGTAGATCAGATTGAAGGCGAAGGCCACATAGATCGTCCACGGTGCGAAGCCCAGCAGGGGTAGCGGCGCCCAGAAGATCGCCTCCGACCAGGGGTTCCACTTCTGTCGCAGCGCGGTGCCGAGGTTGAAGTACTCACTCGAGTGATGCGCCTGATGCGCGGCCCAGCCGATACGGACACGGTGGGAGAACCGGTGATTGCAGTACCAGGCGATATCGACGACCACCATCAACAACGGCCAGTACCACCAGGAGCCGGTGGGCAACTTCCAGGGCGCCAGCTCGGCGTAGAGGATCACGAACACGATCAGCGTCGCCAGCTTGAACAGTGCCATCGCGCCCATCGCACCGAAACCCATCGTGATGCTGGTACGCGAGTCGATGGGCGAGTAGGCCCGCGGTGTGTCCTCGGCGTCCGCGTGGCGCAGACTCAGCGCTTCGATGGCGATGAAGACGAGGAAGAACGGAACTGCGTAGACCAAAGGGTTGTTGATGTGGTCCCAGAACGCGGACAGCAAGCCGACTCCTCTTATTGACGTATGAGTAATTTACAAAATAGTAAATTCACTGTCAACGTCTGTCCATCGGTCGCCTCGCCACTTCTGTCCGGAGCTAGAGCTGGACCGGCTCCCCGACGCGAAGACGGTGATACACGCCGGGCAGAATCGCGCTCATCTGATCGGTCAGCGTCAGCCCCACATCGTTGAGGTCGCCGTCGTGGATCGGGACGATCACCCGCGGGCGCAGTGCGGCGACGTAGTCGACGGCGTCGGCGAACCGCATCCACGGTCCGCTCACCGGCAGGAACAACACCTCGATATCGATGCCGTCGGGCAGCGCCGGGAACGCGTCACCGGGATGGAGCATGCGTCCGTCGATCACGTAGGCGAGGTTCACCGGCGAGGGCAGTGTGTCGTGCACCTCGGCGTGCACGCCGGCGATCGCCTCGACAGCCATCCCCGCAGCCTCGAAAGCGCGACTGTCTGTCACGACGTCGATCTGGTCGGCCGAAGTTCCGGCCGCGGCCAGACCGTCGGCGACATCCCTGGGAGCCCAGACGCGACTGCGCGGGTCGGCGGCCAGGGCTGACGCCACCAGCGCGGTATTCACGTGGTCGGGGTGGTCGTGTGTGATCAGGAATGCGGCGACATCGTCGAAGGCGGCGGCGGGGGCGAGCACCCCGGGGTCGATGACCAGCGACAGGCCGTCACGTTCGAGTCGTAGAGCGGAGTGTCCGAAGGAAGTGACCGCGATCTGTGGCATGCGCTTCTCCTGATCTGTCGGTGATCGTAGGAAGAACTTCTGTCCGCGGCAGTCGCTGCGCTGTGGCCACCCGCTCGTGCTTCCCTTCGCCGGGCCCGCTCCCGGCGATATTACCTCGAAGTAATATCGCCGCGGCGTAGCGCGCCTTGCCTGTCGGGCAGCGAAGATCCAGGCGAAAACATGACACCCGTTGTCAAGGTTGTGGTCGACGATGGGAATCGCCGATCGACACATCGCCCCACAGATAAGGGATCGCCTTGCGTGAAACTCCAGAAGACCTCGCAGCACTTCAGGCGCTTCTCGACGCCTCGCTCACCAGCGCCACATCACACTTGCGATCGATCATCGACGCCGAGAACACAATGACCGCAGCCGAACTCACCCAGACCCTCACCGGTATGTGCACCCTCGCGCTGTCCACCGTGACGGCGAAGGGCGAACCGCGGATCAGCGCGGTAGACGGACATTTCCTGCACGGACAATGGCACTTCGGCACGGCGCGCACTGCCGCGAAGGCGCGCCACCTCGCGGCCAGGCCCGCAGCCAGCGTCGCGCACTTGCGCGGTGAGAACTTGGGCGTGTTCACCCACGGCACGGTCGAGATCCTCAACCCGCTGGGCGGCGCGCCCGGCGCGGGCTGGCCGGAGCTACTGGCGTACTTCCAGGACTTCTACGGCGGCGACGCCTTCGACTGGGACAACGAGGTGGTCTACTACCGCCTGCGTCCACACTGGATGACGGTCTACGCGCCCGATGTCGCGAGGCTCGCTCCCTGATCGTCTGTGCACGGCCGAAAACTCCCTCTTGCGCTATACGTATACATCTACTTATAGTGAGAGCACGCAATGTACGTATACATCTACGTACAACCTTCGTAGCCTAGGAGTACAGATGCCTACTTTCCAGACGCCGCAGCCGGTCGCCGTCGCCGTCGACGTGCCCTGTGGTGACGTCACCGTGGTCGCCTCCGATCGCACCGACACTGTTGTCGAGGTCCGCCCGGTCGACACCTCCAGCAAGGCCGATGTCCGTGCCGCCGAACAGATTCGGGTCGAGTTCGCCGCCGGCAAGCTCACGGTCGAGGCTCCGAAGAAGTGGAATTCCTTCACCCCGTTCGGTGGCAACCCGTCGGTCTCGGTGACCGTCGAAGTGCCGAGCGGCTCCGCACTCGACGCGACCCTCGCGATGGGTCGACTGGTGAGCGTCGGCGAATTCGACCAGTGCGATCTCGAAGTGTCCGCCGGTGACATCGTGGTCGAGCGCCCGAGCGGTTCGGTCAGCGCGAAGACCGCCAAGGGCAACATCCGCGTCGACGAGGCCGCGCGGGGGGTGCTGCGACTGGACACTTCGATGGGCGACCTCGAGGTCGGCATCCGGCCGGGCAGTGCGGCGCGGCTGGAGGTCAACGCGCTGCACGGCAGTGTGCAGAACCGGATGGAACCCGTCGACCAGTCGAAGACGAGCGGGGAGGCCGTTCAGGTTTTCGCGCGCAACCTCTACGGCAACGTCATCGTCGGCCACGGAACCCTCGTATAGACCGAGGGTTTCGACGCTGGTGTGCCCGAAGCCGTTCGCGTGCCGCCTCGCCGTCCTCGCAGCGACCGCATCCCGATCGGTGGGAGTGGGTCATCGGGTGAAAGCGCCCGCGTCTGCTGCGAGGGTGGCGCTGGTGGCCGCGAGGTCGGGCAGGTGGGGATCGTGTGGGCTGCGTAACAGGACCAGGTGGTGGTAGATCGGTGCGGTCGCGGCGATCAGGAGGGCTCGTGCGTCGACGCCGGATGCCAGCTCGCCGCGACCGATCGCACGCTCGACGATGATCTCGGACTGGGTGTAGCGGTCATCCCAGAGGCGCCGCAGTGCTCGGGCCGCGTCCTCGGATCGGAACGACGCGGCGATCAGCGCCATCGCGAGCGAGGGCTCCGCGGTGAACGAATCCTGGATCTCGTGGTTGAGCGCGGCGAGGTCACCGCGCAGGGAGCCGGTGTCGCGGGGGTGCCACTCCTGGCCGCTCGCCGCGTCGAAGAGGTCGGCGAGCAGGCCTCCGACGTCTTGCCAGCGGCGATACACCGTCGCGCGGTGCACGCCCGCACGAGCCGCGACCGCGTCCATGCTCAGTGCGTCGTAACCATGTTCGGCCAGCTCGGCGGTGACGGCGTCGAGCACCTGGGTTCGGATGCGCGCGGTGCGGCCACCCGGGCGGGGGCGCGTCGGGGGAGCGGGCTCGGAAGCAGTCGATGCGGATCTCATTGTCGGCAAACCGATCGCTTGACGGGACAGTGCCACCGTCGTAGCTTAGTGCGACAGATGTCGTATTAGGAAGCCTTGGTGTTCGACGTCCACCGCCACCGGACAGCCCACGCGCCGAAGGAGTTCCGCTGTGCCGCACGATCGCACGCCTGTTCCCGCCGACCCGACCGTGCTGCACCCCATGCCCGAGCAGCCCCGGGTTGTGCTGTTGAAGCCGCTGATCACCTCACCGCTCATCGAGGTCGGCGAGTACTCCTACTACGACGATCCCGACGACCCGACCGCCTTCGAAACCCGCAACGTCCTCTACCACTACGGTCCGGAGAAACTGATCATCGGGAAGTTCTGCGCCCTGGGCACCGGAACGCGGTTCATCATGAACGGCGCCAACCACCGCATGGACGGCCCGTCGACTTTCCCGTTCCCCACCATGGGCGGTTCCTGGTCGGACCACTTCGACCTGCTCACCGGCCTGCCGGGCCGAGGCGACACCGTCGTGGGCAACGACGTCTGGTTCGGCAACGGCGCGACGGTGATGCCCGGCGTGCGGATCGGCCACGGCGCCATCATCAGCACAGGCTCCGTCGTCACCGGCGATGTCCCCGACTACGGCATCGTCGGCGGAAATCCCGCCCGCCTCATCCGAACCCGCTTCGACGACCGCGACATCGCCCGCCTGCTGGCAGTCGCGTGGTGGGACTGGCCGGCCGAGCACATCACCGCACACGTGCCGGCGATCATGTCCGGCAGCATCGACGACCTCGAAGCCGCCGCCGAATCCTCGAAGTGAGTGAAATGCCCTCTCACCCAGCCCATATCGCGATGATCGGCACCCCCATCGTCAGCCACGTCCTGCCGAGCCTGGAGCTGATCCGTGAGCTGGTGACTCGCGGCCACCGCGTCACCTACGCCAACGACCCGGCCGTCGCGGACCTGATCACCGAAGCCGGCGCCGAGCTGATCGCGTGCACCTCGATGCTGCCGGTGGCCGACAACACCTGGCCCGAAGACCCTGTCGCGGTGATGAATCTGTTCCTCGGCAATGCCCAGCTCGCACTGCCTCAGCTGCGCACGGCCTACGACCACGACCCCGCGGATCTCTATCTCTACGACATCGGCGCCTACGCCGGACGCGCCCTCGCTGAAACTCAGGGCCGCCGCATGATCCAGCTCTCGCCGACTTTCGTGGCGTGGAAGGGCTACGAACACGAAGTCGCGGCACCGTTGCGGCAGCTGCCGGGCGCCCACGCCTACCAGGCGAGGTTCGCGCGCTGGCTCGCCGACTGCGGCGCCGCGACCACCGATGTCGACGACTTCTCCGGCGTGCCCGATCAGGCGCTGGCGCTGATTCCCCGAGCGATGCAACCGCACGCCGACCGAGTCGATTCCGACACAGTGACTTTCGTCGGCCCCTGCTTCGACACCCGCCCGTCAGCGGGCTGGGACCGCCCCGCCCACGCCGAGAAGGTCCTGCTGATCTCCCTGGGCTCGGCATACACCCGCCAACCCGAGTTCTACCGCCAGTGCCTGCAGGCCTTCGGCGACCTCCCCGGCTGGCACGTCGTTCTGCAGATCGGCAAACACACCGACCCGAGCGAGCTCGGCGACATCGCCCCCAATGTCGAAGTGCACTCCTGGGTTCCCCAGCGGGCGATCCTGCAACGCGCCGACGCCTTCGTCACCCACGCCGGCATGGGCGGCTGCGGCGAGGGACTGCTGGCGGGTGTCCCGATGATCGCCGTGCCCCAGGGCGCCGAGCAGTTCATGAACGCGGACCGGCTCGTCGAACTGGGCGTTGCCCGCCGCATCGACACCGCGGACGCCACCGCCGCGAACCTCCGCCAGGCTCTGCACGACGTGATCACAGACCCGCGAGTCGCTCGCCGCTGCGCTCGACTGCGTGCCGACGCACACGCCGAAGGCGGGACGATGCGCGCGGCCGACCTCATCGAAAAGCTGCTGGGCTGAATCAGGTCCAGACGTAGCGTTGCGGATCCATGCGGTGCCATGCGCGGTTCATTGTGGCGTAGGCGGCCCGGCGGTAGTGCGTCCATGTGTACCCGCCGGCGCGCAGCGCGCGGTGGTGGCCGACCCACACCAGGAGCATCACGGCGAGGAACAGGACACGGTGGACGAGCATGGTGCAGCGGTAGCGGGTGCGGGATCGGTTGTGGAGCAGCACCGCGAGTCGCTCACATTGCAACCGCACATGGGGCACCTCGTCAACGAGGATCTGCGCGCAGACCGCGCGCAGGACCGGTGAGCCGGTAGCCCGACGGATCGCGTTGTAATAGACCATCGCCAGAACTTCGACCATGACCACGGGGGTGGTCCAGACTTCGATGTCGGTGATGCTGTACCGAAGTCTGCGAAAGAGTGTGTCGCCCCAATCGGCGTGTCGCCGTGGAATTCCCGCATCGTCCAAGATCCGACCCAGCAGCGCGCCGTGGCGCTGTTCCTCGCGGATGAACAGGTCGATGACATCGCGATACGCGGGATCGTCGGTGGCAGTGGCAAATCGGTCAGCGGACGCCGCCAGATGCCGCCCATCCGACGTTTCGCCGAGCTGCCAGGCCTGCAGCGACCGGCGAAGGGGTGCCATCTCGGCGGGAGATGCCCCGACCCCGTTCGATTGCCACGGAATCTCGCGCTGCCGGAGCGCATTCTGCTGGAAATAGGCGAGCCATTCCTCGGTGGAACGCACTCTTCGGCCACCTGCCCCGTGACCGATCGCTGATGTCGCGTTTTTCGATTCCCGCACAGCGTCCCCCTCTGCTCGCCTCCAGTCGTACCCGAAGCGGGAGTCGGCCGCCAGCGGACCCGGCGCGCGACCGACGCCGAGTCACCAGGAAGGTCAACTTCCGGTGACTCGGCGCCGGGTGTCCGCCTGGGTTACTTCCAGGACGGCAAGCAGCCGGCCGCGCGCAGGCGGGAGGCGAAGCCGGTGTCGACGCTGCTGCTCGATCCGGTGGCGGAGCCCGTCGTGGCTCCGGTGAACGCGGCGGCGAGTTCGCCACCGAGCCCGGCACCGATGGAGCACCCGAGCAGATTGAGGTCGATGGTGATGATCTCGTTGGGCTCCGCGGGGTTGTCGGCAGCGTTGGCCGGTCCGGCGAGGCAGGCGATGGTGGCGGCGACGGCTACCGCGACGGCACCGGCTGTGACAGAACGCATTTTTCTCCTGGCAGTTGATTCGGCGAAATTCCGGCGCCGATCAGCCAGTGGACGACAGTCGGCACCGCGGCAGTACGGCCCGACCGGTCACGGCGGGGCGACTCCCCTGACCGAACTACCCATCACATCCACTGTCGAAAACCCCGATCGTCGACAGGCGCAGTGAGACATCCCTCGCGTTGTGCGCAGCGGAATTTCGTGGCCGACGCGCACCTGTGCCCCGTGGTGTCGACCCTGTGAACTGGGATGATTCACCGTCGACGGCGTAGCAAGAACGCGATTTCCTCAGTGCGGGTGAGCCGTTGGCCGTACATGGTCGGCAGGGGCACGCGCAGCGCGAGCGAGAGCCCGCGACAGCTCGGTACGGTCGCATTCATGGAGTGGAGCTTTCAATCGGCCGAACAACTCGCCTCCGCGCTGCGGGCGCGTGCGGTGTCATCAGTGGAACTGACCGACGAGGCGATCGGCCATATCGAACGTGACGACAAGGCGATCAACGCGATCTGTGTGCGCGACTTCGACCGTGCGAGAGAAGCCGCACACCGTGCCGACCAGGCACGCGCCCGCGGTGCCGACAGCGCACTGCTCGGCATTCCGGTGACGGTCAAAGAGTCCTACAACATCGCGGGGCTTCCCACGACCTGGGGCATGCCGCAATTCGCGGACTACTCTCCGCCCGAGGACGCGGTGCAGGTGTCGCGGCTCGCCGCTGCGGGCGCGGTGATGCTCGGCAAGACCAATGTGCCGTTGGGGCTGCAAGATGTGCAGAGCTTCAACGAGATCTACGGCACCACCAACAACCCGTGGGATCACGCGCGCACCCCCGGTGGATCCTCCGGCGGGTCCGCGGCGGCACTGGCCTCCGGATTCGGTGCACTGTCCATCGGGTCCGACATCGGCGGTTCGCTGCGCACCCCTGCGCATTTCTGCGGGATCTACGCGCACAAGCCGACACTCGGGCTGGCCGCGACTCGCGGCATGGTCGCACCACCCGCGACGGCGTTGCCGGTCGATCTCGACCTCGCGGTCGTCGGTCCGATGGCGCGTACGGCTCGTGACCTCACTCTGCTCCTCGACGTCATGGCCGGACCGGACCCGCTGACGAACGGTGTGGCATACGACTTGGCACTACCACCTTCGCGCCACGAGCGGCTCGCCGACTTCCGTGTCCTGGTCCTCGACGAGCATCCGCTCATCCCGACCGGGTCCGCGGTGCGCGCAGGTGTGAACCGGGTAGCCGACGCACTGGTCGAGGGTGGCGCCCAGGTGCGACGACACAGCTCACTGCTACCCGATCTCGCCGAAGCCGCGGCGGTCTACATGCAGTTGCTGTTCGCCGGCGCGGGCGCACGTTTTCCCGCCGACGCCTACGAGCAACTTCGGACCCGAGTCGCGCAGCTGAGCGCCGACGATCGCAGTCTGGTCGCGGTGCGCCAACGCGCGCTGGTGTTCAGCCACCGCGACTGGCTCGAAGCGAACAACAGCCGCGAACTCCACCGCGCCGGTTGGCGGCTACTGTTCGCCGAATTCGATGCCGTCGTGTGCCCGATCACGCCCACTCCCGCGTTCGCCCACGATCACGACCCCGACCTGCTGGGCCGCCGGCTCGACATCGACGGTGTGGATCACCCGTACCTCGACCAGCTCGTCTGGGCCGGTGTTGCCACGATGCCCGGCCTGCCCGCCACCGCCATCCCGGCGGGACGCTCACCCGAGGGCCTACCGGTCGGGGTGCAGCTGATCGGCCCGCAGTTCGAGGACCGCACCCCCCTGCGGCTTGCCGAACTGCTCGAACAGAAGATCGGCGGCTTCCAGGCACCGCGGTAGAGCCGTGGTGGCTGTCTCCTCAGTACCTATAGACGACAGATTCCGGATCGCTGTCGGCCACCTAACTTGGTGAACACAACGCGATTACGAGCATCGAGCCGCTACTGAACCGAGGAGAATCATGACCGCCTACGCCATAGCCAGATTGCAGGACGCCCCGCTGCACGAGGACATCGCCGACTACATCGAGCGCATTCCCGCCACCTTCGAGCCGTACGGGGGCCGCTTTCTCGTGCACGTGACACCGCACGAAGTGAAGGAGGGCAGCTGGAGCGGGGGCATCGTGATGATCGGCTTCCCGGGGATCGACCAGGCGCGCGCCTGGTGGGACTCACCGGCGTACCAGGAGATCGCGCCGTTGCGCTCGCGGCACATCGAGGGCGACATCATCCTGGTCGGCGGGGTCGCCGAGGACTACGACCCTGCCGCCACCGCCGAGGCCATGCGTGCCGCGCTGAGTGCCTGAGGTCCGAGCAGGCCCGCTGTGATCACCCTCCGGCGCGTGGAGCTGCGACGGCCAAGGCAGCCTGGAAGGCTCAGGATCCGGGGGCCGGCCAGGCGGCCGCGTCGGTGTTGCGCGATACCCGGCGGAGCAGAGTCGCGAGCGTCTGGCGCTCCTGCTCGTCGAGTCCCTCCAGCAGCCGATGGTCGCGTGCTACGCGGCTGGGCAGTTCGGTGTCGACGAGATCGCGCCCGGCGGCGGTCAGCTGCAGCAGCACCACGCGGCCGTCGCGCTCGAACGGCAGCCGTTCGACCAGTCCGATCTTGGTCAGCCGGTCGGCGTGTTTGGTGGTCGAAGCGCCGCTGGTCATGGTCCGCGCGGTCACCTCGCTGGCGCGCAGTGGGCGGCCGGCGCGGGCCAGGGCGCACAGGATGTCGAATTCGCCGCGGTTGACGCCCCTCGGTGCGAGCGCCCGGTCGAGCTGGTGCAGCGCCAGTGAACTGATCCGGTTGATCCGCCCGATCACCTCGATCGTGGAGGTGTCCACCTCGGGATAAGTCTCGGCCCATTCGGCTCGAACGCCGTCGACGAAGTCGGGGGAGGTGTCGCCCATGTGTTCATCCTAGCGATCGGTCTCACACTATTTCAGATATACTTTACTAGTAAAATATATTTAGGATGGCAGCATGCCTGCCGCGACTTCCGACCTACACAACCCGCCCACCGCCACCCGGCTGCGGCACTCCCGTGGCGCATTGGCGCACTCGGTCTCGGCATCCACCTGGCGGCGCGCGCTCGAAGTGCGGCCCGCCGACGCGACCGTGGCGGCTTCGTTACGCGTCGGGGCCGCCGCCGCGCTGGTCTTCGCCGGCTGTGGCCTGTTCGATCTGCGGCAGTACGTCGGCTTCGCGGTACTCGGTGCACTGGCCTCCGCGTTCGCGCGGCACGAGCCGATGGTCCGGGTCGCTGCCAAGGTGACGCTCGTCGGCGTGCTGGTTGTCGCTTTCGTCGCAGGTGGTGGTCTGCTCGCCCTCGCGCACGTGCCGATGTGGGCCGAGGTCGCGTTGATGTCGGTCGGTGCCGCGGTCGCGGCGATGTCGGTGTCGGCATTCCGGATCACCGGTCCAGGCCCGGTGATCCTCGTCTTCGCGGCCACCGCGGCGATCGGATACGTCACCGCCCCCGGCGATCTCGTCCACGTGTGCTCGGCCGCGGCGATCGGCGCCGCGGTGGGACTGCTCGCGCAGACGGCGCCCCTGCTGGTGCTGCCTCTGGGGCCCGCCCGGCTGGCCGTCGCGCGGGCGCTCTCGGCTGTCGCCGCGCTCGATCACGGTGGGTCCGTCCAACCGGCCCGCGTCGCGATCGCGCACGCTCGGGAGAAGGTGGCGCTCAGCGGCGTTCGGGGCGGGGATGCCAGGCACCGCCGTGACCTGATCGCCCTGCTCGATGAGGCGGAGACCGCGGTCGACGATTGGACAGCGGGGGACCGAACGCGACTGCTCGACGTGGTCGGGCACGAGGCAGAACTGCGCAAGATCAAGCGGCGCAGCATCATTTTCGACCGTGGCGCCGAAGTCGGGGTGTCCGCGTTGCCGCGGCCCGAGGGGTTTCTGGCGGCGGGCCTGTCCGGACTGCGCTCACGCGCGGTCCTCGGCAACGCGGCGCGCATCGCGCTCGCCTCGGCCTGCGCGGGGTGGTTCGCGGCGGCGGCCGGGCTCGCCAGTCCGCTGTGGGCGTCGATGGGTGCGATGGCCGCGATGCAGGGCGTCTCGTACGCGATGACCGTGCAGCGCGGCATCCAGCGACTGCTCGGCAATGTCGGCGGCGCGGTCATCGGGGCGCTGTTGATCGCGGCAGGCCTGGGGTACTGGGCGACGGCCGTGGTGATCGTAGTGTTCCAGGTGAGCGCCGAAGTGATGGCCGCCCGCAACTACGCGCTCACCTCGTTGGCGGTCACACCGATGGCGTTGCTGATGGTCGGCCTCGGGGTGCACCTCTCGCCCGAGATCGGCGTCAGCCGGATCGTGGACACCCTGATCGGCGTCACAATCGGCGTCGTCATCGCGGCCGTGACGATCAGCCGCTCGGATCTGCAGCATCTCCCTACCTCCGCAGCCATCGACACGAGGCAAGGCGCCACACGCGTTCGTCCCTGAGATCGGGGTGGCGAGCACAGCACTGGCGACAGTCTGAGCGCGCCGTTGCGGCAACGTGGGATCGGAGTTGAGCAGCACGCTGCCAGACACCGAATCCGATCAACCAACCGCTCGATCGTGATCATCCCGCGTCGCCGCGATGTAGGCGCCGCCAAGCATCAAGAGGCAGCCGAACAGCTGAAGCTGCGTGGGGTTTTCATCGAGGAAGAGCGCCGTCAACCCCAGCGCGCCGACCGGGCCGAGCATGAGGACGGCGGCATTCACTGTGCTGCTCAGCGCGTCGGCGGCGAACAGAACCCCGGCCATCGCCGCGACCATGACCGGCCGCCGAGACAGTGGACCGTCCCGACGACGTTCCCTGCGCGAGCAGCCACAGTGCGTGTACGGCCAGCGCACATCGGAAGAAGGTGGCAGTCGCGGGGGAGACCGCTGCAGTGCGATGAACACGCCCGGGGTGGCGATCCCGAGCGAACCCACCACCATCACCAGGCGCGGTCGTTTCCCGCTGAGACACGTCATGAAAGTGTCAGTGCGATGCGTCATGAGGATGTCAGTAGCTCCGTCTTGGGTTATAGAGCCGAATGTCGGAACATGCTGTTCTGCAATGTAGTTCACCGCCTGGTGCGGACTTCACCAGTGGTCGGCGGCCTTCGTCGAGCGACGGGTAGCAGCCTGCCCTTGGTGGGGCGCACGACTGTCGCTTGCGATCCGACGTACCCCCGGGACGCGCTGTCAGCGACCGGCAAGCTACTGACATTCTGATGACGCTTATGCTGTCATTGGCTGACATATTGCCTGCTCGCGGCGCTGCCGGGTCGTTGCACACGTCAAGTGCTGTCAGTAGCTAAAGGCGATTCTGCCCGTAACCCTGGGCAACGGCCCGTATCGTTCTGCGGCACGGGGTGGCTTGCCCAGTACCGGCACTGTCAGCCAGCGCAGGGCGGAGTCGCAGCCGCGTGCATCGGTCCCGCTGGCGAAGCCTAGGTCATCAGCAAGCACGCTCGACGTCGACCAAGGGGGGAGCTCGGGGCGGAGGTCGAACGGCTTGGACGAGGTTGATCTCAGTTCGCGCTCGTCGGCTGGATAGCCAACTGATGCGAACCTTCGAGCCTTACCTGGTGTCCGAGGTCGCGTTGAGTCCGTCGACCTTCTCAGTCGACGCGAATCCTCCTCGAACCGGGCCGACCTACTGACGCTCATCGTTTTGAGCTGCCGATTTCCACCCCATCGTCACACCAATCGGTACGCATGCACTTGCCACCAGGCCTGACTGAAACCGTGCTCGACGTGAGGTCCTCATGTAGCTGTCGATGATGGACGCCGGTCTGGTGCGATCGAGCGGTGCGGTGGGCAGTTCATCGGCCGTCTCCGGGAGCTCGGCTTCGAACTCGATGAGCTCGATCCCTGTCTCTGTGAACCGAACTCCCGCACCACCGTAAGTTACGAACGAGTCGTCGCCGCAGGCGAATCCAATCCGGAGTCCCCGTGCGCGGGCCGCGTGAGCGAACAGTCGGGTCATTTCGACGTGGTCCAGAGACTGGACGATCTCCGCAGTATCGTCAAACGAACGGGTGAAGACGAACGCGGCCTCGAGCAGACTCAGCAGCCGGAGGGGTCGGTAGACCTGATTGTCGTTTTTGGTTGTAGCGACGAGATAGACCTCGCCGAATGGTGACTCGTTGAGAGCGTCTCGCAACTCCTCCACGAGCAGTTCACCAACGTCATGCGACTCACCGACAAGAGGTCCGTGTTCGATCCAGTCATAAACGAGTAGATCGACGCGGGCCACCTGTTTGAGGTAGTCAGGTGCGAGGGTGTTCTTATCGATGATCCGCGCCGCGAGCTTGCGTCCGTGCAGATCCTCTGGGTTTTGCTCACGGAAGATTACCCGAAGGCCTTCGTGCTTGACGTTGCCATCCTTGTCGAGCACCGTAACTGACTGCACTGGCAGTTCCTGCACATCATTGGCGTGCCGATACGGTGACCCCTTCCGACTGATCTTGCCAGCGAGGATGTCATCGAAGTAGCCCGGAACATTCATCAGTCGGGCATCGGATTCGCTGGCGAACAGTTCGGTGATCTCCACACCGTAGGACCACTCCTCGGACCCTGTGCGCTTGAGCAAGAAGTCGGGTCGTTCACTTTCTGTGTAGTCGAACCGGTTCGTGTCAAAGACCGTAAGGAAAAGAGCCAGCTCCTTCGTCTTCTTTCTGCTGTCTCCGAGACTTCTCGACATCAATCCAATCCACCCTTCATGCGCCTCGTTCGCCACCGCCTGTGGCTCATGCTAATGCGGCAGGAGACCAGGGCGACCGAGTCGGGAGACCTTGCTGCGGAAACCTCAAGCGTCCCATGAAGTCGTCTCTCGCGGAGGAGGAGCGGCAGCCGCCCGCCGAGCCCGAACGGCTTGGGCGAAGTTGATCTCGGTTTTCGCTCGTCGGCCGCGTCAGGCTTGCTAGGTCATCATTTCGCTCGGCCACGACGTGTACAGCCGCCACTGACCTGTGTCGGGGTGGATGCCACCGTCAGGATCTTCCCATATCCAACGGAGCGTCGGCTCATAGTCGCGGTCGTTGATAGTGAGCTTGACCGTGATGTTGCACATGGCCAGGGCTGGCTGATCCACAGCAAGGATCTCGAATGCGGTCAGTCGGTACTTGTCATAGCGATTTCGCATTTTCGCGGGCGGAACGATCGGTGTGCGTTTCGAATGACGGGCAAGCGATTTGGGCATGTGACCATAGTTTGTGCGGGTCCATAACGTCAGAAACTCCTGGCACGCAAGGTATCCCGGATGTAGCTCCATCCCCTGATCGCCGGATCGGAGTGTTTCGGGTTGGAATGCGGCCATCCGCCGCTTTGTGTCGCTGGACTGCTCGATTGTCGAAAGTAGCTTCTCTAACGACTCTTCCGGAGTAGGGTCAGGCTGGACGGGCGCCTGCCGCTTCTCCTCGGCCAGGGCCCAGTCGACCACAGCGAACAGGCGATTCCACGCCTTGGTTGCGACCATGATGTTGTTGTAGTTGGGCAGCGTGCCGTGAACGATGCCGTTGCGGTACAGGTCTACCGTCTCAGTCTGATCGGTGGCGTAGACGCCCTTTCGGAAGGTTGCATGCGCAGAGGTCAGCCCCATGTGGTGACCGACGACGCTGTCCCATGCATCGACCTCGCTCTCCTCCCGTGCGTGCAACCCCTTGCGTAGCTTCGTGTCGACATCGTTGACGAAACCGTCCATGACACTCATGAGGACGTGAACTACTGCGTAGTACCGTCCGGCTTCGTAGTCGGTGAGTGCGAAGTTGATGAGATGCTGTCGTGGACGTATCGCCTTGTGCTTTCCGGCTCGAAGCGTCATGAACCGAAGAGTGCCTTCTTCCTGGTAGTAGGCAACCAGCGCACTTTCGGCCGCCTCATGGTTACCACCGCTTTCTTGGATCAACGTTGCCATGCGGTCAAGGCTCAGCTGATCGTGGAAGACCCAGTTTCGTGGGCCGAGCAGCTCACCGAAAGCGTCGACAGTGTCGGTGATGTGCCGAAGCTTCTGGTGTAGCTGGTCGAAGTCGGGGCGCTGATCTTCGGGAAGGAGGCGTGCCAGCGGCTGATAGGTCTCCAGCTGCTGGTACATCTCGACCACGGAAGGCAGATCGCGTGCGGAACTATATGGCATTGCTACCTCTCAGGTCTTCTGCGGCTGCAATCAGCTATCTGCCGCCTTGCCGAAGCTGCTCTGACTTCCTCCAAAGCTACTTCCGTCAGATCATTGTCACCACGCATTTTCGCGGCATGCGGCTGTACACCTGGTCGTGTCCACCTCGGCTCGCTGGCCGTTCCAGCGCCGGAGACCGTTGTGCGTTCGACAACGCGAAAACCCAAGCCAGTGTCGATGACAGCCAGAAGGCGGACGCGCACTCCGCAACGCCGCTGAGGGCAGGAACAGTCAGCAGATGTTCTGCCCGACAGCTGAGCCTGCTCAGGACCCTGGTGAGAAGGCCGACGGATAGCGAATCGAGGAGCCACCTCTTCGCTACCCCGTCCGGCCAACAGAGCCAGCTCGCACAGGAGATGCGTTGATCGCGAATTGTATGCTCACGCAACAGAAGTCGATGTGTAGTACTGCATTCAGAGCCCCCACCCTGGGGCTGCCATCGCATGGAGTCGGTGTAGCTAAGATCTACCTGGGTGATCGGCCACCCCGGTGCACGATCTCCTCCTCTCGAAGGGCTTGAGTTGGGCAAGAAGTGTGGGCGCGGCGAGATCCCGAAGAACCGGACTGTCACGCGGATGCAGATGACTGTGGCAGTTGCGCCTTCGGGTCCGTTGAGCATCCAGGGTGAGTTACAGCTGTGTCGATCGGCCTTGCTGTACGCGGACTCGGTGACGTTGATCAGCCCACAGATGTCCTATTTGCAGCTGATGGCTGGATACCGCCAGGCGCGAGACATCGAGTACCTGCGGCTCGCGGCGAAGGGGGCCCCGGTCTACGCGCCCGATGAGGCGGAGAGACTCAATCAGATGGTCGATCAGTACGACCGCACTTCGCGTGCTGACCGCCGCGCCCAGAAGAAAGAAATCCAGCAGTTCTTCGAGGTGCTGCGCCCGACGAAGGAATTGCTGATCGCCAACGCGGTGAATACCCTGGCGAACTGTGGCTACGATGAACTGGAACTGGCAATCAACGAAGGAATTCTGACTATCGAGCCGATGGATAATGTCGACCTCACGACATTCGGCGATGACCGCGAGTCTACAATCGGAACCTTTGAATACTTCAATCGTGTTTCGAATACACTTCTTACTGGAGATAGCTATCCGCTTTTCGATCAAGTGACAGGTGACCTCGTCAGGAAAGGCGTCGACGCAGGAATTCTCGCGCCGGTGCAGGTTGCTCGTCGACGTGGCCGGAACGCTGCTCTAGCCAACGGATTCTTCGACCATCTCCCATACTTCGAACACGCCACAATTGATGAGATCCTGGATATCCGGACCGATCTACGGAAGCCGCTCGGCAAGTTCCGTGAAGGCGTACAGCAGATCTCCAAGGATATAGACATCAATCCTGAAGACCCTCAATTCCCGCACATCATAGCGGATGAATGGACCGCGAAAATTGCTCCTGCATTGGATGAAATCGATGAGCTGTTCGCCGAGAACTCCAGCTACCGCGACCTACTGCGGCGGGGAATCTCTGATGCTGCGGGATTGGCTGGACTGACAGGGCTTGGGAGCATGGTTGTCGCTGCCGGCGCAGCCGGTGGCACCCCCGCGGCGACAACTTTGCTACTTGGAGGCGGAGTCGCTGCCGCGCTGGGTATACCGATGGCCACCTTGCGAGCAATGCAGGCGCAATGGAAAGATCTGGAAACTGCCAAGAACGCGCAGTTCTACTTTCTGTATGAGGCCAATGCTCGGCTTGCGAGTCCGGCCAGCTAAATGCGGTGTGAGCTACGGGCCGGCATTCGATCGCTTCTCTGCGCGACGTGTGATCTGAAGTAGCAAATCGGCTAGCTGGAACGATGATGCGCTGGTCGCCGATATCGTTGCGCGAAGCAACCAGCCATGGTGGTGGCGCTGCGATCCTTGCGGGCACCAATGGTGTGCACTGCCGTCGAACCGCGCCAATCCGGTGCTGAGCCGCCCCGCGTGCCGCAATCGCCGTCCACGACGCGAGAACACATCTATCTGATGGACCCGATCGTGTAGCGCGCCCGCCGCCCGGTCGAAACCGATGGTGCGCCGAGGCTAGTCGCTCGTCGTCGACACCGCGGTCGCTGCGGTCAGGCTAGAGACCTGGTACCTCATGCTCTGGCTGATGGCCTGAAACTGGAGCGGATTCCCGCCGAGGTCAGCGCCCAGCCCGACAGATTCCCTGTAGACCGTCACTGGTCGTTTCGGCAGGTGGTGGTCGGCAGATCGCGCCGACCCGGAGGCGCAGCGTCGGGCGGGTCGGGGTCGCCGCGATGTACAGATGCCCGGCGTCGGCGTTGTGATCGCGACGGAAGGAGTCATATCGGACGCAACACCGCAGCACTCCTACACCAGAAAGGGGACCACGGTCCGGCCGCAGTAGGCCTGGGTCACTGCTCAGTGCCATACGAACGATCGACGCTTCGAAGCCACGACACGTCCGCACGCCCGACTGACGACCATGCACCACCGCAATGTCAGTGAACTGCGTTGCCGCAACGTCAGCACTTTTCGTTGACCTTGTCGACAGATACGTGGTCGAATATTTCAGATCGAGTTTCTCAAGGACGAAGCTTCGGATTCCAGGCTCGGCTGGTCGCAGTGCACAACAACTCTGCGGGAGGCGGTGTGTCATGGTCGACCCGGCGGTTCTTGCATTGCGCCAGGCGGCGGCAGACCGGCTGGCCGTGCTGGATCAGCACGGGGATCTGACCAGCCACCATGTCAGGTTGGCCGCCCAAACCGTCGGTGTGTCGGAACGGACAGCGTGGAGGTGGGTTGCCGCACGGCGGGCAGCGGAACCGATGTGGCGCAAGCGTGAACGGTTCCGGATCGACCACCGGCTGCGGATCCGATTCGCCTACTGGCGCGGCAACGCCGCGGCGTTGCACCGCGAACTCGTCGAACAAGCCGAGCAAGGCGGCGCCCCAGCTCCGAGCCTGGTGACCGTGCAGCGCGCGCTGCGCAAGGATGTCTCACGCGGTGACCGCGCGGGATTGCGTGCTGGGGAACTGGAGCGCCGCAAGTTCGATGTCTTCTTGAAACGGCCCTCGACCTACCGCAATGCCGAGTGGGAGGCAGATCATGTCGAGGCCTCGGTGGAAGTCGATGTGGGTGATCGGCTAGCGAAACCCTGGGTGACCTGGTTCGTTGATCGGCAATATTGCCTGATCATGGGGGTCGCGGTCACACCACGGTTCCCCAATCGGGAAGCGATCCTGGCGTCGCTGCGCGCGTCGATCCTGACCGAGGAGCCCTACGGCCCGGCAGGCGGGTTGCCCACGGTGGTGCGCATGGATCAGGGCAAGGATTTCTTGTCATCGACGGTGCAGGACGCGTTGGGTGTGTTCGGGACTCGCGTGGTGGTGCTGCCGGGGTATACCCCGTATCTGAAAGGTGCGGTCGAAACGGTCAACGGCGCGGTCAAGCGCATGCTCTTCAAGGGCATGCCTCGCTACACCCATTCTCAAACCGGGGTCAACGGTGCGGTGGCGGATCCTGATGCGCCCGCGCTGCCATTCGAAGCGTTCGTCGCCGATCTGCTGGACTGGGTGAGGACCTGGAACAACAGCACCGACCACGACATCGACCGTTTGAACGGGGTCTCGCCGTTGGACAGCTGGCTGGCCGATCCGACACCGTTGCAAGAGCTCGACCGCGACCGGTTGTGGATGTTCACCCTCGAAGATGATCGCAAACCGCGCGTGATCTCCACCAAAGGCGTCGCGCGCGGCAAGGGCCGCCACTACATCGCGGACTGGATGGTCGGCCTTGTCGGTGCGAAGGTGCGGGTGCGATACATGCCCAACCATCACCACGAGATCGAGGTGTTCGACGCCCAGACCGGCCGCCACCTGGGGCCCGCGATCTTGGCTGACCAGGCACCCCCACAGATGATCCGCGACGTCCAACGTGCCCGCGCCGGCCGCGCCCGCCAGTTGCGAGCCGACCTTGCAGCGGCCGAACGCTCACGGCGGATCCGATACGCCGCGGTCACCCGAGCCGAGCCTGCGCAACCGCTGGACATGATGACCGTCGAGCGAGCGAAGCAGGAGCTGGGTGCCCGGAGCGACTCAGAACTCGCGAAACTGGCACGGCCACTCGTCATCCCACTGTCACATCCACCACCGGAGTGGGTACGGCCGATAGAACCTTCACCCAAGCGGGAATTGAAGAAGGACAAGCCATGACGGCCACACCCACGCCTGAGAACAACTATGGCGATCCTGTCCCCGAGCACTATCTAGGCTTGGCGGGAGTGAACGTGGTGGCGACCGAGGCGCTGATGATGGCGCACGACAACCTCGCCGATGTGATCGAGGCACAGGCGATGATGTGTGTGCATGGTGACGCTGGCCTGGGCAAGACTTTGTCGGTAAACGCGGCCTTGTGTCGGCTCGCACCGGGGCTGGTATGTCGCGTCCAGTTCCGGGCTCGCCCCACGCCACGCGACATCCGGCACACTCTGTTTACGGCGTTGGCTGTGAGCGGGCGGCCGCCAGCCAAACCGATCGAGTTCGACCTGATATTGAAAGATGTTCTCGCGGAACGATTCCGGATCCTTGTCTGCGATGAGGCTCAATGGTTGTCGCGAGAGTGTTTCGAGTACTGGCGACATCTGTGGGACGACCAACGCACCCAAATCGCGATCGTCTTTGTCGGCGGAGGGGACTGCTACGAAGTGCTGCGGCGCGAGCCGATGCTCAGCTCGCGAGTATACGTGTGGCAGGAGTTTCGGCGGATGACCGCCGAACAAGTACTGACCGTGATCCCGGCCTACCACCCGATCTGGGCCCAGGCCGACCCCGAGATCATCGCCTACGCCGATACCCATGCCGGCCACGGCAACTTTCGCTCCTGGGCCAAAATCACCTCCCACGCCGCCCGAACGCTGAACAAAGCCGGACGCGACACCGTCGATCATGACGTCCTTGGTTACGTGTTCTCCAAACTCAGCGGACGAACTGGATGAGCACGCCCGGGTCGGCGATGTTCCCTGTCAGTGACGACGAGCTCGCCCCAGAACTGAGATGGTGCTGGCTGCCGCCGCGTCGTCGCCACCGACAGCGCATGATTTTGCTGCTCGATCCCGCCGACGACAAAAACATCACCGCGACCTTGCTGGCGGGCAGTAACTTGAGCGCTGGCATCATCACCGTCCACCCGACGCCAGGAACCCGCGGGTCGGCGATGCTGGCCCACGACATCCTCGTCGCCCTAGGCCGTTCGGCACGCAGGTTGGAAGGCCAACACATTGGCAGCGAACGATCCGCGTGGATCGCGGTGCGGTCCTGGATTCGCGCTCATGACGTGCGACGGGTGATCGTGTTGCGTGCGCACCGGCTGTCTGAGGCCGGATGGACGGCGTTGATCGGCTTGTGGCGCGACACCGGCACCCAAGTGGTGTTGGTGTGCCATGGCGTTGGAGAAGAAGAGGCTCTGGCCCGCTTTCCCGACGGTGTCATGCCGAGGGTGGTCCATCGTGCCGATCGCGTACTGCGCGACAGGCACGCACGGCGATCCGCCCCGTTGGCCTCGCGCACGCCCCGGCCGTTGCCGATGGTGCCCGACACCGACGTGGCACGCTTTCGTGCCGATGCCTTCCGACGTTTGTCGCTCGAAGAGTTCTCCCGGGTGGACGCGGTTTATCGGCAGGGCATGGACGCGGCGTGCCGATGGTCGGCGACCCTGCCCGACCCCGCGACGGCGGGCGTGGGGGGCCATATCGGCGAGTTGTTGCCGCGGGGAAGGCTCGGTAGCGAACTGATCGTGGGAGCGCAGGCATTGGCCCAGAGGTACGGCGAGGCGGAGTTGCGTCGGCTGGCGGCTGGACTGCTCTGTGTGGGGTATGGGCATGGTCTGACCACCTTTCCCCAGGAATTCGACGACGCCGAGGAAGTCCACCGATTTGTCACCGGTCTCGTAGCTCGCGCGCATTCTGCCCAACACGCGATCACGTTGTTGCGGGGCGCGCAAGCTGGCGCGTTGCTGCACGGCGTTTTGCTGCAGATGCCATCGGACCTGGTAGATCTGACCGGCCCCGGTCTGACCGGGATACCGATCACCCCCCAAGTCGCTGCTCATCTGCGCAGCGAAGTCGTCAATCCTGCTTACGCGGGCGCGGTCGCGGTCGCGGTCTACACCGGGTTCGATACCGAGGACCTGATGCGGATCCCTGTCGCGGCCGTGTCCGACGAGGGGGGCACACTGCGCTGGAACACCGCACAACGTTGGGAAAGGCCGGATTGGTGTGTGCTAGCGATGCCCGAGGCATCGCGGCCGTTCTTGGCCGCTGCCCGGACCTACGCGATCCTGCAAGGATTGGCGCCGGACAAGCCGCTATTCAAAGCCTCCGCGCAGTTAACCGGGCCAAAGATCGCCCAGCAGGTTGAGGCCGCCGGGCTCGCTCCCGCACACAGGACACCGGCCAGCTGTCGCTGGTGGCGCACAGTGCGCGCCTGGCACGTCGCGACACCGCTGCACAACGACCGCGGATACGTCCGATGATCCCCCCTGGGCCGTCCCGGTTGAATTATTCGCGAATCCGCCGACGCGCCGCCGAACTCGGCCTGACCGAGCAGACGCTATGCCAGGCGACTGGCGTGCACCCCTACAGCGAGCGCGATCCCGACCAACGCACCGTCACCCTCACGGTGCTCTCACGCCTTCGCACCCTGCTCGGACTGACGTGGGCCGAATTGGTGATCGAACCAGACAACGCCGCACACGAGGCCTCGGAGATCGCCCACGCGGCGCCGGAGGGCGAAGATGCCGCTGACGCAACCCTGCTACTAGGGGTGCTTGCCTCCAGAGGCGGGGCGACGACACAGACAGTGCTGGGACGGCTCGCATGGACACACGCCCGCCTCGATGCAGCCATCGATGTCGTCCGCGACCAGTTGGCAGGCACTGCGTTGCAACTATCGGGCACCGAGCTATACCTCACGTTGACAGTCGTGCCGGGCACGGTGTCCGGCACGGTCGATGATCGCTTGATCGAGGAGGACGCACGTCGGGTCGCGTTGACTCCAATGCTCGCGGAAGACTTGTTGCGCCTGGTGCGGCAGAAGATACTCGCGCCGTTCCCCGGCGAGCCCGATATGTGGCCGGCGGAATCGGCCGGGAGCCATTTTCAGCGCCAGACCGCGCTACTGAACCAGTGCATCGCCATCGGACGCCGAAGTTCCGTCGGTGACGAGTTCGCCCGCCACCGTGACAGTGCCGACGAATTCACGACTTCCTACGAGGTGGTCGCCAACCTGCAGATTCACCCCGACGTGATGTACGCATTGGGCTTGGCCGGACCGCCCCTCCAGGCAGGCTGACCATCCGCAAGATCGGCTGCTGAACAACCGTTTTCGACGAGACAGAATCGAGAAGCGTCAACGACCGACCGCTGCCATGTCAGCAACTAAGGCGCAGGAAGGTCTTGAGTGGCGACATTCAAGCCTTTCACCTCTTCGATGCGGCGGTCGAAATCGAGCTCGGTGGACGGCCCACTAACCTCGCCAGCCGCGACGGCAGCCCGTAGCGCTTCCAGCTTGCGGGTTCCTCTCCATAGCCCGAGACGGCCAATTGCTGCTGCTAACCGTTCTGAACTGGTCAGACGGTGCCATCAAGGAGCTGCACTGGCGTCGTCGCCAAAGCGGTCGGATTGATCGATGGCTTTCCGGGGTTGGCCATACTTCGCCCGCTCATCTGTCAAACGCGAAATGATCAAGAGCGTAAACGTCTTATGTGCTTCCAGTTGATCTGTAAACGCCGTATAATGCCGAGTCGATCGTCCGTGGGCGACCTTCTCGATCGGACTAGTCAGTGGTCCGCGTATTCCAAGCTCGGCGAGCCCGGCAAGGTCGGCTTCGCCTAGAGCGACTGACCACATCACATGAGATCGGAGTGAGCGATGTCCACAGTGATCGTGAAAGGACGCCAAGTAGGTGTCGACCCCCGAGCTGAGTCGTGGCTGGCCGCGACCGAACTAGCCGGGGACGTCGAAGCCGCACACAGGTTGTCGCGTGCAGTAGACCCAGAACGATACGGTTTCAGCAAGCGAGAACGTTTGGATCTCGCCACGTGCACCGGCGACAAGGCCGAGCTGGTGTTGTGGATACTCGAAGCCGGGCAAGTACCCACACCTGACGCGGTAATGAAAGCAGTCACCGGGCCACCCATGCTTAACGCCTCGGTCGGCAAAGCAGAAACATCGGCAGAAACGAAGCGACTGACGTCGGTCATTCGAGCCGAGCGAGACAGGTTCGGAGAGCTCGTCTCGGAGGCCATCGCTATGCACTGGGCGCGCTTCGGCGTTGGCCCGACGTGGCAGGAGGCATGGCGATCCGAGGCGTTGACCTCCTGGTGGGTGTTGTCCGAAGGCTGCGTCCCTGAGTACAGCATCGCGCGCGGTCCGATGTTTAGAACCCTCGAGCGAGCAGGATGGATTGCCTACAACCGGAACCCACACTCGCTATGTACCGGGCGGCAGTTTCACATCCGATTCCATGGGGACCATGTTTCTGCTGCTCCAGCACCGATTGTCGGCTATCTCGTCGCCAACCACATCGGAATCCATCGGCGCCTGCACAATTGCAGCCCGACCTGGTCCGAACTCGCAGAGTTGGCCACCGACGCCAAAGGCCTTCCACTCTTCTTCAACGCCGGGGATGCTCGCGCACAACAACGTTGGCTGGAAACCCAAGGATGGATCAGGATCGAAGACACCGAGCTACGCCGGGGCGAGCGCGCGAAAGCCGAAACCCGTAGACGCGCTGCGCTCCGAAAGGCCACGGCGGCCAGTCGCGCCGCCTGATTGAGCCTGACCTCGGATGGCCGGGGCAGGCCGGGCGTGAGACCATGCCGGTCCCCATGGATCCCCGCGCTGACCTCCCCTAGTCACAAGTCGGCATAACGGAGCTGCGGTTCCGTGAAGCCGATGGAGTCAGGTTTGCGCGCCGCGAGGACTTCGAGCACTGTCGCCGTCAACAGTTTCGCGACCAGGGTGTCGAGTAATGACCTTGATTTGACGGTACCTCTCGGTCACCTGGGGTCAGAGCTTCGTGTATTCAGCCCAATCCCAGCGCTGCTAGTTTCCGGTAGAGAGTGGCGCGTGAGATTCCGAGCGCTTCGGCGGTTTTGAGTCTGTTTCCGTTGGCTCGTCGAAGTGCGGCGGCGATCGCTTCGCGTTCGGCTTGTTCCAGATGGCTCAGGCGTTTGTGGGAGGAGGTCTGCGCGGTGGTGGTGGGTAGGTCGGCGGGTTGTAGGCGAGGGCCAGTGGTGTGGTCGAGTGCGGCGCGCAGGGTGCGGTTGAGCTGGGCGATATTGCCGCGCCAATCGCGTTGGCAGAGTTCACGAATGGTTGACGCGGCAAGTCCGACGGTGCCTTCGCTGAGTCGGCGGATGAGCATTTCGGCGAGATCGGTGACGTCTTCGGGGCGGCGGGACAGGTCGGGGACCTCGACGACGTATTCGAACATCGTCAGCAGGCGAGGGTCGATGTCCTCGGCGCGCTCGGCGGTCAGGGTTGCCACGGCGAAGCCGCGATCGTGGGCGTCCAGTTCGGCACCGAGCGTGGCCAGTTCATCGGAGCTGCGGTGGGTGAGGTCGCCGAGTAGCTTGCCTTCGCTCGCTTTTCTCGCGACCGTGATGCGGTTGCCGCTCACCGCGCCGGCCAGGGCGGTCTTGCCGACACCTGGCGCGCCGTAGAGGAGCAGGCGGCCCTCGGTGGTGGCTGCTCGCGCTGCCGCGTGCACGGCTGATCGCCACAGCCAGCTGCGGCCGGGAAGTTCGTCGAGTATCGCGTCGACGAGGGCGGAGACGGAGTCCGAGGTGGAAGACGACCGGGTGGGTTCGGTCGGTGCGGTCGACAGCTGCAGCAAGGCGCCCGCGACATCGCCGGAATTGTGGACCAGCCGCAGCCCGACATCGATGGGAGAGCCGTCGCCTGCGGTCAATCGCAGTGGTTGCCCGCCCAGGGCGATGGTTCGCTGGACCGAGTCCCACAGCTGGTCGTGGGAGTAGCGGGAACCGACCAGCGCCGACGCGAGGGTGTTCGCCATGATGATGCGATCGTTGAGGGCGATCACGGGTCGACGTGATCCTCGGCGATCGGCGTGCAGGAAGGCGTCGAGTAGGGCGCGGTCGTCGGCGGCGTATCCGCTGAGCAGGCGATCCCCGGCATCGCGGGCGGCGCGCTCGACCAGTGCGGCGAGGACCTCGTGGGGGGCGCCGGTGGGACAGACGAGGTCGAGAACGCCTTCGATGCTTCCGCTGCCGGGCCGGATCACCGGCACTCCGACAGCGACGACGGGGTCGAAGCATCGGTTGAAGTGTTCGGCGCCGTCGACGATGGAGATCGCGCGTTCTTCCAGCACGGTTCCGAGCCCGGTCGATCCGACGCTGGCTTCGTCGAACCGTGCACCCTTCAGTACCCCCATGCCATCGAGCAGGGTGCCCATCGAGGTGCTGGAGACCCACCGGTCGGCGATGTAGGCATCACGGTCGGTCACCATCATCGCGAACTCGGCGGTGCCCAACTGGGCCATGATGTCGTGAACCACGGGTCGGACCGCGCGCAGCAGTGCGCTGTCGGGGTTCATCGCGGAAGCGAAGACCACGGCCGGTTCGGTGTCGGGGCGGACGCCGCCGAGCTTGGCGCGCTTCCACGCACGCAGGGTGGCCGGGCGGACATCCGCAGATTCCACTCCCTCGTGCAGAAATGCTTCCCGCGCCGCGGCAATCAGCGATTGATCATTCATAGCTCTCCTCATCGTCGCTGCTCAGCACGGGTAATTCGCATCACCACCTTGTGTGACCGGCAACACACTCGCCCTGATGGTAACCCCGAACATCGGCGAGGAGTGTCTCAGATCTGCGACACAAAGCCGCGCTGTCGAAGGACGCCGGTGCCGGTCGGTGCGATCTCGAAATCGAGACACTGCGAGGTGACGCGGCGCACATAGCCTTCGTTCACGGCACTCGCCGAATTCAATTCTTTCTCGATGCAGCGGAGGAACAGCTCATGGAAGAGCGCGTCACATTTCACAGCGATGGCGAGACCTTGGTCGGCACCTTGTTCCGGCCCGACGGTGTGGAGGGTCCGTTGCCCACGGTGGTCGCCGGCGGTGGCTGGTGCTACGTCAAGGAAATCGTGCTTCCGCATGTCGCGCGAATCGTGGCCGAGCAGCAGATGCAATTCCTCGGATTCGACTATCGGGGATTCGGTGAGAGCAGCGGCGCGCGGCGCCAGCACATCGATCCATGGGAACAGATCGCCGACTACAAGAACGCACTGAGTTATGTCGAAACTCGTGACGATGTCGATGCGCAACGGCTCGGGGTGTTCGGCATCTCCTACAGCGGCGGGCACGCCCTGGTGCTGGCCGCCACCGACAGCCGGGTGAAGGCCGCGGTGAGCGTGGTCCCGGTGGTCGAAGGCTACGACAACATGCGTCGTGCGCACGGTGAAGTCGCGTTCGCTGAGCTGGAGGCCACGATCCTGGCCGACCGCAGGATTCGTGCCGGCGGCGGCGAAGGTGCGACCCTGCGCATGAGTTCGCTGGAACCGTGGAAAGAGTTGTCCACCTGGCCCTTCCCGCGAATCGGGGAGGTGTTCAACAAGCTGAGGGAGTCCGGGGAAGCCGAGCGCCATGAGCACTGGAGCACGCTCGAGTCCACCGAGTTGCTGCTGAACTACTCGGTGTTTCCCTTCCTGCCGCGCATTCTCGACAAGAAGGTGATGATGATCGTCGCCGAGGGCGACAACATCACGATGTGGGACCGCGAGATCGCGGCATTCAACGACATTGCCAGCCCGGCGAAACGTCTCGAGATCTTGCCCTCGGTCAGTCACATGAGTCTGTACTCCGACCAGCGCGACACGAATATCGCCGCCGCGAAGGCCGCCGATTGGTTCGGCTCCGCATTCAGTTCTTCGAACTGAAACCCAGTCCCTCACACATTTATTGACAATGGGGTCGTTAGATGAATATTCCCGTTCGGTGGATCATCTTGATCGGATCGTTCACCGCTTATCTGTTCGACGCGCTGGAAATCGTCATTCTTTCGCTGGCTCTGCCGTCGATGCGTGCAGACCTCGGTATCAGTGTCGTGCAGGGTGGCCTCTTGGCCACTTCGACCTTGCTCGGGATCGGCGCCAGCTCGGTCACGGTCGGCCGGATCGCCGATAAACACGGCCGGAAAGTGGCCTTGTTGGGCAGCCTGGCGCTGTTCGGTGTGTGCACGGCATCGGTGGCGGTGATGCCGAGCTTCGGCTGGATCATGGTGTTGCGGTTGGTCGCCGGCTTCGGGTTGGGCGGTGTGTGGGCGATTGTGTCGACCTACGTGGTCGAGTCGTGGTCCGAGCGGGAACGGGGCCGCGCCGTCGCGTTCGTGATGAGCGCGTTCCCGGTGGGTGGCATGCTCGCGGCGCTGATCGCGGGCACCTATGCCTCGAACTGGCGGGCGATGTTCTTCGTCTCCGGGGTCGGCGTGATCGTGCCGATTGTGCTGATCTGGCGGTTCTTCCCCGAATCGCGCGAATGGCTCGACAACGTCAGCGCTCGCCGCGCGGCGGGCGAAGCGCCGACAGCGAACACCCGGGAGATCTTCGGCCGCACGCTGATTCGCTCCACGGTCCTGGGCACCACCGTGTGTTCGCTGGCATTGCTGGGCTTCTGGGGAGCCAGCGCTTGGCTGCCCACCTTCCTGGCTGAGGACCGTCAGGTCCCCGCCACCACGGTCGCGGTCTTCATCAGTGTGCTGAACCTGGGAATGTTCTTGGGGTACAACGTCTTCGGATTCATCGCCGACAAGGTCGGCCGAAAGCGCGCACTCATCGCGTCGTTGCTCGGGACCGGCCTGGTACTTCCCCTCTACGTGGTGGCCGCCAACGAGACGACACTGCTGGTGCTCGGGCCCGCCTACGCCTTCTTCGCCGTGTTCACCGGCATTCTCGGCAGCTATCTCGGCGAGCTGTATCCCACCGAGCTCCGCGCGACCGGTGCGGGATTCTGCTTCAACGTCGGCCGCGGTATCTCGGCGCTGGCCCCGCTGTTGCTCGGCTACCTGGCGGGCACCACTGGTTTCGCCATCGGCTTCGCGCTCTGCGGTGGGCTGTTCCTGCTCGCGGCCGTCGCCGTCATCGCGCTGCCCGAGCGCTACAGCCCGGCGACTGTCCTGTCCGACGACACATTGTCTGCCGAAGACGACGGAGTGAAGCTGTGAAAATCCGCGGTGCGGTGCTCGAACGAGTGGGCGCGCAAACTCCGTTCAGCCAATCCAGGCCGCTGCGAGTCTGCGAACTGGACCTGGCGGATCCACGAGCGAACGAACTACTGGTTCGGGTGGAGGCCGCCGGAGTCTGTCACTCGGATCTGTCGGTGCTCACCGGGAGCAGGCCACGTCCATTGCCGATGCTGCTCGGTCACGAAGCCGCCGGGTCGGTGCAACGTGTCGGCTCCCGCGTCGACGACATCGCGCCGGGAACTCGCGTCGTGATGACGTTCCTGCCGCGGTGCCGCGACTGTGCGGCCTGTGACACGGCGGGACGCGTGCCGTGCCCAGCGGGCTCAGCGGCGAACGCGGAAGGCGTCATGCTCGACGGCGGTCGCCGCCTGACCCACGACGGCTCGACCGTGCACCATCACCTCGGGGTATCGGCTTTCGCCACCCACATCGTCGTGGACCGGCGCTCGGTGGTGCCGGTGGGTGACGACGTTCCCGCCGAGGTCGCGGCTGTGCTGGGATGCGCGGTGCTGACCGGCGGCGGTGCTGTGCTCAATGTGCGCGCGCCGGTGCCGGGGAACACGATCGCCGTCGTCGGTCTGGGTGGAGTGGGGATGGCCGCGCTGCTGGTCGCGCTCGCGCAACGAGATTGCCGTGTCATCGGCATCGACACCCTCGCCGACAAACTCGACTCCGCCCGAGCGCTCGGCGCTGACGACGTGTTCACGCCTGCCCAAGCTATCGACAATGGAGTCGAGGCCGACATCGTCGTCGAGGCGGCAGGCCATCCACGCGCACTGGAGACAGCGATCGCGTGCACCGCGGTCGGCGGGACCACGGTCACGGTCGGACTACCCGATCCGCAGGCGCAGATCACCCTCTCGCCCCTGCGGCTCACCAGCCGTGCGCATTCGCTGGTCGGCAGCTACCTCGGTTCCGCCGACCCCGCCCGCGACATCCCTCGCTACGAGCGGCTGTGGCGAGAGGGGCGTCTGCCCGTCGAACGGCTGATCTCCTCGCGCATCGCCCTCGACGACATCAACACCGCCATGGACCGCCTGGCCGGCGGCAACGAGATACGTCAAATCATCACCTTCGGAGACGACACATGACCGAACACCTCTACGACGCGCTCATCATCGGCGCCGGTTTCGGTGGCCTCGGCGCCGCCGCCCAACTGACACGCCACGGCGTGCGCAACTTCTGCCTGCTGGAAGCAGGCGACGAGATCGGGGGTGTCTGGCGCGACAACACCTATCCTGGCGCCGCGTGCGACACCCAGTCGGTGATCTACTGCTACAGCTACCTACCGCACCTCACGGTGTCGCGAATGTATGCGGGCCGCGACGAGTTGCTGAGCTATTTGCACCATCTCGCGCAGCACTTCGCACTCACCGAGCATATCCGCCTCGGCACCAGAGTCGTGCGGGCGCAGTGGGACGAGTCGAGATCGCACTGGGTGGTGACCGACCGAAACGGCAACGAGTTCCACACGCGCGCACTGATTCCCGCGTGGGGGCAGCTCGGTACACCGCACATCCCCACCTTCACAGGCCAGGACTCGTTCCGCGGCAACATGTTCCACTCCGCGCGCTGGGACCACACCGTCGACTTGACGGGCAAGCGAGTCGCGAGTGTCGGGGCGGCGGCGAGCGCGGTCCAGTACGTCCCCGAGATCGCCGCGTCGGCAAAGCAACTGGTGGTCTTCCAGCGTTCGGCGAACTACATCCTGCCCCGCAACCAGCAGGTGTTCACCACCGCCGAACTCGATACGCACCGGAACGACCCGGGAACCTTTCACGCGCTGCGCGAGCGCATTCACAACGAACGCGAGGAGGGCTTCGATCGAACCAGGCGCGGGACCGACGGTCAACGTAGCGGTGCCGATGATGCCCGCCGACATCTGGAAAGCCAGGTCGCCGACCCCGATCTGCGTGTCGTACTGACTCCCGACTACGACTTCGGATGCAAGCGCATCCTGCGCAGCGACGACTACTACCCGGCCCTGACCCAGCCGAATGTCACCGTGGAGACCGCGAACATATTGCGCTTCACCCCCGACGGCGTACTCGTCGACAACGGCGAGTTCTACCCACTGGATGTGGTCGTCTTCGGCACCGGATTCGCCAGCCAGTCTTTCCAAGGCGACACCGCGATCATCGGCTGCGGCGGCCGATCGCTGCACGAGCGATGGGGGACTACCCCTGAGGCGTATCTGGGCATGCTCGTCGACGGTTTCCCGAACATGTTCCTCGTCTACGGGCCCAACACCAACCTCAACCACAACTCGATCGTGGCGATGCTCGAAGTGCAGCACGAATTCATCGCCGAATCCGTCGAACGGCTGTGTGCCTACAGCGAACTGAACATCGATGTCGAGGAGTACGCGATCCGCGGGTACAACGCGTGGCTGCAGGTACAGCTGGAGGATTCGGCGTTCACCTCCGAATGCTCATCCTGGTACAAGAACGGCGACGGCAAGGTCATCAACAACTGGTGCGGCACCGTCGAGGACTACCGGCGATTGGTGACGGCGCGGACGCGACCCGAAGCGGTGCGTTCGTGAGCACTGAATCACCCGATCGCGGCCTCGACGACGTAGCCGCCGACCAACGAGCTCTCATTCGCGCCTTCCGCGACAACGGCAGCGCATCGTTCGACACCCTCGGTGTCGACGCCGCGCGCGCGGCCTATACCGCGGGCTGCGCAAGAAGCGGGCTGATTCGGGTCGAGCTAGCTCGGGTCGAGGACATGAACATCGGTGCGGAGCAAGACCTTCCGATCAGGTTGTACAGCAACTACCCGGCCCGCTCCGCGCGCCCGGTACTGCTGTTCGCCCACGGTGGCGGCTGGGTGATGGGGAGCCCGGACACCCACGACACGCTGTGCCGTTACCTCGCCGCCCATGCCGACGTGGCGGTCGTCTCGGTCGACTACCGATTGGCCCCCGAACACCCGTATCCCGCGGCCGTCGACGACATGCGCACCGCGACCCGGTGGCTGATGGAACACGGAATCGAGCACGGTCTCGATGTCGAACGGGTGATCGTCGGCGGTGACAGCGCCGGTGGCCAGCTCGCCGCGGCCATCGCCGCGGAATGTCCCCGCGTTCGCGCCCAGATGCTGCTGTACCCGGTACTCAGCCTGGCCATGGACACCGCCTCTTATCACCGTGTCCAGCAGGGATTTCCGCTGACCGCTGCGACAATGCACTGGTTTGCCGACCTCTACCTCGGCGGTATCGCGACATCACGGGACGCACCGGATCTCAACCCCGGCCTGCACCCGCACCCGATCCCCACCTTCTTGTCCACGGTCGGCAACGACCCGCTCTGCGACGAAGGCATCGACTACGCCGCGACCTTGGCCGCGTGCGGAGCGCCGATCACCCACATCCATCTGCCCCGGCACGCGCACGGCCTGTTCACCTCGGCGGGGGTGGTCGCAACCGGTCGGGCTGTGCTGGATCAAGCCTGCGTCTTCCTGGCCGCCATCGCCCATGAGGAGGTCGACCGAGGGTTCGCCCCGACCGGTGAACCCGAAGGAGCACAACGATGATCGACGCAACAGCAGTGATCGCCGACACCCCGCAGGGCCTATGGATCGACGGAGCAGCGGTCGATGCCACCGACGGCTACCGGTACCCGGTCCTCGACCCGGCCACCGGCGACACCCTGACCACCGTCGCCGACGCCCGCGCCATCGATGCGATGCGGGCCATCGAGTCGGCCGATCGAGTCCAGCGCCCCTGGGCCGCCACCGCACCCCGCGAACGCTCCCAGATCCTGCGCAGGGCATGGGAGTTGGTCACCGAGCGCGCCGAAGATCTCGCATTGCTCATGACCGCCGAGATGGGACGCGCCCTGCCGGACAGTCGCGCGGAGGTCGCCTACGGCGGGGAGTTCTTGCGCTGGTTCAGTGAGGAAGCGGTGCGCGTTCAGGGCCGATACACGCCCGCACCAGCCGGCAACGGCCGGATCCTGGTCACCAAAGCACCGGTAGGGCCGGTGCTGGCGATCACCCCGTGGAACTTCCCGTTGGCCATGGGAACCCGCAAGATCGGTCCGGCACTGGCCGCGGGCTGCACTGTGATCGTCAAGCCCGCGGCCGAGACACCGTTGACCATGCTGGCGCTGGCACGGATCTTCGCCGAAGCAGGCCTGCCCGCCGGTGTCCTCTCGGTGCTGCCGACCTCCGATGCCGCATCGATTTCGACGCCGCTGTTCGCCGACCGCCGACTGCGGAAACTCACTTTCACCGGTTCCACGCGGGTCGGGCGAATCTTGCTCGCCCGAACGGCTTCCGGGGTGTTGCGCACCTCGATGGAACTGGGCGGCAACGCCCCCTTCCTGGTCTTCGACGATGCCGACCTCGACGCCGCGATCAACGGTGCGATGGCCGCGAAGATGCGCAACGGCGGACAAGCGTGCACGGCCGCCAACCGCTTCCTGGTCGCCGACGCTGTGCTCGAGGAATTCACGGCCCGGCTGACCGAACGCATGGCCGCGTTGACCGTCGGTGCCGGACATCGGACAGGCGTCGCAGTCGGGCCGCTGGTCAGTGCCGCCCAGCTCGACAGGGTCGCAGGGCTCGTCGACGAAGCGGTCGCGGCCGGTGCCCGGATACGAACCGGCGGCAAACCCCTGCCGGGTCCAGGTTTCTTCTACCCGCCCACGGTCCTGGATCAGATCCCCGTCCGCGCGCACATTCTCGACCAGGAGATCTTCGGTCCGGTCGCGGTCGTCACCGGTTTCGGCGACGAAGCCGAAGCGATCGACCGAGCCAACGCCAGCGAGTACGGCTTGGCCGCCTACCTCTACACCCGTGACCTCGGCCGCGCCCTACGCGTCACCGATGCGTTGGAGACCGGCATGGTCGCGGTCAATCGGGGAGTCCTGTCCGATGTCGCGGCTCCGTTCGGCGGCGTCAAAGCCTCCGGCCTCGGACACGAAGGCGGCATCGAAGGCATCGACGAATACCTCGACTCCAAATATGTCGCACTCACGAACTGACACGCCACGACCGCCGCTTCGATCATCGTCCCAGTCATCCGCCCGGATCGTCCTCTGCGGCGACCGCGCTCGCGGCGCCGTGCAGGATCATGTCGATGAAGCGAATTCGCAGCTGCGGATCGAGGGGATCACTCAGTTTCAAGGCCCGCAACTGTAAAGGGGCGAGCAAGGTTTCGAGCAACATTCGTGGCTCGATGCCGACCGGCAGCTCGCCCCTGCGGACCGCGCGTTCGGTGATCGGGTAGATCGGTCGCAGCGTGGCATCCCACAAGGAGTCTCGCAGCCTTGTCCAGCGGGGGTCGTCGCCGCCGAAGGACAAGGCGTGGTTCAGGAGCCGGCCCGTCGGTGTGCCGAGACATTCGCTGACGATGTTCAACAACTCGTCCAGGTCGGAGCGAATCGAGCCGGTGTCGGGGACCTGGACAGACAAGCCTGCCGCGCTCGACAAGGCATCGACGATGAGGTCCTCGCGCGAGCCCCAGCGTCGGTAGATGGTTGTCTCATGGACCTGGGACAGGGCGACGACCTCCGCGACCGCGAACGCGGTCAACCCCTTGTCGGCCAGAACTTTCAGTGTCGCGTCGATAACGGATTCCCGTACTCGCGCGGATCGCCCGCCGGGCCGCCGACGTTTCTGCTCACCCACCATTGCACCTCCACCACTTGCCCCCCTGCGATCAACATTGGAAGCCGGGCGGACCCGGCGCAAGGGTGTCCCGCTCGGCAATGTGGTGATATGAGACATACGAAAGATGTTGTGCACCAACTAGTTTCATGATGATCGAATGTCGAGGCCGTGTAGCCCGTGCCAGCACAAGGTGCTGATCGCTTCCACCGCGTGGTGCTTGGGTACGAGCATTCCGGCCCGATGCCAATCCGAGGCAGCGGTCAGACTGGCGCCGACCAAGCCGAAGGCCAGCATTCGCGCCCGTACCTGCTCGCTGTCGTGCGGGCACAGTCGTTCTGCGATGGTGCCCGCACAGCTCGACAGTGCTGCGCGGACTCGCAGTTCGACCGACGGCTCACTGGGCACGCCGCCACCGAAAACGAGCGTGAGGCTAGAAATGCCCTCGTGATCGATCAGGTCGAAGAAGACCGCGACCGTGCAGTCGACGACCTTCCGATCGGTCTCGGCAGAGCCGAGTGCTCGGTCCACTGTGGCGACCAAGTCGTCGAGCATGCACTGGACGACCGTCAGATAGAGGTCGAGTTTGCTGGAGAAGTAGTCGTAGAGCACAGGTTTGGTCACGTCGGCCCGGCGAGCGAGCAGGGCCATGGTGACACCGTGGTATCCCCTGGCCACGAACGCCTCTCGTGCGATGTCGAGGAGTTGGTTTCTGCGCGCGATCCTGCGCGTACTGATCTTGTCGTGCCGCTGCTCGCCCGCACTCATCGTCGGCCGTCGGCCAGGAAGAACTGGTGCACCCGGCCGACAGCGTCGGTCTTCAGAATCCCGATTCGTCGAGACGCATCACAGCGAGGTCGGTGCTGGACACGACCGCGCGTTCGGCGGTCAGGTGTGGCAGGACCGTGGTGGCGAAGAACGAGGCGACGGCGACCTTGCCCTGGTAGAACTCGGCCTCGTCGAGACCGTCCTCGGTGCCCAGAGCCGCGAGCGCGATGTCGGCGGCAACGATCAGCCGCCACGCCACGAGCAGATCGCCGACGGCCAGCAGAAAACGCACGGCATGCAGACCGATCCGATAGAGCTCGGTCGGCTCCTCGCGCCCGGCGAACAGGTGTTTGGTCAGGTCGCCCGCGACTTCTTGAATGTCCTCGAGCGCGTGGGCGAGCAGAATCTTCTCGGACTTGAGGCGCCCGCCATCGGCATCGGACCCGGCGGTGGATCGGACCTGGTCGAGCAGGTGCGCCAGGGCCACCCCGCGATCGCGCGCGATCTTGCGGAAGAAGAAGTCCTGCGCCTGGATCGCGGTGGTGCCCTCGTAGAGCGAGTCGATCTTGGCGTCGCGGATGTACTGCTCGATCGGGTAGTCCTGGAGGAATCCGGATCCGCCCAAAGTTTGCAGGGATTCGGTCAGATACTGGTAGGCGCGTTCGGAGCCGACGCCTTTAACTACCGGCAGGAGCAGATCGTTGACGCGTTCGGCAAGGTTCTCGTCGGCTCCAGAGATCTGGCGGGCCAAGACCGGGTCCTGATGGCCGGCTGTGTAGAGATAGATCGAGCGCAAGCCCTCGGTGTAGGCCTTCTGCATCATCAGCGACCGGCGGACGTCGGCATGGTTGATGATGGCGACCTTCGCGGCGTTCTTCTCCAGGGAGCGGGCCAGATCAGAGCCCTGGACCCGAGATTTCGCATAGTCGAGGGCGTTGAGATAGCCGGTGGAAAGAGTGGCGATAGCTTTGGTGCCGACCATCATTCGGGCTTCCTCGATCACCTTGAACATCTGAGCGATGCCGTCGTGGATGTCGCCGACGAGGTAGCCCACCGCGGGTACCCCGTGTCCGCCGAAGGTCAGCTCACAGGTGGCCGAGGCCTTCAAGCCCATCTTGTGTTCGACGTTGGTGACGAAGACGCCGTTGCGCTCGCCGGGCTCGCCGGTTTCGTCGTCGAAGTGGAACTTCGGGACGATGAACAGGCTCAGGCCCTTGGTTCCGGGCCCGGCTCCTTCGGGGCGGGCCAGGACCACGTGGACGATGTTCTCGAACAGGTCGTCGGAGTCGGCGGAGGTGATGAATCGCTTCACGCCCTGGATGTGCCACGATCCGTCTTCCTGCTCGGTTGCCGTGGTGCGGCCCGCGCCGACGTCGGAGCCTGCGTCCGGTTCGGTCAGCACCATCGTCGCGCCCCAGTTACGTTCGACGATGTGCGTCGCCCAGCGCTGCTGCTGTTGAGTCCCGATCCCGGTGAGGATATCGGCCATCGTCGGCCCTGTGAGGTACATGTAGGCCGCCGGCTGGGCGCCCAGGATCAGCTCGCTGATCGCCCACGCGAGCATGGAAGGCGCGGGCACGCCTCCGATCGCCTCGCTCTTGGCCACCCGCCACCAGCCTGCCTCGTGCCAGGCGCGCACTGCCTTCTTGAACGGTTCCGGTAGTCGAACCGAGTGGGTGGCCGGGGTGAAAACCGGTGGGTTGCGGTCGGTGTCGGCAAACGGGTCCGCGAGCGGCCCCTCCGCCAGCCTGGCCGCCTCCGACAGCATCATCTGCACGGTGTCGCTGTCCAGGTCGCCGAAGGCGCCCGCGTCGAGGACGGTATCGAGGCCGTACACCTCGAACAGATTGAATTCCAGATCTCGAACGTTGCTCTTGTAGTGGCCCACCGGGTCATCCCTCTCGACGGGACCCGCCTCGTTCGAGCGGGTGCTGAAACGCGGCGCGCGGCGCGCTGCCGGAGCCATGATGGCGCAGCAATCCGATCCATGCAACCTAAGTAACTCTGCGATAAGGTTGCTGGACAGTCTGTATCACCAACTGATCTGGGAGTTCACAGTCTCAGTGCCGTTAAGTCACTGCGAGACCGACTGCGGTATCGGCGAGTAGGGCACATCGGCCATGGCGATTCGCTCACCGATAACGCACAGCAGGTCAGCGAGGTCGGCACGCCGGGTCAGCCGGGGATTGCGCACCGAGTCGGTGACCACTGTGGTGATCGTGTGGATCAACACCCGGGCGGTCGGCATAGACAGCTCAGGGCGGATCGACTGCAGCAGCCGTGCCCAGCCGATATTGCCTTCACGGTGGATGCGGCGGTACCTGGCAGCGGCGTCATCGGGGAGGTGCCCGATCTCGCTGACCGCCGTACCGACGAGATCGGTGCGATCCATGGCGAATTCCACGTAGTACCGCAGCAGGAGCCGCAGCGATGCCTGCGGATTCGCACCCTCGGCGAGCGCGCGCTGGGCGTAGATCTCGACCCATTCGTTGTTGCGGTCGATGATCTCGTTGAGCAGTTGGGTCTTGCCGGCGAAATGGTGATAGAGCGCGGCCCCGCTGACCCCGACCGCGGCACCGATGTCCTCGATACTCACCGCGCCGAAACCACGTTCCTCGAACAGCTGTGCCGCGGCGATGATCATTCGCTCCGGTCGGGAGTCGGGCTCGGATCGCGTGTCTGGTCCGGTGTCGCCGGACTCGACGATCGGTGTCCGCGCGTCGCCGCCGGGAAGATCGACGTCGACCACGGCACCGAGGACCGCGTCGAGCGTCGAGACGAATCGATCCGTCGGCAGCTGGATGCGATGGTTGGACGGGCTGGTCACCACGGACAGAACGATCCAGCTCAGCGCCTCCAGATCACTCGGGGCCAGCCCCGGGCGACGCTGGCCGACGGTCTCTCTGATGCGCTGGGTCAGGCGAACCGCGCGAGACAGGATGCCGCTGCGGTCGACCGGCCTCAGGCTCCGGAACTCGAGTTGCCACAGCCGGGCAACACCGCGGATCTCCAGCGTGACCCGGACCAGCTCGTGCAGTGCCACACCGACATCGCCCGGATTCTCGCGAGCGGTATCGACCCGGGAGATGATCAGGTCGAGACTTTCACGCAGGCAGGAACCGAGGAGCTCCTGCTTCGTGCGGAAGTGTCGATAGACCGCGGCATGGGTGACGCCGGTGGCCGAGGCGATATCGGTCATCGAGGTGCGGTGGAAGCCACGCTCGGCGAAAGCGGTCGCGGCCGTGCGCAGAATGATCTCCCTGCGGTTGCGTGGTCTGCGGCGAACCGATGTCTGCTCGGCGCTGGGCGGGTCCACCTGCGATTGCTTCGGGCCCGGTGTGCCCAGAATTCCGAAGAGGATCCGCTGCAGGCTGTCGGCGAGCTGCTCCGGGGTGGCATCGATCCAGCCGATCGCCCAGTCGTGCATCAATCCGTTGACCGCACCCGCGAACGTGGTGGCGCTGAGCCGGAAGTCGTCCGGGGCGATCTCGCCGTCGGAGGCGAAGCTGTCGAACGTGTCGCACAGCTGGTCCAGCCAGCGCGAACGGACCTGCAGGCGTTGCAGATCCATCCGCTCGCTGACTCCCACTATTTCGACGAAAGCGACCCGGGCCCAGCGGCGATCGGCAGTGAAGTACGAGAGGTAGGCACCCAGTATCGCCGTCGCCCGGTCGATCAACGGTCGACCGACGGTCTGTCGAGCGGCGTCGAGGACGCGCTGTTCGACGGTGTCGTTCACGTGCAGGAACAGTTCACTCAGGAGGTCTTCGAGGGTGTTGTACTCCTGGTAGAACTGCCGGGTCGACAGCCCTGCGGTTCGGCAGAGTTCGGCCAGTCGGATTTCGCGGTAGCCGGGTCCGGTGGCGAAGGCCTCGAGGGCGATGTGCCGGAGGCGGCGGCGCCGCTCGGTCCGCCGCTCGTCGGCCGTCAGGCCCGCGTAGCTTCGGACTGCCGGCGTGATTCTCCCCACCACTTCTCCATTCGGTCGTCATGCTGTCGGTCTCTGTGCAGTGTGCGCCTTGCGGTGCTACGCCCCTGCTCACGCACATTATGGATACATTCGTATTCACAATACTGCCTCTGGTTCGCCCTGTCCGGGCTAGCGGTGCGCGAGGTGTGAGCCCTTGTGTTTGTCCGGAATCGGGGACAGTCTTAACGCAATTAGTTATGGCGTTAAGGATTGATCGCACAGAGAGGGAGGGCTGGTCATGGTTGCATCCGCAGCGGACGTCGCGACGACGCGGCGGGCGGGTCCAGTCGCTTTCGTCATCACGGTCTTCGCCTTCACGGTCGTCATGATGGGCACCACGCTGCCCACCCCGCTGTACGCGCTCTATGCCGAGCACATGGGCTTCGACGTGCTCACCACTACGACCATCTTCGCGGCCTACGCACTGGGCGTCGTCGCCGCGCTGATCCTGTTCGGCCGCTGGTCCGACCAATTCGGCCGCCGCCCACTACTTCTCGCGGGCATCGCTTTCTCCGCTGTCGGCGCGGTGGTGTTCTTGACTGCGGGACCGGTCTGGCAGCTGATGGGCGCACGACTGCTGTCGGGTATTTCGGCGGGCATCTACGCGGGTGCTGCCACCGCTGCCGTCATCGACACGGCTCCGGTTTCGTGGCGCCACCGCGCCGCGGCGGTGGCCACTGCGTCGAATATCGGTGGGCTCGGGCTCGGGGTCCTGGCCGGCGGTCTGATCGCGGAGTACGGTTCGACGCCGCTGCGCAGCCCCTTCGTCATCGACTTGATCCTGCTGGCAGCGGCCGCCGTAGGGGTGTGGTTCATCGCCGAACCGGTCGAGGTGACTTGCCGGGCCCGGCCGAGAATGCAGAAGCCGGTGGTTCCTGCCGAAGCGCGTGCCACATTCGCCCGTGCGGCGCTGGCGGCAGGGGCGGGCTTCGCGGTCATGGGATCGTTCAGCGCCATCGCCCCGTCGTTCCTGGCCCATGTCATCGGCATCGACAACCACGCGATCACCGCGCTCGTGATCGCGACCCTGTTCCTGTGTTCGGCCTCGGCGCAGATCATCGGGCGTGGGATGTCGACGCCAGTCGCGATCGTCATCGGCTGCGCGCTGCTCGCGGTGGGTGGGCTGGTTCTCATCGCCGCGCTGGCCGCCCAGGCGTTCGCGCTCATGGTCATGGGTGCGGCGTTCTGTGGGATCGGTCAGGGCTTGTCGTTCAGTAAGGGCGTCGTCGCCCTGCTCGCCGCGGTCTCGGAGACTCGACGCGCGGAAGTGGTCTCGGCCTATTTTGTCGTCGCCTATCTCGCTACATCGATTCCGGTGATCGGACAAGGACTCGCCGCGAATCATTGGGGATTGCGCACTGCGGGTACGACCCTGGACGGAGCCATTGTTGTGGTGGCGGTTCTGGCCTTGGTTACTACCGTCATTGCCGCCCGGCGCGCGCCCGAGAAATAGTCTCGCGGCGATCTAGGGATTCTGCTCGACACAAACTTAAAACTGGCGTTCGATGTGCGTAGATATTGGACTCGGTACCCGTTTCCAGAGCTCCGGAAACGGGTTGGAGTTGCTTGTTTGTGCCTGGTCGGTACTGCAAAAGTCCGTGTGAGCTGGTGATTCGTCATGTGCAGAGTCTGCATAAGTAGATTATTCAATGTCCCGAATCCCGGCCCTTGTGACTGCCGACACCTTTGTTTTGGATTGTGATGAAGTAGTTTCCCGAAAATCAGCGTGACGCTATTGTTTACATCTCTGACGTACCGAATGAAGCTCGTTGGAGTTATTGTTCCGTTATCCAACTGTTCGGTTTTCTCCGATCTTCTTGGTGGAGGGGATTCAGCGCAAATAGGGCCGACGGTACGAGCGGTCGGCCGTCGACCGAGAGGAAGTTATTCATGCAAGCAACAGAAACGCGCTCGGGTCCGGATGCTGTGAGATCCGGCTGGCGCGAGGTGGTGAAGTTCGACCTCCCGTCGTCGATCGTCGTCTTCCTGGTCGCGGTGCCGTTGTGCCTTGGCATCGCGCTGGCCTCGGGTTCCCCGGTCTACAGCGGGCTGATCTCCTCGGTGATCGCCGGCGTCCTCGGCGGGCTTCTCGGCGGATCACCGCTGATGGTGAGTGGTCCGGCCGCGGGAATGGTCGTCGTCGTAGCGGGGTTGATCACCGACCTGGGCTGGGCGGCCATGTGCGCGATCACCGTCATCGCGGGTGGCCTGCAGATCCTGCTGGGGCTCAGCCGCGTTGCCCGTGTCGCGCTGGCGATCTCACCGGCGGTGGTGCACTCCATGCTGGCCGGTATCGGTGTCACCATCGTCCTCGGTCAGGTGCACGTGATCCTCGGGTCGAAGGCGAAGAGCTCGCCTATCGAGAACCTGGCCTCGATGGTCGGCGACCTCGTCGCGGCCCCGCTGTGGGAAGTTGTCGTCGGGTCGTCCACGTTCGCGATCCTGCTGCTGTGGCCGAAGATGCCCGCGACGGTGCGCCGGGTCCCAGGACCGCTGGTCGCGATCGTGCTCGTCACGCTTGTCTCGACCCTGGCCGATCTGCGGATCAGTCGGGTCGATATTCCCGGAAACCCGCTTGCCGCACTGTCGTTCGCGCCGCGTCTGCCCGGATCCGAGCTCGGTGTGTTCCTGATCGGGGTGCTGTCGGTGACGCTCATCGCCAGCGTGGAGAACCTGCTCTCCGCTGTCGCTGTCGACAAGCTGCACCGGGGCCCGCGGGCCGATCTGAACCGGGAACTCATCGGGCAGGGCATCTCCAATATCGCCTGCGGCGCGGTCGGCGGACTGCCCGTCACCGGCGTGATCGTGCGTAGCTCGACCAATGTGATGGCCGGCGCGCGCACCCGCTGGTCCGCTGTGCTGCACGGCGTCTGGGTGCTCGTCTTCACCGTCGCCCTGGGTGGTCTGATCCAGAACATTCCCATGGCCGCGCTGGCTGGTCTGCTGGTGTACGTCGGTATCAAGCTCGTCGACATTGGGCACGTCCGCACCGCGCGCAGGCACGGCGACCTGCCCGTCTACTCGGCGACGATCGGCGGGGTCGTGTTGCTCGATCTGATGATGGGCGTGTTCCTCGGACTGGCCGTCGCCGCGGTGATGATGCTGTACCGCACGATGTGGTCGGGTATCCACGCCGAGGAACGACAAGACGGGTGGCACCTTGTGATCGAGGGCTCGCTCAGCTTCCTGTCCACGCCGAAGCTGTCGGCAGTGCTGAACTCGATTCCACCGGCGGCCGTGGTGCACGTGGACCTGGTCGCGGACTATCTCGACCATTCCGTCTTCGAGACGATCAACGACTGGCAGGAGAGCTACGAGACAGGCGGTGGACTGGTGATCGTCCAGGAGATCGGCCACCCCTGGTTGAGTGCCGGACGTGACGGAACACCGACCGTGCACCGCAAGACCGCCGCGGCATCGCCCGCACCGTGGATGGCGGGTTGGGCGGACCGGCAGTCGCCTGAGCTCGCCGAACTCCGGTCGGACCCGGGTGCACCGACTGTGGTCAATCCGTCACTGCAACGCGGCGTCGATACCTACCGCATGCACACCGCGGCCTCGGTACGGCCGCTGATGAACCGGCTCTCCGCAGGGCAGGCACCCAAGACGCTGCTCATCACCTGCGCCGACTCGCGCATCGTGCCGAACATGATCACCGCCAGTGGTCCGGGCGACCTGTTCGTGGTGCGCAATATCGGCAACCTCGTCCCGGTCAGCGACGCGGTGACAGGTCCCGGCTCGGTGGCCGACAGCTCGGTGGCCGCGGCCGTCGAATTCGCGGTCGAAGTCCTCGGTGTGGAGGACATCGTCGTGTGCGGGCACTCCTCGTGCGGCGCGATGACCGCGGCGCTCACCGGGGCTCCGGGGCACCTGCCCGGGCTGAACCACTGGATCGAGCAAGCGCAACCCAGTGTGGCGCGCATGACTGCGGGCCTTCCCGTGCCCGCGTTGGGTCCCGGACCGGTCGAGCTAGTCGGCAACACGGTCGATGAGCTGGCCAAACACAATGTGGCGCAACAACTCGAGCACCTGCGGACCTACCCCACCGTTGCGGCCGCCGAGCGTGCGGGGCGGCTGCGTCTGGCCGGGATGTACTTCGACATCGCCACGGCTGGCGTGTATCTCATCGATCAGCACGTAGTGCAGCACGGCTGAGGGCGGCCGACCCGGTCTCCTGAGTCGATGCCCGGCCCGCCGATATCGGTGGGCCGGGCATCGGTCTGTGCGGTCCTCGGCGTCAGGCGGTCGCCGCGACCGGGGCTGCGGCGATCATCCAGTTGCTGAACTCGTCGGCCAGGTGCCATTGGTGCTGGTGGATGAGCCGGTCGGGCAGATTGCCCGGGAACTGCACCGTCAGTAGGGCTTCGAGAGTGCCGTCGCGGTCACGGAACTGGTGGCGGACGCCGCCGATGACCAGGCCGTCGTCGAGCAGGGCTTGGCCCGCGACCTGGATGGGGAAGTCGGGATCGACGGGGATGGTCAGCGCTTCGGTTCTGGTGTAATCGACGAGGAACCGCGACGCCGTGGGCGAGCCGCCGGTCGTTTCGACGACTTCCTGACGGCCGTCGGGCAGGCCGCGCAACAGGTAGTGGTCCGGGGTGGCGGCCACCATGTCGACCTCGGCGTCGGTGATGGTCAGATCGTTGAACCAGTCGGCGAATCGCTGCGCGGAGTAATGGGGGACTTCGAGGCGGGTGACCGAAAACTTGGCTCGGCCCCGGCTGGTGGCGACACCGATTCGTGCCATCCGGTCCGAGATCGCCAGATCGCGCTTGAGCATGGCGTAGATTCCCGCGTGCCCCAGCTCGGTCTTCATGGCGGTGAGGGCCTCGCGCTGGACGTCGAGGGGCGCGTCGAGCGCTCTGTCGATCGTGAAGTCGGGCAGGAGTTCGGCTACTCCGCGGCGCCCCAGGCGTGCGGCGAACCTCTTGAGCACCGCTTCGGCGCGCCGCGCTTCCCAGGCGCGCACCTGCTGGCGTGTGACGTTCTCCTCGCCGAGGAATGTTCGGATTTCGATGGGATCGTCCATGTCGGCAACCTCTCATTAAAGCTATTGAAACTTGCGTTAACACTGCCTTCCCGCGCCTGGAAACGCAAGTTCGTATGGCGTTAATTATGCGCAGACCGTTGACAACGTGACGGCGGTAACGGAAGCTGTGTTATCGCAAGTTGAGCTAGCTTTAAATCGAAGGGAATTGGTCAATGCTGACCAGAAGAAGCTTCATCGTCCGTGCCGCCGGGGTGACGGCTGCCACCGCGGCGGTCGCCTATGCCGGTGCGGGAACCACTTTCGCCGACCCTGGTCCGTCGGCAGCCGGACTGCGGACATATATCGACGGTCGCTTGGTCGACCAGGGCAGAGTCGTCGAGTGGGAACGACGGCGGCTCTCGGTCGCCGCGGCGCGGCTGCGCAAGGACTACGTCGGCCTGTTGACCGGTGAGCTCGACTCACTGCTCGCCCGCTTCGCGATCGAAGTCGACGACATCCCCGCCGCCCGAGCGGTGCTGGCTCAGGCTCGCGTGCTGATCGGATCCAACGGATTGCGTGAGCTTCTCGCCGGTGAGCTCGTCGCCTCCGAAGCCGCCACCCGCGCCACACTCGCGGCCTCGGGTGGACGCTGGGCCGTGTCGACCGTCGAGATCGCCAGCGACCACGGCACCGCGCAGGGCTTCATCGACACATTCGACCGGGCGCGGGTGGGCAACGATCAGGCGTTCTGGACCGACGCGTGCCCGGACCACTACATCATCGCCACCATGCCCGATGGACGACAGGAGGTTGTCGAGGTGACCGGTGGAGCCATGCTCGCCAGCCGGTTCCTCGTCGAGTACACCGACCCGGCGAAAGTGGTGGTCGCCGCGGACCCGTCCTACCCGTTCGCGGTCGCCGGTGCGGCCAAGCTCGCCGACGGTGAACTCATCGGCGGGGTCTGCCATCAGTTCCGTGACGAGCCCGGCGGTGGGTTCCGCAGTCAGCTGAAAGTCGCGTTTCCCGCGGCGGTGCCCGGCTTGTACATCAGCGAGCACCAGTGGCATCTCGCGACCGAGTTCGGCAACTGGATCGAGGCATATCTGCGCTGACCCCGGGTGGGGCAGGACGCGTCGGTCCCATCGGTCGGCATTGGGCGTACGGCGTGGCCGTCGAGTAGAACTGGACCATGGATCAGAGTGGACTCGATGCCGACGACAAACAGTCGGTGACACCCCCGGCTCCGCGTAAGCGGACCGGGGGACGCTCGGCGCGGGTGCGTGACGCTGTTCTGACCGCGACCCTGGAGCAGGTCACCGAGCACGGGATCGAGGGTTTGACCATCGGTGATGTCGCGGCCCGCGCGGGTGTCGCCGAGACGACGATCTATCGCCGCTGGGGCACCCGGACCGCGTTGATCGCCGAGGCGGTCACCGAGCTCGCCGCCGTCGGGAATCCCGCGCCGGACACCGGCAGCTTGCGATCGGATCTGGCGGTGCTGGCCGGACAGGTTTCCGACCTGATCTCGCGCCCGGGGATGGCGCGGCTGGTGGGCACCACCGTGGCTCTGTCGTCCGATCCGGAAGTCGACGCCGCGCGCCGCAAATTCTGGAACGATCGCTTCGAGCGGAGCTCCCAGGTGATCACGAACGCGGTGGCGCGCGGTGAACTCCCGGCATCGGTCAATCCGCGCGCTGTGCTCGAAACCCTTTCCGCACCACTATATTTCAGGCTCTTGGTCGGAGAACAGGCGATCGATGACGTGTTCATCGCACGCTGCATCGACGACACACTCGCCCTCCACGGCGAACGGACCTGAGGACAGCCACGCTTCGCGAACGGATCAGGTCGGTGTGAAGCCCGCACCCCTTCCGCGTGGGCTTCACACCGAATCTCATCGGGCAGGGGCGAGGGCGACCGTGAAATCTGCTCCGGTGGCCGCGCGAACGTCGGATTCGCTGACGCCCGGCGCGGTTTCGACGAGTGTGAGCCCGTCGGGGCCGATGTCGAGCACGGCCATCTCGGTGATGATCCGGTGCACGCAACCCAGTCCGGTCCGTGGCAGGGTGCACTGCTCGACGATCTTGGGTTCGCCGCTGCGGGAACGGTGTTCCATCATCACGATGACCCGTTTCGCGCCGTGGACCAGGTCCATCGCGCCACCCATGCCCTTGACCATCTTGCCCGGAATCATCCAGTTCGCCAGGTCGCCGTGGGCGCTGACCTGCATCGCGCCCAGCACGGCGACATCGACGCAGCCGCCGCGGATCATCCCGAAGGACTGCGACGAGTCGAAATAGGAGGCGCCGGGCAGAACGGTGATCGTCTCCTTGCCCGCGTTGATCAGCTCGGGATCGACTTCGTCCTCGGTGGGGTAGGGCCCCACGCCGAGTACGCCGTTCTCCGAATGCAGGACGACCGTGACGTCGTCGGGCAGATAGTTGGGTACCAACGTCGGCATCCCGATGCCGAGGTTGACGTACTGGCCGTCACTGAGTTCGGCGGCCACCCGCGCTGCCAACTCCTGGCGTGTCCACGTCATGGCCGCACCGTCCTGTTCTCGATTCCGACCTCGACTGTGCCCACGTGCACCACGCGCTGTACGTGGATGCCGGGGGTGTGCACCTCGTCTGGATCCAGCTCGCCCGGTTCCACCAGATGCTCGACCTGGGCGATGGTGATTCGGCCCGCTGTGGCGGCCGGGGGATTGAAGTTGCGCGCGCTGCGGCGGTAGACGAGGTTGCCGTGGCGGTCGCCCTTCCAGGCGTGGACCAGCGCGAAATCGGTGACGATCGCGTGTTCGAGCACGTAGGGCACCCCGCCGAAGACGCGCGTCTCCTTCGGGGGACTGGCCAGCGCGATCCCGCCGTCGCCGTCGTAGCGCAGCGGGAGGCCGCCGTCGGCGACCTGTGTGCCGACCCCGGCGGGGGTGAAGAACGCCGGAATGCCCGCACCGCCTGCCCGCATCCGTTCGGCCAGGGTGCCCTGCGGTGTCAGTTCCACTTCGAGTTCGCCGGCGAGGAACTGACGCGCGAACTCCGCGTTCGATCCTACGTAGGAGCTGGTCGTGCGGCGGATCCGGTGAGCCTCGAGGAGCACGCCCAATCCGACGCCCGCGGTGCCGCAGTTGTTGCTCACGACCTCGAGATCGGTGGCGCCGTGGGCGAGTACGGCGTCGATGAGTACCTGCGGCACGCCGACCAAGCCGAATCCGCCGACCGCGAACGACGCGCCGTCCTGAATATCGGCGACGGCCTCGGCGGCCGTCGCAATGACTTTGTCCATCACGCCAGCGATGCTAGCCGAAATGTTCGCAATGCGCACTGTCGTTCGTATAGCGAACACTTGCGTAGGCTAGAGCTGTGGACGTAGCGTGTTCGCAATACGGACTTGTGTTCGCATAATGAACACGTGTTCTTGGTGCATGCCGAGCCCCGTGCCGGGTCGTCGCGACGTAGCCTCGGGCCCGGCTCGGTGCACCGACGTTCGCCGCGGGGTGGACGCCATCGGGCCCAGTGGGAGAAGGAGTTACGGCAGCCATGACAGAACCGTCGCCGGATTACGTGCAGTCCCTCGCGCGCGGCCTCGCCGTCATTCGGGCCTTCGATGGCCGACATCCGCGGCGCACCCTCAGCGAGGTCGCCCAGGCCACCGACCTGACCCGGGCCACCGCCCGGCGTTTCCTGCTCACCTTGGTCGAGCTCGGCTATGTGCGCTCGGATGGAAATCAGTTCTGGCTCACGCCGCGCGTGCTCGAGCTCGGGTACAGCTTCTTGTCCAGCCTGACCCTGCCCGATCTGGCGGGCCCGCACCTCGAGGCGCTGGCAGAGAAGGTTCGTGAGTCGACCTCGGTGTCGATCCTGGACGGCACCGACATCGTCTACGTGGCCCGTGTTCCCGTCAGCCGGATCATGACCGTGTCGATCAACATCGGGACCCGTTTCCCCGCCTACGCCACCTCGATGGGCCGGGTCCTGCTCGCCGACCTCGACGCCGACGCGCTGGAGAACTATCTGGCCGAGGTCGAACTGACGCCCCTCACCGACACGACCGTCACTACGAAACGACAACTGCGCGCGGAGCTGGCCCAGGTCCGCGCGGACGGCTACTGCGTCGTCGACCAGGAACTCGAGCACGGTCTGCGGTCGATGGCGGCGCCGGTGCGCGACCAGCACGGCGTGGTCGTCGCCGCAGTGAACATCTCCACCCAGGCCGCCCGTTACACGCTGCGCGAGGTCCGCGACTCCCTGGTTCCCGCCCTGCTCGAGACCGGTGCCGCGATCGAGCACGACCTCACCCGGATCCGATCCACCACCTGACACCTACGAGGAAGAGCTATGCCCGAAGCTGTTATCTGCGAACCACTGCGAACCCCGGTCGGACGATTCGGCGGGGTGTTCAAAGACATCGCCCCGCAAGACCTCGCGGCGGCGGTGATCACCGAACTGATCACCCGCACCGGACTCGACTCCACGACCGTCGACGACGTCATCCTCGGCCAGTCCTCGCCCAACGGCGAGGCGCCCGCGATCGGCCGCATCGCCGCGCTGGACGCCGGCCTCGGCATCGGCGTACCCGGCATTCAGGTGGACCGGCGCTGCGGGTCGGGTCTGCAGGCGGTGTTGCAAGCCTGCATGCAGGTGCAATCCGGCGGCAGTGATCTCGTCCTGGCGGGCGGCGTGGAGTCGATGAGCCGCACCGAGTTCTACGCCACCGACATCCGCTGGGGCATCCGTGGTGACGGGCCGGTGTTGCACGACCGCCTCGCGCGTGCGCGAATCACCGCCGGTGGCAAGAACTTTCCGGTCGACGGCGGCATGATCGAAACCGCGGAGAACCTGCGCGCGCAGTTCGCGATCAGCCGCGCGGACCAGGACGCGCTCGCCGTGCAGTCGCACCGGCGTGCCGTCGCCGCGCAACGCGATGGCCGCTTCGAAGCGGAGCTGGTGAGTATCGCTGTGCCGCAACGCAAGCGGGAGCCACTGCTGGTGCGCACCGATGAGCATCCACGAGCCGATACCGACCTGGACACGCTGAGCAAGCTGCGCCCGATCCGTCTCGGTATCGATCCCGAATCCACTGTGACCGCTGGAAATTCCAGCGGTCAGAACGACGGCGCGGCTATCTGTATCGTGACGACACCGCAGCGTGCACAAGCACTCGGGCTGCGCCCCATGGCTCGACTGGCGTCGTGGGCGGTCGCGGGCGTACCGCCGTCCACCATGGGCATCGGACCGGTACCGGCGACCGAGAAAGCGCTCGCGCGACTGGATCTCACACTCGATGACCTGGACGTGATCGAACTCAACGAGGCCTTCGCCGCCCAGGCACTGGCCGTGCTGCGGACCTGGAAGGTCGAACCCGACGACCCGCGCGTCAACCCCAACGGCTCGGGAATCTCCCTCGGTCACCCGGTCGGCGCCACCGGCGCCAGAATCCTGGCAACTCTGCTCCATGAACTGGCCCGCCGCGAAGGCCGCTACGGCCTCGAAACGATGTGCATCGGCGGCGGTCAGGGGCTGGCGGCCGTTTTCGAACGCCTCTGATCCACTCGGGACCCGGTTGCGACTAGCTGTCGCGGCCGGGTTCGACCGCGGGTGGTCGCACGACGGTGGCACCGAGCAAATCCAGTGCGTCGACCGCATTCGACACGCGCAGGGGCGATTCGGTGTCGGTCTCACCCAGCTGTGCGGCGACCCATGCCCGGGTGGGGCCGGATTCGTGGCGGCCCGCGACGAACCACACGCCGCGCGCGGGTTCGCTCGACTGGTTGACATACATATGTGGCCGGGTGGAATCGAAGCACAGCGAGTCGCCCGCGCCGAGGATGTACCTGTCGAAATCGAGCAGCAGCGTCAACTCTCCGGTGAACAGGTAGGCGTACTCGGTTCCGGAGTGGCGCATCGGCATTCGGTCCACCGAGCTCGCGGCACCCGGCTCGTAGGTGACCAGCAGGGCGTCGACGCCTGCCTCCGGGTCGACCGCGAGCTTTTCCCACCGGACCCCGTTGGCCATCTCCAGCACCGGGTTGTCCGCGGCGCGTTGAACCACTCCGGAGGACCGGCTCGCACCCGAGTGCCCGGCCGGGTCGGCGGTGGACTCGGCGCGGCCGTACCGCAGGCCCAGAAGATCATCGAGGGAGACCTCGAGATGGTTGACGAGGGCGTAGAGGGTGCTCACCGACGGCTGGGACTTGTTGTTCTCGATCTGTGAGAGCTGGCTGGCGGAGATGCCCGCCGCGGCCGCCAACCCGCGCAGACTCGAACCCCGATCCAGACGCGCCTGCTTCAACGCCGGCCCGATCCTGTCCTGCATCAGCGCACCTCTGTCTACTCGCCGAAACGAAATCAACTATCAGTGAACACTACGGGTTCACTATGAGTGAACACTACCTGCGGCGCGCGGTGACCCTGGTAGCCCGTCCCGACGTGCCGTTTTCGAGCGGGTTTCTGCCCCTGAGGTGCCTCTTGTCGGCGATTCGAACATCGCTGATGAGCCCCGTTCGATGTGGCGACCGTTGTTCCGTGGTTGACATCACTCTCTATATGTTTAATGATACTGAACACATTCACGGTGGCTTCAGCCCCGTTCCCCGTCATCGACGACGAAGGAGACTCGTGTCTTTCCCGATTGCGCGACTTCGGTCGACCTGCTTTTCTCCGCCTCTCACCACCGCTCACCGATTCGCGGCGACAGTCTGCGTAGCGGGGGAGGGGCCGTGCTGATCGGATTCGCGGGCCTGGGCCGAATGGGCAGGCCGATGGCCGCCCACCTGGCCGCGGCAGGACACACCGTTCTCGCCTATGACCCCCATGTCGAGCGAGCGCCCGAGGGGGTCGGCCTCGCCGACTTCCCCGATGCGCTGGCCGCCGCCGCGTTGACGATCAGCATGCTGCCCGATGGTGAGTCCACTCGCGACCTGGTGATCGAGGGTCTGCGCACCGTCGTGCCCGGCCACTTGCACATCGTGATGGGTACCGTCGGCCCGGAGGTCGTCCGTGAACTCGCCGACCTACCGCATCTCGCGGTGATTGATGCCCCGGTGTCGGGCAGTGTGTCGATGGCCGAAACCGCAGCTATCACCACGATGGTCGGCGCCACGCCCGAACAGTTCGAGCGGGCGCATCCGGTACTGGCCGCGATGACCACCGCCCAGTTCCACGCAGGACCCGTCGGCTCGGGGTCCACGGCCAAGCTCGCGGTGAACGCCGTCCTGGCCGGGCTGAGTCAGGCTGTCGCGGAAGGACTTCTGCTCGCCGAAGCCGGTGCCCTCGACCCGGATACGTTCTACGACATCCTGCGCAACAGCGCGGCGGGCGCACCCTATGTCGGCTACAAGCAGCAGGCATACCTCGCGCCGGAGTCGACCCCGGTCGCGGCGCCGGTATCGCTGATCCGCAAGGACCTCGGCCTGGCTCTCGCGCTGGCCCACCGCCACCGGCTGATCCTGCCCGGATCCGAAGCCGCGTTCGCCGTCCTCGACGACGCCGTGGCCACCGGGCTGGGTCAGGCCGACATGGCCGAAGTCCTCACCGTCTTGCGCCGCCGTAACGGCGTGATGTTGCGCGAAACCCTTTCCACCGCACCACAGACAGGAGCCCTCTCATGACCAGCGACACCCTCGCTACGGCCGAGATCGAATCGACCATCCGCTCGCTCGAGGACGCACGCTACGCCGCGGTGGTCGCAGGCGATGTCGACGGCTTCGCCGCGTTCGCGCACCCCGAGTTGCTCTACACGCACTCCAACGCCGTGGTCGATACCCTCGACAGCTACCTGGAGAAACTGCGCACCGGCTTCTACATCTACCACCGGATCGAGCACCCCGTGCACCGGATCGTCGTTGTCGGCGACACCGTGCTGGTCTCCGGTGAAATGCGCGCCGACATCACCGCTGGTGGGGTGCGCAAACAACTGGCCAACAGCGCGCTGGCGGTCTGGGTGCGCGACGGCGATCGGTGGCTGCTGCTGGGCTACGGACCTACGGTCATCCCGGGGGCGATCTGATGACACAGTTCGCCTACGACGGCCTGCCGGGCCGGGTCGTCTTCGGCGCCGGTACCGCGCGCACCCATTTGCTCACCGAGCTCGACCTGCTAGGCGCGCGCCGCGTGCTGCTCATCGCCACCGATGCCGAGAACGGCACCGCGACACAGCTGTGCGCACCGTTCGCCGATCGGGTGGTCGCGACTTTCACCGAGGTCCGTCCCCATGTGCCTGCCGAGGTCGCCGAGCTCGCTCGCAAGGTCGCACTCGATGCCGACGCCGATGTGGTGCTGTCGGTGGGCGGCGGCTCGACGACGGGAACGGCCAAGATCGTCGCGCTGACCACTGGTCTGCCGGTGCTCGCTGTGCCGACGACTTATGCCGGCTCCGAAGTCACCCCGGTGTGGGGTCTGACCGAGCGCGGGCGCAAGACCACCGGGACCGATCGACGGGTACTGCCCAAGACCGTCGTCTACGACCCGGAGCTGACCCTTACTCTGCCGGTGGAACTCTCGGTCGCCAGCGGACTCAATGCAGTAGCGCACTGTGTCGAGGCTTTCTGGGCGCCGCGGCGAAGCCCGGTGTCCAGCGCGGTCGCCGAAGACGGCATCCGTCACTTGGTCAACGGGCTGACCACCATCGCGTCCACCCCGACCGGCCTGGCCAGCCGCGGTGAACTGCTGCTCGGCGCCTACCTGGCCGGATCGGCGTTCGCTATCGCCGGATCCGGGCTGCACCACAAGATCTGCCACGTCCTCGGCGGAGCGTTCGACCTTCCCCACGCCCATACACACGCCATCGTGCTGCCCTACGTACTGGCCTACAACGCACCCAACGCGAGCGAGGCCACCGACCGGATCGGCCGCGCACTCGGGCGAGTCGACATCGTCGACGGCCTGCGTGAACTCGGTGGTGCGGTCGGCGTCCCCGCGGGGCTGCGTGAGCTCGGCATGGACGAGTCCGGTATCGACGACGTGATCGACGACATCCTGGCGATCGCCCCGGCCGACAACCCGACCCGAGTCACCGCGGAAGGGCTGCGCGCGATCTTGCACGGTGCATGGGCAGGATCGCACCCCGTAGGGCCGACGGCATGACCGGCGACCCGGCTACCGCCGTCGACAAGGAACAGGCCGTCACCGAGGAGGTGCTGGCCAGCTTCGACGCCACGCCCGATCCTCGGCTGCGCGAGGTGATGCACAGTCTCGTGCGGCACCTGCACTCTTTCGCCCGCGACGTCCGGCTCACCGAACACGAGTGGGAGTCGGCGATCGACTTCCTCACTCGCGCAGGGCATATCACCGACGATCGGCGTCAGGAATTCATTCTGCTCTCCGATGTGCTCGGCCTGTCCATGCTCACGGTGGCCATCAACGAACCTGCCCAGCCCGGCGCTACCGAGTCGACGGTGTTCGGTCCGTTCTTCGTCGATTCCGCACCGGAGATTCCGCTCGGAGGCGATATCGCCCGGGGCGCGAAGGGTCTGCCCTGTTACGTCTCGGGCCAGGTCCGTACTACCGGTGGCGAGCCGATCGCGGGGGCACGGATCGAGGTGTGGGAAGCCGACTCCGACGGTTTCTACGACGTCCAGTACACCGACGACCGCTCGGCCGGTCGCGGCTGGCTGCGCTCGGGCGCGAACGGCGAGTACCGATTCTGGTCGGTACTGCCCGCGCCGTATCCGATTCCCCACGACGGCCCGGTCGGCGACCTGCTGAGCGCGACCGCCCGCGGCCCGATGCGCCCCGCGCATCTGCACTACATGGTCACCGCGCCGGATTTCCGGCCCCTGATCACCCATATCTTCGTCGCGGGCGACCCCTACCTCGACTGCGACGCGGTGTTCGGAGTGAAGGAGAACCTCGTCGTCGAGGCCGTCCACCACACCGACACCACCGCTCCCGACGGGACGCACCCGCAGGACGGCTGGAGGAGCATCACGTTCGACCTGGTGCTGGCCACCCACGACGGCCGCTAGCGCCCCCGTCACACACACGACCGGACCCGTCGAGGTCCGGATCGAACGGCACCGCCATGCCTTTCGCCGGAACTACGCACCGGCAGGCGATTGCTCGGTGCCGGTTCCACCTGTGCAGCGAACACCCGTTCCCTGCAATTCGAAGATCACTGCTGCCCGGGCACGACCCCCAGCAGCTCACACTGGAGGTACAACGATGCGACGTACACGTTGGATCGTGCTCGGCGGGTGTTTCCTCGCCTACCTGTTCGACGCCCTGGAAATCGTCCTACTCTCCATGGCGCTACCGTCCATCCGTAAGGACTTGGGCATCACGATCACCCAGGGCGGCCTGCTGGCTACCGCCACCCTGGTCGGCATCGGTGTCAGTAGCGTCCTCGGTGGCTATGTGGCCGACAACTTCGGGCGTAAGAAGGCACTGCTCGCCGCGCTGAGCATCTTCGGCATCTTCACTGCCGCCATCTACGTGGTCCCGAGCTACGAGGTCTTCCTGCTGCTGCGGTTTCTCGCTGGTATCGGGCTCGGCGCAGTCTGGAGCGTGGTCTCGGCCTACGTGGTCGAGACCTGGCCCGAAAAGCATCGTGGTCGCGCAGCCGCGTTCGTGATCAGCGCTTTCCCCGCCGGCGGTGCGATGGCAGCCACGATCTCGGGCTGGTTCCTGCCGGATTGGCGACTGATGTTCCTGGTGTCGGGCTGCGCGGTAGTGCTGCCGATCGCCATCGTCGCGATCTTCTTCTCCGAATCCGCCACTTGGGCAGCTCAGAAGGCCGACAACGCCGACGATGTCGTCTCCGTGCGTGATGTGCTGGGCTCCTCGCTGCGTCGGCGCACCCTGCTGGGCACCCTCATGGCGGCGCTCGCGCTGTTCGGCTACTGGGGTGCGATGACCTGGCTGCCGACCTACCTCACCACCGAGCGTGGGCTGCCGTCGACCTCGGTCGCGCTGTTCATCACGATGCTGAATCTAGGAATGTTCTTCGGCTACAACGGTTTCGGCTACCTCGCCGATCACATCGGCCGTCACCGGACGATCATCATCACCTTGCTCGGCGTCACGCTGACACTGCCGATCTACGCACTCACCACCCAGGAGACCGCCCTGCTGTGGATGGGACCGCTGTTCGGCGCGTTCACCGCCTTCTTCGGCCTGTTCGGCTCCTATCTCGGGGAACTTTTCCCGACCAGGGCCCGCGCTACCGGTGCCGGGTTCTGTTTCAACGTCGGTCGCGGTGTCTCGGCGCTGGCGCCGTTCGCTCTGGCCGGACTGGCGGCGAGTATCGGATTCCAGGGCGGCCTCATCGTGTGCGCGGGATTCTTCGGCCTCGCCGCGGTGGTGGCATTGCTCCTGCCACGCGGCAGCACTGTCACTGATGACGTTGTCGCCCAACCGGTTACCGACCCACGTGACGGAGAACCCGTCAAGGTGTGACAACCGATGGTCTGGGTCGCTCATGGCGACCCAGACCATCTGCTGGCCTTCGAACCCTATCCACCATCTCGACGAGGAAGACACTGCTGTGCCATCGACGATGCAAGCTGCCGTCTACTACGGCCCCCGCGATATCCGACTCGAAGAAGTCGACATCCCCTCTCCGGGCACCGGGGAAACACTCCTGCGGGTGCTGCGATCGGGAATCTGCGGGACCGACGCCTCCGAGTGGACCGCCGGACCGAAAACCTTTCCCGTGCAACGCCGCCACCCCCACAGCGGGCACCTCGGCCCGATCATCCCCGGCCACGAATTCGTCGGCGAGATCGTCGAAGCCGACCCGGGTTCCGGCCTCACCGAGGGCAGCCTGGTCGCCAGTGGTGCCGGTGTCTGGTGCGGTAAGTGCCGACGATGTGGCGAAGGCCGAACCAACCAGTGCACGCAGTACCGGACCCTCGGGCTGAACCTCCACGGCGGGATGGCCGAATTCGTCGCGGTCCCGACGAAGACACTGCGTCCGTTGCCCACCGGGTTGCCCCTGGACCACGCCGGACTCGCCCAACCGCTGTCTGTCGGCATCCACGCGGCTCGCCGGTCCGGTGCGCGCGAGGGCGACAACGTCGTCATCATCGGTGCCGGTGCGATCGGCTCGTTCGTCCTCGCCGGCCTGCGATACCTCGGCGAGTTCGACATCACAGTCATCGACTTCCCCGGCAGCCGCCTCGACCGCGCGCAACGTCTGGGCACCGATCGCACCCTCACTCCGTCGGAGTCCATCGCCGCCGATCTCGCCGATGCACTAAACGGCCGCAAACCCGACGTCGTGATCGAGGCAAGCGGGGCCCCCGGACAGCTGGCGACGGCACTCGAGATGGTCGTCGACGGCGGCCGTATCCAAGCCGTCGGCATTCCCAAGGACAAGCCCGCCCTCGACATGCATTCGATGATCTTCCGCGAGATCACCCTCGACACGACACTGGCCCACGTCTGCGACACCGACCTCCCCGCCGCGCTGCACATCCTCGCGGCAGACCCACTGCTCGGCACCGAATTCGCCGAGACCCCGGTAGGACTGGCACATCTGGGCGCGTCACTCGATCGGCTCGCCGCAGGGCAGGTGGAAGGCAAGATCCTTATCGATCCTGGCGCATGACTGGTTCGGGATTGTCAGCGCCCGTATCCGTCTGGCCTGGTTCCGGATAACTGTTCTTCTCCGGAGTCTCACCAAAGAAAGATGTGTCAGCCCACTCTCGCGCTCCGGAACAGTCGGCGGGCGGGCGGAGGCTGGGTCGATGCCGGTGTCAGTCGGCAGCGGCAACCGAGAGATCGAGAACCGAGCAGCAGTGAGAGGTAATGCCAATAAGAGGCTGACGACGGCGAACCTGTCGGTGGGGCTGGGCATACTGCCTGGCATGGGCTCGATGAACGAGATCGAACAACCGCACGACGTGCTAGTCGCGGTCGAACCGGTGCTGTCCGAGCAGGAATTGGACCGAGTCCGCCGCAACGTCATTGCCGCAAAAGCACCCAACACACGTCGCGCCTACAGCCAGGACTGGCGACGCTTCGAATCATGGTGCGGCTCTGCAGGCCGGCAGGCGGTCCCAGCCCACCCGTTGACTGTCTCGGCCTATCTCACCGAAGCCGCCGATGCCCTCGATTCCCAAGGCCACCACACCTATTCGGCCGATACACTGGGACGATGGGCTGCTGCCATCGCCTATCGGCACCGCGCCGCCGGCCTCCCTTCTCCCTGCAGCGCATCCGTGGCCTCGGAAGCTCTCGCCGGGATCCGCCGTGACACCACGCGCCGAAGACGTCGCGCACGCCGTGCGGCTCCCTTGCTGACCGGCGACATTCGTGATCTGGTCGCCGTGCCTCGCGTTGATACCACCACCGTTGCCCGCCGCCTCGCCGCACTTCGTGACCCGGCCCTGATCCTGTTGGCGTTCCCCGGTGCTTTGCGGGCCTCTGAACTGTGCCAGCGTCGGGCCGTTGATATCCGGCAACACCGGCTCGACGGTCTACACATCGTGATCGAGCAGAGCAAGGGCGACCAAGAAAGCGCGGTCACCGTCCCAGTACCGCGTGCGAGCGACCCGGCGGTGTGCCCGCCATGTGCGTGGGTACGGTGGCGTGCCGTTCTGACAGCCCAGAGCAGCGGCGGTCGCGGCGCCGTCAAACTACACCTGGACCGAGACAATCCCGCTGATCCATTCGACCACCACATCTGTCGCGGCGAACTCACCGAGTTGCCGCAGCAAATGCCCGCGTTTTGCAGCATCGACCGGCACGGCAATCTTTCGACAGGACGAGCGCTGGGTGCTGAGTCTCTCGGCGACATCCTGCGCCGACACCTACGCGCCCTCGGCTACACCACCGCCGAGATCAAGACCTTCAGCGGACACAGCCTGCGCGCGGGATTCGTGACGGATTCGATCCGAGCCGGTGCGACCGAACGACAGATCATGCGCCAAACCCGCCATAAATCCGAAGCGATGGTCCGTCGCTACCAACGCGAGGATGCGCCTCTGGCCGACAACGCCGTCACCCTGCTGCCGCTGCTATGACCTGGCAGATCGCGGCACGGTATCGCTACGATTGGGCCCGGTTCACCGACTGGGCACGCTCTCGCGGTGAGACGTTCCTACCGGCTGGCCCGCTGGTGATCCTGGACTACCTGATCAGCCACCCCGCCGCGGACAGCACCCAGCGTGGACGCCTCGCCGCGATCAACCACGCACACACCACCTTCGGGTACCCTCCGCCAGGACGTGCCGCTGCACTGCGTGATGCGCTCACCGCAGCCCGCTACGACCGAACCGCTACGCTGCGGGCTCGGGTGCAGGAAGTGCTGCCGCTGCCGGAATGGGGCTGGCCCGAGGGGCTGTTCGGGCGCCGCGACGCGGCCATGCTCGTTCTCGCCGCCGCGGGTCTGCCGTACAAGACCATCGCCGAACTCCGTCTCAGCGATCTCGAATCTCACCCTGATCAGGTGATCATCGGCTCCGTACCGCTGGCGGTCCTGCACGCGACCGACAACGAGGACTCGTGTCCGGTGGCGGTGCTGCACCGATGGACCGCCGCTGTTCCGCTGCTGGTTCAGGCGCCCGCCACCATGGCAGCGGCTCGGGATTGGCTCACCACCGGAGCTCGCCAGCCCAGCACGCTCGACTCCACGCAGCTCGCGGTGCCGTTGCTGGTGTCCATCGACCGGGACGGCCGACCGCCGCTGCCGATGACGCACATGGCCGCTACCTCGGTCCGCAGTATCGTCCGAAACCACCTCTCGGGGCAAGTTCGGTCGCACCGGTCCCGAATACCAGACCGCGGCGATGCGCGTCCCGGCCGTTCCGAGCTTTCGTTGGTCCCTGACTCGCCGCTTCCAGACGTCCACGACCGCGGTGTGCAGGCACGCAAGAACGCAGTCACTCTGTTTGACGACCTCGACCTCGACAACGTGTATGACGAGGTGTCGCGCCGGTATGACGAGATCCTGAACCGATTCCACTGGACCTGAGACGAAGCGGCGATCCGTTGTTCCCGATGGAAGTCGACTACACCCGTCCAAATCGACTGACATTCCAGTGACGCAATCACTGACATCGAGTGACGTAGCGCCAGGTCATCCGCACTGACATGACATGACGCACGTCATGGGATGACAGCAAAAGCCCTCAGCTGCCTCCTCCTTGTGGCGCTGGACATGGACTAGGCGGGGGAGCGGTGCCTGTGGCATCCATACCAGGCCTTGCTGAAGACGGCGTTGCGCCGGACGCCGGAAGCGTCACTTCCGCAATACAAGTGGACGCCAACTACCTCCAGCTGGCTTTCAACTACTGACATCCAGTGACGCCTTCTACTGACACGACCGACGTATCGCCTGGTCGCGGCACTGACCTTTTGATGACGGGTCTCACGTACAGGCGAGCACAGCTTTTCACGAGTTCCGTAGCTATTACGTTGCGTTTGCTGTGACCAAACGTAAACGTAAATCATTCAAGGTCATTCGAAACGATCTCAGATCCTGACCGCCGATAATGTTCACTTATCGGGGGTCAGGATCGGATGGGCCGGATCTGACTCGCGAAGGGGCGACACGGTTTTCGTTTCGTGCAATACGTAACGTATTGACGAAACCAACGCTACGATTCACCCGTGTCGAGCGTATGCAACTACCCGGGCTGTGCCCGTCCCATTACCCGCGCCGGTGGGCCGGGTCGCCCCTCCGAGTACTGCGATCACCCCGACCACACGCGGTGGCGGGCGTGGCGGGAAAGGCAACGGCAGCAACAGGAGTCCGAGAGTGCAACCCCTGCCGTCACTGTGACGGCTCAGGGCCCGGTGACAGTGGCGCGTCTGCGGGCCGACGAGCTGCTCGGGCAATTCCGGGGACTGGCCGAGCAGCTGGGGACCACGCTGAACGCAGCGGTCGCCGAGCTACAGACAATCGGGGATCCGTCGGTGGCCGAGGCGCAGGTCCAGGCCGTCCAAGCCGACGCTGCTCGCCGGATCGCCGAGGCGGAGATGGCGACGGTGGCGGCCGAACAAGCGCGGCGCGAGGCCGAAGAGGCACGCGCACTGGCGGAATCGGTGGCCGAAGAGGCGGTGGCGGCCGCCGAACACGCCGAACAGGCGGTGGGGGAAGCGCTCGCGGCCAGGGACGAAGTCGTGGCCTCGGTCGACGCGCTCACCCGACAGGCCTCCGAAGACGTGTTCGCGGCCCGCAGCGACGCCGAGGCACAAGTACGTGCGGCACAACAACAAGCAAGCGACGACATCGACGCGGCGCGACAAGAAGCCGACGACGCCGTGGCCCGTGCCCAACAGCGCGCCGACACCGAGATCGCGCACCAGCGCCGCGACGCCGAGGCCCGGATCGCGGCCGCGAACGCCGAACGCGACCTGGCGATCCAGCGGGCCGCCGACGCCGACCGTGCCACCGAACGCGCCGAACAAGCCACCGCCGAACGGGTGGAGGCCGCCGCCGAAGCACGCGAGGAGTGGCGCCGGACCCGCACCGAACTCGACACGGCCCGCGGCGAACTCGACCGCACCCGTACCGAACTCGCCGAGCTGCGCCGCACCACCACCGCCGAAACCCAGCAACGCCGCGACGAAGCGGCGGCCGCACTCGAGCAGGTGCGCACCGAAGCCGCCGAACGGTGGGCCGCGCTCGACGACGCCCGCAAACAAACGCTGGCCCGTGCCGAACGCGCCGAAGCGCAGCTCGACGAACTCCTCGCCACCACCCGCACCCCGCTACCACAAACATGAGCGGGGGTATCGGGGGCGGCGAGCAGCGACCTGGACTAGCGTCACGCACATGACCGAGCAGCCCGGCCCTCTCGAATCGACGCGTGAGTTCGCCGCCATCGACATCGACGACATGCTGAACGCCGACGAAACCTACACCGGACCGACCTCACGGACGCGACTGATCGCGATCCTGGTGGTGGCGGCGCTGCTACTGGGCGCCGGTGCCACCACCCTCGCGATCCTGCTGGCCTGACCTCTCACGCGGGCCGGGCCAGCGGAGTGTCGGGCTCGCCGGAATTGCGCAGCGCGACGATCTGTTCGGGCACCCAGTAGATCCGGCCGAACTCGAACGCCTGATAGACCCCGTCGTCGTGGGCGGTCTCGTCGGAGGCCGGCCAGCCGAGCTCGCCGTTCTCGTACCCGGCCGCCGCCCACCGCGCGCCGATCGCACCGTGCACCCAGTACGCGGGTTGGCCGGCGCGCCGGTAGACCATGCCGCCCTGAAACGCTTGTGCCAACCCGGGGCCGGACCCGCGCGGATCGGGCAGTTCGGTGTGCTCGGCCGTCGGATAACCCAGCGGTCCTGTCTCCCACTCCAGCTCCGCGTACTTGTCCGTGATCGCGGTGGGGACGGCGTGGGCATCGGTGCTCGGATGCCAGTACACGTAGCCGTGCTCGAATTCGGCGAAACGTCCCACCCCGTCCGGTGTGCTGAGTTCGCCGTCGGTGCGGCGCGCGCCCAACCACGGCGACGCGGCGGCACGGGCATCGATCGCGTTCGGTCCGGTCCCGTCGGCGAACGAGGCGACGTGGTCGGCGAACACATCCCACGGGAAGTTCGGGCCCACATCGGTATGCGAGCCGATGCCCAGTGCCCTCGTGACGTACTGATGGTCGGAGATCCCGTCGCCGACGTGGTAATCCGGTTCGATCACCTCGGTGGAGTACCCGTGCCGGTGCGCGCTGCGGACAGCGAGGAACGCCGCGATCCGCAGATCGCCGTCGATGGCCAGCCACTGTTGCCGCGACCACGCGATCCGGCTGCCCGCGAAGCACAGATTCACCGTGAAAGGGTTCGCCGAGAGCACCGACCAGGACGCGAGCTCCTCGGGCACCACCCGCACCACCACCGCGTCGCGCAGCGTGTAGTGGTAGGACACACCGTTGGCGGGGTTGTTGAGGTAGGCGGCAAGGGATTCGGCGGTGCCGTTGCCTTCCTGGGTGTGCAACAGGAAATTGGTGATGCGGGCCCCTTCGCGCGGGGAGTGCGACGGTCCGAGCCGGTCGATCTCGGTGAACTGCGGCACCGATACCGAACGATCGAGCGCCCACTGCCCGAAGTCGGGGGCGAGGATGTCGTTGACGTCGACGCGGGTGCCGTCGATGATCGGTCCGGGGTTGCTCGGGGTGTCGATCACCCGCTGGTAGAGCACCGCGCGTGGTTCCCGTTCGGTACCCGACCAGGCCCGCGTCTGCCACGCCCAGCTGAATTCCCCGCGCGCGCCGACCACCCCGTCCTCGATCGCCCACGCACACACTCGCGAATGCCCGTAGATCCCGGTCCAGGCGGTGCCCAGCACCGAGTTCACGCCCCGGAAGAACTCCACGGCCGTGCTGTTCCACTGCGACAGCGAGATGTCCTCGTCGACGGCGAAGAAGATCGGTGCGCGTCGGGGCGCGCCCACGCTCAGGTGGGTGGCCAGCGCCTGTTCGGCCATCCGGCGACCGCCGTCGAAACCGGTAGTCCAGTCCGAGGGGGTCGCGTCGCCGGGTTTGCCGTACTGCCAGATGGAGACGATGTCGAGCCCGGCGGCGGTGAGCGCGCGAGCGTAGTCGGCGGTGATCGGTTTGGCGCCGAAGTTCGCGCCCGGCCTGCTCGGTGAGATGTAGGCGAGAACCGCCGAATGGCCCGCGGCGACGATCGCCCGCGGTTCGATGAGCCTGGCCGCGAAATCGACAGCTGTAGACATGATTGACCCCCTGTATGGCTGCGTATCCGATGGAATTCCCGAGATGGTGGAACTATCGCGATGATTGACGCTGGTACCCGAGGATCGGTACCGGGGTGAGGATCTCACCGTGCACAATTCTAAACGAAACACTTACTCCCGCACCGGCGTTCACCAACGAACAGGGTAGTACCCGAATTCGGGAGTAGTTTCACTCACGCGTGCCTGCCCGTGGGCCCGCTAACCTTTCGCCATGGTGGCACAGCTGATGTGGGGGATCCCGACGCACGGGTTCTTCGTCGCGCTCGGTGTCGCCGTGGCCGCGGTGGTGTTCGTGGCCGAGTGCAGGCGCCGCGACGCGCTGCGCGAAGAGTCCCTGGTCGCGGTCACCGGTGCACTGGTCGGTGGGGCGATCGGCATGCGGTTGTCGAGTCTGGTCGAGACTCTCGATCCGTATGAGAGCTGGATGTTCGGTGCGCGCAGTGTGCTGGGCGGATTGTTCGGCGCGTATGTGGGCGTGTTGATCGCGAAAAGGATCATCGGATATCGGGAACGCACCGGTGACCTGTTCGCCCCCGCGGTGGCGCTGGGCATGGCGGTGGGGCGCATCGGCTGCTTGCTCACCGAGGCGCCGGGACGGCCGACGAGCCTGCCGTGGGCAATCCACGCCCCCGCCACGGTGCCGCAGTGCCCCGGGTGTGTGGCCGGTGTCGCGATGCATCCGAGCTATCTCTACGAAATCGTGTTCCAGCTGGCCGCTTTCGGCGCACTGTGGTGGTTGCGCGACCGGATCAGCACGCCGGGTGAGCTGTTCACCCTCTACGTCGGGGCGTACGCGATCTTCCGGTTCCTGGTCGAGTTCACCCGCGCCAACGACACGGTATGGCTGGATCTGACCCGCCCGCAATGGTTCCTGCTGCCGGGACTGGCCCTGGTCGCGGTGCGCTGGAGCATCGGCTACCGGCGCGGGAACTACGACGGTGTACTTCGACGAAAGGTCGTGGCATGAACTTTCCTCCCGGACCACCACCGAACATGCCGCCCCCACCGCCGCAGCAAGGCGGGAAACCGCCGGGCCAGGGCGGTCAGGTCGCGGCGATGGCGTTGGCGGGGGCGATGGCGTTCATCGTGGCGAACGCGATGGCGGGATTCTTCGTGTTCATGGTCGTCGCCTCCATCAATGACGACGCCGCGACCAAGGCACTGTTCGGGCTGACCGCGGTGGTCAGCGCGGCAGCGGCTTTCGGGGGTGGCTGGCTGTTGATCCGGCGCAAACGGCCCGCGCCCAAAGGGTTCGGGATGGGGTTGATGATCGGGTGGTCGCTGGTCACGGTGTGCACGGCGGGGTTGTGCACGGCCATCAACCCGGAGCTGTACACGGGCATGTTCGGGATGGCACCGTGACCGGGATGCCGTTGCGGGGCGATCGGATCCTGCGCTATGTCACCGCGTTCTGTCCCCGCTGCCACGACGAACACCCCGAGACCGCGCTACCCGACGTCGCGAGACTGTCGGGGTGGCTCGCCGAACGGGACGGGAAAGTCTTCCTCGAACGAGGATGTCGAACGCACGGCATGGTGCGGACCCTCTACGACGAGGACCCGGAAATCCTGGCCTACCTCGAAGAATGGACCGCTCCGACCAAGGCGCACCTGCCCGACACCGTGGGCAATTTCGACCCGGTGCCCTCGGCGTATCTGCGGGGACTGCCCGAGATGCAGACCCAGCACACCTGCATCCTGCTCGAAGACATCATCGACAGCTGTAACCTACGCTGTCCCACCTGTTTCGCCGACTCCTCACCCGAACTGCGCGGGGTGGTGCCGGTCGAGGACGTGCTGTCCAATGTCGATCAGCGTCTTGCTCGCGAGAACGGGCGCCTGGACGTGCTGATGCTCAGCGGCGGCGAACCGACTCTGCATCCACAGTTGGCGCGGCTGCTGACCGAACTGACCGCACGGCCGATCACCCGGATCTTGCTCAACACCAACGGTCTGCGCATCGCCGTCGACGACGAACTGCTGGCGCTGCTGCGCGCGCATCGCGACCGGGTCGAGGTGTATCTGCAATACGACGGGGAAACCGCACAGGCCTCACGCCATCACCGTGGCGGTGACCTGCGTGTCCGTAAACAGCAGGCCCTGCGACGGCTGTCGTCGAACGCCGTCTTCACCACTTTGGTGATGACCGTGGCCCTGGGTGTGAACGACGACGAGATCGGCGCGGTCCTGCGCACCGCCATGGACACACCGTTCGTCGGCGGGGTCTCGATCCAACCGCAATTCGGTTCCGGGCGTTCGGGAGCGATCGACCCGATGAACCGGCTCACCCACACCGGTGTGCTGGCCCGACTCGGCCCCCAGACCGACGGATTGGTGACCTGGCGTGACCTCACCGCGCTGCCGTGCTCGCATCCACACTGCTGCTCGGTGGGCTACCTGCTGCGCGACGACGCGGGCCGATGGCGGTCGCTGGTCTCGCTGATCGGGCACGAGAGGCTGAAGCAGCAGCTGGGACTGGTGTCCAACCGGATCGCGGACTCGGCACTGCCCGCCGAACTGCGGGTAGCGGTCCAGGAATCGTTGCTGGGATTGCTCTCGGAGCAGTCGTCGCTGTCGCATCCGGAGATCGGGCGGGTGTGGCGCAACATCTGCGAGAACTGCGATCTGGGGATGTCGACCCTGCTCACGCTGGCGTCGTCGGCGTTGCCGGGGCGGCGTCAACGGTTGCGCACACTGCTCGGGGAACGCGTTGTGCGGATCACGGTGAAACCGTTCATGGATATGTCGACGATGATCGAGGAACGGCTCACCCAGTGCTGCGTGCACGTGGGGACCCGTGCCGATGCCGATCAGTGCGCGCCGTTCTGCGCGGTGCAGGCCTGGCCCGCGCTGTCGCGGCAGCGATTGTCGGCGGCGGCACCGGCGGGGCGGGCGTTGTTGCCGGTGGAGGTGCGGTGAGCGAGCGCGGGGTCTACTACGAGGAGGCGATGCGCGGGCAGCAACCGCACGACCCGTTGACCTTGTGTGTGGTCGCGACGGTGGCGTTGCTGACGTGGTTGGTGGGGCCGTGGGCGGTGGTCGGGTTCGGTGCGCTCGCGTTCGTCGGATACTGGCGGGCGTGGCGGGCGGGGTTGAAGCGCAGTCGATGCTGGTTGCGCGATACCCGGCTGGTGCTGGGGTATGTCGGGGCGATCGCCGTGGTCGGGGCCGTCGCCGCGGTGTGGTAGCGGCGTGTCGCCAAAGCCGGTGTGGCAGAACGGTAGCGGGCGGGCGCGGGGCACGGTTGACTGATAGCCATGGCCTCCACACGCTCCAGCAGGCAGCGCCGCCCCGGGGTGCCCGCACCCTCGGTCCCGCCGGGCGAACTGATCGTCGTCACCACGCCGACCGGCCCGGAGATCACGCCGATCGCGCTGCGCGAGAACCGGTCCGTGCGCACCAGGGTCGATGAGCTCCTGCCCGCCACCGCGCGTCTGGTACCGATCTTCGGTCCGGACGACCGGCTCGCGGCCCGCCTGGCCGGCACACCGCAGGCGCCGGTCGCGGGGGAGTACCTCAGTTACTACTCGGTGCACGGTGAACTGGGCGACCTCGGAGAGCTCGCGCACCGGCTGCGTGAGGACGACACCGTCGCCGCCGCCTACGTCAAGCCGGCGGCCGAACCTCCGCTGGCTCCTCTCGCGGAGAGCATCGTCGCACCACGAGCGCCGGCGGTGACACCCGATTTCCGGGTCAGACAGGCCTATCTCGACGCCGCACCGCACGGCATCGACGCGGTGTGGGCCCATGGTCGGCCCGGCGGGCTCGGCACCGGCGTGCGGGTGATCGACGTCGAGGGCGCGTGGCGGTTCACCCACGAGGATCTGCGACAGAACCAGGGCGGAGTCATCGGCGGTACCGCCTCCGCCGATCTGGGATGGCGCAACCACGGCACCGCCGTCGCCGGCGAGATCAGTGGCGACCTCAACGAATTCGGCGTCACCGGAATCGCACCCGACGCCCACATCAGGGCCATCTCGATCTTCGGCATCGGCTCGGCCGCGGCGATCCGCTCCGCGGCCGACGCTCTGCATCCCGGCGACATCGTGCTCATCGAACTGCACCGCCCCGGACCACGATTCGACTACCAGGCCACTCCCGATCAGCGCGGCTACATCGCCGTGGAATGGTGGCCCGACGACTTGGCCGCCATCCGCTACGCGGTGAGCCGGGGCATCGTCGTCGTGGAAGCGGCGGGCAACGGCGGCGAGAACCTCGATGACGCCGTCTACGACACCCGTCCCGGCGACTTTCCCGCCGCCTGGCACAACCCGTTCCGCGCGGGCCCCGCCGATTCCGGTGCCATCCTGGTCGGCGCGGGCGCCCCACCGCCGGGGCTGCACGGCCGCGACCACGGACCGGCCCGCTCGCGCCTGGACTTCTCCAACCACGGCGCCCGCCTCGACGCCCAGGGCTGGGGCCGCGAGGTCACCACCACCGGCTACGGCGACCTGCAAGGCGGTCCCGACGAAGACCTCTGGTACACCGACGAATTCAGCGGCACCTCGAGCGCGTCCCCGATCGTCGTCGGCGCCATCGCCGCCTACCAGGGCATCCGCACCGCCGGCCCCGGCCGCGCGACCCCCGAGCAGATCCGGACCCTGCTCCGCACCACCGGCTCGCCCCAAACCGCCGCCCCCGGCCGTCCGACCACCCAGCGCATCGGCACCCTGCCCGACCTGCGCGCCATGACCGCGAAAGGCTGAGGCACCCGATGGCAGTGATTCATCAGACCACCGTCACCCCGTCCAAGCGCGATCTCGTCGCGGCCTGGTTGCCCAGTCGGCAGTGGTACCTGGGCGCGACCCCGTGCCTGGACAGAGTCGGTGGCTTCCGCCTCGACGACCCGGCCGGTGAGGTCGGGATCGAGTTCGTGCTGTTCGTCGACGGTTCCGGTGCCGACCAGGTGCTGTATCAGGTGCCGATGACCTATCGCGGGGCACCGCTGCACGGCGGCGACTCGGCGCTGATCGGCACTGCTGAGCACGGGGTGCTGGGCCGGCGCTGGATCTACGACGCGACCCGCGATCCGGTCGCGATCGCCGCCGTCATCGATCTGCTGACCGGCCGCGCGACCGCTCAGGCCCAGAGTCTGAGCGACACGTCCGACCCGACGGTCGTTGTGACACCGGCCGGGTCGGCCGAGGGCAGCCTCGGCGTGGCTGTGGACGGCGTCGCCCACACCGATGTTCCCTGGGGGTCCGCTGCCGTGCGATTCCATCGTGTGCCGGTGTCGTTGTGGGTCGGCGGAGCCGGTTCGGTCGCCGCACCCTCGGCGCTGGGCCCGGTGGTCGAGTTGATCAGCGTGTTGACCGACTGGGCATAGCGCAGCCCGTGCGCGCCGGACCGACACGGGCTCTGCCGGGGAGAAAACCGGATGTGCCGGGGCGGGGTGGCGTGGCAGGGTACGAGCATGGCATCGGCGAAGAGCGTGTGCGTTCGGGCGGCGACTCCTGCGGACTCGGCGGCGATCGTGGGGTTGCAGGAGGCCGGGTTCGGGATGCGGTACGGGAGTGATGAGAACGAATACCGGGGAGCGGTCTTTCCGGTCGAACGGTCACTGGTCGCGGTGGAGGGTGACCGGATCGTAGGGCACACGGTGGATCGGACGATGACGATCACGGTGCCGGGGGAGCGGACGGTGCGCGCGTGTGGGGTGTCGGGGGTCGCGGTGGCGCCGACGCATCGGCGGCGGGGGATCCTGCGCGAGCTGTATCGGGCCCAGCATGCTCGGACCGAGGCCGACCGGTTGCCGTTGACGATCTTCACGGCCAGTGAGGGCACGATCTACGGGCGGTTCGGCTACGAGGTGGCCGTCATCGACACCGCGATCTCCATCGATACGCGCCGTGCCGAATTCCGCTCCACCACACCGGATCCCGGTGGCGTCACCTTGGAGACGCTGCACGAGGCCGCCCCGCGGATCCGCGAGATCTACGAGCGCTGGCAGCAGGTGACGGCGGGGGCGCAGGTTCGGCCGGATGCCAAGTGGGACCTGTTCTTCGCCGACGTAGAACGCCACCGCCACGGTGCGACGACGCTGTTCGTGCTGCTGCACGCCGACGGCTATGCCCTGTATCGGCGCTCGCGGCGCGAGAACCGTGACATCGCCTCGGTGTGGGAATTGCGTGCGGTCACCCCCGACGCGCACGCCGCGCTGTGGCGGGTGCTGCTCGGTATGGACCTCGTCGACACCGTGGAAGCCGAGATCGCCGACGACGATCCGCTCGCCTACATGCTCACCGACCCGCGCACCGTGCAGATGACCCGCCGCGGTGACGCACTGTGGGCGCGGGTCATGGATGTCCCCGCCGCCTTGACCGCCCGCACCTACCGCGCCGACCTCGATACCGTCGTGGCGGTGCGCGATCCGTTCCGCGACGCGGGCGGGAATTTCGCCCTGCGGATCCGCGACGGCCTCGCCGAATGCGAGCCGACCACCCGGACAGCGACTCTCGGCTTCGACATCAATATTCTCGGCGCCCTGTACTTCGGTGCTCATCGCGCGAACACGTTCGCCGCCGCGCACCGGATCGCCGTCGAGGATCCGAAGGCACTGCGCGCGTTCGACGAAGCGTTCACCACCGACCGTGCGCCGCAATTGGGGTGGTTCTTCTAATACCTCGGCAACGGGCGCGTTCACCCCGAAGGTCGCTCCCTCGCGAGTACGGTAGGTAGCTGTGGATTCGCACGAGGTCGATTCTTCGGTTCGGGTGCGTGGCGCCCGGGTCCACAACCTGCGTGATGTCGACGCGGACATGCCACGAAATGCCCTGGTCGCCTTCACCGGAGTGTCGGGTTCCGGCAAGTCTTCGTTGGCGTTCGGCACGCTCTACGCGGAATCACAACGCCGCTACCTGGAGTCGGTGGCACCGTATGCCCGCAGGTTGCTGAACCAGGTGGAAGCGCCCGATGTCGACACCGTCACCGGCCTGCCGCCGACTGTGGCCCTGGCCCAGCGCCGGTCCTCGCCGTCGTCACGCTCGACGGTCGGCACCGTCACCGCGATCTCGAACACGCTGCGCATGCTCATGTCCCGCGAAGGCGACTATCCCGACACCCCGGCCAGGACCGGCCCCGGGCACTACCCGGAGGGCACCAACCGTCTCTACTCCGACGCGTTCTCCCCGAACACCGTCGAAGGCGCGTGCCCTCGCTGCCACGGACAGGGCGTCGTCCACGAGGCCACCGAGGCGTCGATGGTCCCCGATCCGTCGCTGAGCATCCGAGAGGGCGCGATCGCGTCGTGGCCCGGCGCCTGGCAGGGCAAGAATCTGCGCGACGTGCTCGCCGCGCTGGGCTACGACATCGACCGCCCGTGGCGTGAACTCTCACCCGCCGCCCGCGAATGGATCCTGTTCACCGAGGAGAAGCCGGTGGTCACAGTGGAACCCGTGCGAGAACCGCATCGCATCCACCGCCCCTATCAGGGCACCTACACCGGTGCCAAGCAATTGCTGTTGCGCTCGCACGCCGAATCCAAGAGCGCGGCGACCAGGGCCCGCGCGGCCGAATACCTGCACACCGCCGTCTGCGGGCTGTGTGCGGGGCGACGGCTCAAACCCGAAGCGCTCGCGGTGACCTTCGCCGGGTACAACATCACCGAGCTCGCCGACCTGCCGCTCGTCGAGCTCGTCGAGGTACTGCGCCCCTACACCCCCGGCACGGAAGCCGTCGCGGTACTCACCCAGGACCTCACCTCCCGCATCGATGTGCTCATCGAGCTCGGGCTCGGCTATCTGAGCGTCGACCGGGAGAGCCCGACACTGTCCGGCGGTGAGCTGCAACGATTACGGTTGGCCGGGCAGTTGCGGTCGGGCCTGTTCGGTGTCGTCTACATTCTCGACGAACCCTCGGCGGGACTGCACCCGGCCGACACCGCGGCACTGACGACAGTGCTGGACCGGCTCAAGCGCTCGGGCAACAGCGTGTTCCTGGTCGAACACGATCTCGACGTCGTCCGCCACGCCGACTGGCTCATCGACATCGGTCCCGGCGCCGGTGTGAACGGCGGCACGGTGCTCTACGCCGGTGAGGTCGAGGGGTTGCGGAAGGTGGCCGACTCGGTCACCCGGCCCTACCTGTTCGACGAGATCGTCCGCCCACCGCGCACGGCCCGCGCCCCGACCGGCGAGCTCCGATTACGCGCCGTCACCAGCCACAACCTGCACGACCTCGACGCCGACATCCCCCTCGGGGTGTTCACCGCGATCACCGGCGTCTCCGGTTCGGGCAAATCCACTCTGCTGCACGCTGTGTCGACGACCGCCGGCGTCGATCCGGACATCGTGCGTGTCGTCGAAGTCGATCAGGCGCCGATCGGGCGCACCCCACGGTCGAACCTGGCCACCTACACCGGCCTGTTCGACACGGTCCGCAAACTCTTCGCCGCGACCGGCGCCGCCGAAGCCCGCGGGTACGGCGTCGGCCGGTTCTCGTTCAATGTGGCCGAGGGGCGCTGCCCGACCTGCCAGGGCGAGGGATACATCACCGTGGAACTGCTGTTCCTGCCCAGCACCTACAGTCCGTGCCCGGCCTGCCACGGCGCGCGCTACAACCCCGAAACCCTCGACATCACCTACCGCGGCAAAACCATCGCCGAGGTACTCGACCTGACCGTCGACCAGGCCGCCGACTTCCTCGGCGACGTCGACGTCGTCGCGCGTGCCCTGCGCACGCTGCGCGATGTCGGCCTCGGGTACCTGCGGCTCGGTCAACCCGCCACCGAACTGTCCGGCGGTGAAGCCCAACGGGTGAAACTGGCCACCGAGTTGCAGCGGGCCCGGCGCGCGGGCACCGTCTATCTGCTCGATGAACCGACTACCGGGCTGCATCCGGCCGACACCGATATCCTGATGACACAACTGAATTCGCTCGTCGACAGCGGCGCCAGTGTGGTGGTGGTCGAACACGACATGACCGTTGTCGCCGGGGCCGACCACGTGATCGACATGGGACCGGGCGGCGGCGGGCAGGGAGGCCGGATCGTGGCGCAGGGGACACCGAAACAGGTGGCGGACAGTACGGTCAGCCGGACTGCGCCCTACCTGCTGGAGCGGCTGACATGACCGGCAGCGCGGATCGGACCCGCACGGCGATGCTGGTCGCGGGCGGGTGTTCGTTTTTGCTCGGTGTAGCGCTGCTGCTGTGGCCCGGGCGCGATGAATCCACGCTGGCGACGCTGTTCGGGATCTCGCTGATCCTGAGCACCGTGGTGCAGGTGTATCTGACGTTCATGGCGCGGATCGCGTTTCCGCTGCGGGTGCTGGTACTGGTCAGCGCCGCACTGACGGGGATCTTGGCGGGCCTGGTCTTCCAGGGCGGCAATATCGAACTGCTGGCCCTGTGGATCGGCATCGGCTGGTCGGTGCGCGGTGTGGTGCACGCGCTGGTCGCCGCGTGGGACGACAGCGTCGAGGACGGCTGGGCGCACGAACTGTGCGGGCTCGCCACCACCGCGATCGGCATCGCCATCATCGCGATCACCTTCCAGACGGTCACCGGGCTGGCCACGATGGCCGGTGCCGGGCTGGTGGTGATCGCGGTGATGGAACTGCTCGCCGGTGGCCTCGGGCGGGCGGCGATGGCGGCGGCGCGCGGGTCCGCGACCGAGGAGCAGACCCCGCCGGTTCGGGCCGCTACCGAGCTGTAGTAGCGAATCACACACTGCCACTTCGGGATTCGAGGTTTACGCGAACTCACGGACAACGCGACATTGCGGGCAGTCGAGCGAGCGCTGAACTCTGCGTGCACCCTCGCTCACGGCTGGGGTATCTGTGCTGCGCGACGGTAGCGTGGCCCGCGGCGTGCGCACGGGGAGGGTCCTGTTCGGCGCGCCGCGTCCGCAGCCCGATTGTGAGCCCAGGAGAATGTGGTGTCGCGCGTAGTCCCCGGCGTAGCTGCCGATGCCGTCCAGCGTGAAGAGCTGGCTATGCGGCGCATGACCGAGAGTTTGGTCGAAGACCTGTCCGAGAACGTCCCCGTCGACCAGGTGACGTCGGCGGTCGGCGCCGCGCACCACCGGTTCACCGGTAAACCGATCCGGGAGTTCGTGCCGATCCTGGTCGAGCGGATCGTGCGCCGCGAACTCGCCGATCCCGACCCGACGGTACGAGTTCCGGCCCCCACCGCCAGCGTGCGCGCCGCGGAACTGATCGCACGCGAGTCGAACACCACCGAGGAACCGCCGAAGCGGGCGGTGAGCAGGCGTGCGGTGGTGCCGTTGTCGATCGGCGCGGCCGTGGTCGTGGCCGGTGTCGTCGCCGGAGTCGTGCTCCTGCCCGGCGGTGCCGATGCACCGGCCGCCGCTCCCGCCGCCGGCGTGACGGTGGTGCGCGGGGTGGTGGGGTCGGAGAAGATGTCGTTCTTCGCCGATGAGCGCGTGGCGAAGGTGCTCGCCGACAACGGCCTGCGGGTCGAGGTCGAACCGGCCGGTTCGCGCCAGATCGCGACCACCGTCGACCTCGGTGCGTTCGATTTCGCGTTCCCGTCGAGCATTCCGGCCGCGGAACGAATCCAGCGTCAGCGCAACATCACCACCAAGTACACGCCGTTCTCGTCACCGATCGCCATCGCCACCTACCGGCCGATCGCGGACCTGCTCACGGCGGCCGGGGTGATCAAGCCCGGCCCGGTCGCGACATTCGATATGAACAAGTACCTGGAACTGGCCGGGACCGGTGTGCAGTGGGACGACCTGCCCGACAACACCACCTACCCGGTCGCCAAGAACATCCTGGTCTCGACGACCGACCCGCGCAGCTCGAACTCCGCGGCCATGTACCTCTCGATCGCCAGCTATGTCGCCAACGACCACACCATCGTGCGCGGCGCCACCGCCGAACAGCACGTGTTGCCGGCGTTGTCGAAACTGTTCCTCGCCCAGGGTTACACCGACAACAGCAGCGACGGACCGTTCAACCAGTACCTCACCAACGGCATGGGCCCGACCCCGCTGGTCTGCATCTACGAGGCACAGTTCGTCGAAGCCGCCGGCAAGGGCCGGATCAAGCCGGACATGGTGCTGACCTACCCGACCCCGACGGTCCTGTCGAGCCACACCCTCGTTCCGCTCGACGCCTCCGGCGACAAGATCGGCAAACTGCTCATCGACAACGCCGAACTGCGTCGCCTGGCCGCCGAACACGGCTTCCGTACCGGTGACACCGCCCAGTTCACCTCGGTCGCCGCCGACCGTTCGGTGCCGGTGGCCGCCGATCTGATCGACGTCGTCGACGTGCCGGCCTACGAGACCCTCGAGCACCTGCTCGACGGGGTGGCCAACTCCTACAACTGAACTCGCCTCCACGAGTGCCGCGCAGCTCCCGGCTGCGCGGCACTCGTGTTCCTGCCGCCAGGAGGACGCGTTCAGGGCATGCGGCCTCGCGCCGATTCGTGTCCAGGTGACGCGCAGGCTGTAGTGCCGGATTCGGGGGTTGACACGAGTTCGGCGCACGACTGTACACTGATGTGTTGCCAGGCATCCGAGCTGGCCCGCACCGCGAATGGAGTTCCACCGAGATGGACAAATTCGAACCCGGCCGAGAACTGATCCACGAGCTGTCCATCGCGGCACGCCGCACCGGCACCGCACTTGCCGCCATCCTGGGCGACGCGGGCCGCAAGAGCGCGCGCGAGGTGGTCGATCTGGCACACGAGGGACGTGAACTGGTCGCCGGAACGCTACGGGCCAGCGCTGACGAGCTTCGCCGACGCCGTTGAGTGCGCGCTCGGCGGATTCGTCGATGCCGCTGCGGCGTTCGCGGGAAGTCGCCGCGGCGGCGGGTAGCGGGTCTCGGTAGGATTCGGCGGGTGCCAGATTCTTCCGATATAGCCCGGCTCTTCGATCGGCGACCGCGTCACTGGGTGTCGCCCGCGGACCCGGTGGCGTGGAATGCGGTGCGGGACAAGGTGTGCGCGGAGGTCGCGCCGGAAACCGCGACAGAGTTCGTGGCGCTGCTGCGGCGCGAGATCGTCGAGGTGGTCGGGGTCGACGTCGATGACACCGACGCGACGGCAGAGCCCTGCGTGCTCGTCGAGGGGCGCCCGGAAGCTGTGGACCTGCCGACCTGGCGCACCATCGTGCTGCCCCTGCTGACCGCTCGCGCGCGTCAGCTGTACGGCGAACTACCCACCGAGCGCCCCTGACGCAGGCTCCGACGAGGGCCACAAGCATCGCGTGTCGTGTCCTCGGCCGCCCTCGGCCCGAGGGGCTTGACACCAGTTCAGTGCACGTCTGTACACTCGGGCGTGTCAGATGAGTGAGCTGGCCCGCACCGCGAATGGAGTCTCACGAGACGGATCATGTCGGTCACGGTCGAGAATCGGCCGACCGTCGCCACCCCGGACTGGACAAACTTGCCGAAAAGGCAAGTGATTTGCTGTTTCGGCAATAACTCTGGGTGATCCGGCCGACTGCTGGTGATACTCCGGTCCTCGATCCGAGGAGGACCGCCATGCTGGACAACCCTGTTCGCACCCACACCGCAGCCGTTCGCCCATGGGCCGTGCTGGCCGTGTGCTCGCTGAGCCTGTTCGTCGTCGGGCTCGACGCGACGATCGTCACCGTGGCATTGCCCACGATCGGTGGCGGTCTGCACGTCGGCACCCAGGGCCTGGAGTGGATCGTCGACTCCTACACCCTGGCGCTGGCGAGCTTTCTCATCACCTCGGGAGCGATCGCGGATCGCATCGGCCGGCGACGGGTATTCCGGCTCGGGCTCGTCGTTTTCGGCACCGCTACCGCCGTGTGCGCGCTGGCTCCCACAATCGAGGTGCTCATCGCGGCGCGGGTCGCCCAGGGTGTCGGAGGGTCGATGCTGAGTCCGGTGGCCTTGGCGATCGTGGTCTCGGCGATCACCGACGCGCGGCAGCGAGCCCGCGCGATCGGGGTGTGGGCGGCGGTGTTCGGGTTGAGCATGGCGGTCGGGCCGACCCTCGGTGGGGCACTGGTCGACTGGTTCGGGTGGCGGTCGGTGTTCTGGGTCGCGGTTCCGGTCGTGGCGGTCGCACTCGTACTGAGTGCGGTGTTCGTGCCCGAATCGCGAGCAGAGCAACCGCGTCGAATCGACGGCGCGGGGCAAGTGCTGCTCGTCCTGGTGGTCGGCGGGGTGATCGCCTTGCTCATCGAAGGACCTCGGATCGGATGGGGCTCGGCCACAGCGCTGGCCGGGTACTGCGGTGTCATCGCGGCAGCTGCCGGATTCGTGTGGGTGGAGCGACGGGTGGCCGAGCCGTTGATCGATCCGGCACTGTTCCGGCGCGCGCCGTTCACGGCCGCGGTGGTCGGCGCGGTGCTGGTGTTCGTGGCGCTGACCACCACCTTGTTGCTCAGTACCTGGCATCTGCAGCACGAGCGGGGAATGAGCGCGGTCACGGCAGGAGCGATCACATTGCCCCTCGCCGTCGCGGCAACCGTGTGCGCACCGCTGTCAGGGATTCTCGTCGGGCGCGTCGGTGCCCGTCGGCCGTTGTTGCTCGCGGGCGGATTCCTCACCGCCGGTGGGGTCGTGCTCGTCGGTGCGGGCGGCGATCCGGATCTGATGACGATGCTGGGCGCGTTCGCGCTGATCGGGATCGGGTTCGGATTCGCGAATGCGCCGATCACCAATACCGCGGTGAGCGGGTTGCCCGCGGCCAGGGCGGGAGTGGCGGGTGGAATCACCTCCACGGCTCGACAAGTCGGCGCCGCGGTCGGTATCGCGATCGCCGGCGGGGTGATCGCCGGTCACGGGTCTTTGCGGATCGGGTGGCTTGTCGTAGCCGGATGCGGTGTCGTGGTGCTGGCCCTGACCGGACTTTCGCCACAGAAAAGTTCCTGACCTGCGGAAGAGATTGCCGGAAAAGTATTTTCGTGGCGAGCGATGAGTTCTTTCGGCACGCACCGTCTGAATAAGTGCTACCTGTAGCCGAGATCCGGGAGAGCCTCATGACCGCCAGTTCCGCCGTCACCACCGGCACCCTCGTGGTGCCGGACGCCCGCCTGTATTACGAGGTCCGTGGTGCGGGACCGCTGCTCGTCCTCGTCGGCGCCCCGATGAACGCCGCCTCGTTCGCCGCGGCCGCCGAACAACTCGCCACCACCAATACCGTCCTCACCACCGATCCGCGCGGGCATTTCGGCAGCCCCCTCGACAACCCGAATCAGGATTCGACGGTGCTCGCCCGCGCCGGGGACCTCGCCCAGCTCATCACCCATCTCGGCGCGGGCCCGGCCGTGGTGTTCGGATCCAGCGGTGGTGCGGTCACCGCGTTGGCCCTGGCCCAGACCAACCCCGACCTGGTCACCACCGTCGTGGCCCACGAACCGCCGCTGCGCGAACTGCTCCCCGACGCCGAAGCCCAGCGCCCACTCACCGAGGACATCGTCGCCACCTACGCCACCGGCGAGGTGATCGGCGCCTGGCGAAAGTTCTTCGCCCAAGCCGCTATCGCCATCCCGGAACCGATGCTCGAACAGATCTTCGGCGGCGACCGTGATCCCCGACAGGTCGCCAGCGAACGTTTCTGGTTCGCCCACGAACTGCGCCCGACCACCTCCTGGGTACCGGACCCTCCGTTGCTGCGTTCGATCCCCACCCGGGTGATCGTCGGGATCGGTGCCGAGTCCACCGGTCAGTTCTGCGATCGCACCTCGCGGGAACTGGCATCGGCGCTGGGCGTCGACCCGGTCCTGTTCCCCGGCGACCACATCGGATTCGTCAACGATGCCGTCACCTTCGCCGCCCGCCTGCAAGAAGTACTCGACGAGCCGTGAGCGTGGTTGCTCGCGCGCGAGCGGGCCGGGGGAGAAGATGCCAGGCATGAGCGAATCACAGGACTGGAACAGCAAGATCATCGCCGAGTTCCGAGCCAACGAAGGCCGCGTCGGCGGGCCCTTCGAGGGTGCGCCGATGGTGCTGGTGCATCACCGAGGGCGGCGCACCGACCGGCAACTGGTGTCGCCGATGATGTATTTGGCCGACGAGAACGACCCGAAGCTTATGTACGTCTTCGCGTCCAAAGCCGGTGCCCCCACCAATCCCGACTGGTACTACAACCTCACCTCGGCGGGCGCGGCCGACGCCGAGGTCGGCACCGAGACCTTTCCGGTCACCGTCACCGAAGTGACCGGCGACGAACGCGACCGCCTCTACGCCGAGCAGGCGCGACGGTACCCCGGTTTCGCCGGATACGAGGAGAAGACGAAGGGTATCCGCACCATCCCGGTGCTGGCGTTGCGCCGGAACTGATCGGATGAGGTCGCGGGCAGGGCGACCGGACCGCCCTGCCCCGCTACCGGAGACCGAGGCGGAGGTAGTACCGCAGTCCAATGTGCGTGTGGGCCTCGGCTTCCTACCGTTCGATCATGCGTTTTCGAACCCTCACCGTGCCGATTCTCGCCGTCGCGCTGGGCTTGTCCGCCTGCACGATCAGCGCGGCCGAGCCCCACGCCTCGGCTCGCGTGGACAGTGTGCGCGGCGATCTCGACGCTCTGGTCGGCTCAGGTGCCATCGGAGCCGTTGCCACGCTCACCGAGCACGGGGCAGGCACTGTTGTCAGTGCCGGGCTGGCCGACGCGGGCGCGGCGACCCCGATCGGTACCGATGTTCCCCAACACATCCGGGTCGGCAGTGTCACCAAGTCCTTCACCGCCGCGATCGTGCTGCAGCTGGTGGCCGAACATCGCGTCGACCTCGACCGCTCCGTCGACACGTATCTGCCCGGGTTGCTCACCGGTGCGGGCGTGGACGGTCGCGCGATCACCGTCCGCCAGATCCTGGGCCATCGAAGCGGCCTGCCCGAGCCGGCCCGCTCCCCGGAGCTCGACGAACACGAAGCGGCGAAGAACGGCCGCACCTTCACCCCGGCTCAGGAGGTCGCCCTGGCCCTGGAGCAGCCGGCGAAGTTCGCGCCCGGCAGCCGATTCGAGTACACCAACATCAACTACATCGTCGCGGGCATGCTGATCGAAGCAGTGACCGGGCATCGCTACACCGACGAACTGCGCGACCGCATCCTGACACCGCTCGGCCTGTCGAATACCTACTTGCCCGCCACCGGTGAAACCGGTCTGCGCCAACCGCATCCGACCGGCTACGCCACCGTTGACGGGACACTCACCGACACGACCCTGATGGAGCCGTCGGTGCCGTGGGCATCGGGCGCGCTGGTGAGCACCGGCGCCGATGTGAATCGGTTCTTCCTCGCGCTGCTGGCCGGTCGGGTCGTGCCCCAATCCCAACTCGCGCAGATGCTCGACGGCATCGACATGGGCAACGGTGACGGCATGTCCTACGGTCTCGGCCTCGGGTACACCCAACTGCCGTGCGGTGCGCGGTATGTCGGTCACATCGGCGGCGTCCCCGGCTTCTCCACTGTCGCCGGTGCCACGGGGTCCGGCCTCGCGGTCACCATCGCCTATACCGGCACATCGTCGTCTGCCGATCTCGGCGAGATGCTCACCCACGCGCTGTGCGACTGAATCTCCCGTCTCGTCGACACACCGGCCGACGTGCGAGAACACCGCTGTCAACGCGGTGATGGCACACGATGCAAATCGGCATCGGGTGCATCGACTATCGCGTCACGACATCGCTCGCTCACCGTCCGCAGCGCCGCGACGAGCTCCGGTGGGTCGGCGACCGTGAACCCGATGTCCAGGGCGGTGATCATCCAGGCCAGTGCGGCAGGGGAGTCGGCGCCCAGATGCAACAGACAGCTCACATCGTCGACCGCTTCGAGGACTCCCATGCCGGGCCAGACACGATCGGCCACCTCGGTGGCCGATCCGTGCAGGGTGACGACGGTGCGCCACGGCCACGACGCGACCGACAGCCTGCGGGACAGATAGGTGGCCGCGTCACCGTCGGGCAACGGTCGCGGGGTGAATCGTGGGCCCGTCGGTACCCGGGGCTCGAGCCGGTCGACGCGGAACGACCGCCAATCGGCCCGGTCGACATCCCACCCGACCAGATACCAATGCCTGCTCACATTGACCAGCGAATCGGGTTCGACATCGCGGCGCGACGTCCGACCTGCGTGATCGGTGTAGTCGAAGCGCAGACGCTCCCGGCGTCGGCACGCCTGCGCGATCGTCAGCAGCGTCTCGGGTGACACCCGCGGCGCTTCGGCGGCGACCCGCACCATCGACTGTTGCAGGGTCGTAAGCCGGTGCCGAAGTCGCGAGGGAAGTACCTGTTCCAGCTTGGCGAGCGCACGCAGCGAGGCGTCCTCGATACCGGTGACCGTGCCGCCCGAGGTCGTACGCAAGCCGACCGCGACGGCCACGGCTTCCTCGTCGTCGAGCAGCAGCGGCGGCATCGACGCACCCGCGCCCAACCGATACCCCGCGCTGCCCTGCAATGCCTGCACCGGATAGCCCAATCCTCGCAACCGTTCCACGTCGCGGCGCACGGTGCGTGCGGTGACACCGAGCTTGGTCGCTAGTTCGGACCCCGACCACGCGCGGCGGGTCTGTAACAGTGACAGCAGCCGGAGCAGCCGAGCGGATGTTTCGGACATCGCTCCATCATGCCGCGAACTTAGGAACGATTCTGACCTAAGTGATCCATAGCGTTGCCGGTATGAGCGACATCGACAGCTTCCGGATCGACATCCCGCAGTCCGACCTCGACGACCTGCGTGAGCGGCTCGTCCGCACCCGCTGGGCCGACGACCTGCCCGGCACCGGCTGGACCTATGGCCTGCCCACCGCCTACCTGCGCGAGCTCGCCGACTACTGGCGGACCGGGTTCGACTGGCGCGCCGCGGAAACCGCACGCAACGCCCACCCTCAGTTCGTCACCGAGATCGATGGGCAGCGCCTGCACTTCACCCACGTGCGCTCACCCGAATCCGGCGCACTGCCGCTGGTCTTGGTGCACGGCTGGCCGTTCACCGACTTCGGTGCGACGATCGGACCGCTGACCGACCCCCGCGCGCACGGCGGTGACCCGCGTGACGCCTTCGACCTCATCATCCCGACGCTGCCCGGATTCGGCTTCTCCGGACCCACGCACCAGCCCGGCCAGGCGGCCACCGAGCGATCCGCGGAACTGATCGCCCGCCTGATGAGCGAATTGGGCTACCAGCGCTACGGCGTGCAAGGCAGTGACGCGGGCTCGTTCATCGCCCCGCAGGTGGGTCGTGTCGACACCGAGCGGGTCGCCGGCGTGCACCTCAACGCGGCGATCACCATCCCCGCCTGGAACGACGACGGCGCGGGCTACACCGAGCAGGATCGGGAAAAGCTTGCCGCGCTCCAGGATTGGAGCAGCAACGAAACCTCCGCCTACGCGGGTGTGCACAGCACCCGCCCGCACACCCTGGCCCATGCCCTGGCCGATTCACCGGCAGGTCTGCTCGCGTGGGTCGTCGATGTCGTCAACACCTACAAGGATCCCGCCGCCGCGCTGCCCGAGGATTCCCTCGACCGCGACGCCATGCTCGCCGAAACAGCGATCCTGTGGTTCACCGGGACCGCGGGCTCCTCGATGCGGCTGTACAAGGAATCCCAGCAGTGGGGCGCGGACCTGCCCAGCTCCGGTGTCCCGACAGCGGTCGCGGTCTTCCCCGGTGACACCACGATTCGCGGCATCGCCGAGAAGCAGAACAATCTCGTCCGGTGGACCGAATACGACCGTGGGGGGCACTTCGCCGCGATGGAAGCGCCCGAGCTGCTGATCGAGGATGTGCGCGAGTTCTTCCGGTCGGTGCGGTAGGGGTCGGTGGGCCCCCGGGTAAGTCCGGGGGCCACCGCCGGCTCGATGCCACACGGCACCGATCTCGCTCAACCGCTCCACGGCGTAGGCGGGGTCGACCAAAGCCTCCGGGGTGTGGATGCCCGGTGCGGGACGGTCGCCGCGCAAGCCGACCAGCCGTTCGACGCCGAATGCGATCCCGAGCGCGGTCAGCGGTCGCTGACCGTCCCGATGGACGAGGTGCTGTGTTCTGTCGAGCGGTGCGCCGCCGCGGCCGGTTCCGGCGAGATCGATCCGAACCTCGACGGAGGCGGGCTCGCCGCGCCGCCTGCTCGGGGTCGCGCCGACCGCGAAGTCGACCCGGACGTTCGGTGCGCCGGTCGCCAGGGCCAGGCTCGGCACGTCGAGAACCGGGATGCTCTGGCCGGGTAGCGCGGTGCCGTCGACGGTGTGGACGTCTGCTTGCGCCTCGGCCTCGGAGAGCCAGGTGAAGATGCCGTCGCGGCGCACGAGACCTGCTGTCGTGACGGCCGACCAGCGTTCCAGATCGGCGATTCCCGCGGGCCCGCCGGTGTCGGTGTCATCGAGCGCGACGCCGACTCGGACCGTGTCGATCCGGTCGAACTCGCGCGCGGAATCCAGCGTGGCGAGCACGACGGTTCCCGCCATCAAATGGCTGGCTACCAGAACCGGTGCCGCACTGGACCTTTGCGCGCCCGCGACGATCTCCGGGCCGATGTCGAGCAGGCCGCTGGAGATGCTGAGGTAGGGCAGGCCGCGCTCCTGCGCGTAGTGCAGGCCGTTGAGCCGGTCGTCCCACAGGGTTGCGACGACCGCGGAGTAGTCGGCGTCGGCGAGACCGAGGTCGCGGCGCGACAGATCGATCGTCACTGCCGTGGCAGTGCCGAGGGCGTCGGCTACCCGTTGCGCACGACCGAGATCACGGCCCGCGATGGTCAACGGCAGGGCCGGATGCCATCGACGCAACAGGGCCGCGGTGTCCGACCCCGCCTGTCCCGACCCGCCCAAGATCAGTACCGGTTGCTCCATGATGAATTCCTCTCACTAAGCTACAAGTTGTAACTTACTCTTTGTAGCTAAGCTGTGGGCATGGCGCAAGGGAGGACGATGACCACACGATCGGGCAGATTGGCGAAGCCGGCCCGGCGCGAGCAGCTGCTCGACACCGCCTTGACGCTGGTGCGGGAGCAAGGCACCGACGGCCTGACCTTGGCCACTCTCGCCGAAGCTGCGGGCGTGAGCAGGCCGATCGTCTACGACCACTTCGGCACCCGCCCCGAACTGCTCCTCGCGCTCTACCGCCAACTCGACGAACGCCACCGCCTGGCCTCGGAACAAGCCGCCCGCGACGCCACCCCCACCGTCGACGAGATCGCCCGCGTCATGAGCACCGCCTACTTCGCCTGCGCCACCGACATGCCCGAATTCGACGCGATTTCCGCCGCCCTGAAAGGCAACCCGGACGTCCAGGCGATCCAGCACGACATGCTCGACAGCTACCGCGACTGGATGGCCGCCACCTTGCAACCGTTCTCGTCACTCACCGCCACAGCACTGCGACTGCGCTGCGTCGGCGTGCTCGGCGCGGCCGAAACACTGGCCGCGGAACTGAACCTGGGTACGACCACGCCCGACGAAGCGATCTCGGCGCTGACCGATCTGATCGTCGGCAGCATCGGTGCGGGCGAGCGGCGCTGACGGGGCGAGAGCATCGTCAGCGAACCTGAAATCCGCACGGCCGCCGGTGTTGTACGCGGTCGGCGGGAAGGCGATAGCGGTTCTGTGATGTCGTCGGTGTCGGGCTCGGCCAGTTCGACGCGCTGGACCTCCCGAGCTGAATCAACTGGGTCTTGTCCCGGCATGTACGGCCGCATCTTTGGAGAAGCTCTGTCAGAGGTCGGTGGGCGGTGATGTGGTCGGGCTCGATACGTCGACGAGGAAACGGTTGGGATCGGTTACCAGCAAGCGTCTTTGGCCGTAGAACAGATCCCGGGGCTCCTCGACGATGGGAATGCCGAGGTCCTTGGCACGGGCGTAGATAGTCTCCACATCGTCGACAACGATGGTGATGTAGGAGCCGCCGAACCCGCCACGAACATGGTCGGGCACCAGCTCGTGATCGCGCGCCATGATGCCGATGATGGTCCCCGAGTCCGAGTCGATGAGTTGCACGAACCAATCGCTGTCGTAGGCGACCTGGAAACCCAAGAGGTCGACGTAGAAGTCACGCGTCGCAGCGAGTTGGTCGCTGCAGATGTTCACAAAGCTTCGCGCAATGGCCACATCGGCGAGACTAGCAAGCTGGCTCGAATTCCCGGCGGTTCACTTCGGCTCGCCGATTAGATTGAAAGAGTGTTCACCTCCAGTGGAATTCCGGCAGGGTTCGGGCACAGATTGATCGCGCCCAGTGTCGACATGTACGGAGAATGGCGCGACGCGCATGTCGAGTGGGGGCCCGGTCTCCACGAGGACGGTTTCGGCTTGTTGCCGAGTGACGACGTCGACTCGATCCCGGGATTCGAGCTCTGGGTTGCGCGGCTCATCGCCGCGTCGGGAGAGGGGCGCGACGGGCGTTGCTCGTATCGCTGGATAGTCGAGGGTGATCGCGTACTCGGCGGGATCGCATTGCGACACGGGGACGGTGGCCTCGTGCGGAACCTCGGGCATGTCGGGTACGGGATCCGGCCGTCCGCGCGCCGTCGAGGGCTGGCTACGTGGGCATTGGGAGAGATCATCGCTGAGGCGCGAGTGGCTGGAATGGACCGAGTGCTGGTTGTTTGCGCGGCCGGGAATATCGGGTCGGTGAAGACGATCGAGCGCTGTGGTGGTGTTCTCGAGAGCATCCAGGACACCGAACTCGGTCCGGCGCGGCGCTATTGGATCACGGTCGTGAAGTCGCGCGCCTAAGTGCGCCATTGGGAGGGGCGGGTTTCGCCCCTCCCACGAGGTGACTATCGACGGCCGAAGCGCTCGACGAGTCGGGAGTAGCTGTCGTGGCCGTGGCCCGCGGTGATGGCGTCGGCGACCAGGCTTCTCGTGTAGGTGGGTAGGTCGGTGTCGATTCCCCGGGTCCGGCTCTCGGCGAGCAGGTCGTCGAGGGAGGGGAGATGGTGCTGCAGGGCGCCGTACGGGATGGCGAAATCGGTGCTGTCGACCTCTTTCGCCAGCATCGGGATCAGTGATGACAGGGCTGCGAGGGAGCGATCGGCCTGCTGGGTGAAGTCGCCGACGGGGAGACCGGCGTTGCCGAGAAGTGCCGAGGCGTGCAGGAACCCGTTCAGCAGGCCCCACATGATGTCGTGAACGGCCATGCCGTACAGCACCGGCACAGCAGGGTCGGGGGAGACGAAGGTCGCGCGGCCGCCGAGAGCTCGGAGGAGGGCTTCGTGTCGATCGAAGGCAGCGCGGGCGCCGCCGTAGAACACCACCGCGTCCGGGGAGCCGATGGCCGGAGCGATGGTCATGATCTGGCCGTGCAGGTAAGCCGCTCCGGACTCGCGCGCCAACTGTCCAGTGGCGGTGGCCTGTTCGGAAGTGCCGTCGGTCAGGTCGACCACGGTCCGTCCCGCCAGCTCCGCACCCGACGCACGCAACAGATCCGCCGCCACCGCACCACCCTTGACATTGACGATCACCACATCGGCCGCACCCACAGCCTCTGTCGGGGTCGCGGCCGACCGTGCTCCCTCGGCTACCAGCGGATGTGCCCTGTCTTGCGACCGGTTCCACACCGTGACCGGATAGCCCCCATCCAGCAGGGCAGCGGCCAGCGCCGACCCCATCTCACCCAACCCCAGAACTGCGACTGCCGTTGCCTGTGCGTTCTCATGTCCACTCATGAAACGGACATTAAGAGCTCAACCACTCTTCAGGTCAAGGCCCGGGAATCAGGCGAGCTGCTATCGCCGTTCGATGGTGGCGAGCCACGCTGAGGTTGCGTCGGAGAATCGTGTTCGCAGATGCTCGGGGGCGATGGTGGCGATATGCCAGGCGGGGTTGTGATCGAAGGGCGCGGTGAGGGCGTGCCGGGTGACCGGGTGCGGTCCGAGGTCGGGACCGGTATCGCTGAAGCACAACACGTACAGGGTGCCGCCGGAGTCGGTGACCGACGCCAGGCTTGCCACGTACTCGGTGCGTTCGGACGCGTCGAAGGTGTGGAACAGGCCGCAGTCGAGGACTGTTTCGAAGCGGCGATACAGCCGCTGGAGATGTAGGGCGTCTGCCATAGCGAAGGCCACGTCGATCCCACGATCGTCGGCTGTCTGCCTGGCGGTGGCCAACGCTGTTTCGGCCACGTCGACACCCAGCACAGGCAACCCGCGGGCGGCGATGAACAGGGCGTTGTCGCCGGTGCCGCACCCGACATCGAGGACCGGTCCGCAGAACCCCCCTGATTCGGCCAGCCGCACGACAGCGGGCTGCGGGGTACCGATGTCCCACGGTGCGGGGCCGTCGAGATAGGACGCGTTCCACGGCTGACCGGCTTGGCGCTCGTGACTGGTCGGCGGGCGGGGGTCGGACTGAGGAGTCGGCGGCATCAGCGGATGAACAGGTTGGAGCGGTCGGCGAGGTCGAGAACCGGCTGGGGGAACAGGCCGAGCAGGACGGTGGCGCCCGCGCTGAACGCCACGACCAAGGTGGTGGCGAACGGGGCGGTCACGATGGGCGCGTCGGCCGGAGGGTCGGTGAAGAACATCAGCACGATGACCCGGACGTAGAAGAAGGCGGCGATGGCGCTGCAGAGGACACCGACGATCACCAAGGCGGTATAGCCCGCACCGGAGGCAGCGGCGAAAACCGCGAACTTGCTGACGAATCCGCTGGTGAGCGGCAGACCGGCGAAAGACAGCAGCAACAGGGCGAATGCCGAAGCGAGCCACGGGGATCGGCGACCGAGGCCCGCCCACTGCGACAGTGCGGTCGCTTCGTCACCGGAGGCGTCACGCACCAGACTGACCACCGCGAACGCACCGACGGTGCCGAGACCATAGGCCAGCAGGTAGAACAGCACGGCGGCCACACCGGCGTTGTCGGCGGCGACGATACCGACGAGCAGGAAACCGGCGTGCGCGATCGAGGAGTAGGCCAGCATGCGCTTCACATCGGTCTGGGTGATCGCCATGATCGCACCGACGACCATCGTCGCCACCGCGACCGCGGCGAGCACCGGGCGCCAATCCGAGCCCAGCGCACCGACTCCCACCATCAGCACCCGCATGGTCGCCCCGACGGCGGCGATCTTGGTGGCGGCGGCCATGAACGCGGTGATCGGGGTCGGCGCGCCTTGATAGACATCGGGCACCCAGGCCTGGAACGGCACCGCGCCGATCTTGAACAGCAGCCCGACGGCGAGCATGCCGATACCGAGCAGGGCCAGAGTCGCGTTCTCGGGCTGCTTGTCCAGTGCCGCACCGATTCCCGGCAGCGACACCGTGCCAGTCTGCCCGTAGAGCAGTGCGACACCGTAGAGGAAGAACGCCGAGGAGAACGCACCGAGCAGGAAGTACTTCATCGCCGCCTCTTGCGAGAGCAACCGCCTGCGGCGAGCCAGCCCACACAGCAGATACAGCGGTAGCGACAACACTTCGAGCGCGACGAACATCGTGAGCAGATCGTTCGACGCGGGAAACAGCAGCAGACCGCCGACCGCGATCATCGTCAGCGGGAACACCTCGGTGGTCGAAACCCCCGAGCGCACCGCCGCGAGCTCGTGCGCGCTTCCCGGCACTGCGGAGGCCTGCGGTGTGAACGCGTCGACCCCTCGATCCAACGCGGCCGCCGCCCGACTCCACGTGCCCGGCCCGCTGCGCGCCCGCGGCACCGCGCCACGCTCGGCGATCAGCAGCAGGCCCAGCAGCGAGACCAGCAGGATCGTGCCCTGCAGGAACAGCGTGACTCCGTCGATGGCGACCGCGCCCACCACCGCGGTGCCCTCGGATCCGGCGAGCAGCACCACGGCCACCAGAGCGCCGACCACACCGGCCAGCCCGAGCACCAACTGCGTCGGATACCGGTAGGGCCGCGACACGAACGCTTCGACGAGTACACCCACCACGCCGACCCCGAACACGATCAGCATCGGGGCGAGCAGGTGGTATTCGATGCTCGGTGCGGGCGCGATGGCCGCGAGCTCGGTGATGGTCACGGAGTCCGTCCTCATTTGTGGCCGCCTGCGGGCGGGGTGGCCGCACCAGCTTCGGGAGCGGGGACCGTCGGAGCGGGATCGTGCTTACCGATCGTCGAGAGGGTGTGTCCCACCGCGGGGTCCACCAGATCCAGGATCGGTTTCGGATAGAACCCGAGCACCAGCAGCGCGACCAGCAGCGGCACCACCACCGCCAGCTCACGCGGCACCAGATCACGCAGGTGTTCGTTGCCCTTCTTCAGTGGGCCGGTCATCAACCGCTGATACAGCCACAGCACATAGATCGCGGCCAGGACCAGCGCACCGGTCGCGATCACCGCCGCCACCTGGTACTTCGGGAAGGTGCCGATCAGGACCAGGAATTCGCTGACGAACGGTGCGAGACCGGGCAGCGAGAGCGTGGCCAGGCCGGCGATGAAGAACGTGCCGGCCAGCACCGGCGCGACCTTCTGCACGCCGCCGTACTCGGCGATCATCCTGGTGCCGCGCCGGGAGACGAGGAACCCGGCGATGAGAAACAGTGCGGCCGTGGACAGTCCGTGGTTGACCATGTACAGCGTCGCCCCGGATTGGGACTGACTGGTCATGGCGAAGATGCCGAGGATGATGAACCCGAAGTGCGAGATCGAGGTGTAGGCGATCAGTCGCATCACATCGGTCTGTCCGATGGCGAGCAGCGCTCCGTAGAGGATGCCGATCACGGCCAGGGTGATCACCAAGGGCGCGAAGGTGTCCGATGCCAGTGGGAACAGCAGCAGGCAGTAGCGCAGCATGCCGAAGGTGCCGACCTTGTCGACCACCGCCATCATCAGCACCGCGCTGGACGGGGTGGCCGAGACCGCCGCGTCGGGCAGCCACGTGTGCAGTGGCCACAGCGGCGCCTTCACGGCGAAGGCGAACATGAACCCGAGGAACAGGGCGTTGAGCACCGCTGTACTGCCCCCGAGTTCACCGTTGTTGGCCGCGGCGACCACGACGCGCAGATCGAAGGTCCCCGCCGATCCCTCGCCGAGGCCCGCCTGGGCGGTCAGCACGTACAACCCGATGACCGCGGCGAGCATGATCAACCCACCGAAGAGGTTGTAGAGCAAGAACTTCACCGCCGCACGCGACCGTTGGGCGCGCACCGCGGCGTCGGTGGTGCGAGTGCCGAAGCCGCCGATGAGGAAGTACATCGGGATCAGCATCGCTTCGAAGAACACGTAGAACAGCAGGATGTCGAGGGCGAGGAAGGAGATCAGCACCATCGACTCGACCAGCAGCATCAACGCCATGTAGATGTGGATGGTCTTGGGTCCGTCGCCGGTGGGGGTGTCGTCGTTCCAGCCTGCCAGGATCAGCAGCGGCACCAGCACCGCTGTCAGCAGGACCAAGGCGGTGGCGATGCCGTCGAGGCCGAGTGTGTAGCCCACACCGAATGTCGGGATCCATTCGTGGGATTCGACGAATTGGTACTGGGCACCGCCGGGCTTGAACCGCACCGCGAGGACAACGGCCAGTGCGAGTACACCGATCGACACCGCGAACGCCACGCCACGCGCCACCGTGCGGCGGGCGGCGGGCAGGACGAGCACCACACCCGCCCCGATCGCGGGGGCGAGCCAGAGCGTCGTCAGCCAGGGAAACGAGTTCACCAGAACCTCACCGCCAGCAGGGCAGCGGCCACCAGGGCCGCGCCGGTGAACATGGACAGGGCGTAGGAGCGTACGAAACCCGTCTGCACCTTGCGGATTCGCGCCGACAGTCCGCCGATCGAGGCGGCGGTTCCGTTGACGATCCCGTCGACGCCCTTCGCGTCGAGGAACACCAGCGCCCTCGTGAGGTGGCGGCCGGGGCGTTCGAACACGGCTTCGTTGATCTTGTCGCCGTAGAGATCGGCACGGGCGGCCCCGGTCAGCACGCTGACCGGCTCCGGCGCGACTTCGGGGATCGGGCTCTCGGCGTATTTGCGGTAGGCGATGGCCACACCGACGGCGACCGCGGTCAATGCCAGACCGGTGACGACCGCCGCGGGGATCACCGGCTCCGTGTGATGGGAACCGACGACGGGTTCGAGCCAGTTCACCAGCGACGAGCCCCAGACGAACAGGCCACCGGCGAAGACCGATCCGAACGCGAGCAGGATCATCGGCCCGGTCATCACCGCGGGTGACTCGTGCGGGTGGGTGTCGGGCTTCCAGCGGCGCTCACCGAAGAAGGTCATCAGCATGACGCGGGTCATGTAGAACGCAGTGAGCGCGGCACCGACGAGAGTGACCACGCCGAGCAGGATTCCGGTGGATCCGCCGTGGTCGAAGGCCGCCTCGATGATCTTGTCCTTGGAGAAGAACCCGGACAACGGTGGCACTCCGATGATGGCGAGATAGCCCAGGCCGAAGGTGATGAACGTGATCGGCATCAGTGTGCGCAGGCCGCCGTAGCGGCGCATATCTGTTTCGTCGTTCATCGCGTGCATCACCGAGCCGGCGCCGAGGAACAGTCCGGCTTTGAAGAAGCCGTGGGTGAGCAGGTGCATGATCGCGAACGCGTACCCGGCCGGGCCGAGGCCGACGGCCAGGATCATGTACCCGATCTGGCTCATCGTCGAGGCCGCGAGGGCCTTCTTGATGTCGTCCTTGGCGCAGCCGATGACGGCGCCGAACAGCAACGTCACCGCACCGACGGCGAGCACCGCCGTGCGCGCGTTCGGCGCGAGGTCGTAGATCGGGTTGGCGCGGGCGATCAGGTACACACCGGCGGTGACCATGGTGGCGGCGTGGATGAGCGCCGAGACCGGGGTGGGGCCCTCCATCGCGTCGCCGAGCCACGACTGCAACGGCACCTGCGCGGATTTTCCGCAGGCGGCCAGCAACAACAGCAGACCGATGGCGGTGAGGGTGCCTTCGCTCGCGCCCGGGGTCGCCGCGAACACGGTGCGGAAATCGAAGGACCCGAATGCCGCGAACATGACCATCATGGCGATGGCCAAGCCCATGTCACCGACCCGGTTCACCACGAACGCCTTCTTGGCCGCCGTTGCGGCCGAGGGCTTCTCGTACCAGAATCCGATCAGCAGATAGGACGCCAGGCCCACGCCTTCCCAGCCCAGATAGAGCACGAGGAAGTTGTCGGCCAGCACCAGCACGAGCATCGCGGCCAGGAACAGGTTGAGATAGCCGAAGAACCGGCGCTTGCCGGGATCGTGGCTCATGTAGCCGATCGAGTAGAGGTGGATCAGCGACCCGACCCCGGTGATCAGTAGCGCGAAGCAGATCGACAACTGGTCCAGTTGCAGGCTGAACCCGACCTGTAGATCACCGACGGGCACCCAGTTGAACAGTTCCTTGTGCACGGCGCGGTCGGCGTCGGCGCGGCCGAGCATTCCGAAGAACGCGACAGCGGCGACGACGAACGAGGACAGCGCGGCCGTCGTGGCCAGGTAGGGGCCCCAGCGATCGGTGAGGTGGCCGAACAGGAGCAGGACGATCGCGCCTGCGAGTGGGAGGGCGGGCAGCAGCCACAGCGTTGCGGTACCCATGTCAGAACTTCAGCAGGTTGGCGTCGTCGACCGAAGTCGACCGGCGGGCACGGAAGATCGTCATGATGATGGCCAGGCCGACGACGACCTCGGCGGCGGCGACCACCATGGTGAAGAACGCGATCACCTGACCGTCGAGGTTGCCGTGCAACCGGGCGAAGGTCACGAACGCCAGATTCACCGCGTTGAGCATCAGCTCCACGCACATGAACACCACGATCGCGTTGCGGCGCAACAACACTCCCGCGGCGCCGATGGTGAACAGCAGCGCAGACAGGAACAGGTAGTTCTGGGGGTTCACCGCTTGCCTTCCTCGTCGGCCGTCGGATTGTCGTCGCGGACCGTGCCGACCGAGAGCACAGCGGCTTCGGTGTGGGCGCGGTTGCGGCGGTGACGCAGGATCGTGCTCACCGAGAGTTCGGCGAAGGAGCCGTCGGGAAGCTGGGCGGGGCTGTCGACGGCGTTGTGCCGTGCGTAGACACCCGGTGTCGGCAGCGGGGTGGCCCGTTCGCCGGCTGTGCGGAAGCGATCGCGTGACATTTCCCGCTGTCCGCGTTTCGGGGTGAACTGTTCGCGGTGGGCCAGCACCATCGCACCGATCGTGGCGGTGATCAGCAGTGCGCCGGTGAGTTCGAACGCCCACACATAGCGCAGGAAGATCAACTCGGCGAGTTCGGCGATCACGTCGCGGTCGCCGAAACCCCGGCCGGGGAAGCTGGTTCCGCTGTCGCGCAGGGCCGCGCCGATGCCGCCGATGAACAGCAATCCGAATCCGAGCCCGACGATCGCGGCGGCGATGCGCTGGCCGCGCAACGTTTCCCGCAGCGATTCCGCGGAGTCGACGCCGACGAGCATCAGCACGAACAGGAACAGCATCATCACCGCGCCCGTGTACACCACGATCTGCACGACGCCGAGGAACAGCGCACCCTGCGCGATGTAGAACACGGCGAGCGCGATCATGGTGGCGGCCAGGCACATCGCCGAATGCACGGCCTTGGCCGCGGTCACCATGCCGAGGGCGCCGAGCACCGCGATCGGGGCCAGTACCCAGAACAGCACGCCCTCACCCGTGGAGGTGTTGGTGACCTCGGCGGCCAGCACGTGTGCGGTGCTCATCGCAGTACCTCCTGCTCCGACGGTGCGGGACCGACCCTGCCCAGGTAGTAGTCGGCCGCGTCGGTGCCCGGTGCCATCGGGTGTGGCGCGGGCGTCATGCCAGGCTCCATGGGGGCCAGCAGCTGGTCCTTCTCGTAGATGAGGTCGGCGCGGTTGTCGTCGGTGAGTTCGTATTCGTTGGTCATCGTCAGCGCACGCGTCGGGCAGGCCTCGATGCACAGGCCGCAGCCGATGCAGCGCAGGTAGTTGATCTGGTAGACGCGGCCGTACCGCTCACCCGGGGAGAAGCGCTCGTCCTCGGTGTTGTCGGCGCCTTCGACGAAGATCGCGTCGGCCGGGCACGCCCATGCGCACAGTTCACAGCCGATGCACTTCTCGAGTCCGTCGTCGTAGCGATTGAGCTGGTGGCGACCGTGATAGCGCGGCGCGGTCGGCACCTTCTGCTCCGGGTAGGACTCGGTATTGGGCTTCTTGAACATCGTGGCCGCGGTGACCGCGAAACCCGCGAGCGGGTCGAACAACCCGAACTCGGGCTGGTCGTTCGCGCGCCGTGCCGGCATCGGCGGCACCGGGAAACCCAGGAACACCGACGAGGTCGAGGGCTCCTGTGGCGGCAACGGCGGCAGCCCCTTGCTGCGACCCGCGCGCAGGAACATCGCGATCATGGCCGCGGTGATCACCAGCCCTACACCGACCAGGATGAAGTTCTGTCCGGGGATCCCCTCGAGGTCCAGGACCCGTGCGGTGGCCACGACCATCACCCACACCAGCGAGGTGGGGATGAGCAGCTTCCAGCCGAGGTTCATGAACTGGTCGTAGCGCAGGCGAGGCAGGGTGCCGCGCAGCCAGACGAACACGAACAGGAACGTCCACACCTTGAGGGTGAACCACAGCAGCGGCCACCATCCGGAGTTGGCGCCCTCCCACAGGCTGATCGGGAACGGCGCCCGCCAGCCGCCGAGGAACAGCGTCGTCGCCAAGGCGGACACCGTGGCCATGTTCACGTATTCGGCGAGCATGAACATCGCGAACTTCAGCGACGAGTACTCGGTGTGGAAACCACCGACCAGTTCACCTTCGGCTTCGGGCAGGTCGAAGGGCGCCCGGTTGGTCTCGCCGACCATCGACACGCAGTAGATGAGGAACGAGGGCAGCAGCAGGAACACATACCAGGTGCCCTCCTGCGCGCTCACGATCTCGGAGGTCGCCATGGTGCCCGACAGCAGGAACACGGTGGCGAAGGTCAGTGCCATCGCGATCTCGTAGGAGATGACCTGCGCGGTCGAGCGCAGGCCGCCGAGCAGCGGATAGGTCGAACCCGAGGACCAGCCGGCGAGCACGATGCCGTACACGCCGATGGAGGTGATGGCGAGGATGTAGAGCACCGCGACGGGCATGTCGGTGAGCTGCAACGCGGTGTGGGTGCCGAAGATCGAGACCTCCGGGCCCATCGGGATCACCGCGAAGGCCATGAACGCCGGGATCACCGAGATGATCGGGGCGAGCACGAAGATCGGCTTGTCCACGATCGCGGGGATGATGTCTTCCTTGAGCGCCATCTTCACGCCGTCGGCGATCGACTGGAGCATGCCGCCGGGGCCGATCCGGTTGGGCCCGATCCGCATCTGCATCCACGCCACGACTTTGCGTTCGGCGTAGACCGCGATCAACGGCACCAGCATCAGGTAGATGAACACGCCGAGCGCCTTGACCACCACCAGCCACAGCGGATCGGTGCCGAAGACAGGCCCGGTGTCGGCCGCGAGGAGTAGGACTCGATCACTCATGACGGTGTTCCTTCATCCTGTCGTCGGCGCGACGCAGGCGCACCACGGCGCCGGGTGTCACACCAAGTTCGGCGGCGACCGTCGAACCGGGCGAGTGCAGCGGCAGCCACACCACCCGGTCGGGCAGGTCCGTGATCATCAACGGCACCGAGATCTCGCCGCGCTCGGTGGAGACGATGACGTGATCGGCATCGTCGGCTTCGATCTCGGCGGCGGTCGCGGCCGAGAGCCGTGCGACCGGCGGGCGGGCGACACCGGCGAGATTGGGTTCACCGTCTTGCATGCGGCCGGCGTCGAGCAGCATCCGCCATCCGGCGAGGACGGCCGTTCCTGGCCCGGGTGCGGGGCGAGTCTGGCTGGTCAGCTCCGGGGCGGGGATGGGCTCACCGGTCCAGGCGCCGAGTCCGTCGAGTTCGGTGCGTGCGGCGGCGGGGTCGGGCAGGTTGATCGGGACGCCCATCTGCGCGGCCAGCGAGTGCAGCACCCGCAGGTCCGACAGGGGAGCGGCGACGCGGCGGGTGGTGTCGAGCGAGGCCGCGGTGAAGGGACGCGGGCGCCCTTCCCAGGTGCGGAAGGTGCCGGACTTCTCCATCGCGGTCGCCACCGGGAAGACGACGTCGGCGCGTTCGGTGACGGCGCTGTGCCGCATTTCGAGGCTGACGACGAACCGGGCCGCGTCGATCGCGGCCAGGGCGGCGGCCGGGTCGGGCAGGTCAGCCGGATCGACGCCGCCGATGACCAGCGCACCCAGCTGGGCGGCGCTCGCCAGGATGGCGTTGGCGTCGCGGCCGACGGTGACGGGGAGTTCACCGGCTTGCCAGCGGTGTCGAACCTGTTGGCGTGCTGAAGGATCCACGACGGGTCTGCCGCCGGGCAACAGGCTGGGCAGTGCGCCGGCTTCCAGCGCGCCGCGTTCGCCCGCACGGCGGGGCACCCAGGCCAGTGCCGCGCCGGTGGCATCGGCCAGGCGGGTCACCGACGACAGGGCGCCGGGGCTGCCCGCGAGACGTTCACCCGCCATGATGACCGCGCCGGGCGTGTTCAGCATCGTCATGAGTTCGGCGGCATCGGCGGACGTTTCGGCCATGATCGAGGTGATGACGTCGGCTTCCCCGCACGGCGGGGTTTGGATGAGCGCGCCCGACATGCGTTCGAGGCCGCGGGAGGCGAACGGCGCCAGCGACACCACGCGTTGCCCGCGGGTCCGTGCGGCCTTGCGCAGCCGCAGATAGACGATGGGCGATTCCTCTTCCGGTTCGAACCCGACCAGCAGCACGACGGGGGCTTTGTCGAGCGCGGCGAAGTCGACCCGCACACCGCGTCCGGCGATGCGGGCGGCGAGGAATCGTTCTTCCTCCTCCGAATGCACCCGGCTGCGGAAATCGATGTCGTTGGTGGCGAGGACCATGCGCGCGAACTTGCTGTACGCGTACGCCTCTTCCTCGGTGACGCGGCCGCCGACGAGCACACCGGCATTGCCGATCGCCGCGCTCAGGCCCGCAGCGGCGGCGGCGAGAGCTTCGGGCCAGGAGGCCGGGGCCAGGACGCCGTCCCAGCCGCGCACCATCGGCGTGGTGAGGCGGTCGCGCTCGGTGGCGTAGGCGAAGGCCCAGCGGCCCTTGTCGCAGTTCCATTCCTCGTTGACCTGCGGGTCGTCGCCGGCCAAGCGGCGCAACACTTTTCCGCGACGGTGATCGGTGCGTTGTGCACATCCGGAGGCGCAGTGCTCGCACACGCTCGGGGTGGAGACCAGGTCGAACGGGCGGGCCCGGAAACGGTAGGAGGTACCGGTGAGCGCGCCCACGGGACAGATCTGGACGGTGTTGCCGGAGAAGTAGGAGTCGAGGGGTTCGGCTTGGGCGATGCCGACCTGCTGGAGCGCACCACGATCCATCAGTTCGATGAAGGGGTCGCCGGCGACCTGCTGGGAGAACCGGGTACAGCGTGCGCACAGCACGCACCGCTCCCGATCGAGCAGCACCGCGGTGGACAGCGGGATCGGCTTCGGATATGTCCGCTTCTCGCCGTCGAAGCGGGATTCGGCGCTGCCGGTGGACATCGCCTGGTTCTGTAGCGGGCACTCGCCGCCCTTGTCGCACACCGGGCAGTCCAGCGGATGGTTGATGAGCAGCAGTTCCATCACCCCGCGCTGGGCCTTTTCGGCGACCGGGGAACTGATCTGGGTACGCACGATCATGCCGTCGGTGACCGGGATCGTGCAGGAGGCGACCGGCTTTCGCTGCCCTTCGACCTCGACGAGGCACTGACGGCACGCGCCGACCGGGTCGAGCAGGGGGTGATCGCAGAAGCGCGGGATCTGCACGCCGATCAGTTCGGCGGCACGGATCAGCAAGGTGCCCACGGGAACTTCGATCGTGGTGTCGTCGATGGTGACGCTCACCATGTCGGTGGGCACCACATCGCTGCTGTTTCCTGGCGCGATGGCTGTCATCGGTCCTCTTTCGCTGGTGCCCACACGGTCGAGGCGGCCGGGTCGAACGGGCAGCCGCCGAGTCGCTGATGCGCGAGGTATTCGTCGCGGAAGTACTTCAGCGAGGAGAAGATCGGGCTGGCCGCGCCGTCACCGAGCGCGCAGAACGATTTGCCGTTGATGTTGTCGGCGATGTCGGCGAGCTTGTCCAGGTCGGCTTCGGTGCCGTCGCCGGCTTCGAGTCGGCGCAGCAACTGCACCAGCCAGTAGGTGCCTTCGCGGCACGGTGTGCATTTGCCGCAGGATTCGTGGGCGTAGAACTCGGTCCAGCGCAGAACCGCGCGCACCACGCAGGTGGTGTCGTCGAAGATCTGTAAGGCCTTGGTGCCCAACATGGATCCGGCGGCGGCGACACCTTCGTAATCGAGGGCGACGTCGAGGTGTTCGTCGGTGAACATCGGGGTCGAGGAACCGCCGGGAGTCCAGAACTTGAGGGTGTGCCCGGCTCGCACCCCGCCCGCGTAATCGAGCAGCTCGCGCAAGGTGATGCCCAGCGGGGCCTCGTACTGGCCGGGACGGGCCACATGCCCCGACAGGGAGTACAGGGTGAAGCCGGGTGACTTCTCGCTGCCCATCGAACGGAACCACTCGGTGCCGTTGCGCAGGATCGAGGGCACGCTGGCAATGGATTCCACATTGTTCACCACCGTCGGGCACGCGTACAGGCCCGCGACGGCGGGGAACGGTGGGCGCAGACGGGGCTGTCCGCGCCTGCCTTCGAGGGAATCGAGCAGTGCGGTTTCCTCACCGCAGATGTAGGCGCCCGCGCCGGCGTGCACGATCAGGTCGAGGTCGAAACCCGAGCCCAGGATGTCGTGGCCGAGCAGGCCCGCCGCGTAGGCCTCGGCGACGGCGGCTTGCAATCGGCGCAGAACCGGCACCACCTCGCCGCGCACGTAGATGAACGCGGTCGCGGCCCGGATCGCGTAGGCGGCGATCACGATGCCTTCGATGAGAGTGTGCGGGGTGGCCAGCATCAACGGGATGTCTTTGCAGGTGCCGGGTTCGGATTCGTCGGCGTTGACGACGAGGTAGTGCGGCTTCGTGGTGCCGTCGGGACCAGGGCCCTGCGGGATGAACGACCACTTCATCCCGGTGGGAAAGCCGGCCCCACCACGACCGCGCAGACCCGCGTCCTTGACGGTGTGGATCACCTCGTCGGGTGTCTTGCCCAAGGCGGCGCGGAGACCGTCGTAGCCACCGGTCGCGCGATAGCTTTCCAGGGTCCAGGACCGTGGAGCGGCCCAGTGTTCGCTGAGTACCGGGGTGAGGGCCATCATCGCGAACCCCCTGCCGAATCCTGTTCTGCGGCAGCGATGTCGAGCCCTGCCAAGGTGGGTGCGCCCGGTGTTCCTTCGAGCGCGCCGGGACGCTCGTCGGGGAATCCGGCGAGGATGCGGGCGGTCTCGCGGAATGTGCACAGCGGTGCGCCGCGGGTCGGGCGGACCTGGTGGCCCGCCCGGAGGGCGTCGGTGATCGCGACTGCCGATTCGGGAGTCTGGTTGTCGAAGAATTCCCAGTTCACCATCATGACCGGCGCGTAGTCGCAGGCGGCGTTGCATTCGATGTGTTCGAGAGTGATGGCGCCGTCGGAGGTGGTTTCGCCATGCCCGACGTCCAGATGTTGGTGCAGCGCTTCGTAGATGGCGTCGCCGCCGAGGATCGCGCAGAGGGTGTTGGTGCAGACCCCGACGTGGTAGTCGCCGGTGGGGGTGCGCCGGTACATCGAATAGAACGTGGCGACCGCGGTCACCTCGGCGCCGGTGAGGTTCAGGTGATCGGCGCAGAAGTCGATGCCGGTGCCCGTCACGTACCCCTCCTCGGCCTGCACCAGGTGCAGCAGGGGGAGCAGGGCCGAGCGGGGGTGCGGGTAGCGGGTGATGATCTCCTTGGCGTCCAGTTCGAGACGCTCGCGCACATGCGGCGGATACGGTTCGGGACGCGTGCTCAGGCTCAGGAGAATCGGTGTGCTGGTGGGGTTGTCGATTGTCATCTGTCCACTCCGCCCATGACCGGGTCGATGCTGGCGACCGAGGCGATCACGTCGGCGACCATGCCGCCCTCGCACATCGCGGCCACCGCTTGCAGGTTGGTGAACGAGGGGTCGCGGTAGTGCACCCGGTAGGGCTGGGTGCTGCCGTCGCTGACCATGTGCACACCCAGTTCCCCGCGCGGGGACTCCACCGCCGAGTACACCTGTCCCGCAGGCACTCTGATGCCTTCGGTGACGAGCTTGAAGTGGTGGATCAGCGATTCCATGGAGGTGCCCATGATCTTGCCGATGTGCTTGGGTGAGTTGCCCAGACCGTCGGGGCCCAGTTCCAGGTCGGCGGGCCAGGCGATCTTCTTGTCGTCGATCATCACCGGGCCCGGACGCAACTTGTCCAGGCACTGTTCGACGATCTTGATCGACTCGGTCATCTCGGCGATCCGGATGATGTAGCGGCCGTAGCAATCACAGCCGGTGGTCGTCGGGATATCGAATTCGTAGTTCTCGTACCCGCAGTACGGATCTGATTTGCGCAGATCGTGCGGCAGACCCGTGGCGCGAAGGACCGGCCCGGTGATGCCGAGGGCCATGCAGCCGGTGAGATCGAGGTAGCCGATGTCCTGGGTGCGCTTCTTCCAGATCGGGTTCGCGCTGAGCAGGTGCTCCATGTCGCGCAGGCGCCCGGGCAGCAGGTCGAGCAGTTCCCTGACCTTGGTGACCCCGTCGGCGGGCAGATCCTGCGCCAAGCCGCCGGGACGGATGTAGGCATGGTTCATCCGCAGGCCGGTGATGTTCTCGAAGACGTCGAGGATGAGTTCGCGTTCACGGAAGCCGAACAGCATCGGGGTGAGCGCGCCCAGTTCCATGCCGCCGGTCGCGAGGGCGACCAGGTGCGAGGAGATGCGGTTGAGCTCCATCAGCAGCACTCGCACCACGGTGGCGCGTTCGGGGATCTGGTCGGTGATGTCGAGGAGTTTCTCCACGCCGAGGCAGTAGGCGGTTTCGTTGAAGAACGGGGACAGGTAGTCCATTCGGGTCACGAAGGTGACGCCCTGGGTCCAGTTGCGGAATTCCAGGTTCTTCTCGATGCCGGTGTGGAGGTAGCCGATGCCGCAGCGGGCCTCGGTGACGGTTTCGCCTTCGATTTCGAGGATCAGGCGCAGCACCCCGTGCGTGGACGGATGCTGGGGGCCCATGTTCACCACGATGCGTTCTTCGGCGCCGCCGTCGATCACTTCGCTGACCTGGTCCCAGTCCTGGCCTGCGACGGTCACTACCGGTGGTTCGTCGCGGCGGAAGTCGGTGTCGGTCATCAGCTGTAGGTCCTCCGCTCGTCGGGCGGCGGTATGCGCGCGCCCTTGTACTCCACCGGGATCCCGCCGAGCGGGTAGTCCTTGCGCTGCGGATGCCCGCGCCAGTCGTCGGGCATGGTGATGCGGGTCAGGGAGGGGTGCCCGTCGAAGAGGATGCCGAAGAAGTCGTAGGTTTCGCGTTCGTGCCAGTCGGTCGTCGGATAGACCGAGAACAGCGACGGAATGTGCGGATCGGCATCGGGCGCGGACACTTCCAGCCGCACGCGGCGTCCATGCGTGATCGACTTCAGGTGATAGACCGCGTGCAGTTCGCGGCCGTCGTCGTCGGGGTAGTGCACGCCGTTGACACCCAGGCACAGTTCGAACCGCAGTGTGCTGTCATCGCGCAACGTGCTCGCGACCGCGACGAGGTGTTCGCGCTTCACGTGCAGGGTGAGTTCGTCGCGGAAGACGACGATCCGCTCGATGACGGTGTCGAAGGCGATGACCCGGCCAACGAGTGCGGCGCGCAAGGTGCCGACGAAGGCGTCGAACCAGCTGCCGTACGGGGGAGGTGTTCCCGCGGGCAGGGCGACTGGGGTGACCAGGCCGCCGTAGCCGGAGGTGTCACCGGTGCCGCTGACGCCGAACATGCCGCGCCGGGTGCCGATCACCTCGTCCTGTGGCGGTTTGGGTTGGGCCTGCGCGGGTGATTCCTCCGGAACCTGGTGTCCCGCAGGGTTGTCGGTGTTGTCGGGCGAGTCGAACGTCATCGCAGCAGGCCCTCCATCCGGATGGTCGGCGTGCTGGCCAGTGCGGCCTGCTCGGCGGCGCGGATCGCTTCCTCGCGGTTGACGCCCATCGGCATCTCGGCGATTTTCGCGTGCAGCGCCAGAATCGCGTTGAGCAGCATCTCCGGGCGGGGTGGGCAGCCGGGCAGGTAGATGTCGACCGGGACGATGTGGTCGACGCCCTGCACGATGGCGTAATTGTTGAACATGCCCCCCGAGGACGCGCAGACCCCCATGGCCAGCACCCATTTCGGTTCGGTCATCTGGTCGTAGACCTGGCGCAGCACCGGCGCCATCTTCTGGCTCACCCGGCCCGCCACGATCATCAGGTCGGCCTGGCGTGGGGAGGCGCGGAACGCTTCCATGCCGAAGCGGGCGATGTCGAATCGTCCGGCGCCGGTGGCCATCATCTCGATCGCGCAGCACGCCAACCCGAACGTGGCGGGCCAGACGGAGCCCTTACGCAGGTAGCCGGCGAAATCCTCGACCGTGCTCAGCAGGAACCCGCTGGGCAGTTTCTCTTCGAGACCCATTATTTCCCACTCATTCCCAGCTGAGGCCGCCGCGACGCCACTCGTAGGCGTAGGCGACAGACACGTTGACGATGAACAGCGCCATCGCGGCGAGACCGAACAGCCCGAGGGTGTCGAAATGCACGGCCCACGGGTACAGGAACACGATCTCGATGTCGAAGATGATGAACAGCATCGCCGTGAGGTAGTACTTCACCGGAAAGCGCTGTCCCGCTGCATTTCCCGGGCCACCGGCGATGGCGTGCGGGGTCGGCTCGATGCCGCATTCATAGGGTTCGAGTTTGGCCCGGTTGTAGCGTTTCGGGCCGATCAGCGACGCCATGATGACGGAGAACACCGCGAACGCCGCGGCGATGGCGCCGAGTACGAGTGCGGGCACCTCGATATTCACGACTGCACTTCCCCTCCTCGCTGGAGCAGGCCGAGCCGTGTGGCCCGGCCGCGGACGGCAGCTTTCGGCGAGACGGGGCCGACAACGTTGTCCGCCGAACCGGGGCTCGCGCAAGGCTGTGCAGCGATGGCGGAGCGTTATACAAGAGCCCGTGCTCGTGTGAGCTAGAGCACAGACTACCGCCGTTTCGGGGGTCCGCCGCACGTTTCCGGGGTGGGGTTTGATCGATATCGGTACCGCGATTCATGAGCGATACGGGGGTAATCGTCTGCGGGCATGCAGCAGCGAACCACTGGCGTTACCAGTGGTAATAGATAGAAAGGTGCGAAGCGGACTATCCGACAGGTCGGGACGATGCCCGGATGGTCCTGTTCAGCGAGCGAGCAGGATGCCCGCGACCGCGTTGGTGAGCTGCATGGCGTCGATCGGGTGCGAGACGGCGGCCTCGGCGCGCGACCAGTTGGCCAACCAGGCGTCATCGGGTCGGCCGGTGAGCACGACCACCGGCGGGCACTGATCGATCTCGTCTTTCAGCTGTTTGGCGATACCGAGGCCACCCGTCGGGGCGGATTCGCCGTCCAGGATCGCCAGATCGATCCCACCGGCATCCATCTGCTCGATGACCACCGGTGCGGTAGCGACCTCGAAGAAGTCGAGCTCCGGTAGGTCGGCGCGCGGCTTACGGCCCAGCGCCAGGATCACCTGTTGGCGGGTATCGGCATCGTTGCTGTAGACCAGCACACGCAGCGGGGTGGAACCATGGGATTCGGCCACGCTCGGATCGTACGTCCGCGGGTGGCGCCACCGTGGCAGGTTCGCCGGATCGACCAGTCGCGCAGTGGTATCGGCGGCGATCAGCACCAGCGGGGCTTGCGCTCACGACCGCGGGGGTAGATCGAACTCGCCGCGGATGCCGGTGAACAGGCTCTCGACGTCTGGGCCGAAGGTGATCGCGGCTTCGGTGATCGCGGAGAGCGCGCCCTGCAACGGATCGGTATGCCGCGCATGGAAAACCGTGTTGAGGGCGAAGTGGGGGCGACTGATGTTGCCGCGGTCGTAAGGGTTCGGTGTCGGGGTACTGGCCTCTGACACTTCCCGCATGACGCTGCTCTGGAAGCTCGCCTCGTCGGGTCCGTACTGGTCTCTGTCCAGCCGCGCGAACGCGGCGTCGTTGTCGTGGAAGGGTTCGGGCAGCGGTGCGCCGGATGCTAGCGCGTCCAGCGCGGGGCGCACCCAGGCGCGATCGCTGAGACCGGCGAGATCGTAGGCGCGCTGTGCGCAGTACTCGGCCAGTCGACGCAATCGCGTGGCGCTCATGGCGGCTATCGACTCCGCCATCGCGCGGTCGTAGCCCGCGAGTTCGCGTCCGTGATAGGTGTTGGCGAAGGCTGGTATCGGGTCGCCGCCCCATTCGGCGCGGACTCTGGTCTCGGCTTCTGTGCGGATCTCTCGTTGCCGGTCCGATTCGGGCTCGGGCAGATTCGGGGCAGGCTCGGTCGGCGGTACTGCGCTGTTGGCGGGAATGCCGTAGCCGGGCATATCCCACTGCCGGGCGGGTCGAGGAGCGGTGCCGTCGTCGGGCCAGAGCCGGATTCGCCAGTGGTCGCCGGGGGTGGTGTCGCCGGGCCAGCCGTAGTTCGCGAAACCCGTTCCGGCGATCTCGGCAAGGTAGTCGCCCGGCGGCACGGGTGCGTCGGCCCAGCCGTCGACGGGTGAGCCGATGGTGAGCCCGTGCTCGCCGATGTGCAGCCGGGCTTCGCTGACCTGCTGCCATTCGCCCTCGTCGACCGGTCGCCGATCCCACACCTGTATGTGAATCGGCATCTCGAAGTTGTTCTGGTGCGGGCTGAGCACCACCACGGTGTGGCCGTCGCCCGCCGACGGCCTGTCCGCATGCGCGGCGTCGAGCAACGCGAGCTCGATACCCTCCTCACCCTCCCCTCCGTGCAGGATGAACTGGCCGTAATCGAGCATCAGTTCCAGGTGATGCTCAGCAAGGAGGTGCGAGGGTTCGGTCACGCACGAGATCGTGGCACAGCCCATCGACAGCGATCCGCCGTCGATGGCGTTGTCGCCCAGTGCAATCACCGAGATCAGTGATCCACTACTCGTCCAACTCGGCGAGAAGCCGGGCCTTGGAGCGGGCGCCGACCAGGGTGCGCAGCAGTTGGCCGTCGCGGAAAAGCAGCAGCGTAGGAGCGGCCATGACCTGGTAGGCGCGGGCAGTGAGTGGGTTCTCATCGGCATTGAGCGTGCGAACGGCGAGCGTGTCCGCACGCTCGCGGGCGACTTCGGCCAGCACCGGCGCGATCATTTTGCATGACGGGCACCACGTGGCCCAGACGTCCACGAGAACGAGGCCGGGGTGGGCGAGCACATCGCGGTCGAATGTCTCATCGGTCACCGCCACGGTGCCGACGATCGCAGAACTCAGGGTCATCGGGAATCCTTCTGTTCGGTGGGGTTGTCGTGTGTTCGATCGGCCGGTGGCTGGGGCGTCCCATCGCGACCTGATGAGGGCTGCAGCGCGGAGACCGCTGTCGGCCACGGGAGCGTTCGTGTGGTGCTGTGGCGGTGTGCGGCCTCGCGGAGGCGATCGGTGAGGGCGTCTCTGCGGGCGGTGAGGGCGTCGATTTCCGGGAGTGCACGGGTATCGCGCGTTGGAGGGCACCTTCCTGGGCGGATGCATCTTCTCCGGACGTGCCGCCGGCCGGGCGGTCGCTGGTCGGCTGTGAGGCCGCGAGGACGGCGCCGTGAACGTCGACTCCGTGGCCGAGAACGCCCGGACATTCTCGACGAATCGCCAGGCGCGTATTGCGGGCCAACGGCCGTGTCCTGGCGGTGCGCGCGGTCAGTGCGTCGATGGTTCGCTGGTATTCGGCCAGGGAGGCCGGACAGTCGTCGACGTGTTCGCTGCCTGTCGCCAGGCAGTCCAGAAACGGGCGAGTCTCCTCTACCGGGATGCCCAGACGGTTCAGGGATCGGATTTCGCGCACCAGGCGGACGGTGTGGTCGTCGTATTCGCGGAAGCCGTTGGGGTGCCGTTCCGGTGCGACCAGCCCGAGCGCCTCGTACCGCCTGATGGCCTTGGGGCTGAGCTGAGCCAGCCGCGCAAGCTCTCCGATCCTCATGCAGCGAATGTAAACGCTGCCCCCAGGGGCAAGGTCAAGTGAGAGTTCACATTGCCTATCGGCGGGCGGTGAGCCATTCTGAAAAGGGCAAGGGACGCACCGGATTTCGCAGGGGGTCGTGACCGAATGGCGAATGGATTGAAAACGCTGACGCGGTACACGATCGAGGAAGAGCATCGGCATCCCGGTTCGTCGGGGGAATTCTCCGCGCTGGTGAATGTGGTGGCGACGGCGGCGAAGATCATTGCCAATCAGGTGACGCGCGGGGCGATCATCGGGTCCGGGGTCGAGGACGAGACGTCGGTGAGTGGGCGGCTCGATGTGTTGACCGATGAGATCATGGTGGGGCAGACGCAGTGGTCGGGGCATCTGTCCGGGTTGTTGTCCGAGCAGCATGCGACGGTGCTGCCCGCGACGCAGCGCCGGGGCAAGTATCTCCTGGCCTATGACGCGTTGGACGGGTCGAGCAATATCGACGTGAATCTGCCCGTCGGTTCGATTTTCAGTATTCTGCGGGCGCCGGAAGCGGTGGTCGCCGGCGACGCGGACCCCGCCGAAACCGACTTCCTGCAGCCGGGAGTGGAGCAGGTGTGTGCGGGGTTCACCCTGTACGGGCCCGCCACGATGTTGGTCCTCACCACGGGCAGCGGCGTCGACGGGTTCACCCTCGATCGGGAGATCGGTGCGTTCGTGCTGACTCATCCGCAGATGCGAATCCCGCAGGACACCTCGGGTTTCGCGATCAATGCCGCGAACGAGCGGTTCTGGGAGCGGCCGGTGCGCCGGTATGTGCTCGAGTGTTTGGAGGGAGTCGAAGGGCCGCGCGGGCGCGATTTCAATATGCGGTGGGTGGCGTCACTGGTGGCCGACACCTTCCACATCCTGACCAGGGGCGGGCTGTATCTGTACCCGCGCGATACGCGCAATCCCGCACAGCCGGGCCGAGTCTCGCTGCTGTACGGGGCGAACCCGATCGCGTTCATCGTCGAGCAGGCGGGCGGGGCGGCGACCACCGGGCACGAGCGCATGATGGAGGTTCCCCCGGCCCAGGTGCATCAGCGGGTGCCGTTCATCTTCGGTTCCCGCAACGAGGTGCTGCGCATCGAGCGGTATCACCGGGAACCGGACGCGGGCAAGCGGTTCGACAGTTCACTGTTCGGGACGCGGTCGTTGTTCCGGCCCGCCAAACACGATCAGCGCACGTAGATGCGCGATCGGCACCGTGCTTCTCTGGCGATCAGGCCGGGTCCTGGTCGCGTTCTTGCTGTTGCCTGCGGGCCTCGCGACGTTGCTGTTCGGCACGCTCGCGCAGGCCGCGGAGGAAGGCCTCGTCGTCGTCGGGATTCGACGCGACCCGGCGACCGGGGCGATCGTATTCGCCGAACCGGGTATTGGAGACAGGCCCTGACTCGCCGACCGGCTTGCCCGCGAACAACCACAGCAGCGCACCGATCGTCGGGATCAGCACGACGACGATGATCCACCCCATCTTCGGTAGGTGCCGGATGCCCTCGTCGGGGCTGGTGATGATGTCGACCAGGCAATACACCCACAGGGCGAGAGTCAGAAAGCCGATGACGGCGTATGGCATTCGGCGATTATTCCACGACGGCTCGCACGGTGGATCCGCAGTGGCCGGCGACGACCGACATGCCGGCGCAGTCAGTCGGGCAGGAGCGGAACCGAGAGGCCTTCGCCGCTGCGCAGGAGTGCGGCGCGGGTGACGGCGGTGGAGCCGAAGCGGCGGCGCAGGTCGTCGAGGGTGGCGTCGAGGGTGTTCTCGGCGCGCGCTTCCAGCGGCAGGGTGAGTTGCCTGGTGTCGGCGTCGTCGAGGTTGGTCAGCGACAGGCCGATCAGGGTGATGCCGCGTTCGGTGATCAGTGGTTGGGCGGTGTGCAGCAGCAGGCGGGCGGCGTGGCGGATCGCGGTGGAGGCGTCGGTGGCTTCGACGAGGGTGTGTGATCGGGTGGCTCGGGTGAAGTCGTCGAAACGTAAGCGCAGCACCACCGTTCGGCAGACGCGGTCGGCGGCGCGCAGGCGGCGGCCGAGGCGGTCGGTGAGACCGTCGAGGTAGGCGGCGATCTCGTCGGGGTCGCGAGGGCGGCGGCCGAGGGCGCGTTGGGCGCCGATCGAGCGCCGGCGTTTGCCGGTTTCCACGCGGCGTGGATCCCGAGCCCAGGACAGGGCGAACAGGTGACGGGCCGCGGCGGGGCCGAGAATGGCACGCAGGTGGGGTTCGCCGAGTTCGGCGAGCTGGCCGATGCGGGTGATGCCGTTGGCGTGCAACGTCGCCGAGGTGACTTTGCCGACGCCCCATAATCGCTCTACCGGCAGCGGATGCAGGAAGTCGATCTCTTTGCCGGGCTCGACAAGGCGTAACCCGTCGGGTTTGGCGACGGCGGAGGCGACCTTGGCGAGGAATTTGTTGCGTGCGATGCCCACCGAGATGGGCAGGCCCACCCGGGCGGCCACCTGCGTGCGCAGCCGGTGGCCGATGTCGATCGGTTCGCCGCTGATCCGGCGTAGCCCGCTGACGTCGAGGAACGCCTCATCGATCGAGATCCCCTCCACCACCGGGGTGGTGTCGTGGAATACTGCGAACACCGCTTTGCTCGCCTCGGCATAGGCCGACATCCGCGGCGGCACCACGATCGCGTGCGGACACAGGCGCAGCGCCTGGGCCGCGTTCATCGGCGTGCGGATACCGAACGCCTTGGCCTCGTAGCTGGCCGCCAACACCACCCCGCCACCCACGATGACCGGTTTGCCACGCAGCCACGGCTGGTCACGCTGCTCGACCGAGGCGTAGAACGAGTCGAGGTCGGCGTGCAGGATCGAGGCCTCGGCGCGGGACTGGATACGCGGGCGACGCGGGGCGGCGGAATCGGACACGAACATATGTTCGCATCGGGGTCCGACGAGTTCGGCCTGTCAGGGTGTGGAGATAGTCCTGGCCTGCAGGTTTTCGGCGAACTCGCGCGCGGCGGTGAGGTCGGAGGCGTCGGGGTGGCCCTTGCGGACACCACCGACCACGCGCAGCGGCAGCCAGGTGTCGAAGCCCCGGCAGTCGAAGGCGTCGACCACGTCGAAGCCCTTCTTCTCGATGTCGCGGGTCAAGGTGGTGACATAGCGGCGAAACGGCGTTTCCGGGAATCCACTGGTGCGGAACACGAACGCCTTGCCCTGGTGTCGGGCCGGCAGCGAGGCGATGAACCGGCGCAGTTCCGGATGGAAAGCCATGTTGTAGATGCCCGAGCCGAAGCCGACGAGGTCGTAGGCGGCGAGCTCGGCCGGATCGATGTCGGCGGGAGCGACGACCCGGCCGCCGAGCACCTGGCTGATAGCTTCGGCGACGCGCTGGGTATTGCCGTGCGACACCGACTTGCACACGAGGATGACCTTCATAGGGGTTGTCCTTTCGTTCCGCTGCGTTGCTGGACACTCTCGGAGACACCGCTCGAGTTCCCCGCGTGACACGTAGGTGTTGTGCCCTCCGTCACAGCGTGTGTTCGGCTGCGATGTCGAGATCGCGCACGACATCGATGGACTGCAGCTTGTCGGGGTTGCGGACCGCGTAGAGCCCGGTGATGAGGTCGTCGGCCAGCTCGACCACCAGCACCGTATCCAGGTCGCCGTTCTTCGATCGGGCGATCACCGTGGGCTGCGCGTTGAAACTGCCGAATTCGACTGTCGCGCCCGCCATCGAGTTCTGGGTCAGCCCGATCAGGAACCGGGCGACGGGCTCGGCGCCGATGATCGGGCGGCGCGCGGCACTCACGCGGCCACCGCCGTCGGAGATCTGCAGGACGTCGGGCGCGAGTACCGCCATGAGGGCGCTGACATCACCGGTGTTGGCGGCCAGCAGGAATCGGCCGATCACCGCGCGACTGGTGTCGGAGTCCGGTTGGAAGCGCCGGCGCCGTGACGCGACATGCGCGCGGGCCCGGTGGGCGATCTGCCGCACGGCGGTGTCGGATTTATCGATCATCCGCGCGATCTCGCGATGGCTGTGCCCGAACACCTCCGACAGCACGAACACCGCGCGCTCGGTGGGACCGAGAGTTTCCAGCACGAGCAGCATCGCCATCGACACCGATTCGGCCAGTACCACATCCTCTCCCGCGTCGGGCGCGGTCCGGATCGGTTCGGGCAGCCAGGTGCCGACGTAATCCTCGCGGCGACGCCGGACCGTGCGGAGATGATTGATCGCCTGACGGGTGACGATCTGCACCAGGTACGCGCGCGGATGCGTCACTTCCGTCGCGTCGCGCCAGCGAAGGTAGCTGTCCTGCAACACGTCCTCGGCATCGGCGGCACAGCCGAGGATTTCGTAGGCGATCGTGAACAGCAGTGGCCGGAATGTGGCGAATGTGTCGGACTCGGTCATCGGGCCACCCCGGCGCGCCTCATACGCCGATGATTCCGGGCGACAGCGAGTCAGCGCAACCACGCTGTCGCGCAGATGATCCCCGTGGATGCTGCGGACGACACCTCATATCGCCGCGGTGCCCTCGCGCCGACCGAACCAGACAGGCAGGTGGTCGAGGAGATCCTGCTGATCTCGACCGGCCCATGCCACATGCCCGTCGGGGCGAAGCAGTACCGCGGGGGCGTCGAGTTCTTCGCTGACATCGACGATGTGGTCGACCCGGTCCGCCCATCCCCGCACGGAGAGGTGGCCGGTCTGGTCGAGCAGGAGTCCACGGCCCGCGTGCATGTGCGCGTAGAGGCGACCGCGTTTCAAGGCGATATCGCGCAATCTCCGGCCGAGCAGTGGGCCGCCCTCGCCGAAGTCGTAGCGGATTGCGACGGCGATGATCTTCTCGGTGAGATAGCGGCTGACCTCGTCGAATTCCATCAGCTGGGATACCAGCCTGCGTACCGCCTGTGGTCCCGCGTCCAGCGACATCAGTTCCATCTGGGCGCGGGTGTTGTCGAGCACGTCGGCGGCCACGGGGTGGCGTTCGGTCTGGTAGGTGTCGAGCAAGCCCGGTGGCGCCCAGCCGTTGATCTCGGCGGCCAGTTTCCAGCCGAGGTTGAACGCGTCCTGCACGCCCAGGTTCAGGCCCTGTCCGCCGGTGGGCGGGTGGATATGGGCGGCGTCGCCTGCCAGCAGCACGCGGCCGACGCGGTAGTGCTCGGCTTGGCGGGTGCCGTCGCCGAAACGCGACAGCCAGCGCGGCGAGTGCGCGCCGAAGTCGGTGCCCGCGGTGGCGATGAGCTGTTGTTTCATTTCCTCGAGGGTGGGCGCGACAGCCCGGTCCTCGGCGACTCCGGCCGCGGGGGCGAGGACGCGGTAGACCCCGTCTGCCAGGGGCATCGCGCCGAATCGCAGCTGAGTCTTGCGGACTTCGGTCATCACCTCGGTGATCGTCTCCGGTGACGCGGTCAATGCCATTTCGCCGAGCAGGGTCTCGACCCGGCTCGGCTCACCGGGGAACGCGACACCGAGCAGCCTGCGCACGGTACTGCGGCCACCGTCGCAGCCGACGACATAGCGCGCACGCAGCCGGGTACCGTCGGCCAGTTCGACGGTGACCGCGTCGTCGCGCTGGTTCACGCCGACCACTTCGGAGCCGCGCCGGATCTCGGCACCGAGCTCGGTGGCGTGCTCGCTCAGCAGCTGATCGGTGCGGGGTTGCGGGATGGCCAGGACATAGGGGTGGGCGGTGTCGAGTCGTTCGGGCGCCGGTTTCGGAATGCCGGCGAAGTACCCGCCGAGCGGATGGCGGCGTCCGAGCGCGAGGAACCGGTCGAGCAGGCCGCGCTGGTCCATGATCTCGATACTGCGCGCGTGCAGGCCGAGCGAGCGGACGATCGTCGTCGGCTCCGCGTCCTTCTCCAGCACGACCACCCGCACCGCGTGCAGCCTCAATTCGGCGGCCAGCATCATGCCCGTCGGCCCACCGCCGACCACGATCACGTCGATCATCGAATACTCCCCTTCGACAAGATTCCCGCAGGTTGCGGGCTCGCCGAGAGATTGTGCGGCATCACCGGGGTCTTGCCGCAAGCCCCGGGGTGCGCTATATGTTAGAGGTGGCAAGGAGTGGTTTTCCCTCCTTGCCATTGCCATGCTCGCGACTCTCACCGAGGCAGTGCCGGTACTGTGAAGCGGTTCGGGCAAGGTGAAGGAGTCGGTCGGCGGTGCGTGGTTTCGGGGATCTCGAGGCAGTGCTGATGGATCGGCTGTGGGACCGCGATGTGGACACGACCACGGTGCGCGAACTGTTCGACGAGTTGGCGACCGAACGCGACATCGCCTACACCACCGTGATGTCGACGATGGACAATCTGCACCGCAAAGGCTGGCTGGCCCGCGAGCGTGCGGGGCGCGCGTACCGGTACTGGCCGACGGTGACCCGCGAGGAACACAGCGCCCGGCTCATGCACGAGGCGCTCGGTGTGGGCGGGCGCTCCGACCTCGTGCTCAACTACTTCGTCGACCGGATCAGTGACGACGAATTCGCGGGATTGCGAGCCGCGTTGCGCCGTGTCGCCACCCGGCGGACCGAGGCGAGTTAGCCCGTTCGTGTCGGAGTGATCTGATCTGATGGGACTCCGATCGGATCGTCACGGGGATGGGGACACATGCTGAGTGTCGGATGGAATCAGGTGTTCGCCTGGCGGCTGGGCCGTCAGTTCGTCGCGGCACCGACCGCGGGTTCTGCCGAGGAGGTCGCGGCCCGGTTGGCCGGGGTGCAGGCGCAGGTGGCGTCGGCGGCGGAGATGGCTGTGGCGGTACGCAGTTCCGATTCCCGCGGGCTCGGTGTCGGTGAGGCGTTGGCCGCGGGCACGTTGATCAAGACCTGGGCGATGCGCGGCACTCTGCACGCGATGGTGCCCGAGCAGGCCGCGGCCGCGCTGTCGCTGATCGGATCGGCGCGGACCTGGGAGAAGCCGTCGTGGCAGAAGACGTTCGGCGCGACCCCGGAGCAGGTGGCCGGTCTGGTGGAGGTGGTGTCGGGAGTCCTGGCCGGTCAGGTCCTGACCCGGGACGAACTGGTCGAGGCGGTACTCGCCGAACCCGGCTTCGCCCACCTCGGCGAGCAGTTGCGCTCCGGCTGGGGTGCGGTGCTCAAGCCGTTGGCCTGGCAGGGCGCGCTGTGTCACGGTCCCGCGCGCGGGACCAAGGTCACCTTCACCGCGCCGGCCGACCTGACTCCCGGGTGGAAGGGCATCCCGGAACCCGATATCGCCGCACCGGCGCTGATCCGCGCGTATCTCGGCGCGTACGGTCCCGCGACCCCGGAGGCCTTCGACGCGTGGCTCAGTCGCAACAGCGTGCGCAAAACCGTGCTGCGCGGGTGGTTCGCGGCGATGGGTGACGCGCTGACCGAGGTCGACGTCGAAGGACGGATCGGCTGGATTCCGAGCGAGTTCGCCGACGATCTCGCCGCGGCGACTCTCGACGGCGGTGTCCATCTGCTCGGTCCGTTCGACCAGTACGTGCTGGGACCCGGTACTGCCGACACCGTGCTGCTGCCCGCCGAGCACCGGTCGAAGGTGAGCAGGACGGCGGGCTGGATCTCGCCGCTGGTGCTGGTCGACGGTCGCATCGTGGGCACCTGGGAACAGGTCGACGATGAGGTCGTGGTGTCGATGTTCGACGCGCGCAAGGTGGCGAAGCGCGACCTGACCGCAGCGGTGAACCGGCTGGCAGAGGCTACCGGCGCATCGGGGCTCGGCGTCCGCGCGAGCTGAGATTTCGGATACGCCAGACGACGAACCAAGCGCTTGCTACGGTGGCTCGATGATCCCCACGATCGTCTGGGGCACCGGAAACGTCGGCCGCGCGGCCATCCGTGCCGTGGCTGCCCATCCGGCGCTGGTTCTCTCCGGGGTGCTGGTGCACAACCCCGACAAAGTCGGCCGAGACGCGGGCACGCTCGCGGGCCTGGACACCGAATTGGGGGTGGCCGCCGTCGACGACGTCGACGCGCTACTCGCCACCGGACCCCAGGCGGTGGTGTACGCGGCGTCCGGAGACATCCGGCCCGACGACGCGCTCGCCGACATCGTGCGGGCAATCCGGGCAGGCGCCGTCGTCGTCACCCCGGCGCTCTACGCCCTCTACGACCCGCGCAACGCACCGGCCGAAATGCGCGAGCCGGTGCTGGAAGCCATTGCCGCAGGCGGTGGTTCGCTGTTCGTCTCCGGGGTGGATCCCGGCTGGGGCAACGATGTGCTGCCGCTGTTGATCAGTGGGCTCGCCGCCACCGTCGACGTGGTGCGCTGCCAGGAGATCTTCGACTACTCCACCTACGACCAACCCGACTCGGTGCGCTACCTCGTCGGGATGGGACAGCCGATGGACTACCAGCCACCGATGCTGATGGCGAGCGTGCCGACGATGGTGTGGGGCGGCCAGATTCGGCTGATGGCCAGAGCGCTGGGTGTCGAACTCGACGAGATCCGCGAAACCGTCGACCGGCGCGCCCTCGACGCGACAGTGCAGACCACCCAGATGGGGGCGTTCGACGCCGGCACGCAGGGGGCGGTGCGGTTCGAGGTGCAAGGCATCGTCGACGGGCAGGCGCGCATCGTGATCGAGCACGTCACCCGCATCCATCCCAGCTGCGCACCGGACTGGCCGACACCACCCGACGGGGACGGTGCCCACCGGGTGATCATCGAGGGTTCGCCACGCATCGAGGTGAGCGTCGAAGCGACCGATGAAGGCGGCAATCGCGCGGCGGGCGGAAACGCCACGGCGGTGGGACGTTTGGTCAATGCCATCGACTGGCTGGTCGAGGCGCCGCCCGGTCTCTATGACGCACTCGATGTGCCGCTGCGCGCCGCGGTCGGCAAACTCGGAAGGACACCACGATGATCATCGATATTCCCGAGGGCAAAGATCCCATCGGCTACGTGTGGGGCGAGATGGTGCCCGGCATCGGCGTCGCCGCGGCGGCGTTCTCGCTGTCGGTCTACGAGCACTCCACCCTTGGCCTGCGTGAATTCGAAGCGGCCCGGCTGCGGATCGCCCAGATCAACGGCTGCCTGTTCTGTCAGGACTGGCGCACCGAACGCGACGGGCAGAAGGTCGAAGCGGAATTCGCCGAAGCCGTCACCCACTGGCGTGACACCGACCGGTTCGACGAACGGACCCGCCTCGCCGCCGAATACGCCGAGCGCTACGCCACCGATCATCACGGCCTCGACGACGAATTCTGGACCAGGATGTTCGCCGAGTACTCCCAGGCCGAGGTGGTGGAGCTGAGCATGAGCATCGGTTCCTGGCTGGCGTTCGGCCGCCTCAACCGTGTCCTCGGGCTGGACACCGTGTGCGTGCTGCCCGGCCACTGACCGCCGGGTGCGCCGGACGGAGCACCACCGCGCCGGCGGCCGGGCGGCAGGGACTGGGCAACACTGTCGCGCCCGCGCCGATTAAGCTGCGGGCCGTGATGGAACCTGCGAGACAGCAGCTCATCGATACGGTGGCCTGGGTGCTGATCGAGAACGGTCGCATCCTGTGTGCCCGCCCGCGCGGCAAGGACGTGTTCTTCATCCCAGGCGGTAAACGGGAAGGCGTCGAGACCGACCTGCAGACCCTGGTCCGTGAGGTCGCCGAAGAACTGACCGTCGAGCTCACGCCCGAGAGCGCCACCCACGTCGGCACCTACGAGGCCGCGATCGCCGACGGGCACGACACCGTCGTCCGGATGGCGTGCTACACCGCCGACTACCGCGGGGTGCTCACGGCCAGCAGCGAGATCGAGGCGCTGGCCTGGTTCGGATTCGGGGACCGCGATCTGGTTCCCCCGGTCGACCAGTTGTTGTTCGACGACCTCGCGGCGGCCGGATCGCTGCGGTGATCGGCGCGGTGGCACGGTCGGCGTTCTACGAACTGCTGGCACTGCCACTGGCCTTCACCCGGGTGCGGACCCGGCTGCGGGTGCCGCGACTGCTCCTGCGCGAACCTGTCAGCGCTCACAATATTTCGCTGCGACGCTGCCTGATCCAATCGGTGCTCTCCGGTGGTGTCGGGCTGCTCGGCTGGTTCCTCGCGATGCTCAGCGTGCTGGTTGTGGTGCGTGGGTTCGCCTATCCGTGGGTCGCCGCCGACAGTTATGAGACCTCGTGGGGCGGGCCGACGCTGGCGGGCGCGTGGCTGGTGCACGCGGTGTTGGGTGGGTTGATCGCGCCGGCATTCGTCGCGGTGATCGCCCTGTTCGGCCGGTTGCAGCTGCGGGTGACGCGGACTGTGCTCGGCGGTGACCGGTCGTGGTGGGCGATTCCGGTCGCCCTGGTTCTCGTGGCGGCGGGCGGGTTGTTCTTCGTCGCGTGGGTGCGGCAGATCTGAGCGTGCGGGTCAGCGGGATCCGGGGATGTAGACGCCGGCGGCCCGCAGTTTCGCCTCGACGAGGGCAGAGAGCCGGGCCGGGGCCGATTCCTGCTCTTCACCGTGGTGGCGGATCAATTTGTAGCGTGTCGCGGCTTCTGTGCGGGCTTGCAGACCCGTCACGATCTTCAGCTGTTCGGGGTGGGCGAGATAGTGCTCGGCCAGTGCGGTGGCCACTTCCTCGATACGTGGGTCGTCCGGTTCCCAGGTGGCCGATTCCGAGGCGCGCCTGCTCAGGGTGAGGAACTCGGTGTCTTCGAGGGCGTTCTCGACATTGGTGAGGTAATCGTCGAAGCCCTCCGGGACCAGCGCTCTGGCCAGCACCCACCCTTCCCTGGCCGCCGCCACCTCCGCCGGGGGAAAGCCGAGGCCGGGCAGGCGCGCGAGCAGCTCCACCGCGCGGTCGGGCAGCAGCGTGCGGTCGCCGTCGGCCAGCCGGTGCAGCGTATCTCGGCGCACGATCAGTTCCTCGATCCGCTCGGTGAGACGCCGTTCGACGTCGGCGAGCTCGGTGGCGAACGCGTCGGCGTCGGCGTCGAGCAGCGATCCGATCTCGGCCAGCGGAACTCCGGCGGCGGCGAGGGTTCTGACCTGCACCAACCGCAACAGCTCGGCGGAACCGTAGCGCCGGTAGCCGGAGCTGTCGCGGGCCGGTTCGGCGAGCAGACCGTTCTTCTCGTAGTGCCGCACGGTCTTGATCGTGACACCGGCGAAAACCGCGGCCTGGCCGATCGTGACGCCGTTCATCATCTGCATCAGCCCGCCTTGTTCGAGGTAGTCCTACTCAGAAAGTTGACCTTGATGGTGCGTCGAGGTCAAGCATCCGGGCCGCGCCCGACTCGGCACGGCCCGGACGGTGCGTTCAGTCCGTCGCGGTACCGAACACTTCGTCGAGCAGTCGCTGCGTCGCGGCCTGGAACGTCGCCGACATCGACAGGTCGGCGTCGTCGATGTAGTTGAGTGCGGCGGTCATGGTCTTGGCGCCGTCGAGCGTGCTGTACATCAGCGCCGCATGGCCACCGTGGCCGCCGTTGTGGGTGATGACGGTGCCGGTCTCGGTCTGCTGGACGAACACCCCCAAGCCGTAGCCGACCTTGGCTTCGGGCGTGAGCATCTCGGCCAGCAGCGGGGCGGGCAGCAACGTGCCGCCCACCAGTGCGGAGAGGAAGGTGTGCAGGTCCTTGCTGGTCGAGATCATGTCGCCGCCGCTGGAAATCCAGGACGGGTTCTGGGAGGTGACGTCGACCGTCTTCTCCACCCCGGCGTCGTCGTAGCGGTAGTAGGCGTGGGCGTGCGGTCCGCCGATCTCGGTCGAGGTCTCCGGCACGACAGTGTCGGAGAGCCCGAGCGGACCCAGGATCAGTCGCTGCATCTCCTCGGCCAGTGAGTGACCGGTGACCGCTTCGATCAACAGCTTGGCGAGCGCGTAATTGGTGTTGGCGTAGCTCCAGTCCGTGCCCGGCTCGAACCGCGCGGGCTTTGCCAATGCCAGCCGCACCAGCTCGTCGGTGTGGTGGGTCTGGAAACGGTTGTCCACCCAGTCTTTGCCGCCCCAGGCGACGACTCCCGGCGCGCTCGTCCCGTCTTCGTAGAACTCGCCGGTGAAGTTGAAGATCCCGCTGGTGTGCTGCAACAGCATGCGGACGGTGATGCGCGGATCCAACTCGAACCGGGGCAGGTAGTCGACGGCGGGAGTGTCGAGGGCGATCTTGCCCTCGGCGACCAGTTGCAGGACCACGGTCGCGACGAAAGTCTTGGTGTTGCTGCCGATCCGGACGCGTCCGTTGACCGGCGGTGGTGCACTGTGGCCCAGCTCGCTGCGCCCGGCGGTGCCGACCCACGTGCCCTGCTCGTCGTCGACTCGCACGTGCAGGCCGACGAATCCGGTGGCGACGATCTCCTCGATGGTCTGCTGCAGGGTCGGGTAGTGCTGTGCGGCAGCGGGTGTGGTGGTGTTCGCTGTGGTGTTCGCGTTCGAAGTCATGGGATGAGCGTCCGGGTTGACCCAAGGTCAACCGCAAGAGTGATCTGCGTCACCCGGTGTGCTCGGGTCCGATCGTGTCGGACCCGAGCATCGGGTTGTGGAATCGGTGTCGGCTAGCCGAGTTCCTTGCGCAACGTGTCGGCGATGACGGTGAGGGCGTGGTCTTCGGTCATGCGCCAGTGGGTTGCGGCCACCGCGTGATTGTCGACGGTGCCGGTCACCGCCTCGGACCAGGACGACGCACCGGTGGTTCCGGTCGGATCACTGTGGGCCGCGGTGAAATAGGTGAGGGTGCCGTCGAAACGGCGGGGGTGGTAGGCGGCGTCGAGGGCGACCGAGGCTGTCGCCGCGTCGACGATCCGGTCGATGCGGGACGGGTCGGCTGCGGCTTGTGGTGCGGAGAGCTCGAACAGTGTCCGGGCGAGCTGGTGGATGTCGACCGGGTCGGCGAGGTCCACCTGGTCGGTGCCGGCGAATCCGCCGAGCAGGTCGGCGGCGGTCACCGTCGTCGCGACAGCCGTCGAAGCCGACGACAGGGTGCTGTCCAGCATGGCCAGCACCGCGACTTCCTCGCCGTCCTCCTGCAGTTGCACCGCCATGGCGTGCGCGATGACACCGCCCAGGGACCAGCCGAGCAGGTGGTACGGACCTTCGGCCTGCACCGCGCGAATCTCCTTGAGGTAGCGCAGTGCCCATTCCTCGATCGAATCCGGCAGCGGCTCGCTCGAACTCAGCGCCGGTGACTGCAGACCGTACAGCGGGCGGTCGAGGTGGGCTGCGAGGCCGCTGAACGACCAGGCGATACCGCTGATGGGGTGGACGCAGAACAGCGGTGCGCCGGTGCCTTCGGCGCGCAAGGGCAGCAGGACATCGAAAGCCGCATCGATGCCCGCGCTGTCGGCGCCCTCGGCGCGCAATGCCGCCACGATGCCCGCCGGGGTAGGGGTGGTGAAGATCCAGGTGACGGGGACGGTCGCGGCCGTCGCGGCACCCAGCTGGGTCGACAGGCGGGTGGCGCTCAGTGATGTGCCGCCGAGTTCGAAGAAGTGATCGTCCATGCCGACGCGGTCCAGGCGCAAGACGTCGGCGAAGATTGCGGCGACCGTGTGTTCGATGGCCGTGGCCGGGGCCCGATAGGCGCGGGTGGCGAATTCGGGCGCGGGCAGCGCGGCGCGGTCGAGTTTGCCGGTGTGGGACAGGGGGACTTCGTCGAGCACCATGATCGTGGCCGGGATCATGTGGGTGGGCAGTGCCTGGGCCGCCCATCGCGCGAGGCCGTCCACGTCGACCTCGTGGCCGTGCGAGGCCACCACGTAGGACACCAGAACTGTTTCCCCGGCCTGGTTCTCGCGACCGACGGTGACGGCGAAACCGACGTCGGGATGGGAAGCCAGCACCGCGTCGATCTCTGGGAGTTCGATGCGGAAGCCGCGGATCTTGAGCTGGAAGTCGGTGCGGCCGCGGTATTCGAGTTCGCCGTCGGCGCGCCAGGCGGCCAGGTCGCCGGTGCGGTACAGGCGGGTGCCGACGTGGAAAGGATCGGCGACGAAGCGTTCGGCGGTGAGGTCGGGACGGCCCAGGTAACCGGTGGCCAGCTGAGCACCCGCCAGATACAGCTCGCCCGGGACGCCGACGGGGACCGGGCGTAGCCGTGCGTCCAGGACGTAGACCTGGCTGTTCCAGACCGGTGTGCCGATCGCGACGGTGGTCGTGTCGGCGGCGCTCACCCGGTGGCTGGTGATCGAGACCGCGGCCTCGGTCGGCCCGTAGACGTTGAACAGGGCGGTGTTCGGCGCCGCGGTGGCGAATCGGCGCGTCAATGCGACCGGCAGGGTTTCACCGATGGCCAGGACGCGGCGCAGCGACGATGGGAGTTGCTCGGTGACCAGGGTGTCGAGCATCGACGGCACGACGTGCAGAGTTGTCACTTCTTCGCGGCGCATCAGGTCGGCGAGGTAGGCCGGATCCCGGTGGCCGTCGGGCGCGGCGAGGACCAGTCGACCGCCGCAGATCGCCGCGGACCAGAACTCCCAGACCGACAGGTCGAAGGTGGCCGCGGTCTTGAGCAGCACGCTGTCCTGTGCTGTGAGGCCGAATTCGGCTGTCTTCCAGCGCAACTGGTTGACGATCGCGGCGTGGGAGACGGCGACACCCTTCGGGCGCCCCGTCGATCCCGACGTGAAGATCACGTAGGCGGTGTTCGCGGAACGCAAGGGCGCGCGGCGATCACGGTCGGTGATCGAGGCGGGACTGTGTGCGGCGAGGTCCACCTGCTCGACACATCGAACACGGGTTGTCGCGAGGTCGTCGGCCGCGCCGAGCCAGGTGCCGGCATTGGTGAGGACGAGCAGCGGGGCGGCCGTGTCCAGGATGTAGCCGGTGCGCGATCGGGGGTGGTCGGGGTCGATCGGCACGTACACGCCGCCCGCGGCGCTGACCGCGTACATCGCCACGACCAGGTCGATCGATCGCCGCATCGCCAGCGCCACCCGCGTTTCCGGGCCGACGCCCGCGGCGATGAGGTAACGGGCCAGGCGGTTGACCCGGTCGTCGAGGTCGGCGTAGGTCAGCCGGGTGTCGTCGGCGACGAGGGCGAGGGCGTCCGGGGTGCGCGAGACGGTCGCGTCGAACAGCGAGGCGAGGGTCGCGGTCGGATCTGTTCGGCGCGCTGTGTGATTCCAGGTGTCGAGGATCCGGGCTCGTTCGGCGGGGGCGAGCAGGTCGATGGTGTGCAGCGGTGCGCCCGGGTCGGTGACCACCGCGGTGATCAGGCGGGTGAGCCGGGCCAGGAAACCTGCGACTGTGGCCGCGTCGAACAGGTCGGCGGCGTAGGTGCAGTAGCCGGTGATGCCCGCCGGCGAACCCTCGGCGGTGTAGCGGTCGGCCACGATCAGGTGCAGGTCGAACTGGGACAGCTCCCGATCGAGCTCCACCGACGACACGCTCGTGCCGGGCAGGTCCATGCGCACCTCGGCCAGGTTCTGGAACGACAGACCGACCTGGAACAGGGGGTGGCGGGCGGTGGAGCGGGCCGGGTTGAGGACTTCCACCAGCCGTTCGAACGGGATGTCGGCGTGGGCGAAGGCGGCCAGGTCGGTGTCGCGCTGGCGGGTGAGCTGTTCGGCGAAGCTCGCATCCGCGTCGACGCGGGTGCGGAAGACCAGGGTGTTGACGAACATCCCGATCAGGTCGTCGAGGGCGGCCTCGCCGCGGCCGGCGACCGGCGTGCCGATGGCGATGTCGGTGGTGCCCGACAGCTCGGCGAGTACCACCGCGAAGGCGGTGTGCACGGCCATGAACAGGGTCGCGCCGTGGGTACGCGACAGTTCGGCGAGGGCGGTGTGGGTGGCGGTGTCGACGGTGAACGGGACCCGGCCGCCCGCGTAGGACTGGATCGCCGGTCGGGGCCGGTCGCGGGGTAGTTCGAGCTGGTCGGGTAGCCCGGCCAGGGCTTGCTGCCAGTAGGCGAGCTGGGTGGCCGACACCGAGGTGGGATCGGTTTCGTCGCCGAGCAGGGTTTGCTGCCAGATCGCGTAGTCGGCGTACTGCACGGGCAGCGGTGCCCAGGTGGGGCCCTGTCCTTGTGCGCGTGCGGTGTAGGCGATGACGAGGTCGCGGGTGAGGGGTCCGCCGGAGAAGCCGTCACCGGCGATGTGGTGCACGGCCATGGCCAGGACGTAGTCGTCCGGGCCGAGCTCGAACAGGGTGGCACGCAAGGGCACTTCTCGGGTGACATCGAAAACGGTCGAAACCAGTGCTGTCACTGCGGGGGTCAGGCTTTCGTCGACGTCCGGGGCGATCGTGGTGATGTGCAGGCGCGGTACATCCGGGTGGTCCGACGGCAAAACGATCTGGGCTGGTGCCTGGTCGACAGTCGGGTAGACGGTGCGCAGGATCTCGTGGCGTGCGACGAGATCGGTGAAGGCCTGCCGCATCGCGGTGGTGTCGAGTTCGCCGGTCAGGCGGAGCACGACCGGGATGTTGTAGGCGGCGGTCGCGGTATCGAAGCGGTTGAGGAACCACATGCGCTGCTGGGCGGGCGAGAGGGGGATGTGATCAGGTCGTGGGCGCGCCCGCAGGGCGGGTCGGCGGGCCGCGCGGGCCAATCCGGCGATCTCGTGCGCGCACGCGGCGACGGTGGGTGCGGCGAACAGCACGCGCACCGGCACCCGGATGTCGAGTGCGGCACCGATTCGAGCGGTCAGGCGGGTGGCGAGCAGTGAGTTGCCGCCCAGATCGAAGAAATTGTCGTCGGCGCCGACGCGTTCGGCACCGAGCACCTCGGCGAACGCCTCGGCGACGGTTCGTTCCTGCCCGGCCGCGGGCGCACGGTAGGCGCGCGTCGCGAACTCCGGTGCGGGCAGCGCAGTTCGGTCGATCTTTCCGGCGGCCGAGAGCGGGATCCGGTCCAGGACGACGACGGCGGCCGGGACCATGTGCGCGGGCAGCATCGACGCCGACCACCGTGTGATGGCGCCGGGGTCGACCTCGCGGCCTGTCACATACGAGACCAGCACGGTGTCCCCGGCGGGGTTCTGCGTGCCGAGCGTGAGAGCGAAACTCACCTGCGGGTGCCGCAGCAGGACGGCGTCGATCTCACCGGGCTCGATGCGGAAGCCGCGGATCTTGATCTGGAAGTCGGTGCGGCCCAGGTATTCCAGCTCGTAGGTGTCGCCGTGCACCCAGCGGACGAGGTCGCCGGTGCGGTACATGCGTGCGCCGGGTCCGGCCCAGGGGCAGGCGACGAAACGATCCGCGGTGGCGGCGGCGCGGCCACGGTACCCGCGTGCGAGTGCGGGACCCGCGAGATAGAGCTCACCGGTGGCGCCCACCGGCACCGGGTGCAGACGGGCGTCGAGGACCACGGCCCGCATGCCCGGCACGGGGCGACCGATCGTGACGCGGTCCCCGGCACGCAGCGCCGAGTAGGTCGCGCCGATGGTCGCCTCGGTGGGGCCGTAGCCGTTGAGGAAGCTGCGGCCCGGTTGCCACGTGGCCAGCAGTTCGGGGGCGGTGGCTTCGCCGCCGGCGGACACGCACTGCAGGTCGGGCAGGGTGGTCGGGTTCAGCGTGCTCAGCAGGGCGGGGGTGATGATCGTGTGCGTCACCTGTTCGGTGCGCAGCAGGTCGTCGAGGTCGGCGCCACCCAGGGTGTCCGGCGGGGCGATGACCAGGGTGGCGCCGTGGTGGAAGGCCGTGCCGAGTTCCTCGATCGACTGGTCGAAGCTGGGCGAGCAGACGTGCAGCATGTGGTGGTCGTGGCGCAGGCGCATCAGGGCCGCCGAGTGGGTCACGAGGGCGCCGAGTCCCGCATGGGTGACCGAGACGCCCTTGGGTGTGCCGGTGGAGCCGGAGGTGTAGATCACGTAGGCGATGTTGTCGCGGCGCAGGGGTGCTCGGCGGTCGCGGTCGCGTACCGGGGTCGACGAGCGGGCGGCGATACGGGCCCGGGCGGCCGGTTCGTCCAGCGCCAGCCAGCGCAGCGAGCCGGGCAGGCTGTTCGCCCTGGCGGCGACGGTGAGGCCGATGGTGGCGCCGGAGTCGGCGATCATGTGACGGACACGGTCTTCGGGGTAGTTCGGGTCGACGGGGAGGTACACGCCACCCGCTTTGGCGATCGCCCAGAACGCGAGGACCGACTCGTAGGAGCGCGGGATCGCCGAGGCGACGACCGTTTCCGGGCCGATTCCCTCGTCGATGAGGACTCTGGCCAGGCGTGAGGAATCGGCGTCGAGGGTGCCGTAGGTGTAGGTGTTCGCGGTGTCGCGCACGGCGATTCGATGCTGGCCGTAGCCGGTGCCGCGTACGAGCAGCTCGGGCAGGGTGGGGGTGGCAGCCGGGGTCTGGCCGTCACCGAGGTGCGTCAAGAAGGTGTACTCGGCGTGATCGGACAGCGGTAGATCGCCGGCCGGAATCCGTGGATCGGCGGCGACCGCGGTGAGCAGCCGGGCCAGACGCCGCACGAACGTGTCCGCTTCGTGGTCATCGAAAACGGTGCGGGCGAAAGACATCTCGATCGCCGTGCCCGACGCCGTCTCGACCACCGTCACGGTGAGTTCACCGGCTGTCACGGCGTCGTCCCCGGGCAGGGTGTGCCGCGCATCCGAACCCGCTTCGCTCGTCGCCGCCCCGGGGACGGGCAACGAGTTGTCCGATGAGCCGGTGGACCGTACTTCCAGCGACACCTGTCCCAGTGCACGGGGCTCCACGCCGAGCAGCTCGGCGAAGTCCGCGAGCGGAATTCCGGCATGAGCCAGCGCCGACGTCTCGGCCTCGTGCGCCCGCGTGAGCAGATCGAGGAAGGGCTCCGCGAGATCGACGACGGTGCGCAGCACCAGATCAGGGGTGCGGGTTCGGATCACGATGTCATCGGACGCGGTGAGCCGCGCGAGGAGTACGGCCAAGGCTGTGCGGACCAGCGATTGCCGGCTCACGTTCGCGGTGTCGGCGAGTTCATGGAGGGCTCGGTGCACCGTCGTCGGGACGGTCGTCCGGGCACAACCGTGCTCGGCATCGAGGCGACGCTCCGCGTGCCCACTCTGCGCGCGCGAGCGGTCGGGGCGTGCGCCGCCGGCGACCACGTGGTCGGTGGGTAGAGCCAGGCGAGCCGGCAGGTCGGCCAAGGTCTGGCGCCAGTAGCGGGATCGGGTGATCGGGTCGGCGGGGTCGGTGGTGAGCTGTTGGGCGATGCGGACGACAGGCGTGGTCACGGTGGCGACGAGGTTGTCGATCGCTGCGCGGAGACGGTCGGTGAGCGCGCGGGCCGCAGGATCCGAGACGACGTCGCGGCGGTACTTGATCTGCACCTGGGTGCGGGCACCGAGGAAGACCAGGACTGTGATCGGGTAGTGGGTGTGGTCGGCGCCGTGCAGGTCGTCGATGCTCAGGTCGTCGAGCGCGCCGCCTGCCTGTTGGAGGCCTTCGACGTCGACGGGGTAGGACTCGAAAGCGAGCATGGTGTCGAAGAGTTCGCCCAGTCCCGCGACGCGCTGGATCGCGCCGAGGCCGAGATGGTGGTGATCGAGCAGCGAGGCCTGCTCGGCTTGGACGGCGCGGATCAAGTCACCGACGGTGGCGGTGGGGTCGATGCGCACCCGAACCGGGACCGCGTCGACGAACAGCCCGATCATGTCGCCGACGCCGTCGAGCTGGGGCGGGCGCCCGGACACGGTCGCGCCGAACACGACATCCTCGCGCGCGGTGCTCGCGGCGACGACCAGGCCCCAGGCTGTTTGGAACACGGTGTTCGCGGTGACCTCGGCGGCCGCGGCGAAGGCGGTCAGTGCGGAAGTCCGCGCGGCGTCGAGTTCGAACTCGCACAGGCCGTAGCCGTGGCCGGTCGCCGGTGGCCAGGTCAGCTCGGGGGCGATCATCGTCGTCGACACCCCGTCGAGGACCTCCGACCACGCGCGCTCGGCGGCGGTGCGGTCCTGGCGGGTGAGCCAGGCGAGGTAGTCGCGGTAGGGGCGCACCGGCGGCAGCGGGGTCGCGTCGCCGTGGGTGGCGTAGAGGACGAGCAGTTCCTTCATCAGCAGCGGCATGGACCAGCCGTCGAGGAGGATGTGGTGGCCGGTCAGGACGAGGTGGCTGCGCCCGGAACCGGTGGTGTACACCGTGAATCGCAGCAGCGGCGCGATCGTGGGGTCGAACCCTGCCTGTTGATCGGCGGCGAGCAGGGCGGGCAGCTCGGTGTCGGTGGTTGCGACGATCCGCAACGGCGCCTCGACGGCGTCGGCGACGAGCTGAACGGGGGTGCCGTCGGGGGTGGTGACGAAGGCCGAGCGCAGGTTGGCGTGCCGGTTCAGCACCGTCGCGGCCGCGTGGCGAAGCCGGTCGGTGTCGAGCTCGCCGGTCAATTCGGCCATGAGCTGGATGACGTAGGCGTGGACCGACTCATCGAGCATGTCGCCCAGTGCGAGCAACGAGTGCTGCAACGGTGACAGTGGAAGCACATCCGACAGGCCCGGGTGGGTGGTGCGCCAGGTGTCGAGGTCGTTTTGCGAAACCTGTACCAGGGCAACATCGGAGGGGGTCAGCCCACCCGCGCACGGGTGGAGGGTGTGGTCGGCCAGTGCGGTGAGCCAGCTCGTCCAGTCGTCGGCCAGCTCCTGGACCTCGGACTCGGACAGGATGCCGGTGGCGTAGCGGAAGTCCGCCCGCAGCCGCGGCCCGGTGTCGGTGGTGACGGCGATCGCGTTGATGTCGAGAACGGTGTGCGCGGGCAGGGTGGGGTCGTAGTCGACGTCGATGTCACCGAGGTCGGCGGTGGGCAGCCACGCGGTGTCGTCGGTGGGCTGGGCCGCGGTGCTCGCGCGACCCAGGTAGTTGAGGCCGATCTGGCCGACGGTGCCGGACAACCGGTTTCGGGTCCGCGGGTTCCGGCGCAGCACACCGAAGCCGATGCCGTTGTCCGGCACGGCCAGCAGCTGTTCTTTGACGGTGCGCACCGTCGCGGCGAGGGCTTCGTCGTCGAAGACCGTCGGTGTGATCGCCGACAGGTCGAGGGCGACGGGGTAGACGGTGGTGAACCAGCCGACGGTGCGGGTCAGATCCGCGCCGGGGACGGCGTCCTCCTGGCGGCCGTGGCCTTCGAGCCGCAATCGCAGTGTGGGAGCGTCGACACCGCGACGGGCACGCCAGACCCGCACGGCCAAGGCCAAGGCGGCGAGCAGGGGGTGATCGGCGCCTGCCCGGTATTGCGCGGGCAACGTCGTGAGCAGGGGTTCGGTGATCTCGGCGGGGATCTGCACGGTGATCGACCGCATCGTCGCCTCGGTATCGAGGCTGCTGTCGACCGCGCGGGCGCCGAGCAGCGGGTCAGGGGTGGACAGGACCTGTTGCCAGTGGTCGAGTTCGGCGGTGCGGTCGGCGGTGGCCAGGCCGTGCGCCCATCGGCGGAACGACGTTCCGACCGGCGGCAGGGCGATCCGCTGACCTGCGGTGTACTGGGCCCAGGCCACGACCAGGTCGGGGAGCAGGATCCGCCAGGAGACGCCGTCGATGACGTAGTGGTGGGCGGCGACCGCGAGGACATCGCGGCTGTCGTGCCTGCGGATCCAGGTGAAGGCGATCATGCGGGCGGTGGTGGGGTCCAGCGCCGAGAGCGCCGAATCCATGGCGGCCGTGCCGATTCGGGTCAGCTCGTCCGGGGTGATCGCGGTGAACGCGTCGACCTCGGTGATCAGGGCGTCCACGTCGACGGCGTGGGGTGGCAGGACTTCGAACTGCCAATCGTCGCTGTCTCGTCGCAGGCGCGAGCGCAGCATGTCGTGGTGGCGCAGGACCGCGGCGATGACGGCGACCAGAGCCGGGCGGTCGATGTTCTCGGGGAGCGCCAGGACCATGGTCTGGGCGAAACGGTCGCTGGAACCGGTGGTCAGGAACTCGGCAAGGACCGGCGTCAACGCGACATCGCCGATGCCCCCGCCGGGCAGTTCCGCCAGCACGGGCGACTGTGGGCTGTCGAGCGCGGCGATGTCGGACAGCTTTGCCACAGTGCGGTGTTCGAACACGTCACGGGTGGTGAAGACGATGCCCGCGGCGCGGGCCAGTGATACCAGCTGGATCGACAGGATGCTGTCGCCCCCGAGCGCGAAGAACGAATCGTGCACGCCGACGCGCGCTATGCCGAGGACGCGGGCGAACAGCTCGGCCAGCAGAGTTTGTCTCGCACCGATGGGTGCCGCGGTGGGCACGGTCGCGACGACCGGTTCGGGCAGGGCGTTGCGGTCGAGTTTGCCGTTGGAGGTCAGGGGCAGCGCGTCGAGAACCACGATCGCCGACGGCACCGCGTGCGCGGCCAGGCGGTCGGTGGCGTACGCGGTGAGGACGTGGGGGTCGGCGCAACGATCCGGTGCCGCGAGCACATAGGACACCAGCGTGGTCGATCCGGCGGGGCTCCGACGCCCGACGGTCACCGCGAATTCGACATCGGGGTGGCTGACGAGCACGGCATCGATCTCGCCCGGTTCGATCCGGAAACCGCGCACCTTCACCTGGGCGTCGGCACGGCCGAGATAGTCGATGTCGCCGGTGTCGCGCAGACGTACCAGGTCGCCGGTGCGGTACATGCGGGTGCCGGGCGCACCCCACGGGTCGGGGACGAATCGGGCCGAGGTCGTCGTCGGCTGATTGCGGTAGCCGCGCGCCAACGCGCGCCCGCTCAGATAGAGCTCGCCGGTGACACCGCGCGGGACCGGGTTCAGGCGGGCGTCCAGGATCATCGCGTGCGTGCCGTGCACCGGGGCGCCGATCGAGATCGGTTGTCCGGCAGCGAGTTCGGCGTAGGACGAGATGATCGTGGTCTCGGTGGGGCCGTAACCGTTGAGGTAGCGGCGGCCGGGCTGCCATTTCGCGAGAAGTTCCGGGGTGGTCACGTCACCGCCGACGGACAACGATTCCAGTGCGTGCAGACCGGCCGGGTCGAGGGTGCCCAGGACCGCGGGGGTGATGATGGCGTGGGTGACGGACTCGGCGGCCAGCAGATCCGCGAGTTCGATCCCACCCGCGATGTCGGACCCGACGACGACCAGCGTCGCGCCGGTGGTGAACGCGCACAGCCATTCGAGCACGGAGGGGTCGAACCAGGGGGCACAGATGTGCAGGAAGCGGTGCTCGGACTCGAGGCGGTAGCGGCGGACCGCCTCCTCGACCAGCGGTGCCAGACCGGCGTGGGTCACGGTGACGCCCTTGGGCAGACCGGTGGAGCCGGAGGTGTAGATGAGGTAGGCGGGGTGGTCGACGCGCAGGGGTGCGCGGCGGTCGGCGTCGGTGATCGGTGTCGTCGGGTGGGTGGCGGTGACTCGGTCGAGGTCGTCGAGGGTGAGCCAGGTCAGGTCGTCGGGCAGGTCTTCCAGATGCGCGGCGGCGGTGATGCCGAGTATCGCGCCGGAGTCGGTGACCAGGTGCTGGAGGCGATGCGCGGGATTGCGCGGGTCCATCGGCACATACACCCCACCCGCGGCGGCGATGGCGAGCGCGGCCGCGACCATGTCGTAGGACCGGGGAAGGGCAACGGCGACAGCGACTTCGGGGCCGACGCCTTGGGCGATCAGTTCGCGGGCCCACCGGGAGGTCCGCTCGGACAGCTCGCCGTAGGTGATCGAACGGCTCTCGTGCCGGACGGCGATCCGGTCGGGACCCAGCGCGTGGCCACGTGCGATCAGGTCGGGCAACAGTGCGGTGCGGGTGTCGGTGTCGGTGTTGCGCGCGGTGAGAGTCGTTTCCTCCACGGTACTGAGGATCGTGAGGTCACCGACCGCGGTGTGGGGGTGCTCGATCGCGTCGGTGAGCAGCCGAATCAGCCGTTGCGCGAACACTTCGACTGTTGCCTCGTCGAACAGTGCGCTCGCGTAGACGAATTCGGCATTGATGCCGCCGGTCAGGCGGTCGTCGTCGGCACAGCCTGCCGCGACGGCACCTAGCCCGTGGTCATCCTCGGCTCCCGATCGCCGGTGGTCGTCGACGCGGGCGGAACTCTGGGTGCGCAGGGACAGTACGAGGTCGCGTTCCCCGGCGGCCGTCGCGCATTCGTCCGGCACCAGCATGACCCGGACCATTGGCTGCGCGGCGTCAGTGAGAGCCTTAATGCTCTTGTGTGACAATGCGTTTCGCGTGAACGCCCGACGGTGAGCCGTGGTCGCCTCGGCCAGCAGCTCGTCGACGGAAATGGCACCGCGTACCGGTAGTCGCAACACCAGGCGGGCGTCCGGAAACTGTGGGCACAGGGTGTCGATCGCGATGTCGTCGGTGTTGGACAGTCGGGCCAGCAGCACCGCGAAGGCCGTGTGCACGAGGCTGAAGACGGTCGTGCCGCGGGAATCGGCGAAATGCCGCACGCGGTCATGAAGTTCGGCGGGGATCTCGAAGCCGACGCGGGCATCGGCTTGCACGGGGCTCGCGGGGCGGGGGCGATCTGTCGGGAGGTCCAGTTCCGCAGGCAGGTCCGCGAGGACGCGACGCCAGTAGCTCGCCTCCGTGATCGCATCATTGTGCTGGTCGAAAGTGTCCAGGAGCTGCGTGGCGGTCTGGTCGGGTGTGTGGAGGAAGGCGTCGAGGGTGGCGCGGAGGCGGTGCGCGAGAGCGTGCGCGATGCCGGTATCGATCAGGTCCAGGCGGTACTGGAGGCCGACGCGGATCCCCTCGCCCACCTCGACACCCACGGCCACCGGGTAGTGCGTGGCGTTGGCGGCTCGGACATCGACGATCTCGAGGCCGTCGATGGAGCCCTGCGCGCGTCGCATTCCCTCGGTGTCGACGGGGTAGGACTCGTAAGCCATGAGCGTGTCGAACAGCTCGCCCGAGCCCGCGGCCCGCTGGATCTCGGCGAGACCGAGGTGGTGGCCGTCCAGCACGGCGATCTGCTCGGACTGTAGCTGCGACAACATGTTTCGCAGCGGCTCGGACTCGGTGAAACGGACGCGAACGGGGATCGTGTCGGCGAAGAGTCCGACCATGGTGTCGACACCGTCCAGCTGTGGCGGGCGGCCCGAGACCACCGCACCGAACACGACGTCGTCGCGGCCGACCGCACCGGCCAGCACCACACCCCATGCCGCTTGGAACAGGGTGTTGACCGTGACGTCGTTGGCCGCGGCGCAGGCCGCCAGGTCCTCGGCCTCGGCCGGTGACAGCTCGACCGTGCACATCCCGTGGCCCTCGCACGGCTCGGTCGGCGGCGCGACCGCGGTGGTCAGCAGGGTCGGGGTGTGCCCGGTCAACGCCTCGCGCCAGCCGCGCAACGCGGCGGAGCGGTCTCGGCCCGCGAGCCAGGCGAGGTAGTCACGGTAGGGGCGTACCCGCGGCAGCGCCGCCGGGGCGCCGTCGGTGGCGTAGCAGAGCAGTAGTTCCTGCATCAGCAACGGCATCGACCAGCCGTCGACGAGGAGGTGGTGCGCGGTCAACACCAGGTGCATGCCGTCGGCACGGCGGTACAGCGTGAAGCGCAGCAGCGGCGCGGTGGAGAGTTCGAAACCGATCCGCGCCTCGGCGGCCAGGAACTCGTCGGCGTCGGTGAGTTCGGTGTCGATGATCTGCCACGGCACCGCGACACCCTCGGCCACGAAACCGACCGGTGTGCCCGCTGCCGACGATCTGAAGGCCGTGCGCAGAATCGCGTGGCGGTCGAGGACGGTTCGGGCGGCTCGCCGCAGGCGGTCGGTGTCGACCTCGCCGGTCAGCTCGACCGCGAGCTGGACCAGATACGGGTCGGCCGGCGACACCTGGGCGAGGAAGAACAGACCGAGCTGCAGCGGCGCCAAGGGCAGCACATCGGTCAGGTGCGGGCGTTCGCGATGCCAGGTGTCGAGTTCTGCCTGGGTGACCTGGACCAGCGGCACGTCGGCGGGTGAGAGGCCACCGGCCGCCGGATCGCGCAGGTGTTCGGCGAGGATCGTCAGGGCCTCGGTCCAGCTGTCGGCCAGTTCGCGCACCGAGGCCTCGTCGATGATGCCGGAGGCGTAGGAGAACGACGCGCGCAGTGTCAGTCCGGCGTCGGTACCGGTGGCGAGGGCGTTGATGTCGATGACGGCGGCAGCGGGCAGATCGGGGTCTTGTTCGGCGACGGGCTCGCCCCACGCGTCGGTGGGTAGCCAGCTGTGGTCGGAATCGCCGAGATCGCCCGTGGTGATACGTCCCAGATAGTTGAAGCCGACCTGGCCCAGGGGGCCGTCGAGCTGCGGTGCCGATTCCGGGTCCAGATGGCGGAGCATGCCGAAACCGATGCCCTTGTGCGGCACCGCGCGCAGCTGTTCCTTGATGGCCTTGACGACGGCGGCCGTGGCGTCGCCACCGTGCCACGCGGCGTCGGCCTCGACCTCGCTCAGGTCGAGGGCGATCGGATACATGCTGGTGAACCAGCCGACCGTGCGGGTCAGATCGGCGCCGTCGACCGCGGACTGTTCGCGGCCGTGGCCTTCCAGGCGGACGCGGGTCGCGGGTGCGTCGACACCGCGCCGGGCCCGCCACCTGCGCACAGCCATGGCCAGGGCGGCGAGCAGGCCGTCCTCGGCGCCCGCGCGGTACCGGGTTGGTAGGTCGGTCAGGATCGCCTGGGTGATGTCGGCACGAACTTCGACGTTGATGGTTCGCACCGTCGACGCGGTGTCGCGAGAGTCGAGCCGACGATCGCCGAGCAGCGGGTCGGGTACCGACAGGGTCTGGCGCCAGTGGTCGAGTTCCTCGCGCCTGCTCGGCGCCGTCTCGGTCAGGCCGTGCGCCCAGCGACGAAACGACGTGCCGACCGGGGGCAGGACGACACGTCGACCGAACTGGGCCCATGCGGCGACCAGGTCCGACAACAGGATTCGCCACGACACACCGTCGATCGCCGCGTGGTTGGCCGCGACGACCAAACCGTCGGGGCCGTCCGGACGGGCGAGCCACGCGAAGCCGATCATCCGGTACGCCTGCGGATCCAGCGCCGCGAGCACGGAATCCATCGCGGCGTCGGCGATCTCACCGAGCTGGTCGGTGCCCGCCGGGACATCGACGCGCAGGAGCAGCTCGCGCACATCCACCGCGCCCGGCGGCAGGGTGTGCAGCTCCCACTGACCGTCGACCTGCCGCAGACCGGCCCGCAGCATGTCGTGGTGATCGATCACGGCGGTGAGGGTGTCCACGAGGGCGTTTCGGTCGATACCGGCAGGCAGGGCCAGGACCATCTGCTGGGTGAACCGGCCGAACACCCGTCCTGAGGCCAGCGAGGCGGCCAGCACCGGCGTCAACGGCATCACGCCCACACCGCCGCCGGGCAGTTCGGTCAACGTGGGCGCGGACTCGGCACCCAGCACCGCCACCCGTGCCAACCCGGCGACAGTGCGGTGCTCGAACACCGCCTGCGGGGTGAACGAGATGCCGGCATTGCGCGCTCGCGACACGAGCTGGATGGACAGAATGCTGTCACCGCCGGCGGCGAAGAACGAATCCTCGGCACCGATCTGCTCCAGACCCAGGATCTGGGTGAACAATTCGGCGATGGCGGTCTCGACCGGGCCTTCGGGCGCGCGCGACCCCACAGCACCGAAAACCGGTGCGGGCAGGGCGTTGCGGTCGAGTTTGCCGTTGGGGGTCAACGGGATCTCGTCGAGGGTCATCAGGACGGTCGGCACCATATGGGCGGGCAAGGAAGTGCCGACGAAACGGGCTACGTCGTCGGTGTCGATCGTCGTGCCGTGCCGGGCGAGCACATACGACACCAGCACGGTCGCGCCGGAGTCGGCTTTCGTGCCGAGGGTGACCGCGTACTCGATGTCGGGGTGGGCGGTGAGTGCGGCGTCGATCTCGCCGAGCTCGACGCGGAAACCGCGGATCTTGACCTGGAAATCGGAGCGGCCGAGGTATTCGATATCGCCGTCGGCGGTGCGCCGGACCAGGTCGCCGGTCCGGTACATGCGGGAATCGGTGAAAGGTGAGGCGACGAATCGTTCGGCGGTGAGCGCGGGCCTGCCCCGATAACTCTGGGCCAGCGCGGGCCCGAACAGATACAGCTCACCCGCCACGCCCGCGGGAACCGGGCGCAGGCGCGAATCCAGCACTGTCGCACCGACTCCGGCGAATGCCGTGCCGATCGTGATGGGCTGCCCGGGCCGTAGTGCGGTGGTGCCGGTGGCGAGGATGGTGGCCTCGGTCGGGCCGTAGCCGTTGAAGAAGGCACGCTCGTCGGCCCAGCGGTCGACCAGGGTCGGGCCGAAAGCGTCGCCCGCGACGACGACGACACGCAGGGCATCCAGATCGTGGGCGTCGACAGATTCCAGCGCTGCCGGGGTGATCAGCAGGTGGGTCACGCGTTCGCGGCGCAGCAGCTCGGCGAGTTCGGGGCCGCCGAAGACCGTCGACGGTGAGACCACCAGCGTGGCACCGGAGTTGAAGGCCACCAGCAGCTCGAGTACCGAGACGTCGAAGTTCGGCGAGCACACGTGCAGCACGCGGTCGCCTTCGTCGATCGAATAGCGTTCCCGGGCGGCCGCGACCAAGGCACCGAGACCGGTGTGGGTGACGACCACGCCTTTGGGACGGCCGGTCGAACCGGAGGTGTAGATGACATAGGCCGGGTGCTGATCGATCAGCGGACGAACTCGGTCGAGGTAGGAGATCGGGTGGGCGGGGTAGGTGGCGATGCGGTTGTGCTGGGCCGGGTCGTCGATGTCGAGCCAGTCGACCGAATCGCCCAGCATTTGTCGGTGTGCAGTGCCGGTGAGACCGAGGACGGCGCCGGAGTCTTCGAGAAGATAGGCGATCCGCTCGGCGGGTAGCGCCGGATCGACAGGGACATAGGCAGCGCCGGTCTTGGCCACCGCCCACACCGCCGCCACCGACTCGATCGACCGGGTGAATCCGAGCGCGACGACATCGCCGGGTCCGATGCCGCGTGCGATCAGGTCTCTGGCCAGTTGGGACGAGTACTCGTCGAGTTGGGTGTAGGTGAGTTCGCGGCGTGCACCGTCGACGGGGGTGTAGGACACGGCGACGGCATCACCGGCGGTATCGACCGCCGCGGTCAGCAGCTGAGGGAAGAGGGGAGTACTCGACTTTCGGTTGCCTCGACCGCGCGGCGCACGACGAACTTCACGTGGAGAGGTGCGCGCTTCACGCATTCGAGTACAACATCCTTCAGCTAACCGGCCCACAGCTCTGCGATGACCCACGAACCCTGTCGGATTCGGCCTACCGGGGCGGACCAGTGTCGAACAAGCAAGAAGGAGTCGATATCGGGGCGTTCGGCGACCATGACACCACATGTCACGCTGTCACGACCACATGACCGGTTTGTTTATCGACGCCGAGACCGAATCGACCAGAAATTTGTGCGGATGGCACAATGCCGTCGACGGTTTTTGTTCAACGGACGGAAGCGCGCATGGCGGCATACGGATCCCTGGTGTGGGTGGGACAGGCACTGGGCCCGCGCGTCGACGCCATCACCGCCGACCTCATCCGGGTGACCGAGCAGATGATCCCGCTCAACGACGTCGCCGCCGATCTGGCCGAGATGCGCGCCGCCAGCATCGCCGAGAACATCGCCGCCGTGCAGTACGTGCTGGCGAACGGTATCGACCCGGCCACCGCCGGCCCGCCCCCCGGGGCCGCCGCCTATGCCCAACGGCTGGCCCGGCGCGGTGTGCCGCTGACGATCCTGCTGCGCGCCTACGGGCTCGGGCAGTACCGGATCCTCGATGCCGCGATCGGGCTCGTCCTGGCCGTTCCCGGCCCTGACCAGCCCGCCCGGATCGCCGAACTGCTCAAGTTCGCGGGCACCTACCTGGATCGGCTCAATTCGTCGATGGGTCGGATCTACGAGGCGGAACGGGACCGCTGGCTCAGCAGCCGCCAAGCCGCACGCCAGCAATGGATCGCGCGGCTGCTCGACAACGACGACGTCGATGTCGGGGCCGCCCAGGAAGCGCTGGGCTACCGACTCGATCAGTGGCACCACGCGGCCGAAGTGTGGTCGACGGTCACCGGCGCGGAGGCGGTGCGCGCGCTCGAGCAGGCCCGACAGCTGCTGGCCGCGGCGATGGGCACCGGTGGCGCCGAATTGGTCGCCGCGTCGGGAGACCGCGCCATGTGCCTGTGGTTCCCGACCGGGCAACCGTGCGCGGTCGAGGAACTCACCGCCCAGCTCGAGGCTTCCGGCTTGCCGATACGGGTGGCGCTCGGGCCGGTCGGCGAGGGACTGCCGGGCTTCCGGCGCTCGGCCCGCGGCGCGGCACGAGCCAAGGCGCTCGTCGTCTCGGCCGGGGAGACCGCGCCCACCGTCGTCGACTACGACACGATCGCACCCTTCGCGCTGCTGTCCGACGACCCCGACGAGCTGACCGGCCTCGTCCACCGCGTTCTCGGATCGCTGGCAGGCGACAGCGCCAAAGTGGAACTGCTGCGCCACACCCTCGAGGTATTTCTCGCCGAAGGCGCCAGCTACTCGCGCACCGCCCGCGTCCTCGACGTCCACCGCAACACCGTGCAGTACCGCATCCAACAGGTCACCGGTCGCTACGGCATCGCTGTCGACACCGACACCTTCGAACTACGCTTCGCCCTGGGCATCTGCCGCTGGTATCCCCATGTCCTGACCCGGACAATCTGAGCCCAGCTGGTTTGTGCGGGACGCACAGCAGGCCGGGCGCGACCATCGGGTCGGTGACCTGCTCGTCGCCGTACGGCGCGCCACAGCCCGGGGCGAGTGGGAATGGCTCTGACAGTGGCGATCTCGATCGCTGACGTTCATGATGGTCGGAAGCAGGACGAACGAGGTGGGGGAATGAACAAGAAGCTGATCGCCGCTGTCGCGGCGCTGTTCGCGGGTGCCATCGCGGTGACCGGGTGCTCGAGCGACGCCGACGTGGTGTCCAAGAACCTGTCCAAGGAATCGGACCAGTTCAAGATCAACCGTCGCGTGGTCTTCTTCAACGGGATCACCGACAAGTACCTGCTGTCCATCGAGGGCAAATGCTCGATCAAGGACGAGAACAACCAGCTCGAGGTGACGTGCAAGACCGGCGACGAGGAATACAAGAAGCACTTTCTCGGGCTCTCGGACAACGTGAGCTACTTCGTCGAACAGCTCGAGGCCGCCGAGGTGAGTCCCTACCACTACAAGGTCATCTTCAAGCCCGAGGTCATCATTCCCGACGTCGACCGCCCCTGATGGTGGTACACAGACCCGCGGGCGTTCCCGATGAGCGGGAACGCAGGCACCCGGTGACCGAGTTCGGGTCATACGGTGGCGGCCGCGAGACGTAGGAGAGAAAGCGGACGCTCACGGCCATTTCGAGCTCCTTCACGTCTGATCTGTCGATTCGACCGAGGAGCTCGATGTCTGCAACACCGCCGCCCGACGACCTGGCCCGCCACCTCGCACGGTTGGCGGCGATCGAGTCGATCACCGCGCTCAAGCACCGCTATTTCCGTGCCTGCGACGCCAAAGACCCGGTCGGGTTCCGTGACTGTTTCGTCGCGACCGGCTCGGTGCTGGACTACGGCACGCTCGGTACGACCGACGCCGACGGCATGGCCGCGGTCTTCGCCTCGATCGCGCTGCAGCAGGTGGACGGCAAGAACGCGATCCTCGACATGCACCACGGCGTGCACCCCGACATCACCGTGCGCGAGGACGGCACAGCCAGCGGCCGGTGGACGCTGCGCTTTCGCCAGGTCAACCTGATCGAGCGCACCGAAACCGTCGCCACCGGTGAGTACGCCGACGAATACCGGGTGCAGGACGGGCACTGGAAGATCGCGACGTGCACGTTCCACCAGTTGTGGGCGATCACCCGCCCCCTCGATGACGCCACCCGGATCGCGCAGTAGGAGCGGACATGTCGAAGATCGCTCTGGTGACCGGCGCCAGCCGTGGCGTCGGCAAGGGAATCGCGCTGGCACTGGGCGCATCGGGCTGGACGGTGTATCTGACCGGGCGCGGCACCGAAGGTGACGGCGGCCCCCTGGAGGTCGCGGCCGCCGAGGTGAGCGCTCGCGGCGGCGCCGGCATCGCCGTGCGCTGCGACCATCGCGACGACGCGCAGATCGCCGCGGTGTTCACCCGCATCGCCGCCGAACAGGGCGGGCTCGACCTGCTGGTCAACAACGTCTGGGCCAATCCCGACGGTTTCGCCGGATTCAGTGATCCGTTCTGGCGACGGCCCGTCGCCGACTGGGACACCCTGATCGGTGTCGGCCTGCGGGCGCACTACGTGGCCTCGGTCGAAGCGGCACGGCTCATGGTGCCTCGCGGTAGCGGCGTCATCGCCAACATCTCCTCGTTCGGCACCCGCGGCTACCTGCACTCGGTGCTGTACGGAATGTCGAAGGCCGGCCTGGACAAGATGGCGGCCGACATGGCCGTGGAACTGCGCGACACCGGCGTGAGCACGCTGTCGCTGTGGCCCGGCATCGTGCGCACCGAGCAGGTACTGGCGATGGGTGTCGAAGACATCGAGGGGTTCCCGATCGCCGGCGCGGAGACACCGGAATTCGTCGGCCGGGTCGTTCTGGCCCTGGCCACCGATCCACAGGTCGGCACGCGCAGCGGTAGCACGGTGATCACAGCCGAGGCCGCCGTCGACTACGGGATCACCGATCTCGATGGCGGACAACCGGTCTCACATCGCGCGGCGTTCGGTGGCGGCGCGCTCTTCGGCGTCCGTTGAGGCAGGAGCCGTGGCTCCCGCTGTGCGGGAGACCCGCATGTGGCGAAAGACGCGGCGCCGCTAGCTTTCCCCCATGATGCAACTGACTCTTCTCGACGGTGTCACGCTGGTCTTCGGTGGCAGTGGCGGCCTCGGCCGAACCGTCGCCGCGGACTTCGCACGGGCGGGTGGTGACGTGGCGATCTGCTACCGCAGCAAACAATCCGTCGCCGAGACCACCGTGGCCGAATTGCGTGAGCTCGGCGTGCGGGCCAGCGCCCATCAGGTCGATGTCCGCGACGCGGCCGCCGTCGACCGGGTGATCGCGGAGGTGATCGCCGAGCACGGACGGATCCGCACGCTCGTGTGGGGTGCCGGCCCGGTCGTCGACCAGATCACCCTCGCCGACACCGAACCCGACCGCTACCGGCAGTCGATCGAGGTGGAAGCGCTCGGCATGTTCACCGCCGTGCACGCCGTGCTACCGCATCTGCGCGAACACGGCGGCGGCTCGGTGATCCACCTCGGCTCCGCCGGTGATCGGTGGTGGCCCCGGCTCGACGGTCTGTCCGTGCTGCCCAAGGCCGCCAACGAGGCGCTGGTCCGCGGGATCGCGAAAGAGGAAGGTAGGCACAATATCCGCGCCAACTCGGTGCTGGTCGGAGTCATCGAGGCAGGCATGTTCCTCGAACTGAAGGCCGCGGGTGTGGTCGACGCGGCCTGGGAGGCCGAAGCCCGCCGCTTCGTGCCGATGAAGCGATGGGGCACGGCGGCCGACATCGGCGCCGCCTGCGTGTTCCTGGCCTCCGAACAGGCCGGGTACATCACCGGCCAGCAACTGTCGGTCTCCGGCGGTTTCGGCATCTGAACCGATGCGGGCAGACCCGGTCTGCCCGCATTCGGTGGGAGTCAGTCCGCGGAAAAACCGGGCCGGACGATGATCTTCACGTGATCCTGTGGGGTACGCAGGATCGTGAACGCGTCTGCGACACCGTCGAGATCCACGCGCCCCGTATCCCGGCGCGCCCACTGCATTCGTAGGCGATGAGGATTCCGTTCGCGGCCGCACCGACGACGGAGCCGACGTCGGCGACCAGGGCATTCCACACCTCGATGGGATTCCGCTCGGCCGGATCGACGACGATATCGGCGCACCTTTCCCGACACCGACCCGATCCGGCTCGAACAGCGCTGGGCCACCGCACTCATGGTCTTCCTCCAGGCACTGAGCCGGGCCGAGGAATGGAACCACCGCCGCGGCGCGATCCCCAGCGCTGACGACCTGATCCACTTCTTCGACGACCAGGTGACCTACCTGGCAGGCGGTCTGATCCGGCAACTCACCTGAGTCTCGCAGGCAGAGCTGATCACAGCATGCGCTGCCTGCCGTGCGCGGCGAACTCCGACTCCACCGCCTGCCGGTCCGCCTCGGTCATGCGCTCGTAGACCGGCCGGCCACGCCCCACCCACCGGTACACCGGTTCATCGGTGCGCCACGCCTGTTCTTGCATGTCGCGTTTGAGCACCTTGTTCGACCCCGTCACCGGCAGATTCGCCGAGACGCGCAGCAGCCGGGGGAGACCTTTGCCGCCTAGATCGGACTGCGCACAGAGGAATTCGGTGAACGCGTCGACATCGAAACCACCCGGATCGGCGACCTCGACGGCGGCCATCACCTGATCGCCCGAACGCGGATCGGGCACCCCGAACACCGCGGCGGCGATGACAGCGGGATAGCGGCGCAGAACCTGCTCGATCATCAGCGCCGAGGTGTTCTCGCCGTCCACCCGGATCCAATCGCCCTTGCGGCCGGCGAAGTACAGGAATCCGCCGGTGTCGATATAGCCGAGATCCCCGGTCCAATACCAGCCGTTGCGGAGGCGGTCGGCATCAGCGACCTCGTTCTTGTAGTAGCCCTCGAACGCGAGCGCACCGGCCTTGTCGATCATCTCCCCGATGGCCTCATCAGGATTGCGTACCCGGCCGTACTCGTCGAGCTCGGCCCGCGCGCACTCCCGCAACGAATCCGGATTCACCACCGCCACACCGGGATGCGCCGGCCTGCCGAGCGCAGCGGGCGGTGCGGCCGGATCCAGGGCGGCCAGGCTCGGGCCCTCGCTGGAGCCGTATCCCTCGAACAGCTTCGCGTCGAAGCGGCGGCGGAACTCGTCCTGATCGGCCACCGACGCCTCGGTACCGAATCCGCGCACCAGCGAATTGTCGGAATCCGTTGCGGTTTCGGGCGTGGCCAGCAGATACCCCAGCGCCTTGCCGACATAGGTGAAATAGGTCGCCCCGAAGTACCGAATATCCGGAAGGAACTGCGACGCAGAGAATTTCGGCGTCAGGCAGACCGTCGCACCGACCGACAACGCAGGCGCCCACAACGCCATGATCGCATTGCCGTGAAAAAGCGGCATACAGCAATAGTCCACGTCCTCGCGCACATGCCCGAACTTCGCCGTCGCCGCGTACGCGACCACCGACAGTCGGCGCTGGGTGCACCGCACCGCCTTCGACGCACCGGTGGTGCCGGACGTGAACAGCAACAGCAGCAACGAGTCCGGCCCACCCACCGCCGCAGGCTCCACCTGGCAGGCATCGATCCGCGCGCCATAGCCGGGATCATCGACCAGCAGGAACCGATCCTCGGCCAGATCGAGCTCCAACTGCCGCAACCGCGCCATCCCCACGGCATCGGTGACGATCAGCTGACAGTCGACATACCGAACATCGGCAGCCAACTGGGCATCACCCCGGGTCGGATTGAGACCCGCCACCGTCGCACCCGCCAAAGCCGCCGCGCCCAGCCAGAAGACGAAATCGGGCACATTGTCCAACAGCACCCCGATATGGAACGGGCCGTCACGGCACAGGGTGCGGGCAAGCTCCGCACGGGCAGCCGACTCCCGGACCACCGCATCCCAGCTCCACTCGGTATCGCGGGTGCGCAGGCCGAGTCGCTGGTCGCCGACCCGGTCGAGCAGCATGGACGCGATATCCGCCCGGCGCACGCCCGTCATTCCGACCCCGGGTAGATCTGTTTCAGGAAACCCTCGTTCACCACACAATGATCATCGACGACAAGCCGATCCAACCCGGATTCGAGGATCGCCATGCTGAGACTCCCTGTTTCGGTAGCCGCCGACTCGGTTCAGGACGACGCGGCAGGCGCGGCCGCGGCGACACCGGCGCGGCGACCGAAGAAGGTGCCGTCACCGAGCGACGTGCCGCTGATGTAGCCCCACGAATGCAAGCCCGACGTTGCTCTGCCCGCGGCGAACAGACCCGGGATCGGTGCGCCGTCCAAGTCGAGAACCTGGCCGTCGACCGTCGTGTGCAGACCGCCGATGGTGAACACCTCAGCGCCGCCACGGCCCGCTTCGCCGTACTCGGGCGGAGCGATGCCGCGCTGGACGTCGATCGCGGCGAACGGTGACCGCAGCGGCCGCAACCAGTGCGCCGCCTTGTGGAAGTAGGGGTCCTGCCCGTCAGCCGCGTGCCGGTTGTATTCGGCGACCGTCGTCGCCAGCGCGCCGGGCGGCATCCCGATCTGCTGTTCGAGATCGTCGAGAGTCTCGGCCACGAAATGCGGTTGCACGCCCCACCGCTCGTTCTCCGGCACTTCCTCGTAGGCCTGTTCGTCCAGGATCACCCACACCTTCAGGCCGTGCTTGAACAGCGCGGCCTGGCCGACGAGCCCGGGATAGACATCCTCGTTGATGAAGCGCCTGCCGAGGTCGTCGACGATCATACCGCGCACCATCATCCCCGGAATCAGGGAGATCCCGACCTGTGCGGCGGACATGTGCCGCACCGCCGCACCCGCGGCCTGTGCCATGACGATGCCGCGCCCGTCGTCACCGCCGTCACTGTTGACGCCGAGCCCGACCAGCTGCGGTGCGTGCTGAGCCACCATCGCGGCATTGTCGGCGAACCCGCCCGTGGTCAACACGACGCCACGTCGAGCACGGTAGGCGTAGTACCGGCCGTACTGCTTCGCCACGACACCGACCACACGTCCGGCTTCGGTGACGAGCCGGATCGCGTTGGTGTCGGTGTGCACCGTCACCGCGGTCGCGGCGACGGCCTCGAACAGCTTCTGCATCAACACCTTGCCACCGAAACCGTCGGAGGTGACCCGGTGTCCGCGCGGCGACGGCTTCGCGAGATCGGCGAAGGGCCAGGCCTTTTCGCCCATCCACATGAGACCGTCGTCGGTGGGCGGCACCCACGTGGGGGAGTCCCACAGCGAAGGTTTGAACGGGACGCCGTGGTCGACGAGCCACTGGTAGTGCCGCGCGCTCTCACGGCTGTAGAGGCCGACCTTGTCCCGGTCGGCGTCCGGCCCCAGCGCGGCCAGCAGGAACGCTTCCATGTCTTGTGCGGTGTCGTCGAACCCGCAGGCCCGCTGGACCTCGGTGCCGCCGCCCAGATACATCTCACCACCGGACAGCGCGGAGGACCCGCCGCCACCACCCAGCTTCTCCAGCACGATGACATCAGCGCCCGCGGCGGACGACTCGAGCGCCGCTGCCGCACCCGCGCACCCATAGCCAACGATCAGAACATCGGTTTCGTAGTCGACCTGCTCGACATCGCCCGCATCGACGGGTGCCACCGAATTGTGTGTGCTCATTACAACTCCCATCCGCTGTGCTGCGCACGCTAAGGAGTTCGCGCGCACGCCGGGCGGGGGAGTGTCCATCCACCGGGAGACCGTCTGCTGATCACCTGCTCGCTACGGGCAGCCCTGCTTTTCGATCATTGAATCGCGCCTTCTTCTGACGATTCCCGCACGTGTTCATGTCACACCATTTGCGGGTGCGGCTCTGGCTGGTGTCGAAGAAGGCGGCTCGACAGGTCGGCGATGCGCACAAAGCCAGTTTTCCGTCGCGCTCGCCGGCGAGGATGCTGATCGCATCGGCGGCGATCACGCCCAGTGCGTCTTCGACGCAGGAATCCGAGTTGAGTAGCCAGTGCCGATTGCCCTCTGGCGTCAGGACCGCTGACGCGCGGCCCTGAATGCTGCGGTCGTTGATGACTCGGACTGCGGCGGCCGGGGGAGTGTCGTGCACAGCGGTGGCTGTCGCGACGAGGTGAATCGCCTCCCTCAATTCCCGCGCGAGTTCGAGCTGGGCGGTGGTGCAGGAGTTCACGGCCAGGCCGCTCACCGCGAGCCAGTCGACGAGTCGCTGCGGCGTGGGGATGCGCTCCACAGCGTCGCCGGAGCGCTCCGTCAGCGTCGCTGTGAAGCTGGTCGCCAGCACGGTGCCGAGGCGGAAGTCAGGGAACTCAGCATGCATGGAACCACCTTAGCTGGTTGCACGCTGACGTCCGGTCATGTTAGAACCGTCTAAGCCGGTTCATCAAGTGCAGGAGGTCTCGTGCCCAGTACCACCCGCGACGTGCAAGCATTCGACGCCCACGCAACCGATGCCGACCTCGACGATCTGCGCGCCAGACTGGCCGCGGCACGACTACCGGAGCCCGAGACGGTCTATCGCGCCGCACCCGACCCGCGCCGATGGGAGCAGGGGGTCCCGCTCGCCGATCTCGCCGAGGTCGTGAACTACTGGCGCACCGAATACAACTGGCGGTCGTTCGAAGAGCGCCTCAACCGGATCGGCCAGTTCCGCACAACCATCGACGATCTGGGAATCCACTTCCTGCACCGCCGATCCACGCGAGCCGACGCGACGCCGCTGATCATGACGCACGGCTGGCCGGGCAGCATTGCCGAGTTCACCGATGTAGTAGACGAACTGGCAGATCCGAACGACGCGAACGCGCCGGCGTTCCACGTCGTCGTTCCCTCGCTACCCGGCTTCGGTTACAGCGACAAGCCGGCCACCACCGGGTGGGGGACCGAGAAGATCGCGGCAGCCTGGGTGGAACTCATGGGGAGGCTCGGCTACCGCGAGTTCGTGGCCCACGGCGGCGACTGGGGCGGCAATATCACCACGGTTCTCGGTGGCAGATTCCCGGAGCATGTTCTCGGTATCCACTCCACGTTCGCAGAGGCACCGCCCGGGTTGACGACAGACGGGCTCACAGACCTCGAGTGCGCGTGGATCGAGGAGACTCGCGATTTCTGGCGCCACCGCGCGGCATACGCGAAGCAGCAGGCGACCCGGCCACAGACCATCGGTTACTCGCTCGTCGACTCACCGGTCGGGCTCCTGGCCTGGATCCTCGACAAGTTCGCCGAATGGACAGATACCGAGGACAGCCCGTTCGAGACGCTTTCCATCGACCACGTTCTCGACGACGTCACCCTGTACTGGCTGACGCGGACCGGCGCATCGGCAGCCCGCATCTACTACGAAAGCCACAATTCGCTCGATCCCGAACTTCGCGTCGACGTCCCGTCGGCGATCACCATGTATCCACGTGACATCGAGAAGTGTCCACGGGTCTGGGCACAGGAGCGGTATCGACAGATCGTCCACTGGGGATCGCCCGACAGTGGGGGACATTTCCCGTCGCTCGAGGCTCCCGAGTACTTCGTCGAGGATCTGCGGGAAGGTCTCGCAGCTGTATTGGCCGCCAGCAGAGGGACTACTTGACATAATGTGCATTATCGGCGTTTGAAGGCGGCCTGTCGGAAGGGGTTTTTGCAGTTGTTTGCGGTGCATGCCTAGTTGCATCACATGCTGACAGGCGCTCACTGTCGCTTCTCAGCATTGCCGCGCGTGTGTGCCGACGCTTCGGTACTTGCAAGCTCGATTAGCCATATTTTGGGACACCCGAAGGAACGCTGACGAATCCGGATAATTCTCGGTTCGGCGGATTCATGACCGTTCGCCCTGAATGTGCTTATCGGCGAATCTGGGCCCGCATCCTCGGCAAACCGGGCCGGCTGCCCGAAACCCGGCACTCCCCCTCCCACTTCCCCGACCCTATTTCGTCACAGTGACGAAACTACTGAGGGTGCCTGGATGGCGCACCGCATCGCCTTTTTCGCCGTGATGCGGTGCGCCATGGAGATCAGACCAGAACCGGGGTCAGTCGGCGCGATTCGGTGGCCTTTTCGGAGCTGGTTTCCGGCGCGTTGTCGGCGTCGGCGGTGAGGTACTTATCGGGCAACGACAGTTTGGCGATCGTGCGCAAGGTCAGCGCGTACTGACGGACCAGGCTGCCGGTGGTGTACGGCAGGCGATATTCGGCCGCGAGCTTGCGCACTTCACGCTGGATTTCGGGCAGCCGGTTGCTCGGCAGGTCCGGGAACAGGTGATGTTCGATTTGATGGCTGAGTGTGCCGGAAAGGATGCGCATCAGGGGACCGACGTCGATATTCGCGCTGCCCAGGTATTGGCGCAGATACCATTCGCCACGGGTCTCGCCCTCGATATCGCGCTTGGTGAATTTCTCCGCGCCGTCGGGGAAATGTCCACAGAAGGTGATGATCTGCTCCCACACATTCTTGGTGAGGTTGGCGGTCACGTTCGCGCGGATCGTCGATTTCCAGTTCCGACCGGTCATCGCCGGGAAGATCACGTAGTCCTTGAGCAGCTGCTTACCGGCCTTCTGAGCGATTTCGTCGCGCGCCTGCCGGAACTTCTTCTTGTCCTTCTTACCCGCCAGCACGCGCGGGATCTCCAGGTGGTACACGCACATACCCAGCTCGTACAGCAGTGACACGGGGACCAGGTAGACGAAGTTGCCCAGGTGGTACGGACGCCAGCGCCGGTCACGGGTGATCCGGAGCAGCCCGTACCCTTCGTCGGGGTCGAGCCCGAGCACATTGGTGAAAACGTGGTGGCGGTAGTTGTGCGCTTCCTTCCAATGGGCGGCGGGCATGGAATGGTCCCATTCCCAGGTGCTGGAGTGGATTTCCGGGTCGTTCATCCAGTCCCACTGGCCGTGCATGACGTTGTGCCCGATCTCCATGTTCTCGAGCACCTTCGACAAGGTGAGCAGGCCTGTCCCCCACCACCAACTGCTTTTCCGGCCCGAGTCGATCAGCACGAGCCGGGCGGCTATCTCGCACGCTCGCTGAACGCGGATGACTGTCTTGATGTATTTCGCGTCGCGTTCACCCAGGCTGGATTCGATCTGCCTGCGCAACGCGTCCAGGCGTTGCCCGAACTCTTCGATGTCGGTCGGCGTGGGATGTGTGTACGCCTCGACGTCAGATATAGCCATCTGCTGTGTTCAACCCCTGTTCCGGTGCCGCGCGCCGGGCGCGGTCCAGGTGAGAATACGAACTCGAGGGGTTGGTTCGGTGGTGTGCGCGGTATTTAGTTAGACGTAACAGCCGGGAGTCACCGATTGGGTGTCAGTGACTACTGGCGGCGGGTTCGTAGATCTTGTCCACCTCGGTGGCGTACTTCTTCATGACCTCTGCTCGCTTGAGCGACATCTTCGGTGTCAGTTCGCCGGTGGCCTCGGTCCAGTCGACGGGCAGGATTCGGACCTTCTTGATCGCCTCGGCATGGGACACCTTCTTGTTGGTGTCGGCGAGGGCCGCATCGATCTCCGCGACGAGATCCGGGTTGTCGATCAGAGCCTCGTTCGTGGTGTCGGCGGGCAGGTTGTGGCTTTGCTTCCACGCCGGGAGTGCTTCGGGGTCGAGGGTGATCAGCGCACCGACGAACGGACGGCCGTCACCGACCACCATCGCCTGGCTGATCAGCGGGTGGGCGCGCAGCGAGTCTTCCATCAGGCCCGGGGAGACGTTCTTTCCGCCCGCGGTGACGATGATTTCCTTCTTGCGGCCGGTGATGGTGAGGTAGCCGTCGCGGTCGATGCTGCCGAGATCGCCGGTCTGGAACCAGCCGTCGGCGAAGGCGTCGTCGGTGGCCTGGGGGTTGCCCCAGTATTCGTGGAACACGACAGGGCCGCGGAGCAGCAATTCGCCGTCGTCGGCGATCTTGACGGCGTGGCCTTCGGTCGGGCGTCCGACGGTGCCGACCCGGGTATCGGCTGGGGTGTTCACCGTGATCGCCGCGGTGGTCTCGGTGAGTCCGTAGCCCTCGTAGACGGGGATGCCGACACCGCGGAAGAAGTGACCGAGCCGCGCGCCGAGTGGTCCACCACCGGATACCGCCGCCTCGCATCGTCCGCCGAGCGCGAGACGCAGCGTGCGGTAGACGAGTTTGTCGAACAGGGCGTGACGCAGTCCGAGGACGATTCCGGGGCCGCCGGTGTCCTGGGCTTCGCTCCAGGCGATGGCGGTCTCGGTGGCCAGGTCGAAGATCTTTCCCTTGCCGCCGGCGTGTGCCTTCTGTTTGGCGCCGTTGAAGACCTTTTCGAACACTCGCGGCACCGCCAGGATGAAATGCGGCCGGAAGCTGCCGAACTGGTCGACCAGCGTGGACCAGTCGGAGCTGAACGCGACGACCACCTTGGCGTCGAGCGCGGCCAGCGTCACCGCGCGTGCGAAGACGTGGGCGAGTGGCAGGAACATCAGTGTCTTGTTGCCCTTTGTGACGAACTCCCCCAGCGCGATTCGGTCGGATTTCGACTCGGCGTAGAGGTTCCCGTGGGTGAGGATCACGCCTTTGGGGCGGCCGGTGGTGCCCGAGGTGTAGATCAGGGTGGCCGGGGAGCTCGCGCCGACCTCGGCTCGGCGGGTGTGCACGGCCGCGTCGTCGAGGTCGGCGCCGCGCGTGATCAATTCCTCGACGGCACTTTTGTCGATCTGCAGGATTTCTCGCAGGTCGGGCAGGGCGCGGTCGTCGATCTCCTCGATGATCCGGCGGTGTTGGTCGCTGTCGACGATGAGCAGTTTCGTCGCGGAGTCCTGCAGGATCCATTTGGCCTGCTCGGCGGCGGAGCTGTCGTAGATGGCCACGGTACAACCGCCGGTGGCCCAGATCGCGTGGTCGAGCACGACCCACTCGTAGCGGGTGGGTGCCATGATCGCTACGCGGTCACCGGGTTCGATGCCCGAGGAGATGAGACCCTTCGCCACGTCGGTGACCGTGCGGGCGAACTCGGCCGCGGTGACATCGGTGAGTGCGCCGCTGCCCGTGGAGACGTTGAACAACACCGTGTGGGGCGAGTGCTCGGCGTGCAGGAACACACTGTCGGAATTGTTCGCGTGCTCGGGAATCGTGTAGGAAGCCGGGGCTTCGAACTCATGCATCACAGGGCCCTTCCACATGGAGTGATCAGTTACTGCGCGGGCGCGTGCTCGATGCCGAGTCGCAGCATGCCGCGCAGGTCGTAGGTGTTGGTGGCGACCGCGCCGACGATCAGGCCGATCGCCAGTCCCGCGCAGGTCATCCAGAGACCCTGTGCCATGCCGGCTTCGAGGTGTCCGTCGAAGAACAGGATGGCGCGCACGGCCAGGTAGATCTGGTGCATGGGTTCGAACGTGGCCATGTCGGCGATCCAGCGCGGTGTCGCCTCGAGCGGGATGGTGCCCGACGATGACGGGATTCCGAGCACCACGAACACGATGAGGTTGATCATCAGGCCTGCCGTGCCGAAGGCGGCCATCACCGACAGGGCGGTGACCGCGATGGCGGCGATGGCCAGTGTGCCATAGAGGAACAGCATCAGTGGCCGCTCGATCGCCATGTTCAGCAGGGTGCCGACGCCGAGGAACACACCGGAGGCCAGCGGGGCGCTGATCGCGGCGATCCCCCATTTGATGAGCAGCGTGCGCCACCGGCTGATCGGGGCCGGGGTGGTGGCCTTGTGCCATGGGCCGTATTCGGCGGGGATATAGCCCAGTGAGGCGTCGACGAGTGAATTGATCATCATCGCGCCGCTGAATCCGACGATCAGCAGGACCAGGGTGTAGAAGAAGGCCGCCAAGCCCTGGCCGGTGCCTTCAGGGAGTGGGTGGTACGCGGTGACGACGACGTCGATCGGCTCGGCGAGTTGTAGCTGTGCGGCGCCGCTGAGTGGTGTGGCCCCGGCCGCGGTGCGGACCTGTTCGGCGAGTTGGGTGCCGACGGTGCGGTTGACCTGTGTCATGGCCTGGTCGGCGACGGTGTTCATGATCTGTGCGGCGAGGGTGCCTGCCCGCGGGTTGGTGAGCACGGAGATGATGGGCTGCTCGACCTGGCCGGGGACGATCGAGGCGGCGCCGAGGATGGCGACGCGTTTGGTGAAGTCGCCGGGGATGACGATGGCGCCGTAGACCTCGCCGTTCTGCAGCTGTTGCTGGGCTTCGTTGATGCCGAGTGGGCGCAGGTCGATCTTGTCGGCGGGGATGTTGTCGCTCAGCGCCGAAGTGATCTGTGCGCCGATGTTGGCGGGTTTGCCACCGACGGTGTCGCCGACGTCCTGGTTGACCAGGGCGATCGGGAAGTCGTGCAGGTGCTTTTCGGGGTCGGCGGTGTAGCCGAGGTACATGGTGCCCAGCAGCGCCGCCAGGATGGTGACCAGGGTGATCGGGGCCAGCCAATCGCGGATCGGCATGTTGCGCTGTGTGCGGGTGGGCGCGGTGTTGTCAGTCATGGCAATCGTCAATGTAGTCAGCGACAACAAAGTAGTCAACGCAAACATTGGGTGTCTGTCGGATATCCTGCTCGTACCATGTCCCTGCACACCCCGTACCACCACGGAGACCTCCGCGCCGCGCTGCTGACGCGCGCCGAGGCGACACTGCGCGAGGCCGGCGTGGACGGGCTGTCGCTGCGTCAACTGGCCCGCGACACCGGCGTCAGCCATGCGGCGCCGAGTCGTCATTTCCGCGACAAGCAGGCGCTCCTGGACGCACTCGCCGTCACCGGGCTCGAACGCCTCGGCGCCTGCTTCGAACAAGCCGTGATCGAAGGACCCATCACGGCACGCCTGCAAACCGTCGCCTATGCCTACCTGCGATTCGCCGTCGACAACCTCGAGCTCTTGCCGCTGATGTTCGCGCGCCGAAACAACTCCACCTCGGCTGATATCCAGCAGGCCGCCGACCGGGCGTTCGCGGTGCCGATCACCCTCATCGCCGACGGTCAGGCCGCCGGCGAGATCGTGGCAGGTGACCCGAAACGGCTCGGCGTCACCGCCCTGGCCGCACTCCAGGGCTTGGCGACCTTCGTCGGCTCCGGCTACACCGCCGACTACGACTCCGAACAGCTACTCGACGACCTGGTCCGCCACCTCACCCTGGGCCTGCTCCCCCGGTCCTCCCCCAGCTGACGATCCACGGAACGCGGCGTGCGCGCCCAATGCTCAGTTGGATCCGGCCAGGACCACCGGCCGACCGTTGCGCGGCTGGGTGGGTCGGTTGCTGTGCGGGAACAGCGCGCGGTAATTGTCGACATCAGGGGCGGTGACCGGCGCAGGGTGGCGCAGCACGATCCACTCGACGCCTTCGGTGCACGGGGGCGTGGTCAGAGAGCCCTGGTAGCGGAACTGGGCGCGGTCGGCCGGGAGGAATTCACGCGGATCGACCGTGGTCACCGCGCGGGTGAGCCCTGAGCGGTTCGGGGCGGCGGTGAGTATTCGACTCAGCGGGGTGGGGTCGGTGTGGGTGTTCAGCAGGACGGCGAGAACGGCCAGTCGGCCCGATTGGGCGGTGTGGACGAAATGCAGTTCCATGGCGGTCTCGGCGCCGTCGACTGTGTGCTCGCTGGGGAGATGGAAGTGAAACTGGGTCAGGGTGAACGGCGTTCCGTCGACGACGATGCGGTTGCCGGAGTCCGCCGGGGCGCTCACCTGCAAAGTGTGTCCGTTGTTGAGCAGGTTCACGGACGGAATGGGGCGGTAGTCGATCTCGATGTGATCGGACGGATGCAGTTCGGTGGGGCTGTCCAGGTCGATCGGCGATTGGGCGTGGCCGACCCGGCAGGCCGAGTAGCCGCGGTCGAGGTCGGCCCAGTGCTCGGGACCCTCGGCGTCGTAATCCCAGTGCGGCTTGCCCGTGGTGGCCGCGACCGAACCGCCGCAACCGGCGGCAGCGAGCAGTGCCAGTGCGGCGAGGGCGCCGCGGCGGGTGAGGACGGGGCTGAGGTCATTGTGACGAACCGGCACCGGTGTAGCTCCTTGCCATGATTCTGCCGTCGGCCCGGAGGTACACGTCCCGGGACGGCAGTGTGCGCGTGTCGAAATCTGCGAGTCGTCCACCGACCGATAATGTCCGGTTTGCACCGAATATCCTTCTAGTACAGTAGATTTCGCCCCTGCGCGGGGTCTCAGGCTATGCCGGTCGTCACCGCGCAGGCCAGACTCGAGGGCGGCGAGATACGTCACATCGGCGGTGGCCGCGGCTCGAGCTAGGCGCCTAGGGTCGGATCATGATCGAGATTCCACAGGTCTTCGCCCGCGCAACGATCAGTCGCGAAGGCGAACCCGGGCGGGCATGGATCGCGGGACTGCCCCTACTGGCGGAGGAGTTACTGCAACGGTGGTCGTGCACGCCTGACGGGCCGCTCATGCACGGCCATGTCGGCGTCGTCATTCCGGTGTCGCGTCCGGATCTGGCGCCCGCGGTCGTCAAGATCTCGTTTCCGCACCCGGGCAACGTGTTCGAGCCGGACGCGTTCGCCACCTGGAACGGACGGGGTGCGGTGCAATTGTTCGACCGTGATGACGCACGGTTCGCGATGCTGCTCGAGCGCACCGGCCACCGAACTCTGGCCGACATCACCGACTTCGACGAGGCAGTCGGCATACTCGGGCAGCTGTCCCGTCGCTTGGCTGTCGACGCCCCTGTCGGGCTTCCGCGCTCGAGCGACCTGGTCGCCGACTGGACGGACGAGATCCGCACGACGGCCGCCGAACTGGGCGATCCACTCCCCCGCCGCGTTCTGGATGCCGCGTTCGAAACCTTGCGCGACCTCGGTCCAGGTCAGCCCGAGACCCTCGTCCACGGTGACCTCCATGATGCGAATGTGCTGGCGGGCGAACGTGAGCCTTGGCTGGCGATCGACCCCAAGGGATACGTCGGTGATCCTGCCTACGACACGATCACCGTTCTTCGCAGTTACCGGTTCGCGCCGCTGTTGTTCGCCGCCGATCCTGGTGCCGGTGTTCGTCGCGGGCTGGACTTGTATTGCGAGGCAGCGGAGATCGACCGTGATCGTGCCCGCCGGTGGGCGCAGGTGCGTGCGGTCAAAGCGGCGCTGTGGGGTCGGTGTCACGGCGATCCCGACTGGTTGATCGCGGCGACCGACCAGCTGGCCGGAGTCCTGATGTGAGAACCCGAACGGTTCAGGCGGGGTTGGACGGCCAGTTCTTTTCCATCCACTGATCCGGTTTCGGGTGCGGGGTGAAGCCGTAGGCCCGGTACAGGTCGTGGGCGTCGCCGGTCGCGAGGGCCATGCGACGTAGTCCCCAGTCGTCCGCGTCGGCCATGATGCGATCGAGCAGGTGCTTGCCGACACCTTGTCCGCGCTGGGAACGGTCGACGTAGACGTCGGAGAGCCAGGCGAAGGTGGTGCGGTCGGTGACCAGGCGGGCGAAGGCGATCTGGGAACCGTCGCGGAACACGCTGTAGGGCAGGGAGTTCTCGACGAGGCGCTGCACCCGCTCACGGCTACGACCGAGTGCCCAGTACGCGTCGGTGGACAGCCGGTGGTGGAGCCAATCGAGGTCGACGGCGGCGGGATCGGTGGAGAAATCGAGCATCGGTCCAGGATAGGACTGTTCGCCGGTACCGCCATTGCGTATCAGTCACCAGGCGCCGCGTTGGGCATGGCAGTGATCTTGCGGGTGCTCACCGCGTGGCGGGTTCTGTCCCGATGTGCTTCCCCGGAAAGTGGCCCCAGGGAAGCACATCGGGTGTTCAGGCGCCGACGTAGGTGGCCAGGTGTTCGCCGGTGAGCGTGGAGCGGGCTTCGACGAGGTCGGCGGGGGTGCCTTCGAAGACGATATGGCCGCCGTCGTGGCCCGCGCCGGGGCCGAGGTCGATGATCCAGTCGGCGTGGGCCATCACCGCCTGGTGGTGTTCGACGACGATGACGGACTTGCCGGATTCGACGAGGCGGTCGAGCAGGCCGAGGAGTTGTTCGACGTCGGCCAGGTGCAGGCCGGTTGTCGGTTCGTCGAGGATGTAGACCCCGCCCTTGTCGGACATGTGGGTGGCGAGCTTGAGGCGCTGGCGTTCGCCGCCGGACAGGGTGGTCAGTGGCTGGCCGATGGTGAGGTAGCCCAGGCCCACTTCGGTGAGGTGGGTGAGGATCTTGTGGGCTGCGGGGGTGCGGGCTTCGCCGTCGCCGAAGAACTCGCGTGCTTCGTCGACGGGCATCGAGAGCACTTCGCTGATGTTCTTGCCCGCGAAGGTGTATTCGAGGACTTCGGCCATGAAGCGTTTGCCCTCGCACACCTCGCACATCGTCGACACGCCGGCCATCATCGCCAGGTCGGTGTAGACCACGCCCGCGCCGTTGCAGTTCGGGCAGGCGCCCTCGGAATTGGCGCTGAACAGGGCCGGTTTGGCGCCGGTGGCCTTGGCGAACGCTTTGCGGATGTGGTCGAGCAGACCGGTGTAGGTGGCGGGATTGCTGCGGCGCGAGCCCTTGATCGGGGTCTGGTCGATGGAGATGACGCCTTCGTCGATCGGGATCGAGCCGTGCACGAGCGAGCTCTTGCCCGAGCCCGCGACGCCGGTGATCGCCACGAGAATGCCGAGGGGGATGTCGACGTCGACTTTGTCGAGGTTGTTGGCGGTGGCGCCACGAATCTGCAAGGCGCTGGTCGACTTTCGCACCGAGTCCTTGACCGAGGCGCGGTCGTCGAAGTGGCGGCCGGTGACGGTGTCGCTGGCGCGCAGCCCGTCGACGGTGCCCTCGAAGCAGATGGTGCCGCCCTTGGACCCGGCGGCGGGACCGAGGTCGACGATGTGGTCGGCGATGACGATCGTTTCGGGCTTGTGCTCGACGACGAGCACCGTGTTTCCCTTGTCGCGCAGGCGCAGCAGCAGGTCGTTCATCCGCTGGATGTCGTGCGGGTGCAGGCCCGCGGTGGGCTCGTCGAAGACATAGGTGACGTCGGTGAGCGAGGACCCGAGGTGGCGAATCATCTTCACGCGCTGGGCTTCACCGCCCGACAGGGTGCCCGAGGGGCGCGACAGCGACAGGTAGCCGAGGCCGATCTCGACGAACGAGTCCAGGGTCTGACGCAGCGACTCGAGCAGCGGCGCCACCGACGGGTCGTCGACCTGCTTGACCCATTCGGCGAGATCGGTGATCTGCATGGCGCAGGCGTCGGCGATGCTGATGCCGTCGATCTTGGACGAGCGGGCCGCGGCGGACAGCCGGGTGCCCGCACAGTCGGGGCAGGTGCCGAAGGTGACGGCGCGTTCGACGAAGGCGCGCACATGCGGTTGCAGCGAATCGATGTCCTTGGACAGCATCGACTTGCGCAGTTTGGGGATGAGTCCTTCGTAGGTGAGGTTGATGCCCTCGACCTTGACCTTCGTCGGCTCTTTGTACAGCAGGTCGGCGAGCTGCTTCTTGGTGTACTTCTTGATCGGCTTGGCCGGGTCGAAGAAGCCAGAACCCTTGAAGATGCGGCCCATCCAGCCGTCCATGCTGTAGCCGGGGATCTTGAACGGGCCGTCGTCGAGGGAGAGGTTCTCGTCGTAGAGCTCGGTGAGGTCGATGTCGTTGATCTGGCCTTTGCCCTCACAGGTGGGACACATGCCGCCGGTGATGGCGAAGCTGCGGCGTTCCTTGACGGTGACCCCGTTCTTCTCGACCTCGACCGCACCGGCGCCGCTGATCGAGGCGACATTGAACGAGAACGCCTGCGACGACCCGATGTGCGGGTCGCCGAGGCGGCTGAACAGGATCCGCAGCATCGCGTTGGCGTCGGTGACGGTGCCGACAGTGGATCGCGGGTCGGCGCCCAGCCGGGACTGGTCGACGAGGATGGCGGTGGTCAGACCCTCCAGGACGTCGACGTCGGGGCGGGCCTGGCTGGGCATGAAGCCCTGCACGAACGCGCTGTAGGTCTCGTTGATCAGGCGCTGCGATTCGGCGGCGATGGTGCCGAAGACCAGGGAGCTCTTACCGGATCCGGACACGCCGGTGAAGACCGTCAGCCTGCGCTTGGGGATCTCGATGCTCACATCGCGCAGATTGTTGACCCGCGCGCCGTGCACGCGGATCAGATCGTGGCTGTCGGCCGGCTCTATTGTGGTGCCGGTCTTCTTGGCCGTGCTCATGGGTCTCCCTCGATCAGTCGACATCGCCGGATTTCGAATCTACCGGCGCGATGGCTTACTTGGTCTGCTGGATGCGGACCATATTTCCGGCGGGGTCGCGGAAGGCGCAGTCACGGACGCCGTAGGGCTGATCGGTGGGTTCCTGGACGATCTCGATGTCTCCGGCCTGCAGCTTCTCGAACAGGCCGTCGAGGTCGTCGGTGGCGAGGTTGACCCCGGCGTAGGTGCCCTTGGCCATCATCTCGCTGATGACGCGGCGTTCGTCGTCGGTGAGGCCGGGGTCGGCGGCCGGTGGGTGCAGCACGATGGAGGTGTCGGGCTGGCCGGTGGGGCCCACGGTGATCCAGCGCAGCCCGTTGTAGCCCACATCGTTGCGTACCTCGAAGCCGAGCGTGTCGCGGTAGAAGGCGAGCGCGGCGTCGGGATCGTCCTGCGGCAGGTAGCTCGAGTGAATGGTGAGGTTCATGCCGACCACGCTAATTGTCGGCCGGAGCGGAAGCTTCTCGATTCCTGATCGGTCTGGTCACCTTCTTGACCACGCACGACGGCATGCCCGCGGTCTGTTCGTCCTGCAGCTGTTTGTAGGTGCTGGGCGGCACACCGACGAGTTCGGTGAAGCGGGTACTGAAGGTGCCCAGCGAGGACGAGCCGACCGCGAAACACACCTCGGTGACACTCAGGTCGCCGCGGCGCAGCAGCGCCATCGCCCGTTCGATGCGGCGGGTCATCAGGTAGGAGTACGGCGATTCCCCGTAGGCGAGACGGAATTGCCGGCTGAGGTGCCCGGCCGACATGTGGACGCCGCGGGCGAGCGCTTCGACGTCGAGTGGCTGGGCGTATTCACGGTCGATGCGGTCGCGCACACGACGCAGCAGCGCGAGGTCGCGCAAGTGCTGTGGTTTCGCGGGTGGGCCGGTCACATAGCCGATCGTCCCACGTCGGACGGTGTTGCCGACACCGGCGGGTCGGTGTGGGTGTCGAGGACCCCGGCGAGTTCGGCGCGGAAGTGAGGGCAGGTGCGGAAGTCCTCGGCGTCGCAGTCCAGGACGTGGGTGACGGCGTCGAGGGCGGCGCGCGTGCGGGCGATCTGGTCGGCGAGGCGGTCGCGATGGGCTTCGAGTACTTCTCGGCGGGTGCGCCGATCGGGGGAACGGATGAACAGGATGGCGAGATCGTCGAGGGACAAGCCTGCCTTCTTGCCCAGGACGATCATCGCGATCGTGTCGATGTCGGTGCTGCGGTAGTGGCGGCGTCCGGCCGAGTCACGGGCTGGAGTGAGCAGTCCGCGGTCTTCCCAGTGGCGCAGCACGTGGGTCGCGAGCCCGAACTGTGCCGCCACCGCACCGATCGTGGTGTGTTCCTCGGCCATCCGCCGAGCCTATGCGGTGACGCGGTAGCAGGTGATCACGGCGACGGGATGCCAAGGCAGACGGACTGTTTCGGTGTCGACCGAGCCGAATTCGGTGCTGAGTGCGCGCCGGATCTCGCGGGTTCGGGTGAAGCGGAAGTCGAAGATCGCGGCGGCGCCGCCGGGGCGGAGCACTCGACGCAGTTCGGTGACGGCGGCGGGCAGGTCCGGCCATTCGTGCATGCTCAGGCTCGACACGGCGAAGTCGATGCTGTCGTGCGGGTGGGGCAGCTCGGCGACGTCGGCGACGGCCAAATCGATCGGCTGTCCAGCGAGGGTACGCCGGGCGATCTCGATCATGTGCGGGGACAGGTCGATGCCGTGCAGGCGCAGGTCGGGGCGACGAGTTGCCACGTGGGACAACAGCTTTCCCGGACCGGTGCCGAGGTCGAGGACCGTGGCCGAATCGGGGGTGTGGGCGTCGATGTCGGTGGCGATCCGCCGGTACAGGCCGGTGAGGAGCCGGGTGGCGCGCCGGTCGTAGCCGAGGCTCTGTTCGTATCCGAAAGTGGTCATGAGACCACCGTGGTTGTTCAGGTCGACCTGAAGTCAAGCTCGTCGGTCGGGCGCACGGCCGCGGTGCGACCGGGCGCTTGCTGGAATTGCCAGTACAGGTTCGTGTGGGCGATGACGTCTTCGGGTTTCGGTGCGCCCCACCGGGTCTTGTCGCCGGTGGTGTGGGCGTCGGCGACAAGGGTGACGTCGTAACCGCGCACGAACGCGCCGTGGATGGTCGAGCGGACGCAGGCGTCGGATTCCGCGCCCGTGACGACCAGGTGGCCGGCGCCCACCGCCGCGAGCAGTCCCTCGAGCTCGGTGTCTTCGAAGGAGTCCCCGTAGTGCTTGTGCACCAGCGGTTCGGTGTCGGTGCGGGTGAGTTCGGGAACGTAGTGCCAGGGATCGCTGTGTTCGACCAAATCCTCGGAGGAGTGCTGGATCCAGATGATCGGGACATCGGCGGTGCGGGCCCGGTCGACAAGGGCGTTGATGTTCGCGACGACCTCGTCGCGGCGGGGTGCTTCGTCGACGACACCGTTCTGCACGTCGACGACGAGCAGTGCGGTGTTCGGGCGGTCGGGCAGCGTGGTCATGGCGATTCCTCTGCGGCGGTCAGAGCGGGCGAAGGACGACGACGCCCGGGACGGTCTGGAGATACTCGGTCAAGGGGGTGTCGACGACCTGGTTGTTCGCCGCGAGCGAGGAGGCGTTGCGGAAGACCGGACCGGTGGGGGTCGCGACGATGATGCCGACATGGGTCACGTCGAGACCGGCGTCGGGGGTGTAAGCGCCGAGGAAGTCGCCGGTGCGAAGGGCGGCCTGGACTGTCCCGTCGACGGCGGCCGCGGGAATGTGGGTGACGGCACGGTCGACCACGGCAACGCCGGGCAGGTAGGTGCTGCCGTCCGCTTTCGCGTTGAGGTGCTTGGTGGTGGTCACCGCGGCGGGGCTCAGGCTCGCGGTGATGTCGGTGGCGGCGAGCCGTTCGCGGGTGGCCCAGTCGGTGAAGAAGTGCTTGCGCTGGGCGAATTCGACGCGACCGTCGATGTAGCGAGTGGCGACCAGGTTGGTGAAGAACTCGTCGCGGGTGCTGGAGCGGGAGGCGGCATCGATGTAGTCGAGGTAGGTGAAGCAGTCGACCCGGCGCAGATCCGCGACGAGCTGTTCGGGCTCGGTGGCCGAACCGATCAGCATGTTCGCGCCGTACGGGGTGCCGAGCAGCCGCGCGGAGAGTCGTTCGAGGAGTTCGCCACGGCCCAGACCGCCCGATTCGGCGCGCACGGTGAGGAGTTCGTCGATCTTGCGTGCGGAAGCGTCATCGACCGACGGTGCGGCCGAGGCCGGTGCCAGCGCGCACACGAGCGCGGCGAGCACGAGCATGATCCGGACGATGATGCGCAAGACGCCTCCAGCTGGCCACGGGTCGATCGGTGCGAGCGCTGTCCACCGTAGCCGAGGCAGCGGACAAGATCGGTGACTCTGGTTCCCTGTGCCGCGATGATGGAAGAGTGTGCCGTTCTGCCATCGGCGATGCCGATTGTTCGCGAATGGTCTCGTATCGACCGGGCGATGGGTTGTTCGCGTACCGTTGTCGCAGGTAGTCCGTGTTCGCGGCGAGTTCGCGATGGGGTTGCTCCCCCGGGTGTCGTGGATGTGGTTCGTGCAGACGTCGACCGTTGGCCCGTCCGGGCGGAAGGGATGCCGAAATGCGTGCGTTGACAGTGGTTCCCATGCAGAAGCAATCGTTGCGGGTGGAGGATGTGCCCGACCCGGTCGTCGGTCCCGGCGAACTGCTCGTCGACGGGATCTCGCTGGGCATCTGCGGCACCGACCGCGATATCGCGCAGGGCAACTACGGCTGGCTGCCACCGGGCAAGTCACAGATGGTGCTCGGGCACGAATCTCTGGGCCGGGTGAAGACCGCGCCCGCGGGCAGCGCGTTCGCCCCCGGTGACCTCGTCGTCGGGATCGTGCGCAGGCCGGATCCGGTGCCGTGCGGGGCGTGCGCGCGCGGCCAATGGGACATGTGCCGCAACGGGATGTACGTCGAGCGCGGGATCAAGGAGATCGACGGGTACGGGTCGACATCCTGGGTGGTGCGCGAGGACTTCGCGGTGCGACTCGATCCGGCCCTGGAGAAGGTCGGGGTACTGCTGGAACCGACGACCGTGGTCGCCAAGGCCTGGGATCAGATCGAGAAGATCAACAACCGCGCCTGGTTCGATCCGCGCACCGTCCTGGTCACCGGCGCCGGGCCGATCGGTCTGCTGGCGGCACTGCTCGGGCAGCAACGCGGCCTGGACGTGCACGTCCTCGACCGGACCAGCGGCGGGACGAAAGAAGAGCTGGTCAAAGCGTTGGGCGGCACGTTCCACACGGGGACGGCGGCCGCCGCCGCGAAAGAGATCAGCCCCGACATCGTGATCGAGGCGACCGGTGCGCCCGCGGTGGCGTTGCAGGCGATGGAGATCGACAACCCCGGCGTGATCGTCTGCCTGACCGGGGTGTCGACCCCCGGTGTCGACACCGATGTCGATGTCGGCGGTTTGAACCGCAACATCGTGCTCGACAACGCGGTGGTGTTCGGTTCGGTGAACGCGAACCGCCACCACTACGAACAGGGCGCCGAGGCGCTGGCCAAAGCGGACGAGTCGTGGCTCGAACGCCTCATCACCCGGCGGCTGCCGCTGGAGAGGGCGCTCGAGGCGTTCGACCCGGGCGGGTCCGATATCAAGGTCGTCATCGACCTGGCCTGATTCGCCGAAACGCGGGGCCGCGGTGGTCAGTCGGCCGCCGCGGACTCGGTCGTGGGGACCGCGCAGCCGTCAGGTCCGCAGCTGTCGCCGTCGGCGATGAGCTGGGGAGCAGGTCGATCGTTCCAGGCGGTGTTCAGTGCCCGGGTGAACGTTTCGGGGGGCTGGGCGCCGGAGACCGCGTACTTGCCGTCGAAGACGAAGAACGGGACGCCGGTGGCACCGAGGGCGGCGGCCTCGGCTTCGTCGCGGCGGACCGCGTCGGCGTAGGCGTCGGGGTCGGCCAGCAGCGCACGCACCGAGTTCTCGTCCAGGCCCGCGCGCACAGCCAAGGCCACGAGGCGTTCGGTGTCGCCGAAGACGGGCTCGGGTTCGGCGAAATTGCCTGCGTAGAGAGCATCGAGCATGGCTTCCTGCTTGCCCTGGTCGAGGGCGTAGTGCAGGAGCCGGTGCATATCGAAGCTGTTGCCCGAGTCGCGGCCTGCGGTTCGGTAGGGCAGACCCATCGCCGCGGCCTGGGCGCCGATGCCGCGTTCGTTGGCAGCGGCCTGGTCGACGGTGATGCCGTATTTCTCGGCGATCGCCGGGATGACCGGGCGCGTGGAACCGGCGGGCAGCGTTGGATCGAGCTCGAAGGACCGGTGCACCACCTCGACGTCGTCCCGGTGCGCGAAGCCGGCCAGCGCTTCTTCGAAGCGGGCTTTACCCAGGTAGCAGAACGGGCAATTGATGTCGGTCCAGATCTCTACTCTGGTGGACAAGCGGGCCTCCTGCGGCGCATCGAGGGGTGCGGCGGTGGTCCGCCGGACAGTTCTGGACAGGCGTTCGAATTCGGGGAATGTAACGCCGGCAACGAGGCCGCTATTCCCTGGCGCGTCCGGGCACGACGGGACGAGCACGAGGGGTATCGATGGGGTTCGAGCAGCGGAGGGGGTGGGTGCAGGTGCCCGAAGGATTGGTGGTGCCGCGCGCGCTGGGTGGATTGTGGGCGGTGCGCCACGCGCAGAGTGAGGCCAATGTGTGGTTCTCCGACCCGGCGACCGAGCAGCGGCCGATGCAGGGCACCGATTCCGGGGTGGAACTGACCGCACACGGGCAGTGGCAGGCGCACTGTCTCGGCGATTGGCTGGCCGGGTTGGCGGGCACGCAGCGACCCACGCTGGTGGTCTGCTCCCCCTACCTGCGCACCAGAGTCACCTGGGCGGTGATGGCCGAGGCCGCCGCCACCCGCAACCGGCACCTGCACCCGATCCGCACCCTGGTCGACGAACGGTTGCGCGACCGGGAGATGGGGGTGTTCGAACTGCACCCGTATCGGGCGATCCGGCGACGCGCACCCGAGGAGGGACTGCGTCGTGAACGGGTCGGCAACTGGGTGTATCGGCCGCCGGGAGGGGAGTCGCTGGCCGATGTGGCGTTGCGGGTGCGCAGTTTCCTCGACGAGCTCGATGTGGTGGCCGCGGGCGAGCAGGTGCTGGTGGTGACCCACGACGCGGTGGTGGTGTCGTTGCGCTACATCCTCGACGGACTCGGTGCGCCGGTACCGGATTCGCTCGAGCCGGTGCCCAACGCGTCGGTGTCGCAGTGGCGGCGTGAGGGCCCACGACTGGCATTGCGCGTGTGGGGCTCGGTCGACCACCTCGCGAAGGACGCGGAAACGGGATAGGGGTCGGCGCCACAGACCGATGTCGTCCGCAACTGTTTTCGTGGCGGTCGGTACCGGCGCGGCTGTCGTGGGCGGCGTCGACGGACTGATGGGTCCGTGGGTGGGAGAATGCGCGAGTGGATGTCGCGATCGGTCTGGTTGTCCTCATCGGCTCGGCGACCGCGCTGGCGGCGCTGGCGCGGCGATTCGGGGTGTCGGAACCTCTGGTGCTGACGTTGGCCGGGGTGGCCGCGTCGTATCTGCCGATGGTGCCGCAGGTGCACCTCGAGCCGGAGGTGGTGCTGCTGGGGTTGCTGCCGCCGCTGCTCTACACCGCCGCGCTGCGCACCTCGCTGGTCGATTTCAAGGACAACCTGCGCACCATCGCGTCGCTGTCGGTCGGTCTGGTGCTGTTCAGCACGTTCGCGGTGGCGCTGGTGGTGTGGTGGTTGCTGCCGGTGCCGTTCGCGGCGGCGGTCGCGTTGGGTGCGGTGGTCGCTCCCCCGGACGCGGTGGCAGCGACCGCGGTGGCCCGACGCACGGGGATGCCGCGCAGCATCGTGACGGTGCTCGAGGACGAGTCGCTGTTCAACGACGCGACCGCGCTGGTGGCGTTGCGTTCGGCGATCGCGGCGATGGCCGGTGCGGTGACCGCGTGGCAGATCGGCGGCGATTTCCTGCTCGCGGCCGTCGGTGGTGGTGTCATCGGGGCCGTGGTGGCGGCGGCATTGGCGATGTTGCGCCGGCGGATCACCGACCCGGTGCTCGATACCTCGGTGTCGCTGCTGGCCCCGTTCGTGGCGTATCTGCCCGCCGAGCACTTCCACGCCTCGGGCGTGATCGCGGTCGTGACGTGCGGAATGATCCTGGGCCACGGCGCGCAACGGTGGCAGGGCGCGGCCTCGCGGGTCGCCGAGACCACCAATTGGCGCACCATCCAGTTCATTCTGGAGAGCGCGGTGTTCTTGATCATCGGGTTGCAGGTGCGCTGGATCGTCGACGCCGCCTGGCACAGCGGGTTGGATCACGCCACGCTGGTCGTCGCGGCGGTGGGCGTACTGGCCGCGGTGATGCTGGCGCGCCCGGTGTGGGTGTTCACGCCCGTGCTGGTGGCCAGGCTGTTCGGGCGCGCGACCGAACCGTTGAGTCATGCGGCGGTGGTGTCGTGGGCGGGCATGCGCGGGGTGGTGACTTTGGCGGCGGTGTTGTTGCTGCCCGAATCGACACCGCAGTTGCCGGTGCTGGAACTGCTCGCCCTGGTGGTAGTCGGCGGCACGCTGCTGGTACAGGGCAGTTCGCTGCCGTGGCTGGTGCGGTTGCTGCGGTTGCGCGGACCCAGTCGCGAGGAAGACGCACTGGCCAAAGCCGATCTGCTGCAACAGGCTTCGACCGCCGGTCTGGCCGAACTCGACCGCAGCATCGGACCCGACACTCCCGAACCGGTGATCGAATCGCTGCGACAGCGACTGATCTGGCGCTCCAACGCCGCCTGGGAACGGTTGGGCCGCCCGGAGGCCGAACTGGTGACACCGACCGCGGAGTACCGGCGGCTACGGCTGGCGATGCTGGCCGCCGAACGCGATGCGGTGCTGAAGGTTCGCGACGCGGGGGCGGTGGATTACGAAGTCCTCCAACATGTGCTGGCCCGGCTCGACCTCGAGGAGTCGATGATCGACCGTTTCGACGAGAGCGACGACGATCGCCGCGCCGAACCGCTGTCCACTGCCGCCGGTGCGGTGGGGTGCGCCCATCTGGACGACGCGCCGCTACTGGCGGAGCCGCCCGTCGGCGAACTGGTGTGTCAGACGTGTCTGGACGAGGGTCTGCGCTGGGTGCATCTGCGAATGTGCACCGCCTGCGGGAACATCGGCTGCTGCGAGTCCTCGATCGGCGACCACGCGAGCGCGCATTTCCGGGACTCGGCGCATCCGGTGATGCGCAGTGTGGAGCCTGGGGAAGCTTGGCGATGGTGCTACGTGGACCAACTGCTCGGCTAGCTCACCGACGAGGTCTCACCGACGTGGTCGTCAGCCGCGGTGGGAGTAGATCAGACGCGCGTATTCGGCGAGCAGGTGGTCGAGTTCGGTGGATTCGCCCGCGGCGGCGAGCTGTTGGTAGCCGATGATCATCGCCATGCCGAATTCGGTGACGACGGTGGCGGTGGCCGTGTCGTCGACGACACCGTCGATGACACGGTGCACGGTGCGCCGACGCGACTCGTCGACCCGCTTGACGGTGACGTGTACCGATTCGTCGTTGGCCGCCCAGGCGCGCAGCGCGGCTTCGGCGCCGTGTTCGAGTCCGCTGGCGAGCACCGACATCGCCCGCACGTCGGCGTCGGCGTCACCGTGGCCGACGTCGAGCGCGCGTAGCTCGACCATCTGACGGTTCTCCCAGTGTTCGAGCAGGGTGTCGACGAAGCCCTGCCAGGAGCCGAAGTGGTGATAGAACGAGCCGCTGGTGACGCCGAGGCGACGGCACAGCACCCCGATGTTGAGACCTTTGAAACCGAACTCTGCGAGCACCGCCACCGCGGTGTCGAAGTACTGCTCCTTGGTGACCACTCGGGACATCGCGATGCCGTTCTGTTCGTGCGGGCAGGGCCGAAGAATCCGAACAGTACCCCATCGTATCGAGCCCTCGCGCGTACATAACGTTGTCTACGCTGTGCTCCAACGGGCCGACCGAACAACGAAATACCAAGTGGCGGAACGAAATACGTGCACAAAGGCCCAAAAGCCCATCCGAATGGAATAGCAGAGCGGACGCTCTGTAAACTTTTGTTCATGCCGAGACCGCGTACCCACGACCCGGAGACCGTGCTGGACGCCGCCGAGAAGCTGGCAGCCGGCGCCGGACCCGCCGCTGTCACGGTGCGCGCGGTCGCCGCCGCAACCGGAGTATCCAATGGCGCGCTCTATCACACATTTCAGTCCCGCCAGGTTGTCCTGGCGCGCACGTGGTTACGCGCCGCGCACCGATTCCTCGCCCTCCAGTCGGCCGATATCGACCGCGCCGTCGCCGCGCCCGACCCCGAGACCCGCATCGACGCGGTCCTCGACGCCGCCGAGGCACCGGCGCGACTGGCCGAAAACCATCCCGACTCCGCGCGTCTGCTGCTGATCGTCGACCGCGCCGAACTGCTCGCCGGCGACATCGCGCCCGCACTGGCACAGGAGATCGCCGACACCGAGAAGGCTCTCGTCGCCGCGCTCAACCGGCTCGCGCGCGCCCTGTGGGGTCGCGCCGACCGGCGCGGCGTCGCCACCGCCACCACCTGCCTGGTAGACCTGCCCACCGCGTTGCTGCTGCGCCGCGACCGGCTCACCGACCCCCTGGCCCGCGCTCAGCTGCGTGCTGCCGTGCGTGCCGTCCTCGACCTCGGTCCCCACTGAAAAGGAAACAGTTCCATGCCCACACTGCGCCACCACGATTCGATCGCCGTGCTCGACCTCGGTGACGGCGAGAACCGCTTCTCCCCCGACTTCCTCGACGAGATGAACACCCACCTCGACGCGGTCGTCGCCGAGGGCGCGTCCGCGCTGGTGACCACCGCGACCGGCAAGATCTACTCCAACGGTCTCGACCTGGACTGGCTCTCGGCCAACGGTGACCGGGCCGCCGAATACGTCGCGGCGGTGCACACCCTGTTCGCCCGGGTCCTCACCCTGCCCATGCCGACGGTCGCCGCGATCGGCGGACACGCCTTCGGTGCGGGTGCGATGGTGGCGATGGCGCACGACTACCGGGTGATGCGCGCCGACCGTGGTTACTTCTGTTTCCCCGAGGCCGACATCCGCATCCCGTTCACCAACGGCATGGCCGCGCTCATCCAGGCCAAGACGACCCCCAAGACCGCCGTCGCCAGCATGACCACGGCCCGCCGCTTCGGCGGCCCCGACGCGCTGGCATTGGACCTGGTCGACGCCACCGCCGCGGAAAGTGAAGTCCTCGACACCGCACTGGCTTTGGTAGCGCCGCTGGGCGGCAAGGACCAGACCACGATGACAGCGATCAAATCCGTGATGTTCGCCGAAGTCCTCGACGCGCTGCGCAACCGGGACTGAACGGATCAGGGCAGCCGGGGGCCCTTGCCCAGGTAGATGTCGCCACGGTCATCGCCTGCCCAACCGCCCCCGGTGTAGTCGCCCAGCACGAAACACGCGTCGCAGAACTGCTTTCCGAACACCGTCAGGTAGATGCTGCGGTAGGAGCTGATGGCCCGCATCTTCACCGACTTGTAGGCCGCCTGCGCCGGTGGTTGTGCTTCCAGGAACGCGTAGCGTCGAAAGTCGGCGACCGGTTCGGTGGAGAAGCGGACCAGTCCGAGGCGACTGAGGTTGCCCAGGTAGTGGTGGTCGCGGTCGGGTAGGGCGCACCCGGCCATGGCGGCGATCATGTTGATGCCGTCGGCCAGCCGTTGCGAGCCGATCCCGAACGGCGCCTTGGTGCGGATGTCGATCGCGGGCTGCGGCCCGGCGACGGCCAAAAAGCGCAGGATCCGGGCTTCGTCGGGTGTCAGGTCGTGCAGGATCGGCACGAACGAGGGGTGCAGCTCACGCGGTTGCTGCGCGGAGTCCCAGCCCTCGGTGATCATCGCGTCGCCCATCGCCTTGAGATCCTCGGCGTCGACCTTGGTCTCGACCGGGCCGTAGACGCCGGTGGCGGTGCTGGTCAGACCGAGCGCGCTCAACGCCGCCCGACGAAACAGATCCACGCGCTCGTCGAAGATCTGCGATATCGGTTCGCCGGAACGGAGGTCGTCGACGAGATCGGTGGCGGTGTGCACAGCGCCCTTGGTCACCGCGCCGACGATGTGGCGCAACGACAATCCCGCGATCCGCGCCAAACCGAGCAGATCGGTCGGGATCCGGGGTTCGCGATCAGGGTTGGGCTCCATTGCTCACGCTCCGAAGATCAGCAGGTGCAGCGCACCGATGAAGGCACCGAGCACGCCACCGTGCAGATACAGCAGCCAGGCGTCCTGTTCGATGGCGGTGTAGAGCATTTCGACGAACTCGTCGGGTGGAAGTTCGCGCAGTTTCTCGGTGGCGAGCCGGTCGACGCTGGCCGCAGTGGTCTGAGAGAACTCCACGTCCTCGACCAACCACGGCTTCATCTCGGTGGCCAGGCTCGCGCCCGCGGTGGCCTGGATGGCGTCGAAATGGCGGGGTCCGATCGCGAGCCGGGTCACCGACCGCAGCGGGCCCAGGATCCGGTCGATCTCGGCCTCGAGGAAATGGGCGATGACCGCACGCGTCTTGTCACCACTGGGCCCGTCGAGCAATTGCTCGGTGACGACATCGAGGGTGACGATCTGATACCCGATCGCATGCCCCAGATCCGCTGCCGCCTGGTACTGCCGTTTCGCGAATTTCGCGACCCCCCACGGATATCGGTAGCGCGGCTGCGGCACGGCGGGCTCGAACACCACCTTGATCGCGATGATGTTGACCAGCACACCCACCGTCGCGCCACCGGCGAGCACCCATGCCCACGCGGGCAGGAAATGCAGGATCTCGTAGAGCCAGCCGGGCAGCGAGATCACCGCGGGGGTGTCACCGTGGGGGGTGCTGTAGTGCAGCAACGACAACCACAGCGCCACGATCACCCCGAACGGGAATCCCAGCACCCCACTGCGGATCATGAACCGCAATTCCGGGGCGCCGAGCCCGTAGATCACGTCCTTGAGCAGTTCGGGCCTGCGCCGCAGGTAGCCCACGACCATCAGCTTCACGTCGAGGAGCTGGTCGATGTTCTCGCCGATGAAGTCGAACGCGCGATCGGTGATCGCGGGCAGCTCGGCCTCGACCCGCGTGTAGATGGCTTCGCGTGCGCGCGGCGGCATGTCGGCCCACAGGCGCGGATGCTCGGTGACCATGATCGAGTCGACCATCGAGCGCACGTTCGGCATCGCCACCAGCGCGACCTGCGCGGAGATCTTGCGCGGATCCATCTGGTCGAAGAAATCCTTGGCGGTGCCGATCTTGGCGACCGCGTTGTCGACCATCAGGCTCGCCATCTTCTCCGAGCGGGCCGGAATGAAGCCTTGGAAGCCGAGGATGCCGCCGGGGGCGAAGGTCGGCAGGATCTGCACCTTGCGCGGCAGCAGCGGGAAGATCGTTTTCAGGCCCGGCACGTAGAAGCCGGTGAACCGCACCGGCGCGAACAGCATGATCACCCCGGTCCAGTTGGTGATCAGACCGGCCATGGCACTGAAAATCGGGATGGTGATCATGTCGACCCAGAACTTGCTCAGACCGGTCGTCTTCTCCCAGTCCAGCAGGCCGAAGAAACCCGCCGCCTCGATCCCAGCATTCATCCGGCGTCCACTCCGTTGTGTGGCGAACATCGCGCGTACGGTCATCATAGGCGACCGAACTCCCCGGTCCGGGCAAGTTCGGCGGTTACCCGCTAAACCGGAGCAAACACCCGATCAAGACCAATCTCGGCACTCTCACCACGCCCGTTCGAACGGCGATCGCCACGAACGTGGTGTCCACCAGCTGATTGGCGGCCGACACCTTACCGAGGCTCCAGCGCGCGACGGCCGGAGACTCAGTGCGTGGTGTTGACCAGCAGCAAGTTGGTGTCGATGTCGTGGGTCACCTTGTTGGCCACCGAGCCCAGAAGACGTGCGGGACCGCTCATTCCACGGTTGCCGATCACGACGAGGTCGTATTTCCAGGCCGAGTTGCAGATTGCCTCCGCCGGGGGGACCCCGGTGAGGATGTCGCGTCCGAACAGTTCCGGGTCCTCGACCGCGATCTGACCTTCGACGTCGATCAGGATGTCGGCACCGTCGTCGTCGGTCTTGGCGGAAGTCACCAGGAACGGGCGCGCGCTCAGGGCCAGGGCGAGCTCGTAGCCGCGACGGACCGCGGTCAGCGAACTCGCCGATCCGTCGGTGGTGAGCCCGATGGTGGTCCAGCGTTTGGGGACCTTGTTGGTGAACACGACATCGGTCTGACTGTGGTGGGAGACGTAATTGGCTGTCGAGCCGAGCAGTCGTGCCTTGGAACTGCCCAGGCTGCCGCCACCGATCACGAGCAACGTGCCGGGTTCGCGTTCGGCGATCTCGAGCAGCAACGCCCCTGCCGTGCCGTCGAGTTCGGTGCGGGCGACCTCGGCCACACCGGCTTCGAGCAGGGCTTCGGCGGCCGCCCGAGTGTTGGCTTCGGCCCAGTCGGCGTCGGTGGCCGACTTGCGCCCCGCGTCCTTCCACACACTCACCGCGGTGACCGCGACACCGAGGCGCACCGCGAACTCCCCCGCCACCGCTACCGCCGTCTGCGCGGCCTCCGAGCCGTTGGTTCCCACGACGATGCGCTGATAGCACCCCATGTGACGCTCTCCGATCGACGGCAGGTCAGCTGCGCTGTGGCCCACAGTATAAGCGCAGCACACTGCGGGCAACCGGCGCGGCCGTGCCCGTCCGCGAGGTTGCGGCCTTCACTTGCGCTGGGGCGCGGAGGGCAGCGAAAGGCGTTTGAGGTGCAAAGCGTTGAGAGCGACGATCAGGCTCGACCCCGACATCGCCATCGCGGCGATCTCCGGGCGCATGGTCAGACCCCACGGGGCGAAGACACCGGCCGCGATGGGCAGGGCGATGCCGTTGTAACCGACTGCCCAACCCAGGTTCTGGCGTTCCTTGTGGACGGTGCCGCGGCCGATACGCAGGGCCGTCGACACCGCGTACGGGTCCGAGCGCATGAGCACCACGTCGGCGGTTTGGATGGCCACATCGGTGCCGGCGCCGATGGCGATACCGAGATCGGCGCGGGCCAGGGCGGGCGCGTCGTTCACCCCGTCGCCGACCATCGCGACCTTCTTGCCGGTGCGTTGCAGATCGGCGATCCGGTCGGCCTTGTCCTCGGGTAGGACATCGGCGATCACCGTGTCGATGCCGAGGTCGTGGGCGATGCGTTCGGCGGTGCCCGTGTTGTCACCGGTGAGCATGACCACGCCGACACCGAGGTCGTGCAGTGCCCGCACGGCGTCGGCCGAGGTCGGGCGTGGTGCGTCGGCCAGCGCGATCACCGCGTGCGCGTGACCGTCGACGGCGACCAGGACGGCGGTGTGGCCCGAAGCCGCCAGCTCGTCACGGTGTTTCGCCAACTCGCCCAGCTCGATGTGGTCGGCGTCGAGCAGTCCGCGGTTGCCCACGATCACGTGCTGCCCGTCGACCGTGGCCGTCGCGCCGCGGCCGGCCACATTCTGGAACTCGGTGGCCGAAAGGGTGTCCGCACCATGGGCTTTCGCGTAGTCGACGATGGCCTCCGCGAGGGGATGCTCGGATTCGAGTTCCACCGCCGCGGCCAGTGCCAGCACCCGGTCGGTGTCCACGCCGGGCGCGGTGATCACGTCGGTGACTTCGGGTGCGCCCTTGGTGAGGGTGCCGGTCTTGTCCATCACCACCACGTCGATGCGCGCCGCGTCCTCCAGCGCCGTCGCGTTCTTGAACAGCACACCACGTGTGGCGCCGAGACCGGTACCGACCATGATCGCCGTGGGTGTCGCCAAACCGAGCGCGTCCGGACAGGTCACCACCACCACGGTGATCGCGAACAACAGTGCTGTGCTCAGCGAAGCCCCGACGAGCAACCACACCGCCAGGGTGGTCAGGCTGCCCAGCAGCGCGACCAGGGTGAGCCAGAACGCGGCCCGATCGGCCAGCCGCTGACCCGGAGCCTTCGAATTCTGTGCCTGCTGCACCAATTCGACGATCTGAGCCAGAGCGGTGTCGGACCCGACTTTGGTGGCCCGCACTCGCAGGCTGCCGGTGGTGTTGATGGTCGCGCCGATCACCGCCGAACCCGGCTGTTTGGGCACCGGCATGCTCTCACCGGTCACCATCGACTCGTCGACCTCGCTCGACCCGTCCACCACGATGCCGTCGACGGCGATCTTCGCGCCGGGCCGCACCAGCAGCACCTCACCCACCCGCACGTCGGCGGTCGGCACCCGCACTTCCTGACCGCCGCGCAGCACAACGGCTTTCGGCGGCGACAGATCCAGCAGACTCGTCACCGCGTCCCCGGCACCGCTGCGCGCCCGCATCTCGAACCAGTGACCCAGCAGCACGAACGTCGCCAGCATCGTAGAGGCTTCGTAGAACACCTCACCGCCGCCGGTGTACGTCACATACAGCGAATACAGCCATCCCGTCCCGATACCCACCGAGACCAGCACCATCATGTCGAGGGTGTGGGCCTTCAATGCCGCCCACGCCCCGGTGAAGAAGATCGTCGAGGAGTAGAAGATCACCGGCAAGCTCAGGACGAGCATCCAGAGGTCGGCGCGCATCCCGAACGGGACGGGCAGGTGCAGGCCGAGCATGTGGGTGGCCATCGGCGACCAGAGCATCACCAGGGTGGAGAAGACCAGCGCGACGAGGAACCGGTTCCGCATGTCGCGAGCCATGTCGTCCATCGACATCGACGCGTGCCCGCCGTGTGTGTGCCCACCCCCGTGCTCGGCTCGGGGCTGATCCCGCGTCGGCGCGCGATGACTCGGGGACTCGCCATGCGGTGGCATCGCAGGCGGCGCGTGGCCGACCACGGAATCGGTGGACTGCTCGGGTGCGGTGGCGGATTCGGCACCGTACGTGGTGGGCCGTGTGCGGGTGGTCGGCTCGCTCGCCGGGTCGCAGACGTGGGTCGGGACCGAGCGCCCCGCGCAGTGATAGCCACAGTCGCGGACCCAGGTGCGCAGGTCGGCGACCGATGTTCGGGTGGGGTCGTAGGTGACAGTGGCGGTTTGGGCGACCGGATTGGGGTCGACAGCGATGACGCCGGGCCGGTGGCGCAAACCGTTGGTCAGTATCCCGTGGGAGCTGGCGCGCAGTTGCCCGCCCACGTGCAGGACGGTTGTGGCGGAGGCCGGTTGATCCTGCGGGTCGGGCATCGCCGCTCCTGTCGCCGGTCGTGCACACGACGCGACAGCGCCCCGCGCTTCACTTCTCGGCGACTCTACCGGCAGCGGGTCACAGGTCGGCGCAGGTCAGCGCGGCATCAGGAAGGCCCTCGCCGCGCTGACCCGCGATCGTGTCAGAGACCGACGCCCAGGAGCGCGTCGACAGCGGCGCGGATCAGGGCGGGGGCTTCGGTGTCGGCGCCGCCGTAGGCGATGGCCTGTTCGGCCCAGTTGTCGATCGCGTCGAGTGCCTTCGGGGTGTCGAGGTCGTCGGCCAGGTGCTGCCGCAGCCGGGCGACGGTGTCGGTGGCCGAGGGGCCCGAAGCCAGCGACACGGCTTCACGCCAGCGGTCGAGGCGGTGCTGCGCGGCCGTGAGCACCTCGTCGGTCCACATGCGATCGGCGCGGTAGTGACCGGCGAGCAGGCCGAGGCGGATCGCGGCAGGGTCGACACCGGCGCGGCGCAGCTTCGACACGAGAACGAGGTTGCCCCGGGACTTCGACATCTTCTCGCCGTCCAGGCCGATCAGGCCGGCGTGCACGTAGTGGCGGGCGAAGCGGCGGGCGCCGGTGATGGCCTCGGCGTGCGCGGCGGAGTACTCGTGGTGGGGGTACATCAGGTCCGAGCCGCCACCCTGGATGTCGAACTCGGCGCCGATGCGGTTGAGCGCGATCGCCGCACACTCGATATGCCAGCCGGGCCTGCCCGCGCCGAAAGGCGCCTCCCACGACGGTTCACCGGGGCGTTCGGCCCGCCAGAGCAGCGCGTCGATGGTGTCGCGTTTGCCCGGCCGGTCCGGGTCGCCGCCACGTTCGGCGAACAGCGTCTCCATGGTGGCGCGGTCGTAGCCGGATTCGTAGCCGAACTGCTCGGTGGCGTCGGTGCGGAAGTAGATGTCGGGGTATTCGGCATCGTCGACGATGTAGGCGGCGCCGGCGGCGAGCAACTTCTGCACCAGCTCCACCACCTCTTCCACCGATTCGATGGCGCCGATGTAGTGGCGCGGGGGCAGCACCTGGAGTGCGGCCATGTCTTCGCGGAACAGGTCGATCTCGCGGCTGCCGAGGTCGCGCCAGTCGATACCGTCGCGCTCGGCGCGCTCGAACAGCGGGTCGTCGACGTCGGTGACGTTCTGCACGTAGTGCACGTCGTGGCCCGCATCGCGCCAGATCCGGTTGACCAGGTCGAACGTCAGGTAGGTGGCGGCGTGACCGAGGTGGGTGGCGTCATAGGGCGTGATGCCGCAGACGTACATCTTCGCGGTCTCGCCGGGGGTGACCGGTCGGATCTGACGGTCGGCGGTGTCGTACAAACGCAACGGCGGCCCTGTTCCGGGGACTGTCGGCAGGGCGATATCGGACCAGGACTGCATGTCTTCGAGGGTAGAGCCCCTGTCGAGGTGCTCGGCTCGCGGCCCGGCCCATGGGGTTGCTCGCGGCGTCGCGGCACGGCCCGCTACCTGCACACAAACGTGTCACGGCGGCCGCGTCAAGGTTTGCGCTCGAGCAGATCCGCTGGTCACGGGGGTAGCGGGGCGAATCGTGCGTGTCGTGCCCAGTGTGCGGTCCCACCTGGGCGAACGGTTGCCATCGCGATCATTGTCACAGTCCACAATTCACAAAACATCCCTATTGATCCCTATAGGTACCTCCGTTTACGGTTGTTTCATGACAGATCGTCTCTATTCGGTGGAGCAGGTCGCCGAACTGCTCGGACTGCATGTCCGCACCGTGCGCAGTTATGTGCGCGACGGCAAACTGCCCGCCGCGCGCATCGGCAAGCAGTACCGCATCACCCACGAGGACCTCGAGACGTTCACCGGACTGCCGATCACCACACCGCAGACGACACCGCGTCGGCATGCCGAGTCCTCCTGCATCGTCGAGATCGACGACATCGACCGCGCCACCGTCGACCGGATCACCACCCTGCTCACCGCCACCGCCGGGACCCGAGGCGGCGGCGGTCAGCGGATGCGCGTGGAAACCAGCTACGACCCGGCCCGGCACCGCCTCAAAGTGATCCTGCTCGGCAGCCTCGCCGACAGCTCCCGCCTGCTCGACTACCTGGACGGAATCCTGCGCTCATGATCTACAAATCCGACGAAGGCCGACGGCTCGTCGAGCAGCGCTACCGCGAACACCTCGACGCCTGGCCGGTTCCACGCGAGGAAGTGCGGATCGACACCGGCATCGGCGAGACGTTCGTCGTGGCCTCCGGGCCGGTGCACGCACCGCCGCTGGTCGTACTGCACGGCTCAGGAGCCAACGCGAGCACCTGGCGCGCCGACATCGCGGACTGGTCGAGAAGTTTCCGCGTGTACGCGGTGGATCTGCCCGGCGAACCCGGCTTCAGCGCCCCCACCCGGCTGGCCTTGGACAGCGATGCGACCGCGAACTGGCTCGACGAGGTCGTCGACGGACTCGGCCTCGAGACCGTGGCGCTGGTCGGCATGTCACTGGGTGGGTGGACCGCACTCGATTACGTCCTGCGCAGACCGGGCCGGGTCACGACGTTGGTTCTGCTGTGCCCGGGAGGACTGGGCAAGCACCGCTACGGCTGGCTCGTGAAGGCGATCGGGCTGCGGATGATCGGCAGGCACAGCGTGCGCGACATGGCACGCCTCGGCCTCGGCCTCGATGGGGCGCAAGCGGATCCGATCCTCGACGACATCGAATTGACGTTCACCCATTTCTCGCCCCGACCCGGGAAACTGCCCATGTTCCGCGACGAACAACTACGCGAAGTGGACATCCCGGTCCTGATAATCGTCGGCGAACGCGACGCCCTATTCGACTCCGCACGCACCGCCGAACGCGCCCGTGCCTTCACCCGAGGCGAGGTGCGGCTCTTGTCCGGAGCCGGGCACGCGCTGGTGAATCAGACTGCTGCGATCAGCGAATTCGTGCTCTCGCACGCGGGATGAGACTTCGGTGCCACCGCTCCCCGACGTGCGGCGACACCGAACATGATCACATCACAGTTCGCGGCACTGCATCTGCGCCGCGTCCGGGCCGAGCTGCTGGGTCGCGTAGTACGCCGCGCCAACCTCGTTGCCGGCCTTCACCGTAACGTCGGGCAGCGGCGCACCGGCCTGGTTGGTGGACGAACACACGTAGGTCTTCTCAGCCCACCAGCCGGCGGGGAACGCCTGCGCGGGCGCGGCCACAGCAGCGGCAGCACCGGTGAGCAGCAACGCGGCTGCGGAGGCGGTGACGATAGAACGGGTCGACATAGGTTTCCTCAGATCTCACGGGGATAACGAAAGTGCTTGGAGCACACTAGCACCGGCGCTGACCAGGCAACAGAGCCTCGGACACCGCGAGAAACACCAGCTACAGCCGCGGTGAGCGGACCTCAGTCGACCTGATAGCGCAGCAGCATCACCGTTTCGAAGCGCCGCGTCTCGACCAATCGCAGCCCGATCCGCTGGTCCAGTGCCGGGAACATCGGTGTGCCACCGCCGAGCACTATCGGCGAGACGTACAGGTGGTACTCGTCGATGAGCCCGTGTGGCATCAGCGCGGACGCGAGGCTCGCACCACCGACCTCCATGACGCCGTCGCCTTCGGCCTTGATCCTGCGGACCTCCTCGACCGCGTTCTCGCTGACCAGGGTGCTGTTCCAGTGGACCTCGGTGAGCGTGCGGAAGAAGACGACCTTGGGTGTGCGGGTCCAGAGTTCGCCGAACTCGCGCTGGATGGGCGGGGCGTCCTCGGGCACGTGCGGCCAGTACTCGGCCATCAGCTCGTAGAGCCTGCGACCGTTCACCGCGATCTCGAGCCCGCGGAATCTGTCGTTGTGGTACTGGTGCAGCTCGTCGTCGGGTTCGGTCCAGTCGATTCTGCCGTCGCGGTCGTTGACGTAACCGTCGACCGACACGCCGAACCCGTAGATCAGTTTCCTCATGACCGTGTAGACCTCCTTCGCGCTCGAAACTCATCGGCCTCACCTCGACGTTTCGGACACTACGGGAAGGTGTCCGACCGGATCCGTCAGGCGACACCGAGCACGAGCGCGGCACCCTCTCATCCGACTGAGGCTTCGGTGGTCAGATACACCACGAGATCGCGGGGCAGACCGTGGGTGTCGTGCAGGTAGTGGTAGTCGCTGTCGGTCAAGGGTCCGCTGAAACGACGGTGGGACAAGACCTTTCGCCCACGCTGGAGCAGCAGACCGAATTTGTGTTCCTCCTCGACCAGCAGGGTTCGCACGTCCTGGGAGCGCACGGATTGCCGGAAGTGCCCGAGGGTGTGGTCCACCAGCTCGATCGGCAGGTCGGTCAGGCTGCGGGTCGGATCGTCGCGCCACACCGTGGTGAGGGTGCGGCGGATCAAACGCCGCAGGATGTGACCACGCCCCGAGGGGGACGGGGTGACCCCGTCGCCGAGGATGACGATGCTCGATCGCAGATGGTCCGACAGCACGCGCAGCGACCGATCATCGAGCGGACCCCAGATTCGGGGCAGGGTGGTCAGCCAGGGCTCGAACAGGTCGATCTCGAAGACAGACCGCGTGTTCCGCAGGATTCGCACCAGCCGTTCCAGCCCCAGCCCGGTGTCGACGCAGGGTCGTCGCATCGGTTCGAGGCTGCCGTCAGGATGGCGCAGGTAGCGCATCATGACGTGATTCCACACCTCCACCCACCGGTCATCGGTCATCGGTGTGCCCTGCGGCATGTCGTCGCCGGTCCAGACGAAGATCTCGGAGTCGGGCCCGCACAGGCCGGTCGGGCCGTTGGACCACCAGTTCTCGTCGACGGTCGGTTCGACCGGCAGACCCAGCTCGTCCCAGGTGCGCCAGGACTCGTGGTCGGGCCCGACATGGTCGTCACCGCCGAACACCGTGACGTGCATCCGGTTCGGGTCGATACCGAAGCCGTCACGCAGCAGTTCCACTCCCCACCGCAGGCTCTGCGGGCCGCTGTAGTCGCCGAGTGACCACGATCCGAGCATCTCGAACACGGTGAGATGGGTGTCGTCACCGACCTCGTCGAGATCGGTGGTGCGCAAGCATCGCTGCAACCCGGTGAGTCGCCGGCCCAGCGGGTGGGGCCGGCCGCTCAGATACGGGGTCAACGGGTGCATCCCGGAGCTGGTGAACAGCACCGGATCCCCCGGCGAGGGGATGAGCGATCCGCCCGGTGTGAGTTCGTGCCCGCGTTCGCGGAAATAGTCGAGGAAGGTCTGAACGGTCTGGTCTGTGGTGATCATGGTGGTTGCTCCATCGAGGTGACATCGACCGGAAGCGGCCACCATGACGAACAGCGACAAGACCGACGCACGCCAGCGGACCGTTTCCGGTCGCCGGCGTGGGAGAGAAGGTCAGGCGGCAGCGACCGGCGAGCTGAGAGCTCGTGCGGTCGCGGCAGCGATTCGTGAATCGACCTTCATGGCTGCAATGTAGCAACCGGGCCGGGCGGAGCACGACCGATTATCGGCTCCGGACCTGCTGTCAGAAAGCGGGCCAGGGGATCGGACGCGAAGAGTTCGGGATCGGCATCACCGGGTGATCCAGCAGGGCCTTCGCCCGTTCGGCCAGGGCGGTGATCTCGGCGTCGGTGATGTGGATGGCCAGCGAATCGGCCACGGCGCCGGGCAGATTCGCGGCGAAGGTGGTGATGTCGGGGATCAGCGACTCGTGCACCGGCCGCCCCGCCCAGCCCCACAGCACGGTGCGCAGCTTCGGTTCGGCGTGTAAGCAGATGCCGTGGTCGACGCCGTAGACCTGCCCGTCGACACCTTCGAGCGCGTGCCCGCCTTTGCGATCGGCGTTGTTGAGCAACAGATCCAGCACCGCCATCCGCTGCAGGCGCGGATCGTCGGCGTGGATGAGCGAGACCTCGTTGCCCTGCTCGTCGAGCGCGCGCAGCACTTCGCAGAATCCCTCGGGCACTGTTCCCGGCGTGCACAGATCGACCAGGTCGAGGCGCTGACGGGCGTCGGTGCGGTTATCGACCGAGGTGACCCAGCGCTGCACCATGCCCGGCCCCAGCGGCCCGTCACGCAGCACCGTTTCCGGGATCACACCCCAGCCGAGGTGTTCGGAGATCAGATACGACGCGACTTCGCGGCCCGCGAGGGTGCCGTCGGGAAAGTCCCACAGCGGCCGTTCACCACGCACCGGCTTGTACACCACCCTCAGCGGGGCACCGTCGGGTTCGGGTGCGGCGATCTCACACACCAGCGTGAGGTTGCTGGCGACGCCGATCCGGCCGACGATGTCGAGGTCACCTTCGGTGAGTACCGGCACAGGAGATCACTCCTCTTCGAGCTCGGCAGCGCCGAAGATCTCGCCGCGCTTGTACCCGTTGGTGCGCACACACATGTGCCCCCGCGAGGACAGCGGTTCCCCGCACAGCGGGCACGGTGGGCGGCCCGCCGCGATCACCCGCGCCGACCGCAACGCGAACTCGCGCGCCTGGATGGGGGTCAGGAAAACCCGCACCGCGTCGGGGCCTTCGTCGGTGTCGTCGAGCACCACCGATTCGTCGACCTCGGTCTCGGTGATCGCGAGCAACTCGACCACTACGGCGTTGGCGTCGGAATCCCAGCCCAGACCCATGGTGCCGACCCGGAATTCGGTGTCGATGGGGGTGACCAGCGGCGCGACATCGCGCACGTCCTCACCTTCGGGTGGCACCTCGGCGCCGAAGCGGCGCGCTACCTCGTCGAGCAGCAGACCCATCCGGTCGGCGAGCACCTTCACCTGCTGCTTCTCGAGCAGCACGCTCACCACCAGCGGCTCCTGCACAGCCTGCAGGTAGAACGAACGATCGCCCGGTTCACCGACGGTCCCGGCGACGAAACGATCGGGGGTGCGAAATACATGGATTGCGCGTGACACATGCACCTCCTGATACGTGACCCTGATCGACACTCACGAACACACTCCTCTAAGGAGAATCGCGGTGCCCCGCATTCCCATTATCCGCGTTCGCGGCCGCAGGTACCTCTCCACCGGGTGTCGGTGTCGTCGGTGCGGCCGCGGCCAGCGCGGAAAGATCGGCGCCGGTGTCGTTGAACTTCCACACCGACGGCCCGTGTGGGCTGTAGCGGACGACGCTGATCGAGGCCGGTTCCACCGCGATCCGCTGAAAGCTGTCCAGGTGCAGGCCGAGAGCGTCGGCCAGGATCGATTTGATGACGTCGCCGTGCGCGCACGCCACCCACAGCACATCCCGGCCCGCTTTCTCGGCCAGGGTGCGTTCGATGTCGCGGATCGCGGCGACCGCGCGCTGCTGGACCTGGGCCAGCCCTTCCCCACTGGGGAACACCGCACCCGAGGCGTGACCCTGCACGATCCGCCACAGCGGTTCGGTGACCAGTTCGGCGATCGGGCGCCCGGTCCAGTCGCCGTAGTCGACCTCGATGAGGCGTTCGTCGTGGTCGGGTTCGAGACCGAGTTTCTCGGCCAGCGGCGCCACGGTGCGCTGGCAGCGCAGCAGCGGTGAGCTGGCGATGTGTTCGATCGGCAGCATCGCGAGCCGGTCGGCCACCGCGGCGGCCTGTTCGGTGCCGCGCTCGGTGAGTTCGACACCGGGGGCGCGGCCCGCGAGGGTGCGCGCGGTGTTGGAGGTGGACACTCCGTGCCGGAGCAGGATCACCGTCATGGGACCAGCCTAACCGTGGGTCGGGGTCGGGATCAGGTGGCGGAGACGACGCCGGCGGCCAGCAGTCCCAGCATCGTGATACCGAGGATGATCCGGTAGCCGACGAACCAGTAGAACGAATGCTTGCCGACGAACTTCAGCAACCACGCCACCGAGGCGTACCCGACGACGAACGCCACCACGGTGGCGACCAGCAGCTGCGGCCCACTGGCATTGAGGCCCTCACCTGCCGGTTCGAACGCGTCGGGCAGACTGAACAGGCCCGATGCCGTCACCGCGGGGATGGCCAGTAGGAACGAGAACCGCACGGCCGCTTCGCGCTTCAGGCCCAGGAACAGACCCGCGGTGGAGGTGGCGCCGGAGCGGGACACGCCGGGAATCAGCGCGAGGCATTGGGCCAGGCCCATGAGGATGCCGTCGCGGGTCGTGAGCTGTTCGATCGGACGTTCCTTCTTGCCGAAGTACTCACCCGCGGCGATCACCAGCGCGAATGCGACCAGCATGAACGAGACCAACCACAAGTTGCGGGCACCGGTGCGGATCTCGTCCTTGAACAGGTAGCCCAACACCCCGATCGGGATGGTGGCGATGATCACGTACCAGCCGATGCGGTAGTCGAGTTCGCGCTGGGTGTCGCGTTCGTGCGCGTCACGGGCACTGCGGTCCATCACCGGCAGCTTCGTGGTGACCCGGTCGCCCACCGCGACCTCGCGCTGGGACCGTTCGCGCCAGCGCATCCCGAGCGTGGTGAACCAGGCGACGAGGATGCGCCAGATGTCCTTGGCGAAGTACACCAGCACCGCTGCCTCGGTTCCGAGCTGGGTGACCGCGGTGAACGACGCACCCGCGTCGTCACCGAAGAACACGCCCGACACGATGCGCAGGTGCGCCGAGGACGAGATCGGCAGGAACTCGGTGAGTCCCTGCACCAATCCGAGTACCAATGCCTGGAACCAGGTCATCGACTCGCCCAACACGTCCTCCTGCTGACTCGCGCCCGAAAGACGGCGTCCTCCTGGGCTTTTCCTTCACCTGTGGCTGTGACCGCCACGATCTCGCAGCGACCCTACCCGTCGTCGCGGTCGGTCGTCGCCCGCCCGTCACCGAGATCGCGTTCTGCCGCGCCGTGGCACGGGTCGCCGAGCGAGGCAGCGGTGGTGCGCGCATTAGGCTGTCGCCGTGACGAATGCGCGGGCGCGGTGATGGAACAGCGAACGGTGGGACGCAGCGGACTTCGGGTGTCGCGAATCGGGTTGGCGACCCATACCTGGGGGACACATACCGATGCCGACGAGGCATCGGTGCAGTTGGCGGCGTTCACCGAGGCCGGTGGCACGCTCGTCGACCTCTCGCCCGTCTACGGCGAGGGAGCGGCGCAGCGGATCCTGGCGGACCTGCTCGGCGACCTGGTGTCGCGTGACGAATTGGTGCTCAGCGGCAGCGCGGGTGTGGTGATGCACGCGCCCGGCGCCGGGGTCGGCGACTCGGTGCCCGCGCCCGCGGCGATGGGCCCGGTGGTCGACGCGTCGCGACGCACGCTGCTCAAACAACTCGATCGGACCCTGCTCGAACTGGGCACCGACCATCTCGACATCTGGAGCATCGCCGCCTGGGATCCGTACACCCCGCTCGATGAGGTCGCGGCGACCCTCGAGACCGCGGTGCGTACCGGCCGCACCCGGTACGCGGGGGTGCGTGGCTTCGCGGCGTGGCAGTTGGCGAGTCTGGCCGCGATCGCGCCGATCAGCGCCGCGCAGACGCCGTATTCGCTGCTCGCGCGTGGTACCGAGAGCGATGTGATTCCCGCCGCCCGCCACCACGGGGTGGGCGTCATCGCGTCGGCGCCGCTGGCGGGTGGAATCCTGACCGGCAAGTATCGCGACGGTGTCCCCGCGGATTCGCGGGGTGCCGACGAGGCGACCGCGGCCGAGATCCGGCGCAGACTCGACGACGATCGCGCGACCAGAGTGGTCGACGCGCTGGTCACCGCCGCCGACGGGCTGGGCACGTCACCGTTGGCGGTGGCGCTGGCCTGGATCCGGGATCGGCCGGGCATCGCGAGCATGATCGTCGGTGCCCGCGATATCGGTCAGCTCACCGGTGTGCTGGCCGCCGAAACCCTCGAGTTGCCGCGGGCGATCGCGGCGGCACTGGACGATGTGAGCGCCCGTTCCGAATGATGGCTAGCCTTACCTACATGAAACTGCGTGGTGTGCTGACGGCGATGCTCGCGGCGACGGTACTGACCGGCGCCGTCGCTTGCACCGGAAGCAATCCTGCATCGACTGCCAATTCCGGTGGGCCGGTGACAGCCCAGCTCGCCGACCTCGACCCCGTGCCGATCGGACCCGCGCCGAGTCCACGGTTGCCGGTGACGGTGAAGTCCCATGACGGCACCGAGGTGACGATCGCCGACACCTCGCGGATCATCGCCGTCGACCGGTACGGCACCCTCGCCCAAACCGTGTGGGCCCTCGGACTGGGCGCGAACCTCGTCGGTCGCAGTACCTCGGCGTCGTTCCCCGCCGTCGCGTCCGTGCCCAATGTGGCCGGCGGCAACGGCAGCCTCAGCGTCGAAGCGGTCCTGAACCTGCGCCCGTCGGTATTCCTCACCGACACCACCAGCGCGGCCCCCGCCGTACGCGAGCAGCTACGCGCGGCCGGGGTGACCGTCGTCTACTTCGACCCCGATCGCAGCATGGACGGTGTCGTCCCGCAGATCGAGGCGGTGGCCACCGCGCTGGGCGTTCCCGAAGCGGGCAAGCAGCTCGGCGCGCGCACCCACGACGAAATCGCCGCTGCGACCGCCCGCGTGCCCGAGCAGGATCCACAGCCCAAGATCGCCTTCCTGTACCTGCGCAGCGCCGCGATCACCATGATCGCCGGGCGCGGCTCGGGCGCTGATTCGCTGATCACCGCGATCGGTGGCGTGGACGCGGGCACCGCCTCCGGGGTGAACGAACCGTTCGTGTCCATCACCAGCGAGGCGATGATCGCCGCCGCCCCCGATGTGTTGCTGGTGATGTCGGACGGGCTGAAATCGGTGGGCGGGGTCGAGGGACTGGAGAAGGTGCCCGGCATCGCCCAGACTCCGGCGGGCCGCAATCGACGCGTGGTCGACATGTCCGACGCGGTGATCCTCAGTTTCGGTCCCAACACCGGCCGCGTCGTCTCCGCACTGTCCGACGCCGTCTACGGCAAATCGGCATGAGCGCTCAGCAGTCGTGCCGGGCGGACCCCGCATGAGCGAAGTTCCCGACCTGACCAAAGCCGCGGACACCCCGCGGATCACCGACGCCACCCCCGATCCCCTGCCGCCCACGGGGCACCGGGGCACGCGCGTGACCGTTGTGTTCGCGGTGGCGTTGCTCGCCCTGCTCGTGCTGGCGCTGGTCTCAGCGGTGCTCGGGCAGGTCCCCACGACCGCCGCCGAGGTGCTCGGCAGTGTGGCGCACCGGATCGGCCTGGACATCGGGCCCGTGCCCGCGCATCCGGCCGGTGAGGTGACGCTGTGGGAGGTGCGGTTTCCTCGGGTGGCCCTCGCCATCCTGGTCGGGGCTTGCCTGGCGACAGCGGGTGCGTTGTTGCAGGGGGTGTTCGCCAATCCGCTCGCCGAACCCGGCGTCATCGGGGTCTCGGCCGGTGCGGCGGTCGGAGCGGGCACGGTGATCGTCGTCGGCGGCGCGTTCGTCGCCGCGTGGTCGGTGGCGGCGGCCGCCTTCGTCGCCGGGTTGATCACCACCGCCCTGGTCTATGTGCTGTCGAGGTCGAACGGACGCACCGAAGTGGTGACGCTGATCCTCACCGGTGTCGCGATCAACGCCTTCGCCGGCGGGTTGATCGCGCTGCTGCTGTTCGTCGCCAGCCCCGCCGCGCGGGATCAGATCGTGTTCTGGCAGCTCGGCAGCCTCAACGGCGCCACCTGGCAGTCGGTGGCGGTGGTGGCGGCGCTGGCCTCGGTCGGCATCCTGGCCGCGATCCTCATCGCACCACGCCTGGATCTGCTCGCGCTCGGCGATTCCGCGGCCCGCCACCTCGGTGTCGACGTGGAGCGGCTGCGCAGGCAGGTGATCGTGGTGGTCGCCGTGCTCACCGCCGCGGGCGTGGCGTTCAGCGGCATCATCTTGTTCGTCGGCCTGATCGTGCCGCACCTGGTGCGCATGATGGTCGGCCCCGGACACCGGGTGCTCGTCCCACTCAGCGCGATCGTGGGCGCGGTGGTGCTGCTGGGCGCCGACGTCGTCGCCCGCACGCTGGTCCACAACGCGGACCTGCCACTGGGCATGCTCACCTCCCTGATCGGCGGCCCGTTCTTCTTCTGGCTGCTGCGCCGCACCCGCGCCCGTGCAGGAGGCTGGGGATGACCGACACCACCCGCGAGCGCCGCGCCTGCTGGCGTTCGCTGTTCGCACGGACCCCTGACGTGCCCACGCGCCCGGAGCTCGGCACCGTCACCCTGCGCGCCACCGGGCTCACCGTCGAGCGGGGCGCCCGTACCGTCCTCGACGAGGTCGACTTCCAGGTCGCGGCCGGCGAGATCGTCGCGCTCGTCGGCCCGAACGGCGCGGGCAAGTCCAGCCTGCTCGCCGCCCTCGCCGGTGAACTCGAGCCCAGCGCCGGCGCGGTGAAACTCGAAGGCCACGCGCTCTCGCACTGGACCCCCGCCGACATGGCCCGCCGCCGCGCGGTGCTCCCCCAATCGCACGCCGTGGGCTTCCCGTTCACCGCGCGTGAGGTCGTCGCCATGGGCCGTGCCCCGTGGCTGCACACTGCCGCCGCCGGCGACGACGACGCCCTCATCACCGCGGCACTGGCCGCCACCGACGTCACCCACCTCGCCACGCGCGTGTTCCCGTCGCTGTCGGGCGGCGAGCGTGCCCGGGTGGCCCTGGCTCGCGTTCTGGCTCAGGACACCGCCACCCTGCTGCTGGACGAACCGACCGCCGCCCTCGACCTCGGGCACCAGGAAGCCGTCCTGCGCTTGGCTGCCGCCCGCGCTGCCGAGGGCGCCGCTGTGGTCGTCGTGGTCCACGACCTGGGGGTCGCCGCCGCCTACGCCGACCGGGTCACCGTCTTGGACGCGGGACGCGTCGCCGCCGACGGACCCCCGCGCGAGATCCTCACCCGCGAATTGCTCACCACCGTTTACCACCACCCCGTCGACGTCTTCGATCACCCGACCACCGGCGCCCAGCTCGTCTTGCCCGAACGCGGTCACCCCTGACGCGACGGGTTCGTCCTGATCGACCGCGACCGTGCTGAGGAAGCGTCGACACGCGGGCTTCGGCAGCGACGGAGGGCTGAGCGGGGCTGAGTAGGCTGGGCGCCGAGGTCATTCGTCCACCGCGGTCACCATCGCACACGACGATCGGTCCCACTCGTCGCTCGCGAACGTGGCTCGCTCCTATCGCAAGAGGAGATCCGATGAGCCCCACCATCGCCAGCGTCGTCATCCCCGTATCCGATCTGGCCGCGACGAAAGCCGTCTACACCACCCTCTACGGCGAACCCCACACCGACGAGCCGTACTACGTCGGCTGGGCGGTCGGAGACGTCCAGATCGGCCTCGATCCCAGCGGTGACGTCGCGGCGGGTCCGGTCGCCTTCGCCGGAGTCGACGATGTGGACAAGGCCAGAGCAGCGGCGATCGCCGCGGGCGCGACCGAACGGACCGCCCCGCGCGAAGTCAGCCCCGGCGCCCGTATCTGTGTCCTGGAAGACACCGACGGCAACGCTTTCGGCATCATCGGCAAGTAGCGCACGAGATCGTGGCACGCACGGCCACGATCTTCGGCCCGAATTATTGACCTACAGGTATAGAACGTCTACCGTCGAGATATGGCCCGGCCCCAGAACTTCGACACCGACACGGTCCTCGACCGTGCGATGGACCAGTTCTGGACCCACGGCTACGCCAACACCTCCCCCGCACAGCTCGCCGAAGCCACCGGCATCGGAAAAGGCAGCCTGTACAACACCTTCGGCAGCAAACGCGCCCTGTTCGACATCGTTCTCGACCGCTACGGCCGACTCGGCGTGGCCATGGCCGAGGACTACATGTCCCGGCCCGGAACCACCCGCGAGTGTCTGCGCGAATACCTGCGCGCCGCGGTCGATCTCGACATGGCCTCGCCGACCCGACGTGGCTGCCTCGCTGTCAACACCGCGGCAGAACTCGGCGGTCACGACGCGGCAGCCACCGCGGTGTTGCGCGGCATCGAACAGCGCATCGTCGCCACCCTGGCCGCTCGTATCGACCAGGGCCGCCGCGACGGCGACGTCGACCGTGAGGTGGACCCGAATTCGATTGCGGCCCTGTTGTTCACCGCCAGCGCGGGCCTGCGTCTCATGGCGAAGACCAACGATGCCGCCCAGCTCTACCACCTCATCGACGTAGCACTGACCACCCTCTGAAACTCTCGTCCCGCCAGCACTTTTCGCATGCCCTAATTATTGACCTGTAGTTCAAGAAAGGTACGAGCATGGATCTCGAACTCACCGGCAAGACCGCCGTCGTCACCGGAGCCTCGCGCGGCATCGGTCTGGCCGTCGCCGAAACACTCGCCGCAGAGGGCGTGCGCGTCGTCGGCGCCGCACGCACGATCACTGCCGAGCTCGACAAGGTCGCGGCCGCGACGGTCGCCGCCGATCTGGGGACCGCGCAGGGCGTCACCACGGTCATCGACACCGCGCTGGAGGAACTCGGGGGCATCGACATCCTGGTCAACAATGTCGGCGGCGGCGACCCGGATCGGCTCACGCTGGCCGGGTTCCTCGACACCACCGACGACCAGTGGCACCACTTCCTCGACATCAACCTGTTCAGCGCGATCCGGGCCACCCGCGCGGCGCTACCGAGTCTGCTCGACCGCCGCGGCACCATCATCAACGTCTCGTCCATCAACGCCCACCTGCCCGCGGTGGGCCCCACGGGCTACAGCGAAGCCAAAGCCGCCCTCACCTCCCTCGGCAAACGACTCAGTGAGGAGTTCGGCCCGCAGGGCGTGCGGGTCAACACCGTCTCCCCCGGCCCCGTCGGCACCAGGATCTGGCGCGACGAACACCGCATCGGCGCCAAACTGGCTGCCGCCCAGGGCATCTCCCACCAGCAACTGCTCGAGGCGCTGCCCGAACAGTTCGACATCGCCTCGCGCCGGATCTCCGAAGCCGACGAGATCGCCGCGCTGATCGCCTTCCTCGCCTCGGCCAAGTCCGCCAACATCCTCGGCGCCGACGTGGTGATCGACGGCGGCATCATCAAGACGATCTGATCTCACTCGCGCAGTACCTCGGTATCGGATCGAGGTACCGCGCGGGAGGGATGTGGTCGGGCATGTGGCGTTCCTAGCGTGAGTGACATGCCCACAGTCTCGAAAATCGCCGCCACGATCGCTCTCGCCGGAACCGTCGCCGGTGCCGGAATCGGTGTCAGCTCAGCCGACTCCGCACCGGCCGGTGCCGCGCAGCGAGTCGCGGTGATCGGCCTCGGCGGCACCATCGCGGGCACCTCCGACCGGCGCACCGACCTCGAAACCTATCGGCCGGGCACCCGCCCGATCGCCGAACTCGTCGACTCGCTGCGCCCCGAAATCGGTGATGTCGCCGCCGTGACGACCGAGGACTTCGGGCAGAAGGGATCTGGCGAATACACCGTCGCCGACCTCTACGACCTGGCGCAGCTGGTCGAACGTCGCCTCCGCGACCATGATTCGGTCGTGGTCAGCACCGGCTCGGCCACCATGGAAGAACTGAGCTACTTCCTCGACCTCACCGTGCGCAGCACGAAACCCGTGGTCGTGACCGGGGCGATGCGACCGTGGACCGCGATCGGCAGCGACGGACCGATCAACCTGTACAACGCGATCCGCCTCGCGGCGAGCAACCGCACCACCTGCTTCGGCACCGTCATCGCCCTCAACGAGCAGATCCTGCCCGCACGCGACGCCACCAAGACCGACTCGACCCGCGTACACACCTTCACCACCCACGAATACGGCGACCTCGGCACCATCGACCAGGCGGGCATCCGTGTGCAACGCGCCCCCGCCCGCGTCCAACGCTGCGACGACCCCGCCCGCTGGACGACCCCGTTCGACCTCACCACGATCCCCCGCGACACCCTCCCGCGTGTCGACATCGCCCACAGCTACCTCGACGCCCCCGCCGAGGCGATCACCGCCGCCGTCGCCGCGGGCGCCAAGGGCATCGTGTTCGCGGGCACGCCGTCTCCGAGCCAGGCCAACGCCGCGATGGCGACCAAGGGCATCGCCCTGGTCGCCACCAACGGCTACGGCTCGGGCGCGATCACCGTGGACCCGAAGACGGGCGTCGTCAGCGGCGGCGACCTCGCACCGAAGAAGGCGCGCCTGCTGCTCCTGCTGGCCCTGGCCGCAACCGCCGACCACGACCACGACCACGACCAGATCGTGGCCTGGTTCCGCGATTACGGCAATCAGCAGTTCTGAGCGGGCTATTTCCAGATGATCTTCAGCAGGGCCGGGGTGAGTACCATCCGGATGATCGTGGCGTCGATGATCAGGGCCACGATCATCCCGTAGGCGATGTATTTCATCAGCACCAGATCCGAGAACCCGAACGCCCCGGTCACCACGATCAGGATCGCGGCCGCCGAGGTGATCACCCCACCGGTGTGGGCCACGCCGTAGCGGATGGACTCCGCGGCATCAGCGCCCGCGGCCCGTTTCTCGGCGATCCGCGACAGCAGGAACACCTCGTAGTCGGTGGACAATCCGAAGATCACCGTCACGATCAACGCGACCACCGCGAACATCAGTGGTCCCGGCGTGAACTGGAATGCCCCGGACCCGTGCCCTTCCACGAAGATCCAGGTCAGCACACCCAGGGTCGAGACCAGGCTGAGCGCGCTCATGGCGACGGCCTTCACCGCCAGGACCACCGACCGGAACGCCACGATCATCAATGCCAGCGCCGCCGCGATCAGGATCGCCAACAGCAGCGGCAACCCGTCGATCAACCCGTTGATGCTGTCGCGTTCGAGCGCGGGGATGCCGGCGACCATCACCTGCACGCCCGGCGGGGCGGGCAGCGCACGCAGTGCGTCGATCACGCGGTCGGCGTCGCGTTTGTCGCCGAGCCCGGCGGAGAGCACGTTGACATTGTCCTTGGTCGCCGCCGCGGGTTCGAACCGCCCGGTGAGTCCGGGAACCTGGTTGGCCTCGAACCGGATATCGCTCAACTGCTGGGGTGAGGCACCGACCACGATCAGTTTCAGCGGTTCGGTGCGAAAACCGGGAAACAGGTGATCGAAGTCTTCCTGGGCCACCCGCGCGGGGTTGTCGGCAGCCAGGTACTTCTCGCTGATCCCACCGAACTCGATGTGGCGCAACGGAATACTCAGCGCCAGCAGTCCGAGCACGATCGGGATCACCACCGCCCACGGCCGTCGCATCGCCCACTGCGCCAGCCGGGAGAAGAACCCGGCATCGATCTCGGCTTCGGTCTTGCTGCGCGAGAAACGTTTCCAGCCCAGCCAGTCGATACGGTGGCCGGCGATACTCAAGGCGGCGGGCAGCGCGGTGACCGACAGCAGCGCCGCCAGCATCACCGCGGAGATGCCGCCGTAGGGCACCGAGCGCAGCACCCCGTTCGGGAAGATGAACAGCGCACCGAGGCTCAAAGCGATGATCGCCGCGGAGAACAGCACCGTGCGCCCCGCCGTGGCGACGGTCCGCGCGGTCGCGTCCTCGACCGATCGCCCGGCCGAGAGTTCCTCCCGGAACCGGGTCACCGTGAACAGTCCGTAGTCGATCGCCAACCCGAGCGCGACCAACGTCATCACCGCGCTGGCGAACACGTTGACCTCGATATGGGCGGTGAGCACCCGCAAGATCCCGGAGGTGCCGAGGATGGTGAGCCCACCGATCAGCACCGGCAGCAGTGCGCCGATCACCCCGCCGAACACGAAGTACAGCAGGATCGCCACGATCGGCAGGGCGATGATCTCGGCGCGCTTGATGTCGTGCTGCATCCCGATGTTGATGCCCTCGACCACCGGCTGTAGCCCTGCCAGCTGCACTGTCGTCCCGCCGGGCCCGGCGCCGGGGACATCGGCGTGCAGGTGGGGCTTCAGCGCGAGGTAGTTGTTGACCGTCGCGGTTCCGCCGCCCCCGGCCAGCCCGATGCTGGCGAAGGCGTGCTGTTTGGTCGGGTCGGAGGCATTGGCGGAGAAGGGGCTGTCCCAGTAGCTGTCGATCTTGTGGATGCGCTCACCGTGTTGTTTGCGCAGGTCGGCCAGAGCGGCCGTCACCGGTCCGCGGACGGCGGGATCGTCGACAGTGGTGCCGGGTGGGGCGGTGTAGATGACGATCAGATCGCCGTCGGTGTCGCGGCCGAAAGTGTCATCGGCCAGTTTGGACGCCGCCACCGACTGACTCGACTCGTCGAACCAGCCCTCCTGGGTGTAGCGGTCGGCGAGGTCGCGACCGAACCACCCCGAGATCAGCACGGTCAGCACGAAGAAGCCGAGCACGAGGAATCGGTGGCGGTAGACGAACCTGCCCCACCGCACGGATCGAGATTCGCGCATCTCAGCCGCAGGCGGCGGTGCGGTAGTCGGCCGAGCGCAGGATGCCACACAGGTCGGTGCGCGAGATCTTCCACTTACCGTCGAGCAACACGAAATGCACGATGGTGGTGCGCACGTTGGTACCCGAACCGTCCTTGTCCAGGCGCATGGTGGCGGTGAGTGTGCCGTCACGGTTGTCGAAGACCGGGTCGACGACGCCGTACACCGCGTGGGGGTTGTCGCGCAGCGCCTTGTACATGTCGGGGATGGCGTCGGAGAACGCGGCGCCGTCTTCGATCAGTTCGGTGCGTTCGACATCGGGCAGGCCCGGGTCGAGCGCGCGTTTGATTTGCGCGTCGAGCTGTTGGGCGGTCGGCAGCGGCACATTGGCCTTGCTGGCCGAGGTCGCGACGGAGGAAGCGAGGGAGGCGTTGGCCGAAGACCGTGCGGCGTCGACCGAGGCCTCGTCGGTGGTTCCCGCGCACGCGGCGAGGGCGACGAGGGCCGTGAGGCAGGCGGTGGCCGCAGCGGCCCTGGCGGAAAGTGTGGAAGACATCACCATCTACATACCATCAATGACGGCACTGATCCGCCCCAGGATGGCGCGAACTGTGGAGATGTCACTGGTTGCGGGCGCCTCGACAGGGTCGGCGTCGAGGAGCAGATCGCGCACGAAGGCGCTGACGCTGCGTTCGTCGCCGAGGTCGATGTCGGTCACCTGAGCCTGGGCTTGGGCCACCACGTCATCGGATCTGGGCACCGCGTCGCCCAGGTCGGCACGATAGATCTGCACCGTGAGGGTGGCGCGGTGGGTGCGGAAGGCGAAGGGGTGACCGTCGTCGGTGGTGCCGAAGCCGTGGGCGAACGGTCCCACGGAGATGTCATCGATGCCGAAACCCGCTGGTGTCCGGTCGGTCATCGTGGGGATCTCCTGCCGTTGCATGGCAATCAATTGCTCGACACGTCAACAGTAACGCGCGTCACCGACAGCTCCGACGCCAGATACCCGGTCGGAGCTACTGGTGAGTCATCATGGTCAGATGGTGATCAAGGCAGTCACCTCGTGCGGATTGAAGGAGTTCGGTGCATGCGCCCTCGTGGCTCGGTCGCCTCTGCGTTGGTCGGCGCGGCGGTTTTGGTGGTACTGACCGGGTGCAGCGGTGAAGACGGCGGCGCCGATGTGCCGACCAGGGCGCCGGCGACCGCGGCGGTCTCGCCCGCCGCGGTCGATCCCGCGGGGCAGGTCTTCGCCGCGGTCGCGACCAAAGCACTGCTCGCCGAACGCTCGACCGGTCTGCTCGCCGCCCTCGATACCGCGGGCACCACGCTGTCGCTGATCGACCCCGCCGCTCCGGCAACCTCACGTGCGGTCGCCCTCCCCGCCGCCGGCGCGTCGCTGGCCCAGGGCAAGCCGGGAGAGGTCCTCGTCGCCGCCCCCGACCGGGTTCTGCGGGTAGACGCGGGCACGGGCGCGCTCACCGAGACCGCTGTCGCCGGTGACGTGCACAGCGTGCACACTCGCACCGACGGCACACTCGTCGTCGGTACCGCCGACGGCACCGTGCGCGAACTGAACGCCGACGGCACCGTCACCCGCACGATCACCGGCCTCGTCTCGGCCGACGCGATCGCGGTCACTGGCGAGAACATCACTGTGCTCGACCGCAAGCAGACCGCCGTCGTCGCGGTGGGCGAGGACGCGCTCGGCTTGATGCTGCGCGCCGGCGACGGTGCCACCAACGCCATCACCGACCCGCACGGCCGCATCATCGTGGCCGACACCGCGGGCGGTGAACTGCTGGTCTACACGGCCGGTCCGCTCGTGCTGCGCCAGCGTTTCCCGGTATCATCATCGCCTTACGCGCTCGCTTACGACTCGCGGTCGGAGCTGGTGTGGGTGAGCGCCACGCTGAGCAACGAGGTCGTCGGCTACGACCTGTCGACCGGCATCGGTGTCGAGGTGGCCAGGCTGGCGACACTGCGCCAGCCCGACGCGATCACCGTCGACGAACGCACCGGCGACCTGTTCGTCGCCTCGGCCGCGGGCGATGGCCTGCAGCGGATCGGCGTGCAAGAGCAAAAGAGAGGGCAGTGATGGCCACACCTCGCAATGCGCGCTCGGCGCTACCGTCGAGCTGGGAAACCAGCAACGACGACTACGAATACGTACCCCTGCGGCTGCCACCCGAGGTCAACCGGGTCACCGCCTCGATGCGACTGGCCATCCAGGCCGAATTCGGTGGCTGGGAGTTGTCCCGGGTACGCGCCTACACCGACGGCAGTCGCCGGGTGCTGTTGCGCCGCCGCAAGAATGCCGTCCTGCCTGTGCCCGAACCCGGATTGTGAGCCGACCATGTACGCCCTCCTGTTACGCCTGATGTTCCTGATCCCGCCGGAGCGGGTGCATCACCTGGTGTTCGCCGCGCTGCGTTTCGCCACCTGGTTCCCGCCGACGCGCTGGCTGGCCCGCAAGCTCACCGTGGTGCAGGATCCGATCCTGGCCACCACCGCGTTCGGTGTCGACTTCCCCGCGCCGCTGGGTCTGGCCGCCGGTTTCGACAAGAACGCCGACGGCGCGAATGCCTGGGGCACACTGGGTTTCGGTTTCGCCGAGATCGGCACGGTCACCGCGCACGCCCAGCCCGGCAACCCCGCGCCGCGACTGTTCCGGCTACCGGCCGACCACGCCCTGATCAACCGGATGGGTTTCAACAACCACGGTGCCGCCGCCGCGGCCGCTCGCCTGCACGGCGCGCGCCCCACTGTCCCGATCGGCGCGAACATCGGCAAGACCAAGGTCACCGAACCCGATGCCGCGGCCGGCGATTACGCGACCAGTGCCCGATTACTCGGTCCGCTCGCGGACTTCGTCGTGGTCAACGTGTCCTCCCCCAACACCCCCGGCCTGCGTGACCTGCAGGCCGTGGAGTCGCTGCGCCCGATCCTGCAGGCCGTGCTCGACAGTGTGTCGGTGCCGGTCCTGGTGAAGATCGCCCCCGACCTGTCCGACGACGACATCGACGCCGTCGCCGACCTCGCGGTCGAGCTGGGTCTGGCGGGCATCGTCGCCACCAACACCACCATCCGACGCGACGGCCTGGCCACCCCGACAGCCGAGGTCGAAGCCATGGGCGCGGGCGGGCTGTCGGGCGCCCCCGTGGCCGAACGCGCCCTGGAGGTCCTGCGCCGCCTCTACGCCCGCGTCGGCGATCGGGTGGTCCTGATCTCGGTGGGTGGCATCGAAACCCCCGAGCAGGCCTGGGCCCGCATCCTGGCCGGGGCCACCCTGCTGCAGGGCTACACCGGGTTCATCTACGGTGGCCCCTTCTGGACCACGCGTATCCACAGCGGCATCGCCGCCAACCTGCGCGCGGGTGGTTACGCCCGCCTGTCCGACGCTGTCGGCGCCGAGCACCGCGCCCACTCGGCCTGAGTTCTCAGCCGTAGTTAGCCTGGGGCGCCCGGTCGTCGTGCATCGGTCGCGCCGGGCGTAGCCGGGACAGTTGCGCCGGTGGATCGTGCAACGACTCCCCTGCTGCCGCGTTGTCGCCGTCCCGGCGAGTATCGATGCGCTTGGCGAGCTTGATCAGAGCCTGCTGCCAGATGATGCCGAGCAGGTCGGCGCGGGCACTGATCTCGGCGTGCGCGAGCCGGTCGTGCACGGCGGCGAGATCGCTGACGAGTTCGTCGAGCTCCATGCCCGCCCAGGCCTGCTCACGGGTCAGGGTGTACTCGGGCAACCAGCTCAATCGCCAACCGCCGGTGTCGGTTCGCTGGGCGAATTCCGGCGTGCGGTCGCTGCGTAACGTGTCGTCGGTGCCTTGAATAACCATCGCGGACCTGCCTTCCCCGGCGGGGCGCTGCGCCCTCCCCGAGCGTCTGGCGGGGCATCCACTCCCCGTAATCCAGTGTGGCATTTGCCAATTGTCTTGGTCAATTGCCATTGTTAGGAGGTAATTGCCGGATTTCGGGCGTGGCAAACCCGGCATTGTGGCGATCGCAGTGCGGCGTCCGCCCCGATCGGGTGCGCGCCGGCCTCGACAAGTGGACGGGAGGCAGCATGCCGATGGTTCCCCAGGACGCCCGTGTCGCCGCGATCCGCAGCATCCTGGCCAGGCTGGGCAAGTACGCGGGCTTGAACGCAGAACGCCTGCGCCACACCGAGATCGACGCTGCGCCGCTGCTAGAGCTGCTGTCGGTGCGCCGGCACGCCCGGCGTACCGGGGCCAGTGTCGAGGCCTCGATCCTGCCTGTGGTGCGCGAGGTCACGCAGTGGCTGGCGCCGACGGACCGGCTGATCGTGGACGCGGCACTCTCGCTCGGGCTGTTCCGCGACCGCTCCGGCGTGGGTGTCGATGTCGAACGCCTGTATGCAGACAACCTCGGGGAACGTCGAGAGGCCTTGACCGAGCAGTGGATCGCGCTGCACACCCTGCTCGACGTCGACCCCGTACCCGAGGCACCCACCGTCAAACGGTTGCGTACGGTCTCCGAACACAACGCCTTCACCGCGCTCGCCGGGCTGCTCGCCACCGATTCCGGCTATCCCATGGCCGGACCCTCCGTCACCCAACCCACCGCCGTGCCCGCGCAACGCGGTGTCGTCACGGTCTTCGGTGACGCCGTCATCGATCACCTCTACCGGGTCGACTCCTTCCCCGCCGCCGACAACGCGGCCAGCGGCAGCTTTACCGGCCACCCCGGCGGCAAAGGGCTGAACCGGGCGGTCGCGGCAGCCCGTCTCGGCATCGGCGTGCATCTGGTCTGTGCTGTCGGCGGCGACGAATACGGCCGTCGCATCCTCGAATTCATCGAATCCGAACGCGTCCACCTCGACCTGGTCAAGGTCGTCCCGTTCGCGACGTCGCTGGTCACCGCCGTGGTGATCACCCCCAACGGGGAGAGCCGCATCATCGGCTGCCGTGACAATCGCGTCCAGCTCCAGGACGAAGACCTCCACCGTCCCGAACTCCGCGCCGCCCTGGAAGCCTCGGATGCGGTGATCCTGAGTTTCGAACCGCCACCTTCGGTGATCGAGCAGGTGCTGTCGATGGTGTCGCAGATGCGACCCAAACCACCCGTTATCGTATGTCCGACACCGGCCATGCCGGTGCCGCAGAGCCTGTATCGACATCTGGGCGCGGTCGACTATCTCGTCGGCGCCGCCGCGGATCTCGACGCGCTGCTGCCCGATGTATCTGCCGAGTCCGCCGCCGATATCGCCCGGCTGTTGCGTGGCCTCGGAGTCGGTACCGTGTGCACGGTCGAGAACTTCCGGTGTGTGGTCGCCTCCGACACGATCGAGACAGTCATCGACCATTTCCCGCAGGTACTCAAGGCCTCGGTCGGCGCCGCCGCCGCCTTCACCGGTGCGCTGGCCTATCGTCTCGTCAATTCCGGAACTCCGCTCACCGCAGCTGATTTCGTGTGGGCGACCGCGGCGATGATTCCGACCCAGAATCTGGGTGCGGTGGCGGTGTCGATGCCGAGTGTCGAGGAGATCGACCGCATCGTGCGCCTGTACGCGCCCCCGGCCTGATCCGGGGGTAAGGTCGCGACATTCAGCTCACGCCTGTCCGGCATCGGCGCCTTGTCGCCCTGTCCACGCACGGAGGATCGTTGACCATTCTGTCGTTCGGCGGTGCCAGAACCGGGGAACCCGGTGCCGATACCGCACACCGACTGGGTCGCCAGGGCAAGCAGCTACCGATTCGGGTGATCGAGATCCCGGGCCGCGACGACGGCGGTCACCTTTTCCTCTTCGGCGAGCCCCGCGACGGCTGCCTCGTGCGGGTGCACTCGCGCTGCCTCTACGGCGAAGGCCTCGGCTCCGACGACTGCGACTGCGGTGGGGAGCTCACCGAGTCGATGGACCGCATCCAGGCCGAGGGCGCCGGTGTGCTCGTCTACCTCGAACAGGAAGGTCGCGGGGCGGGCTTGATCTGGAAGGCCCGCGGCTATCGGGAGAGCGAACAGTCCGGTACCGACACCTTCGACAGCTATCGGCGCCTCGGCCTCGACGCCGACACCCGCCGCTACGACGCCGCCGCGCACGCTCTGCGCGACCTCGAACTCACCCGGGTCCGGCTGCTCACCAACAACCCCGACAAGTGCCGGGCGTTGACCGAGGCCGGGATCACCGTCGAGCCCATCGCCCTCACCATCGCCCTGCACTCCCCGCGTGGCAGGCAGTACCTGCAGGCCAAACGACGCCACCGTCAGCACACCATCCCCGCCGATCCACTCGCCGACGAGCAGCGATCGCAGCGGGCGCGGTCGTGGTGGCGACCACGAGGTCGCCGGTAACCCCCCTCGCAATCCCGTATGTCCGGTTACGATAAGTGAGCCACGCCACTGTTGCCGCCCCTGTCTCGAGACAACGAGGCAGTTTCGCTCGCATTGGCTCGGCGTCCGGCTCGGCCTATGGGAACAGGGATATGACAGACATCGGTTTCGCGCACGCATCCGGGGTCACGGTGCACACCGTGCCCGCCGCCTTCCAGCAGACCGCCGCGTTGCGGCCCGACCAGATCGCCTTGCGCACGGTCGGTGGCACCCAGGAGATCACCTGGGCCGAATATGCGACGAGGGTGCGCGCACTGGCCGCCGGGTTGGCGAAACTCGGTGTGCGTCACGGTGACGCGGTCGGCATCATGCTCACCAACCGGCCCGAGTTCAACCTGATCGACACTGCCGCCCTGCACCTGGGCGCCATCCCGTTCTCGGTGTACAACACCAGCTCCACCGAACAGATCGCGCACGTGTTCGCCAACGCGGGCAACAAGGTCGTCATCACCGAGCAGGCGTTCCTCGACACGATCCGCGCCGCGGGCGCCGAGATCGAGCACACCGTCATCGTCGACGGCACCGCCGAGGGCACCGTCACGTTGGCCGAGCTCGAATCCGATCCGGCACCGGACTTCGATTTCGACGCGGCCTGGCAAGCGGTCCAGCCCGGCGACCTGGCCACCCTGATCTATACCTCCGGCACCACCGGCCCGTCCAAGGGCGTCGAGCTCACCCAGAGCAATGTGATCGCCCAGGTCGTCGGCCTGGTCTCGGGTCCGCTGCCGGTCGGTTTCGACGACCGCGCGGTGTCGTATCTGCCCGCCGCGCACGTCGCCGACCGCATCTCCGCGCATGCGATGAGCCTGCTCACCGGCATCCAGATCACCACCGTCACCGATCCGCGCGAGATCGCCGCCGCCCTGCCCGATGCCCGCCCCACGGTGTTCTTCGGTGTGCCCCGGGTGTGGCAGAAGATCAAGGCCGGCATCGAGAACAAACTCGCGGTCGAGCCGAGCCCGGTCAAGAAGGCACTGGCCAACTGGGCGATCGGTGTCGGCGTCGCACAGGCCAGGGCGAAACTGGCCGGTGAGAACTCGCTGGTGCTGGGCGTGCAGCACAAGATCGCCGACACCCTCGTGCTGTCGAAGCTGCGCGAAGCGCTCGGGTTCGCCGAGCTGAAGGTCGCCGCGTCCGGTGCCGCTCCGGTGCCGCCGGAGACCCTCGAATACTTCCTCGGCCTGGGCTTCGCGGTCAGCGAGGTGTGGGGGATGTCGGAAACCGCGGGCGTGGGCACCTACACCGAGATCGACAAGCCGCGCCCCGGCTCGGTCGGACGCGTCATGGACGGTGTGGAGCTGCGCCTCGACGCCGACGGTGAGGTCCTCATCCGTGGCCCGATCATCACCCCCGGCTACCGCAACATGCCCGACAAAACCGCCGAGGCGATCGACGACGCGGGCTGGCTGCACACCGGCGACATCGGCACCCTCGACGCCGACGGCTACCTGCGCATCGTGGATCGCAAGAAGGAACTGATCATCAGCGAAGCGGGCAAGAACATCGCCCCCTCCAATATCGAGAACGCGATGAAGGCGGCCTCGTCGATGATCGGCCAGGCCGTCGCGATCGGCGAGGCCCGCGCCTACATCACCGCCCTGATCATGCTCGACCCCGACGTCGCGGCGTTGCGCGCCAAGGACTTCGGCGCCACCGACGCCACCCACGCGGAACTGGCCCGGCGCAAGGAGATCGTCGACGAGGTCAGGGAAGCGGTACTCGCGGGCAACCGCAAGCTCTCGCGGGTGGAGCAGATCAAGCGTTTCGTGATCGTCGAGAACCTGTGGGAGCCCGGTGGTGACGAGCTGACCCCGAAGATGTCGCTCAAGCGGACCCCGATCTCGAACAAGTACGCCGAGACCATCGCCGAGCTCTACGCCGCGACCCCGCCCGAGTATGTCGTCAACGTGAAGTAGTTGCGAAAACGGCGGTGGCCCTGGAAGTCTCAGGGCCACCGCCGTTGTACGTTCTCAGTTCTGTTCGTAGGTCCCGATCAGGGTTGCCCTGGCCAGGGTGTGGAAGAACAGGTTGAACCCCAGGTAGGCGGGCGTGGCGTCGGGCCCGACCTCGAGTTCGGGCACGTCGACGGCATGCACGACCACGAAATACCGGTGTGGACCGTGGCCTTTCGGCGGTCCCGCACCGACGAAGCCGGGAAAACCACCGTCGTTGCGCAAGCTCACCGCACCGGCGGGCAGGCTCCCGCCTTCGCTGCCCGCACCGGCATCGAGGGTGGTGACCGATGCCGGAATGTTGGCCACGGCCCAGTGCCAGAACCCCGACGCGGTCGGTGCGTCGGGGTCGTACACCGTCACCGCGAAACTCTGCGTGCCCTCGGGGAATCCGGACCAGCTCAGCTGCGGCGAGATGTCCTTGCCGCCGGCACCGAACACTCCCGACACCTGATCGTTGGCCAAGGGCTGACCATCGGTGATGTCGGCGGAGGTAACGGTGAACGAGGGCACCTGCGGCAACGCGTCATACGGGTTGTAAGTCATCGAGGACCTTTCGGGTCGAGGTCAGCTGTGCAGAAGGAAGTGTTCCAGCACCCGGGTGCCGAATTCCAGTGATGCCACCGGTACCCGCTCGTCCACCCCGTGGAACAGGGCGGTGAAGTCCAGCTCGGGAGGCAGCTGCAACGGGGCGAAACCGAAGCAGCGAATCCCCAAGCGGGCGAACGCTTTCGCGTCGGTGCCGCCCGAGAGCATGTAGGGCACGGTGCGGCCCTGGGCGTCGTGGGCCAGGACCGCGTCGTTCATGGCGTCGACGAGGTGGCCGTCGAAGGTGGTCTCGTAGGAGTCGAGTTTGGTGATCCATTCCCGCTCCACGTCGGGTCCGATCAGCTCGTCGACCTCGCGTTCGAACGCCGCCTGCCGTCCCGGCACCACCCGGCAGTCGACCACGGCCTCCGCGGTCTGGGGGATGACGTTGGCTTTGTACCCGGCCTGCAGCATCGTCGGATTCGCGGTATCGCGCAGGGTGGCGCCGATGATGCGCGAGATGGTGCCCAGCTTGGCCAGCTGACCTTCGATATCGGGCCCGTGCGGGTCGAAGGCCAGCCCGCTCTCCTCGCTGACCGCGGCGAGGAACTCGGCCACCGAGTCCGACAGCACCACCGGGAAGGTATGGCGGCCCAGGCGCGCGACGGCTTCGGCGAGGATGGTGACGGCGTTGTCCTCGTGCAGGAACGAGCCGTGCCCGGCGCGGGCCTTGGCACGCAACCGCATCCAGCCCAGGCCCTTCTCCGCGGTCTCCACCAGGTAGAGCCTGCGTTCGGTGCCGTCGGGGCGGGGCACGGTCAGCGAGAACCCGCCGACCTCACCGACGGCCTCGGTGACACCGTCGAACAGGTCGGGCCGGTGCTCCACCAGCCACTGCGAGCCCCATTTGCCGCCGTTCTCCTCGTCGGCCAGGAACGCGAACACCAGATCGCGCGGCGGTACCGTGCCCTCGGCTTTGAACTGGCGGGCCAGCGCCAGCGTCATCCCGACCATGTCCTTCATGTCGATCGCGCCGCGCCCCCACACGTAGCCGTCGCGCACCGCGCCCGAGAACGGGTGCACGCTCCAGTCGGCGGCCTCGGCGGGCACCACGTCGAGGTGCCCGTGGATCATCAGCGCCCCGCGGCTGGAATCGGCGCCCTTCAACCGCGCGAACACGTTCCCGCGCCCGGGCGCACCGGATTCGACGTATTCGGTCTCGTAGCCGACCTCGTGCAACTGCGTTGCCACCCACTCGGCGCATTGCCGCTCGCCCTTGGTGGTGGACAGCTCGCCGGTGTTGGAGGTGTCGAACTGGATCAGCTTGCTGACCAGCTCCACCACCTCGTCTTCCGCGCGGGACCGCTTGTTCGAACCAGAATTCTCGCCAGATGCCGACACGTCCCCTTTCCTACCACCATTCGCGCACCCGTCGCGCCATCTGCCGCCCTCAGCACCGTTGCGCCGCTGCTCGCGCCCCGGACTCGGCGTGAGCAGAACTACGAATTCGCCTGTGTCCAGGTGGCGTGCTTGGCTGATGTGATGAGAGCGCAGGTTGTCCGAGTCGGTGTCCGCGTGCTGGCCGGTGCCGCGACGACGATCGGCGCCGCCGGGGTCGCCTTGCATTTCACCCGCTGGCCGCTGGAGCCGCTCGTGCTCGCGGCTTCGGGGGCGCCCTATCTGATGGCCGGTGCGGTGCTCGGCGTCGCCGGTTTCGCGGCGACCAGGCAGTGGATCGCGACCGGTGTGGCGGTGGTGGTGGCGGGTGCGGGGATCGCGACCCAGGCGCCGCTGTATGTCGCGCACAACGGTGGTCCAGGGCAGCCGATCGTGGCGATGCAGGCCAATCTGCTCTTCGACGGTGCCGATCCGCGGGCACTCGTCGACCAGGTGCGTGCGCACGACATCGCCGTTCTGACCGTCAACGAACTCACCCGCGCGGCCGTGGCCAGCTTGTCGCAGGCCGGCCTCGACGAGCTGCTGCCCCACCGTTACCTCGCACCGGGCCAGACTGCCAGCGGTACCGGTATCTGGAGCCGGTTCCCGTTGTCGGACACTGTCGAATACGACGGCTACGTCCTCAATCAGATCTCGGCCACCGCAGCGGTCCCCGACCTCGGCCCGGTCGCGATCTATGCCTTCCACCCCGTCCCGCCCGTTTACGACACCGGTGTCTGGGCCGACGAGCTCGCCCGCTTGCACGAGATCCTGCGCCGATCCCCCACCGATCGGCCTGTGATCGCCGGCGGCGATTTCAACGCCACCTACGACCATGCCCGCTTCCGCGCCCTGGCGTCGGGGCGTTTCGCCGACGCGGCGGTTCAAGCCGGCGCGGGTCACCTGGTCACCTACCCGACCGACAAGGCCGTCCCGCCGCTGGTGGGCATCGACCATTTCCTGCTCGCGAACGCCCGCGCAACCAGCGTCGAAACCGTCGCCGTTCCCGGCGCCGATCACCGCGCGCTGGTGGCGCGGATAGTCCTCACAGCCCAGGGTTAGACCCCGGTATTCGGCTGTTGCAGAACGTATTTCGGCGAACCGGAGACGACCCGGCGGCCGGCAGGCGATGCACGGGGTCGCGCGATCGCTACTCGCGTTCGGCGCTGCGTTCGGCCAGGCGCACTCGCCACTGCTCCATGGCCTGGCGCAGTGCCGCGCCGACGATGGCGACGAACTCGGCGGATTGTTCGAAGCGGGCGCCGGCCGGGGTGTCGGGGCCGAGGATCTCGACGCCGCGCCGGGTCATGGCCGATAACGAGTTCTGCATCTGCACCGAGGCGACGAGGTTACGCAGCCAGATGTCGTCGTCGACGAAGTAGCGTTCGCGCCGTTCGCCGGGGACCAGTTCTCGGCGCAGCATGCCCTGCTGTTCGAGGAAAGCGACCGCGTTGGAGATCGAGGCCGGGCTCACGCGCAGGCGCGCGACCAGCTCGGCGGCGGTGAGCGCCCCGGAGTCGGTGATCTGCAGGCAGGCAAGCACTCTGGCTTCCATCCGGGGCAGACCCTGTTCGATGAGCAGAGCGGTGAACGATTCGGTGAAGTCGGCGACCGCGCGAGGATCGCGCCCGTAGCCACCGTCGGGAATCGGTGGCGGGGCGGGGTCGGCCTGCTTGTGACGGCGGGCGCGCTGCTGGGTGGCGGCCTGCGCGCGTTCGGCCCGGTAGTCGTCGGGGCCGCCGTTGCGGGTGACTTCGCGCATGATCGTCGAGGCGGGCCGTCCGAGCGTGCGCCCGATCTCGGCGTAGCCGAGTCCGTCCGCGAGCCCCGCGGCGATGTGCTGACGGTCCGTGTCGGTGAGTCTGCCTCCGGGCATCGCTGCTGGTCACCTCTCTGTCGACCGGTACGTAGCGGGTGGCCCGCACCACGCCCAGTATGCATTCACCTTCATTCCATTGCAAAGCGCAACGCAAGAACCCATTGCATTCACGCTCATTGTCATTGCACTATCGACGACTAATCGTTATCTACCACGCATTTTCACCACAATTGACCGTTGACAGATGAGTGAACGCAATCTATCTTTTAGTAATCAGTAAATACCGAACACAGCAACGCAAGGACATGACAATGACTTCCTCGAACCCCACCAGCGTCGTCGCCCCCTGGACCGGCATGGTGAGCATCGACGACACCGAACTGGCCGTCACCGACACCGGCGGCACCGGAACCCCGGTGGTCTACCTCAACGGCCAGTTCGCCACCCAGGGCTACTGGCGCCGGGTCATCGCCGACCTCGGCCCCGGCTACCGCCACATCACCTTCGACGAGCGGGCCCGCGGCAAGTCGAAGAAGTCGGCCGACTACTCCTTCGACACCTGCGTGCGCGACATCGACGCGATCCTCGCGGCCAGGGGTGTCACCGACAAGCCGATCCTGGTCGGCTGGTCCTACGGGGCCTACCTCGGGGCGCACTGGACCAGCCGCAACCCGGCCGGTGCGCTCGGCGCGGTCCTCGTCGACGGCGCGTTCCCCTACGACTGGCTCGACGAGGCGATGGAGCTGCGCATCCGCACGCTGTTCAAGCGTTTGAGCTGGGTGCTGCCGCTGGCTCGCCCGACCGGGCTGGCGCCCCGCTTGACCGCACAGCAGCAGGCCGACAGCAATATCGAGATCGGCAAACTCTCCAGCGTCAACGCGCTGGGCCCGGTGCTCGATGCCATCACCGACCCGGTGCGGTACGTGGTCGCTTCGGGAACGTCGTTCGGCAGCCGTGGCGACGAGCAGGAGAAGATCCGCGCCGGCCTCGACGCGGCGCTCGATCGCAACCCCAACATCCGCATCAGCGCCAAGGTCGCCAGCAACCACGGTGCGATCCTGCGCAAGGACTTCCGCGCCATCGCCGACGCCGTCCGTGAGGTCGAGACGATCTCCTCGGCCGCCCGCTGACTCAGCACCGATCCCCTTCCCCCACCACAGAACCCCAGGAGATGACCACCATGTCTGTCACCCTCACCACCCAGGAAAAGGCCACTGTGCGGACCGCCGCGTACGGGGCGGTCTCCCTGCTCGCCGCCGCGGGCGGGGCTACCGGCAAGCCGCACAAGATCGCCACCACCGGCACCATCGCGCTGTCGTCGGCGACCGGTGTGGTCGGGCACGTCCTGGCCGAGAAGTCCGGCCGCATCGCCCTGAGCGGCTCCTCGGTCGCCGAACTCGCCGATCAGGTATTGCCCGCCCTCACCGCGGCGATGAGCCTGCTCGGCCGGCACGACCCGCTGGAGGCCGAGAACTTCCGCAACACCATCGCCGTCGCCCTCGACACCGCCCAGCTCTACCAGACCCGGCCCAACCCGACGATGGTCGACATGACCCACAAGATCACCGGAGCACTCGACGCCGCGTGATGAGATACCCACTCGCGCAACCACAGCCGTGTCACAGGGCCCGTGACACGGTTACGTGGTCTGGCGGGTGATCACCGATCGACGACAGCGATCTCGCACGCGGCGAGCACCATATCCACCCGTGCCGCCATCGCCCGACCGGCCGCACGCAACGGTTCGGCCGAACGGAGTGTGCGGCCCAGAATGAATGCCCCTTCCAGTGCGGACAGCATCGCCAGGATCAGCTCGCGTGCCGCGCCTTCCCTGACGCCGCGTTCGACGAAATACCGTGTGCCCTGCTCGATCCAGTCCAGCACGACCTCTGCGGCCACCTCCCGCAAGACCGGTTCGCTGTCGGCGATCTCGCCCGCGACGGTGCCGACGGGACACATGTTCATCCACCCCGAATCCTCGAGTGTGCGCGCGGCGTCGTCGAACGCGGCGGGCACGGCCACCCGCAGATCCTCGTGCGGGTCCATCAGCAGCGGTAGCAGCTGGATATAGGCCGCGCCGGTGCTGCGCAACGCCTCGGCCGCGATCTGCACTTTGCCCTGCGGAAAGTGGTGGTAGAGCGACCCCATCGGCGCCTCGGCGGCGGCGGTGATCTGTTTGACGGTGATCGCGCTGTACCCGTGGACACGCATCAATTCCGCGACCGCGCCCACCAGTCGCTCGCGGGTACTCGTTGACATCTGCTCGCTCACTCCACCAGACTAGAGCAAACACGCTAGAGCGAACGCTCTAGCGCGGAGCGCAAGGGAGGATGTCATGGCGACCGTCGAACTCGATGCGGGCCGGATCCACTACCGCGAACGCGGCGAAGGACCCCCGGTGGTCCTGCTGCACGGGCTGTTGATGAACCACACGGTCTGGGACTCGGTCCTCGACCACCTGCCCACCGGCTTCCGCTACGTCCTGCCCGACCTACCGCTGGGCGCCCACCCCGAGCCCCTGCGCCCGGGCACCGACCTGAGCTTGCGCGGCCTCAACCAGCTCGTCGCCGACTTCCTCGCCGCACTGGACCTGCACGATGTCACCCTCGTGCACTCCGACTGGGGCGGGGCCCTGTTCCTCACCGCCTACGGCCTCGACGAACGGGTCGGGCGCTTGATCATCTTCCCCAGCGAAGCCTTCGACAACTTCCCGCCCGGCCTCCCGGGCAAAACCGCCACGCTCGCCTCAGCCCTGCCCGGCGGCATCAGCCTGGCCCTGCGTCAGATGCGCATCGGCTGGCTGCGCCGCAGCCCCGTGATGTTCGGCTGGATGGCGAAAACTCCCCTCCCCGACGCCCTGGTCCACGCCTGGACCGAACCGGGCCTGCGCGACCCCCGTATCCGCGCCGACCTGCTCGCCTACACCCGTGCCGGCTTCGACAAACGCGAACTCGTCACCAATACCGAAGCCCTGCAACACTTCTCCGGCGAAACCCTCATTCTGTGGTCGTCCGCGGGCAAAGTCATGCCCCGCTCCCACGGCCCCCGCCTGGCCGCCCTGATCCCGCGGTCGCGCCTGGTCGAAATCGACGATGCCTATGTCTTGTCGATGCTCGACCAACCCACTGCCGTCGCCACCGCGATCACCGAATTCCTCGCGACCTCACGTGCCACCCGCGCGTGACCCACATCACTGATTGATCCTGTCAGGATTTCGTCGGCTGTCTCGTTCAGATGGCACGCGAACCAGACAGGAGCCAATCATGAAGCACCGCATCGTCGTCCTCGGGGCCGGATACGCCGGGGCCTTCTCCGCCGGGGTACTGGCCCGCCGACTCCATTCCGACGACTTCGAGATCACCGTCGTCAACGCTGAACCCGATTTCACCGAGCGGCTGCGCAATCATCAACTCGCCGCCGGGCAGAATCTGCGCCACCTGCCGCTGGCGGAGATGTTCGCGGGCACCGGCATCCGGCTTCGGGTAGCGCGGGTGCGCGGCGTCGATGTCGACCACCGGACGGTCACGATTGCCGACGGCGACGACATCGACAGGCTCGAATACGACACCCTGCTCTACTCGCTCGGCAGTACCGCCGACATCCACGGCGTCGCCGGGGCCGCCGAGCACGCCTTCCACGTGGCGTCTCGCCCGGCCGCGCTGCGCCTGCGCGCCCGCCTGACCGAGCTGGGCGCGGACGGAAAGGTCCTGGTGGTCGGCGGCAACCTGACCGCGATCGAGGCCGCCACCGAGATCGCCGAATCCCATCCAGGGCTTCAGGTCGGCCTGGCCACCCGCGGCGAACTCGGCGGGTGGCTGGGCAGCAAAGCCCGCCGCCACCTGTTCGACGCCTTCGACCGGCTCGGGATCACCGTCCACGAGAACACCACCATCACCCGTGTCGACGCGGCGGGCGCGGTGGCCGCCGACGGCGCCGCTTTCCCCGCGCAGGCGACGGTGTGGGCAGCCGGGTTCGCCGTGCCTGCGATCGCCGCGACCAGCGGTCTCGCGGTGCAACCCAACGGCCAGATCACCGTCGACCGGCAGATGCGGTCGGTCTCGCACCCGGATGTCTACGTCGCCGGTGACAGTGCCTTCGTCATCGGCGACAACGGTTTACCGTTGCCGATGTCGTGCGCGTCCGCGGGATTCACCAGCATGCAGGCCACGGCCACGATCGTCGGGGACCGGACCGGGCGCAAGATCTCGACGACCTCACTGTCGTATGTGGGCAACCACATCAGCCTCGGCCGCAAGGACGGGATCTTCCAGGTGGTCGACGGTGACGCGCGATCGAAGTCGTGGGCCCTGCGCGGGCGAGCGGCCGCCCGCGTCAAAGCGGTGATCCTCGGGGTCAACCCGTGGAGTCTGAGCCATCCCACCTTCGGCATGCCCAGCCGCCGCTACCGCGCGGTCACCGATCGACCCCACGCCGTGGTCGCGACCTAGAGTCGTGCTCATGGACACTGCCACCGTGGCGCGTTTCGAGGCCAGCCGCAACCGGCTGGCCTCGATCGCCTACCGTCTGCTCGGTTCGGCCGCCGACGCCGAGGACACGGTCCAGGACGCGTTCCTGCGGTGGCAGGCCGCCGACCGCGACTACGTCGAGGTGCCGGAGGCGTGGCTGACCAAGATCGTCACCAATCTGGCGCTGGACCGGCTCCGCTCGGCCAAGGCGCGCCACGAGCGTGCGGTCGGCGCCTGGATGCCCGAACCGCTGCTCGACGGCGACCCGATGCTCGGGCCCGCCGACACCGTCGAGCAGCGTGAATCGGTGACCCTGGCGGTGCTGACGCTCATGGAACGGTTGTCGCCCACCGAACGTGCCGTGTACGTGCTGCACGAGGCCTTCTCATACCGGCATGCCGAGATCGCCGGCATCCTCGACATCACCGTGTCGGCGAGTCAGCAACACCTCCACCGTGCGCGTGGGCGGATCACCGTCGCGCGCACCACCATCGACATCGATCACGGCTTCGCCCGCCGGGTCGTCCAGGCGTTCATCGAGGCCGCCACCTCGGGTCGCACCGATCGGCTGGTCGCGCTGCTGACCGATGACGCGACCGGCATCTCCGACGGCGTCGGCGGCCTGGCCGCGAAGCTGATCCGCTACGCGAGCCCGCAACGCCTGGCCACCGCGGTGCGGGCCGGTTTCACACCGAGTCCGGCCAAGCGACGCCTCGCCGGTGGCTCACCATCGATCTACGCCGTCGTGGCCAACGGCTGCCCGGCCGTGCTCGTCACACTCGGCGATCGAGTCCTCGGCGTCGCGATCCTGGAGATGCGCGCGGACAAGATCGCCGGCATGCGCAGCATCGCCGCACCGCACCGGCTGGGACGTCTCGCCGCCGAATGGCAGCGGCGCGAGCATGACGCCCCGCTGGTCCGATCGTGGTGATCGGCCGTTTCAGGAAGAACGCGCGACGCCGAGGGACAACGCAGCCCATGCTTTCGGCGCACCCGGCTGGTAGAACCGGTCGAGTTCGGTGACCTCGAAACCCGCTTGGGTGATCAGTCCCGCGATGTCGCGCGAGAGGTGACAGCCGCCGGCGATCTTCTGCTGGATCGGGTCGAGGCGATGCTGCCAGGTCTGCACCGATTCCTCCGGTGCGAGTCCGTGTTCGACGAAGTGCAAGGTGCCACCGGGCCGCAGGACCCGGCCGATCTCGGCGAGTGCCGCCGCGATGTCGGGGATGGTGCACAGGGTGAAGGTGGACAGGGCGGTATCGAAGGTGGCGTCGGGAAACGGCAGCGACTGGCCGTCCAGGCCCGCGCGTTCGATCGGGGTCGAGCTGCCCGCGACACGTTTCGCGGCGATCTTCCACGCGGTGTCGGCGGGCTCGACCCCGCTGACCCGCTCGACCGCGGCCGGATAGAACCCGATGTTGTTGCCCGACCCGAATCCGACTTCGAGCACCGCGCCGTGTAGCCCGGCGCAGGTTCGCTCGCGCAGCGGCCCGTTCTGGGCGACGCCGCAGACTTTGTCGGTGATGTGCGGGAGAATCCGGTCGGTGTAGAAGCCCATCCACCGATCATCCTCCCGCCACCGCGCTTTCTACACCGGTGGCGCTCAGCCGAGTCGTCGGTCGAAGACCTCGGTGCTCGCGCCCGAGGCCGGATCGACAGTGAGCACTGTGAGGTTCGCCGAGTCCGCGGTGAGGTCCAAGACCATGAAACCCAGTTCGTGCTGGGTTTCGAACAGCGCGCTGTGCGCGCCGCTCGTCAGCCGCGGCTGACCGCCCGCGGTCTTGCCCGCGGCACCCGACACGATCTGGCGGGTGCCCTTGGTCGCCGGGGTGGGTTCGAGCACCTGCAGGGTGTGGTCGTGGCCCGACAGCAGAAACGACACTTTGCCCAGCACGTGGTCTTCGAAGAAGCGCTTGGCGTGCACGCCGTTGATCGGTTCGACCGGCAGGCCCTCGTAGTTGCCCGCGTCGCCGTGCGGGCCGTTGCTGATGTAGGCCTGATGGGTGCAGGCGATCTTCCACGGCGCGGTGGACTCCGCGAGTGCGGTGTCGAGCCAGGCGCGCTGTTCGTTCATGTACGGCCCGTCGACGGCCCAGTACGGGTCGAGGAACGGCGGGATGTAGGCCGCGAGGGGGTTGATGTCGAGCACGAAGAACTCCACGACCGGGTTCTGTTCGGGCACGCGCACCGAGTAGTAGCGGCTCGGCATCCACCAGCGCTGTGACTTCGCGTGGTAGGCCACCTCGAAGTTGCCGCGTGCCAGCCAGCCGCCGTCACCGGGGAACACCGAGCTGGTGTCGTGATTTCCGAGCACCATGGCCCACGGAATGTCCAGTCCCGCATTGGGATTCTCGAATTTGGTGGCGAACTGTTCGTCGTCGGGCCCGTTGGGTCCGGTGTCGTAGATGTTGTCGCCCAGACCCACCGCGAGTGAGAACGGCCGGCGTGCGTGGAATTCGCGTGCCGCGTCGGCGACCGCCCACTGGGTGCGGGTTCCGGTGCCCGCGTCACCGGTGACCAGCACCCGCACGTTACGCCCGGCCTGCGGGGTGAACTTGGGCACTTCGGCAGGCACCGCCGCGGCGGGGGTGAGCCCCACCAGCGACAGGCCCGCGACGACGCCGGCGGCGCCTGCCAGAACTTCACGACGGCCGATTCCGGACGAGAACTGATCGTGCATGGTCACCTTCTGGGTAATGGCTTCTGTTGGACAACTGACCTGATCGAAGCACACTGACATGATCGCGACGCCGCCGCAGCCTAACGGGCGCGGCCGCGGATCGTTCGTCAGCCGCGCGCATGTCGGCGAAGCGAAGCCCCGACTACACCGCGCACATCGATTGGATGACACCGCGCACGATCGGCGCGCCGTAGTCGGTCGGTGCGAACACCAGTTTCTGCACGATCGACAGCGGCGTGGTGACCGTCTCGGTGATGCCGGCGAACCCGGCGATGGTGGTGCCCGCCGAGAACAGCAAGCTGGTGATGTCGAGGGTCAGCGTCGCGAGATCGAAGGCATTCTCGACCTGGACCTGCGCCAACGGCACCGTATCGAGGGCCTTGCCTTCGGTCAGGTCGGCGCCGAAGTTGGCCAGGAAGGTCAGCGGGCCCAGGTCGAGGGCCTCGACCAGCGGGCCGAGGTCGTCGGCGCGACGCATCAGCATCACCTTGGCGACCCGGTTGCTCGCCAGGAATTCCTGGAGGGCGTCGGCGGCCTGGTGCATCGCGACCCGGTCCACCGCCACGGCGCCACTGTCGAGGAAGGCGCGTGCGCGCTCCACGACGGTGGCTAGGGTCAGTTCCGCGACGGGCGTGCAGGTGCCGTCGGCATTCATGACCAGTGCGGCCAGATCCTCGATGGGCTGGGGAACCTGCACGGGTTCGATGACGGCGTCGCCGAGTTCGAGCGGCGGGTACACGTTCGGCGCCACGCAGCCGGCGTCGATCGAGTCCTGCACCGCGCGGGCCAGCGCCTTGGTTCCGGTGAACATCGCGCCGACCACCGGCTCGAGGAACATGCCGACGGTGGGCACCATGCCCGCGACGAGCTTGGCCGGGATCTTGACGATGCCGGTCGCCAGGATGAACACCTCGATGGCGTCGTTGACGGTCAGCTGCGAGACCGACACCGTCTCGTCGATGCGCCCGGTGCGCACCGCGTCCAGACCGTTGACCAGGTAGGTGACGATCGGATCGTCGAGTTCGGCGGGCTGCACGCCGACCTGTTCCGGGCGCAGCGGCAACCCGTCGCGGTGCACCCGCAGTGCGGCGATCCCGGCCCGGAAATCGGCGACCTGCTGGTCGTAGGCGAGCACCTGCGCGGGCCCGACGGTGCCGCGCAACACCGAGGCGGCGGCGGTCACCACGTCGTCGAAAGTCGGTGCGCCGCTAGCGCACACGGCGGTGGCATCGCTGATCGGCGTCGTGGCCAGGGTCGGGGAAACCTCGGCCGCTGCGGTGCCGGGCGCGAGCATCATGCCCGCGACAAGGGTCAAGGCGGTGAGGGAGCCGACGCAGGGCGCGGCACGGCGAGGCAAGGGCATTCGCATGCGCGGTGATCTCCGACCAGGGGGGTGACAGGGTGAATCGTTCGATCCGAACCTATTGCCGCCTGGTTTCCGAAACAGTCCCGTTCACATGAACACTTGCCCAATTTGGACGCTCGTTCAGTTTAAGTCGAGTAACTCAGATCTCCTCCGCCGCGGCAGACCTGCGCCGACCCCTGTGGTCTTCGAGCAGATCCGCCAGGTCGCTGACAACGACGTCGGCACCGGCGGCTACCAACGCCGAGGCGCCGGTCCCCCGGTCGACCCCGATCACCCGGAATCCGCCCCGGTGCCCCGCTTCGACCCCCGACACCGCGTCCTCGATCACCACCGTGCGTACCGGATCCACGCCCAAACCCCGTGCGGCCGTGAGGAACATGTCGGGCGCCGGTTTGCTCGCGAGGCGCTCGTCGTGGGCGACCACACCGTCGATCACCACCGTGAACCTGCCCAGCAGCCCGGCGGTGTCGAGCACGAGCACCGCATTACGTGAGCTCGACACCACCGCCATCGGGACACCCGCGGCCGCGAGCGCCTCGACCAGGCGCAACGACCCGTCGAACACCTCGACACCGTCACCACGGATGATCTCGGTGAAACCGACGTTCTTGCGGTTGCCCAACCCGTGCACCGTCCGCGCGTCGGGTGGATCATCGAGCTCACCGTCGGGCACGCTCACGCCCCGCGACGCGAGCACCGACCGCACGCCCGCCGCGCGCGCTTTGCCGTCCACCAGTGCGAAGTAGTCGGCATCGGTGTAAGGGGCGGCTGCCGGCGCGACGGCGGGCAGGAACTCGGTGAACAGCGCCGACCACGCCCGCCGATGCACCGCCGCGGTGTCGGTGAGGACGCCGTCGAGATCGAACAGCACTGCCTGCGCATCGAAGACGCCCGTCATGGCGCCCCGACCTCGGCCACGACACCGGGTTCGAGTGTCACCGGCCGACCCCACACGGTGATCTCCACCGATGGCCCCGCACCGACCAGCTCGAAGCGCGCGTCCCGGTGCCCCAGATCGGCTCGCACCGACCGGCCCCGCCAGTGCACCGCGAACCGTAACCGCTGCCAGGACGCCGGAAGCGCGGGTGCGAAACGCAATCCGCCGGCGTCGGCGCGCAACCCGCCGAAGCCGTGCGTCGCGACCTGCCAGGTGCCCGCCGCCGACGCGATGTGGATTCCCTCTTCGGTATTGCCCTGGTTGTCGTCGAGATCGACGAACGCCGACCGCTCGAAATACCTTTCCGCCGTGCGGGAATCGCCTACCTGCAACCCCACGATCGCATGGATCGATGGGCTGATCGAGGACTTGTGCATCGTGCGCTGCTCATAGAACTCATAGTTCAGCCGCCGGGTGGCCGGCGAATATTCGTCGGGCAGCATGTGCAGCAGCATCACCACATCGGGCTGTTTGAGCAGCGAGGTGGTCTCGCAGTCGAAAGGGCTGTAGCCGACCGGAAGTCGCGGCATCCCGTTGTCGTCCCAGTCGACGATGGGCACCACCGTACGATCGAAATAGCCGTCGAATTGTTCGATGACACCGCAGTCGGGATCGATCGGCGCCCGCAGCCGGTCCGCGGTGGCGAGCCACTGGGCCGGCTCACCCGCGTCCAGCCCGATCGAGGCCATGAGCTCGTGGACACGCTCGGGCCGTTCCCGCGACATCCGTTCGTACACCGCCGCCGCCTGCTGAAGATGCCAGTGCACCAGCCTGTTCGTGTACGCGTTGTTGTCGACGTGGGAGTGGAACTCGTCCGGCCCCATCGCCGTCCGGAGGGCGAGCCGATCACCGTCCTCGACGCACCGCTGCACCCAGAATCGGGCGGTCTCGAACAGGATCTCGGCGCCTTCCCCGAACAGGTAGTCGTCATCGCCGGTGACGGCGGCGTAGCGCATGATCGCGTAGGCGATATCGGCGGTGATGTGCAGTTCTTCTTCGCGCGTGTAGAAACGGTCTTTCCCGTCCGGGGTGTATCGCGGACATTCCTCGCGGCCGGTATCGGCCGATTCCCACGGATAGCGCGCGCCGCCGGTTCCGTTGTCGGCGGCGACTTCCCGTGCCCCGGGCAGGGTGTGGTGCCGGTAGCCCAGCAGCGCGCGGGCAGCGCGGGGCTGGGTGAACAGGAAGAACGGCAGCAGCATCACCTCCGTATCCCAGAAGACATGCCCGCGATAGCCTTCGCCGGACAGCGCTTTCGCGCCGATGCTCACAGTCGGATCGTGGGGGTTCGCGGCGATGAGCAGGTGATAGATCGCGAACCGCAGCGCCTGGGTCACCCGATCGTCGCCGACCACTTCGCAATCGGCGCCGGCCCACAGCTCATCCCACGCTGCCCGGTTGGCCGCTGCGGCGGTATCGAACGAGTCTGCGCGCGCGACGGTGTCGAGTGCGCGCGCCCGAGGTGGGTACACCGCTCGGTAGTCGCGGCTGGTGGCGATACCGACGAGCTTGTCCACCCGCACGGTTTCGTCTGCGCGCACCTCGCAATGCCATTGCACCTCGATGCCGTCGTGGCGGACCCGCTGGTGACGCTGCCCGCTGTCGGCGGAGCAGGTGAAGGCGTAGGCCAGGTCGACCCCGCTGTCGATGGTGCGGCTTTCGATGACACCGACCTCACCGTCGAATCCCGCACCGACCGACACCAGGTGCGTGGACTTGGCCCACTTGTCCCACTTGCGTTCGTAGCCGAATGCCGTCTGTTCGTGGTAGTTCGGCAACCGTTCGAGGTTGCGCCGGTTCGCGTCGATACCGGTTCGCACCGTGACCGCCCCCGCGTGGTCCAGGCACGTCACTTCGATCCGCAGACAGCACAGATTCCGGTCGGCGGTGCTTGCGAACCGCTCGGTCCGCAGCCTGACCCGCGCGCCGCCGGTCAGCCGGAACACGGTGTCGCGGTGCAGGACTCCGCTGCGCAGATCCAGTGCACGACGGTGCTCGACCACCTGCGCGGATTCGGTGTCCAGGCGCAGACCGTCGACGAAGACCTCGCTGTCGAGCCAGTCCGGTGCGTTCACCAGATCGATGACCGGGGAGTCGTAGGCGTCGTAGACACCGGCGATGAACGTGCCCGGCAAAGCCCCTGTGTGCCGTTCCTCGAGCGATCCACGGGTTCCGAGGCGCCCGTTGCCGATGGTGAACATCGTCTCGAAGTAGTTGGCGCGCTGCGGGTTCCAAGCATCCTCGACCACCGTCCACGAGGTGGTCTCGCTCGTGTGGGTCCGGGCGTTGACAGTCTCACCGCCGCGGACCGCGCGCGATGCCCGGTTCGTCTGCGCCGGGTAGCCGTAGGCCGAATGCATCACACAGCCTTCCTCGTCGAAGGGTGATCGATGACCGCACTGCGATGGTGACGACGTGGTCGAGCCGGTGGAAACTCGGGCAGGGTCAGGCGCTGGCGATGGGCCGTTCGTAGCCGGCGGCCTCGTCCATGTCCTCGAGCGACATCCCCTTGGTCTCGGGCACGAACTTGGCGACGAAGCCCAGCGACAGCAGCGCGAACACCGCGTACATCCCGTAGGCGAAGCCGAGCGAGAAGGTTTTCAGGCTGGGGAACGAGACGGTGATCGCCCAGTTCGCCGCCCACTGGCCTGCCGCCGCGAGCGACAGCGCGGCGCCACGGATCCGGTTGGGGAACATCTCCCCGAGCAGCACCCACACCACCGGGCCCCAGCTCATGCCGAAGAAGACGACGAACAGGTTGGCCGCGACCAGCGCGATCGGGCCGAGCGCACCGGTCAGGTGTGGCTCCATGACGCCTTCGGCGTCGGGCACCTGGTCGGCGCCGCCGAAGCAGATCGCCATCGTGGCCAGCGTGACGGTCATGCCGATCGAGCCGGTCAGCAGCAACGGTTTGCGGCCCACCTTGTCGATGAGCATGATCGCGACGATCGTGGTGGCGATATTGACCACCGAGGTGAACACGCTGATCTGGAACGACTGGGATTCCTCGAAGCCGACGGCCTCCCACAGCACATTCGAGTAGTAGAAGATCACGTTGATGCCCACCGCCTGCTGGAACACCGACAGCATCAGCCCCACCCACACGACGGGATAGAGCCCGCCCGCCGGTCGGCGCAGGTCCTTCCAGGACGGCTTGGTATCGCTGCGCAGGCTCTCCTCGATCCGGCCGATGGTGAGCTCGAGGTTCTTCTCACCGAACAGCATCGACAGCACGCGCCGCGCCTCGGGGATCTTGTGCGTGGCGACCAGGTAGCGCGGCGACTCCGGGATCGTGGAGGCCAATACGCCGTATACCACCGCAGGCACCACCATGGACAAGAACATCCAGCGCCAGGCTTCGAGCCCGAACCACAGGATCTCGCTCGCGCCACCCGCGAGGTGGGCGAGCACGTAGTCCACCAGCAGTGCCAGGAAGATGCCGAGCACGATCGCCAGCTGTTGCAGCGATCCGAGCCTGCCGCGGATCCGCGCGGGCGAGGTCTCGGCGATGTAGGCGGGGGCGATGACCGAAGCCACACCGACACCGAGACCACCGATCACCCGGCCCACGACCAGGATCCACACATCGGGCGCGAAAGCAGTGACCACCGCGCTGATGAAGAACAGGACCGCGGCGATCCTCATCACCTTGAGCCTGCCGATACGGTCGGCGATCCGGCCCGCGGTCATGGCGCCCGCGGCGGCGCCGAGCAGCGCCGAGGCCACAGCGAAGCCGAGAACGGCATCGGCGACATCGAATTCGGATTGGATCGCCGAGACAGCCCCGTTGATCACAGCACTGTCGAAACCGAACAACAATCCACCCAGCGCCGCGACGGACGCGATCCGGATCACGCGGCTGCCCGAGGCCGGCTCGCCATCGGGGAGAGCGGACCGGTCGGTGAAGGAGCCTCCATCATGCATCGGCGTCGTCCTCTCCACGGCGGGCAGCAGTGCCTCGCGAGTAGCGGCGTGAGACCACAGTCTGCCCCGAACAAGGTGCCATCTGCAGGAATTGACGATAGCGAGCCCACATCGCCGTGTTGTCGTCGAGAAAATGAACACGCGCGCCGTGCCCGTTCGCAGTGCGGCGGGATCGGCGTGGCTTCGCTGCGCTGGGCACCGCACGTTCATCTTCGCGACACGCACACCATTTAGCGTCACGGGGATGACCGATGTCGAGATTCGTCCGATCCCCCGTGATGTCAGCGAGATCGCCGATCTCGCGACCGTCGTGAACCTGGCCGACACCACCGGATTCACCGTCGACGACAGCGACGACGACGATCCGATCCTGCTCACCGAACCCGGCGGCCTGGTCGTCGACACCTGGCGCGAGGGCTACCCCTACGACGAGCGCCTCTCGCGCCTGCAATACGACCTCGACAAGCGGTTACTGCAGATCGAGCTGCTGAAACTGCAGAACTGGGTCAAAGCGACCGGCCGCCGCGTCGTCATCGTGTTCGAAGGTCGCGACGCCGCGGGCAAGGGCGGCACCATCAAACGCTTCATGGAGCACCTGAATCCGCGCGGGGCCCGGGTCGTGGCACTGGAAAAGCCCTCCGCGCGCGAATCCACCCAGTGGTATTTCCAGCGCTATGTCGAGCACCTGCCCGCCGCGGGCGAGATCGTGCTGTTCGACCGCTCCTGGTACAACCGCGCCGGTGTCGAACGGGTGATGGGCTTCTGCACGCCCGAACAGCATCGACGGTTCCTGTCGCAGGTGCCGCTGTTCGAACGGATGCTCGTCGACGACGGTATCGACCTGGTCAAGTTCTGGTTCTCGGTCTCGCCGCTGGAGCAGCGCACCCGCTTCGCCATCCGCCAGGTCGACCCGGTGCGGCACTGGAAGCTCTCGCCGATGGACCTGGCCTCGCTCGACAAATGGGACGACTACACCGCGGCCAAGGAAGAGAACTTCGAGCACACCGACACCGATCACGCACCGTGGATCGTGGTCAAGAGCAACGACAAGAAGCGTGCCAGGCTCAACGCGATGCGGCACGTGTTGAGCGGGTTCGATTACGGCAACAAGGATGTCGAGATCGTCGGCACCGCCGACCCACTGATCGTGGGCCGCGGGCGCGACGTCATCGGTTCCTGAACGTTCTAGCGAGTCAAGGCGACTCGGTGCGCGTCGAGCATCAGCGTGGCGAGCTCGTCGCGCTCGGCGTCGTCGAGGACGTCGAAGCAGGGTGCGATCAGTTCGTCGGTCAGCTTCTCCGCCGCGTTCCAGCGCACCCGCACATCGTCGGTGACCGTCTCGAACGGTTCGGTCCAGCCGAGGAATTTCGCGTGCCCGGGTCCGTCGAGGATCGGGGAGCCCGCGACCAGGATCGCCTGCAGTGGGGTGAGGCCGTTGGCCATCACCGCGACCAGGTGCAGTCCGCCGCGAAGCTCGCGCAGCACATGGGTCAGTTGCAGCACCGCGGCCCGCCCGTCCTCGGGCACCGGCATCGCCCGCCAGCCGGCGAACAGGGGCAATCCGGTCGAGGGCGCGGCATCGACCACGCGGCCCAGCAGGTACGCGAGACGGTCGGCCTGCTCGAACGCGGCCAGTTTGCGTTGCCCGAAATCGCGACACGCGAGCATGTATTCCGCCGCGGCGTCGGCGGCGGGCATCGGCACCGATTCCCAGGCGGCACGCACGCATCCGGGTTCGAAGAAGCCGAAGGCGGCGGTCACCACGTCGGCGTCGACGTCACCGAGCACCCCGCCACGGCCTCGCGTGTAGGCGCCGTGAAACCCGGCCACACCGGTCGTCTCCCCGAACGCCCTGGCCTCGCGCGAGATCATGAACGCCCCACCGAGTTCGAGTACCTGCCGTTTGACCGTTGCCGACGTCATTCGCCTGCCACCTTCCGCTGTTGTCCACTCCTGGCAGACTTTAGCGTTCCATAGCCAGATGGGGTAGCCCTTCGCGAGGACAACGACCGAAATCCCGTCGACCGCACCGCTCGACCGGCCCTAGTCTGGATCCCATGACCAACCAGCTCGTGGCGATCCTGTCCGGCGCCGGTGTCTCCACCGACAGCGGAATCCCGGACTACCGTGGCCCGGCGGGCCTGTGGCAGCGCGACCCCGACGCCCAGAAACTGGTCACCTACGACTACTACATGGCCGATCCCGACATCCGCCGCCGATCCTGGCTCATGCGCGGCGAACACCCCGCCTGGCGCGCTCAGCCCAACCCCGCCCACCAGGCCGTCACCGCGCTCGCCGCCACCGGGACGGCAGTGCGCGTGATCACCCAGAACGTCGACGGGCTGCACCAGCTCGCCGGCCTGCCCGACCGCAAAGTCCTCGAACTGCACGGCAACGCCCGCACGGTGCTGTGCACGTCCTGCGACGACCGCACCACCACCGAGCAAGCCCTCGACCGCGTCAGCGCGGGCGAACCCGACCCCGCCTGCCTGCGCTGCGGCGGCATCCTCAAAACCGCGACGGTCATGTTCGGCCAAGCACTCGACCCCGAAGTGCTCGCTCACGCCATGGCGATCGCCCAGGCTTGCACCGTGTTCATCGCCGTCGGCACCAGCCTGCAGGTCCAGCCGGCCGCGTCGCTGGCCGGTGTCGCCGCCGATCACGGCGCCCGCCTGATCATCGTCAACGCCGAACCCACCCCCTATGACGAGCTCGCCGACGAGGTCATCCGCGAACCCATCGGCACCGCCCTGCCCGCTCTGCTGGCAACATTGGCCGCGACGAAGGCCGAGCGCAGCGGCTAATCTCGGCAGATGACCGTCGACACCGGCCGGAACGCCTGGCTCACAGTCGAATTCGTCGCCCTCTTCTTCGGCCTGACCGGCTCGGTCGCGGTATTGCTGCGCGGTGTGAGCCCGCTGCCGTTCCTTGCGGTGATCACCGTCGTCATTGTGATCTATCTGCGCCGCACCGGTTTCGACCGCCGCAACTTCTGGCGAGCCGACGCACTGCGCCCCGCCCTGCCCGGCATCCTCGCACTCTGGGCGATCTCGGCCCTCGCCCTCACCGCCGCGGTAGCGCTGTCGCGGCCCGGCTCGCTGTTCGATCTACCGCGCGAACGTCCCCTGATCTGGGTGCTGGTCCTGGTGTTCTATCCGCTGGTCAGCGTCTATCCGCAGGAACTGCTCTTCCGCGCGTTCCTGTTCCACCGCTACGCCCCGATCTTCGGCGACGGTCCGCGCATGATCGCCGCCAGCGCCCTCGCGTTCGGTTTCGCCCACTTCATCGTCGGCAACTGGATCTCGGTGCTGCTGAGCACGGCGGCCGGGGCTCTCTTCGCAGCCCGCTATCGGCGCACCCGCTCGCTGCTCACCACCTCGGTGGAGCACGCTCTCTATGGCATCCTCGTCTTCACCGTCGGCCTCGGCGACTTGTTCTATCACGGTGCCGCGGCCGCGTAACGCTGTCTGGATGCGGCGAGGGCCGAGGTGAACTATCGGCATCGTTGCGCCGTAGTGCTTGGATGGTGGGGGTCGAGACCGCGGCCGCCGAGGGCGATGACGGAGACCGGATGCGAGTGCTGTTCGTGGCGATGCCGTTGATCGGGCATCTGTTCCCGATGATGCCGCTGGCCGAAACTCTGCGCGAGCGCGGGCACGAGGTCATGGTGGCCACCGGCGGCGACGCGGCCGCGGTGGTGCGGGCGCGATTGCCGGTCGCCGAGGTCGCCCCGCCGATCGACTATCTGCGTGCCGCGGTGCGGGGGCTGGGCAGGCATCCGGTGCTGGCGTGGCGATCGGGGCAGGGGATGGCGGATGCGCGCGGCGGTGCCCACGTGTTCGCGGTCACCAATCGGCCGATGATCGAACCGCTGCTGCGTGCCGCCACCGAGTTCGGGCCGGAGGTGATCGTGCACGAGCCGTTCGCGTCGGCGGCGGCGATCGTGGCCGACCGGCTCGCAGCACCCACGGTCCTGCACAACATCGCCCTCGACAACGGCACCGTCATCCGCCGCGAACTCCTGCGATTGCTCACCGACGCCGCCCTGCCCGCACCGGCGAGCACCCTGTCCATCGCCCCGCCCAGCATCGTCCGGGTCGACGGGCAGCCGTTGCGCTATACCCCGTACTCCACTCCGGGCGCGGACACACCCGCATTCCTGCGCGAACCGTCCACGCGCCGACGCATTCTCGTCACCCGCTCGACCATGCTCGGCGACGGTCCGGACACGATGCTGGGTGCGATCGTGCGCGCCGCACCGTATGTCGATGCCGACATCGTCATCGTGCGACCCGATCGAAAGACAGTGCGCAACACCGCCCTTCCCGCGAATATCCGCACGACCGGGTGGATCGCCCTGCACGAAGCTCTGCCCCACTGCACTGCCATGGTCAACCACGCGGGCGCCGGTTCGGTCTATGCCGCCCTCCACGCCGGCATCCCTCAGATCGCCACCCCCGCACCGGGCGACCGAGCGTGGAATGCGATCTCGGTGCAGCGGCGCGGCGCCGGACTGTCGGTGCCTGCCCGTTCGATCACCGCCGCCCACCTCAATGCCCTGATCTCCGATCCCGCCCTGGCGGCCAACGCGCGGGCGGTCGCCGCCGAGATCACCGCGATGCCCGGTGTCATCGACATCGCCGACGAGGTGACCCGATCGGCCGGCACCCGGTGAGCTAGGGCGCTTGCACCAGCGTGAGCTTCGACTTCTTGCGCACGGTGAAGCCCAGCGTCTCGTACAGACTGATCGCCGTCGTGTTGTGTGCGACCGCGTGCAGAAACGGCGTCTCACCCCGCGCGCGGATTCCGGCCCCGACCGCCCGAATCAGCCGCGAGGCGATCCCCCGCCCCCGAAATTCGACATCAGTGCACACCGCGCTGATCTCGGTCCACCCCGGCGGATGCAGCCGCTCCCCCGCCATCGCCACCAACCGGCCCTCGACCCGCAGTCCGAGATAGGTGCCCATTTCGATGGTCCGCGGCGCGTACGGGCCCGGTTCGGTTCGGGCGATCAGCTCTAGGATCTCGGGAACATCAGCGGCAGTGAGTCTTTCGAGCTCAGGATCGAGGGAAACCCGCAATCGCGCGCCGTCCATCTGCACGGTGTCGAACTCGGCGAGCACCGTCCACCCCGCCGGCACCGCATGTCCGATCCCGCGAATTCCAGCACTGCCGCCCGACCCGAGCACAGCGCCCAGATCAGTCCAATCCTGCTCATCCAACACCGCCGGATGCCCGACGAATCGCGCGACTTCCGGCTCATAGCGCCCGATCCGCCCCGTCCACTGCGCGAAACGACTGTGCTCGCCCCGCAACGAAGCCCGCACCGGATCATCGAGCGGATGCACCGCGATATCGACGTCGACGGTCAACACACTCTCCTCACCAGACAACCCGACCGCCGAAACGTTAGCCGAGCACACAACCACCGGTCACCGTTTGCACTCACCACGATTCCGACCCCCTGGCCTCGAACACGTCCCGCAACCGCCCCACCACCGTCTGCCGCCACCCCTCCGGGAACCGCCCGCGCAACGAGCGGACCGAGTCAGTGCTCGGCGAGCGAAAGCTGGATATCCAGTTCCAGCAGATAGTGATTCACCGCCACAGCGGCTCTGGATCCCGCGGCCGCGGCGTGGACGAGTTGCGCAGGCGAATCGGCGACATTGCCCGCGGCCCAGATACCAGCGACGCTGGTGCGCCCGGTGGCATCGACCGCGACCCAACCGTCGTCGCCGACCGCGCATCGCAGCCGAGTGAGCAGCTCATCACGGGGAGCAACCTAGCGACCGTACCCAACGATGATCCGGCGTATCCGGCCCGCGCACCCCGACCCAGGTAGACCCCGGTTTCCGTGCTCCCCCGTTCCCGTCGGTCATCGGGCATGTGTGACCACATCGTGTGCACACTCACCTTGGTGTTGTCGAGGACAACAGGGTGAAGTTCGGGGGTGTTGAGTTCGGGTCGTCTTCATCATGCCGAGGCCAATGAACGTCGGCCAGCATCTGCGTCAGGAACTCGACCGGCACGGTCCATCTATCGTTCTTGGCGATCTCTTGGAACGCATGGCACAACCGGGTAGCACCAAGCAATGAGCCCATAAAACCGTCATCGAGGCGAACCGTCCGAACCTTCCAGCTTGTCACCGGGCGATCGAAATGCGTAAGTAGATCCCTGGCGGTAATTACCCATGCCCAGTGACAGAACCAGGGCTGTAACCGTAGAGGCAGCGGCGACGATCGGACGTGCGGAACCAGCGAACCCCACGACCGCGTATCACGACAGCATGCAAGACACGGTCCGTCCGAGCACGATCCGAGCGAACATGACCGGTACTCCGGTGAGTGCAACGCCACAGGCTGGGCGAGGAAGACGTACACGACTGGATACGGCATCCGAGCGTAGTCACTGAGTTGCTTTCGCTTGATCTCGATACGCCACGGAGCCCGAGGATCTACGGATTGGTCACTGCTAACGGCTTTGCATTCGAAGACACCGAAGCGAGCGCGTTCCCCGCACAAGGCATGATCGGCCGAGTCCTCGAACTGAGCAGGTGACCAGATCAGCGCGTACGGATCGTGCCTAATCAACTCGGCAGTGAACAGCGAATCAATCGTGCGCTCAGGTATGAGTCGTTCGTATCCCATCCGCCCTCCTTCGACCCCGAACCATACCGCTCCCGATGGACCAAAGATCACGGCTTCCTACAGATTTGGCAGACGGCGGCGGCTGGTTTCTTACGGTCCTTCCACCCGATCGAAAGGACCCCGGACCATGACCACCAAGGCCACCACCGAATCGCTCACCACCAAGCAGGTCGCCGAGGCGCTGGGCACCGACCCGAAAACGCTGCGGGTGTTCCTCCGCGCGTCGGCCGACTACACGGCGGTCAGTTCCGGAAAGCGGTATGCGTTCACCACGAAGGATGTCGGCCCGATGAAGACCCGGTTCGCCAAGTGGACCAAGGAACGCACGGCCCCGGCCACACCCCCCCGCCGAGTAATCCGGCCCGCACGACGGCCCCATGCCCCGCGTTGGGTGTGGGGCAGTGGCGCAGTCAGGCATTGGGCGGCCAAAGTTGGCGTACCGTAGATCGGTGATCCACGAACATCACGAGTGGCTGGCAGACGTCGCGGCACAAATGTCACGTGAGTACGAGAAAGCCCATGCGATGGCTACTACCCCTTCGGGTGTACAGCAATCGGGCCACAAGGGAGAAGCAGCTTGGGTAGATGCACTTCAATCGTGGCTGCCGCCACGATACGAAATCGGCAAGCGCAAATACCTTTTGCTTGAGGATGATTCATTCGGGGTGGTGAAGTCGGCAGAGACGGACATCGTGGTCTTCCAGCCCTCATATCCCGAGAGATTGCGTGAGCGCGCAGAGGTTCTAGTCTCTGGCGTGATCGCTGCTTTCAGCGTGAAATTGAGCCTTGACCGGAAGGGTATAGCAGAGGCAGTTAATGAGGCTGCGCTCGTACGTCGAGCAACTAAGGTGCGTTCTGAATCGGTTAAGGATGAACTCCTACCGCCCCTTCTCTATGGCATACTCGCTCATTCCCATTCCTGGAAGCAGCCTAAATCATCGCCAAACGAAAACGTCAGAACAGCTCTTGAGCAGTTTGACCTACAGTCAGTCAAATCTCCCCGCGAAGGCCTTGACCTTGTGTGCGTAGCCGATCTGAACTGCTGGTCGCGCACATCGGCTATTCTGACGCGTTCAAACCTGGGACCCGAACTTCTAAAATCGCACCCGGATGGCGGCGTCCTTTCCGGCTTCGTTGATCCCTTTTCCAGCGAAACGGACGAGAGCCCGACAAGCATCTCGCCGATCGCTGTATTCATCACACTCCTTCTGGGAAAGCTCAGCTACTACGACACCAGCGTGCGTCCGATCGCGGAGGGGCTTCGCGTTACCGGTACAGGTGGTAGGGCTTCAGGTAGCGTTCGAGAATGGCGTCTTGACGAGGTCTTTAGCGAACGGGCGCGAGTCGAATTACGCAAGTCACCGTGGGCATGGGACGCCTACTACACGTAAGTGCGGACGATCCAACGCGGCGGCATCGGCCCCACCCCGACATGCCTCGAAACGGCGAGAGCCGCCCAGTATCGAAACTGGACGGCGGTATCGGCGGGGTGTGGCGGGTCATCGACCCCCGGCACGGTTCCGGGCGCGTTCGGCGGTGGTGACGCACCCCTGCACCTTGGTCCCGTAGTCGTCACCGGCGCTGATGTCCAACACCTTTCGGCCATCGGGCAGGGTGGTCCGCCTACGGGCATCCCCGGACAGCGAGTACACCGACCCGTTCCGGACGGCCCACACGTCGGCGCTGGATACCTTCGTCGTCCCCTGCATGATGTTGGCCCCGACGTACACCACACCGCCCGGTGCAGTGACCGCGTACGCATCGGCCAACGTATTCGACCGGTCCGAGAAAGCCGCTGAGATCGTCGCCACCGCGTCGGCGGGTGCCGGGTCGCATCCGGGCGGGGTCGGCACATCGGCGGGCACGGTGGACGGGGTGGGCGCGGCGGACGGTTGCGGGGCGGGTGTGGTGACCACGGCCCGCGTTGTCACAGTGACGGGCGGCTGGGTGGGTGTGGCGGTAGGTTGCTCTGTCGCAGCGCATCCGGTCAGCGCGAAGGCGGTAAGCACGTATGGACGGATCATTATTTCTCCCCTGTGGAATGTGGATTTGTCAGCGTCCCAGTTCGCCGAGGACAGTGACGATGAGTCCGCGGGCGTCCCGGCCGTAGACGGCGGACGACTTGAGTGCCTCGAACATCCGGGCGTACATATGGATTTCTTGAGGCCGCGTGACCTGAATGCTTGCGGTCGGGGTTTCCAGTGCGACCAACGAGTCATCGAAGATCCAGAACCCGGCCGATCCGACCGCGACCCGTTCCCGCATGAGCGGGATGATGCCGAGCGAAACATTCTGCTGGGACATCAGTTCGAGCAACCGGCCGAGTTGCCCGGCTTGAACCTCAGCGGTGCCGAACCACGTGCGCAATGCCTGCTCTTCGAGCAATGCGACGATCCGCTTTCCGCCGTACTGGATGACGCGCTGGCGCTCCATCCGGACGGCTACGGCTTCGTCCACATCGTCGGCGGTACCGAGGAACTTCACCCAGAACCTCAACATCGAGGCCATGTACTCCGCCGTTTGGAACAAGCCCGGAATCACGTTGTGTTCGTAGATCCGGAACACGTCGGTGTGTTCGTATCGCTGGGGGGTGTGGGCACCGAGTACCCGCTTCATCCCGGCGCGGCTCTGACGCCGGAATTCTAGGTATGCCGAGTCGACCGCCCGCAACGTCGCGATCAGGTCGGGTAGTTGATCGTCGGCACCACACACCCGGCACCATTCGCGGATGTCGTGATCGGTGGGCGCCTGGGTGCCGTTCTCGATCTTCGACACCCGCGTGAAGTGTTGGCCCGTGGCGTCCGCCAGTGCCCGACCGCTGAGACCCGCGTCTTTCCGCAGTTCCCGCAGTCGGGCACCGAGCGCTTTGCGCGCCTGTTCAGCCGAACTCGACGGGCTTGTATTCACGGTGGGGTATGGCCAGCGTCCACACCGCCTCGAATGCCGTGCGGCACCGCTGGATGTCGTCGGGATCGGTGGATGTGACCTTGGCCGTGCCCAGCCCGTTTCCGGCGTAGTGCAGGAATACGACCAAGCGGTCATCGAACAGATAGAAGTCGTTGCCCGGTATCGCGACCGACGACACGAGACGACGTGGCACCCAGCGGATGTCCTCGCCCGCGTCCACCATCGGCCCCGCGATGCTGTACGACCACCGTTGGTAATCGCTCAGCGGTTCGGACACCACACGGGCACGACGAACGGAACGGCCCGCGTCCACGTGGTCGCGGAGTGTGGCACACCAACCCTGCAACCATTCGAGGTCGTCGGGTTCGCCCGCCGCCCATTGGGCCATGTGTGGCAACTCCACCGCCGTGCCGTACGCATCGCGCGTTTCGAGGTGGACCGACTCGCGATCGAACGTCATCAGCAACCGGTCGAACTCGTCATCCGTTATCGACGCCACTGTCTCCCTGCCTGAAAAACGGGATCATCCTGTCCGGAATCTCTACACACGATTCACCTTCCGGGATGTCCATCTGTGCGAGCGTTTCGGGATCGGTCACCACCCATCCCTGCACCACCCACGATTCCCGGTCCGTGCGGTACACGGTCGGCGAGCCGGTCGGATTCGATCCCGGATCCTTGCCGATGAACGTTAGCCGCATGATCACTCCCCTGCCTTCGATGTTGCGAACGATTGCGTCGCACGGTCCATCGTGAACCCGCCATTCGCTCAGGTCAATCGCTATCCGAACTGCGAAAAGCTCACTGTCGCAACAAGTCGCAACAACGTTCCGAGCCACCGCCCCGCCTTCATAACGTGTGGGTCGGCCCCGACGCCGGGCGGATGCCCCACGGGCACATCTGCCGGAAACGGCTCCGGTGGGTGACGCGACACCCCGGCGTCGGGAGCCATCGAGCGGGAGGGTTCGGCATGGCTGGATGGCAGGTTTTCCTGATCGCGTTCTTCGCGGTGGTTCTCGTGTGGAGCATCACGTGGGCGATGCTGTCCACACCCGCCCAACCGTCCGGCCCCACGGTTGCCGACATCATCGCGCGCATCGAACGCGAGGACTGCTGAGCGATGCTCGTCTATAGACGCACCACACCCCCGTACGAACGGATCTACCGAACGTCCACACCCACCGGCATCACGGCGTCGTGGATCGCAGGCACCAGAGCGATAGCGGACGTGTGGGCGGTGCCGCTGAGGATCCAGTACGTGGACGACCCGACCACCGACCGCGAACCGATCGAATGGCCGGAAGTGCCGATCCCCTACCCCAGCCGGGGACACATCGCCTTCGCACCGTATCCGACGCTCGACGAAGCGCGGTCACGGTTGCCACGATACGAATCACTCTGGGCTGCAATCGAAATTGAATCTATTGCCGCCTCAGCGGGCCGTGTGGTCGTCGGGGCATCCCCGGCACCAACCGCCCCCGATAGCCCGCCCACGGCCGATATAGCCGCTGCTTCCGACCCATCCCGCCATGATCGTGCCCACACCGCCCCGGAATGACGCCCTACCCGGCCGGGAACGGTTCCGCGAGCAGGTCAGCGACCATCCGCTCAAGTTGCCCAGCAGCGGCGGTCACCCCTGCGCGATCGAGGCGGTTCGCCTGGCCGTGCACGATGTCGCCCCGGATGTGGTAGCAGTGAATGAAGAAGTCGCCCGACGGCATTCCCCCGTACTGCCCGTTTGGCAGTTTCGTCGCGACGAACGTCTCCAATGTCCGCGTGATCGGTCCACTTCGCTGGTTACCGTGGAATGCCTCTATGGAGCTGGTCAACAGTATGATCCGTGCTTCGGGGTTCGACTCGAAGAATGATGCACTGAACAGGTCGTACGCCGCTTCATCTTCCGCCCGTGGGGTAGTCCGCGGTGCAGTCAACGCGCCCTTGAGCGCGGTTGCCATTTGATCGGCCGACGGTGCGCTGTATCCAGTCGCATGCCCAGTGCCGAACATCGGCGACGGGTCGTCCGCGAATACGAGGGTGCCGTGATACCCCTGGAATGTCGGCACACCGAACTTCTCTTGGACCATGCGATCCGCCGGTTGTTGAGTCGGTTCGCGCGGAACCCGATCGCCGAAGTCGGCCCCGATATGGAGCTTCGCGAAGGCCCCCTGAACCGCGATGCGCCACCGTATTGCCGCATTCTCGGCGTCGACACGCGATCCGTACGATCCGCCGATCAGATATAACGTGTCCGCCTTCTCGACCGTCAGCTCATCGTTGCCGGTCGACAGCCGCACACGTGGGCTCGCCCCGACCGGGGTCAGCTCGTGCCGTGGTGTGGCGATGTCCAACCGTGCACGTCCGCTGATCTTGATATGGATTCTGAACGAGTAGCCCACCGGACGATCATGGCAACCCGTATCCTGCCCTGGTGCCGAAACGCACCAACCTCTTCCAGACCGTCGTTGCGGTGATCCATCAGCACCTCGCCGACGGCGCTCCGATCGAAGAACCGGCGATGCTGACGAATCGACTCACCGGCAAGGAGCGTGAGGTCGACGTGGTCCTACGTTCCAAGGCCGCCGGTCATGAGTTCGTGATCGGCATCGAGGCCACGTCACGGCGGCGTGGTCCGGTGTCGGCGCAATGGGTCGAGAGCATGATCGGCAAGCACAACAACCTTCCGACCGACAAAGTCATCCTTGTGTCGGAGAGCGGCTTTACGGATCAAGCCCGCGACCTCGCGCTCCGTGAGTACATGGTTCCGATCTCTCCCCAGACCCTCGGCGACGGTGACCCGGAGTACCGGATCGTCAACTCAGTCCGATCGCTGTGGCCGAAGCAGATCGACCTATCTCCCCGAAGTGCCCGTGTATGGGTCGATGTTCCCGGCGACGGCATCAAGTGGTTCCGTGCTCCACACAACTTGGACGTGTTCGCCAAAGGTGATGAGTCGTACATCCCGCTCTTCTCGATCGTGAACGAACTCATTCGAGGCAACTGGCCCCGGATCGCTGACCAGCTCGACCTCGCGAACGTCGCAGAGGATTTCGACGGAACCGCCGTTCTATCGGTCGGGCCGGAATGGACAGTCAAGCTCGACGGCATCGAACAACCGTTGTATGTCCGCAACGTAGAAGGCAGCAAGACGGAGTTCCATCGGATCGACGGTATCGAGATCGTGGCGAATGCTCTCATCACCGTGACTGAGATTCAGCTCCACCATCGGCGCCTCGCAGAGATCAACCTCAGCTACTCGTACGGCGAGGGCCGGATCGGGGACACCCCCGCACTGGTCGTCGCCACGGAGTCGGAGACCGGGAGCATGATGTCTATCAAGTTCAATCCGGCCCACATGACGAAGATGGGTGACTGACATTTTGGCGTGACCACACCCTGCACATGCACGATCTGACGTGCAGCAGGCCGGCCTGAATTTCATGTCGAATGACGTAGGCTGCCGTCCGCATGATCCATCCCTCCGACTGATCGAGGTTGCCCATGCCGTCGTATCACTTCGTTGGCCTCGTACACCCCCAAGGCGGCGGATGGTTCCTTGATGCGCCCGTGACGTTCCAGAACGACGCAACCAAGGTTCATGTGATTATCAGGCAATCGACGTTCCAGGCGATCGTTAACACCGCATCGGCCGACGACGCCGCGACCGTGTGGAATCACACTGCCTCGGTTGTCCGGGGGGTTCTCGACAGCATCGGCTTCCATCGTGCCGCCGCTCTCAGCATCGAGCTGACCGGCGGGTCGATGGATGGCAAGCATGTCCTCGCGGTCGACTACGTGTGGAACGAAATCGCTGAAACCAAGAGTCCACGCATCGAAGGCGACGATCTCGGGGCGTACGCACTTGCAGCCGCAAGCAACCACCTAGTGCGATACGCCTTGGCCGACCTCCGATTGGCACTGGAGTCGCCCGACGATACCGGCTTCTACTGCTACCGGGCGATCGAGAGCATTCGCCACAACTACACCGAGGATTCGGACAAGAGTGATGGGGATTCGTGGAAGCGACTTCGTGAAGATCTGGACGTATCCCGGAGCGAGATCGACTCATTCAAGGTGCTCGCTGATGACCGACGGCATGGGCGGCAACTCGGGCCGGTGTCAGAGGACGAACGCCGATCGGCATTGGTAACCGCGCGAAAAATCGTCAAGCGTTACGTGCACCGCGACAGCCGTGATTCTTGGTGATCTACTCTTCTGCCCGCGACAGATTCGTCACGGGCAGAGAGTGTCAGGCGCTCGCAGCCAAAGCCGCGTCCAGCATCCGGTCACGCATCGCTTCACCGCGTTCGCGCTTATCGGCGGCTCCGGTCACCGTACGGATCTCGTCGGCACGGTCCGGGGTGTGGAGGGCGTGCACAACCGGCTGCGCGTTGCGACGCGGGTAGCCCTTCTGGCCCTCCTCCACGGCCATCGCGTGGTAGTCGGTATGCGGCTTGACGAACTGCGCGCGCCACCGCTCCGCGTCGTCCGGCACGGGCGTAGTGGTGGACCCGTCCGTACCTCTGGACGTGTTCAGCCCGAGCGCACGGGCACGGCCCACGATTTCGGACTGCTCGCGTGTGCGTTCCTCGATGAGTCGATGGAGGTACGCGACGGACACCACCATGTCGGCGTACGCGTCGCGCAGTGCGGTGAGGTCGGCCCCGGCAATGTACTCCTCGTGAAACGCGGCCCGACAAAGACCGCCGTCCGCGTAATGAGCTGTCCCGATGCGAGTTCCACGCCGTCGAGGCGACCGTCGTGCGCAACAACTCGGTTCACCTCGCCTTCGACAACGTGAACATTGCGCGTGGACAACCGGAGGCGCTCATCCGCCGACAACACGATCTCTTGCGGGAAGAAGAGGACGTCGTCGGACCACTGACGCACCAGCGACGCCTGGTGAACGGAAAATGCCCTGTTCGCACCACCCAGAACCGCCAGCGGCGCGTCCCGCACCTCGTATCCATGACAGTACGGACAGTGGAGAACCCCCTTTCCCCACTGCTCGCGAACTCCGGGAATCGCCGGCAGTTCATCGCGCAGACCTGTCGCCACAACCACAGCCCGCGCCACAACGACGGCCCCGGTTTCGGTCTCCACCGAGAAACATCCGTCGACCGCGGCGATGTCCACGACTCGGTCCGCCAGTACCTGTGCGCCGTAGCGGCGCACCTCCGCGCCGCCTGTCGCCAGCAACTGCTCGGGCGCGACTCCGTCCCGTGTCAAGAAGCCATGCGTCGTCTCGGCAGCCATGTTTCGAGGTTCACCGGAGTCGATGAGCACTACCTGCCGACACGATCGAGCCAAAACCAGCGCGGCACTCAGACCTGCCGCACCCCCACCGATCACCACGACATCGTGAACCACAATTCCCCCTCGACCGCTCCGCACGACCTTGTCACCGTCCGGGTACGCTCCGAACGTACCGAATTGTTTACTAGTTAACAAAAGGAGAGGTGATGGCCGAAAAGTCGCTCCGAGAACGGACATCCGATCTCTGGCGTGTCCGAAACCCCGACCTCGACACGTCCGCCATGGTGGTGGTCGGCCAGGTCAAACGCATTTCCGCCCTGCTCGACCGTGCCGTGGAGGACATCTACGCCGAAGCCCACATCACCACGGCAGAGGTGGGGCTACTGGTACCCCTCCGGTATGCCGACCCACCCCTCACCGCGATCCGACTGGCCGAACACCTCGGCATGTCCAGGGCCGGGGTCGGAAAAACACTCACCAAACTCGAGCGGCGAGGACTGATCACCCGCACCCAGAACCCGACCGATCGACGATCGACCCTGATCCGCCTCACCCCAGCAGGAATTGGCTTGATCGACGAGGTCTTCCCCCGCGAACTCGAAGCCCACGCACAGCTGCTCGCCGACCTGGATCAACAACATTCCGCAGTACTACAGGGCTTGGACCACCTCGCCCGGAGTCTCGAAGCTCGAAGCGACCGCTGAGACCGCGACCGGTCACGACACCGAAGGCGACTGGCAGGCGTTCGAACCCCGCCTACGCTCGCCGCCGAAGCGGTGCGTGGACCCGAGGGCAGGACAACTCAGGCCCCCACGCCAACGCGCTGGCACAACTCGCGCACGTCCTTCGCCATTCCCACAGGTGGGCGCTTCGACAGCCCCAGCAACAGCTCCTTGGCGAACCCGTTGAAGCCGATCGTCTCAGATGCGGTGCGGTGCGCTTTGTTCAACAAAGCCAGCACGGCAGCGCCCTCGTCGCGCTGATGGTAGGCGCGGGCCACCTCGATCAGATGACGTGCCCTACGCGGCACCGACACGATCGCTTCCTCCTCGAGCGCACGCGCCGCCCGTAGCGCTTCCCCGGATCGACGCAGGTCCACGCCGAGGGTGACCGCATTCGCGCCCTGCACTGCCTGCCCGAAGCTGGTTTGAATGTGACGATAGTCCGGGCCCAACCGCTTCGCCCAGCGGTCGGCACGGTCCCACGCCGACCACGCATCTCCGTGACGGCCGCGGCGAGCATGCACCAGAGCCGCCTCGGCTTGCAAGGCACCGGTGATACCCCGCCAATCGTCGGGAGTGTTGTCGCGATCCAGGTAGGGGGCGAGGATTTCGGTACCCGATTCGATCAGGGCGAGAGCCTCATCCCATCGGCCCGAGTCCCGCAGCGCCTGCACCATCGACCACGAGGACGTAGCGACGAGGTACGGGTCGTCTGCTTCGTATGCCTGCTCCAACGCGCGGTCCGCGACCATCCAGACCAACGAACTGTCCCGCTGATAGGCCACGAAAAAGTCCACCAGTTGATAGACGCCAGCCAGGACTCGACGTGCCTCCCGTCGGCCGGGGTCTGGTGCGCGCGCCGCCTCCTGGGCGTCGCGAATCAGACTCGGCAGGATCCTGCCGAGCTGTGTGCGGTGATCGGGGCTGGCGTGCCGGACCTCCCAAGCCAGGCGTAGCCGCTCGGCCAGGTGCGCAGCGTTGTGGGTGCGACCGGGCGAAGGCCGACGGAAATCCGTGAGTGCGGCTTGGACGTCGCCGAGGGCCTCGTGTCTCGCCCCCGCGTACAGATTCACCGAGACGGCGTGCCCGTTGCCTGTCAGGTCGGCAAGGTCGGCCAGCCCCAGGGCGTCAGCGATGGCCAACAGCATCGGCAGCTTCGGTGGTTGCAGCACCCCGTTCTCGATCTGCTTCACCCAGTCAGATGACCGGTTGATCCGGTCGCCGAGCACCGGCCGACTGATTCCCGCACGCTCGCGGTGGCGTTTGATGCGCAGCCCGATCGGGGCGTGATCTTCCATGTTCCGTACCCCTTCACGGCGGGCGTGGAAAGCAATGTGCCCAGTCTAGGTGGCATAGGGGGCGAAATCCTCCCCATACCTCGTCTTGGCCGACCTTAACGTTGCGGCATGTCAATCGCCGGGCTACCAAGTCTGCTCGCCTTTCCCGAATCCCACGGTGAAGGCAAACGTCAATGACCACAGTCGATTCCAGAATCATCGTCGGCCGGATTGCTGCCGCGCAATGAACGACATACTCCTCTGTGGGCGCGATCCTGGTCCGCTGACCGCCGAACAAGCTCATCGGGCGATGCAAGTCCATCTGGAATGCGCGGTCGACACGTGCCGGTGTCGGCGACGTGCCCGAACCACCCTGGTGGAGCAGAAGCGGATGGTTCTCGACGAACGCGCACAACAGGTCAGGGGCTCGTGATGAGCGAGGATCACCTGACTCACTGCCAGGACTGGATTTTGACCAGCTTGTGCGAGTTCTCCCCGACAGCGCCGATCACCACTCCTGACCTCGCCTCGAAGTTGAGCCACTCGGTTCGCCGTACCGAGATGTACCTCGAACAGTTGGTCGCGATGGGATTGGTTCGTGTGCATGAGGTTTCGGGTGAACCAGCTTGGCGGCCATCCTCTGACGGTCTAGCGATCGGCAGCGTCGAGTAGATCATCGGTGACCGCACGACGATCAATCTCGCGGTCTCAGCTCGGGAGAGCTCGATTCCATCAGCGATCAGTCGCGTCGGCCCGACAGGGAGGCGCGGCGGGTGTTCGGTGAGCGGGTCGTGTCCGGGAACTCGTCCGCTAACCTTGCGTTTTGTGGCGAGGATTGCGGTGATCGGTGGTGGCCGGATCGGGGAGGCGTTGATTGCTGGGCTTCTCGAATCCGGATGGGCACGTGAGGATCTGGTGGTTGTGGGGCGGGTGCTGGCGCGGATCGAGCGGTTCGGCATTCGGGCGATGAGCAGCCTCGCGGATGCGACCGAGAATGCGGATCTGATAGTGATCGCGGTGAAACCGCGCGATGTGGACGGCGTGCTCACCGAACTGGCCGAGTCGATGGTCGGCAGGGCGCGCGATCAGGTGCTGGTGTCGCTGGCCGCGGGTGTGTCGACGGCACGGATGGAAGCTGGGCTGCCCGCCGGTTTCCCGGTGGTGCGGGTTATGTCGAACACCCCGATGCTGGTCGGCCAGGGCATGAGCGCCATCGCGGCGGGCCGTCACTGTAGCGAGGAGCAGTTGCGGCTGGTCGGTGATGTGATGGAGGCCGTCGGCAAGGTGGTGACGGTCGCCGAGTCGCAGATGGACGCGGTGACCGCAGTGTCGGGTTCGGGGCCCGCGTACTTCTTTCTGGTGATCGAGGCCATGATCGACGCCTCGGTGCAGCTGGGTCTGTCCCGGGAGGTAGCTGCCCAGTTGGTGCAGCAGACCATGCTCGGTTCGGCCGCGTTGTTGACGGAGTCGCGCCGGCCTGGCGTGGAGTTGCGCGCTGCGGTCACCTCACCCGCGGGAACGACCGCGGCGGCGGTGGGAGAACTCGAGCGGGGTGGTGTGCGTTCGGCTTTCGGTGAAGCATTGATCGCGGCAGAACGCCGTTCGGCCGAACTGGGCGCGATGTCGAACTAGCCTCGCTCTTGGTTGTGGTTGACGGGGCCGGCCTGATCGGTTCCAAATCGGCTGTCCGAATCCCTACCTCCCCCAGCGATTTCCGGCGCTCGACCGCTGTTTGAGTCGCACCAAGGCGGGCATTCGCACTGAGCAAGGACAAACCTCTACCGGAGGGACAGCGTCGTGTTCACACATCTACGAGGGGCCGTGCTGATCGGGCTGCTGGTTGTCGCCGGCTGCGCTACCAGCACCGAGGCACCTGATCCCGGTTTGCCACCGTCGGCCGAGGGCGCACCTGAAATCTCCGATGAGGCGGCCGCGCACCTGTGCGAGATGATGGCCCCGGATCTCGATAATTGGCGTGCGCAGGGAGTCACTGTGGCGCGCGTGTCGTTCAACGCCACAGTGCAGAACTGGGCGGTGCGCAGCGGCGGCATCAACGTGGCGGTGGCTCGCAATCGCGAGGTGATCGATGCCGTCACCCAGCAGCACTGCGCTGATGTGCGCCAGCAGGCCATGCAGGCCCTGGATGTGCCGGATCTGGCCTCAGCGCTCGCCGGAGTCTGAGACGCCTGGGTCGGAAACCGTGGCGGGCGAGGTGGCCTCGACACCACGGCGCCGGTCGCGCAACACCAGCACGCCCGCCGCGACCGCCCAGATCACCGCGAACGCGACAGCTCGCATCAGACTCCAGTTGACCATCAGCATCACGAGCGCGACGCCACCGAACAGTGTCAACAACCGGGCGGTACTCGTCTGACCTTTCATCGCCAGATCATCGCACGGTCCCCCACGACCTGACACGACGCTCAGCTCTCGACCCGCACGACCTCGTCGGGAACCGCAGGCCGACGAGCGGCCCAAGCCAATGCGGGCACGATCAGCAGCGCGATCCCCGCACCGAGGAACGCCAGACCCGGGTAGTCGGCGAATGCCACGACCACCCCGGATCCCAACCCACCACCCGCACCCGCGATGGCGATACCCACATCGACGGTGCCCTGTGTTCGAGCACGGGTGGCGACCGGCGTCGCATCCGCGATCATCGTCGTCCCCGCGACCAGTCCCAGATTCCAGCCCACCCCGAGCAGTCCGAGCGCCACCGCCAGCGCCCCGATTGAACTCGGCGGGGCGAGCGCGGCCGCCGAACCGGCCGCGACCAAGGTGGCAGCGGCCGCCACGGCCACCAGGCCCGGTCCGAACCGATCCACGAGCATCCCCGACAGCAACGACGGCAGATACATCCCCGCGACATGCACCGCGATCACGAATCCCGCCGCGCCCACCCCGTGCCCGTGATGCTGCATATGGATGGGCGTCATCGTCATGACCGCGGCCATCACCAACTGCGTCACCACCATCACCGTCGTCCCGGCCACGATCGGCGCCGACCACCGTGTCGGAGCGTCCGTCACGACCACCTCGCCGGGCGGCTCGGCAATCGCGCGGGCAACAACAAGCGGGTCCGGCCGCAGCATCACCCACAGGACAAAAGCCGCCAGCACATACGCCACCCCCGACAGCACGAACGGCCCGGAAAGCGCCGGAATGCCCCAGCTCACCGCCATATTCGACATCGGCGTCGTCAGATTCGGCCCGACCACCGCACCGACCGTCGTCGCCACCAGCACCGTGCTGATCGCGCGCGCCCGATGCGCGGGCTGCGCCAGATCCGCGCCGGCGTATCGCGCTTGCAGACTCGTCGCGGTGCCCGCCCCGTACACGATCAGCGACACGAACAGCAGCGCCAGGCTCCCGGTCACCGCAGCGGCCACCACCCCGAAACTCCCCAGCGCACCGGTCAGATAGCCCAGGGTGAGGCCTGCCCGTCGACCCGCACGCTGCGAAATCCGACCCACTCCGACCGCCGCCGCGGCCGACCCGACCGTGAACATCGCCGCGGGCAACCCCGCCAGCCCGGTCGATCCGAGCATGTCCTGCGCCAGCAACGCGCCGACGGTGATGCCGGCGGCAAGCCCCGCGCCACTGAAAATCTGCGCCGCGACCAACACGGCCAGCGTGCGCCGTTGCGCGGGATGCTCGCTCATGGCGTCATCATCGCGGCAGAGATGGACGCCGGTCCAGTCGTTAGGCGCAGAAAGGTCCAGTGACGACGAACCGGCCTCCTCGAACGGCGCGAAGCTAGCGCAGGTACGGCCCCAGCTTGATATTCACCTCGGACCCGGCATCCTCGATCGAGGTGATCGGCCACACCCGCCCGGGCTGCATCGTGCCCGCGGCCGTGGCGTAACCGACGACGTCGAGCGCCGCGACCCCGTCGTCGTCCTGCAGGATGCCGGCCTCGGTGCGCATTCCATCGGAGAACACCACATCGAACTCGTCGGCCATACGATCGGCGCGCACCACCACACCGGGGAACAGATGCGAATAGTCGACGATGATCCGTCCCGGCTCAGCGCGTTCGTTCATCGACGTCCTCTCCGAGTTCTGACCTCAGTGACCACACGGATCGGTGAGGTGCAGCCCCTCGCCGACCTTGATCCGGCGATGCTCGGCGAGCACGATCCCGACCCCGAACAGCAAACACACACCGCTGAGGATGCCGGCGATCACCGCCCATCCGACGAACCCGGAACCGGCGGCCGTCAAGGTGGCCGCGAGCATCACGATGCCGACTCCGACGAGGAACAGCCCCGGCCAATTGAGCGAGTCCTGAATCGACTCACCCGCGTGTGAGCGCGTCGTGCGCTCGGTGTCGGGAAACTTGTGTTGATGGGGATCGATGTAGTCAGTCATGGCACGGCCTCCTTCCGACGAGAGCTCTCCGTCTTCGGCGCGTACCCCCGATTCAATCGGGCAAACGGCCAGAATCACTCGAGTTCTCCCGCACGAGCACAAAGAAGTACGGCTCGGGGAAATTGCGGTAGTCCATCAGGCCCAGTACGGTGTCGTCGTCGATCCGGCGGAACACATCGATGATCGGCAGATGGTCGTACACCATCGCCGTGGTGACCACCCCGCGGTGCTCGACCGCCCGCAACCGAGCCCGATAACCACGGGCGCGCAACGCCGGTTTCAGCACCCCGAGCAGCCCCCGACCCCGGTCCACGACCTTGCTCGGGACCTTCCCGACCAGGCCCAACGGCACCCGTTGCGGATCGACGGCGAAAATATCGCCCGCCGGAGCGCGAAACAGCAGCGGATGCACACTGTCGAGACCGTCGAATTGCTTGCCGTACCACCCCGACGCGACGAGCAACCCGTCCATCGGGTGCCCGGTGCCCAGCTCGCGACCACTCCATCGGCCACTGAGCTGGGTCGCCGGCACCGGCGCGAGACTGTCGAACAGATCCAGCGCGTCCTGTCGGGAACAGGCGGGTTCGAGCGCGGTAAGTCGGTCGATCGTCATGAAAATCCTCTCGACTCAGGCGGGCAGTCGCAGCGCACCGGGCGCGGAAGCGGGCACAGCGGGCTGTTCCGGGGCCACCGGACTGATCCGCTGGTAGGCGGCACCGAGATCCGGACGCGGATCCGGCTCACCCTTGTTCGGCCAGAATGCCATCGCACGCTCGGCCTGCGCGGTGATGGTCAGCGACGGGTTGACCCCGAGATTGGCGGTGATCGCGCTGCCGTCGGCGATGTGCAGCCCGGGATAGCCATAGACCCGCTGATACGGGTCGATCACGCCGGTCTCGCGGGAGTCGCCGATGGTGCAGCCACCGATGTAGTGCGCGGTCGCGGGGATATTGAAGATATCGGTGGCGATATTGCCGGTGATGCCGTCGGACTCGGCGGCGTATCGGCGGGCGATGTCGTGCGCCATCGGAATCCACTCCGGGTTCGGCTCCCCGCTGCCCTGCTTGGTCACCAACCGCTTGCCCTTCAGGTAGGAGGTCAGCGAATTGTCCAGCGACTGCATCACCAGCAGGATCACCGACCGCTCCGACGCACCGTGCGCATTCTGCGAGCGCAGGAACTGCACCGGATGCAACACCATCGACAGCAACAACCGCAGGAACCGGAACGCGCCACCATCGATCATCGGCACGGTCTGCAAGAACAGCGCGTTCTGCCCCTTGCCGTAGGTGCACACCTCCACATGCGTCTGCGGTTCCGGGTGAATGGAGGACGTGATCGCCACGCCCTGGGCGAAATCACGCCGGGACTTACTGGTGACCCCGATGATCGCCTCGGAATTGCTGCGGGTCAGCTCGCCGACCCGCGAGGACAACTCCGGCAGCGTGCCGTCGCTACGCAACTTGTGCAGCAACTTCTGGGTGCCCAGTGCCGCCGCCGCGAACACCACCTGCTGGGCGGTGAACGTGCGACGCTGCTTGCGCACCCAACCGTTGGACTGCACCGTCTCGACGCGATAGCCGCCCGCACCGTCGGGCGCCACCGACGTCACCGTGGTCAACGGATGCACCTGCGCGCCGTTGCTCTCGGCCAGGTGCAGGTAATTGAGCGTGGTGGTGTTCTTGGCATTGTGCTTGCAACCGGTGAAGCACTCCGAGCAGTGGATACAGCCCGCCCGGCGCGGACCCGCGCCACCGAAGTACGGGTCCTCGACCTCGACACCTTCAGAACCCTCGTTGAAGAACACGCCCACATGGGTGCGATGGAAGGTATCGGCGACCTTCAGATCCCGCGCCACCTGCAACAGCACGTCGTCCTTCGGCCCGACCCGCGGATTCTCCACCACGCCCAGCATCCGCGAGGCCTGGTCGTAGTACGGCGCGAGCTCGGACTTCCAGTCGGTGATGTGCGCCCACGCGCGATCGCGATAGAACTCCGGCAGCGGTTCGTAGAGCGTGTTGCCGTAGATCAGCGACCCGCCGCCCACGCCCGAACCGCTGAAGACCAAGCATTTGCCCAGCGCGCTGATTCGCTGCGGCCCCGTCAGGCCGAGGCGCGGCGCCCAGATGGCCTTGGGAATGTTCCAGTTCGTCTTCGGAAAGTCCTCGGCATTCCAGCGTCTGCCGGATTCCAGAACTCCCACCCGGTAACCCTTCTCGGTCAGCCGCAGCGCTGTGACGCTGCCACCGAAACCGGAACCGACGACGATCACGTCGTAGTCGTAGTCACTCATCGCGACACCACCTCATAGTCGGCGGGATCGAACCGCGCCTGCTTCTTGTATTGGATTCCCAGTAGTGGCCAGTTGGTCGTGATCCGGCCGTCGGCCTGGCGGTACCACGACGAGCAGCGACTCCACACGCTGCCGCCGAGCTGCGCCTGGATCCGCTCGTCATAAGCCTGCTCCACGTCCGGACGCACCGTCAGTGCGCGACCGGACGCCGCGAGATGGGCGACATAGTCGCCGAGGTACTTCGCCTGCGCCTCGAGGAAGTAGATGATCGAGCCGCCACCGGTGTTGGTGTTGGGCCCGTACATGATGAACAGGTTCGGAAACCGCGGCACGGTCATGCCGTAGTAGGCGTGTGCACCGCTGTCCCACTCCTGCGTCAGCTCCCGGCCCTGCGCGCCCGTGATCGTCATCGGCGCCAGGAACTCGGTGCTGGTGAAACCGGTCCCCCAGATGATCACATCCACCTCGTGATCCCGCCCGTCCGCGGTGCGCACACCCGAGGACGTGATCTCGGCGATCCGCTCGGTGGTCACCTCCACATTCGGTTCGGTCAGCGCCGGAAGATAGTTGTCGGAGAACAGAATTCGCTTACACCCGACCGGATAGTCCGGCCACACCTTCTCGAACAGCCCCGGCTTGGCCTTGGTCTGCCTGCGCATGTGCCACTTCGACACAGCCTTGATCGCGGCGGACAGCGGCTTGGAGTACACCCAGGCGACGCTGAGCCCTTCGACGACGCCGTACCAGGTGCCACGTTCGGCGAGCTCGGTCACCGGCAGCTTCTCGAACACCCGATGATGGCGCGTCGAGAACTCGCGATCGGGGCGCGGGATGATGTAGGGCGCGGTCCGCTGGAACAGCGTCAGTTTCTCGGCCTGCCGCTGGACCTCGGGAACGAACTGGATCGCACTCGCCCCGGTACCGATCACGGCGACGCGCTTACCCGTCAGATCCACCTCGTGATCCCACTCGGCGGAATGGAAACTGGCGCCTGCGAAGCTGTCGCGCCCCGCGATCGCGGGCACCGAGGGCCGCGACAGCTGGCCCACCGCCGACACCAGCACATCGACCACCACGGTGTCCCCGCCGCCGAGCCGGACCGTCCACTTCCCGGTCGCGTCGTCGAACGCCGCGCCGAGCACTTCGGTGCCGAACCGGATATGGCGGCGCACATCGTATTTCTCGGCGACGTGCCTGATGTAGTCGAGGATCGCCGGCTGCCGCGAGAATCGGTGCGGCCACCGTGGATTCGGCTCGAAGGAGTACGAGTAGAACGGGGAGGGCACATCGCAGGCCGCACCGGGGTAGGTGTTCTCTCGCCAGACGCCGCCGACATCGTCGGCCTTCTCGAACACGACGATGTCGTCGAAGCCGCGCTTCTTCAGTGCGATGACAGCCGCCAGGCCACCGAACCCGCTACCGATCACTGCGATGGACGGGGTCATGAGGTCCCTTCGAGAACGAGGCGAGCACAGGTTTCGGGGTCGTCGCTGAACGGGAGGTGCCCGCAGCCGGGAAGGTCGACGTGCTGCGCGAACGGCAACACCGTCCGCGCGCGGGCGCTCTGGGTGCGGTGCACGAGCACGATGTCGCGGGTGCCCCACGCGATCGTCACCGGAATCTCGCCCAGCGAGCCACGGTCGTCGCCGGGGTCGAGCACATAGTTGCCGAAGTCGTCGCGAGCGGCGGCGAAGGAGGTGGCCCCCGCCAGCCCGGCCAGATCGGTGCGGGCGGCATCGGGATCGACACGCACCGGGCGGCCGAACATGGACGAGAGCAGGACCACGCGGCCGGCGGGGTGCTCGACCAGCCGGTCCAGTGCCGGTCCGGCAACCCGAGCGGCGCCACGCATGCTGGTGAGCAGGCCCTGCGTCCATCGCCGTCCGAGCGGCCCGTAGAAGCCGACCGGGGAGAACGCGGTGACCCCGGATGCCACTCCGGCCCGGCCCAGCTCGAGGGCGATCCCGCCGCCCATCGAACTCCCGACCACGTGCGGGCGTTGAATCTCGTTGTCCGCCAACCATTGTGCGAGCCAGGTGGCATAGCCACGCGGCCCCGGTCGCACAGTGTCCAGCGCGGGTGAGTCACCGAAGCCCGGGAGGTCGATCGCGATGACCTCGTGCTGCTCGGCGAGCAGATCGATGATCGGTGCGAAAACCTGCCAGCGGCTGCCGAGACCGTGCACCAGCACGATCGGCGTACCACTGCCCCGGCGGAGGTGGGAGATCTGCGTCATCGCAGCCCTTCGTCCAATAAACAGTTACTGCGTACGGTTTCTTGATTGCACCAGCTCCATCGGCCGTCGTCAAGAGGTGACGGCCGACACTTTTCACTCAATCTACCGAATCTTGTCGGCAGCACGTACGATTTCTCAGGTGACCGTGCAACCTCCACGCCGCACCCAGGCCGAACGTCGGGCATCCACCCGCGCCAGAATCCTGGCCTGCACCGCCGAATGCCTGCTCGAACGCGGCTACGCGGCAACCACCGTCAGCGCGGTCCAGGAACGCGCCGGACTCGCCCGCGGCACCGTGCAGCACCACTTCCCCACCAGAGCCGAACTGCTCATCGCCGCCACCACCCAGGTCGTCGACACCCGGCTCGACAAATTCCGGCGCGAAGCCGAACTCCTCGCGCCCGGCCGCGACCGCCTGCAATCCGTCGTCGACCTCGCCTGGCGCGACCTCAACAGCCCCGCCTTCTTCACCGCACTCGACCTGTGGGTCGCCGCACGCACCGACACCGAACTCCGCGACCAGCTCGTCATCGAGGAACGTCGCGTATTCACCGAAATGCGCAGGCTCTACCTGGAAGTGCTCGGCGAACCGTATGCCACGGATCCGCGCGCCGAAGTCCTCGTCGAATTCACCATCGACCTGCTCACCGGGCTCTCGATGACCGCCATGCTCACCGGCACACTCGGCGAACGCGAGGCGGTACTGCGCCGATGGAAGCGCGCGCTCGCCGTACTCATCGGACAGCTACCCAGCGAGGAACTGCTCGACGGAAGTCCACTGCCGGCAGCGTTGAACTGACCGCCCTCGACGTCGCTCCCCATCGAGGGCGCGACGGGCCCTAGTCCCCCGTCGTCTCGACCCCGGACAACCCGTTCCAGCACAGCGAGACAACGGTATCGACCGCATCGCCCTTCGGAATCGGGCGACCCGTGTCCAGCCACTGGCGCGCCGCGAGGTGGCTGGCCCCGACCACGCCGAACGCACACGCATAGGCCCGGACATCGTCCATCCCCGCCGCGCGCAGCTCAGCGCTCACCAGCACCGCGCACTCGCCCATGGCATTGCGCACCCGCCACCGCACACACGGCTCGCTCGGCACCGGCGACTCGAAGACCAACGTGTGCCCGCCGGCGTCCTCGTCGACGAAGTCGAAATAGGCCAGCACCGCGCGACGCACCTTGTCCTCTTGACCGTTCGCGTCGGCCAGCGCATCGCGAATGCCGTCGACCATCCGGTCCAGATACCCCTGCAACACCGACAGATACAGATCGAGCTTGCTCGCGTAGTGCGTGTACAGCACCGGCTTGCTCATCCCGGCCCGAATGCCGATGTCATCCATGCTCGCACCGTGATACCCGTGAGCCACGAAGACCGCACGCGCGGCGTTGAGCACCATGAGCCGACGCTGGGTGCGGGCAGTTTCGGCGCTCTCGTCGGTCTGGATGTCATTGAACAGAAGTGTCATGGCGCGTCCGTGGATTCGAGGGTGTTCACCATGTGAGCACCGGCTTGACCACAGTGCCCGCACGCTGATCGGCCAGTGCGGCGCCGACCTCGGCATGCGGATACCGGGCGGTGAGTCGCTCGGCCGGGAAACGACCAGCCGCGTACAGATCGAGCAGATGGGGAATGAAGGTGGCGGGCACGCTGTCTCCTTCGAGGCAGCCGCGAATCGCCTTGCCGTGCAGCACGAGATCACCGACATCGATCGGCGGCGTACCCCGACCCAGACCCACGGCCACCACCGTCGCCCCCACCGCGAGCGCGGCGACGGCATCGGCGAGCACGGTGGCGATGCCGGTCGTGTCGAGCGCATGCGTCGCACCGCCCTCGGTGAGCTCACGGATGCGCGCTGCCGTCGGCCCGTCGGCAGGATCCAGCGCGGCGTCAGCTCCCAGTTCGACGGCCAGTTCCCGCCGCGCAGCCGATGTCTCGACGACGACCACGCGCACATCGGGAACTGTCCGGGCTGCGAGTAGGCCCGCCATCCCGACCGCGCCCGCCCCGTACACCGCAACCCACGAACCCGGCTCCGGCGCCAAAGCGTTGAGCACCGCACCCGCACCGGTCTGGAATCCGCAGCCGAACGGCGCCGCCACCGTGAGGTCGATCGCGGGGTCGACCACGATCGTGTTGTCCTCGGTGCTCAGCGCGTAACCGGCGAAACTCGACTGACCGAAGAATCCGCCGAGAATCGGGGACCCGTCGACCAGCGCCCGGGGCGTGGCGTGCGCGCGTCGCCCGAACTGGTTGAGCGCGGTCGCCCGGTGGCAGTACGCAGGCCGACCGGCCGCACAGTTGCGACAGGTACCGCAGTGCCGAAAGGTCAGCACGACATGATCAGCGGGCCGGACCGTACGCACATCGGACCCGACCGCCGCGACGACACCCGCGCCCTCGTGGCCCAGCAGGATCGGCCGATCCGCGGCGCCCGCGCGACGGCTCACCAGGTCGGTGTGGCAGATACCGGCAGCGACGATCCGCACCAGGATCTCGCCCGCGCGCGGCTCGTCGACTTCGATCGGCTCGATCGAGAAGTCCGCGCCCGGATCGCGCGACAGCACCCCAGTCGTGCGCATCAAGAGACCCGTTCCAGCAGGAAGTAGAAGTATTCGCCGCGCGCGAGAACCAGTTCGGGACGCCCGTTCATGATGCCCATCAGGGTGGTGTCGTCGAGCCACTTGAAGTGGTCGAACACCGCGCGACCGTCGTAGACCATGGTCGCGGTGACCTCACCGCGGAACTCGATGTTCCACAGGGTCGCTTCACCCTGTCCCAGTTCGACATTGGAGAACAGGCTGCCGTCCTCGGCCCGGCAGATCAGCGGCTTCGCGTCGTCGAGAGCGTGGAAGTTCTTTCCGTACCAGCGACTCGCGGGCAGTGCGCGGCACAGCGGGTGACCGGTCTGAAACGCGTCACCGCGCCATTCGCCGAGGATGTCCTCAGCGCGCGCCGGGCGTAGCCGGGTCCACAGCTGATCCAGCTCGGCGGTCGTCACACCGTCCGACTGCTCCTTGAGCTGCTGCCACCGTGGTTTGTCCGCGCTCATCAAGCCCTCGTCTCACAGAGTTCAGAACCGTTCGGTTCACAGTGGACCATAGTTCCGAACCAGATGGTTCGGCAAGGGGTAGGATTCGGCGCATGCGTGCGGCAGGTCAGGCAACCAGGGAGCGAATACTCACCGCGGCGAAAGCGGAGTTCGCCGAATTCGGCATCGCCGGCGCTCGGATCAACCGCATCGCGGACGCCGCGCACGCCAGCAAGGACCGGCTCTACGCCTACTTCCCCGGCAAGAACGAGCTCTACGCGGCCGTCACCGAACGCTGGACCACCGAAACCAGCAGCGAGGCCGCCATGTCCGCCGACGACCTACCGGCCTATGCCGGCCGCCTGTTCGACCACTTCGTCGCCCACCCCGACAACGCCCGCCTACAAGCCTGGGCCGAACTCGAACCGTCCGGCGACATCCCGCAAGCTCTGCGCCGCACCATCGACGCGAAGATCACCGAGCTCCGCCGCGGTCAACACGAAGGCCTCGTCACCACCGATATCCCCGCCCCGATCATGCTCCGCATGCTCACCGATCTGACCCGCACCTCAGCCACCCATGCGAGAACGGGATCCACCGACGACGGTCGCCTGGCGGCGCAGCGCGCGGCGGTGGTGGCGGCCGTGGCGCGAATGGTCGCCCCGCCGTAGCAACCGGCATGCTCCCCCACTACGGCAAGCTCTGACCCCCCTCCCCTCCTTGTGCTTTTGAAGGGTGTTGAGGTCGACGAAGTCGAGCACGGCCGGATGATGGATTGACATAGTTAGATGCGCATATCGCAATATCGCGATTAAATATCTAGGAGGGAGAACCTTCACCGACGATCGTCGGTAGCTCCACCCATGGCCGCCGTGATCGTCACCGGGTTTCAAATACCCTCTGCCCCTTGGCTTGTGCACTCCCCCGCCGCCGATCAGGCCGATCCCCGAAACCCACTCCCCCACCTCGTACAGTTGCCCGAATGAATGAGGATCTGCGCATCTGCTTCATCGGCGACTCCTTCGTCCAGGGAATCGGCGATCCGGAGTACCGCGGCTGGGTCGGCCGCGTACTCACCGCGAGCGGCCCCGGTATCACCGCGTTCAACCTCGGCATCCGGCGCAATACCTCCGCTGATGTCCTGCGCCACTGCTGGGGAGAGGTCGAGCCGCGCGTCCTGCCCGGCACCGACAATCGTCTGGTGATCTCGTTCGGCAGCAACGACGCGGTCGTGGAGAACGGCGACGTCCGGGTGGACAGGGCACAATGCCTCGACAACCTCGCGACCCTGCTGACCGAAAGCAGGGAACGTGCGATCCATCCGCTGGTAGTCGGCCCACCACCTGTCATCGACGGCGGCGCGGAGCACCTGCGGCGCACCGCGGAGCTCGCCGACGACATGGCGGAGCTGTGCGAATCACGCAAGGTGCCCTTCGTCGCCACCACAAGGCACTTGGCCGACGACCCCGTCTGGACTCGCGAAGCCATGGCGGGCGACGGTGCCCACCCCGGCAGCGGCGGCTACCAGCGCCTGGCCGAGCTCGTCCTCGACAGCCGCTGGCAGTCCTGGATCGCCCGGCCCACCCTGTGAGGACTACTCCAGCAGGCCGAGGCCGGTCAGGTCGCGGACATATTTGGCGATGAGATCCGCCGGTAGGTGCGGGATGTCGTTGTCGGGACCGATCTGTGCGGCGCGAACGGCGGCGTGGAATCCGTCGGCGGGGAGAGCTGAGCCGGGCAGTGGACGACCGGGTCGGCGATAGGCGTCGAGCAGCGGGAGCAGGGTGTGTTTGCGCTGCGGTTCGGGGAGGGCCCGCAAGGCTGTTTCGAAGCGGGCGAACCACTCGTCGTAGCTGTCGATGCGATCGATGTGGCAGCCCGCGTCGATCAGCCAGTCGACGAAGACGTCGAGGGAGATGCCGTCGTCGTGCGGGTTCAGGACGTCGTAGGTGCGGTAACCGCTCGTAGCGGCGGCGCCGAGTGCGGTGACGGCCGTGGCGACGAAGTCGGCCGGTAGCCCGTCGTAATGGGCACGCTGTCGTTGCCCGGCGGAATCGGTGCGGTAGAACGACTTCGGTGCGAGACCGGTGACGAGCACGCTCAGCAAGAGCCGGGTGAAGACGTCGGGCACATTGAGCTGCCCACGAAAGTGACTGTGCGCCAGGATCATGTCCGAGCGGAACACCGCGACGGGCAACCCGAACCGCTCAGCCGCCTCCCGCAGCAGCACCTCACCCGCCCACTTGCTGTTGCCGTAGCCGTTGGCATAGGAATCGTCCAGCCGGCGGACCGGGCTCATGGTTCGCACGTCACCGTCTTCGACGAAGGACTCCCCCTGCGCCGCGACGGCCACTGTCGACAGGTAGCTCACCGGCTTGCGCGTCGTTGTCAGCGCCAGCCGGATGATCTCGGCGGTGCCCACCACGTTCGGGCCGAACAGAGCCGCGTACGGGAGCACATGGTTCACCAGTGCCGCGGAGTGCACGATCAGATCGACCTCGGCGGCCAGCCGGTCCCATGTCGGCTGTGGCAGACCGAGATTCGGTTCGCCGATGTCGCCGGGCAGCACTTCCAGCGTGTCCTTCGCGAGGAGCTGGAAATGGGTGTCGAGGTCGCTGTCGCTGGCGAACGCCGCGTCGAGGCGCTCGCGAGCGGCGATCGCATCGCCGCCGCGGACCACGCAGATCACCTTGCCGCCCCGAGGAGCGAGCCGTTCCAGCCAGGTCAGGAGGAGGAACCGGCCGAGGTAGCCGTTGGCGCCGGTGATCAACACCGTCCGCGCGAGTGCTGCGGCAGGCACCTGCGCTACGTCGGCGACATCCAAGAACTTCTCGAGTGTCAGATCCGCGGCACGAATCTCGGTCGCATCGGTACCGTGTATCGCGTCGGAATCGGTTCTGTGCGTGCCCGGTTCGCGTTCATGGCGCACGTAGTCGGCGATGCGCGCCAGGTCGCTGTCCGGTCCGAGCAGCACATTCACCGGCACATCCACCGCGAGCAGTTCCCGCAGCAGAGACGAATACGACAGTGCTGCCAGCGAATCGCCGCCGAGATCACCGAATCGCGCGTCGGGTCGCAGATCTGCCGGGTCGCCGCCGAGCACCGCGCTGGCGGCACGCACGACGGTCTCGTACACCGGTAGGCCGGGCGCATCGCGACGCAACCGCTGCAGTTCGTCCTCCTGACCCCGCGCGAGGTCCGCGTAAAGCTGCTCGAGACGCTCGCCGTACCGCTGTTTCAGCTTCGGGCGCAACAGTTTCCCGACTCCGGACAAGGTCCCGCCGGTGGTCGTGAACGGTTCGGTCTCGATGATGAAGTCGCGCGGAATCTCGTACGGCTCGAGCCCCGCCGACACGGCGGCGCGGTGCAGCGACGAACTCACCGCGGCGCGCAACCCGCCGGCAGGTCCCGCGAGGGCGGCCTCGGTGGGCACCACGACCGCCAGCAGATAGGACCGTTCGCTGCTGCCGTACACATAGATCTGGCGCACCAGATCGGCGCCCGCGAACACCGCTTCCAGCCGCGATACCGTCACGAACTCGCCCTGGGACAGCTTGAGGACATTGTTGCGGCGGTCGACGTAAGCCAGCCGGTCCGGTGCCAGCTCCGCGACCACGTCGCCGGTGCGGCAGAAGCCGTCGGCGTCGAAGACCTCGGCGGTCACCTCCGGGCGGCGGTAGTACCCGGCGATCATCGTGGTGGTCTTGAGCAGCAATTCCCCGCGCGGATACGGCTTGTCGGTACCGAAATAGCCGAGTTCGGGCACGTCGACGAGTTTGTAGTCCAGCACCGGCGGGCGCATCACCTTCGTATCGAAGATCACCCCGCCGCCGGTCTCGGTGGAGCCGTACCCGTCGTGGAGGCGCAATTGCAGCACCGATTCGACGAAAGTACGCAGCTCGGGGGCGATCGGCGCGCTGCCGCACAGCACCGACATCAGTCGGCCACCCAGGAACTGTTCACGCAGTTCGGTTTTCACCGCATCGGTCGCCGCCTCGCCACGTTCGGCGACCTCATGACGGAAACGCTGCATGATCATGTCGCACACCCGCGGCACCAGGAAGATCTCGGTAGGCCGCACGAGCGTGATGTCGGTGAACAACGTCGACAGGTCCGGCGCCGCCGCGAAGAACGCGGTGCCGCCACGGGCGAGCACGCCGTTGAGGGTGAGGCGGGCCGCGATATGGCTCATCGGCAGGAAGTTGACATTGATCGCGGCCAGCGGCCGCGCGGGCTGCCAGCCGACCGCGACCAAACGCTGGGTGTACATCGCGCCCTTGGGCGTACCGGTGCTGCCCGAGGTGTAGATCAGCAGGGCGAGGGGATCGTCGCCGTCGGCGGGCACGCTCAGCGGCGCCGCATCGGCGAGCCGACCCTGTTCGACGATGTCGGCGAGCGTGCTGGGCACCAGGGCCGATCCCCCGGCACGCAGCCGGGCACGGGCCGCGTCGAGCGCGTCGCGGTGATCGTCGTCGTCGGCGTGATGGTCGAACACGATCAGCGAACGTGGTGTCGCGCCGGCGAGTATCGCATCGATGGCGGTGTCCAGGTGGGCGGTATCGACCGCGAACACCGTCGGCTCGGTCTCGTCGAGGATCGAACACAACTGTTCGAGGCCCGCGCCGGCCTGTAACGGCACCGCGACCCCGCCGACGTGGATCGTCGCGAGATCGAGCACGGTGTAGTCGGCGCTGGTGAACCCGAGCACCGCGATGAAATCCCCCGCGACGACGCCGTCACTGTGCCAGGCTGCGGCGAGCGCGCGGGTGCGCTCCCACACCTGCCCGTAGGTCAGTACATCGAACTCCGGCAACAGCTTTCGAGTCATCCGTCCGCCCGACTCGACCAGTTCGGTCCGGCGCGTGCCGAGCGCCGGGCGCTCGGCGTAGGCGGTCATGACGGTCTCGACGATGCGCGCCGGCGCGAGCCCGGGGGTCGTCACGATGGCGTGTACGTCCTCGGCGGGACGCGCCGCACGGATCTGCCCGTCTTCGGCGTAGAGCGCCCTGATGCGATCGGCCAGCTGCTCCGCGGCGAGCTCGACGGTCATGCTTCGCACTTCCGGATGCCTTGCCACGCTTCGCGTCGCGCGGACTCGGGGTCGACCAGCACGCGCGGTGGATGGTCGATGATGGAGGTCGTCCGGCGTTCGGCGGTGTAGGGGCTCCAGGGCGGCAGCGGACGGCCGGTGCGGGCGAAGCTGAGCCAGTTGTCCTGGATATGGTCTTGGACCGCCAGGAACGCCCGCCTGCCGCCTGCCGCTGTCATCGCGCGGCCGACCGGTCCGTCGACCCAGCCGAAAACCGGGACGAGATCGAGCGCGTGGGTGGCGCCGAAACCTGCCAGGTGCAGTGCGCGCGGGGCGTAGTCGTACCGGTAGGCGTAGGTGGGGGCATAGCGGCTGTGGCCTTCGAGAACGGCCAGCGTCGGGCGCAGGAACAGGTGGTCCCCGCCGATGCGCACCGCGGTCCGCGCGGCCGGATAGCCGGGGTATCGGCTGGTCACCGCCTGTTCGGCGCCGGGTTCGTAGCGTCCGAAGATGGCCGTCAGCTGCTCAGGGGTGTGCGGCACCGCCTTGGCGAAGCGCTGGAACAGCGTCGCCTCGTCGCGGTTGGTGCCGATGATCAACGGCACCGGATGCGCCCGGCCCGCCGCGATCGCGTCCAAGGGCGTTTCCGGCAGGAAATCGCCGTCCGCGACCGGCGCGTAGGGAAAACTGCCCGGATTCTCGCGCAGCGCCCGGCCCAGCGCACGGTCACCCGCCCGGCACAGCTCCTTCGCTGACACGGTGTTCAGCACGGTCGCGGCGTCGGCGGGGGCGGCGCCGAGCCGGTCCAGGCAACGGCGGGCGAAGCGGCGCGCCTCGTCCGGAGTCGAGGTCCAGTCCGCCGGGGCGCTCTGCGCGATCGCCCGATGGAACAGGCCGCGGGCGGCGGGGGTCGCCAGCAGGCTGACCACCGCGTGCGCACCCGCCGATTCACCGAAGATGGTGACGTTGTCCGGGTCACCGCCGAACGCGGCGATATTGCGGCGCACCCATTCGAGTGCCGCGACCTGATCGCGCAATCCGAGGTTCGACTCGAAAGGTCTGTCCGGTGTGGAGAATTCGCTGAAATCGACATACCCGAGCGCACCGAGGCGATAGTTCACCGACACCACGATCACGTCGCCCCGCGCGGCCAGCCGTGCGCCGGAATACATGCTCGACGTGCCGATCAGGTAGCCGCCACCGTGGAAGAACACCATGACCGGGCGCGGTGTCGACGAGGGCGTCACCGGTGCGGTCACATTGAGCGTCAGGCAGTCCTCCCCGGTGGGTTGCCAGGTTCGCGGCCCCACGCGGGCACCGTTGGGGTTCTGCACCGCGGCGAAGCCGAACTCGGTCGCCGATCGCACCCCCGTCCACGGTCGAACGGGCTGGGGAGCACGCAACCGCAGCGCTCCGATGGGTGGGGCCGCGTAGGGCAGGGCACGCCAGCGGGCGATTCGGCGACCCGCACGACCGCGCACGACTCCGTCGGCGCTCACGATCTCGGTGGACAACATCTCCCGAATGTACCTGGTACCGACGGTACCGCGCATATGGTTCCGTCGGCGAACTGTCTCGAAACCGCATCAGGGCCGCCGACTAGACTGTGCCGATGACCGGCGTGGATCCGGAAGCAGCCCCGAGCGCGGCAGCCCACACCCCCGATATCGCCGCGCTCGACCGCCTGGTTTCCACCTGTCGCGCCTGCCCCAGGCTCGTCGCCTGGCGCGAGGAGGTCGCCGTCGTCAAACGCGCGGCCTTCCGCCACGAACAGTATTGGGGTCGGCCGGTGCCGGGCTTCGGTCCCGCCGACGCGCGAATTCTCGTAGTCGGCCTCGCGCCCGCCGCCCACGGCGGCAACCGGACCGGGCGCATGTTCACCGGCGACCCGAGCGGCAACGTCCTGTTCGGCGCACTGCACGCGGTCGGTCTGGCCACCGGCGCGCACCCGATCAGCCGCGACGACGGCATCGAACTGCTCGATACCCGGCTCACCGCACCGGTGCACTGCGCCCCGCCGGAGAACAAACCGACGCCCGAAGAGCGGCAGCGCTGCGCGCCTTTCCTCAGCCGGGAATTGGAGCTGCTGCGCCCGACGCTGCGGGTGATCGTCGTTCTCGGCACCTTCGGCTGGCAGGCTCTCTTTACCGTCCTGCTGACAGGGGGCTGGAATGTGCCACGCCCACGTCCCCGTTTCACCCACGGCGCACAAGTGGTCATCACCCATCCCGACGGCCGATCGGTCACCGTGCTCGGCAGTTACCACGTGAGTCAGCGCAATACCGCTACCGGTCGGGTGACTCCCGCGATGATCGAGCACGTCCTGCTGCACGCGAAGAAGATCGCCGAGTCCTGACCGGAATTCGCGACCTGGTCACCTAGGATCGAACAGCGCTCCCGGAAATCCTGCGGGCGAAAGACATTCGCTACGTCTAATTGGTAGTCATCCATTCCCCTCGACACCGTTCGGCACCAGTTCACTGCGATGGCAGGAGATCCGACGATGAGTTCGCTGGCAATGAGCACACTGGATGTCTCCAGATGGCAGTTCGGTATCACCACGGTCTACCACTTCATCTTCGTCCCGCTCACCATCGGACTGGCACCGCTCGTCGCGGGAATGCAAACGGCGTGGGTGATCACCGGAAAAGAACACTGGTACCGGCTCACCAAGTTCTTCGGAAAGCTGTTCCTGATCAACTTCGCCATCGGTGTCGCCACCGGAATCGTGCAGGAGTTCCAATTCGGGATGAACTGGAGTGAGTACTCCCGATTCGTCGGCGACGTCTTCGGTGCACCCCTGGCATTCGAGGCGCTGGTCGCCTTCTTCCTGGAGTCGACATTCCTCGGACTGTGGATATTCGGCTGGACTCGCCTGCCCAAACTCGTTCACCTCGCGACGATCTGGATCGTCGCGTTCGGTGTCAACGCGTCGGCCTACTTCATCGTCGCCGCCAACTCGTTCATGCAGCACCCGGTCGGCGCGAAATACAATCCCGAGACCGGACGCGCCGAGCTGGACAGCATCTGGGCGCTGCTCACCAACAACACCACCCTCGCGGCGTTTCCGCATGTGGTCGCCGGCGCGTTCTTGACCGCGGCGACCTTCGTCGCCGGCATCGCGGGCTGGTTCATGGTGCGCAACGTACGCAGTGGTGATGCCACGAAACTCGACGAAGCCGAGACCATGTGGCGACCGGTGGCGCGGGCGGGCATGTGGGTCATCGCCGCGTCGATCGTCGTAGTGGGTCTCACCGGCGATATCCAGGGCAAGATCATGTTCGATCAGCAGCCGATGAAGATGGCGTCGGCGGAATCGCTGTGCCACACCGAGACCGATCCGAAGTTCTCGATCCTCACCGTCGGCACGCACAACAACTGCGACAGCGTCACGCATCTGCTGGAGGTTCCCTACGTCCTGCCGTTCCTGGCCGAGGGCAAGTTCACCGGCGTCACCTTGCAGGGCGTGGAGGATCTGCAGAAGTCCTACGTCGAGGACTACGGGCCCGGCAACTACCGGCCCAACCTCTTCGTCACCTACTGGGGCTTCCGCGGCATGATCGGCCTTCTGGCCGGACCGGCGCTCTTGCTGCTCGCCGGGCTCTGGATGACCCGCGGTGGTCGAGTTCCCGGCAAGCGCTGGTTCTCCTGGCTGTGTCTGATCGCCATCCCGACCCCGTTCCTGGCCAACAGCGCGGGCTGGGTCTTCACCGAGATGGGACGTCAGCCGTGGGTGGTGGTGCCGAACCTGACCGGCGACACGACCATTCGCATGACGGTGGCGCAAGGAGTCTCCGATCACGCACCGGGGACGGTCATCTTCTCCCTCGCTGTCTTCACGCTGCTCTACGGCGCGCTGGCGGTGGTCTGGTACTACCTGATGCATCGCTACACCGTGGTCGGGCCCGAACCAGGGCCGACGGCTTCCGATGACGAGTTCGGTCCCGATGACGACGGCGGTGGCGGCAGGCACCGCGCCGAACCCGTCGAGCCGCTGTCCTTCGCGTACTAGGAGACGACGATGAGTCTGCAGCAATTCTGGTTCGTGCTGGTCGCCGTGCTGTTCACCGGCTACTTCATCCTCGAGGGCTTCGACTTCGGTGTCGGCATGCTGATGCCGATCCTCGGTAAGGGTTCCGATGTGCGCAGGCGCGTCGTGCTCAACACCATCGGCCCGGTGTGGGACGGCAACGAAGTCTGGCTGATCACCGCGGGCGGTGCGATGTTCGCGGCGTTTCCCGAGTGGTACGCGAGCTTGTTCTCCGGGTTCTATCTGGCCCTGCTGTTGTTGCTGGTCGCGTTGATCCTGCGAATCTGCGCGATCGAGTGGCGAGCGAAGATCAACTCGCCGAAGTGGCGGGCCTGGTGCGACATCGGCATCGGCATCGGCTCGTGGATTCCGGCACTGGCGTGGGGCTGGGTGTTCGCCAACCTCGTGCGCGGGGTACCGCTGAACGAGAAGCGACAGGTCGTCGGCTCGGTGTGGGATCTGCTCAGCCCCTACGCGCTGCTCGGCGCGGCGACCACGGCCATCCTGTTCGCCCTGCACGGCGCGATCTTCCTCGCGCTCAAGACCGGTGGTGAAGTCCGCGACGATGCCCGCGTCTGCGTGCGGATCCTGTTCGTGCCCACGGTGGTGATCGTCGGCGGGTTCGGGCTGTGGACTCAGCTCGCCTACGGCTCCGGCTGGACCTGGGCCGCGCTCGGCGCGGCCGTGCTCGGCCTGGTCGTCGCCGGTGGGGCCACCGGCGCGGCCCGTGACGGCTGGGCGTTCCTCGGCACCACCGTCACGATCGCCGCGGCCACCATCCTGCTGGTCGGCTCGCTCTACCCGAACGTGATGCCCTCGACGATCGACCCCGCGTTCGATTTGAACATCCACAACGCCTCCTCCAGCCACTACACCCTCCAGGTGATGAGCTGGGCAGCGGTCCTGTGCACCCCGGTGGTCCTGATCTACCAGGGCTGGACCTACTGGGTCTTCCGTAAACGACTCACCGTCGAACAGATTCCCGAACCGACCGGGCTGCCGCTCTCGAAATAGGCTTTCCTGCCGAGTAGGCGGATCGCCAGCAGGACAACCCACAGGCCGCCGGCAATGATCCCCACCCGTTCGATGAGCCCTGCCGGTCCCCCGTCGACCAATTTCGCAGTGCAGGCGAAGGCGACGTAGGTGGTGGCGACCAGCAGGCCGGTGGCCACCGAATACCGGGACCAGCCGCGACTTCCGGGCAACTGATCGTGCCGTGCCAGCACGAAGCAAGCCACGGTCAGCGACGTGAACTGAACGAGACCGAGAAGAGTGTGCACAGCGCCGTGCACGGTCAACGCTTCCGACGCTCCCGCGGGGTACCCCAGCGACGGGTCGGGAAGGATGGGCCCGATGGCGAAGAAGGTGAAGCCGTAGATGCCGAGCAGGACCGGACCCCAGGTGGAACCGCGTCCGGTACGCAGAAGCCGCCTCGTCCCGATCGCAAAGGCGAGCAGGAGTGTTCCGGTGACGATGTAGTTCGTGATCTGCATCCACCCACCGGGCCCCAGTTCGAGGTTGCTGTCGGGGACCACCCAGGCGTTGTAGTCAGGGCGAACGGCCCCGAGGACGAGCATGACGACAATGTTGATGAGCGGAGCGATGACACCGCAGGCCAGCAGCGGTCTCGTTGCCACGGACTGCTCACCGGTACGTCGTGCTGAGGTGTGGGGATCGGCAGGGCCGAGCGTATCGGTCACGGCAGGTGTCCTCTCGTCGATCGGGGTGAGGGAACACCACTATCGACCGATCGCTCACCCCGGGGATTGGAAGAATGTTCCCCACGCCCGGTACCGATCCCGGGCGATGACAGGAAGATTGTCCGCGTGCAGCGTCCCCGGGGTGCGATCGGCGAAGATCGCCACATCCCGGCACAGATGAGCCTGATCGGTGTACCCGCAGACCGCGGCGACGTCGGCGGCCGGCCTGCCCGCCAGCAAAGCGGTGGCCGCGCACCGGAATCGGACCAGCATCGCCGCGCGCTTGGGTGTCAGACCGATCTGGGATTCGAACCTCGCCCACAGCCGTTTACGGCTCCACCCCAGCGAATCGGCGAGCTCGCTGACCTTCACCCGGCCACCGGAGGCGAGGAGGCGATGCCAGGCAGCGATCACCTCCGGGTCCGGCGTGAGCATCGGCCTGTCACGCTGTGCCAGAAACGATGCCGTCAGTGCGAACCGGTCCTCCCAGGTCCCCGCCTCCGCGAGTTGCTCCCGCAGTCGCCGAACCCCGGGTCCCCACAGCTCCTCCAGCGGGACAACGCCCCGGCCCAGATCGGTGGCGGCGATACCCAACAGCGAATACGCCCGGATCGGCGACAAGCGAATCTCTACGCACTCGGCTTGTCCGCTACGAATGCGCGCGGCAGCCAAGGGAAGTCCGACGACGAAACCCCCCAGCGCCTGCCGTCCATCCGCGTCGTCGACAAGCAGTTCCCGCCCCCCGAACTCGATCACCACAGCGACCGCCGTCGTCGCGGCAACCCGCAAGTCCAACCCGGCGCCACCCACATCGCGGTATCCGATCATCGCGGCACCCGATGCCGCGGCAGCGGACGGACCCGCAAAATCCCAGCCCAGAGCGGGCTCGCACCCGACCTCCGCAACTCCCACTGATCCAGGCTACGCACACGCGAACCCCTCGTGGCGCTACGCGTATCAGCGCAGCGGTAGCCGACCGCGTTTCAGCGCAGGGGTGCCGCGGACGAGTTCACGGGACGCCCGAGGTCGCGAAGGCGGCCGGCAAGACGCGCTCTGACGTCCGGCCAGTCTTCCACCGTGATCGAGAACAGCACGGAGTCGCGAATGGTGCCGTCGGCACGCCGGGTGTAGCGGCGCAGTGTGCCTTCGTAGCGGGCGCCGAGGCGCGCGATGGCCTGTTGCGAACGGTGATTGCGAACATCGGTTTTGAGCTCGACGCGACCGGCACCCAGCGTGTCGAACGCATAGCCGAGGAGCAGCAGCTTGGCCTCCGGGTTCACCCCGCTCGCCCACACACCCGGGGCGAAGAGGGTGGCGCCGATCTCCAACCGGGCATCCCGCGCTCGGGTTTCGAGATAGGAGGTCATCCCGACGATCGCACCGACCGGGTAGCCCGCGACGGCCTGGCGCGTTCGGACGATCCACAGATAGTTCTCCGGCGTCGCGTGCCACGACCGCAGGAACGCTTCGAGTTCCTGTCGATCACGCGGACGAAACGGAATGTGGGCCCACACGACATCGTGATCGAGCACCGCGAACAACTCGGCTGCATCGGCTGCCGGATCGACCGGGTTCAACCGCACTGTCCCACCGGCGAGTTCGGCAGACGGGGAAACCGGCCACTTCAGCTCCGGCCACACCTCATCGGTCGGCCGCGGGTCCGGCACCGGATCGAAGCGTTTCACGTCGGCTAGACCATCCTGAGGCACAGCCGGATCATAGACCGGCGCCGATCACCTTCCCCGGCGCCGGATCGCCCGCGACAGCCCGCTACTCCGCTAAGCGATCAGGTTCGCGCTTTTCAGCCAGTCGTAAGCGACGTCGGAGGGGTCTTCTCCGTCGATGTCCACGCGGCCGTTGAGTTCTCGCATCAGGTCGTCGGTGAGCAGTTCGGAGATCGTGCCGAGGAGTTCGCGCAGTTCGGGGTTGGCGTCGAGGACGGGGCCCCGGACGACCGCGGTCCCGCTGTAGGGCAGGAAGAACTTCTTGTCGTCGTCCAGGACGAGCAGGTTCAGGTTCTTGACCCGGCCGTCGGTGGTGTAGACCATGCCGAAGTGGCAGGGCGAGTCTTTGGCGGTCGCGGTATAGACGACGCCGGCGTCCATGCGGGTGACATTGCCCGCAGGCACACCGTTGGGATCGTTGTAGGGGATGCCGTATTTCTGCAGCATCGGAATGAAACCATCCGAGCGACTGAAGAATTCGTCATCGACACAGAAGGTTCGTTCGGCGACCGGCAGCGCGGCCACGTCCGAGAGCGACTTCACGCCGAGTCGCTGCGCGGTCGGTGTCGACGCACCGAACGCGTAGGTGTCGTTGAAGTTCGACGGGGGCAGCCATTCCAGGTTGTAGTCACGCTTTTCGACGTCGTGGACGCGCTGCCACAGCTCCTGCGGGTCCACGATCGTCTCGGTCTCGTTGTGGTAGTTGACCCAGCCGGTGCCGGTGTATTCCCACAGCACGTCGGCGTCGCCGTTGAGCTGCGCCTGCCGCGACGACGCCGATCCCGGCGCGCCGGTCAGATCGGTGACCGAGGCACCCGCCGCGGCCAGGTAGGTCGCAGTGATCTTGCCCAGCAGCACGCCCTCGGTGAAGCTCTTCGAGGTGACGACCAGTTTCGCGCCGTCGAGGGGCCGTTCGCCGCCGGGCAGACCGGCGTCGTGGAAGGTGCCCGACGAGCTCACCAGCCCACACCCGACGAGCAACGACAGCGTCGCGACCAGTGCGGAGATCAACGGGACTCGCCTCATGAGACACCTCGTGGGGTCGCGGCCAGTTCGACGAGTCGGCCGAGCCAATCGATGGTCAACGCCAGCAACCCGACGAGCACGGCACCGGAGATGAGCAGCTTGGGCAGGAACAGGGTGACACCGGTCGTGATCAGCGTGCCCAGGCTGGTCGCACCGATGAAGGTACTCAGCGTCGCGGTGCCGACCAGGATGACCAGCGCGGTGCGCACGCCGTTGAGGATCACCGGCACGGCCAGCGGCAACTCGACCTGAACCAGCGTCCGCCCGGCCGAGAAGCCGATACCGCGGGCGGCCTCGATGGTGCGGTGATCCACCTGCCGCAGCCCGACGATCGTGTTCTGCAGGATCGGCAGGATCGCGTAGACGACGAGACCGACGACCGCCGTGCGGAATCCGGTGCCGAGCCAGAAGGTGAACAGCACGAGCAGTCCGACGGCGGGCGCCGCCTGACCGATATTGGCGATGTTGACGGCGACCGGCTCGAGCCGCTGCAATGCCGGCCTGGTCAAGGCGATGCCGAGGGGAATCGCGACCACTACGACGATCAGCGTGGCGACCACCGTGAGCCGGATGTGCTCGAGGATCGTCGTCTGCAGGTTGGCCCAGCCGAGCGAGGCCTGTTCGGTGGCGGTGAACGTCGACGACCGATACCAGAGCACGTATCCGATGCCGATCACCACGATGATGAGCGGTTCGAACCACACATCGATCGGGACCCGGCGCAGTCGGTTCATGCCGGTCCGGCCGATCCGGGTTCGTCGTCGGCGGCGACGACAGGGGTGGGTGTGGGATCGGAACCGTCGACGTAGGTTTCGTAGGACGGGTCCTCGACAGCGGCGTGCCCCTCGGCGAGCTTGGTCTGGATCACGTCGGTCACCGAGCCGATGTTCAGCGAGCCGACGACAGCGCCGCGACCGTCGGTGACCAGGGTGGCGCCCTGACTGGCGGCGAGCATGGCGTCGAGCGCGTCGTTGAGGGTCGAGGACTGCGCGACCACGGGCAGTCGGCGATCGAGGTAGTCCGAAACCTCCGGCTTGCTCGCCACTTCCGTCAGCGAGGGCCACGACCGCGGCCGCCCCGCGTCGTCCACGACCACCACCCAGGTGTGCCCCGCGGCTTTCGCCCGCCCGATCACGACCTGCGAGGATTCGCCGATCCTGGCGGTGGTCACCGGGTCGACCTCCACGTCGCGGACCCGAGACACCGTGAGATAGGCCAGTTTCGCGCCCGATCCGACGAACTCCTCGACGAACGGCGTCGCCGGGTCGGTGAGGATCTCCTCGGGTGTCGCGTACTGCTCGACGTGTCCGCCCTCGGACAGGATGAGCACCTTGTCACCGAGTTTGGTGGCTTCCTCGAAGTCGTGGGTGACGATCACGATGGTCTTGCCGAGTTCGTGCTGGATCGCGATCAGACTGTCCTGCAGGCGAACCCTGGTGATCGGGTCGACCGCGCCGAACGGTTCGTCCATCAGCAGCACCGGCGGGTCGGCCGCGAGCGCGCGGGCGACGCCGACACGCTGCTGCTGGCCGCCGGACATGTCCTTGGGGAGACGGTCGGCGAAGGTCGCGGGGTCGAGACCGACCAGATCCAGGAGGTATTCGGTGCGCTCGGCGATTCGCTTCTTGTCCCAGCCGAGCACCCGCGGGATCGCGCCGATGTTCTTGGCGACCGACCAGTGCGGGAACAGCCCACCGGACTGGATGACGTAGCCGATCGACTGCCGCAGCTTGTCGGGATCTTCGCGGGTCACGTCACGTCCGCCGATGAATATCCGGCCCTCGGTCGGCTCGATCAGCCGGTTGATCATCTTGAGCGTGGTGGTCTTACCGCAGCCCGACGGTCCGACGAAGGCGACGATATTGCCGGCGTCGATCTCGAGGTCCAGGCGTTCGACCGCGGGGGTGTCCTGGCCCTTGTACCGCTTGACGACCCCGTCCAAGGTGATGGCATCGCCGGTCACGTTGCGCTGGGGCGCGGTCGGCGCGGGCTGGCTGGTCACATCGGTCATCACAGTCCCTTGGCAATCGTGAGGCGTCCGAGCAGGACGAGGAGCGCGTCGAAGACCAACGCGATGGCAACGATGAGAATGGTTCCGGTGAGCGCCATTTCGAGCGCGTTGGCGCCGCCGAGGCGCGACAGACCGTTGAAGATCAACGAGCCGAGACCGGGCCCGAGGACGTAGGCCACGATCGCGGCGACACCGACGATCATCTGGGTCGAGACCCTGATCCCGGTGAGGATCACCGGCCAGGCGATCGGCAGCTCGACGGTGAGCAGGATCCGCCACCGCGAAAGTCCGATGCCACGCGCGGATTCCACGACCGTGGCCGGCACCGATCGCAGCCCGACGATCGCGTTACCGATCACCGGCAGGGCCGCGAAGAACGCCAGCATGATGAACGACGGCACCACACCGAGGCCGAACGGGACCAGCAGCAATGCCAGCAGCGCCAGCGAGGGGATCGTCAACGCGACCCGGCTCGAGGTGAGGGTCAACGCCGACGCCAGCGGCAACCGATACACCGCCACGGCGATGAGGATCGCGACGACGGTGCCGACCAGCACGGTCTGAAAGGCCAGCGACGCATGCTGATAGGTGAGGAAGGTCAGCACCTCGCCTCGGTCCTGGACATAGCTCCACAAATTCACGGCATTCCCATCGTCGGACTGGGCCTGTGGGTACCTGTTCGCGCGTGATCAACGGTCGAATGTGCCGTCGAAGAATAGTCGATACCGGGTGTTCGCCCGGGGACGCGCGCGAGGTGGTGGCGGTCGATGATGGTTATGCCGCACGCTCGAGCGGAGCGGTGTACGGCTCGGCGTCGCCGGCGATCACCGTGCTCGCGGTGCCGTCGATCCCGACGGGGACCGGCCCGCCCAGTGTGATGCGGGTGAGCCTGCGGTGCTCGCTGCCGTCGTAGTCGTCGATGGCGTAGTGCTGGGTGGCCCGGTTGTCCCAGATCGCAACGTCGCCCAGCGACCAGTTCCAGCGGGTGGTGTGCTCGAGGCGGGTGATCCGGTCCTGGAACAGCCGGAACAATGCCCGCGACTCGCTGCTCGACACCCCGACCAGCTCCTTGACGAAGCAGCCGAGCAGCAGGGCGCGCTCACCGGTCTCAGGGTGCACCTCCACCACGGGGTGCTCGGTCTCGAAATAGGTGGACTCGAACTCGCGACGGTAGTCGCGGTCGGTGTCGGCGGGTCGATCCTGGATCTCGGCGGCGTAGTCGTAGCGATTCGAATGCCGCGCGCGCAGGCTCTCGGCGAGTCGCTTGAGTGGCTCCGGCAGCGAGTTGTAGGCGGCCACGGTCGAAGCCCAGGTGGTCGAACCGCCGTAGCTGGGCAAGGCGACCGCACGCAGAATGGAGGCCCGCGGGACACGATCGACGAAGGTGACGTCGGTGTGCCAGATGTTGGACCGCGTCTGGTGCGAGTCGATAGCCAGGCTCTTCGCACCGGCGGAGGTGACCGTCGGGTGCGGGGTGGTCGGGTTGCCGAGCAACTGCGCGAACTCGTACTGCCCGTCCTCGGTCAGATGGTGCTGGCCCCGGAAGAAGATCACCTTGTGCTCGTTGAGCGCGGCGCGGATGGTGGCCACCGATCGCGCGTCCAGGTCACCGCCGAGCCGAATCCCGTCGACCTGAGCGCCGATGTGGGCGCCGAGCTTGACCACCCGCACCGCGCTCCCGGGTACAGCTGCGTCATGGACGGACATGCGGAGGCCTCTCAGTCGAACCTGGACGATCTCGTCACACGAAACCACCAGGAACGCGCCGCGACCATCATTGAATTCAGGCTGAGCGGAATGGCCGAATCGGCCGGTACTACGGTATGCGCAATTCCGCCGCGCTGTGCCCCTGGGATGTCCAAGTACTGAATCGCGATTCGGCCGCTTCCGCCGACGGCGCGCTGATCACCCGGGCGACCGCTTCCCAGGACGCCCCCGACGCGCGCACGAAGCGGACAGCTTCGACGAGCCGCCGCTGTGCCGACGCCGTGTCCTCGAACGCCAGCCGCACCGGAATCAGCGCCTGCATCTCGAGCTGGTGATAGTCCCATTCGGCCAGGACCAGGCGGGCGAGGTCGGCGTCGAGCCGTCCGGTGGAGCAATGCAGCACCCGCGCGGAGGGGGCGTGGTCGGCGGACAGCTCGGTGCGTAGCCAGGTTCGTCCGTGCCACCCGTCGCAGGAGCACAGTGCGCGCCACCCGATCACCTCCTCCGGTCGGCGCGGGTGGCTGTCTTCGGGGGCCAGCGGCCGGGCGTCGTTGGCGACCGTCGCGCGGGGGCTCGGGGCGTCACTGCGTCCGTACAACCCATCCGTGAAGATGTCGGCTACCCATCCGCGATGGTTTTCGAGCAAGCTGTTCATCCTGACTCCGATGTCGAATCCGAAAAGCTCGATCCCGAACCGGCCCGTCATGACGCGATCGCCGGAGGTTCGGTGTGTGGGACAACTACTCCCAGACACTTACGATCAACCTCAGCGACGCCGACGGCAATCACTTCGCCGCATTGTTGTTCCTAGTCACATAATGCCTGGTCGCGGTCTGTGCTCCGAGCGCGGTGAGACCTGGTGGCGAGGTAGATCGTCGCGCCGGAACGCCCGCGGGTCAGCGGGTTGTCGAACTGGATCGGCCGAGCCTCCACCTCGACGAAGGCCGATTCCAGAATTTCGCAGAACTCGTCATCTGGCGCGTCGTCGGACCACATCGCGAAGGTGCCGCCGTCGACCAGGTGTCGCGCGACCGCGCGCAGGCCCTCACGGGTGTAGAACTCGGCATTCGACCCGTGCAGGACATGGCGCGGTGAATGGTCGATATCGAGCAGCAGCGCGTCGTACACACGTCCCGGGCGTGCCGGATCGAATCCCACCGGCCCCGCCGCCGCGGCGAAGAAGTCCGCGCAGACGAGCTCGACCCGAGGGTCGGCAGCCAGCCCGGCGGTGTCGGGCAGCAGCTCACGTCGATGCCAATCGATGACGGCGTCGGAGTACTCGATCACCGTGAGCGCGTGAATTCGAGGGTCCAGCAATGCTTCTCGCGCGGTGTATCCCAAGCCGAGTCCACCGACGAGCACCTCCAGCCGGTCGCCGGGCGTGCGCCCCAATCCCAGCCGCGACAGCTCACGTTCGGCGACGGTGAACAAGCTCGACATCAGGTACTCGTCACCGAGCTTCACCTCGTAGACATCGGCCCGCACCGTCGGATCGAAGCGGCGACGCAGACTGATCTCGCCGATCGGGGTCTGCCGCCAGCTGAGTTCTTCGAAGCGTGCGCTCATCGCCGTCACGGTAGTCCCGTGGCGGCCACAACCCGGCCGGACGACGCGCACAGAACGTCGCCAGATTTGTGCTGGGCGTGATCTTTACGCCATGTTTATGGGTCGACGAGTCGGGAAGTCTGGTCGGCAACCCTGCTCGTGCTCGGTCGGGCGGGTTCTATCGGCCAGGAGTACGCATGACGCTCGCAATCACCCACCTCAGCATGGGCCTGGGCTGGGACCCGGCCCACGCCAACGGAATGCACCCCCGCCGCAAGGACATCGATCTCAACGCCGCGGCATTGTCGTTCGCCGGCGAGAATTTTGTCGACGTCGCGTTCCACGAGCAGCTCACCTCGCGCGACGGCGCGCTGCGCCATCTCGGGGACAGCGTCACCGGCGACGGGGACGGCGACAACGAGGTGATCGTGGTCGACCTGGCCTGCCTCGATCCCGCCGTCACCACGATCGTGTTCCTGGTGACCTGCTACACCGGCCAGCGATTCGACCAGATCGCCAACGGCTTCTGTCGCATCGTCGACAATGTCACCGGTATCGAATTGATCCGCATCGATCTCGACAGCGTCGGCGCCCACACCGGCATCGTCGTCGGCAAACTGCACCGCCCCCACCAGGAGTGGGCCTTCACAATGATCGGCCAACCGATCATCGCCCAGCACGTGGTCGACGCCGTCCCCCAACTCACCGCCTACCTTCACTGAGAGCGACGACCCACCCCGTCGTCACTCCGCCAGACGGTCGCGGGCTCGCAGACGCGTCTCGAGTGCGTCGAGTACGTGCGTCACGTCCGCGTCGAACTCCTCGGCCAGCATTTCGAGTAGTGCCGCGCCCAGCAGCAACAGCGTGGTGAAAACCACGGGGGCGATCGGTTCGGTCACCTCGAGCAAGGAGCGAGCCCCGGGCGCGCCGCCACGATGCCAGGACTCGAGCAGGGCCAGTGCGCCCTGCAGATAGATCGGCGGTTCCGGGCGGGCGCTCAGCGCGGGGATCGCCCGATCGGCCGCGCGGCGCAGGATATCGGAGATGGACTCGACGCCCGGGGCCATGGCCTCCATCGCGCAACAGGCCAAACGCAGGGCACCGTCCAGATGACGCGGGCTGTAGCGGGCCGACTCCGGGATCTGGTCCCAGGGCAGTCGCAGGACGCGAAGCAGGTCGGCGGTGATCGCGGTCGCCGCCGGCGCCTGCGCCGTCGTCGGGGACGACCCGGACGTGTGATCGACGCCGAGCATGATCTCGAGCCCGATCGCCGAGGCCATGAGATCGCCTCGGCTGCTGCGGGTTTCGCGTCGATGGCGGCGGTCCTCGACCAGCAGCCAGCCGACCGTCTGCGCGTCGGCGGCCCGCAACAGTTTCGCGTCGGCCTGCCAGCCGTTCGCGGTGTCGCATCGCGACAGCGCGCAGACCAGGTCCGCCATGACGTGGTTGGCGGTGACCAGCGTCGGCTGATGCCGTGGACGGCGTGACACCACCGGAAGATCACCCAGCCGGGCCGAGGAGGACACGAACGACATCGCGGTGAGTGCCGCCGCGGCGGTACGCGCGGCGGACACGGCGTCGGCGGCGTTGGTGCGCAGCAGCGCGCGATGGATCGAGTCCGCCAGCGGTGCGACGCCGAACTCCGCGTAGTGCAGCAACAGCCAGGCCAGGGGCATGTCACCGAGGACCGGCGCGAGCCGTTCGTTCAGTTCGTAGAGCAACGCGGCCGACTGCTCCGGCTGACGCGATCGCGGCGCCTCCCCGGTGAGGTCACGCCATTCGAGCAGCGCCAGGTAATTGGGTAGCAGCAAGCTATCGACCAGCTCACTCACCTGAGCGATGACGAATTCGAAATCCAGCTCCGTCATCGCGCCCGGCCCGACCGAATTCACCACCGGGTTGCCGTCGAACGGATCGAAACCCGATTCACCCAGAGCGAGATCGAACAACAACTCCGCGTGCCCGAGCCTGCCGACGACCCGGCCGACAAAGGGCACCACCCCACCGTCTTCCACCGCTGTTGCGGCACCGAGGAGGCAATTCACCATCGCCCCTTCGGCTTTCGCATGCGCACAGAACCTGCGCAGCCGCTGGTGCACGATATCCTCGGTATCGAAACCCGTCCGCACGATCTCTTCCGCGATCGTCACGATTGCCGCGTCGACGACATATTCGGGCCTGCCCCCTGCTTCATCCGATGCCGACGCGGGGCCCGCGAAATAGAGCCGGTCACTGAATGCGTCGCCCATTCGTCGCCTCACCACAACCTCCACTCGGATGCGCAGTATTCCGTGTACTCGACACCCTTCCAGCAAATTGTTCGCAAGTCGCGGCTCACACCTCACAAGGCGATAACGGCATGAACTCCGCGCGCAGCGGCCGGACCAACTACACCCATGACGCGTCCCACCGAGGCCCTGTCGCGACACAATCTGCCCGAATTCGGGCAGGGATGTTGGCGAACCCGGTCGGGGCAGGCATGATCGTGCGAGTGAATGACGGGGTACCCACCGAGTTGGTCCGCTACGTAGTGGCGTCCACCGGCCTACCCGAACGCGTGGCCGCCCGGGTCGTCGCCGACATCGTCGGCTACTTCGACGAGACGGCCGAGCAGTTCGTCCGGCGCAGGCACGCCGAGCTGCAAGCTCGGGACATGCGCAATGCCGAGATCTGGCGACGCCTCGAGGTCGAACTCGGCGAGCGCCCGGTCGCGGCACCGTCATTCACCGAACGGCAACTTCGTCGCATCGTCTACGGGTAAGGGGTTCATCACGCCATGTGTGGAATCGTCGGATACATCGGTCACCGGCAAGCCGTTCCCGTGCTGCTGGAGGGTCTGCACCGGCTCGAATATCGCGGCTACGATTCGGCCGGATTGGCACTGCCGCATCGCGGCAAGGCGCGCGTGTGCAAGACCCGTGGCAGGGTGCAGGACCTACGCGACAAGGCCGACACCACTGCCCTGCGCGGCACCGTCGGCATCGCGCACACCCGCTGGGCCACCCACGGCGAGCCCAGTGATGCCAACGCCCACCCGCACACCGACGCCGGCGGCCGTATCGCCGTGGTGCACAACGGCATCGTCGAGAACGCCGAGCAGCTGCGGGCCGAGCTGACCGCGCTCGGCATCGATCTCGTCTCCGACACCGACACCGAAGTGATCGCCCACCTGGTGGCACGTGAGCTCGAGGAAGCCGAGTCCCTCGAAGACGCCGTTCGCGTCGCGCTGCACCGGATCCGAGGCACCTACGGTCTGCTGGTGCTCGACGCGCGCCGCCCGACCGAGCTGGTGGTCGCTCGTAACGGCAGCCCCATCGTGCTCGGCGTCGGCGACGGCGAGATGTTCGTGGCCTCCGATGTCGCTGCCCTCGTCCACCACACCCAGCGGGTGGTGTTCCTCGACGACGGCGAGCTCGCGACCGTCCGCGACAGCGAATTCCGCACCAGCACACTGGGAGTCGAGTCCGAACAGACCGACAAGACCCCGACCACCATCGACATGGTGGCCGAGGACTACGCACTCGGCGGATTCCCCGACTTCATGCGCAAGGAGATCGCCGAACAGGGCGAGGCCGTCCGCCGAGCGCTGCGTGGGCGCCTCGACGACCGCTTCGCCACCGCCCACCTCGGCGGGTTGAACATGGACGCTCGCGAACTGCGCAGTATCAGCAAGGTCGTCTTCCTCGGTTGCGGTTCGGCCTACTACGCGGGCCAGCTCGGTGCCCAGCTGATCGAGGAACTCGCCCGTATTCCGGCCACCGCGGAACCGGCCTCGGAGTTCCGCTACCGCAATCCGGTCGTCGATCCCGACGCGCTCTATGTCGCGATCAGTCAATCCGGCGAAACCCTCGACACCCTCGCCGCGGTGCAGGAGCTACAGCGCAAGGGCGGTCGTGTGATCGGCGCCGTCAACGCGGTGGGCAGCGCGATCGCTCGCCAGTGCGGGGCAGGAGTGTTCCTGCACGCGGGCCCGGAGATCTCGGTTGCCTCGACCAAGGCATTGACCAATATGACCGTGTCGTTCACGATGCTGGCCCTGCTGCTCGGCCGGGTTCGCGACCTGTCGGCCGCCGACGGCCATCGCATCGTCGACGGCCTGCGCGCCCTGCCCGCCGCCATCGACCAGGTCCTCACCGACGAAGACGCGATCGCCGAGATCGCGCACCGCTACGCCAAGGCCCGCAGCATGTTCTTCATCGGCCGGGTGCGGGCGTGGCCGGTCGCCCGCGAAGGCGCGCAGAAGCTGAAGGAGGTCTCCTACGTACACGCCGAGGCCTACCAGGCCTCCGAGCTCAAACACGGCCCGCTCGCGCTGATCGACCAGGAGATGCCGAGCGTGGTGATCGTCCCCGACGACGAACTGCTGGCCAAGAACCTCAGCACCATCGAACAGATCAAGGCACGCGGCGGACCCGTGATCGCCGTCACGAACGCGGACCTGCCGCCGAACGCTGCCGACGAAGTGATCCGGGTCCCGCGCGTCGCACCGGAATTGGACCCGATGCTGCTCACGATTCCGCTGCAGCTGCTCGCCTATCACACGGCCATCGCGCTCGGCCGCGACGTCGACAAGCCGCGCAACCTGGCGAAAAGCGTCACCGTGGAGTAGCGGTCGCGTCGAGCGCGAAGCACGGCGGCGGGGCGGCTGGCAGGATCGTGGCGTGACTACCGCGAACCTGACCCGCTCCGAGACCGCCGCGCGATCGGCGGCGATCACCGTCCGCGCCTATCGCGTCGAACTCGATCTGTCGGCGGCCCCGGATCAGTCCCGGGACGGTTTCGCGACGACGACCACCGTCGAGTTCGATGCCACCGCCGAGCAGACGTGGCTCGACTTCATCGGTCTGTCCGTGGAATCGGTGACCGTCAACGGCGTGGCGGTCGCGGTCGAGTACGACGGTGCCCGGCTCGTGGTCGGGGGATTGTCCGAAACGAACGTGGTCCTGGTTCGGGCCACCGGTGCCTACAGCCGTTCGGGCGAGGGCCTGCATCGGTTCCTCGATCCGGTCGACAACCAGACCTACCTCTACACCCAGTACGAGCCGGCGGACGCGCGGCGGGTCTTCGCCTGCTTCGAACAGCCGGATATGAAGGCGCCGTTCACATTCGCGGTGACCGCACCGGCCGGGTGGCAGGTGATCTCGAATCGGCCGTTCGCGGCCATCCAGGACAACGGCGTGCTCCAGAACGTCGAGTTCTCCCCCACCTTGCCGATCTCGACGTATATCACCGCCGTCGCGGCCGGCCCGTACCATCGCGTCGAATCGTCGTGGACGCGAGGTCAACTCACGATCCCGCTCGGGATCTATTGCCGCGCTTCGCTGGCCCGGTACCTCGACGCCGACACGATCTTCGAGGTGACGAAGCAGGGTCTGGACTTCTTCGCCGAGAACTTCGACTACCCGTACCCGTGGGGCAAGTACGACCAGGTGTTCGTCCCCGAATACAACCTGGGTGCGATGGAGAACCCCGGGCTGGTCACGTTCACCGAGGCCTACGTGTTCCGGGGCGCGGCCACCGCCGCGCAGTACGAGGGCAGGGCCAACACGATCCTGCACGAGATGGCCCACATGTGGTTCGGCGATCTGGTCACGATGGTGTGGTGGGACGACCTGTGGCTCAAGGAATCCTTCGCCGACTACATGGGCGCGCTCGCGAGCTCGGAGGCCACCGAGTGGACCGACGCCTGGGTGGCGTTCGCGAACCGCCGCAAGGCCTGGGCGTATCTGCAGGATCAGCTGCCGACCACGCACCCGATCGTCGCCGATATCACCGACCTCGAGGCCGCCAAACTCAATTTCGACGGCATCACCTATGCCAAGGGCGCGAGCGTGCTCAAACAGCTGGTCGCCTATGTCGGCCGGGAGGAGTTCTTCTCGGGTGTACGCCGGTACTTCCGCACGCACGCATTCGGCAACACGACTCTCGACGACCTGCTGGCCGAATTGTCGGCGGATTCCGGCCGCGATCTGGCGGGCTGGGCGCGGGCCTGGTTGCAAACGACCGGGGTGTCCACCCTGACCTTCGACAGCGGTGCGATCGTGCAAACCGATCCGCGCCCGCACCGGCTCGCTGTCGGGCTCTACGACTTCGATGCCGAGGGTGACTTGGTGATTCGCGAGCGCGTGGAACTCGACCTCGTCGACGCTCGCACACCGGTGACTCTCGCACCCGCTGCACTGCGTCTGCTCAACGACGGTGATCTCACCTACGCGAAGGTTCGTCTCGACGTGGATTCGCTCGCCACCGTGGAGAGTTCACTGAATCGGGTCACCGACCCGCTGGCGCGCGGACTGATCTGGTCGGCGCTGTGGAACGCCACCCGCGACGGCGAACTCCACGCCGAACGCTACCTGTCGATGGCTCGTGATTTCGCGCCCGCCGAAACGAACATGGCGCTGCTCACCGCCGTCCTGGCGAACGCGTCCTTCACCATCGGGCATTATCTGCCCGATCCGGCGCGGGATCGGTGGCGCGGTGAGTGGCTCGAATCCTGCTGGGCCACACTGCATTCGTCGGCACCGGGCTCCGGCGCGCAGCTGGCGTGGGCGCGCGCGGTGGCGGCCGCCGCCACCGTCGACGGGCGCCGTGCCACCGACATCCGGGCGATCCTGCTCGACCGGGCACCGGACGGCCTGGCCCTGGATCCCGATCTGCGCTGGGCGCTGTGGACGGCGCTGGCCGCCACCGATGCGGCGACGGTCGCCGACCTGGACGCCGAGGGGGAACGCGACGACACCGCATCGGGGCGAACCGCTCACCTGCGCGCACTCGCGGCCCGCCCTCGCGCAGACGTCAAAGCCGCGGCATGGAATTCAGCGCTGAGCGACACCACCCTGACCAACGACCACCTCGACGCCACCATCGACGGGTTCCGCGCCGGCCGCCACCGCGACCTGATCGCGCGCTACGACGTCGACTACTTCGCGGCACTGCGCACGGTATGGGATCAGCGGAGCATCGAGATCGCCCGGCGCATCGTGGTCGGGCTCTTTCCCGCCGCCGACTCCCTCGACGGGGTCGACCGGTGGCTGGCCACGAATGCCGACGCACCGAGTTCGTTGCGTCGGTTGGTCGTCGAACAGCGTGACCACCTCGCCCGGGATCTGCGCGTGCGCGACGTGAACTGATATTTCCCATTTCACGTCGGGTTAAACATCTAAATCCGAAAAAGTCGCTCTGTCAACCCCAGTCGACCAATAACGGTTTAATAACCGACGCGTTGGTGAACCCTTGATCTATGACCAACTCACGTAATCGGACAACGAGTACGCCGAGCATGGATCTGACCAGCACCACCATCATGTTGGCCACCTGCGTGTTCTTCCTCTTCGGCCTGGCCGCACTCACCGGATCGCTGCCCGCCGCGATCTTCGGCGCCGTCGGCCTCGGCGCGGGAATGATGATGACGTTCCGAATGCTGGACCTACACGCACTTTAGGTTCATCTCCGCAGATCCGGAGCGCATTCGAAGGCCAGGAGCTGATCCGCATGTCCAAGACCACCGACCGCACCTACGAACACGCCGAACCCCTCTTCGCGCGCTGGGCGCTGACCGATCCGCGCAGCCCCGAACACGACGCCCTGCGCGACCGGATCATTGAGGTCTGTCTACCGCTCGCCGAGCACATCGCTCGCAAGTACGCCGGCCGTGGCGAGATCTTCGACGACCTGCTCCAGACCGCGCGGCTCGGCATGGTCATGGCGGTCGACCGCTACGACGTGACCACCGGTTCACCGTTCCTCGGCTTCGCCGTGCCGACCATCATGGGTGAGGTGCGCAGACATTTCCGCGATCACATCTGGCCACTGCACGTTCCCCGTCGCGAGAAGGAACTCCAGGGCAAGGTCAGGGAAGCGACCGAGGAGATGAGCCGTCGGCTCCAGCGCTCCCCCACCGCCCACGAACTCGCCGCCGAGCTCGACGTGCCGGTCACCGACATCGCCCGCACCCTCGTGGCGGCCAACGCTTTCCAGACCCGCAGCCTCGACACTCCCGCTCGCGACAACGACGGCGATCCCGGCATGACCGTCGCCGAGACGTTCGGCGACGTAGATCCGAGCTACCGTCTCACCGAAGACACGATCACCGTCGCGCCGCTGCTGGCGCAACTGTCGCCGCAGGACCGGCAATTGCTGATCTGGCGGTTCTACGACACGCTCTCCCAAGGCGAAATCGCCGAACGCCTCGGGGTGTCGCAGATGAGTGTCTCCCGCAAGCTCACCAGGCTGCTGGGTGATCTGCGTGCCAAGGCCGCCGACGACCAACCGGTAGCCGTCGCCTGATCTTCGGCCCGCCTGCACCGTGCCCAGACGAGGCGGTGCAGGCTTCGACCGATACCGTCCATTGACTCTGCGGCTACCGGGCTGCACAGTTGATAAAGCAGAATCTCGCGCGTGTCGTGGCGGCGTCCACCGGGTCGGCGCTGTTCACATGGTGTGTCAGTGTGGTGCTCGCCGGCGGGAAGGGTGCGATGACGATGCGCGGTCGACGGAATCGACGGGACCGAGAGATTCGCGAAGTGCGGGAGATCCGGGCCAGTCCGGCCCATCAAACCGCGAAATTCTTGCTGTCGGTGCTGATGCTGGTCTGGTTCGGGGCCGGGCTGGCGGCGGCGATGCAGCGGGACTACTTCACCAATACCCCGGCCAATTGCGGCGATCTGGGCACGATCGGCCTCACGGTGCTCGCGGGCCCGCTCAACTACCTCGGTATGAACCCGAAGGTCTCCGAATGCCAGTTGCCGGAGCCGAGCCGCTGAGCGCACGCGCGACCGGATGCCGCCTCAGATGAGTTCGGCGAGCTGGTCGCGGTCGGTGGCGTCGAGCTTGATACAGGCCCGGTAGATGTGGCCTTCGACCGTGCGGACCGAGACACAGAGCCGTTCGGCGATCGCGCGGTTGGACAGGCCACGGCCGATGAGGGCAGCGATCTCGCGTTCGCGTTCGGTGATCGGCAGAGGGCGCGCCGCCGCGGTGATAGCGGGAGTGCCCGCGCCGTCGCAGCGCGCGGCCAGGGCCGTCGTGCGGGCGGCCGCCTGGGCGCTGGGCCTGCGCTGTCCGGCATGGTCGTAGATCGGCACCGTCTGCGCTTCGGCATCGGCTGCCGACAGCAGGAGCCCCGCGGACTCGAACTCGCGGCTGACCGCGGCGAGCGCGCGGGGGTCGGCAGCGCCGAGGGCAGCGGCGTGGCGGGCGTAGATCGCCGCCACCGGGCCCTGGACACGACCGGCGACGGTCGTGAGCCGGGTGGCGAGGGTGCGATCGCCGAACCGGGCGGCATGGTGCAGCGCTTCGGCTTCCATGGCGTACTGACCGGCGCTGTGCGCCAGGTCGGCGGCCTTGCGGGCCAGGTCGACCGCCGCGTGCGCGCTGTGTTGGGCAGCGGCCAGCCAAGCGCGCGCGATGATGCGCTGCGGTTCGTGCAGGGCCATGTGTGGCCCGCTGTGCTCCTCGGCGTCGCCGAGCACCCGCTCGGCCTGTTCGACCTCGCCCAGCGCCGCGTAGGCCCGGGCCAGCAGCAGCCGCGCCGGCAGCTTCCACGGCAGCGAATTCTCGGCGTTGAGCGCCGCCAGCGCCTGTTCGAAGGCGGTGATCGCTTCGCGGAACCGCCCACGATAGGTGGCGACGACACCGTCGGCGATGCGCGCGATCGCCCAGCCGACGAACTGCCCTGCCGAGGAGAACTCGCGGTATTCGATCGCGCGCTGCTCGGCGAGGTCGAGGTCGCCGATGGTGGTCAGGGCGAGAACGTCGCCATAGCGGACCATCACCCGGATGATCCCGTCGGTGGACTTCTGCTGCGCCCGGCCGCAGGCCGCGATCGGCGCGAAGTCGGCGCCGCGACCGGCCACCGGCATCGCCAGACCCAGGGCGAACGCGGCGAAATCGACGGCCTGGCGGGGTGAGTTCGGATCGGCGATCACCCGCTCGGCAGCCTCGATTCCCTCGTCGAGGTGGTTTTCGTGGACCGCCATCGCCGCCGCGGCGGCATCGACCGTCAGGCGAAGAGCGGGATACTCGACGCGGGTGCGCAGCATTTCGACCAGGTCGCGGGCGTGATCGACATCGCCCAGCGACCAGAACCGCAAGCTGGCGCGCACCACACCCCACTGCACCAGTTGCAGCGGATCGAGGCGGTCGGGATCGAACCGGGCCAGGATCTCGTCGGCATGCTGGGGCCTGCCCTGCCAGAGCAGCGCGCGGGAGAGCAGTTCGGCCGCGCGCAGCCCACCGCCACGCTCGCACGCGGCGCGGGCGAGCCGTTCGCCCAGCGGCAGATTGGCCAGCGACACCGCGTCCTTGGCCGCGTCGATCAGCAAGACGATGTCGATCGGCCGATCGCTGTCCACGCACAGGCGCGCCAAGCGGATACGGTGGGCCGGTGTGCTCAGGTCACGGTCCTGCAGCGTCTCGACGAGGCGTCCGCGCCGGCTGCGCGCGGCGGCGGTGCCGAGACGGCAGCGCACCACCTCACCGAGCAGGGGATGACTGAACCGGACATCGACGACCCCGTTGTGGCTCGTGACCCGGATCAGGCCGGTGACCTCGGCGGCGTCCACGGCGTCGGCGCCGACGAGCTCGCTGAGGATGTCGACGTCGAGCGGCTCGTGCACAGCCAGCGTCTCCAGCACGTCGAGCACAGGCGCTCCCACCCTGCTCAATCGCTCGCCGAGCAACTCGACCAGACCCGAGGGCACCGCGGTGGGCCCGCGTAACTGCCAGACGCCGTTGACGTCTGTCAGAGTGCTCGCCTCGACGCCACCCTCGACCATGTTGCGCAGGAACAGCGGGTTGCCGCCCGAGGACTCCCACATCACATCGGCGCTCAGCCCCTCCAGCGTCCCGCCGAGCACGGTCTCGACGAGTTCGGTGCACTGGGTTTTGGTGAACGGCGCCAACTCGATTCGCTCGAGGTATCCGTCCTTCCACAGTGAGGTGACCGCGTCGGGCAGCGGTTCCCCGGTGCGCACGGTGGCGATGATGCGGGCCCCGCGGTCGACGGCGATCTGGTGCACCAGCGTGGCGGAGAGAATGTCGAGCAGGTGCGCGTCGTCGACGCCGATCACCGTATCGGGCTGGGCGAGCACGTTCTCCCGGGCCGAATGCAGCAGCGCGAGCGGATCGCGCGAGACCGACGCGGCGATCCAGGGCGCGAACGCACCGAGTGGAATGGCTTGTGACGACGCGGTACAGGCCACCCAGCGCACCGGCTCGGACAGCACAGCGGTGACCATCCGGGCCAGGGTGGTCTTGCCGACGCCCGCGGCACCGACGAGGATCACGCCACCGGTGTCGCGGTTCGTCAAAGCCTTACGGACGGCGTCATATTCGGCGGGACGATCGAGCAGCTGCCAGAGTCCGCCCATACATGAAAAGTGTAGTTCCCGTCCGGCCCCGTCACAACGCATCGGCCCGGCGACACGGCTGACGCGCGGGTGGACCGGCGCGGCGGGCGCGCGCGGCGGATGGGTGGGTGCCGCGATGGTCACGGCGGGAGCTCGGTGGCGTCACGGGGCTCGAGCCGCGGCGCGTTGTTGACGTCGTGGCGGTAGTTGCTCGAGGCCTCGTACACGCGCTTCTTGAGCCGGTTGATCGAGCCGAGCGGTCGGTGCGCGTCCAGACCACGCCAGGAGTTGAACGAGAGCACGTCGTCACCGTAGGCACGCCGCTGCGGGGTGTACGGATCCTGCACGTCGAAGCGGATGGTCGCCACAGTGCGGTGCGGTGAGTCGCCTTCGGGCCATGGCACAGTCGCGTCCTCGATCGGCATGGTGGCGGTATCGGTGCACAGTTGCGCGCGCAGTTCGTAGGTGGCGCTGTGCGCGGCGAAGAAGTCGACGATCAGGTCCTGATGCGCGTTGACTCCCGCGTCGGGGTCGACCGGTTGCCCTTGCAGCGCAACGACTTCCGGCGACACCGGCACGTAGAGCAGCTTGGCCACGTAGTCGCCGTAGCGCAGTGGCGCCGAGGAGTAGAAGGTCTCACCGAGGATGTGGGTGTTGGGTGCGACGAAGACACCGAGATTCGGTGGCACGCTGCGCCCGATCCGGCGCAGCACGTGCGTGTTCAGCGCGGCGACGAGGTCGCTGCCCGCGCGCAGGGCGGCGTCGGGCAGCCGGGCCAGCACCCACGCGGTCGGCATCCCCTTGGTGAGGTAGGCGTGCGCGTCGGCGAAGAGGAACTCGCGGTGGGTGACCATGATGAAGTCCTGCGTGCTCGCCTCGTCGTCGGGCAGCGCGCGCGGCCCGTGTACTCCGAGCACCTTGATCCCGAGTCCGCGGACGCCGCGGAGCTGATCGCTGCGGATCACCCCGGAGGTGCTCGACAACCGCGCGATCACCGGATAGGTGCCCGGGGTGGCGAACATGCCCTGGGCCAGTTCGGGCGGCAGGCCCGCGGGCACCGTCAGTTCGCCGCGCAGGATGCCGTGACTCTTGGCATGGGCGTCGCGCAAACCTCGCTTGTACTTGCGGTAGGCGCGTTCATTGTTGTCGCGCAGGACCGCGATGATCTTGTCGATGATCTGTTCTTCGTCGGGCCTCGGTTGTTCCAGGTCCTCGCGGTAGCTCACATAGCTCATCGCGGGCTCCTCCACGGGGCGAACGGATTCGCGACGCCCTCCAGCGCGGGCGCGAGGGTCGGGAAATGGCGCAGCAGCACGCTGCGCATCGTGTTGTCACGCACCCAGGCCAAGCCCGCCTCGGTGTAGACCTCGGGCCGGAAGTCGGTGGTGAAGAACCGGTCCGCCGACAGGCGCCGCGACGCCATCAGCACGAACACGCGAAAGGCGGTGTCGCTGAAGCCGAAACCGGGCGGCTTGGGCTCGGCGTAGAGGCCGATCATCAGGTCGACATCGTCCACGTCGCCGTAGACCTGTTCGAGTTCGCGCGCCCACCGCGGATCATCGGTGAGTTCGTCGAACGAGGTGACCGGCGGGAGGCGCAGGTGCCGCCGGAACTCGTTGTAGCGCGGCACACCTCGCTCGCGGACCCGCAGGATGTCGACGGTCGCGAGATCGAGCAGCGGTTGACCCGGACGCTCGAGCTGTTGGAGGTGGACGGGGTAGTTGTGCAGCGTCAACGCGCCGGGATTGGCTCGGCCGAAGGAGTAGAGCAGCGTGTCCATCGCCGTCTCGGCGAGCCGATCGCGGATGTGGGTGACGCCGAGTTCGGGCAGCGGATGCTCGGCCAGCACGGTGTCGTCGGCGAGACTGCGGACGACGAGCGCGTCGGGGATCAGCGGATGCATGCGGTAGACCGAGACGAACTCCTCGGTGAGCGAGTACGGCACTCCGCTGTCGTCGCGCGCGGAACCCGGTATGCCGCACAGCACTTCGTTGCCGATGAAGTGGCCGAAGCGCCGCGAAACCCGCTCTCCCAGCACGCCGAACCAGTTCGCGCGCATGGCCGCGACGGTGGTGGGATGGGCGATCACGGCCGGTGTCCAGTCGACGGTGTGGATCTTCGCGATCAACGCGGAGTTGACCAGCCGGGCGGTGTCGTAGAGCTGCTGGTCGTTCATGTCGGGGTAGCGCCGGGTCAGGCGGGCACAGATCGCGTTGTGTTCGCGCAGGAACAGCGAGTGCAGAAGGGCCAGGCCCACCCAGGCGTTGGCCGCCGAGGGGTCGAGTGCCACCAGCCGCTCGGCGTCCAGCGGCGGGAGCCCGAGTTCGTCGATCACGAGCTGGCCGTGTTTGCCCGAGCGCAGCGAAGCGGCGAATTCCGCTGTCTTGCCGTAGATCTGAGAAGCATCCCACCAGTGGGTCTCCCCGGTGACGTAGGTCGGCGCGGCGCCCGCATCGGGGGCGGGCACTGTCACGGTGCGTGGGATCGTCATCGGGGGGTGCGGCCACTGATCGTCGTCGTCCAGGGTGACGACGAAGGGGTCCTGTTCGGCGGGGTCGTGCACGAACCAGTCGTGCACCTCGAACTGGATCCAGGCCGCCGCCAGCAGATTCAGGGTGGTGGCCGGCTGGAATCGGTCGCGCGTGAGCAGCTGCCTGCTGATCGTGCGCGGGTTGGGTTCCATGATCCGCGCGGGATCCTCGGGGTAGGTGCGATCGAGTGGAACATTGCGGCCGAATCGGCAACCGATCGAACCCGCGCGCGGGTCGTCGGGGCTGTTGTAGGTGCCCTCGACGGTGCGTGCGTTGCGGTGTTCGCCGGTGTCGTCCGGGGGCAGCGGTCCGGCCGGGTGCGGGCCCGTGTCGAAGAGGTTGCGCGCCCGCAGTCTGCTGCGCAGGCCGACCAGCACGGCCAACCCCAACGGGGTCGGTAACCGGAACCAGCCGACACGCCGGTCGAGCGCCTCCGCGGCGGTGACCAATGCGCGAGTGACCAGTGATTGCTGCTGTGCGTCGACCATCGAGAACCTCCACGGAATGGCGCGTGCTCCCCGCCTACCGGACCGATCGAATCCAGTCTCCGGCACCTGGTCAGGCCTGTCACGAGTAGTCCACTACGCACGCGCACGCGCACGCGGGCACCGTGGCGCCGATCCGGCGCCACTGTCGTCGACGGTCGTCGCTCGACCCGGACGCACGACCTGATCGGGTAGCGCACTACGCGCGCGCCGCGGCCCGTCGATGGGCGAATCTGGCTTCCAGGGGGCCCGCGCACCGCGGGCAGCACCCGCCACAGCGACAGAAAGGGGGCCCGGGTGATCACGCCGATCGAGATCAAAGTGAACCTCGACGGGGATGTCGCGGGCGCACTGCACCGGCTCCGATGTCCCGATACCGCCGCGGTCTACCGCGACATCTGGTTCGCCGAGCCGCTGCACCCGGGTACCGCGGGGGCGCCCACGCTGCTGTCGAGCCGCATCGTCATCCGGTTGCGCAGCGGCGCGGAGGAGGACGATCTCACCGTCAAACTGCGACCGTGCGTGCGCTCCCAGCTGGCGGGCCGCTGGGCGGCACCCTTCACCGAGCCAGGTGTGCGGTACCGCATCGAAAGCGATTGGTCGGCCGATCGGCGGATGCTGTCGGCCTCGGCCATCAGCTCCCGGCCTGCCGGTTCGCTGCGCGCGGCCGTGGCCCGGGGCGTCGATGTCACCGACGCGCTCCACTCGGCTCAGCGGCAGTTCCTGGTCAGCTGCACGCCGCCCGGCGTCGCGGTCGACCACCTGCGCGCGATGGGACCGGTCGCTTCGGCACGGTGGGCGGGGGTGCCGGTGGGGACACTGCGCGCCGATGTCGAGCGGTGGACCGGCGCCGGACTCGATCTGGTCGAGCTGTCGCTGAAAGTCACACCACGACAGGGGGATTCGCCCGTCGATCTGCACCTGCGCGCGCTCGACGCCCGGCGCGAACTCGAAGCCGCCCTGCGCACGCTCGGCGTGACGATCGCGTCGGGTGATACCAAAACCGAGCAGGTGCTCACCGCACTGGCGGCGGCGCACCGGCTCGGATAACGCTCGGCAGAGGGTCGGTGACCGGTCCTGATCGACATCGTCGGCGACGCGGACCTGCCCTGCGACTGTCACGGTGCCGGATGGCCCGGATCGACCACGCTGTCGATCGGAGCCGGCCTCCGGCGGATCCGTGGCACTGCCATCACAGCGGCTCAATTGGCGATGATGAAGTTGAACAGCACCCTGATATTGCTGTTCCACCCCACGTGATATCGCACCGTCATCGTGCCGTCGGCGTGCGGAACCACATTCAGGACCTGGGTGGTGGCAGGTCCGAGGAACGGGATGTTGTTCGTGTCGATCTCGGTCAGACTGACCGAGACCTGACTGTCCGCCCGCACGTCAGCGTTCGGGAATCCGAATACCCAGGCGCCCGTTCCATGGGTGCGCAAGATCTTCTGTGCCCAGAAAATCGACGTGATATTGGTCTGGTCGATCGCCCGAACGTCGGCTTCTTCGGCGCCGTAGCCGGTTTTCGCCGACTCGAACGCCTCTTCTTCGGTATCCGCGCTCGCTGCCACGACCGCATCCTCCGTATCCGTTTCCAACATTTCGGTGCCCCTTCTCGGCGGAAAAACTGTCTGGAGCTATCGTCGCGCGCGGGCGTGTGGGTGCGAATGCGTAATCCACTACCCCAATACGCGCGGGTGCGGCGCCGGTCGGGCCACGCATTCGAGTAGTCCGCCACGCTATCGAGTTCGACACGGCCGCAGGAGGATCGAGAGGTGCCGATTTCTCGGCATCAGATCATCGATCTCTCTAGATGGAGGAACGGCAGTGAGCGGATATTCCTTATCTGTTCACGATCAAAGCGGGCGCCGATTTTCTCGATCAGCGCCCGTTCACGCCGTAGCGCCGAGGGTCCGGGCCCGCCTACCTGTGTCGAGTGATTGTCGTGCGAATCGTGGTGTGGCTCATACGGACAGCGTGTGTCCGATCGTGGCCGCCACCGCGGCGTGGGCGAGGTATTCGGCGATGTCGTGCGCCCGCTCCTTGGGGTTCTCGACCGGGAGATCGCGCAGATCCGGCCCCCAGGCCTGACGCAGTGGGCAGCCGATGGCGATCGGATCGCCGGCGTACCAGGTGTTGAGCCATTCACCGACCCGCTCGGGCCTGCTCTGCCCGCCCGTCAGCAGCTTGCGGTACACCCCGTCCAACCCGAGCGGGCTGCCCGCCGTCACCAGCAGTCGCACGTTCAGTTCGCGGGGCAGCTGGGTGAGCAGATCCATCGCGACCACGGTGCCGAGACTGTGGCTGACCAGGATCAGTTCTCCCTCGGTGGGCGCATCGGTGAGCACCGTGTCCAGCACACTCTTGCGGACCCGTTCGTCGTCGAGATAGGCGGCGACGTCTTTGAAGATGGCGCCGATGAGCGCGGAATCGAGGCCACTGCGGGCGGCGATCCAGCTGAGCTGGTCGTGCAACCGCCCCAGCACCACCGCACCGAACCCGCCGAAGAGCTCGCGCGCTTGGGGGTCGTCGGGTAGGTCACCGGCGTCCGGCATCCCGGCCCGGCGCGCGGCCTCGGCGACCAGGCTCTCGTAGAGTGCCGGACCGGAGTCGACGGCCTCGCGGGTGTCCATGCTCTCGACGAGCTGGTCACCGTAGAAGGGGAAGTACACATCGGCGGGGTCGATGGGGCTCAGGCCGGCGAGGGTGAGTCCCTTGTTCAAACCCGCTGTCCAGTTGCGGCGCAGTTCGACCGGGTCGCGGCCCTGTTGTCCGCGTCCGTGCAGGAACAGCACGCTGCGTCGACCACCGAACGCGGTCGACCGACCGCGCAGGCCGCGCACCAGGCTTTCGGGGGCAGACCCCCGTGCCGGCACCGGCAGTGCCGTCGCCGCCTCGCTCGGTGCGACCGCCGCGAGCCCGAGTTCGTCGAGCAGGGCGCGCTGGGCCGGATCGAACTGCCGCGATCCGAGATCGTGCAACAGCACGCTCACCCGAACGCCCTCGTTGGCGATCCAGTCGATCGCGTCGTCGCCGTCCCCGGACTGCCACAGTTTGCCGTCCTTGCGGAGTACCCGGCCTTTGTCGTCCTTCTTCGGGACTCCGGCGTGATGCAGCGCCACGATCTCCCACTGATCGTTGAAGACCGGCGAGCCCGAATTCCCCGGTTCGGTGTCGGAGGCGTAGTGCAGGAAGTCGTCGAGTTGCAGGTCGAGGCGGTTGTGCCGGATCGAGATCTCCTTGAGCCGGCCCGAGGGGTGCCCGACGACGTTCATCGCCTCACCGATCACGATCTTGCCGGGCTTGGCGATCAGCGGATTCCAGCCGAAGGTGACGCCGGGCGCCACGCCGTCGGGCCCCGGCGCCACCCGCACCACGGTGTAGTCGAGGTGTTTGTCGGTCACGAAGAAGTCGTCGGGGGCCAGGCGGTAGCGCACGGTGGGGTTCGGGACGTTGTCGATGTCGGCCTCGGCCCGGAACTCGACCACCACCGACTCGGCCGCCCCCCTCGTCGGCAGCACATGATTGTTGGTGAGCAGCAGTTGCGGCGACACCATCGAACCGGTACCCGTCGGCACCTCACGGCCGTTGTCGGCCAACGAGATGCGCGCCACCGCCGCGGCGGCCCGAGCACCGCGGGTCAGGAAGTTCGCGGCCTGCAACTCGTTGGCGAAGCCGATGACCCGTTCGAGCGAGCGGATGCTGTCGACCGGGTCCTGCCTGCCGAGTTCGATCACCGCCTGCGCGGGGACTTCGCCGGTGACGAGCAGCCGGTCGGCGCGGGCGAGAATCTGTTCCTTGGTGTCGACGACATCGGACTCGGTCACCGCCCGCAGGCGGGTCACCTCATCACGTTGCGCCTCGGTATCGTCGAATCGCTGCGATGCGGCGTCCATCTGTTCGTGCCATGCGGTGGTACGAGCGTCGCTCTCGGTATCCATGGGTCACCTCGCCCGGAGAATGTGTGCTGGGGTATTCAGCGTGGGCGCGTGCGCGGTGCCGATCACGAGTAGTGGACCACTCGACTTCACCGCGCGGGCACCTGCGCGATGTCACGGATAGATCGTGTGGGCGGCGTTCACATCGCCGGCCGACAACGCGGAGCGCTGGCCCATCGTCACGCCGGGCGGTACGGGCACACGCGCGAGGATCGTCGCCTGCCCGGTGGTGCTGAACGCCGTCGCGGGGTAGTGCATGATCGAGCCGAAGTCGTAGCCGCCGACGTCGTCACCGTCGGTGATGTGCTGATCGAAGTTGTGCCGGTGCGCCGGGTCGACCCGGTCGAGCCGCACCGCGATGAAGTTGCCCCGGTCCTCCCGGCTCTGCTCGTGCCAGAGTCCGAGCGCGTGCCCCATCTCGTGGACCACGGTGCCCACGGGCGCAGAAGCGGCGAGTTCGATCGTCTGCCGTCCGCCTCGCCGCCCGACCGGCGACCGGCTCGACGTGCTGGGCACGAACCGTACGAAGTCGACGTGAGCGCCGGTACGCGGGACGAACCGGATCCTGGTGCGTGAGTTCCAGTGCGCGACCGCGTCGACGACCCGCTGCGGTGCTGGCAGGGCCGGGTCGACCTCGAAGGGGACCACGGCATTCGGCCAGCGGAACACCGCACCGGAGATCACCACGCCTTCCTGTCGACGGCGGGCATCGATCTCCTCGAGGTTGCCGAGCACGATGTCGCCCTCGAAGATCGCGAGGTCGTCGACCGCCGCGTAGCGCAGTTCGCGCACCCCGTGCGCGACGCTGCCGATCAGCGCGGAGCCCGCCTCCGGGCCGGAATGGAATTCGCCGGTGTCGTCGGTGTCGATGACCGGTCGGAGAGTGTCGTCGATGATCATGGCGGTCGTGCTTCCTGTGTCGGAGCCGACGACGGCGGGATCCGTCGCCTGTTCTGGAAAGCGTGGTCCGCTGACCTCCCGGCGCGCGTGAGTAGCGCGCTACCCGATCACGCGGACGCGATCGCGTCACCTCGCCACTATCGATCGCCGGGCAACGAGCTCATCAGCCTCGGGTTCCACACGCTCACCGGGTCGGACCCGGACACGGCCCGTGCGAGGGAGTGGTCAGACCTGATGGCACGCGTGCGGGACGCGGACCGGCACTGACTACGCTGACAACAGCCCGGCATACGCAGACAGGGCAGGCACGTGCACCGACCCGCGAGGAGAACTACCCATGTGGCCGTCCGACTGGCCTTCGTCAGCCCGCGCGATCGCGACCGCCGTCGAGGCCGCCGTCAGCGCGGCGAGGGCCGCCGACGAAGCCGGGTTCGGCACGACCACGGCGGATCTGTCCGAACTCCCCGCCGACCAGGTCACCTCGGTGCTGGCAGCGATCGTTCGGGACCTGCTCGAGATCGCGCATCCGGATGGTCTCACCGGTGACGATGTGCGCGCCGTGCTGGAATCGGTGGTCCGCCGATCGGCGACGTGGCTGCCCCGGCTCGACGCCGCCGCGGTCTTCAGCGCGCTCGCCGGGGCGCTCGGGATCGACGAGGCGGCCGAGCCCGACCGGGCGTGGACCAACCCCCAACCCGCGGCGGTCCTCCTGATCGAGTACCTCGCCGATCTCGCCCGGACACCCCCGGGTGACGCCGTTCAGCGCGCGATCAACGAGATCGCCAGGGCCGAAACCGTCGAAATGCCCTGAGCTGCTTCACTCCTCGTCGAGCAGCCGCCGGATCTCGGCGCGCAGGACGACTGCCACACGGTCGGCGGACAGGGGCGGCAGACCCGCTTCGATCAGAGCGGCCGCCACATTGAGCGTCGCTTCCTCGACGAGGTCGGCGGTGGGGATCTCGGGAGTTCGGGCGGAACGGGCGTCGGCCCACGCCGATTCGGTCGCGGCGACGGTGTTGTCCAGCGCGGTGTCGTCGGTGCCGGAGTTCATGGCCTCGGGCAGGTCGCGGCGCACACGGCGACGAACGGCGACACCGATGCGCTGCGCGAGGGTCTGAGTGGCGGACTGGGACCCTTCCTTGATCGCCTCCGCGATGCCGTCGGCCACGTTCTTGAGCAGCCACAGGCCGACCACGGCCGCCAGGGTGGCAGGGTCGAAGCGCACCTCCCCCGACGGTTGCAAGCGGGGCAGGTCGGCGGCCAGTTCGTCCGCGATCGCCGCGGCCGAAGCCTCGAGGTCACTCATGTATCGCCTTTCAGTGCCGGAAGCAGGTGGGCCCGTGCGGATTTGGGGCGGCGCAGCGCTGTCTCGCCGTCGAGCAGGATACGCCGGACCCGACGCTGGTCGCCGGCGGCGACGGCCGCGGCGATCAGGCGGCGTTCCTGATCGAAACCCGCGTTGTCGAGGTCGAGCCACTGATGGAACATCCCGTCGACGACACGGACGGCCCACTCGTCGGCGACCTGATGGGTGCGCGTGTGCGCCTCGTCCCCGGTGGTCGAGGCGAGCGTCGCCGCGACTGTTCGCGCGGCGTGCATATACGGGTAGGTGTCGTAGAGCGCTTTGGCGAATCCACCGCGGTCGTAGGTCGGCTGGTGGACGGCGGTGTCGCGCATCTGCTCGCCGCAGTCGAGGAAGCCCTCGGCCAGCTGCTCCACGATTTCCTCATAGCCGTCGCGGATCGCTCGTTCGACAAGCGGTGTGATCGGTTGGCCGGCAGTGAAATTCGCGTCCGCGTACGCGAGTTGCCGAGCCCACAGCCCGATGCCGGTGAGCGGGTCTGCGGTGTGGGCGATGGCCCCGGCGAGCATGATCGCGGTCAGCGCGTCGGCGGCGGTGGCGCCGTCGACCAGACCCAGTTCGCGCTGTTCCCAGACCGCACCGACCAATCGATGCTCCTGCGCGGTGACGACCTCGAGTGGGTCCATACCCGCACGGGCGAGCTCGCCCAGGCGCAAATCGCGGATGAGGGTGAGCAATCCGGTCCGCAGCGGCGATCGCGCGCCGGGGGCGGTGATCGCGACCGCGTTGCCGATGAACCGCTGTAGCGGCGCGAGCCGGACATCGGATACCTGACACGCGCGAGGTGCCAACGCGGCGAGCCGATCTCGCGCGGGCGTTCGTGTCAGGTCCACGTCCAGCGTGCGCCAGTGCGCGGCTTCCGGCGGCGGCGCGTCGTGCAGGCGCCCGGACAGGTCCGAGCGCACCTGCGCCCATCCCTCGTGTACCCGCCCGTCACGGTCGAGGTGTCGCAGATGCGCGGACAGGTTCTCCACGCCACGTTCGGGGTCCTCCGAGACAGCGGCCAGGTCGGCGTCGGCGGTGCTCGAATACTGTTCCAGCAGTTGCACATTGGCGTCGATGTAGATCGGATCAGCACCGATCAGCGCGCACGCCAACAGCATTGCCTCGTCGAAGCAGTCGGCGTCGCTCGACGGCAGCATCCACATGTCGAGGCCCCTTCTCGCCGGGTGAACTCCTCGAATGTAACCGAGTTCGCCGATCGAGTGTGTTGCTCGGCCACGGCGCGCGGCCCACCGGAGCCGACCCGCCGTCGAGATACCCCGCGTGCGCGTTCCGGCGCCGGGCGGGTCAGCGGCCCGCCGCGGTGAGCCGGTAGTCAGCTTCGAGCAGCATCCATGCGCTCAGCTGCACCGAGAGGTCCCGGCTCAGGTTCGCCGACGATGCCGCGGACGCGTCCGCCAGCTGGAGAAAGGTCCCCGGATGCTCGGGCACCGTGACCGGGCGGGTCCAGTCCGCACCGAACAGCGGCAGCCCGTTCACCTCGGCACGGTTTTCCCAGGCCGCCCGGGCGGAGGCGTGCACGATATTCGCCGCGGTCGTGTTGTCCAGCGACAGTGCGGCTTCGGCGAGAAAGCGCGCGAGGATTCCCATGAAGAGCCCGGAATCGTTTCCGGCGGCGGCGACGATCACTCCCGCGGCGGTGAGCCGCTGCTCGACCGCGGCGATCACCGCGGCAGCACGGTGGCGATGAACCGATTCGCCTGTGCGCAGAGCCAATTCGGCTTCCAGTCCGATGGCCACACCCTGGCAGTAGGTGTGCACGGTGCGGTCCACCTGCCCGCCGGGCTCGTGGACCCCATCGTGGATCAGGCCGGTTTCGGTGTCGCGCAATCGCGTGTGCAGGAAATCGGCCAGTTGGCCGGCACGGGAGAGTTCACCGAGGCGCGCCAGCGCGATGCCGGTCGGGCCGATCGCGGGCGTGTTGTAGAAGTCGTCGCCGTTGCGCCATGGCACCGCGCCCACATCCGGGTTCCATCCTTCGAGCAAGGCTCCCCGCAGATTCCCGATCGCGTCGCCGAACCGGACGTCGAGCAGTCGCTCGGCACGCTCGAGGGCGATTGCCAACCACCCCATGTCGTCGTAATAGCGGTTGGTCCAACCGGTGATGTTGCGGGCTCGGATACCGCGTGCGAGGGCGACGACCCGATCAACGCGGTCGGGAGTGCTGGTCCGGTGCGCGGCATCGATCGCGCAGTCGAGCAGGTGTGCTTGCCACCAGTAACACCATCGCCCGAGCAAGGACCTTTCGGTCAGGTCCGCGGGCCACGCGAGCACTCCCAGCCGATAGTCGGGCAGACCGAGCAGCGAGTGCACATGCCGCTGCACGATCGCCTGTTCGGCCAGGTCCGCGCGCTCTCCCGGACCGCTGTCGACCGAGCACTTCCGGGTGATCGTGCCCGCCTGTGTCGGCTGCGCCACCGCGGTCAGCGCGATCGCCGCCCCCGCCGCGCACAGCACGCTGCGCCGACTGAACTCGTGGTTCAGGCGATCCATTCGCTCGGACTCCTCCTACTGGGCATCGGCGTCGGTGCCGAACCCTCAGAGTCCCGTGTCGCGATTGCCAAAGCTTGAACTGCTCCGGTGCGCCGTGAAAACGTTTCACACCGGTTACGGCTCGTCGGCCTCGGCGCCCGGGGAGTAAGGCGAGCTGAAACCGGGCACCCACTCGAACGGGGTCGCCCCCGCACCGGCGGTCCGCTCGGCCGCCGCGGCGAACGGAGCGTTGTTCTGCGTCAGCCGGCCGATGGCGCGTTCGAGTGCGGGCAGGATCTCGGTGATCGCGAGATCACCGTGCGCGAAACGTCCCAGCAGGGCATAGACCATATTGGTCAGCACGAGAGCGAGATCGGCCGCGTAGTCCTCGTCGAGGCTGGCGAACATCGTGCTCACCGCGGGCAACACCGCGGCGAAACCCTGCGCGTCGAGGCGCTGCCCGCCCGGACCGGAGCGGGCGTGGTAGTAGGCGGCGAGCATCCGTGGGTGACGCTCCCATGGCTCGAACACGTAGCGGGTCACCCGCTTCAACACGTCGGCGAGCGATTCGTCGGCTCGCGGCGGGTCGAGTTCGGTGTAGGTGTTCGTGGCCATCCACTGTGCGACCGCGGCGAGGACGAGTTCGTCGCGGGTGGGGTACAGCTTGTAGACCGTGGTCAGCGACACCTGGGCGACGCGGGCCACCCGGCGCAGCTGAACCGCGTCATACCCCTCCGATTCGAGCAACGACAGGGTGGTTTCGGTGATCTTGCGCGCGGGATCACCTTCGCCCTTTCTGGCCACCACGTCACAGTAGTCGATCGTCTCGTCGCGCCACCGAGGCGATTCGACCTCAGATACGCGTTCCCACATCCGCGGCGACGAGGGTGTCCATTGCACGCTCCGCGACCGCCGCGATCGTCATCGACGGATTGCACGCGGCGGCGTTACCCGGCAACAGCGCACCGTCGAGCACGTAGAGCCCCGGCTGGTCATGGACACGGCCGTCCAGGTCGCACACCGAGCCCATGCTGGCCCCACCCAGCGGATGCCAGGTCGAGGGAAACAGCGAGTTGGTGTCCAGCAGCATCCCGGTCGAACCCGCGATGCGGCGCACGGCGGGGTCGATGTGGTTGTTCTGGATGGCCTGGTCGCCGTCGTGGGGCCAGTGCAGAATCGCGTCGTCGCGGGCGGCGTCGTAGGTGAACGCCCCGCGACTGTCACTGACGCCGTAGCCGACGAGCATCGTGCTGGCCGGGTCCATCGACATCGGCGGGATGGAGGCCTGGATCACGGTGTGCGCGGCCTGCGGATCGTCCCAGTTCTTACTGCCGTACACCACCGGACCACCTTGTTCCGCACCGAATTTGGCGGTCGGGTCCGACCAGACATAGATGCGGTCGGCGTTGGTGCCCCAGTTCTGGCCGAGCCCGTCGGGCAGGTCGGGAATCAGGCCCTTGGCTCCGGCTCGCACGAGCAGCCGGGTGGTGTTGAGACTGCCCGCGGCCAGGATCACCGATCCCGCGGTGAGCACCTTGTTCTCGACCACGGCACCCGCGGTGTCGAGACGTTGCACGTGCACGGTCCAGTGGCCGTCGCGGGCGCGTTCGAGATCGGTCACCTCGTGCAGGGTCTGCACCTGGCAACGGCCGGTCGCTTCGGCGGCGGCGATATAGGTGACGTCGACGGAGTGCTTGCCGCCGTTGTTGACCCCCATCGCACCGTCACCGTTGGTGTAGGAGGCTTTCATCTCCCCGCGCAGCTCGGCCAGCGCGAAGTTCCAGTCGATGGGCATCGGGATCTTCGACAGCGGCATCCCGGCCCCGCGCACCCGCTCCGCGAAAACCCGTGCGGCCCGGTAGCTGTCGGCGGCGATCAGCTCGTCGGGAGCTTCGGCCAGGCCGAGCATCCGTGCCACTCGCGGATAGTGCACCCGATCCATCGTCGCCCAGTCCAGCTCTTCGGGAAAGTGCGCGTTGAACACCGTCTCGGCGGGCTGCAGCGACATGCCCTGGTAGACCAGCGATCCGCCACCGACACCGGCGGCGCACAGCGCGGTCATGTTCACCCCGGGCACCGCCTCCACCAGCCCGGCGTACGGGTCGAACACGAGCGGTCGCCCGAACAGGTTCGGGCTCGACCGGTACCACAGCAATCGCTTGTCCGGGGCGGATGCGCGTGGGAAGGTCTCGGCGTTCGGGCCGCTGGGCCACCGCTGGCCTCGCTCCAGAACCGTCACCGTGACACCGGCCTGCGCCAACCGCAGCGCACTGACGCCGCCGCCGAATCCCGACCCGATCACCACCACCCGGTGCTCCTCGTAGGTCAGCGGAACAGTGTTGGACCGCAGGGCGATCGGAGCCGGCGTGCCCGTGGGGCGGGCACCGAGAAGTATCCCGCTCGCTGTTGCCGCGGCAACCAGCATCGAGCGGCGCGAAATGGCTTTCACACACAGATCCTTGTTCAGTCGATGCTGCAGCCGGAGACCGGCTTGTCCGCAAGACGATCGAGTAGATAGGTGAACGCGTTGTCGGGCCCGAAGCCGTCGATGATCTCCGGCCCGAAGTGATTCGGGATGGTGGTGCCGGGAAGGATCGGCGGGAGCTCGTTCGTGCGGAAGGTGACCGTGGCGCCCTTGCCGCACCAGTCTTCGGCGAGTCGCCGGGCCTGTCCGTACGGGACGGTGTCGTCGTTGCGGCCGCTGGTGATCAGGACCGGCGTGGCCGGGGTGGAGTTGCCGATCCGCAGTTCCGCCAATACCGGTGTGGCTTCGGGCAATTCGGCGAGATGGGCGGACAGCGGTCGGCCGTCCTTGGTCAGTGACGCGGTTTGCAGGAAGGGGTGATGCATGATCACGTCGGCGATGCACGAGTCGCTCAGGGTCTCGAGCATGGCGCGACCGGCCGGACTGGTGACCTGGTCGACCGCGCGCTGCAGCTCGGGATAGCGAGCCAGCATGCCGTTGACGGCGAACCCGATCGCGCCGCCGATCAGCGCACCGTCGATCTTCTCCAGAATCGCGGTGAGGTCGGCGACCGGCCCACCTGCCCAGGTGCCTTTGAGATTGAGTTCCGGCGCGTAGCTCGGCTGCATCTCCGCGGCGGCCGCGGTGGCGCCACCGCCCTGGGAGTAACCCCAGAGCACGACCGGCGTCTCCGGTCCGGCACCGCCCAGATTGTTGGCCGCGCGCACACCATCGAGAATCGCGTGCCCGCTCTCGAACCGGTTGGCGTAGGTGTGGATGCCGGGTGTACCGAGGCCGACGTAGTCGGTCACCAGCACCCGCGCGCCCAGCCCGCTCCACACCACCGACGACGGCAGCTCCTGGTTCGCCGAGATCCCCAACGGCTCGGTGGACACCGCCATCCCGGTCGAGAACGCCACCGACATCGCGCAACGGTCGGCCTGCCCCGACGTGCCGGGGCCGATGACCACCGTCGGACGCGGTCCCACGCCCTGCCACGGCCCGGTCGGCTCGAGGTATGTCCCACTCACCGCTACCGGCGACCCGTCCTGCAATCGAGACGTGTACATCACGTGCTGCGCCTTGCCCGGCCATCCCTGCTCGGTGGGCGGTGTCACGAACAAGGTCATCGGTGCGGTCTTGATGATCGCGCCCGGTTCCTGCGGGATCCGGTCCGGCGGTGTGTAGAACGCACCGACGGGCTCGGCCGCGGCCTCGCCCGTCCGGGTCACCACCCCGGTCGCCGCCATCGCACCGGCCAAGACCATGACCGCGACGACGCGCCCGGCACGCGGCCACACCCGTCGAAGATCCTGTCGCTTCATCGAGAACCTCTCCGTCGTCATCACCGGTCGGCGTCGTCGCCGCAGTGACCCAAGTCGCCGGAATGGCAGATCATGATGCCTGTCACACCAGCGCCGACAGAGAGTAACACGGTTACTGTTCAGTGCGAACACCCGCCGCCACACAGCACCCCACCGTGCCGACGACCACGCGACTCGCCGTGGTAACCGAAGAACTCGCGTGGTGAAAGCTGTTCCAGCGAATCATCTTTCAGACCGCTTCGGCTGTGGGATGGTGCCGGAATGCTGATCGAATACGGAGTGTGGGGTTCGCGATTGGTACTGGCCGGGGCTTTCGGACTGTCGGCATGGGGGAAGCTGGCGGACGGGCCCGCGACACGGAAGGCGTTGGTCGACTTCGGGACAGGCATCAGGTGGGTTCCCGCGGTGGCGATCGGGTTACCGGTGGCCGAGGGCTTGGTGGCCGCGGGCTTGCTGCTGCCGTGGACGGCGGGAATTGCGGGCGCGGCGTCCGCGCTGCTGCTCGCCGGGTTCACCGCGGCGATCGTGCGATTGCTGCTGCGCGGCGAGCATCCGAGCTGCTCCTGCTTCGGCGCGGCGAGTTCGGCGCCCATCGGGCCCGCGACACTGGTGCGTAACGGCCTGCTGCTGGCGCTCGCCGCCGTGGTCACGGTCGGCGCGATCCGATACCCGCGGGTCCCTGCCGGTTTGCCCGTCGAGGCCGGCGTGGGTCTCGTGCTGATCGCGATGCTGGCGGTCGTGCTGACCTGGACGCTCGGGGAGTTGCGCGCACTTCGTCGGCGGGTCGACGAACAGGCCCTGTCGACCCTCGGCGCCGAGGGGCTGCCGGTCGGTGCGGTGGCACCGGAGTTCGAGTTGCTGGCCGCCGAGGGTGGGCGGATCGATCTGGCGTCGTTGCTCGCGCCGGGAAAGGCGATCCTGCTCGTGTTCGTCCATCCGGGGTGCGAAATGTGCGCGGCGCTGGCCCGCGAGTTGCCGCGCTGGCACTGCCGCGTGCGGGAAACGTTGACCGTCGTGCTGGTCGGCAACGGCGATCTCGCCGAACATACCGCCTGGGGGCGTGCGCAGGAGGTGGGCGATATCCCGATCCTGGTGCAACAGGGCAATGAGGCCGCTCTTCGCTATCGGGTCCGGGGAACGCCGTCGGCGGTGCTGATCGGCGCGGACGGGCGGGTCGCGGCCGCGGTCGCCCGGGGTGCCATCGCGGTGCGCGAGTTGATCACCACGGCGAAGACGGAGGCGGGGCGGCGATCACCTCGTCGAGACGAGCTCGCCTCAGGGACGCGCCGATAGGCGCTCCCCTATTGCCCCGTTTCGCAGACAGAAACCGACTGATTCCCTAAACCCGTTGCTTCCCAACGGGTTTCATTCGCAATGCGCTCATGTTGCCGCGAATCCGCCGATACACTCGACCTCGCAACACGCTCGACTCCCGCTAGCCGAACACATCGACCAAGGGGAAATGTCATGGCGCTCTTTGCATTCACCGACTACAGCGGAAAAGAATTCATTTTCCAGCTCAACAGCGAACAGCGGATCTCCGAGGCACGCCGGATCCTGTCCGGCGAGGAAACGATGTCCACCCACGTCATGGGCAAGATCCGCAAGACCAAGCAGAGCTACAACCCGGAGTGGAGCTTCCACCTGGACCCCGACACCATCACCTTCTTCACCATGGCCATCGAAGTATGTGATTCGAGCATCCAGTACACCGAGGACTTCCTCGACGAGGCGTGCGGCGCCTTCCTTCCCGGCTGTTTCTGGTGCCCCTGGTCATCGCGGCTGACGCGGGAAGTGACGGCCTCGGTCAGCGCCTGACATCGGCTCCGGCCGGCGCGCCGCGCGTCGGCCGGACCCTTCGAATCAAGGCTCGCGAGTGCGTTCGTGGCACCGCGGCCAGTGGCACCGCAGCTAGGTGATATCCGTCCGGTGGCGTGCCGCATCGAGGGCGGTGAATGCCGCCGCCGCGAGGATCATCACCGCCGAAACGAGCAGAGCCACGTCGAGTCCGTGATGGAATGCCGCTTTGCCGGCATTGAGCACCTCGGAAACCTTCGACAGGTATTTCAGATACGGGCCGATATCGACGCCCTCGGGGATCTTCCCGAGTTCCACGGCTTGAATGGCGTCGGGCTGTAGCGAGGTCGGCAGACCCAGCTCGTTCATGCGCGCCTTCAGGTCCGAGGACAGGAATCCGCTCACCAGCGCACCGAGCACGGCCACACCGAACGCCGAGCCGACCTGGCGCATCGTATTGGTCACCGCGGCAGCCATTCCCGAGTGTTCCGCCGGAACTCCCGACATCACCGCCGACGTCAACGGCACCACCGCGATCCCGAAGCCGAAGCCCGCCACCGCCATCGCGGCCGACAGCGAAGGATCGTGGAGCTCACCGGACAGCATATGGCGGGTCAGCAAGATCCCGCCCGCGCCGACCACACAGCCGAGAATCATCGGTGTGCGCGCGCCGCGCCGCGCCACCCAGAACCCCGCGACCAGCGAGCCGATCACGATCATGGCGGCCATCGGCGCGAACACCGTGGCCGTACGCGCACCCGAGTACGACTGCATCACTTGCAGATACAACGCGGTGAAGAAGAAGATCGAGAAAATGCCGAAGTAGACGGCGAAGGCGACGATCAGCGCACTACGCACTGCCGGAAAGCGCAGGTAGTGCAAGTTGAGCATAGGTGCGCGGGCCCGTGTTTCGACGGCGATGAACCCGGCGAACGCGAGTCCACCGATCGCGAAGAACGCGAGCACCGAGGGCGAGGTGTAGCCGCGATCCTGACCGGAGATCGCGGCATAGATCACCGACCCGAAAGCCGTCGCGCCGAGCAGCGCGCCTGCCCAGTCGATCGGCTCGGGGCTGGGGTCGGCGCTCTCCGGGACCGACCACAGCGCGACGACGAGCGCCACCGCCGCGATCACCAGGTTGAACCAGAAGATCGAGCGCCACCCGTACGCATGAACCAGCACGCCGCCCAGCACCGGCCCCGCCGCCAACGCCAGCCCCGACACCGCCGCCCACACCCCGATCGCCTTCGCGCGCGTGCGGTCGTCCGGGAAGACGTGCCGAAGCACCGACAGTGTGCCCGGCTCCGACGCCGCCGCACCGAGCCCCATGATCGCGCGACCGGCGATGAGCACCGCGACACTGCTCGCGAGTGCCGACACCACCGACCCGGCACAGAAGATCACCAGGCCGACGATCATCACCCGCTTGCGACCCCAGCGGTCCCCGAGCGACCCACCGGCGAGCATCAGCCCGGCGAACACCACGGTGTAGGCGTTGACCACCCACTGCAGTGCGGTCACATCCGCACTCAGATCGCGCCGGATATCCCCCAGCGCCACGCTGACGACGGTGGTGTCGAGAAAGGTCACAAATACCACTACAGCGACTGCGGTCAGAGCGACACGCGGTCGCGCCGTCCCGCCCGGCGCATTGCCCATCGGTCTCACGGGCACAGGGTACTGGCGGGTTCAGCCGGACGCCAGACGGCCACCGGCCGACGACATCAGCGGGACTCGCACCGGCGGAAGTACCGGGCCGACAGAGGAATTCCCTATGCCACCTGCTGACATTTCGTCTTTGCCTCGCGCTGTTTTCCGGACATACCGTGAAACAGCTCGACGAGGGAGGCACCGCGATTTCATCGAAGCTTCGCGCGCCGCACACGTCGATCCCCTGCCCGTCGGGCGAATACGCAAGCGAGAGGACCGGTGGCATGACCACGATCGAGAATGTTTCGCACACGCGAGAACTCGCCGGAAAACGAGCTCTGGTCACGGGCGGTTCCCGCGGAATCGGAGCGGCCGTCGTACACCAGCTGCTGGACGCGGGCGCCCAGGTGCTCACCACCGCCAGATCGGCGACGAACACAATTCCGGACGGGTCCGCCTTCGTGACCGCCGACGTGCGAACACAGGCCGGCGCACAGGCACTCGCCGCAGCCGTGCACGAGGTGCTCGGCGGGGTGGACATCCTCGTACACAACGCCGGTGGTGCGCGACCGCACGCGAGCGCTTCGGCCATCCCCGACCGCGAATGGCAGGACGCGCTCGACCTGAACCTGCTCGCCTCGGTGCGGCTGGATTCGCTGCTGGTGCCGGGTATGCGGGAACGGCGTTCCGGCGCGATCGTGCACGTCTCCTCGGCCGCGGTTCCCACCGCGGCACCACAGTTCCTGCACTACGTGGCCGCGAAAGCCGTACTCCAGACCTACAGCCGGGGACTCGCCTTGGACCTGGCCGTCGCCGGAATCCGGGTCAACACCGTGTCGCCGGGCAGAACCGCCACCCCCGGCGGTGAAGAGACCTGGCAGTTGTGGGCAAGGATGGACGCGACGGCGGGCGACACCGTCACCGCGATCGGCACGACGCCGCTGGGGCGCGACGGACAGCCCGCCGACATCGCCGACGCGGTGCTGTTCCTCGTCTCCGACCGCGCGAGCTGGCTGACCGGAACCAATCTGTTCGTCGACGGGGGCGAATTCCCCCGGGGCTGAAGCCGGTCAGCGCGCCGGCGGGAGTGACGCGGCCTCGGTCCAGGTCTGGCGGCGAAGGAGTTCGAGCAGGGCTGCCTCGGCCGGGCCCGGATCGGTGCGGACGACAGCGACGACGGGCTAACGGCGGCGCAGCGCCCGCGGCAGTTGACGAGTGCCGAAGCCCATCTGCGCCGCGACCACCAGCTCACCCACCAGCTCGTCGGCGCCTGCCCGCGCCGTCGCCCGTGCCCGCCGCGCCGCGTTCACCGCGACCTCCGCTTCGCGCAGGAACGCACGACCGACCACGGTGGGTACCAGTCCCGTCGGCGTGCGAGCGAACAGCTTCACGCCGAGTTCCCGCTCGAGGCCCCGAATCTGCTGCGACACCGACGGTTGAGCAACGTGCAACACCTCCGCCGCCGCCGTCACCGACCCCTCTTCGGCCACCGCCAAGGCGTACTCGAACTGACGAAGGCTCATCGGCGGGTTCCTCCCTGAGGGTGTCGAGCTGCCCCCGCGATGCTAGGCCGGTAGCTCCGGGCCGGCCACGATCGGTGCGTCGGCGACCAGCGGTGCACGGCGTCGAGCCGTCCAGCGCGCGGGGTGTGCGAGACTGGGGCGGTGAGCGATGCCGATGCGGGCACCTACGTCGAGGCGGGCGAGTTCCGCCGCGATACCAACTACATCACCACGCGGATCACCGCCGACGGACGTGAGGGCTATCCCGTCGAACCGGGGCGCTACCGGCTCGTCGCGGCCAGGGCGTGCCCGTGGGCCAATCGCACGCTGATCGTGCGCAGGCTGCTCGGGCTCGAGCCGGTGCTGTCGCTCGGGCTGTGCGGGCCCACCCACGACAAGCTCAGCTGGACCTTCGATCTGGATCCGGGCGAGGTCGATCCGGTGCTCGGCATCCACCGCCTGCGCGATGCCTATCTGGCCCGGTTTCCGGACTATCCGCGCGGCATCACCGTGCCCGCGATGGTCGACATCGTCACGGGGCAGGTCGTCACCAACGACTACGCGCAGATGACCCTCGACTTCTCGACCGAATGGGCCGCCTACCACCGGCCCGGCGCACCGCAGCTGTACCCGGAACCGCTGCGCGAGCAGATCGACGAGATCAACCGAGACGTGTTCCGCGACATCAACAACGGCGTCTACCGCTGCGGGTTCGCCGGTGATCAGGACGCCTACGACGCCGCCTACGTCCGGCTCTTCGCCGCACTCGACCGGATCACCGAGCGGCTGAGCACTCAGCGCTACCTGGTCGGCGACACCATCACCGAGGCCGATGTGCGGCTGTTCACCACACTCGCCCGTTTCGACCCCGTCTATCACGGCCATTTCAAGTGCAACCGCACCAAACTCAGCGAGATGCCGGTGCTGTGGGCTTACGCCCGCGACCTGTTCCAGACTCCCGGCTTCGGCGACACCATCGACTTCGGGCAGATCAAAGAGCACTACTACGTCGTGCACCGCGATATCAATCCCACCGGCATCGTCCCCGCGGGGCCGGACCTGTCGAACTGGCTGACCCCGCACCACCGTGAGGAACTGGGTGGGCGCCCCTTCGGCGACGGCACCCCACCGCCTGCGCCGATCCCCGCCGAGCAGGTACCCGCGATCGACTGAGGCTCTGTCTCCCGGCCCGATAGCCAAGCGGGGCAACAGTTTCGGTGATTCGTCGAAACGGTTTCGTGTCGGTGCTCAGCGCTAGCGTGCTCGGGTATGGACACCGTGCCCGATGCCTGGTTCGCCGACTTGCTGACGCAGCTGTGCGCGAGCGACTTCCGCACCGGCACCCGGCTCGACATCGAGCACGTGTGCGGTACTGCGGGGTGGCTGTGTCCGGGTGACGGCGTGGTGGTCATCCCGGGAACACCGTCCGGTGGCCGCATCGACGACGACCGCGGTGCCGACGGTAAGCAGCGCGCGCACCTGTCCATCGCCGTCGCGACCATCGCGCCCGAACTGTTCCGTCACTACCTGGACCTGACGGTGACGACGTGGGGTGCGCCGACATGGTTTTGCGGCCTGTCGGATCTCGGCGTCGGCTGGGTCGACGGCGACGCCCTGCGCATCCTCGAGCTCTCCGACCACGGCACGGTGACGCTACGGATCGAGTCCCTCGATGCGGATGCCCAACGCAGGTGGTGGAATTGGAGAACCCAGTACCACTACCCGGATCTCATCGACGAAGCCGACCGGGTCCCGAACGATGAGCACGATGTCTCGGTCACGAGCGCCGACGATTACGAGGTCAGCTTCACCTGGTCGGCCGGTTCGGCCGGGCGCGGCAGCGAGATCTGGAGCGTCTACACCCTCGGCCACCTGCGTGGTCTGCTGACCGACCTGCTGGGCAGCGTGCACCTCGCCATGCGAGCGCTGGGCCCCGGTCCCGAACCGCTTGTCCTGCACTTCTTCGACCGCGACAAGACACCGGATCGCTACGCCCAACTCGAGCTGTCGCCGACCGAGATCCGCCTGCGCGCCTTCACCACCGAGGCCACCCGCCCACACCTGGACCGGCTCGGCTTCGTCGACTGCGGTGACGGCAGCGCCACCCGGATGTGGCCGACCGACCGGGCACGGACCGCCGCCACTGTCACCGTGGTCTTCCTGCACCGAGTCGGGCTCGGTTCGGAGAATCTGACGATGACCGAGTCGGGGAATCCACTACCGATCGACCACTTCTCGGTGGATCTGCAGGTCGACCTGGAAGGTGACGGCGGCCTTCCGGCGTCAGCTGTCTCGCAACCGTTCGACCTGCCCATCGGACCGCTCGGTCCGCTGTCCGATGCGGCCGATCAGGGTGGCGAGGACGAACAGGGCGATCAAGATCAGTAGATGGGCGACGAAGAGCGCCAGCACGGGGAGCGCGAAGCCCTCGTCGGTGAGAAACCCGCGGTCACTGACGCAATACAGGGTGAAGTTGGTCGAGGTTCCTTCGGAGTCGTGGAAGGTGTCCGAGACGACGACCGGCGTGGTGGCCGTCGGTGAGCAGAACAGGGGTGCGGTGAGTTTCGCTTCGCCCGGCCAGATGGCAACAGCGATGAGAATGGTGAGGAAGGCGGCGGCGCAAGCGAGTGACACCGCGGAAATCAGGACGCGTCGCATTCGCTATACCTGCCGCACTCGAAGGAAGGTGCCGGTCCGGTCGAATTCGGCGACCATCTCCGAGCGTGGCGACAAGACATTGGCGACGATGCGGATCTCGCGGCCGAAACGGCTCACCACGATGACGGTCACCTGCCCGCCGGGCAGCGCGCTTCGGGCGAGGGCGGTGTCGACGATGTCCTCGATTCGCGACAGACCGGGTACCTCGCTGACGGCGAAATCCTCGCCGTCGAGGTCGTCGGCGGCGGAGACCCGAACCGGACGTGGTGCGCTGAGGGCGCCGAGAGCGAAGGAGTAGTCGTCGAGCTGCCGGGATCGATCAGGTGGCCGAACGCGCAGGCGCACGGTGGGTTCCCGAGCGGCCAGTACCTCGTCGCCGGACAGATATCGGGTTATCTGGGCGGGTTGGTCGTTCAAGGTGAGGCGGAACTGGGTCGAATTCGGTGGGGTGAGCATGATGACGTTCGCTTCGAGGTCGGTGGCACCGGTTCGCCGGCTCAGCGCCGCGATGGCCTCCTGCGGCAACGAACTCACCAACCCGCCGCCGCGCGCTCGCAGCTGATCCTCGAAATCCACCCGGTCCACCGCGCCCACGCACCCACTGGTGCCCAGTACGACCAGGCAAACGAGGACCCGAAACCATCTGCCACCGCGCACATCCCGAATGCTAAGCGTTGCGCCGGGATCGCGCCGGTCGTCAGCCCCCGACTGGTTGCAGAACGCGCAGAATCGGGTCGTAGGCCCAGTTCAGCATGCGTTCGGCGTCCTGCCGCGCGGCGGCGCTGCTGTGGTCGGAGCTGTGCAGGACGACACCGATCAGCGGGATGCCGGCGCGCACCGTCTCGAACATCAGGCAGTGTCCCGCGGCGTCGGTGTTGCCGGTCTTGATGCCGATGGTGCCGGGATATTCGTCGAGCATGCGGTTGGTCGTTTCCCAGCGGTGCTCGCGGTTGGCGGGTCCGGCGGGAACGTGGAAGTCCCGGGCGCCGACGATCTCGCGGAACAGCGGCAGGTTCATCGCCCGCACACCCAGTGCGACGAGGTCCGCCGGGGTGGAATAGGTGGAGTGATCGGTGGGATACGGCATACCGGCCGGGTCACTGAAATGCGTTCCGGCCAAACCCATCACCCGCGCGGTGTCGTTCATCCTGGCCAGGAAACCACCCTGACCGGGACCGAACGACTCGGCGACGGTGTAGGCGGCGTCGCAGCCCGACGGCAGCAGCAGCGCGTAGAGCAGTTGGCGCGCGGTGAGCACCTCGCCGGGAACCAGTCCCGCGGTGCTGCCGTTTTCCCTGGCACAGTAGGCGCCCGCTTCCTGCGGCACCGTCACCGGCCGTTCGAGGTCACCGCTGACGATCACGACCACCGCCGTCATCACCTTCGCGATACTGGCGATCGGGACCGGGGTGTTCGCCTCGCGCGACCACACCACCGTCCCGGTGAGCCCCTCCGCCAACGCCGCGCCCGAGGCCTGTACACCGTCGGGCCCGGCGGCCGGCCACGGCAGCAGACCGTCAGCACTCCCGGAGGGTGCGGCAGCCGCAACACCGTGACCAGCGGCGACGATCAGAACCCCGACAGTGACGGCGTGCAACACCTTGGCGAATGTCCGCATGGCGACATTCTGGCGTACAACTACGCCGACCTGCGGGATTTACCCCCTCGATTCACCGAACTCGTTGCCGTTGCGGTCCAACCCGCCGGAACTATGCCTGGAACTCCCGGACATAGATCGTGTCGACGCCGAGTACACCGACCGAGCTCGCGCCGCCCGGCTGACCGAGTGGCTCGGCCCGTCCGGGTAGCGGTTCGTGGAAGAAGCGGACGTTCTCGGTGACGAACTGTTCTTGGCCGGGCGGCAGATCGTCTTCGTAGTAGATCGCCTCGACCGGGCAGGCCGGTTCGCACGCGCCGCAGTCGATGCACTCGTCGGGCTGGATGTAGGCCATCCGATCGCCGATGAAGATGCAGTCGATCGGGCACTCCTCGATGCAGGCCCGATCCAGGATGTCCACGCAGGCGGCGCCGACCACGAACGTCATGTTGTGCTCCTCAGCTGTACTGGCCCGCAACTTGCGGTAGTGCTGATCCTGCTGCGCACGCTCGCGGGCGGGTAGCCCCGATATCCACCACCTCGTAAGGTTTCCTTATGAGCTTGCCGCCCGGAACGCCTGATCTGGAGGTACTCGATCTCCTGGTATCGGTGGCGGAGCTGGGCAGCCTCGGCGCCGCGGCGCGCCGACACGGCATCAGCCAGCCCGCGGTCGGCATGCGCATCAGCGCGTTGGAACGGCGGCTGCGGCTGCGGCTGCTCGATCGCGGACCCACCGGTTCGGCCTTGACCGATGCCGGTGCGGCCGTGGTCGAACTGGGTCGGCCGGTACTGGCCGCGGGACTCGCCCTGATGGACGGTGTCGCGGAACTGCACCGCGAACTGTCACCACAACTGCATGTCATCGCCTCGAAAACCATCGCCGACCATCGGATTCCGCAGTGGCTGGCGGCATTGCGCAAGCTCCGGCCCGAGCTCGCCGTCGAACTCGACGTGGCGAACTCCCAGCAGGTGACCACAGCGGTGCGCGATCGCGAGGTCGTGCTCGGATTCGTCGAGGGCCCGCAGGCGCCCGCGGGGCTGGGGAGCCGGGTACTCGTGGCCGACGAGCTGGTCGTTGTCGTCGCACCGACCCACCCGTGGGCCACCCGCACGCGCCCGGTGAGCCCACGCGAACTCGCCGATACGCCGCTGGTGTGGCGCGAGAAGGGATCCGGGACACGGGACACCGTGTGGGCCGCGCTACAGATCCACGGCACCCCCGCGCGACCTGCGGCCGAACTCGGTTCCGCCGCAGCCATTCTCGCGACCACCCGCAGCGGACTCGCGCCCGCGGTGGTCAGCCGGCTGATCGTCGCCCACGAACTCCGTGCGGGCACTCTGCACGAGGTCGACCTGGCCGATTCGCTGGTTCTGACCCGAAAGTTCCGTGCCATCTGGCACCGCAGCACACCACCATCCGGCCCCGCGGGCGACCTGGTCGACCTCGCCGCCCGCATCGAAGCGGCCCGACCGACAGTACGACGACCGCCGCGAGACTGACCGATCGTTTGCCTGGCACCGGATCTTCGCTCACACGGACAGATTCGGCATCGGCACCGGGCACGACCCGCTGCGCAGAGAGCGCGCACCCACGACACCGACCAGCGACGCCGCGACCGCCGGGCCGACGGGCACCAGCGGTAGCGCACCCCGCTCGACACACGCCCGAAAGCCTTCGAGGATTCGGACCGTGCCCTCAGCCTTCGGTTCGACCAGGCTGCCGTCCGGCAGCGTCACGGCGGCGGGTGCGCGTTGCTCGTCGCGGGTGACGCCGTCACCAGTGGTCCAGCCTTCTTTGCGCACGCGCACCGACCAGGCGCGAGCGCCCGGTGCGCGAACCGATTCGGCGAGCCCCTCGGTACCGCGCACCGAGACCCAGCTCCAGTGGCTGTCCGGTTCGCCTTGCAGGAATCCGTGCCGGGTCACGGCCAACCCACCGCCGCTGAGCCGGACCACCATGACCACCGCGGACCTGGAATCGGTGGTGTCGACCGGAAAGGCCGTCACCTCGGTCGGCAGCTCGCCGGTGAGAGCGAGGATCGGCGACAGGGTGTGCGTGCAGTACGCCGTCGGCTCGATACGACCACGCCAGTGATTCGGATCGCCGATCAGGCCCGAGACATCATCGGGCGACATCGCGTGCAGATAGTCCGCCTCGACAAGCGTCACCCGTCCGATCTCCCTGGCTTCCACGGCTTTTCGAAGGAGCCGGACATGTGGATGGAAGACGTAGTTCTCGGCGAACGAGTACGTCGCGGCCGAGCGTCGTTCGGCCTCGAGCAGCGCGATCGCTTGCCGCTCGTCCGCACACGCGGCGGATTCGGAGAGCACGTGGATTCCGCGGTCGAGGAAGGCGACGGCCAAGGGGGCGTGCTCGTCGAAGTCGTTGGCGAGGACCACCCCGTCGAGGTCGTACTCCAGCAGGACGCGCCAATCCTCGAACACGGCCGCCGATGACAGGTGAACGGCCGCTTCTGCCCGCCGGGCCGGGTCACGATCGCAGGCGGCGACCACCTCCATACCCAATCGCCGACACCACGTCGCCAGATACAAGCCCATTCCCAAACCGACCACACCTACGCGCATGGCTTGATGCCTCCTGGATACTTCTTGCCGAGCAGGTCACTCCCCCTCGATCAGTTGCCTACCACTCCGCAAGGATCTCGACGTAACCGTCGGTGCCGTTCACGCGGATGCGCTGCCCGTCGCGGATCAGCTCGGTGGCGTGTTCCACGCCGACGACGGCGGGGAGGCCGTATTCGCGGGCGATCACCGCACCGTGGGTCATCAGGCCGCCCACTTCGGTCACCAGTCCCGCTATCCCGACGAACAGCGGGGTCCAGCTCGGATCGGTGTAGGCGGTGACCAGGATGTCACCGGATGCCAGGTCGGCCTGCGCGATGTCGGCGATGACGCGGGCGCGCCCTTCGATCGTCCCGGCCGAGACCGCCAAGCCTGGCAGTGCCCCGGCGGGAAGGTCCTCACGCCGATATGCCCCGGCGAGGGCCTCACCGTCGGAGGTGAGCACTCGCGGCGCGGTGAGCGACCGATACGACCGGAACGCGTCTTGTCGTTCGTCGACGAGGCCCCGGTCGGCCAGTTGCGTGCGAACGACCTCCTGCAGCTCGTCGAATCTCAGGAAGAAGATGTCGCCGGACTCGTCGAGTGCACCGGCCCGCACCAGCCGTTCGGCTTCGCGCAGCAGCGCCTGCTTGTAGACGAAGTAGCGGCTGACCATGCCGTATTTCGGGTACTCCCGATATCCGGAGAACGTGCGGACACGCTCGATCATCCGCGCGGTCTCCGCGGCCTTCTGCTCCCCCTCGGGGAGGGCTCGCAGGCGTCGCAGAATCTGTTGTTCCGATTGTTCGGCCTCGCGCAGGCCGTCCTCGAAGCGACGCCTGCCCTCGCCCGGCCCGAAGTTCTTGATATTGCCGAGAATCGTCGGTACCAGCGTGGCGGGACTCTCGCTCCAGCGCGGCCGGGTGATGTCGATTTCGCCGGTGCAGCGCATGCCGTACTTGCCGAGGAACCCCTCGATCGCGGCTCGTGCGTCGTCTCCGCCCGGGTGATCGGCCAGACCGTCCAGGAAATCGTCGCCCTCGATCCGCTCCAGGTAAGCCACCACCTCCGGATGCGGGCGGATCACATCGGCGACATCCAGCAACGCCAGACCCATCTCCGATGTCACGTTGCCGGGGACCGACTGGGTGAGTGCGTCGGCGGCGTTCTTCTCGCCCAGCCATTCCCGCAATCGATCGTTGAGCCACTCCGTGGCCTCCATCGCGGCCATGATCACCTGCAAACCCTGGGGAGCGAACAGGACCCGCCGCAGCTCCTGCTGAATATCGGTCCAGATGAAGTCGAGCAGCGGCGATCCCGACAGATCCGCGATGTCGCGCTTCATGGCCGCCAGCGATGCCTCGCTCTGCGCGATGAGCGCGGTGACGATATCGGGATCGGTTTCGATCGGCGCGGGGGCGGTACCGAACGGCGCCGCCGGTGCGCCGGAATCCTCCTCTGGCACTGGACGAACGAAGTCACCGCGCTCGAGCACTGTGCGCAGCGCGTCCCCCATCAGCGGGTCGGACTTGCCGAGTCCCGCCGCCAACGCGGCGCCTTTCGCCGGGACGGACACCATCGCGGTGACATCGACGAACAACCGGCCGCCCGCGTCGCGCATCGGCGCGTTGCTCGTCAGCTGCCACACCGAGAGCCCCAGCGGCTTCATCGCGTCGGTCATCATCTGCTGATGGCCCACCGACACATAGACGTGGTTCTCCCCGTCGTCGGCGGCGGGGATCGGGAACAGGCTGGTGATCGGCCTGCTCTGCACGACGCGGAAAACATTACCGTCCGAACACCATTCGATGTCCTGAGGGCTGCCGAAATGCGCTTCGATGTGGCGGCCGAGCCGCGCGAGCCGCAACACCTGCTCATCGGAGAGGACCGGCTCGTTCCGGTGTTCTCCCGCGATCTCGCGCACCTGGGTGCCGCCTGCCGGGACCGGCTCCACGCGAATCTTCTTGGTGGCGATCGTCTTGTCGGTGATGTGGTCGTCGCGAACCCGGTAGACGTCGGCATTGACCAGACCCGACACGAGCGCCTCACCGAGACCGAAACCGGCGTCGATGGACACGACCGTCCGGTCGCCGGTGAGGGGGTCGGCCGTCATCAGGATGCCGGCGGCGCGCGCGAACACCATCCGCTGCACGACCACACCCATCCGGATCTTCTTCTGGTCGAAGCCGTTTCGCAGTCGATAGGTGACCGCTCGCTCGGTGAACAGCGAACCCCAGCACCGGCGGACATGCTCGACGATCGCCACCGATCCCACGACATTCAGAAAGGTGTCCTGCTGGCCGGCGAACGAGGCGCCCGGCAGATCCTCGGCCGTCGCGCTGGATCGCACGGCACAGGCGTCCTCTGCTCCGAGCCGAGTATGCGCGGCGAGGATCGCCTCCACGACCGCGTCCGGCACGACCAGCTCCTCGATCATGCGCCGCAGCTGCGCGCTCAGCCGGGAGATCGAGGCCCGATCACCTGGCTCGAGGCGCGACACCTCGTCGAGCCGAGCATCGAGCGCCGGCTCCCCCGCCACCGTCCGATCGAAGGCATCGGTCGTCACGCAGAACCCGTCCGGCACCTCGGCACCGTCGATCCGCGACAACTCACCGAGGTTCGCACCCTTACCGCCGACGATCGCGACCATTGTTCGATCGATCTCGTCGAACCCGAGCACATAGGCCATCCCGCTACTCCTCACCTGGTGGTTTCGGTCTAACGCGAGCGATTATGGACCAGGATTCAGCGCCTCATGAGGGCCCGGAATCGTGTATACAGTAGAAGGGGGAAAGCAACGGGAGCGTTCGTGCGCCCGACACCGGCGGCAAATCCGTGACCACACCGGATTCCAGTCGACCACAGCCCCGATCCGCCTTGATCGGACTCGGGTTGCCACATCGCGAGGCAACCGGCCTCCGAAAGCCGACCGCTGCCGCGTGACGGGCGCTTGTGCCATGTTGCCCATCGATTGCGGATGCCGAGATTTTCACCTCGCGCGCCGATCCGGGCCGCCTGCGACCCCGAATACGTGACAGATCAGCTAGCACGCAGCGTCCAGCCCCCGGCTTTGCCTGTGAGGACACCATGGCCACCGAGAACCCTTTCGACTCCCTGCCCACGACCGATTCTTCCGCCGAACCGGCCCCGCCGTCCTGGGCCGCGCCTGCCCTGCTCCTGTCGCTACTGATGCTCGGCCTCGACCTGGTGGCCCTGATTCCCCTCGGTGCGTGGATGCGCGACTACGGCATCGGCCTGGTCTGCACGATCTACCTGATCCACGTCCTGGCGTCGACCGCGGTGGCCGCATGGACCGTGAGCCAGTTCCCCCTCCAGCTCGATATCGAACCGGAGCAGCAGAACACCTAGCCATACCGGTGCGGCAGTGGGGGATGCGGGTGCATCCCTGCTGAATTGTCGGCGAACACCGAGTTCACGGCACCTTCGGGCCTGCCACACGTGGGTGCGCTGATGGCAGGATAGAGGCGGAGTTTGCCTGATCTACCCGGAGCACCGCTGCACCATGACTCGAACTCGCACCCCGCGCCCGTCCGATGTACCGCGAGCTGTCGGCGGGGACCTGGTGAATGTGCGACTCATCGTGCTGGCGTTGACAATCGGCGTCACCCAGCTGTTCGTGATCCCGCTGGCACTGCTCCCACTGGATGCGGCGTGGGGTTGGGCCCTGGTGCCGCTGACGCTGACCATCACGCCGTTCTGGGCACTGATCCACGAGGCCGTTCACGGGTCGCTGCTACAGAATCGGACCCGCAACGACCGGATGGGACGCATGCTGGCGGTGGTGTACGGATCGCCCTTCGCGATGCTGAAAGTGGGCCACCTGCTCCACCATCGATACAGCCGGGTCCGTGAGCGCAGCGAGATCTATGACCCGGCGACGATCACTCTGCGAGCCGCCGCTCCCCCGTTCTATCTGAAACTGTTCGGCGGTTTGTACCTGCTCGAAGTGCTCGCGCTACTGCTCGCGCCGATGCCCGAGCGAACCATTCGCGCACTGGGACGTCGAGTGGACGCACCCGATTCGGTCGGTGGTCTCGTCCTCGAGCGTGTCGCCCAGCCGGCGGTTCTGGGCAAGTTCCGCACCGACGCTGCCGCGATCGTCGTCCTCCACACCGCCGCGTTCCTCGCCTACGGCGCACACGGCTGGATGCTGCTCGCCGCGATCGGCGGCCGCGCCCTCATCATCTCCCTCTCCGACAACGCCTACCACTACGGCACCGACCTCGAATCACCCAGAGCAGCAATGAATCTGCGCCTGCCCCGCACACTCGAGCGCTTCGCCCTCAGCTTCAATCTGCACGATGTGCACCACCGCCACCCCGGTCTGCGCTGGTACGAGCTGCGCTCCCGATTCGACTCCGAAGGCGCTCACTACCACCTCGGCTGGTTCCGCGCGGTTGCCCGTCAACTCCGCGGTCCGATCGAACTGACCTGATTTCGCTCGATCCCGCGGCGCCGGGTGAGGCATCGTAGATCCATGCCGCTGACGATTTCGGTTCTCGCGGACCGCCCCGATCTGTACGACGCCTTCACCGGAATGACCGACTCCTGGCCTGAATTCATGCGCCACGACCCCGTCGGCAACCTGTACTACTCGATGCTCGATCGGTTCGCCGACTACATCCTGGTCTGCCAGGACGAGGCGGGCGAGGTGGTGGGCCGGGCCTATTCCGTCCCGTTCCGGCTCGGTGCGGCCGACCTCCCCGACGACGGCTGGGACGGTGCGATTCGCCGCGGCATCCACACCTCGGCGACCGGCGCACAGCCAGACACGGTGTCCGCGATCGAGATCGTCATCGAACCGAGCAGGCAGGGCACCGGGCTGAGCGCGGAAATCCTTGCCGCTCTGCGGGACAACGCCGCTCGGCTCGGATTCGCCGAGCTCGTGGCGCCCGTGCGCCCCAACGGAAAAGCCGACATCGAACAACCGATGAGTGTCTACGCCGGGCTGACGAGGGCGGATGGGCTGCCCGTCGACCCGTGGCTGCGCGTACACGTCCGGGCCGGCGGCACGATCGACAAGATCGCACCGCGATCCATGGTTATTCCTGGGACGCTGGAGGAATGGCGTGCGTGGACCGGCCTGCCGTTCGACACCAGCGGGCAGGTACTGGTGCCCACAGCGCTGGCCCCGATGTCGTGTTCGGTCGAGCACGGTGTCGCGGTCTACGTGGAGCCCAATGTGTGGATCCGGCATCCGACAGGAGCGACGGGTTCGCAGCGGATCAGTGCAGGTCGAGGTTGGTGACGGTCTCGGGGCCGAGTGCGATGCGGGCGTGCCAGGTCGGTGGCTCCCAGGGATCGGGAGCCATGCCCTGGTAGCGGGCCGACACGTCGAGGTAGCGGGAGCCGCCCGCCTCGGCGGCCACGACTTCGTAGTCGTACCAGGTGAGGTCCGAGCCGGTCGGCACGTGGAGTTCGATGCTGTCGCCGGTGCCGTCCGTGTCCTCGATCGCCTCTCTGGCCTCGAGATCGCGGACCAGAATCGGCACCGCAGCATAGAGTTCCAGGCTCGTCGCTGTGGTGAACCGGTCGGCCGGATAGCGGCCCTGCCAGCCCGACGGATCGGCGAGTACCACGTCCTGGAGCGGCTCGACGACAACACGATTCGACGACACCGGACTCGATGCCACTGCACTGCACCCGGATTGACCGCGCAGGAGCGCGTTCGCAGTCACCAGGACCGAGGTGGGATGTCCGGACCCGGGTGCCGCCCCGGTGGTCCAATGTGGTGGGGTGTCCTCGTCGCGTCCGGCCATGAGCTCGACGATCGTGGCAGCTTCGGAGCCGTCGACAGTGGCGCACAGGGCTCTGCCGTAGCCGCCGACACCCAGGGTGCGCTGCGTGAGCGGGATGGCGAAAGGCCAATTGGTCGGCGCAGGCAACGGCTCGTCATCCGGTGAGACCGCGGGCTGGAACGCGATATCGAGGGCGGTCGGCGTGTACGGCGCACGACGCCGCACCGTGAGCTGCTCGTCATCGGGCAGTGCTCGCAAACGATCGATCACGTTCCCCAACCTGCGCACCTCCCCATTGCCGGAACGCGTGCGGGAGTCGGTGTCCAGTCCGTAGACCGAGACACCCACCGGCCCATCGAAGTTCGCGTACACCACCGTCGTCGGCTGGTCCGTCGGCGGCGAGAACTCGCGGTAGTGGGCATCGTCGAAGGAGAGTTCGCCGAACCACGCGCGAACTTGCTCGATGCCGTCCTCGGTGAGCTGGGCCCAGTACACGCCGAACACGCTCTGCTCGGCACCGTTGTCCACGTAGGTGAAAACCGTACCGTCGCGCCGCAATTCGAAGAAGGGAACGCGTCGGCTCCCGACACGGCCGGTATCCAGGAACCCCGCCGACTCAGCGATCGACACCAACACATCCGCGTCACGCGCGGCAGGCGGATCATCCTCGCCGCGGCCGAACACAGTGCACGCGCAGAGCGACGACACCGCGATGAGCATCGCACCGAGAACAACAGATCGGTGGGCCATATCCGAGCCTAACGCAGGCTGTGATCTTGCACGGCCGAGTAGCCGCCCCCTCCCGATGGCCGCATCATGGATAAATCGCCGACTCTCAGATCCGGGCATCTGTCAGTCGCGCGCCACCGGTGCCGCGCGTTCGGCGAGACTGCCCATGCCTAAGGAGTCCGCCGGTGAGTCATGCATTCTTTCGCGCACAATCCGATCCGATCGGCGGCACCGAGGTACTCCATCCCGAACCCGAGGCGAGCAGCGGATGGATCGGTGGGCAGTTGCGCGGGATGGCTGTCGGCGCGGTCCTGGCGCGCGCGGTGGAGCGCGAGCTCATCGTTCGCGACCGGAGCGACTTGCGGCCGGTGCGGTGGACGCTCGACCTGTTCCGCCCGGTGTTCATGCGGCCCTGCACAACTCGTGTCGAGGTGATCCGCGACGGCCGCCGATTGTCGTTGTTCGATGCGGTGCTGATCCAAGACGGCCGCCCCGTGGCGCGGGCCGGCGCGCTGTATCTGCGCCCCGGCCCGACACCGGACGGCATCTGCTGGTCGCCGGAGACGACCGCGGATCCGCCGCCTGCCGACCGCGAACCCTCGCCCGATCGGGATCGCGTGTACTTCAGCGAGGAGCAAGGTTGGAGTCCCGATGCCCGCACCCACCACAACGCGGCCCGCACGGGGATCTGGCACCGCCCGATCGCGGTCGTGGTCGGTGAGCAACCGACGCCGTTCCAGTTCGTCGCGGGCCTCGCCGATGTGACGAACGTGGTCACCAACCTCGGCAGCCACGGCCTGGAGTACATCAACGCCGATGCCACGCTCACGTTGACCAGGCTTCCGGAAGGGGAGGAAGCCGGGCTGGTCGGCCTGGACCGGCTGGCACAGGACGGCATCGCGCTGGGCACTGCGGCGATCTATGACCGCAAAGGCGTATTCGGTACCGCGACAGTCAGTTCCCTCGCCAACACCCGGGGCCCCGCGGACCTGACCGCTATCGGGGCGTCGTCATCGCCCATGGCCGCGGACTAGTTCGCACCGCCTCAGCTGCGCCGCCGTGGCGATTTCATGACCCGGCCTCGTAGGCTTGCGCTATGGCACACGACACCGATCAGCCCGTCGACATCAAGCCACGCTCCCGCGATGTCACCGATGGTCTCGAGAAAACTGCCGCTCGTGGCATGCTCCGCGCGGTCGGCATGGGTGACGAGGACTGGGTCAAACCGCAGATCGGTGTGGCCTCGAGCTGGAACGAGATCACGCCGTGCAATCTGTCGCTCGACCGGCTGGCCAAGGCGGTCAAACGCGGTGTCCACGCCGGGGGCGGTTTCCCGCTCGAGTTCGGTACGATATCGGTCTCCGACGGCATCTCGATGGGCCACGAGGGGATGCACTTCTCGCTGGTCAGCCGTGAGATCATCGCCGATTCGGTCGAAACCGTGATGATGGCCGAGCGCCTCGACGGTTCGGTGCTGCTCGCCGGCTGCGACAAGAGCCTGCCGGGCATGCTGATGGCCGCCGCGCGACTGGACCTGGCGAGCGTATTCCTCTATGCGGGGTCGACCCTGCCCGGCAATATCGACGGCAAGGACGTCACGATCATCGACGCGTTCGAGGCTGTCGGTGCCTGCATCAAAGGTCTGATCACCCCCGCCGAGGTCGACCGCATCGAGCGGGCGATCTGTCCCGGCGAAGGCGCGTGTGGCGGCATGTACACGGCCAACACCATGGCCTCGGCGGCCGAGGCCCTCGGGATGAGCCTGCCCGGATCGGCTGCGCCGCCTGCCCCGGACCGTCGCCGTGACGATTTCGCCGAGAAGTCCGGCGAGGCCGTCGTCGGATTGCTGCGCAAGGGGATCACGGCCCGCGACATCATGACGATGGAGGCGTTCGAGAACGCCATCACGGTCGTCATGGCGCTCGGCGGGTCGACCAACGCCGTGCTGCACCTGCTGGCCATCGCCCGCGAGGCCGGTGTCGGCCTCACTCTCGCCGACTTCAACCGGGTCGGTGACAAGGTGCCTCACCTGGGCGACCTCAAGCCGTTCGGCCGCTATGTCATGAACGACGTCGACAGGGTCGGCGGCATCCCCGTCGTGATGAAGGCCCTGCTGGATGCCGGTCTCATGCACGGCGACGTCATGACCGTCACGGGCGCGACCATGGCCGAGAATCTCGCCCACATCGAGCTCGGCCTCGACGGTGACGTCATCCGCCGCCTCGACCGGCCGATCCACCGCACCGGCGGGCTCACCATCCTGCACGGCTCGCTCGCACCCGAAGGCGCCGTGGTGAAGAGCGCCGGTTTCGACTCCGATGTCTTCCGCGGCACGGCCCGGGTGTTCGACGGGGAACGGGCTGCGATGAACGCACTCGAGGACGGCACCATCGTGGCCGGTGATGTCGTGGTCATCCGTAACGAGGGCCCCAAGGGCGGACCCGGTATGCGCGAGATGCTCGCCATCACCGGCGCGATCAAGGGCGCCGGCCTCGGCAAGGACGTTCTGCTGCTCACCGACGGCCGGTTCTCCGGCGGCACCACCGGATTGTGCGTGGGGCATGTCGCGCCCGAAGCGGTCGACGGCGGCCCGATCGCGTTCGTCCGCGACGGCGACCCGATCGTGCTCGATGTCGCCAACCGCATCCTCGATGTCGAGATCGACGAGAAAGAACTCGCCGCCCGCAAGGTCGGCTGGGAGCCGCTGCCGCCCAGGTACACCTCGGGGGTGCTGTCGAAGTACCGCAAGCTCGTCAGCTCGGCCGCACACGGCGCCGTCACCGGCTGACGGCGCCGCCTCGGCGAGAATCGCTCAGCTCAGCGTCTTCAGCGCCGTCCCGTCGTAGGGCTTCACCTCGTCGCTCCGGCCCGCCAGGATCTTGGCGGCCCATTCCGGGTCCTGGAGAAGGGCTCGACCGACGGCGACCATGTCGAATTCGTCGCGCTCCATGCGATCGAGGAGGTTGTCGAGACTGCCGAGCTCGGCGCCCTGCCCCGAGAACGCACGCAGGAAATCACCGTCGAGGCCGACCGATCCGACGGTGATCGTGGGCTTGCCGGTGAGCTTCTTGGTCCAGCCCGCCAGGTTCAGCTCCGAGTCGTCGAACTCCGGAAGCCAGTAGCGGCGGGTGGAGGCGTGGAAGGCGTCCACACCGGCCGCGGCGAGCGGGGCCAGGATCGCCTCGAGCTCCTGCGGCGTCTCGGCCAGGCGGGCGTCGTAGGCCTCCTGCTTCCACTGCGAGTAGCGGAAGATCACCGGGAACTCGGGCGAGACGACCGCGCGGACGGCGGCCACGATCTCGGCCGCGAACCTCGTGCGGGCGACCGCGTCACCGCCGTACACATCGTCGCGGCGGTTCGTGCGCTCCCAGAGGAACTGGTCGAGCAGATAGCCGTGCGCACCGTGCAGTTCGACGCCGTCGAAACCGATGCGCTCAGCCGCCGCGGCGGCCTCGGCGAAGGCGCCGATGACGTCGTCCAGGTCACGCTGGGTCATCGCCTTGCCGGTGCCTTCGGTGCCGTCGACGCGAATGCCGGAGGGGCCGACGGCGGGCGCGTCGACATAGGGCTGCTCGCCCTGATTGCGCACCATGCCGATATGCCACAGCTGCGGCACGATCGTGCCGCCTGCCGCGTGGACGTCCTCGGCGACCTTCGCCCACCCCGCCAACTGTTCCTCACCGTGGAACCGCGGCACACGATCGCTCTGCCCGGCCGACTGATGGCCGACGTAGGTTCCCTCGGTGACGATCAGACCGACGCCCGCGGCAGCGCGGCGGGCGTAATAGGACCGAACATCGTCACCGGGAACGCCGCCGGGCGAGAACATCCGCGTCATCGGCGCCATCACGATGCGGTTCGGGACGGTCAGGCCGTTGAGCGTGACGGGCCGCGACAGGATCTCGGCCGTACGGGAGGCCTCGGACTGGGTGACGATCACTGGGTGCTCCTCAGAGGTACTTGACAAAGTCGAAGGTTGAGAACTTCAAGCAATGCCCACACGCTAGAGGCAGATATTTGAGATAGTCAAGTTTCTGCGGATAAGCTGACTCCCATGGAAGAAGCTGCGCGCGTCGATACGGCCCAGCTCATGGAGCTGCTCTCGGTGGCGCTCGGTGTCTATTACGGAGACTTCACCGCGGCGGCAGCGAGCGAGAACCTCACGGCGAGTCAGGGCAAAACGCTGACGGTGCTGCGCCGAGGGCCTGTCGCTATGCGTGCCCTGGCCGAGACCTTGTCCTGCGACGCGTCCAATGTCACCGGGATCATCAACCGGCTGGAGAAGCGCGACCTCGTGCGCCGCGAAGCCAGCGCGTCCGACCGGCGCGTCACCCACCTGGTCATCACGGCCGAGGGCGTGCGTGTCACCGATACGATCCGCGCGAAGATGCAGTCGACGCAAGACGGCCTGAAAAAGCTCAGCGACCGAGATCGAGATTGCCTGTTCGCCCTGCTGGAGCGCGTTTTCGTGACCGGCACCGACTGAGCTGCCGACCGGGGCCCGGCGTCAGAAGGACGACCCGAGCAGGGTCCGCACGAACGTGTCGGTCGACTTCCCGAGCTCCGCGGTCGTTCCCGCGGCGAGCACCCGGCCCGCTAGCAGGATCACCATCCGGTCGGCGACGCCGCCGTGAGTCAGCATCTGCACCTCGTTGCTGACCACGAGTACCGCCGCACCGGAGTCGGCGTAATCGCGCAATGATCTCCACACGCCGTACGCCGTCGCCCTGTCGAGGGAATTGGTCGGTCCGTCCGCGATGAGCACGCGCGGAGCCGGCAGCAGCGCGGCGGCGAGCGCGGCACGCTGGATCTGACCTCCCGAATGCTGATGTGGGAGAAGGTCCGAGGCCTCGGCCGGATACTGTGCCGCGGCGCATGCTCGCTCGACACTCCACGCTCGATGGCGGCGCTCCAACGTCCGCAATTGGGCGCTCACTGTCTTGTCGGAGTCGAATGCCGTCACACCTTCTTGCGGCACATAGCCGACGACGCCCTCACGCAAGGCCGTCCATCGCTGATCGTCGACAGCCACACCGTCGACCAAGACCTGGCCCTTGGACTGCGCGGTGGCGGGCAATCGTCCCGCGAGAGCCGAAGCGGCCATGGACTTTCCGGCGCCGGGGCCACCGAGCACAGCGGTGATCTGACCAGCAGGCACCACCAGATCGACCTCCGTGAGCACGGTTTCGCTCCATCGCGCGGTGTCGACACGGACGGTCAGGCGGCGCAGTTCCACGGTCATAACTCACCATGGCACGCTCGAGTATCGAGCATCCACCGTTCGCCGGAGGCGGTCGGAGCTCATCGCACGACCGCTGGCATGATTGCCGACCAGAATCGCGATTGCTTTCGCGACCTGCGCGGAACTGGTAGAACCGGATCAAACACGAGGTGCCGATCGCGAAGCGCCGAGACGTTCGCCGACAGACTCTCCCTATCGGTCGACGCCCGCGGCTGAGGTAGACGTTCGCAGATCGGCATGCTGCCACGAGGAGACGTCATGGCTACCGACCAGAGCTTGCTGCACCGTTTCGTCATTTCCCAGCTCGGCGCGGCCGGGCTCGATCGGGCGCAGCTCATCCGGGACACCGGGGTGCCGGATTGGTCGATGACCGGCCACGACGTGCATCTACCCAGTGCGACGTTCTCCCGGCTGTGGGAGGTCGGTGAACATCGCCTCGGTCCCGACGTCGCCCTCCAAGTGGCCCGGCGCTACGAGCTGTCCAGCCTCGGGCTCTACGACTATCTGTTCGCGTCCGCGCCGACGCTGGGCGCCGGGCTGGCGACGTGCGGTCCCTACATCACCGCGGTCACCACCAATCACCGATTCGACCTGGTCACCGAAACCGAGGACGAGTCCACCCTGTACCTCGAGATGCTCGATGGCGAAGGTCGCGGCAGGGACCACACCCAGCTGTGGGGTTTGTCGGCCGTTCTGAGCCGCGCGCGCCGGGTGGTCGAGGATCCGTTGAACCCGGTGCGCGTCTCGCTGCGCCAAGCCGCTCCCGCGCACGTCGACGGCTTTCGAGCCGTGTTCGGCTCCGCCACGCTGGAATTCGACGCCCCGGCCGACTCGATGACCTTCCGCTCCGCGGACCTGGACCTTCCCCTGACCACCGCGGACCCTGTCCTGGCCGCGGTCCTGGAACCGCTGGCCGCCGCTTTGCCACCGCCGCCGACCCTTGCCTCGGCCTGGCCCGCCCGAGTCGCCGACGCCTTGGACGAAGCTATCGAGGCCGGAACGGTCTCCCTCGACAGTGTCGCCCAGATCCTCAACATCAGCCCTCGCACACTGCAACGACGGCTGGGCGAATCGGGCACGACCTGGCGGGCCGAACTGGACCGGGCCCGCAGCGCACGGTTGTCGCGAGCGACGTCCGGGGGCTCGCTCAGCGGCACCAAGCAGGCCGAACTGCTCGGCTACTCCGATGCGGGGTCGCTACGCCGGGCTGCCCGACGCTGGTCGGTGGGCTCGCGTCCGGTTCGCAACGTCACGTCCTGAGGTAGGTCGAGGCGATCTGCCAGAACGTTTCGCGCTCCAACAAGCGGAAGTCCCACCCATCGATGAGGTCACGGAACGTGGCGACGATGCCGGCGACATCGAAATCATCGCGGGTCGCTGTTCCTTTCGACTCCAGCGCGGAAATCACGTAGACAGTGGCACTCTCCCTCGTCACCGCACACTCCCATCGTTCACTCACCGACCATTCGAACGTAAGTGTCGAATTACCTCGCGGCCACGACAAGAACAAAACGCGCCAATCTCGTGCCGAACACGCCAACCTCACCGCCGAGGCGCGGGATTCACCCGTTCCGGATGAGGCCGACGCCGCTCTTCGCTGGTTGGCTGAGTCTCGCCGACCGCACGAACGGCGGTCCGAGGCGAGGAGCGTTCGTGAACTCGTACCCGCCGATCGACGAACACGGCATCGTCGGTGATCTGCAGACAGCGGCTCTGGTATCGGCCGCCGGAACGATCGACTGGTGGTGCGCGCCACGATTCGATTCACCGAGCGTGTTCGCGTCCCTGCTCGACAGCGAGAAGGGCGGACACTGCTCACTCGCCGTCGACACCACCAACCCGGTGACCATCCGGCAGCTGTACTTACCCGACACCGCCATCCTCTTGACGCGGTTCTCCGGGCCCGACGGCGTGGGCGAGGTCGCCGACTTCATGGAGCCGATTCGCGGTACCGAACCCGCCGACCGGCACAGATTGGTGCGGGTCGCGCGGGTGGTGCGCGGAAGCTTCACGTTCGCTCTCGCATGCCGCCCGCGGTTCGACTACGCACGCGCCAGCCACACCCTCGACCGAGTCGATGAGCGAACCGCCGTCTTCCGTTCCGGCATCGCCGATCTGCATCTGCAATCCACCGACCCGATCGCGCTGCACCCCGACGGCGCCGACATCACCGCGCGATTCACCTTGTCCGCCGGTGAGCGAGCGGCGGTCGTGTTGACCACCGCCCCCGCCGGGGCGGATTTCTCCTCGGCACCGATGTGGGCAACGATCGCCCACGAGTTCGACCAGTGCCGTCGCTTCTGGCAGACCTGGTTGCGCTCGTCCACCTACCGCGGGCGCTGGCGCGACATCGTCAATCGCTCCGCGATCACCCTCAAACTGCTCACCTATGCCCCGACCGGCGCGCCGATCGCCGCGGCCACCATGGGGTTGCCCGAACAGATCGGCGGCGAACGCAATTGGGACTATCGCTACACCTGGATCCGGGATGCCTCGCTGTCGGTACGGGCGCTGAGCGACCTCGGCTTCACCGAGGAGCCCTACGCCTTCCGTCGCTGGCTGCGCGACCGGGTCGACGCGGGCGGCACCGCCTCCGGCGAACCCTTGCAGATCATGTACCGCGTCGACGGCGACCCGCACCTGGACGAGATAACGCTGCCTCACCTGGAGGGATACCAGGGTTCGGCGCCGGTGCGAGTCGGCAACGGCGCCGCAGACCAGATCCAGCTCGACATCTACGGCGAGGCGGCCGACGCGCTGGCGCAGGCGACCGATATGGCCGCCATCGCCGGTTGGCGGACATTCAGCGGCCTCATCGACTGGCTCGCCGACAACTGGGATCGCCCCGACGAGGGCATCTGGGAAACTCGCGGCGGCCGCCAGGAATTCACCTACAGCCGCCTGATGACCTGGGTGGCCTTCGACCGCAGCATCCGCATGGCGAACGCGCACGCCAGGCCCGCCGACGTGGTCCGCTGGACCGCCGAACGCGACGCCGTCTTCCGGCAGATCATCGACCGCGGCTGGAGCCAGAAACGCCGAGCGTTCGTGCAGCACTTCGCCACCGACGTACTGGACGCCTCGCTGCTGCTCATGCCCCGGATGCGATTCCTGTCCCCCACCGACCCGATGTGGCTGAGCACCCTCGACGCGATGGACAAGGAGCTCGTCAGCGACAGCCTGGTCTACCGATACGACCCCGAGGCATCACCGGACGGCCTGCGCGGCACCGAAGGCACCTTCAACCTGTGCAGCTTTCTCTACGTCGAAGCCCTCGCCCGGACCGGGCGGCTGCAACAGGCCCGCTATGCCTTCGAGAAGATGCTCACCTACGCCAACCATGTCGGCCTGTTCGCCGAGGAGATCGGTCCATCGGGCGAGCAGCTGGGCAACTTCCCCCAGGCCTTCACCCACCTGGCCCTGATCGCCGCCGCCATCGCGCTCGACGAAGAACTCGATCGCGCCGAGGCCGAGCCCGCGTCGGACTGATCCGCTCACCCGCGATGCGAACACGCCAGACAGCACATGACGCACTTCATGCCATTGTGCACAGCATGCCAATTCGCTCAGCTCTCGGCGGCGACGACGCAGAACTCGTTGCCGTGCGGGTCCTGCAGCACGGTCCAGCCGAAACCGGGCAGCGAGTGTTCGCCGTGGACCGTGGCCCCCAGCGCCGTCAGCCGGGCGACCTCGGCCGCGCGAGCCGTGGTCTGGAAATCGATGTGCACCCGGTTCTTGGTCACCTTGGTCTCGGGAACCAGCTGGAACGCGAGGTAGCGCCCCTCCCCGAAGCCGACGCCGGGCGGAGTGATCATGACGTAGTCCCCGGAGTCGACGAGGACCGTGTAACCGAGTGCGGAGCTCCAGAACTCGGCCAGTCCGGCGGGATCGTTGCTGTCGATGGTGATGCCGCCGACTGTGATGGTTTCCGACATGGACGAAACGCTAGGCCGTGACACCGACAAGTTCCGGTCGACGCGGCGAGCGTGCCAGACTGAGCGACGTGAGCGGGCCGGTGAAGAAGACCAGTAGGGCGCAACCGAACGACAAGCCTTCGCGTGATCGCGGAGACGTGATCGGTGGCGGGATCCTGTGGCTGGCCAAATGGTCGCTGTGCGTCGTGGCGATCGCGGCGGGGGCCTGGGTGCTCGGCACGATCACCGCCCGGCTGTGGGTGGTGCTCCTGCCCGTCGCACTGGCGATCGTGGTCACCACGATCCTGTGGCCACTGACCCGCTGGCTGACCCGGCGCAAGCTGGCACCGGCGCTCGCCGCGTCGATCACGCTGCTCGGGTTCGTCGCGCTGCTGGCCGGGGTCGTGGCGCTGATCGTGCCCTCGGTGGCCGATCAAGCGCCTCAGCTCGCCGACAAGGCCACCGACGGGGTCAACCAGGTACGTGACTGGATCCAGGGACCACCGCTGCGCATCCGCGACGAGCAACTCGATTCCGCGGTCGAGGCGATCGTCGGACGACTCCAGTCCAGCGGCGCGCAGATCGCCAACGGCGTGTTCACCGGTGTGTCCACCGCGACATCGGTCCTGATCACCGTCTTCTTGGTGTTGGTGCTGGTGTTCTTCTTCCTGAAGGACGGGCCGCGTTTTCTGCCCTGGATGCATCAGGTGTTCGGCAACCGCAGCGGGCGCCATGTCGAAGCCGTCCTGGAGCGGGTCTGGGCGACTCTGGGTGGCTTCATCCGGACCCAGGCGATCGTCAGCATGGTCGACGCCCTCCTCATCGGCGCGTCACTGTTCATCCTCGATGTGCCGCTGGCGTTGGTGCTGTCAGTGATCACCTTCATCGGCGGATTCATCCCGATGGTCGGCGCGTTCGTCGCCGGTGCGCTGGCCGTCCTCGTCGCGCTGGTGGGCAACGGGCTCACCACAGCATTGATCGTGCTCGGCATCGTCATCGCGGTGCAGCAGCTGGAAGGCAATGTGCTGCAACCGGTCCTGCAAAGCCGCAGCATGGAACTGCACGCCGTCATCGTGCTGCTCGCGGTCACCGCCGGTGGCTCGCTCTACGGCATCACCGGGGCCTTCCTCGCCGTGCCCGTCGTCGCGATGATCGCGGTGATCATCCGCTACATCGGTGAGCAGATCGACATCGCCACCGGAGCGCGAACCGGCGACGCCGACGAGCCCGACGACGCCGAGGCCGACACCGGCGAGGCCATGGTGGCCTTGCCGACATCCGACTCCGGAGCAGCGCCCGAGCCGAGCACCTAGCGCCGCGCGCATCCGCCTCAGCGGCCGCGCGAAACCTCCACACGATCCCGGTCGTTCTCCCCGGCCCCTTCCTCCAACGCACCCGAACCGGTGCGCGTCCGATCGGCCAGGGCAACCACGCCCGCCACTGCCGTCGCCGTCGCGGCGGCAGCGACCAGACCAGGCCAGCCGAACCAGCCGATCGCTGCGGCCCCGAACGCGGTGCCCAGACTTCCCCCGACGAAGTAGACGGACATGTAGGCGCTGTTGAAGCGGGCAGGCGCTGAAGCGTCGATGGCCAGCACGGCACTCTGATTGGCGACTTGCGCGGCGAACAGTCCGGCGTCGAAGAGGCCGAGGCAGATCAGCGTCACCACGGTGTTCGACAACGCGACGGACAAGACCACGACCGAGCTCAGAGCGAGCGCGAGCCCGACCAGGATCACCTTCCGGTGGCCGACTCGGTCGGTCCAGCTGCCGGCGATCCTGGTGGCGAAGACACCGGCCAGCCCGGCGCAGGCATACAGCCCGATCCGGTCGGGGGTATACGAGTACGGCGGCTGCGACAGCGCCACCGCGAGCCCAGCCCACACCGCACAGAACGCGAAGAACCACAGCGCGCCTCGCGCTGCCGCCCAGCGCAACGCGGCGAAGCGGGCGAAGAGCCCGGGCATCCCCCGCACCGTATCCAGATATCCGGCAGCTGTCCGCCCACGCACCGCGGGCAGCACCACATACGACACTGCCGCCACCACGACACAGGGCACTACGAACACCAGCAGCATTGCGCGCCAACCGATCACCTCGGTAAACCAGCCACCGACGATGCGCCCGGCGAGGATTCCGGCCGAAATGCCCGCGGTGACGATCCCCAGAACCGTGGCCTGCCGTTGAGGCGCCGCGAACCGCCCTGCCACCGAACTCAACTGAGCTCCGACAGCCGATCCCGCGCCGACCACACCGATGACGATCCCCAAGGTCAACGGCGAACGGGCCGCCGCACCGGCGACCGAAGCCAGCGCCAGCGCCGCGAACTGCGCCGCCACCACAGTCCGGGGTGCGAACCGGTCCACCAGCGGCACCAGCAACACCAACCCCGCCAGATAGCCGATCGGGCCGCATGCCAACGCGGTGCCGATCGCCGCCGCGGAGGTGTCCAGCGCTCCGGCGACCTCGGCGACGGCCGGTTGCAGCAGATACACACTCGCGGTCGCCAGCGCGGCGGCCAGCGCCATGAACCACACGACGGGCGCGCGCAACGCCGTGGTCGAAATCTCCGGAATCCGTTCGCTTTCCATGGCACCGACGATAGGAATCGCGCCGCTTCGGATCCGGCGGAAAACGGACGACACCGTCGCTCAGCCCGATGCGCTGTGCCCGGAACCCCGCCGGTCGTCGCGTGGTGTGATGGCCGCGGTGACTCGGTCGGCCAGCGCGCGCAGGTGTTCGATCAGTTCGGGCGGTTCGTGTACGTGGAATCCGAAGCCGAAAAGCGCGGTGTAGACCGCCATTTCGTCGAGCGAGTTCGAGCCGGTGCGCAGCAGGCAGTGCCCTTCGTCGATCGCTTCGATCACCCCGACAGTCGGCGGGATGCGATCGGCCGCCACGGCCGCCGGCACCTCCAGCGTGATGCGGGCCTGATAGCGGTAGGCGGAGGTGCTGACACCGCGCGATACCCAACCGCCCAGGTCGACTTCGGGCGCCTCGCGTGGGGTGAAGCGTGGCCCGGTGGGGATTCGCGGGCGGAGGCGGTCGACGCGGTAGGTGCGCCAGTCCTGCTTCTCGACGTCCCAGCCGACCAGGTACCAGCGCCGCCCTGTGTGCACGAGTCGATGGGGCTCGGCTGTTCGCCGGACCTCGGTGCCGTCGTGGGTGCGGTAGTCGAACCGGAGCTGTTCGTGGTCGCGGATCGCGGCGGCGATCGCGGTCAGTACCTCGGGGTCGACCGTCGCGGTTCCGGCGGGCACGGTGACGGTCGCGGCGTCCAACGCCGAGACCCGGTGTCGCAGCCGTGACGGCAGGATCTGCTCCAGTTTCGCCAGCGCTCGCAGCGAACTCTCCTCGATGCCGGTGACCGATCCGCCCGCGGCCGTGCGCAGTCCGAGCACAACGGCGACCGCTTCGTCGTCGTTCAACAGCAGCGGTGGCAGCTTGGTGCCCGCGCCCAACCGGTATCCGGCGGTGCCGGCCACCGCGTGCACCGGGTAGCCGAGGGTGCGCAGCTTGTCGATGTCGCGACGGACCGTGCGAGCGTCGACCTCGAGGCGTTCGGCCAGATCGGCGCCGGTCCACACCCGGGGCGTTTGCAGCAACGACAGGAGTTCGAGGAGGCGAGCCGAAGTTTCCAACACAGTTCGCATTCTTCCCCACTGCTAGGGCAGAACCTGTCCTAACTGTCTCGTAGCGTGGTTGTCATGAGCGAAGCAATCACTCCCTTCCGCATCGACGTCCCGCAGTCCCAGCTCGACGATCTCCATCGACGTCTGGACGACACCCGCTGGCCCGACGGTGTGACCGGAGTCGGCTGGGCGCAGGGTATTCCGCTCGACTACACCCAGGAACTGGTGCGGTACTGGCGCACCACCTACGACTGGCGAGCGCAGGAGGCACGCCTCAACGCGTTCCCGCAGTTCCGAACCGAGATCGACGGTCACGCTGTGCACTTCCTCCATGTCCGGTCGGCCGAACCCGGTGCGATGCCGTTGATCCTCACGCACGGATGGCCCGGATCGATCGTGGAGTTCCTCGACGTGATCGGGCCGCTGACCGATCCGGTCGCGCACGGCGGCCGGGCCGAGGACGCGTTCGACGTGGTAGTGCCGACGATTCCGGGCTTCGGGTGGTCCGGTCCCGCCATCGGCTGGTCGACCAGCCGGGCCGCGCGAGCCTGGGCCGAGCTGATGCGCCGACTCGGTTACGAGCGCTACGCCGCCCACGGCGAGGACACCGGTGCTGCCATCTCGCGCGAACTGGCGGTGATCGATCCCGACCACCTCGTGGCGTTGCACGTGACCATGATCGCCTCGGCCACCGTCACTCCCGAGACGGCCGATCTCGACAACCCGGCCGAGAAGCGGGCCCTTCAGTTGGCTCAGCGCGCCCAGTACGAACTCGGCGCGTACGCGGTGCTGCAGGCCACCCGCCCGCAGACACTGTCCTACGCACTCACCGATTCCCCTGTGGGGCAACTGGCTTGGATCGTCGAGCGCTTCAAGGACTGGACCGATTCGACCGATGTCCCCGAGGATGCCGTCGACCGTGACACGATGCTGACCAACGTCATGATCTATTGGCTCAACGGCACCGCTGGTTCCTCGGCGCGCTATTACTACGAGGGCGCCGCGACGTGGGGCCGGCCGGAGCCCGCGACCGAGGTGCCGGTCGCGGTGGCCGTGTTGCCGAACGACCTCGGTGTCCCGGTCCGTCGTATCGCCGAACGCAACCACACCATCGTGCGCTGGACCGAATTCGATCGCGGCGGCCACTTCGCGGCCATGGAGGAACCCGACCTGATCACCGACGACCTGCGCGCCGGCTTCCGCGACTTCCGTTGACAACGCCTCCTCACAGACACCCACGACAGAAAGCGACACAGAGCATGGCCTCCGTGCACAAAGAGATCCTCATCGACGCCGACCCCGCACAGGTGTGGGCGGTCATCAGCGACTTCACCGACGGCCCCGTCCGGATGGCGCCGGGCTTCGTCACCGACAGCCAACTCGTCGAGCCCGGAGTCAGGACCGCGACTTTCGCCGACGGAACAGTCGTCCGCGAGCGCCTCATCGCCCTCGACGAGCAAGCACGCCGAATCGCCTACTCCGTCATCGGCGACACCATGCGACCCACCCACGACAACGCGTCGATGCAGGTCTTTTCCCACGGTGACGGCCACAGCCGATTCGTCTGGATCCACGACGTGCAACCCGACGACCTCGCCGCCCCGATGGGCGCAGCCATAGACCACGGCCTGACCATCTTCAAGCAGACGATGGAGAGCGGTCGCTAGCACCCCGCGTTCACTGATTCTGCAGGGCCGTGATCGGCGCCATGTCGAAATAGTCGCGCCACGCGTGGATTCGGCCGTCCACGACCTCGAATACACCGGCTACGGGGAGATCGATCGTCGTCCCGTTGACGGTAAAGGTGTCCACGCGCTCGTTGAGGACGATGTTGCCGGAACACACCTGGTGGCCGACGTGAAAGTCGATGCCGCCGAATGTATCGAGGAATCCGCGCAGAAATTCCCGGATCGCCTCCCTGCCGGTGATCGGCTGGAGTGGAATGTTGTGATAGGTCGCGTCGTCGGTGAAGTACTCGGCGAGCTCGTCTGCGTTACCGTGGCCCCACTTCGCACAGAATTCGGCGATCAGAGTATCGGGAGAGTGCGCTTCGGCGTTGAATGTCATGGTGATGTAGTCCTTTTCCATCGGCGAAATCGGAGATCGTCAGCCGGCGACCGGCACCGAGGTAGCGCCTGTGATCATCGACGCCACCGCACGGGCAGCGCGTTTGGTCCACGCAGCGCCACCCCGACCTGACTGGTCACCTTCGCCGCGTCCTCGGCGCCGGGCCGCAACCGCAGATCCGGCAAACGCTCGAGCAGGACACGCAACGCGGTGTCGAGTTCGGCGATCGCCAGCCAGTTCCCGGCGCAGCTGTGCACACCCTGCCCGAACGACAGCATCGACATCTTCTTGCGGGTGATGTCGAACTCGTCGGGTCGCTCGTACACCGACGGATCGCGATGGGCGGCGTTGATGGAGAAGATCATCGGTGTCAGCGCCGGAATCGAAATGCCGTGCCAGTCCACCGCTTCCGGGCACGCACGCGGCAACAGCCCGACCGGCGGCTCCCAGCGCATGCCCTCCCAGATCGCCCACTGCGTCCATTCCTCCGGGTCCGACCGCAGGAGTGCGAGCTGATCGGGGTGGGTCAGCAAGGCGGACAACGTATTACCCAGTGCGAGCATCGTCGTGTCGGCGCCGGCCGGAAACAGCAGCCGCAGAAAGGACAGGATCTGCTCGTCGTCGAGGAACTCACCCTCGGCCGACTCGGTGACCAGCCTCGAGATCAGGTCGTCGCCCGGCTCGCGTCGCCGTTGTTCGAGGATCGGCGTGACGTAGTCGGTGAATTCCCGCGAGGCGCGCATGGCCGCCTCGGGATCGAGCGGGAAGTAGAACAGGTCGTGGGCCCAGCGGTGCACCGTCGCCTCGTCCTCGACCGGGAGCCCGAGCAGTCGGCTGATCACCAGCACCGGGTATTTGGCGGTGAAATCGGCGACCAGATCGGCTGAACCGTTGCCCTGGAACCGGTCGATCAACTCGTGTGCCAGCGGTTCCAGCAGCGGCTGCACGAAGTCCGCGACTCTGTTGCGCCGAAACGACGGTGTCGCGACACCGCGCGCGATCCGGTGCTCCTGTCCCTCCATGCACTGCAGGGTCTTGCCCAGCACCGGTCCGGTCGTCATCCGGTAGATCGCGGCGGCGGGAAAGGTCGATTCGTCTTTGAAGGCAGCACTGACCAGGTCATGAGTGAGCAGCAGGACAGCACGAACGCCGGCGAAGGGGACGACGGCGTAGTCGCGCTCGGCCCGCAGCCTCGCGAGTGTGGCGTGCACGTCGGGGTCGTCCTGGAAGGCGAAGTCGACACCCTCGATGTCGGTCCGGTCCAGCAGCGTCGGCGTTGACACAGGGCCTCCTGATGCAAATATTTGTATCTAACGATGCAGATAGCGATACCACGACCATAAGTGGAACGTGTGTCACTTAGCAAGACCTGAGATCGCCGGACGTACCGATCAGCACGCTGCTCCCCGCTCATACGACGATCACGGGGGTTGCGACAACCCTCGGCGGCGTCAACGCAGGCCGGGAATCACTTTCGCCGCCGCGATCACCGCAGCCAGGTATCGGTCGCGTTCGGCCCTGGTCACCGCGGCCCGCATCGGGCCGACGATCAGCTCCGCCAGCACATCCCCGTCGGAGCCGAAGACGGGTGCCGACACGTAACTGATCGGCAATGCCATATCGGTGTCGAGTTCGGCAGGACGATAAGCCGTGCCGCTGATCTCCCCGAGCAGAGCGAGCACCCGTTCGCGCAGCGTTCGACTGACCGGATCGTGTGCGAGATGGTCGACCACGTCGGCAAGGACATCGAGGGTGGCGACGCTGCGGGAGTCGACCCCCCAGACCGCGGCGCCGACGACGTGGATGTCGCCGAGGAGCTGCTCGAATTTCCCGCGCTCTTCCGGCTCGGCCGCCGCCAGCCATGGTTGCCGGAGCAGGTCGGAGGAATGGGCCACGATCGTCGCCGCGGCGGGTGGGATGAGCGGCAATCTGGTGCCGACCGAGATTCCGGCGGGAATTCGTCCACGATTCTCGACGACAGCGCTGAACAGGATCTCGGCGCCGTCGACAACAACCAGCGCGACACCACAATCGACGTCCTCCGCCAAGCCCTGCAGGGCGGCGTGCAACGACGAGTCCTCGGTGAGCTTGCTTCGTTCCCGCTCGGCGGTCCGCATGAACGCGGGACCCAACTCGTAGGTCAGATCACCGCGGCGATTGACCCACCCGCGCGCCCGCAGCGCCGAGAGCACGTTGCCGACGGTCGACCGGCTCAGCGCGAGACAATCGGCGATCTGCGCCGAGGTCTGCGGCTCATCCGCGTCGGCGAGAAGTTCCAGCACGGAAACGACACGCTGCGTGGGCGGTGACGCATCGACAGGCTCCACATTGTCGCCCACCGCGCCTCCTCCCCTCCGCCCTGGAGTACCTATTCGCACCACACGATACAACTATTAGGTTTCTCGAGTGTGATTGCGCAGCATCGTCGCGATCAACACCGCAGCGAGCCCGACCAGCGCGGCAGCGATCGTGAGGGCATAGGAGAACGCTGGGGTCGCGGCCTGCCGAGCGTCGATCGAGTCGGCCGAGGAGTCACCGCGACGCGTGGCAAGCGTCACCAGGATCGCCAAACCCAGTGCGCCGCCCAGTTGCTGGACCGAGCTGAGGACAGCGGAGCCGATTCCGGCATTGTTCTCGGTGGTGCCGGCGAGCGCGGCGACCGCCAATGCGGGCAGGCTCATCCCGCAGCCGATGCTGGTGACGAGCAGAGCGGGCAGCACCCCCGAGGCGTAGCTGTCGTGGCCGTCGATGCCCGACATCAGCACCAGGCCCGCCGCGCTCACCAGGAGACCCGTCACCAGTCCAGCACGCTCACCGAGCCCGTTCACCGCCCGCGACGACAGCCACATCCCGATCAGGATCCCCGCCCCGAAAGGCAGATACGCCAGACCCGCCGTGAAAGGTTCATAGCCGAGAACGGTCTGGAGGTGCAGCATCAACAGGAAGGCCATCGCGTAGAAGGCGGCGGAGAACAGCAGGGTCGCCCCATTGGCCACCGCTCGTGGCCGAAAAGCCAGGAACGACAACGGAACCAGCGGTTCTTCGGTGCGCTGCTCCACGATCACGAACGCCACCGCCAGCAGGACCGCAGCGATCATCGCCATCGTGGAACCGAGTTCGCCCCAACCGGTTTCGGACGCACGCAGCAAGCCGTAGACCAGTAGCACCGGCGCGCCGGTGATGAGGGCCGCTCCCACGACATCGACCCGCGTACGCGGTCCACTCCGGCTCTCCGCGACCCATCGTGGCAGCAGCACCGAGGCCACGACAACGACGGGGACATTGATCAGGAAAACCCACCGCCACGAAGCGAACCCTGTCAGAGCCCCGGAGATCACCAGCCCGGATGTGGCGCCCACCGCGGCCGTCGCGCCCCAGATGCCGATCGCCTTGGCGCGTTCGCCCGCACCCGGATAGAGCAGAGTGAGCAGCGCGAGCGCGGCCGGGCTCGCCATCGCCGCACCTGTGCCCTGGACGAATCGCCCCGCCACCAACTGCCACGGTTCCTGCGCGAGCCCGCACAACACGCTCGCCACACCGAAAAGGGCTACGCCGCCGAGGAACACCCGGCGCCTACCCAGGAGATCGGCCACTCGGCCGAACAGCAACAGGAACCCGCCGAAGGCGAGGATGTAGCCGTTCACCACCCACGCGAGACCCGCGGTGGTGAAACCGAGGTCGTCGCGCACGGTAGGCAGCGCGACACTGACCACGTTGTCGTCCAGATTCAACATGAACTGGACCAGGCAGAGCACGATCAGCACCGCGCGGCGCCGAGCCACACCTGCGCCCGAGCCGGATTCCGCCGTGGAGATCGAAGTCATGCATCGACGGTAGGCAGCGAAGACAGTTGGCCGCTAGACGTCACCAGGCCAACTGATAGCGCATTGAGGACATAGACTGAAGGTGTGCCCGAACCCGCCTTCGAACCCGCTCCCCCGGGCGTGGGCGCGATCGTGGTCGGCAGCTTCCCGCTCGCGGCCGGACAGTGGACCCACGAGCACTACCACCCCCAGCACCAGCTGGCCTGGACACGTAGCGGCGTGCTCGGTGTCGCTGTGGGACAAGCGCATTGGATCGTGCCGCCGACCCGCGCGCTGTGGCTGCCCGCAGGCGTCGCGCACAAGACCGGTGCGAGCCGCGACGCCGTGCTGTGCAGCCTCTATTTCGAACCGGACCGATGCGAGCTGGACTGGCCCGAACCCACCGCGGTCCGCGTCGACGGCCTGCTGGCCCACTTGATCGTGCACCTCGCCCAGAGCACACTGGCCGCTGATCAGCGGCTCCGCGCCGAGGCGGTCGTCCTCGACCTGTTGCAGCCGCTGCCCGCGACGCCGATCGACGTCCCCCACCCCGTCGACGAACGAGTACGCACGGTCGCCGACGCCCTACTGGACAACCCAGCCGACCCGCGCAGCCTGGAAGCCCACGCCCGGGCCATCGGCGTGAGCCGTCGCACGCTCACCCGATTGTTCGTGCAGGACACCGGGATGAGCTTCGACCGCTGGCGCACCCACGCGAGAATCCAGGCGGCACTGCCACTGCTGGCCGACGGCCAGCCCGTCTTCCGCGTCGCGCACACCGTCGGATACGCCACGGCCAGTGCGTTTCTCGCGGCCTTTCGCCGAACGGTCGGCACATCGCCGCGGCGATACCTCGACGGCTGAACCGAACAGCCGGAAACCCCACGACCAACAGGTGATCGGCAGCCCCTGCCGCCGCCCCCGTCAGCGAGCTCCCGCAGACCTGTCCGCCTGACGCCTGACGCTGAGCTGCGACATCCAGGCGACGCTGTCGATCGTCGCGATCCGCACCTCGGTCGCGATCGCTTTCAGGTGCCCCTCGTCGAAGAGCTCGAGCGAGGCGCTACTGATCGTCCCCGCCTCGTCGACGCCGGCGCCCCAGCTGTCCGCCAGCCGCTTGTTCATCTCCGCCACCGCGTGCCGGCGCACCCGATCCCAGCTCAGGTCCGGATGCACCTCGTTCACGGTCCCGGTGCACAGCCAGTCGTCGAGCGTCATTCCGAACAGTTCTGACCACTGCTCGGTATAGGTAGTCACTGACTCGCTCCTCTGATCGGCGCTGCGACGTCGCACGGTGTCCGACATGAATGATAAGTCCGTACTAACGAAATCGTCAGCGGTCCTTGAACATTCGCCGCAGCGTCGGCCAGATCGGCGGGTGGCCCGCTCAGCTCTCCTTGACCAGGTCCGGCTCGGTCTCGGCCATCACCGATTCACCATGCGCGACCATTCCCGCTTCGTCGGACAGTTACCTGATCCCGGGTGCGGTACTCGCGTTCGCGCTCGCGTTGTTCATCCCGCATCTGACAAGCGGCAGCATCGGCTCCTCGGCCCGCGACTCGACGAACACGAACGCCGCGACCACGCTGACGAGCGCGGCGATCATCGACACCATCACCGTGGAGCCCCAGGCGTACTGCTTGCCGGCCCAGTCGGTGATCAGGATCAGCAAGGTGGTCGCGTTCGCCGACGATGGCCAGCGACATCGCCGCCCGCATGGTGATGGTTGTCATGATTCCCGCGGTGAGCGATGCGAATTCGGGGTCGACTTCGGCCCTGCACCTGACCGCGAGGAGTTCGGCGATGGCGGCTTCCATCCGGGCGCCGGAGGCGATGAAGGCGGCGAGCACTCCCGGCTCGGCCATCACCAGCTTCGTGACCAGCGAGATACCCTCGCGCACTTCGCTTTCCGGCTGGAAACCCCCGCGGCGTGCAGCCGGGTGAGGTCTTCGATGAGCACACCGGTAGGACCACCTGCGACGAATTCGCGCCTGGCTTCGGGCGTACCGATCTCACCGATCGGGCCGACCACCGCGTCCAGTTTGGTCTCGTAATAGTTGAAGAACGTGCGCGGCGAGACGCCCACGGCCTTGGCGATGTCGTCGACGTTCGTCGCGTCCAGCCCGTGCTCGACCGCCAACCGCCGCGGCGAGGCATAGATCGAGCAGGGTCCGTTGCTTCTTCTGTTCACGCAGACCGACCGCAGCCTGTTTGACCGGCTCCTGAGTCACGTCCAAATTTGCACACACTGCAATATTTCAGGAACTGCAACTATTTCCCCCGGTAGCGGGCCGACTCTTCGGGCAGGTCGACGCCGCGTTGATCCCGGGAAAAGGACCGACCCGGGGCGACACTGAGAGTCGTGGACATCGACCCCGAGGACAGCGCTCCGCAGGCGCCCGCGCGAACCAGAATGCCGACGTGGCTACCTCGGGCAATGGTGCTGGCACTGGTGTTCTTCGGGCTGTTCCTGCTCGCGGACTGGGCGTTCCACCGGCTGACCGGCATCCTGATCATCTTGTTCGTCGCGTTCTTCATCTCGCTGGCGATGGAGCCGCCCGTCGCACTGCTGGTGCGGCGGGGGGTGCCGCGTGGTCTCGCCACCGGCCTGGTATTCATCGCCACCTTCCTCTGCGTGCTGGCCTTTCTCGCCGCACTGGTGACCTTGCTCGTGGAGACGGCGACCAACCTGGTCCATGAGACGCCACGGCTGCTCGACGAGGGCGTGGACTGGGTCAATCACAGCTTCGGACAGCACTTCACGACGCACGACCTGAGTCAACGGCTGCTGCGCGAATCCGACCTGCTCGAGAGCTACGCGCACACCGCGGCCGACAATGCCTGGGGCGTGTCGACCACGGTCCTGGGCGGCTTGGCCCAGGTCCTGACCATCGCGCTGTTCAGCGTCTACCTCACCGCGGGTGGCCCGAAGGTGCGGCGCACGGTGTGCTCGCTCCTGCCGCCGACACGCCAGCAGACCTTCCTGCACGCCTGGGACCTCGCCATCGACAAGACCGGCGGCTACCTGTTCTCGCGGTTGCTGCTGGCGATCATCTCCGCGATCGCGCACGGCGTATTCCTGTCGATCCTGCACCTGCCCAACCCCATCGCCCTCGGTGTCTGGTTCGGCGTGATCTCCGCGTTCATCCCGACCATCGGCACCTACATCGCCGCGATCGTTCCGGTCTTCGTGGCACTGACGGTCGACCCGATGGACGCGGTATGGATCATCGTGTTCGCGGTTGTCTACCAGTGGTTCCAGGACTACCTACTGCAGCCTCGCATCACCGCGCGCACCGTCGACGTCAACGCCGCAATCGCATTGCTGTCGGTGCTGGCCGGCGGCGCGCTGCTCGGAGCGGTCGGCGCGCTGCTGGCCATCCCGGCCACCGCCACGGTCCAGGCGTTCCTGTCCGAATACGTGAAACACTATGCGGTGACCGAGGATCCCCGCATCGAACAAACGACACCGCGCCGCAAACGCTCCACCCCCGCAGCCGAGGATGCTGTCTCACCGAAGGAAAGCGACTAAGGCGCGTCCCCGTAGATGACGAGCCAGATCGCGCGACCGAGTGATTCGGCCAATTCCTCCTCGCCGATACCGGTTTCGGCGGCGAAGGCAACGGAGATCGTGCGTTCGACCATCGAGGTGAGTATCAGGGCGGTGGCTCGGGGATCGAGCTTCGGCCCGACGCGGCCCGCTGCCTGTTCGGCCGCCAGCCGGGCACGCACCAGTTCGGCGAAGGTCGCCACTCGGGAACGCCAGTAGGCACCGACCTCCCGGTCGTAGGAACCCACTTCGGTCAGGGCGAGCAGCAGATAGCGATGGTCGCGGAAGCCGCCGATCATCGCGCGCATGGCCAGCACGACTCCGGCCTGCTGATCAGTGTGCTCGGCACTCCACCACGTCTCCGCCGCGGCGAACAGATCGGCCGTGGCCAACTCGGCCATCCGGATCAGCAGCCTGCTCTTGTCCGGAAAGTAGCGATAGAAGGTAGATCTCGCCGATCCGGACGCCGCGGCGATCTTCTGCACGGCGATCTCGGTGAACGGCGTGCCGTCTGCCAGCAGGTCTTCGACCGCGATCAGGACACGCCGTTCGAATTCTGCCCGCCGGTCATCGGTGGGTTTGCGCGCCGATCGCGGGACACGGGTCAGTGAGGGCATCGGCTATCCGTCGCCGATGCCGCACCGGGTGCGCTGGCATTGCCCATGCGACCCATTGTGCCCGTAGACCAGCGGGCCGCCATGGTGGCGGGGTACAGGCCGCGGCAATCCCCCTGTCCCGGTTGACTGTTGACACCTGAACGCGGCCCGCCTCATCATCAATCGGACACACTGTCCGAGACTCGGTGACCGAGGTGGTTCTCATGGTCGATTCCCCTGTCGCTGCGGTCGAACGGACCGACGTCGTCGTGGTCGGCGCGCGCTGCGCGGGATCGGCTACCGCGGCGACGCTGGCGAGGGCGGGTCGCGCGGTGGTCGTGCTCGACGCCGCCACCTTGCCGTCGGACACCCTGTCCACCCACCTGCTCTGGCCGGCCGGGCTGGCCGAGCTCCAGCGCCTCGACGCATTGACCGCCGTCGAGGCACTCGGTGCGCCACGACTGACAAGGGCCTACGCACAGGCCGCGGGCCACGGTGTCGGTTCCGGCTTTCCCGCGGTCGACGGCATCGACTACGCGATGTGCGTGCGCCGCACCGGACTCGACGCCGTGCTGGCGCGCACCGCGGTGAACGCGGGCGCGCAGGTGCGGCCGCGCTGCCGGGTCACCTCGGTGATCTGGGACGGGAACCGTTGCGCCGGTGTGCGATACCTCGACGCCGCGGGCCAGACCAGGGAGATCCGCGCCGCGCTCGTCGTCGGCGCGGACGGGCGGCGCAGCACGATCGCCCGCGCGGTGGGCGCCGAACGACCGTTTCTGAGCGTGCCGAGCGGGCGCGACTGCTATTTCGCCTACTGGCGCGACGCCGCCGACGCTCCCCGGCACATCGCCGCCCAGTGGCGGGTCGGTGCCGACCTCGGCACCGCCTTCCCGTGCGACGACGGCCTGGTGCTCAGCCTGGTACAGCCGCCCTCGGTCAGCGACCTCGGACGGGGTCCCGGTGTGGCCGAACGCCGCTACGCCGAGGCCCTCGCCCGGATTCCGGATCTGACCGGCCGGCTGCGCGGTTGTGAGCGCGTGGGCCGGATCCGTTCCGCCACCGGCATCTCCTCGTACTTCCGCCGTTCCGCGGGGCCGGGCTGGGCACTACCCGGCGACTCCGGACACTTCAAAGATCCTGTCACCGCGCAAGGCATCCGCGACGCCCTGCACTATGGACGCACGCTCGCCGAGTCGGTCGACGAGGTTCTCGACGACCCGCGGGCTCTCGACGCCGCCCTGTCGGAGTGGGAGCACCGCCGCGTCGTCGAATGCCGCGAGATCTTCCACTGGACGAACCGGCTGGCACGGGGTGAAACGCTGCGGCCCTTGGAGATCGAGCTCTACCGCACCGCCGCCGACGACCCCGAACTGGCAGAGATCACCGCAGGCATCTTCTCCCGCACCCACCGGCCCGCCGAGCTGTATACCCCGTCCCGCGCACTGGGCCTCGCGCTGCGCGCCTCGGTCCATCAGTGGGCACATCTGCCCGCCGTCCTGGCCGACATGGCACGCGAGATCCGCGACTCGACCAGCGAATGGCGAACCACGCGAACAACCCTGCGCGGCACAGCATCCGATGACCGCCCACCGCCGAGCCCGCCTTTCACCCTCACCACCGCAGGTCCAGGAGAACACCATGCCTGATCAGCCGACACCGTTGTCAGCACCGATCACCCGCCGCACCGCGCTGCGCGCCGGGCTCATCGCCGGAGCCGCACTAGCCGCGACTCCCCCGGCCCTCGCGGCAGCGACGACCGACCGGCGTTCGCCGCTATTGCGCTCCGGAGGTAAGTCGGTGGCGATATTCGGTGGCGGCATGGCCGGGCTCAGCGCCGCGCACGAGCTGGCCGAGCGAGGCTACGACATCACCGTCTACGAGCCCGCCTTCCTCGGCGGAAAGGCCCGCAGCATGGGCGTGCCGGGGACCGCGTCGCCCGGTCGTCAGCCTCTGCCGGGTGAACACGGGTTCCGCTTCTTCCCCGGCTGCTATCAGCATGTTCCCGATACGATGAGCCGAATCCCGTTTCCCGGCAATCCGAACGGTGTGCTCGACAACCTGGTGCGGGTCGAGGGCACGGTCGCCGGATTCCAGGACCTTCCGCCGATCTTCGCCCCGGTCGAGCTCGGTGGACTGAGCCAGTTGACGCCGGAACTGGTGCAGAACAGCATCATCGGCGCGCTCGGCTTCGTCCCCGACCTGCCACCACACGAGCTGGCGTTCTTCGCCAAGCAGATGCTCGTGTGGTTCACCTCCAGCACCGAACGACGCTTCGGCCAGTGGGAATACGTGACCTGGGAACAGATCATGCAGGCCGAGGGAAAGTCGCCCGCCTACCGCAAGTACCTGGTGAACGCGCTCACCCGGATCACCGTCGCCGCGAAACCGCAGACCAGCTCGGCACGAACCATCGGCACGATCGGCGAGGCGCTGGTGCTCGCCGCCTCCGGCACGGTTGCGCAGTTCGCCGGTGGCGTCGACCGAATCCTCAACCGCCCGACCAACATCGCCTGGATCGATCCGTGGGTCGACTACCTGCGCACACTCGGCGTCCGCTTCGTCATGGGGCAGGGCCTGGCCGCATTGCGGATGGCCGGCGGTCGCATCGCCGCCGCGACGATCAGCGGATCAGGTGGGACCACGACGGTGACAGCCGACCACTATCTGTGCGCCATGCCGGTCGACCGCGCGGTCGATCTCCTCGACGACACGATCATCGAGGCAGATCCGCGCCTGGGCGGGATGCGAAACCTGGTCACCGACTGGATGGTCGGCATCCAGTACTACCTGCGCCGCCCCACCGACATCCCGGAGGGACACATCGCCGCGTTGGGCTCCCCCTGGGCCCTCACCGCCCTGCGCCAAGCCCCCATGTGGGTGGGCGACTTCCCTGCCACCTACGGCGACGGCTCGGTGCTGGAATGCCTGTCGGTCGACATCTCCGACTGGGACACACCCGGAATCCACTTCGGCCGCACCGCCAAGGAATGCACCGCCGCCGAGATCGCCACCGAGACCTGGGCGCAGCTCAAAGCCTGGCTCAACACCGGCACCGACTGGCTACGCGACGAAGACATCCACTCCTGGCATCTGGACCCCGGCATCACCTGGTCGGGAACCACCATCCACAACGAAACCCCGCTGCTGGTCAACACAGTCGGGTCCTACGACGATCGCCCCGACGCACACTGCGCGATTCCCAACCTCTACTTCGGCGGTGATCACGTCCGACACCACATCGATCTGGCCACCATGGAGGGCGCCAACGAATCCGGTCGCGCGGCGGCCAACGCCATCCTCGACGCCGCCGACGACCCGAGTCCCCGCGCCCAGATCTTCCCGCTGGTCTCCCTGCCCGCATTCGCTGCCGCCAAAGCCATCGACGCCGACCGCTTTCGCGCCGGTTTACCTCACCTGCTCGACGGCTGACCCTTGACCGTCCGCGATTTCTGGTGCACATTGACACCACATTATTGTGGTGTCAATGCGCACCAGAATGAATCAAGGCCGCCCGCACAGAATCGGATGAGGTAACGATGCCCTGCTGTCTGTTGGCGAGCTACCTCGTCGCGGGATTCCGGCGCCTGCGCCGTCGCCCGGCCACGGAGACCGAAACCGCGAGTTTCGCTCCTCCCGCGCGACGCCGAGGGCCGGCTCAACGAACGGAGGCGGCGCGATGAGCGACGCGATCACGATGCCCACGGTGACCGAATCCAGTCCGGAGGATCTGGCGTTCCAGCGCTTCGTCCTGGATCTGGCCCTGCAACCGCTCGACCGTTTCGACGGGTTCGACCGGATCGAGCAGATCGCGGCCAGCGCGCTGCGCTATCAGCTCAACTTCATCGGCTACGGACTCGCGATGGCCCAGTACACGCGCACCCCGGCCTTCACCGGCTATCTCGTCGAGGCCCAGCGCAATGCCATCGTGAAGATGTGCGACAAGCGCGTGTGGTCCTATTGGGCGACGGAGAGCCTGGTGGGGTACGCCCGGCTCAACACCGACCCGATCCGCCATGCCAACGTCATGTACACCGGCTATTTCGGGGTGATGCTCGGCCTCTACGAAACGCTCAACGCCGACACCACCTTCGACCAGCCCGGTTCACTTCGCCTGCGGTGGAGCAAGTCTCGCGTGCACGACTACGACTTCGAGCGGCTCACCCGCGCGATTCGTACGAACATGCTGGTTCGCAAGGACTGTCCGCAGTACCCCTGCGAGCCCCACCTCATCTATCCGATCTGCAATGCCTTCGCATTCAACACCCTGGTGATGCACGACCGGCTGCACGGCACCGAACTCACCGGCGACCTGGTCGACCGGATCCGGCACAGCTACCTCCACGACGGCTGGCGCACGCGCAGCGGACGGTTCATCCCGGGCAGGCTCGGGCCCAAGCTCACCATCAGCGCACCGGTACTCGCCTACGACGCGGGCATGGTGGCCTGGCTGAACGCGACCATGCCCGATCTGGCCCGTGATACCTGGAACACCATCCGGCAGCGCTTCATCCGGTTCGACGGCACCGAAGTACAGTTGCGCGGTTCTTCTCGATCGCGCGTGGACCTCGGCAACTACAACGTGGTCAACGGTGACGGAATGACCAGGGTGTTCGTCGCGACCGCGGCTGCCGAAATGGGCGAGACCGACCTCGCCGACGCACTGAATCGGTCTCTGGCCGAACACAATCGGCTCGTCGACCGAGCGGGTGCCCAGCGCTACGCCGGCGCGTCGACGGTGACCAACGCGCATCACGTCCTGGCTCGCTTCGCCCGCCCGGACGGGCTGCGCGACCTGATCCGGGGCGAAGTCCCGCGACAGTGGCGAACCGGTCCGATCCTCAGTGATGCCGCCTACCCGGATGTCCTGGTCGCCAAAGCGGTGACCGACGGCACCTCGCTCGATCTGGTGCTACGGCCGGGCGACGGCCCGCGGCGCGTTCGGCTCGGGCTGCAACGGCTGATTCCTGAACGCTCATACCAGGTCACCGGTGCCATCGAGGCCGCGGTGATCGCCGATGCCGACGGTACCGCTGTGATCGAAGTGGACCTCGGCGGACGCCACGTGGTGCGCGTCAGCCCCGTCTGAGCGCTGTGAACCACGCACTGCCCGCACCGGTGGGGTGGATCGCGGTCGGCCTGTGTTCGGCCGCGGCGCTCGTCGCCGCGGTCGACGCCCGTTCCGGCACACCGGCGACCAGTCGATATGGCGGTCGGGCAACCGAACTCGCCCATGTCGTCATGCTCGTCGCGATGGCAGTGATGTGGACGCCGAAAGGTGGTGACCTACCCGCGATCTGGCGTGCCGTCTTCTCGGTGCTCGCGATCGCGATGTCGACCTGGGTCGCGGTCACGATCGCTCGCCGCACCGACGACGTCGGCGCCGCGATCTACCACTGTGTGGCCGCGTTCGCGATGCTCTACGCGACCCTGGGGCAGCAGCAGCACCACCATCATGTCCATGGTGGAGCGGAGAACTCCTTGCCGGTCCCGCTGCTCGGCTGGGCATTCGTGGCGATCTTCACCCTCGACGCTGTCGTCACGCTCGGCGCACTGACGTGGCAGATCGCCCATCGGCGACCGGCGCGGGCGTTGTTCCCGCACTTGGTGATGGACGCCGCGACGGCCGTGATGATCTGGCAGGCGCTGAGCGCCTGACCCTCGTTCGATACGGGTCGCGCCCAGGTAGCGCAGGAGCAGGAGGCAGGCGCTACCTGGGCGATCGACACTATTCGCGCAGCCGAACCTTCTCGAGGATCGGCCGCACCCCACGCGGTACCCACCAGTTCCAGGTGCCCGCCAGTCGCATGAAAGCGGGGACCAGAATCATGCGGATCAACGTGGCGTCCACCAGCACAGCCAGCGTCAATCCGACGCCGAGCATGCGCATGAGGGAGACCCCGCTCGTCGCGATCGCCGCGAAGATCACGATCATCATCGCCGCCGCCGCGGTCACCACCTGCCCGGAACGGGCGAGCCCGACCGCGACTGCCCGATCGTTGTCGGCTCTGGTGTGCCCGGAGGTCTCCCATTCCTCGGTGAAGCGCGCGAGCAGGAAGACCTCGTAGTCCATGGACAGCCCGAACGCCACACAGAACAGCAGGACCGGGACCGTGGCGACGGTGAAACCGGTGATCTCGGTGCCGAATCCACCGAGGTGTCCCGACTGGAACACCCAGACCATCGCACCGAAGGTCGCCGTGAGTGAGACAACGTTGAGCGCCAGCGCCTTCAACGGCAGCAGGAGGCTGCCGGTCAGGAGCATCAGCAGGATGAAGGTGGTGACAGCGATCCAGGCCAGGGCTTTCGGGAAGGCCGCTGCGATCCCGGCTGCCGTGTCGCGCTTCTGCTGAGCCAAACCACCGAACACCGTGTCGCCGGGTGCGGCGACCGCGTCGAGCTCGTCGAGCTGCCGCGCGGCGGCAGGTGAGTACGGATCGAGTGAGGTGGCGATCGTCAGATGGGCACTCTCGGCGCGCGCAGCGCCGGGATCGCCGGGCCCCACCGGCTGCCCGCCCGCATAGGTCCCCGACGGCGCGAGCACCACATCCACATCGCGCACTCGCGACAGCGCTGCCGCGTACTCGGCCGTCGCCGTGTCGGCACCTTCGCGGTGGACGATGATGTGGACGGTGCCGGTGGCATTGGCGTCGAACTGCTCTCGGATCGTGTCACCGACGTGGCGTGCCTGCGCGGCGGCAGGCAGGACTCGATCGTCGGGCAAACCGACCTGGAGTCCCAGGACCGGCGCGCCGGCGATCAGCAGAATTCCCAGCACCGGCAGCGCGATGAGAACGGGGTGCTTCTGCACCGCCACCGCCAGTCGGTACAGGAACATCGACTCGACCGCGGCCGCCTCTCGCAACGGCTTTCGGGTGATCCGCTCACCGAGGAGTGCGAGCAGGGCGGGCACACACGTCAGCGCCAGCACGACCGACAGCGCGACCACGGCGACGCCCGCGTACCCGATGGAACGCAGAAAGTTCATCGGGAAGAACGACATTCCGATCAACGCGATCGCCACCGTCACACCGGAGAACAGCACGGCCCGCCCACCGCGCCGCATGGCCAGCGAGATGGCGGTGTGCTGGTCGTGACCACGAGCGATCTCCTCGCGGAACCGCCCGATGATCAGTAGTGAGTAGTCGATCGCCAGCGCCAGCCCGAGGGCGGTGGTGATGTTGAGCGCGAAGACCGACAGGTCGAAGACGAAGGTCAGCGCGAACAGCACCGCGGTGGTCGCGACGATGGCCAGCACTCCCACCGCGATCGGAATCGCCGCGGCGACGACACTGCGCAGGAACCAGATCAGCAGCAGAAATGTCAGCGGGATCGCGATCGATTCCGCCAACGCGAGGTCGTGCTCGGCGCGTTCGTTGATCTCCTGGAACGCCATCGCCTGTCCGCCCGCGGTGACGGTGATCTCGCCTGTGGTCCCGGTATGCCGGGTGGCCAAGTCGGCCGCAGTCTTCTGCGCCTGGTTGTCGTCGCCGGCCAGACCCGCCACGATCAGTCCGACGTGTCCGTCCCGGTCGATCAACCGGGCGCGGCTGTTCGGGTCGGTCCACGGCGAGTCGACCGACAACACCCGGTCGTCGACGCGCAGGTCGTCCACGATCTCGTTCGCACGATCGGCCCCGGCGCCGGTGAGAACATCACCGGGTGCTTCGACGGTGAAGATCAGCTGCATTCCCGCGATGTCGAAGTCGCGGGCCAGTGCCTGCTCAGCCTGTGAGGACTCCGCGTCGGGGTCGAGAAACCCGCCCGCCGACAAGCGGCCGGTCACTTGCGCACCGAGCAGACCGAACAGCACGAACGCGATGCCCGCCACGGCGAGAACCAGTTTCGGCGTCCGGATCGCGATCGTGGCGAACCGTTCGATCATCGCAGGACCCCGCGATCGCCCGGGAACAGGTACAGGGCCGATCTCGCCCGGCACGCGGAACGTGGACGGAGTTCGTTCCAGATGGTGTCGTCGGTGCACGCGTCGGATAGCACACGCGCGCACTGTCCTCGCTGTCCGCGCTCGACGTTCGACGGCAATGTCGGTTGCATGTATTCATCTCCCCTTCTCGGCGGGCACGGTGATCATCCGTGCGCGCCCTGTCGATCACCGCGTCGTCATCGGCGACCGGTGCGCTGAACACGACATAGCCCTGGGCTTCGAGCAGATGACCCTGTGGGGCAGGACCTTCCATCAGGTCGCCGGCCGGCGAGGCCGATGCGCCGCGGACGTGGACGACCGGCCATCGCAGTTCGAGCCCGCGCAGCGCGGCGTCGGCGCCGTCGAACGCTTCGGTGAGCACCGCGTCGAGATCGTAGTCCGGGGACGCGCGAACGAACTCGCGGAGCGCCGGGCAGGAATGAACCGCGCGAGATTTCCGGGAATCGGAGGCACCACGTCGAAGAACACCGATCGTCATATGGTTTGTGTCACAACAGTTTTCATCGCGCGGTGGAAGGTTGATTCCTCACGCCTACCGGAAAGCTCATCAGCCGTTGACAGTCCATAGAGGTAATGAGAGGATTTAGGAATCATTCTCTCATAGGCGCGCTGGTAGCCGCCGGTCTTCGAACGGGGTCAACGATGACCACACCACCCGCACCCGCCGCACCGTACTGCCCGCCGCGCGGTTGAGGAAGTCGTCGGTGCACCGCCAACGAGGAACCTCGCTGCTTCACCGGTACGTCGGCGATCGACGATTCTTGCTCGCCTTGCCGCGTGCGGTAGGGCTACAGATCCTGCACCCGGCCATCGCGACGGCTCTCGACGAGCACATGGCGATGCGGCTGTGGTACCACAAGGCGCGGACCGTCTCGCAGACGATCGCCATGGCCTATGACGAACGGGACCAGCGCCACCGCATGGTCAACATTCATGGGCACATCAGTGGAAGCGACGACCACGGCACGCGCTTTCACGCGCTGAATCCGGAGTTGTTCCACTTCCAGCACGCGACCTACGTGGAGACGCTGGTAGTCGCGATCAATACCTTCATCGCGCCGATGTCCGATCGCGACCACGAACGCCTGTATGCGGAGTGCTGCGAATGGTATCTGCGATTCGGGGTCTCCGCGCGGGCCATGCCACCGGACTGGGCGGGTTTCCGCGACTATTTCGACCGGACCTGCGCGCAGCAGCTGCGTCTCACCCCGGCTGGTCGCACGCTCGCACCCGAGGTCTTGCGTCCGACCAGCTGGGTCCCGCGACTGCTGCCATCCGTCGCCGTGCGCGAGTTGCTGCACCCTCGCACCAGGGAACTACTCGGCGTGCCGGCACGACCGGGAGATCGGGCCGCGTTCCGTTCCTACGCCACCGGCCTCCGGATGGCGGCGACGATAGCGCCGCCGAGGATTCGCTACGTTGCGTCGGCGCGCGCGGCGAGGTCACCGCGGCCCGCGTAGACGCATGATCCACGGACCACTCCGCAGGGTCCGGGCAGACGGAGACGGCGCCCGCCTGCCCGGCCCCTCGCTTACAACAGCGGCGTCGACTCAGAGGGGCCCTGGCGATACCTGGTCACCGTCAAAGTCTGTGGCTGCGCGTTGTATTCGGGAATGGGCAGCGGAAACCAGAAACTGCCGTCCAACCACACCTGACCGGCCAGCGGCGCGGGGTTGCCGAGCACATCGATGGCCTTGCCCGACGGCGGATTCCGGAAGGTGCCGACGTTCTCGCCGTCGACGAAGAAGTCGACGTACTCGTCGCCCATCTCGACCGCGTAGGCGTGATCGCGCGACATGATGCTCTCGTCGAGCAGCTTGATCTGGGGGACCAAGGTACCCGCCCGTTTGACCATCAGGAAGAAGCCGTGGGGCATATCGGCACCGAGCAGGTTCGCTACCGGACTCAACGCGTCGGCCGTGGCACCCAGCGCGCCATGGGAACCGTTGTACATGAACCAGGCGATCTCCAGATCGAGCAGTGCCCGTGGGTCGATCAGCCGGTTCGATACACCCCACCCGGTCGTCCCGTTGTGGCCGACCATGTCGGGAGCACCCTTGATGTTCATCGTCATGGTCTGACCGGAGGTGAAAGTGGGCCGGGCGACCAACTCCGCGTTGTTGTAGGGGAAGAGACCATCGGTGGTCCGCGGTACGCCGAACGTCACCCCTTCCGGACCGAACCCGAGACTCGAGTAGCCGACGTCGGTGGTGCACCACTCCTGCGCGGGAGCCGTCCCGAAGGTCTCGTCCATCGTGCGGGCCGGGAGCTGGTAGTCGGATCCGATCCAGCCGGCCAGTGCACGCGGTCCCAGGGCGCCACAGTTGGTCATCTGATCGTCGACCACACCGGGCAGCTGAATATTCGGGTCAGCGATACCGGCACCTGCCGAGGCCACCACAGCCGCGAACCCCGCACAGGCCGCCACAGCTTTCCTGATCACCATTTCGATTCCTCTTCCTCTTCACCAGTGAGAGAATGCTCGGTAACATAAAGCAGTCAAACACGGCTTCCACCGGTCTGGATATTTGCGAACACGGACAAATAGCGGATGAACATGGCGGACCCGTCTCGACCCGCAGATCGGAGCCGATCATCGAAATGACAGAGTGATATACAAAACATCTCACTCTGTCTAAGGTGGTTGGTAGTCCGATACGGCTATCCAGGAGAAAATGTGTCTGATTCCGCCACACCCACCGTCGATGCCACTGAACTGGCTGTTCGCAACCCAGCGTCCGGAGAACTGGTCGGCACCGTCGCCGTGTCGACCCCGGAGGAGGTCGCCGCGGCCGCGGCCGCGCTGCGCACAGCCCAGCCGCGGTGGGCTTCGATCAGCGCGTCCGGGCGCAAGCAGTGGCTGCTCAAGCTGCAGGATTGGGTGCTCGACCACAGCGACGAGCTGGCGGACTCAATTCAGGACGAGTCAGGAAAGCCTCGGGTGGAGGCCGAAGTCGAGGTCGCGTTCACTGTCGACCTCCTGGGCTACTACGCGCGAAACGCCGCGAAGTTTCTCGCCGATACCGCGGTGAGCCCCCACACCCCGTTGATGCGGGTCAAGAAGCTGACCACCACCTACACGCCGTATCCGGTGGTCGGCATCATCACGCCGTGGAACTTTCCCCTCGCCATGCCTGCCTCCGACCTCGTTCCGGCGCTCGCCGCAGGCGCTGCGGTGCTGCTCAAGCCCTCGGAGGTGACCCCGCTGACGCCGCTCGCCCTCGCCCGCGGCTGGGCCGAGATCGGTGCGCCGCCGGTGTTCACGGTGGTCTCCGGATCCGGTGCCACCGGCGCCGCGGTGGTCGACAACGCTGATTTCATCCAGTTCACTGGCTCCGGTAACACCGGCCGCCGCATCGCGGTCGCCTGCGCGGAACGCACGCTGCCCTACAGCCTCGAGATGGGCGGCAAGGACCCGGCGATCGTGCTGGCCGACGCCGACCTCGACCGCGCGGCCAACGGCATCGCCTTCGGCGCACTGACCAACGCCGGACAGCTGTGCGTGTCGGTGGAGCGGGTGTATGTCGAGGCCGCGGTGTACGACGAGTTCGTGAACAAGCTGGTGGCCCATGTCAAGACGCTGAGGCTCGGCCGCGACGACCGCAGCGGAAACATCGATGTCGGTCCCCTCGCCAACCAGGCCCAGCTCGACATCGTCACCCGCCACGTCGATGACGCGCTGGCCCAAGGCGCGCGAGCGCTCACCGGCGGCAAGGCCACAGGCGAGGGAAACTTCTTCGAACCGACGGTGCTGGTCGACGTCGATCACTCGATGTCGTGCATCACCGAGGAAACGTTCGGCCCGACGATCCCGGTCATCAAGGTCGCCGATGCGGACGAGGCGATCCGGCTCGCCAACGACTCCGAGTACGGACTGTCGGCCTCGGTGTGGACGGGCAACAAGTCCCGCGGGCAGGCAATCGCGCGGCGACTGGCCGTCGGCGCGGTGAATATCAACGACGCCACCATCAATCTGTTCAATTTCGCGCTCCCCCACGGCGGTTGGGGCCAGTCCGGCACCGGGTACCGATTCGGCGGTGCCGAGGGCGTACGCAAGTACTGCCGCAAGCAGGCGATCACAGCTCCGGCACTGCCGACACAGAAGTCCGAACTCGTCTGGTACCCGTACAGCCTCAAGAACTTCGGGTTCATGCGGAACGCGATGCGCGCGACCGGCGCTCGCGGTCGGCGCCGCTTCGGCAGGTAGGCGGGTCTCGCCGCGGACGGATGTCTCACCAGCCGGTGACTCATCCGTCCGCGGCAAGCGGTGATCGCTGCCCCACGCGAGGGAATCAGCGAGGTGCGCCGGTGTCCTGGGTCACCGTGCGCACGTCCAGCGGACGGAACCCGGGTGCGATGTGATCGCGGGCGAACCGGCGCGCCGCCGCCTCGTCGTCGAGTGGGATGACCGTCGGCCTCGTCAGCACCAGCGACAGCGCGGTACGAGCCACCAACTCGGCAACGGGGAGCGGGTCGTAGGCGGGGAGCTTGCCCGCTTCCTGCAAGCGAGTGATGAACTCGGCCAGAAAGTCACGACCGAGCTCGATCACCGGCGCCCCACCGGTGGTGAGGTAGGGCAGTACGGTGGCCGCGTCGGTGGCGAGGAGGCGGTCGAGCAACGGGTTGTTCCGCAAGCCGAGGGCGAAGGCGACGAACAGTTCGACGATCTGGTCTTCGGCGCTGGCACCCTCGTCGGCCTGCCGGCGCATCGAGGCGTCGGCCTGCTCCAGCAGGTGGCGCACCTGCCAAAGCCCCACCGCCTGGACCACGTCGGTCTTCCCCCCGAACCGGCGGTACAGGGTCGCCAGGGACAGACCGCCACGGCGGGCTACTTCCGCCATGCTGGTCCGCTTGATCCCGAAGTCCAGAAACGCGGCCAAGGCGCCGTTCAGGACATCGGCGTTATCGCGCTCGACACCGCCGTGTCCGCGAATACGTGCCAGCAACCTGATCGACTCGGCCATATCCCATTCCCCTCAGCTGACAAGAGCCCGAACATAATGTGGTCTGCCGGTAGCCCGCAACCTCGACTCTGTCAGACCAGTGGGCGGCCGAGCCGCTGACGCCGCCGCATGTCCCGGAGCACCGTCGAGTACGGCACGATCCGCGCGCGGACGGGAAGCCGTCCGTAGACGGCCCCGATGGCACGGAACATCAGCCGGTGCCGCCGCTCCTGTTCGTCGGTCCACGGAAGGTAGAGCTGTGCGCGCATGGTTTCGGGCAGCAGTCCGGTGACGGCGAAACGATGAAAATCGGCCAGCCGACGCGGCCTGGGAACATTGCGCAAACCGACCAGCTTGCGCAGATACTCGGCGACCACGTCGTCGATCTGCATCCTCGCCAGCCCCGCCTCGAAGTAGCTTTCGAAAGCCGCCAGGTCGGCAGGCCACATGTCGGGCCTCATCTGCAATCCGGTGCCAAACCTGGCCCCGTACTGCACGAAGACCTCCTTGGTGGCCCTGTCCAGTGGCCCGTAGAGACGCTCGTGGGTATCCATGACTCCCCAGCACAGGCAGACCGCGACCCACTTCTGCAGTTCGGGGTCGAACGCGTTGTACTTCACCTCGGCGCCCGGCGCCGAACGAACGCGTCGATGGACGCTACCGACGGCCTGTCGATACACGTCCCGGTCCTCCTCGGTGCCGAGCATCGCCACCGCGATGTAGGTCAGCGTGGTGCGCAACCGCTTCCACGGATGGACGTCGGCGCGGCCGGACTCGACGGTGCTCTCGACGACGCCGTAGCCCACCGGCCGGTTCGCGAGCTGCACGATCACATTCGCGCCCGCCCCGGCGAAGGCGCCGATCCCGTCGAGGAATCGCTCGATATCGAAGTCCTCGACGGTGCCGTATCGACACCGCAGGACTCCGTCGACATCGCTCGCCGTCACAGGATCGGTCACCGTTGACACTTGACGCATAGTCCTGCGCCTCCTTCTTCTGAGAGCCACTAAGGCAATGATACAGTGAGATGATATTCGACTAATCGACTCAGCGGGTGGCTTTCGGTCAGTGCCGCTACGCACCGACGCCCCGCAGCGCCGAAGCGCTGCGGGGCGTCGTGGTGGTTGGGCGATGGCGCGGTCAACCCCGAACCGAGTAGCGCAGTGCCGCGGGCGCGGTGGCGGGAACAGCGGGCCGCTTGGGCAGGATCGGTGCGAGGCGGACGTAGGCAGAACCCAGTGCGGGACGGGGGTCGGCATCACCCTTGTTGGGCCAGAACGCCATCGCGCGCTCTGCTTGAGCGGTGATGGTCAACGACGGGTTCACCCCGAGGTTGGCCGTGACCGCGCTGCCGTCGGCGATGTGCAGGCCTGGATACCCGTAGACCCGCTGCCACGGGTCGACCACGCCGGTGTCGGCGGAGTCACCGATGGTGGCGCCGCCGATGTAATGCGCGGTGGCCGGGATGCCCAGCAGGTCGGTGACCAGATTTCCCGCGTCACCATCGATTTCGGCGGCGTACTCGCGAGCGATGTCGTGCGCGATCGGGATCCACTCAGGATTCGGCTCCCCCGAGCCCTGTCTGGTGACCAGACGCCGCCCCTTCAAGTAGGAGGTCAGCGAGTTGTCGAGCGATTGCATCACGAGCAGCACGACCGAGCGCTCGGCAGCACGGTGGACATTCTTCAGCCGGATGAACTCGAGCGGATGTGCCGCCACCATGAGCAGTAGCCGCAGCACCCGGAACGCGCCGCCGTCGACCATCGGCAGGCCCTGGGTGAACAGCGCGTTCTGCCCTTTGCCGTACGAGCACACCTCGATATGGGTGTGCGGCTCGGGATGAATCGAGGAGGTGATCGCCACCCCCTGGGACAGGTCGTATCGACTACGACTGCATACCGCGACCACTGCCTCGGAATTGCTTCTGGTCAGCTCCCCGAGCCGGGGAGACAAACCGGGCAGCACACCATCGTTTCGCATGCGGTGCAGCAACTTCTGGGTACCCAACGCAGCCGCGGCGAAGACGACCTGGCCCGCGGTGAACCGGCGCCGGTTCCGGCGGACGATTCCGCCCGACCGCATGGTCTCGACGAGGTAGCCGCCGTTGCCGTCCGGCTGCACCGAGGTGACCGTGGTGAGCGGGTGTACTTCGGCCCCGTTGCGTTCGGCCAGGTACAGATAGTTCACCGTGGTGGTGTTCTTGGCATTGTGCGTGCAGCCGGTCAGGCATTCGGAGCAATGGATGCAGCCCGCGCGCGTCGGGCCGGCACCACCGAAATACGGATCGGGCACCTCCGTGCCCTGCGCTCCTTCGTTGAAGAAGACCCCGACGTTCGTGCGGTGGAACGTCTCGGCGACCCCGCGGCGCTCGGAAATCTTCAGCAGCACTTCGTCTTTGGGACCGAAGCGCGGATTGGTCCGCACGCCGAGCATCCGTTTGGCCTGGTCGTAGAACGGCGCCAGCTCCGATTTCCAGTCGGTGATGTGCGACCAGGCGCGGTCTTCGTAGAACGCGGGCAGCGGCTCGTACAGGGTGTTGCCGTAGATCACCGAGCCACCACCGACACCCGACCCGCTGAACACCGCGCACTTGCCGAGAACGCTGATCCGCTGCGGCCCGGTCAAGCCGAGTCGTGGCATCCACAGCGACTTGCGGAGGTTCCAGTTGGACTTCGGGAAATCCTCGGGATTCCATCGCCGACCGGATTCGAGAACACCGACGCGGTAGCCCTTCTCGGTCAGCCGCAGCGCGGTGACGCTGCCGCCGAAGCCGGAACCGATCACAATCACGTCGTAGTCGTAGTCGTAGTCGGTCATGACGCTCACCGCCCCACGTGTCCGTCGACGACGTACTCGGTCAGCGCCCTGCGCACGATCTTGCCGGTGGGGTTGCGTGGCATCTCGTCGACGAACACCACGTCACGGGGCACCTTGTACCTGGCGAGGTTGTCCTTGACGTAGTTCTTGATCTCCTGCGCGTCCGGTTTGTCGTCTGTGGCGGCAACGATGAAGGCGCGCAGTCGCTGTCCGAAGTCCGCGTCGTCGACACCGATCACCGCGACATCGGCGATATCGGCGCGACCCGCCAGCAGATTCTCCACCTCCAGCGGATAGACGTTCTCGCCGCCGCAGACCACCATGTCGTCGTCGCGGCCGTCGATGAACAGCAGTCCGTCGGCGTCGAAGTGGCCCATGTCCCCGGTCGACATGTATCCGTCGATGATCTGTTTGGTCTTCCCGTCGGTGTACCCCTCGAACGGGGCGACGGTGCGGGCGAAGATTCGCCCCGAGACGTTCGCTGCGGTGATTCGGCGATCGTCGCTGTCGTAGAGCGCGATGCGCGCGGTGACCGGTGCCCGCCCGACGGTGCCCGGCGCACGACGCAATTCGTGCGGCTGGGCGACGGCGGTGATCGCGACCTCGGTGGAGCCGTACCCGTTGTACAACACGTCACCGAAGGCGTCCTGCCATCGGATCGCCAGGTCGGGCGGCAGCGGGGCGCCGCCGACGAAAACCGTGCGCAGCGTCGAGGTGTCGTACTCGGCGATAACCTCGGGACCGAGCGCGAGAATGCGATTCAACTGGGTCGGCACCGCGACCAGCATCTCGACCGAATGCCGCTCGATCGCCGCCAAGGTGGCCTCCGCGTCGAAACGGCGCCGCAGCACGATTTCGGCACCGAGCGCGCTGGCTATCGTCCAGGTCCCCATACCGGTCGTGTGAAAAACCGGGGTCGCGATCATGACGACCCCACCGCGAGGGAACGGCACCCGGTCGACGACCAGGGCGGTGGCGAACGGCGAGACCTTGGTGCGCGGCGCGCCCTTGGGCAGACCGGTGGTGCCGCTGGTGAGGATGATGAAGCCCGCGGGCCGATCCGGCGGGGGCAGCGGGTCACTGCTGTTCGCCGACACCAGCATGTCGATGGTCACCGCGCTCGGTGGCAGCGTGTGTTCCGCATCGACCCAGGTGAGGATCCGCGGCATCGTCTCGGGCAGGGCATCGACGAGCCCGGCGAATTCACTGTCGAACAGAATCGCGCGAACCTTTTCCCGCACAGCGACTTCGGTGAGTTGCGGCTTGGCGAAACTGGTGTTCAGCATGGCCAGCCGCAAACCTGCCTTGCCGGCCGCCACCATCGCCAGCACCAGGCCACGATGGTCACGGGCCAGCACGCCGACCACCTCGCCGCCGCGCAGGCCTTGCCCGAGCAAACCGTGGGCCAGGGCGTTGGACTGTTCGTCGAGCTCGCGGTAGGTCAGCACACCGCGCTCGTCGGCCAGCGCGGGTTCGTCGGGCCGATCGGCCGCCCCGGCGCTGATCATCGCCGCTTGTGGGCCGTAGGAGTTGTTGAGCGCGATCATGCGTTTGATCCGGCGCGGTCGCCACAGGTCGATCAGGCCGGTCTGGTGCAGCCGGCGCACCGCCCGCACCTTCTCGCCTACCTCGGCCACGGTGCCGTTCGTCAGCTTCATCGATGAGCCTCTTTCGAATTCCGGTCCGCGAATATCACTGGCCCGCAGGTGTTGTCGTGTTGGTGGTCAGGTGATAGTGCTCGGGGCGCAGGGATCGGGTCTGTAGTCGATAACTCAGGACCGCGCCCGGCCAGTTGTTGGTGATCCGGCCGGCGGCGTTGCGATACCAGCTCGAGCACAGACCCCACGGGGTACGGGCGAGCCGGGCTTGCAGCTTCACGTCGTATTCCTCGGCCACCGCACGCCGGACATCGAGGGTGTGCGCCGGATGGCGGGACAGTTCCTCGAGCGCCTGGCGGATGTAGCGAGCCTGCGATTCGATCATGTAGACGATCGAGCCGACGCCCAGGTTCGTATTGGGTCCGTACACCATGAACATGTTCGGGAATCCGGGCACCGTGATGCCGTGGTAGGCGCGGGCACCGCCCTGCCACTCGTCCTCGAGCTTGCGTCCGTTCGCGCCGCGGATCGCCATCGGCCACAGGAATTCGGTGCCCTTGAATCCGGTTCCGTAGATGATCACGTCGACCTCGTGCAGCACGCCGTCGGCGGTTTTCACCCCGGTCGGCACGACTTCGGCGATCTCGGTCGTCTCCACCCGCACGTTCGGCTGGGTGAGTGCCGGATAGTAGGTGTTGGAGAACAGCCCACGCTTGCAGCCGGCCGGGTAGTCGGGCGTCAGTTTCGCGCGCAATTGCGGGTCGGTGACCTGCTTGCGCAGATGGTTCACGGCGATCCTGGTGACCAGACCCCTGATCGCGGTGACATCAGCGATGCCCAGCGACAGAAACTCGCACAGTGCCCAGACCGCGAATCGCTCGGCGAGGCGGACCGGCGGCACCGTCGCGAACATCCGGTGATGCCACGCCTTGTACTCGACATCGGGCTTGGGCAGCACCCACGCCGCCGAGCGCTGGAACAGTGTCAGGGCCGCCACCTGCGGCTGGATCGCGGGCATGAATTGGATCGCGCTGGCACCGGTGCCGACAACGGCGACCCGCTTGCCCGTCAGGTCGACACTGTGGTCCCACTCCGCGGAGTGGAAGGCGGGTCCGGCGAACGAGCTGATGCCGGCGATGGTGGGCAGCGCGGGCCGCGAGAGCTGACCGACCGCGGAAATCAGCACGTCGGTGGTTGCCTCGTAACCGTCGGCGGTACGCACCGTCCATTTCCCACTCGTATCGTCGAATTCGGCTTCGGTCACCTCGGACCCGAACCGGATCCGCTCGCGCAGGCCGTTGTCGCGCGCCACGTCCCGCAGATAGGCGTGGATGTCGGGCTGTCCCGAGAATCGCTTGGGCCAATCGGATTTCGGCGCATACGAGTACGAGTAGAGCGGCGAGGGTATATCGCATCCGGCGCCCGGGTAGGTGTTCTCCCGCCACACTCCACCGACCTCCGACGCCCGCTCCAGGATGACGAGGTCGTCGAAGCCGTGGCGCAGCAGTTCCATCGCCATGCCGAGGCCGCCGAACCCGGTGCCGATGATGACAGCGGACGGCATTGTCCGAGTGCGCATAGCCCAGCTCCTCATGTCAGTGATCTCTCCGGTCAACGGTAGGTCGCCGTCGACGCGAGAACGAGGATGCCCGCGGACAGAAAATTGACATTTCAGGCCATAATGGAGGGCATGCGCGCGCGACAGGAGCCAGCAGTGGACACGTGGGACTTCCCCCGGGGTGTCGCCAGCGTCGCCGTGATGCACCGGTTCGCCGTCGAACACGGTGCCGATGCCACGTCGATCCTCGCCGGCACGAGCCTGACCGTCGCCGACCTCGACTCCGCCGACCGCCAGATCGATGCCCGCACGGAACTGCTGGTGGTGCGTAATCTGCTGCGCGAACTCGGACCCCGACCCGCGCTCGGCATCGAGGTGGGACGCAGTTACCGCATCAGCGCCTTCGGTATCTACGGCTACGCCTGGATCACCAGTCCCACTCTCGGCGAGGCGATCTCCTTGGCGCTGAGCTACTTCCAGTTGAGCTTCGCGTTCTGCACACCGGTCGTGGAGTTCCACGACCAGCAGATGGTTGCCCGGATCCGACACGATCAGATCCCTGATGACGTCCAGCAGTTCCTCGTCGAACGCGACACCTTCGCGATGCATCGGGTGCTCGAAGACCTGCTCGGCCGACCGGTGGATATCCACCATGCGCGGTTCGCGTTCCCGGAACCCGGTTATGGCGACGACATCGCCGCGACCCTGGGCGTGAGCCCCCGATACGGGCAGACCGAAACCAGCATCACGATCACCGCCGACACTCTGAATCAGCCACTGCCGCAGGCGAATCAGGCCACACTGGCCCTGTGCCTGGCGCAATGCCGTGAACTGATCGACCGCCGGACCACCCGCACCGGGATAGCGGCCGAGGTTCGCGACCACCTGCTGGCAGGCACCGGTATCGCGGGGATCGCGATACCGCCGTCGCTGGACGCGGTCGCCCACGACCTCGGTACCACCGGCCGCACGCTACGGCGCCATCTCGCCACCGACGGCACCAGCTACCGCGTCCTGCTCGACGAGGCGCGGCGCGGTCTGGCCGAGGACATGCTGACCGCCACCGCACTCTCGGTCGAGGAGATCGCCGTGCGGCTCGGCTACACCGAGGCGGGCCCCTTCATCCGTGCCTTCAAGCGCTGGACGGCCACCACTCCGGCCGCCTACCGGCGCACCCGGGGTCGCCGCTGATCACGGCGACCCCGACCGCCGAGGATTCCCTATTGACGTCGCGCCAATATATCTGACAATCTGTTTCCGCAGATTGAGGCAGATTGCGTCCTGGGAGGCACTGATGACCGCACACGCGGGCTGGGTAGACGATGAGATCGAGGCCGTTCGCGAACTCGCGACGAAGTTCTTCGAGAAAGAGGTGCTTCCTGGCGCCGAGCGGTACAAACAGCAGGGGCACCCCGACCGTGACCTCTACCTCAAAGCAGGCAAGCTCGGGTTGCTGGCCCCGTCTGTTCCGGAAGAGTACGGCGGCGGAGGTGGCACCTTCGCCCATGAGGCGGCGATCATCGAGGCCCAATCGAAGGCAGGCGACACCTCCATGGGCCTCGCGATCCACTCCGGGATCATCGCGCCCTATCTCGTCGAGTTCGCCTCCGAACAGCTCAAGGCACGTCTGCTGCCCAAGGTGGTCAGCGGCGAGTGCCTGCTCTCGATCGCGATGACCGAACCGGGAACGGGATCGGACCTGCAGAACATTCAGACCAGGGCGGTGCGCGACGGCGACGAGTACGTCATCACCGGTTCGAAGATGTTCATCAGCAACGGCGCGCTCTGTGATGCGGTCATCATCGCCGCCAAGACCGACCCCGACAAGGGCGCCGCCGGGGTGTCGCTCATCGTCGCGGAGGTCGGTGACGACACCCCCGGCTTCACCCGAGGGCGGACCCTGTCCAAGATCGGCGGCACCGGCCAGGACACCGCCGAGCTGTTCTTCGACGGCCTGCGGGTGCCGGTCGGCAACCTGCTCGGCGAGGCCGAGGGCCAGGGCTTCTATCAGATGATGAAATTGCTCCAGCAGGAGCGACTCGTCTGTGCGGTGATGGCCGTGGCGTCGATGGAGGCCGCGGTCGCGATGACCATCGCCTACACCAAGGATCGGCAAGCGTTCGGAAAATCGCTGCTCGGCTTCCAGAACACCAAGTTCGAGCTCGCCGAGTGCGCCACCATCGCCAGAATCGGTCGCGTCTTCCTCGATGACTGCCTCACCGACCACCTCGCGGGCGAGCTCGACGTGGCAACGGCGTCGATGGCCAAATACTGGCTCACCGATCAGTTGAGCGTGGTCGCCGACCGATGCTTGCAGCTGTTCGGCGGATACGGGTTCATGACCGAGTACCCGATCTCGGAGATCTTCACCAGTGCGCGGGTGCTTCGTATTCTCGCGGGCACGAACGAGATCATGAAGGAACTGATCGCCCGTTCGCTGTAGCCCGTTCCAGCACAGAACCCCCCGCCGCCCGGTAGTCCCGGGCGGCGGGGGGTTCTGTTCGTCGTGGTGACCGTCAGCCGAGAGTTTCCCCGGCGGCAGCCTTGACTCGCAACGACTCCGGGACCTCGAACCGGTCGCCGTAGGCGGCCCGCAGCTCATCGGCGCGCGCGACGAAGCCGGCCAGACCACCCGCGTACTGGTTGATGTACTGGATGACGCCACCGGTCCAGGCGGGGAACCCGATGCCGAAGATGGAACCGATGTTCGCGTCGGGCACGGTGCGCAGCACGCCCTCGTCGAAACACCGCACGGTATCGAGGGATTCGGCGAACAGCATCCGTTCCTGCATGTCGATGAACGCGATGCCGTGATCGTCGCGGGTGTACTTCTCGACCAGTCCCGGCCACAGGCCCAGCTTCTTGCCGTCGGCGTCGTATTCGTAGAAGCCGCGGCCCTCGAGCCGGCCCGGGCGCTCGAAGTCGTCGACCATCGCGTCGACGAGCGGGTAGGCCTTCGAGTCGACCCAGTTCTTGCCCTCGGCGAGCAGGTTCTCCTTCAGGCTGCGCCGAATCTTCTGCGCCAGCTTCATATTGATCTCGTCGGCCAGCGCCAGCGCACCGACCGGATAACCGGCCTGGGTGGCGGCCTGTTCGACCGAGGCCGGATGCACGCCCTCGGCGACCAGCGAGATCGCCTCGTCCATGAACTGGCCGATCACCCGGCTGGTGAAGAAGCCGCGGCTGTCGTTGACCACGATCGGGGTCTTCTTGATGGCGAGGGTGTAATCGACGGCACGGGCGATCGCCTCGTCGCTGGTCTGCTCGCCGACGACGATCTCGACCAGCGGCATCTTGTCCACCGGGGAGAAGAAGTGCAGTCCGATGAAGTCCTTCGGCCGCTGCACGCCCGTGGACAGGTCGGTGATGGGCAGGGTCGAGGTATTGGAACCGAGCAACGCGTCCGCGTTCACCAGGTGTTCGATCTCGCCGAACACCTTCTTCTTCAGGCCCGGATCCTCGAACACCGCCTCCACGACGAAGTCGCAACCGGCAGCATCGGCGGGGTCCGCGGACGGGTGGATGCGACCGAGGATCTCGTCGTACTTGTCCTGGGTGATCGCGCCCTTGCGCAGGGCCTTGTCGAGCAGCTTGGCCGAGTAGGCCTTGCCGCGCTCGGCCGCCTCGATCGTGACGTCCTTGAGCACGACCTGCATGCCGGCGCGGGCCTGCACATAGGCGATGCCCGCGCCCATCATGCCCGCGCCGAGCACGAGGACCTTCTCCGGCGTGCGCACGGGGAAGCCTTCGGGGCGGCTGCCGCCCTTGTTGATCGTGCTCAGATCGAAGAACAGTGACTTGATCATGTTCGTCGAGACCTGGCCACAGATCAGGTTGGTGCAGTAGCGGGTCTCGATCGCGAACGCGGTGTCGATATCGACTTGCGCGCCCTCCACCGCGGTCGCGAGCACCGCGATCGGCGCGGGCATCGGCGAACCCTTGAGCTGCTTGCGCACATTCGCCGGGAATGCGGGCAGATTGGCCGCCACCGCCGGGCTCGACGGGGTGCCGCCGGGGACCTTGTAGCCCTTCACATCCCACGGCTGCGCGGCCTCGGGGTTGGCCGCGATCCAGGCGCGAGCCTTGTCGAACATCTCCTCGCGGGTGGCGGCGACTTCGTGAACGATGCCGACCTGCAACGCCTTCGCGGGCTTCATCCGCTGGCCCTGGCCGACGACGTTGAGCACCGCGCTGGTGATTCCGAGCAGCCGAACTGTCCGGGTGACACCACCGGCACCGGGCAGCAGACCGAAGGTGACCTCGGGCAGGCCGAGCAGGCTGCCCTTGGCGTCGAGTGCGATCCGGTGATGGGTGGCCAGCGCGACCTCGAAACCGCCGCCGAGGGCGGTGCCGTTGATCGCGGCGACCACCGGCTTGCCCAGCGTCTCGAGCCGACGGAACGCCGCCTTGTAGGTGTCGAGGCCGAGTGCGATCTGCGGGGCGGTCTCCGGTGTCGCGTTCATCAGCAGGTTCAGGTCACCCCCGGCGAAGAACGTGTCCTTGCCAGAAGTGAGGATGACCCCGTCGAAGCTGTCGCGTTCGGCCTCGAGCCGGTCGACGGTCGCGGTGAGGTCACGCGCGAACGCCTCGGTCATCGTATTGGTCGACTGGTTCGGGTCGTCCATCGTGAGCACGAGCACCCGATCGGCGCCGAGTTCCCAGGCAATCATGTTGTCAGTCATTGCTTTTCGTTCTTCCTTCGGTATCGGAGTCCGACGCTCAGACGCGCTCGATGATGGTGGCGATGCCCATGCCACCGCCGATGCACAGCGTGATCAGCGCGCGCCGCGCTCCCCGGCGCTCGAGCTCGTCGACCATGGTTCCGGTGATCATGGCCCCGGTCGCGCCGAGCGGGTGACCCATGGCGATGGCGCCGCCGTTGACGTTGAGCTTCTCGTCGGGGATGTTCAGCTTCTTCTGGAAGTTGAGCACCACCGAGGCGAAGGCCTCGTTGAGTTCGAACAGGTCGATGTCGTCGACCGTGAGCCCGGCCAGCGCCAGCACCTTCTCGGTGGCCGGGACCGGGCCGGTCAGCATGATCGTGGAATCGGCGCCGCTCACCGCGGAGGCGACCACGCGGGCGCGCGGCGTGAGACCCGCGGCGACACCGGCGGATTCACTGCCGATGAGCACCAGCGCCGAACCGTCGACGATGCCGGAGGAGTTGCCGGCGTGGTGGACGTGGGTGATCTTCTCGACGTGGTGGTAGCGCTGCATCGCGACGGCGTCGAAGCCGCCCATCTCCCCCATCGCCGCGAACGACGGGGTCAGCCCGGCCAGGCTTTCCACCGTGGTGTCGGGGCGCATGAACTCGTCGTGGTCGAGCAGCACCGCGCCGTTGATATCACGCACCGGGACAATGGATTTGGCGAAGTAGCCACCCGACCAGGCGGCGGCGGCCTTGCGCTGCGAGCGCACCGCGAAGGCGTCGACGTCCTCGCGGGTGAAACCCTCGATCGTGGCGATCAGGTCCGCGCCGACACCCTGCGGCACGAAGTAGGTGTCGTAGTTGGTGACCGGATCCATCGCCCACGCGCCGCCGTCGGAGCCCAGCGGAACCCGCGACATCGACTCCACGCCGCCGGCGATGACGAGCTGCTCCCAGCCCGACCGCACCTTCTGGGCGGCGGTGTTGACGGCTTCGAGGCCCGAGCCGCAGAACCGGTTGAGCTGCACACCGGCGACGGTGTCGGGCAGCCCGGCCGCCAAGGCGGCGGTCTTGGCGATATCGGCGCCCTGATCGCCGACCGGCGACACGACGCCGAGCACGATGTCATCGATCGCCGCCGGATCGAGTCCGGGATGGCGGGTCTTCAGTTCGTCGATGAGCCCGACCACCAGGTCGAGCGGCTTGACGCCGTGCAGGGCGCCGGTCTTCTTGCCACGCCCACGCGGCGTGCGGATCGCCTCGTAGATGAATGCCTCGGTCATGATTCTCTCTCCTCGCTCGAATCTGACAACAGGATGCAGCAGATTTGGAAATCTGACAAGGCTTTGTGGCAGACTCGGCGCATGGTCAAGGATCGTGCGTACGCGGGTGTGCCTGCCGAACAGCGGCGCGCGCAGCGCCGGATCACGTTCCTGGAGGCCGCCAGGGAGATCGTCGGCACCCAGGGCTCGGCCCGGCTCACCGTCGGCGGCCTCTGCCGCCAGGCCGGACTGACCGAGCGATACTTCTACGAGAGCTTCACCAACCTCGACGCCGTCGTCACCGAGGTCTACGACCAGGTCATCGGTGAGCTGACCGAGCTGATCGCCGTCCGTGTACGCGCCGCCCCCGATCCCCTGCGCGACAAGGTGCACGCGGCCATCGCCGCGGGCCTGCAGGCCGTCGCCGACGATCCACGGCTGATCCGCATCGCCTTCACCGAAGCCCAGCTCAATCCCGCCCTCAACGCACGCCGCACGGCAACGATCCGCGGCTTCGCCGCGCTGGTGCTGGCGACGGTGAACAAGCAACTCAGCCCCGAAAGCACCGGTGCCGCGGGCGCATACGGCGAGCTCGCCGCCATGCACCTCGTCGGTGGGCTGTACGAGACCGTGTACGGCTGGCTCAACGGAGCACTCGACCTGACCAGAGACGAGCTCGTCGACGAATCGACCGAGATCTTCCTCGCCGTCGTCGAGCAGATCCTGGGACCCGAAAGCCTCCTGAGGCGCCGGAGTTAGCCCGACGCCCCGATCAACCGCGCGGCACACCCCTACCGCCGCGCACGCGCTGACCCCGTTCGAACGAGAGCGCTTCACGCCTCAGCCGCGATCGGCCGGGCAGCGAGTTCCGTTCCGCACGAGCGGTTTCCACCCTGTACGAACACATCGACGTTGTGCGAGTATGACTGACAAATTCTCTCATTCATTCTCACATTCATCGATTGCCCGGAGGTACCGATGGGGCAGCAAGAATCCCCACACATCCTGGTCGCGGGGGCGGGCCTGGCCGGATTGGCCACGGCGGTCTGGCTCGCAGAGGCAGGCCACCGCGTCACCCTCGTCGAGAAGCGAGGACGCCTCGGCGGTCGCACGATCTCGTTCGAGGTGCCCGGCATCGAAGGCAGGGTCGACAACGGTCAGCACCTGTTCGCCGGCTGCTACGACGCGCTGCTGCGCTACGTCGACACCATCGGCACGCGCGAGCAACTCTTCTGGGACGCACCGCCTTTCGCGATCAGGACCGGGCCCGACCGGCTGCTGACCCTGCGCGCGCCCGCCTGGCTGCCGGGCACGCTGCGCCGCGCCGTCGGGCTGTCCTGGATGGTGTGGCCACCGATCCCGCTGCGCGAACGGCCCGCCGCCCTACGCACCTGGGCGCGGATCGCCCGCGCCGCGCTGCGCCCGGCACCGGAACTCGACGACCTGACCGTCGATCGCTGGTTCCGGCAGATCGGCGCGCCGCAATCGTTGCGCGCGTTGGTGCTCGATCAGTTCGTCATCGGCCTGCTCAACGAGAAGACCGAGCGGGTGTCGGCCTCCATGTTCGTCCAGACCCTGCACTGGATCGGCAAGCGCGCGCTGTCAGGGAACACCAGGGCCGGTGACGCGGTGTGGCCGCGGGTAAGCCTGCACGAGTTGTTCGTCGCACCCGCCGAGCGCTATCTGAAGGCACACGGCGCAGAGATCGTCGTCGGTGCCGGAGTCGCCGATATCGAGATCATCGACGACGGGCTCACCGCGGTACAGCTCTCCGACGGGCGGGTCATCGAGGTCGACGCGGCGGTTCTCACCTTGCCGCCGTGGTCGCTGACAACACTGCTCGATCGCGGCCGGCTCGGGCAGTACGACCATTTCACTCCTGTGCGCAAGATCGAGCCCGCCCCGATCTCGAGCGTGTACGTGTGGCTGGATCGTCCACTCAGGATGCGCAGGCTCGCGGAGAATCTGCGCGACACCACCATCGAGTGGGTTTTCGACACCACCGGCATGCACGGCGTCGAGACCGGGGCAGGGCACTGTTATTCACTGGCGGTCAGCGCCTCGTGGGATGTCGTCCATCTGCCCAACGCCGAATTCACCGCGGCGGCACTACGATCGCTGGCCGAGCACTACCCCGAGTTCGCCGAGGCGCAGGTGCTGCGCACCCACGTCATCCATCAGCCGCAGGCGACCTTCTCGGCGCAGCCCGGTTTCGACGAGCTGCGCCTGCCGCAGCGCACGCCGATCGAGGGCCTGTTCCTCGCGGGCGACTGGACCGAGACGGGCATGCCCTCGACGATGGAGGCCGCTGTCGAGAGCGCGGTCCGCGCCGTCGGCGCGGTTCACGAATATCTCGGCCCCCACACCGGCGACAGCGGGATTAAGTGACTCACCATTCTAGGTTCTGACGCCTCAACATCCCTTGATTACAGACTGAGACAGAAGTACATTGTGTCTCACGCGACCGCAGGTCTGCATGGGCGCAATGGAGCACATCCCTCCGGGAGGGTAGATGGATTACGACTGGTCAGAGGCAGATCTCGCCTTTCGAGACGAGGTTCGCACCTTTCTCGACGAGAAGCTGACACCCGATCTACGCCGCGCCGGACACTTGGCGACCAGCGTCTATCCGGATCACGAAGCCAGCATGAAGTGGCAGCACATTCTTCATGCTCGCGGCTGGGCGGCACCGGCATGGCCGGTCGAATACGGCGGCTGCGACTGGAGCCTCACCCAGCACTACATCTTCGGCCGGGAACTGATGCAGGCCGGTGCGCCCGCGCTGTCGCCGATGGGCATCAGAATGGTCGCGCCCGCGATCGTCGCCTTCGGCACGACCGAGCAGAAGGCGTACTACCTGCCGCGGATTCTCACCGGTGAGGTGTTCTTCTGCCAGGGGTATTCGGAGCCGGAATCCGGGTCCGATCTGGCATCGCTGACGATGGCCGCCGTCGACGACGGCGAGGACTTCGTGTGCACTGGAAGCAAGATCTGGACCACCCACGCGACCGAGGCGAATTGGATCTTCTGCCTCGTGCGCACGTCGCGCGAGGGGAAGAAGCAGCAGGGCATCACCTTCCTGCTCATCGAAATGACCTCGCCGGGCATCGAGATCCGCCCGCTGGTGATGACCTCCGGCGAGCAGGTGCAGAACCAGGTCTTCTTCGACGGCGTCCGAGTGCCGAAAAGCAATGTGCTCGGCCAGATCGACGACGGCTGGACCGTGGCGAAGTATCTGCTCGTTCACGAACGTGGTGGGGCACTGTCGCCGATGTTGCAGGTCATGGTTCAGGAAGTCGCGACCGCGGCAGCCGGGCAGACCGGCCCGGACGGCAATCCGCTGATCGATGACGCCACCTTCGCCGCGAAGCTGGCCGAGGCACGGATTCGCACCGAAGTACTCGAGATCCTCGAGTACCGAACGCTGTCGGTGCTGGCGCAGGGCAAGAACCCCGGCCCCGCCTCGTCGATGCTCAAGATCCTGGCCACCGAACTGAGCCAGAAGATCACCGAATTGGCACTCGAGGCAGCAGGACCGCGCGGGCGGGTGTACCAACCGCACGCGACGAAACCCGGCGGCCCGATCGCCGGATTCCAGCCACCGGCCGACGGCTACCGCAGCGGCGAAGAGTGGCAGGCCGTCGCACCGCTGCGCTACTTCAACGACCGGGCAGGCTCGATCTACGCGGGCAGCAACGAAATTCAGCGAAATATTCTCGCCAAGGCAGCATTGGGGCTCTGATGGACTTCACCTTCACCAAAGAGCAAGAACTCCTGCGTGATTCGGTGGCCGGATTCCTCGGTGCCCGGTACGACCTGGAGCAGAGTCGGAGCGCGGTCAAGTCCGGCGCGGGGTGGCAGCCCGCTGTGTGGCGCGGTTTCGCCGAGGAGTTGGGGATCCTCGGTGCGACCCTGCCCGAGGATGTCGACGGTATGGGCGGCGGGCCGGTCGAAATGATGGTCATCGCCGAGGAACTCGGGCGCGCGCTCGTCGTCGAACCGTATGTCGACACGGTCGTCATCGGGGCGGGTCTGCTGCAACGCTGCGGTGGTGCGGCTGCCGACGCACTGGTGCGGCAGATCGTGGCCGGTACGGCGCGCACCGCGTTCGCCGCACTCGAGCCGACGTCGGGTCATGCGCTGCACGATCTTTCGACGACCGCGCGCCGCGACGGCGATTCGTGGGTGATCGACGGCAGCAAGACCGTCGTGACCAGCGCCCCGGTGGCGACCCATCTGATCATCAGCGCGCGCACCTCGGGTACCCGGCGCGACCGATCCGGTATCTCGTTGTTCCTCAGCGAGTTCGATGCGGCGAATCCGCCGGCCGGGGTCGAGATCCACTCCTACCGGACGATCGACGACCGGGTCGGCTCCGACATCACCTTCACCGATTTCCGATTGCCCGCGGCCGCGCTGCTCGGCGCGGAGGGCGAGGCATGGTCGTCGATCGAGGCCACAGCCGACGAGGCGATCGCGGCGATCGCCTCGGAAGCGGTCGGATGCATGCGCAAGGTGGTGGCGGATACCGTCGAATACGCCAAGCAACGCCGGCAATTCGGTCAGCCGATCGGCAGCTTCCAGGTTCTGCAGCACCGCATGGTCGATATGTACATGGAGCTGGAGCAGGCGATCGCCGCAGCGTATCTGGCGATCCACGCACTGAACGCGGCACCGGCGGTTCGGGCGCGGGCGGCATCCGCGGCCAAGGTCACCGTCAGCCGTGCGGCGCGATTCATCGGCCAGAACTCCGTCCAGCTGCACGGTGCGATGGGCATGACCGAGGAACTCGCTGTCGGCCACTACTTCAAACGGCTGACCGCGATCGAGCACGAGTTCGGATCCACCGACCACCACCTCGCCCGCTACGCCGAGCTGACGAGGCCGTAACAGTGACCAGCGGCGAAAGGTCGTCGCCGGATCCGGACGACCCGGCATCGAGCACGCCTGCGAAACCGGTGCGTGAGAGCGTGATCGACCTCGCGCACCGGTGGTTTCTCGAGGGCCGCCGGATCGATATGCAGCAGCTGGCCCGTGCATCGGGGATCGGCCGCGCCACGCTGTATCGCTGGTGGGGAAGTCGGGAAGTCGTCATCGGTGAAGTGGTGTGGCGGATCATCGCGGAGGCGATCGGTCGCGTCGAGACACGTGACGCGAGCGTGTCCGAGGATCCCGCCGAGCGCTTCGTCCGCCACTTCGGCACCCTCGCCGACACGGTCCGCAGCTTCGAACCGCTGACCCGATTCGTCGCCGACGACCCGGAATACGGCTTGCGCGTACTGACTTCCGGATACTCCGTCGTCCAGGGCCGAATGATCGACTGGGTCGCGTCACGACTGACAGACCTGCCCGATCTCGATCCGCGTATCGAAGTCCGCGATCTCGCCTACGCGATCGTGCGCGTCGGCGAAGCTTTCGTCTGGAGCGACATCATCACCGGCGACCCGCCACAGTCCGGCAAGGCCACCGCCATGGTCGAGCTGCTCGTGTCCGCCGCATCCGGCAAACGCTGAACCGAGGAGTCGAATTGTCCTACAAAACCATCGTTTACAGCGTTGATGCGGCCGTCGCCACCATCACGCTGAACCGTCCCGAGGCGCGCAACGGCTTCACCACCGTGATGGCCGACGAACTCGGCGCTGCCTTCACCGAAGCCGACCGCGACGACGCCGTTCGCGCGGTGATCTTCGCCGGCGAGGGGCGTGACTTCTGCGTCGGCATGGATCTCACAGCGGACGGGTCCAACGAGGATGTCACCGATCCCGACTGGGTCGAATGGTCCACCCGGGTCGTGCGCCCGATGACCGACCTCGACAAACCCGTCATCGTCGCCATGCAGGGCGCTGCCATCGGCGTCGGCCTCTCCATGACCCTCGCCGCCGACTTCCGCCTTGCCGCAACAGATTCCCGCTTCGGTTTCGTCTTCGCCCGCCGGGGTCTGTTCCCCGAGGGTGGTTCGCTCTGGTTCCTGCCGCGCATCGTCAGCCTGGCCAAAGCCAAGGAGTGGATGATCACCGGCCGCGTTTTCGGCGCCGACGAGGCCCTCGCCGCAGGCCTGGTCACCAGCCTGCACGCCCCCGAAGACCTCCTGCCCGCCGCTCGGGCCCTTGCCGCGGAACTGACAACCCAGGTCGCCCCTGTCTCCGTAGCCGCCATCCGTCGCGGGCTGGTCGCCATGTCCGGCGACAAGACCCCCGACGACGTCTTCACCCTCGACGCCCGCCTCATCTCCTATGCCTTTTCCAGTGCCGACCTCCGCGAAGGCATCATGTCCTTCCTCCAGAAGCGCCCACCTCACTTCACCGGCACAGTGGCCACCGAGCTCCCCCACCTCGACGATTGGCTGTCCTGAACTGGCACAGCTGCTTCGGGAAGCTGTCCCGCCCGGTTGAGGACCGCCGCAGGCCGGGACAGCGGGCAATTTTGTTCGTAAAGTTCATGATTGTGTCACCGAACTCGAATACCGCGGCTGTGGCCGGGGCGCTGTCCTTGCTGACTGTGAGACTCGACCGCCTACTGCGCCTGCATCACACCGACCAGCCGATCTCGTTGGTCCAACGCTCAGCGCTCACCACGCTCGTCCGCGACGGCGCGATGTCGTCGGGCGCGCTCGCCATCAGAGAAGGGGTGCGGCCACCATCGATGACGCGGACGATCAACGCGTTGGCGGCGCTGGGACTGATCGAGCGCAAACCCCACCCGTCCGACGGCAGACAGGTCGTCGTCTCGGTCTCGCGATCTGGTCGGTCACTGCTGACCGACAAGGTCTCGGCCCGTGATGCCTGGCTCGCCGGGCAGTTGAGCAAGCTCTCCGACGAGCAGACCACCCTGCTGAGGCAGGCCCTGGTGATCATGGGCCACATCGGCGAGGCAGAACCTCTCCCCGAATGACCGTATCGCCACGACGTCGGCCGGAGGGCTCGCCACAAGCTCACCGGCCACGGCGACATCGCGCGAGCGTCCACTCCTGACCCGCGTCAGACCCGGCGCATGAAAGCGAGCATGTAGTAGACGTTGTCGATGTTCCGTTCGACCACAGTGACCATTTGCCACCCCTGCGATTCGAGCATCTCGACACCATTGAGCAAGTGCACGACAGGTTCGAAGATCGCGCGCTGATACGCGGCCGAACCGAACACCAACCCGCCGGTCTGCGGTGAGCTCAGCACCAGGTTGCGACGCGGATAGGACCTGAGGTCCACCGCACCGTTCAACACGGCGATGACATCGAAAACAGGTCCGGGCGCAGGAGCATTCACGCCCTCATCGTCCTACACTCACCTACGCCCGCGATGCCACGGTTTCGGCTTTCTTGTCGGTACGGCGTCTGCCCGGGGCCCACATAGCGATGAGTACGGCCGCGCCGACAGTCAGGAATCCCAGTACGGTGGCGGACTCCTGCATGCCGTGAATGAACGCGGACTTCGCGAAATCGCCGAGCGGCTGTGCAGTCGGACCTGCGCGCTCTACCACCTCGAGCGCAGCCGCGAGCGAGTCACCGACCGGTTCACGCGCTGCCTCGGGGAGGCTGGGCAGGGCGGGGGCGATGCGCTCGCCGTAACCCGCCGCGAGCACGCTGCCCGCGATCGCGATGCCGATGGCGGCGCCGATCTCGCGGGCGGCATCGTTGACCGCGGCGGCGACACCGTGCTTCTGCACGGGTGTGCCGTCGACGATCGCGGCTGTAGCCGGCGCGGTGCACAACCCGATCCCTGTGCTCATCAGCAGCAACGAGCCGAGGAGGTCCACATAGGAAGTGTGCGAGTCGACTTGCGCGATCATCAGCATCCCGCCCCCGATAGCCAGCAGACCAGCACAGGCGGGGATTCGCAGGCCCACCCGTTCCGCCACCCGCGGCGCGATCACGGAGATCACCACCATCGGCAGGCCCATGGGAGCGAGCGCGAGTGCCGAGATCAGCGGACGGTAGCCCAGAATCAGCTGAAAATACTGCACGATCAGCATGAACAGGCCGAAGGTGACCAGGAACTGCACCGTCACTATCGCGGTGCCGCTGCCGAAGCCCCGATGAGCGAAGAGCCGGATGTCGATCAACGGGTGCGCGACCCGTCTTTCGATAACGACGAAAGCTGTTGTCACGGTCAGTCCTACAGCGGTCGCGCCGATCACTACGGGATCGAGCCAGCCGCGTACGGGCACCTCGATCGCCGCGACCACGATCGCGCCTATTGCCAGAGCGCTGGTGACCGCGCCGAGCGGGTCCATCGCGGGCCTCGATGTATCCACCGATTCGGGCAGCGTGAAGGCTGCCACCGCGAGCATCGCGCCCGCGACTGCCATCCCGGCGAAGATCGAAGCCCAGGACCAGTTTTCGATCAGAACACCCGAGCCGAGGATACCGAGGATCGCGCCGACGCCCGCGACGCCGGCCCACAAGCCGACCGCGCTGCCTCGCCGTTCCTCCGGAAGACCGGCGGTCAGCAGCGACAGCGTGGACGGCATCACCAGCGCCGCGCCGACCCCTGTCACGACCCGCGCGGCGATCAGCCACGTCGGGCTGTCCAGCAACAAGGGGGCGGCTGAGGCGAGCGAGAAGATGACGAGTCCCACGATGAGAACTACGCGCCTGCCGTACCTGTCACCGATCGCACCCCCGGGCAGTACGAGACAAGCCAGTGCCAGCGTGTAGCCGTCGACGATCCAGGTGAGTTCGGCCTGACTCGCGCCGGTATCGGCCGCGATCTCCGGCAGCGCCGTATACAGCGCCGCCATCGAGGAGGTGACGAGAACTACCGCGAGACAAGACAATGTCAGCAGCCAGCGCTGGGCAGCGGACAATCGTTCGCGTCCGGTGGGAACCATCGGGCCTCCGCTACTATTAGTATCGCTTCGCTACTATATGTAGCATAAGTATGGAGCGGGAGGTAGGCCGTGGGGAAAGTCCACCGGCAGAGGAATACTGGGCGATATGAGCGGAACTGACGCCGTCGAGGTCGACCCGCGCCGGGTGCGCTCGCGCGCCCGGCTACTCGACGCCGCCGCGGCGCTGCTGCAGGACGGCGGCTTGGAGGCGGTGACAGTCGAGGGCGTCACCCGATTGTCCAAGGTCGCCAGAACCACCCTGTACCGGCATTTCGACAACGCGATGCAGCTACGCGCCGCCACGATCGAACGGCTGCTGCCTTCGGCAGTGGAGACCCCGCCCGAAGGCCCGCTGCGCGAGCGCCTCGTCGCCCTGCTGGAGCGCCAGGCCGAGGCGATCCGGGACACGCCACTGCAGGTCTCGACATTGGCGTGGCTGGCGACCGGCTCGGACCACAACGCCGACAACCCCGCCATCAGCTCGCTGCGCCAGCGCATCATCGACCACTATCGGGTGCCATTCGACCAGGTACTCGATACCCCCGAGGCGCGTCGGCAACTGGGCGAATTCGATACGTACTTCGTGCTGTCGCAATTGGTCGGCCCACTCGTTTTCGCGAAGCTCATCGGCTTGCGGGCCTCGACTCCGCAGGACTGCGCCCGGATCGTCGACGACTTCCTTGTGGCCCGCGCCAAGACTCCTTCGGTGCCCTGACTGCTGGCGCGTCACAATCATTCGCACCGCCACCCCGTATCCATCCGAAGCGCGCATCAATCCACGCAACGCGGCGGCTCGACCGGCCCGTCAAGTTCCCGGCATGGTCCGACCTAGACTACTGCCGATCAGCTGGTGGGATTTCCTGGAATTTCACACGCGTAACCAGCGAGGTAGGCGATGCGATCGGGACCGAGGGTGAGTCGATGGACGACGGCAAGACGCTGCGGGCCTGGTGGAAAGACCCTGTCGACTACCGATGGCTGGTACGCACGCTGGCCGCGAGGTCGGCGCTGGTTCCGCTGAAGATCCTGATCGGTATCGCCGGTGCCGGGATCGCGGTGATGGGGGCGGTGATCGCGGGAACCCCGGTGGGTCCGCCCGGTCATCCCGGCATCGCTTCGACGGTCGGAGTGTTGGCCGGAACCCTGTGGGCGGCGCGCTGGTGGCTGCTGCCCTGGCCGAGCAAGACCGAGTCGCTGGTACTGATCGCCTGCGCCGACGTGCTGTTCACAGTGGAATTCCTCCAGCTGCAAGATCGGCTGTTCGGGGCGATGGGCACCGTACTGCTCCTCGGTACCGGCAGCTACCTGAGCTTCTTCCACAGCGCCAGGGCACTGGCCCTGCATTCGATGTGGTCGTTGCTGTCGGTGGTGCTGTTCTCGGTGCGGATCGTCACCGGAGGGGAGAGCATCGAGCTGGCCCTCGCGGTCGCGTTGCTTCTCGCATCGGTGGTCAGCGCGGTGCCCGCCTTCCAGCTCCTGTATTCGCTACTGCGCACCGAGTCGCTGTCGGACCCGCTGACCGACCTGCTGAACCGGCGGGGCCTCGAGAATCGGCTGCCACAGCTGATGGACCGCAATCCGACGATCTGTGTCATCTGCTTCGATCTCGACCGGTTCAAAACCGTCAACGACACCTGGGGCCACCGGATCGGCGACATCGTCTTGATGCGGACCGCCCGGCGGCTGCGCGATGCCGCCGGAGAGATGGCGGTGGTGGCACGCACAGGCGGCGAGGAGTTCGTGGTCGCCGCTCCGATCGCCGCGCCCGCCGCGCGCAAGGAAGCCGAACGGCTGTGCCGGGTGATCGCCGAACCAGCGGAGACCACGGTGGCGGTCACCGCGAGCGTCGGTGTCGCGGTCTTCGACGCATCGATCTGTCCGCGATGTCCATGCCCGACTCCGGACCGGCTGCTGCAATCCGCCGATGCGGCCATGTACCAGGCCAAACAGTCCGGCGGGAACCTGGTGGTGGTCGACGAACTCACCCCGCCACCGGGCCACCGCCACCCGGCTGACCCGCAGGACAGCCGCTAGCACCGACCGTTCCCGGAGATCAAGCCACCGCCGCGCCGGACCTGTACGCATCGGGCACGATGGTGATCATGGACCTCCGCATCTTCACCGAACCTCAGCAGGGCGCCGACTACGACACGTTGCTGTCGGTCGCGCGCGCCGCCGAGGAGCTCGAATTCGACGCGTTCTTCCGTTCCGACCACTACCTCGCCATGGGCGATGCCTCGGGCCTGCCCGGCCCGACCGATGCCTGGATCACCCTGGCCGGGCTGGCCAGGGATACCGCCCGCATCCGGTTGGGCACCCTGGTCACCGCGGCGACGTTCCGGCTGCCGGGGCCGCTGGCCATCCAGATCGCCCAGGTGGATCAGATGTCGAACGGGCGAATCGAGCTCGGCCTGGGCAGCGGCTGGTTCGCCGCAGAACACGCCGCCTACGGAATCCCGTTCCCGGACAACCGGTTCGGCCTGCTCGAGGAGCAGCTGGCCGTCATCACCGGTCTGTGGGAGACCAAGCCGGGGGCGACGTTCAGCTTCGACGGCGCCCACTACCAGCTCACCGACTCCCCCGCCCTGCCCAAGCCCGTGCAGGATCCGGTGCCCGTGATCATCGGTGGCAACGGCAAAGTCCGTACCCCGCGTCTGGCGGCCCGCTATGCCACCGAGTTCAACATGCCGTTCGCCTCGATCGCCGACAGCGTCGCCCAGTTCGACCGGGTGCGCGCCGCCGTGCGCGCGGCCGGGCGCACCGACGAACTGATCTACTCCAACGCCCTGGTCGCCTGCGTCGGGCGTACTGATGCCGACGTGGCGCGCCGAGCCGCCGCGATCGGCCGCGAGGTGGACGAACTCAAGAGCAACGGCCTGGCCGGCACGCCTGCCGAGGTCGTCGACAAGATCGCCCGGTACCGCGAGATCGGCGCGAGCCGGATCTATCTCCAGATGCTCGATCTCGCCGATCTCGACCACCTGGAACTCATTGCCGCCGAGGTGCAATCGCAGCTCTGAGATCGACGGGGCTACCGGCTACCCGGCGTTGTCCCCCGCCGGTGCGAGCCTTCTCCCCGTCGGCCGGCCCTGACCGTCACGCGGGCAGGGCCGGCCGAATCAGGCTGTCTCACATCAGGTCAGCCGGTGCGTGCCGGTAGCCAGGAGCAGTCTCGTCCGGTCGGCAGTCTGGTTCGGATTCAGACCGCCGGTGTCGATCGTGTACTGCTCGAGGTCTCCGATGTCGGAGAATGCGCCGTGCAATCCGGTGATCGCGTCCAGATCCTTCAGCTCGTCTCCGACGCGTTGCTTCGCACGCGACACGGTGGTGGCCAAGTCGGGTCGCAGGACCACATAGGAAACGGTCGGCCCGCCGTGGTCGGCGAGTGCCCGAAACGGTGGCAGGAACCACGGGCCGACGATCCCGTCGACGATGACGTCGTAGCCGCCGCGCGCGTATGCCGCGACGGCCGCGACGATCGCCTCGATCACCACCTCGTTCTGCCGGTGCGCATCCGGAAGGAACGGCAGGACGAATCCTGTGCGGATCGACCGGTAGAACAGGTCGGTCTCGAGATGAACTGTCGGAGCGCTCGCCGTCTCGGCGAGAATGCGGCACACGGTCGTCTTTCCCGCAGCAGGCGGACCGGTCACGATGATCACTTCACCACTCATGGACACGGACCCTAGCCAGGCCATCAGCCAACAAACAGTCTTTTCTTTTCCTCCCCATTGATCGCCATCGCCCACCACTGGAGCGCACGCGTGCCAGACACCTGTCCTCGATCTGGTTGCATGACCGTCGCGAACCTGCCGGTCATGGCGGTGTCGACGACGTTCTTGGCTGTCCTGGTTCTGACGTGCTGGAGCCGTGCGCTCACCACCGAATCATCCAGTCCCACATCATTTCCGCGTTCACCGTGACCGGCCGCGAATACCTCACCGTCGCGGACCGCGGCGAGCGACCAGCTGAAGTCCTCGTCGCCGGAGACGGTCAGCGCGGTCGCCCGGTCCAGTACAGGTGCATATTGACAGCGAGCGCGGGCGTGGAAGCGGTGATAGTCCTCGGCGCTGAAGAAGGCTCTCGGCGCGGCGGTCGCCGAGAGCGGGGAGGTGGCGCTGGCTACATCCCGAGGGTCAGTAGTAGACCGGCCCGGGTACGCCGCCCCCGGCCGCGATGGCATCGCCGGTGATGGCGATGCTGCGTGGCGAGGCCAAAAACGTCACCACGTCGGCGATCTCACTCGCGTCGATGATCCGACGAATCGAATTCTTGACCAGCTGTGATTCCAACTCGGCCACGTCGCCACCGTCTTGCTCGACCTGGCGGGTGAGACGTTCGGTGAGCCGTTCGGTACGGGTGAGACCCGGGTGTACGACTGTCACATTCACCCCGTGCGGCCCCAGTTCGTCGGCGAGGTTCTTGGTCAACGCCGAGACGCTCACGTTGCGGATGGTCTGCCCGATCGAATTGGCCTGCCGCGCACCGAGTCCGCTGATGTTGATGATGCGACCCCACCCCTGCTCCACCAGGTGGGGTGCGACAGCACGCGCGGTGCGAAGGTACCCGAGCACCTTGATCTCGACTTCCCTGCGCACGATCTCGTCGGTGGTGGCTTGCAGATCGCCGCCGGCGCCCGCGCTCCACGGTGTGGCAGCGGAGTTCACCAGGATGTCCACGCCACCGAGCTCGGCGACGGTGCGCGCGACGAGTTCTTTCACCTGTTCGTCGTCGCCGGTGTCGGTCGGAACCGCGATCACCCGCCGCCCCGACTGCCGAGCGATCTCCTGCGCAGCTGCGCGCAGCGGTTGCGCCGACCGCGCCGCGAGCACCACATCCACACCCTCTGCCGCGAGCCCCCGCGCGATAGCGAGACCGATTCCCTTGCTCGTGCCGGTGACGATCGCCCGTTTTCCAACCAGTCCCAGATCCATGCGCCGACGCTAACAATCCCACCCAGCGCGCCACACGCTCCAGCTCGAGATGATCCGAACCTGTCCCTGTGAGCACAACCTGCCGCGGGCGCTGTTCGAGTCTCGCCGACGAGATCGCCGAGTCGGTCGACAGGGCATCGAAACGCCCCGCGCACCGCGCAAGTTATCGCCTGGCCCGCTATAAGGCAGGTTGGTTGCCCCGGCCCAGCGGTAGCGCGACGCGTAAGGCTCGAATCTCCTCGACCAGATCGGCATAACCTTCCTGGACTTGAGCAAAGCGCAGCGCGGCGTGGTGCTGATGTTCGGCGCTCTTGGTGTGGCGCAGTGTCCACTGAACGTGGGTGTAGGTGTCTGCCACGTGGCTGATCACCTCGCCGAGGGAATGGGTGTGGCGGCGGCCCGAAGTGGGGCGAGGAAGATGACAGGCCGACCACTCGTCGATCAGGCCGATGACGGTGTTGATCCGGCCGCTGGTGGTGGGCGCGTCGAAGTCGGCGGGCCGACGGGTGGTCGACACCGACGCAGTGAACAGAGTCGCGTGCAGATCCGCCAGCTCGCGCGCCCATCCGATCAGCGGGGACCCGCCCTGCAGGTTCCCGGCGACGGCGAGCAGCAGCTGACGGGCCTCCAGTAATCCCTCCGCGGTCCGAACGCGTGTGTTCTCCCCAGCGCGGCTGTCGGGCTTCGCGGCGGAGCCGCCTGCGTGCGTCACAGCTACACACACCCGGCTCACCGGCGTCTGTCCATTGCCCGATGGCCACGTCTCGGCGTCGTCGTAGTCATGAACCGAGTACATCGCCGAATAATCTCTGCGACAATGACATTCGACAGGGCATGTCGTAAATGCCGCTGTGCGGGGATGACATCGTCGGGTTGCGTCGACATTGCTACGCGGTCGCGAGGCGATGTTCGGTCAGCTGGTGCGGAGTGTGCCGGGTGGTGCGGACTGCCCGCCGGATCGTCTGACAGAGATCGCGAACATCGGATCGCGAGGACGCGAGGGTCGCGGCGTGCACCAGCTGCCCCAGCCGGTCGCCGACTCGCCCGCTGTCGACCTGACCGGTCATTGCCAGCGAAGCCGTCGCGAAGGAGACCGCGTCGTCGATCTGGCCGAGACGGAAGGTGCCCGTGGCGATCGTGATGTTGTCGAACAGAATGCTGCGGGCAGGTCGTCCCGGCGTGGACGCGGCCAACGAAGCGCGAGCGGCGTCGACGGCTTCGGCTGTGTAGTGTTGCGCGGTCTGTCCGCGGGCTGTCAGGGCGTACTCGTTGTAGATCACCGATCGCATCCCGGTGAACTCTCCGGGCGTGAAGAACACCCGGGTCCACGGATCGACTGGATGGTCTGCGACCCGGGCGATCTCGTCTTCGGCGCGGGCGAGCGCGGTCCGCATCCGGCCGACGTCGCCCATCATCGCGTGTGCCCATGCCTCGTTGGCATACAAGCGCGCCGATTCCCCACCGCCGGTGGCGTCTTGGGCAGGCAGCTGGCCGAGTTGGAACATCCGCAGAGCGGCGCGCGGGTCGCGTTCGATCAAGCTGATCCGCCCCAGCACGTACAGCGTCGACGCGACCAGGCTGTCCGCGCCCGCTCGCCGCGCGGACACCAAGGCCATCGTCGCGTACTGGCGGGCGCGATGTTGATCACCGATGTCGTGGTATGCCCACCCGATCAGCCGGGCCAGATCGGCGGTGGCCACCAGCAGCGCGTGCGCGAGCGTCGTATGTCCGCGGTAACCGGCCAGCAGCGCGGTCGTCGATTTCAGGAGATCGACGGCGGTGCGGGCGACCGAGCCGCCACCGTGTCGCTGGTCGCGTTCCCGCAATCCCGAGGTGGCGCTGCGCACCGCATCGATATCGAGCAGTTCTGCGTCGCACGGCATCTCGGAAATATCGAGGGAAGGCAACCACGGCGTCAGGATGTCAGCGGAACCGACAACCGCGGTCGCGAGGGCCTCCAGCAGAGTCGCATCCGCGCCGCGACGCGTACCGGCACCGACGGATTCGGCAGACCGTGACATCACTTCACGAGCGAACCCGACATTCAGGTCCGGCGATGACAGGACGGAGTCGATCTCGGGAACCGGTGCGCCGAGCGCGGCCAGCAGAACGCGGTAGGACTTGCTGGGCCTGCGGACTTCACCGAGTTCCCAGCGCGCGACGTGTCGTTCCGAACACGCGACATTGACACTGTCGCGGCGAGCTCGGTCGTTGATCAACTCGGCGAAATCCCCACGGCTGAGCCCTAATCGAGCGCGACGATAGGTCCGAAGCCGCTGTCCCCAGCTGTTCGCAGCTCCGGCATCGAGAGTGCCGCGGAGGGTTTCGGGGTCGGTGACGTCCATGAGTGGGCCCCACTCTTCTTGCGCCGCAGGGTATGTCGCAGTTCGGATACACCCTCTGACTTGTTCGCCAAATAATCGTGGTTGATAATCTAACCTGATAATCAGGATTGCGAAACAGGTGGCAGCCGCCGCCCAGCAGCCCGATACGGTGGGATCCATGGCACGAACCGCACGAAAAGTGCTGCTAGGTCGAGAGATCGACGCGCTCTTGCGCCGGTCTCGCACTACCCAGGCCGACGCGGGAAAGATGATCGGGGTGAGCCAGTCCCGCATCGCGGCGGTGATCAGCGGCACCGGCAATCTGAGCGCCCAGGCGCTCGACGAACTGGTCAGGCAGCTCGGCGTCACCGACCAGGACTACATCTCGATCCTGCTCGATCTGCGCGAAGACAGCCATCGCCGCGGATTCTGGAACTCCGGCTACCGCCGCGCCTACATCGAGGAACTGCGACTGCTCGTCGACCTCGAGGCCGTGGCGGATCGGCTGCGCGAGACCGCCGCCGAGATCGTTCCCGGGCTACTCCAGCACGAGAGCTACATCCACGCGCTGCACGAGCCACTGGAACCCGACCCCGACGATCCGGACGCGGTCACCGTCGACGACTACGTCCACGCCCGCATCGCCCGTCAGCGAATCCTTCTCGCGCGGGGCGCACCCGAGTTCCACGCGATCCTGTCCGAATCCTGCCTGCGCCGCACCTACGGCGGGGACGCGGTGATGCTCGACCAGATCACCCATCTCCTCGAGCTGTCCGCCCGGCCCAACATCCAGATCCAGGTCATGCCCTTCACCCACCAAGCACCCGGCGCCGGCATGGAGGACCGCTACATCCTGGTTCGTGTGCCCTCCCCAGGAGCGGCCGGCGATCTCGAGATGGCCGTCATCGAAGCTCAGGGCGAGATCCGCTACATCGACGACAAACCCGCCGTCGGTATCCGCGACAAGATCTTCAACCGCCTGGCGATGACGGCTTTGAGCCCCCACGACTCACGTCAGTTCATGGAACACCTCGTCCGCGGCCTCCGCAGCCGACCGACCATTCAGCGATAGACCGGCACCACCGCACCCGCAGAGGAATCACGATGTCCGACAGCGACTTCGAGCCACGCCCGATCGACACCAACAAACCCAGCTCCGCACGCATCTATCACCACATGGTCACCGGCGAGGTGATCTTCGAGTCGGATCTGCCCTTCATACATCGGCTCTACACCGATATCCCCTTCTATCCGTTGTGGGCCCAGCACAATCGCCGGTTTCTCGCCCGCGCCGTTCGCTACATGGCCGGCACCGGGATTCGCCAGTTCCTCGATATCGGGTCGGGCCTGCCGACCGGCGGCAACACCCACGAGGTCGCGCGCGAGCTCGTGCCCGACTCGCGCGTGGTGTACGTCGACAACGACGAAGAGGCGATCAACCGCGCCCGCGAGCTGTTGCGCGAACAGGGTGTCACCGACACCGCGACGATGGTCGACGCCGATCTGCGCGAGCCCGCGCGCATCCTCGCCCACCCCGACACCCAGCGCCTGATCGACTTTTCCGAACCCGTTGGACTGCTGCTGGTTTCGGTGCTTCCCTGGGTCACCGACGCCAGCGAGCCCGGCAAGATCGTCGCGCAACTGCGCGACGCCCTCGCCCCCGGCAGCCACATCGCGATGACACATGTGTCCCTCGAAGACGCAGGCGCGGAGATCAAATCCCAGGTCGCCGCGGGCGCTGCGATCTTCACCGACGCCAGCACACCGGTCACCCTGCGCACCCGCGCGCAGTTCCAGACCTTCTTCGACGGATGGACGATCGCCGAGCCGGGCATCACCTACGCCACGGACTGGCGACCCGAACAGCCGATCGACCACGACGACTACGCCCGCCCCTGCAATTTCGCCGCTATCGGCAGCCTGCCCTAGTGTGCGCCCGCGCGGTCGGCACCGTCGCCGACCGCGCTGTTCGAAAGGATCCACCATGTCGTTACCGACACCGCCCGCCGCCCACTTCCGCAAAGCGGCCGCCAGTTCCCCCCAGCAGGCGTGCGTGATGGTCTACCGCGACAACCACCGCACCCTCATCTGGGACGACAAGCTCGCGCGCCCGGTCGCCACCGCGGCACACCCTGTCCCCCTCGAGGAATGCCTGACCCTCGACCACCACCAGTTCGAGGCCCTCCAGGCCGCGATCCGAGCAGGCCGCCCCATCCGCGGAGCCTTGACGATCACCCGAGGATCCGACGACCTCTACGAATTCAGCGCCGCGCCGGAATGCCGAGCCTCAGCCGGAACCGCCCGGCTCTTCTTCGACCAGCTCGAATACGCCGCGTTCGTCCACGCGGTGCGACACCGCGAGTTCGAACGATCGACCTTCCTCTCCCACGCCGCGTGACCGACTCGACCGTAAACCGCCTGGTCTAGGTGCTGGGGTGCGGGTCAGGAGAGGGGTGTGGGCCGCGACTCCGGGATGCGGCGTGAGTCGGCCCAGCACCGTCAGTCGAAGGTCGAGCTGTATGCCCACGCGTGCCGTTCTCACTGAAGCGTCTGCTGTCCCAACAAGAGTGGGCGAATTCCATCCTTCAGCATCGAGAACAGGACATCGCGATCGTCCGCATATCGATAAACCGACGAATCGAACCCTGCATAGAACTGTCCATCACTCCCCGAATACAGGGTCAGATGAAAGCTGTCCACTCCGATCGGTAACAGAGCGGCACCAGCTACCTCTGCACATCGCCGGGCCACGTCCACGTTGCGGGCGGTGCATACGGCAGATGGATCGAAATACGTCCGGCTCGAGACCACCACTACGCCTACACGGTGAGCAAGGTTGCCCAGCTCGCCCGCGGTGAGGCTGCGCTTGGCCTCTCGCATCATCCGAGCGATCACCTCCTGCACGGCATCTATGTTCCGGACATGCTCTGGCGCAATGCTTTCAGCTCGCAGCAACGCATCGAGGGCGATTGTGTGAGTACGGCGCGATGCCACTGAACGCCCGACCTCGACCCAGTAACGAGTACAGAGCATGCTCCGAAGTCCTCATTGTCCACGGCCTCTACAGCACACCCGCGATCGCGTGCTGAGAACACCAAACCCCGAGTCATGACAGAAGCTGACGCAGGTCGCTAGCCTCGTTGTCATGACTTCCGAATCTCGCGTGTGGGCAATGACCACGACGTTGCCGACCGAACGGGACGCGCACTCGATCGCCGAAAGCCTGGTCGGAGAACGTCTTGCCGCTGGTGCTGAGATCGTCAAGCAGGACAGCGTGTTTTGGCATCTCGGGAAAGTCGGCACCGGCCCGGAGTGGAGGTTGACCTTCCGTGTCGCCGCGGCCGGTCGGGACCATGTCGCCGAGCGCATCGCGGAGCTGCATCCGTGGAGTCGGCCCGAGATCAGCGCGACCCCAGTTCCCTGGACGACCGAGAAATACGCCCAGTGGGTCGAAAGCCCCACAATGTCGCAGGAATAGGGCCCCGCTCTGCGGTCAGTTCGGTCCCGGCCCGTACCTTGGGACACCCGAATTGGGCATAGTCCATGCAGGGACCTAGTTTGGTCCGAGCAAACGTCACCGACAATCCGGCAACTACGATGGAGAGTCTTGAAACACGGGCCTTTTCCTCCAGAGCCACCGACGGCGCTGACCGACGTCGATGCGATCAGGAGCAATGACTGGTCAGCGTTTTCAGCGCTGACCCACATGGAGGATCACTTCACCGTCAAACCGTGGCCCGGCGGGTTCTCCGCGTACTACTGGTATTTGACGTTCGAGGACGCCGAGCTGATTTCCTCGGCTCGACAATGCCAGCAAAGCTTGAGTTCATTCGACCTATATCCGGTCTCGCTGTCGTCGCTTCACATGACTCTGTGCCGGGTTGGTGCCGCCGATTCGATCAGCGACGCCGCCATCGAGGTAGTCACCTCCAGTGCGGCCGAAGCGCTTGAATACGTCGATAGCTTCGAGATCGAGGTCGGGCCTCTAGCCGGCTCCTCGGGAGCGGTCCGCTTCTCGGTGTCACCCTGGTCGTCGATCTGGCAGCTCGCCACGATTCTGCGTTCGCACTCTGGGAACGCCGCTGCGGGCACCGCGTCAAAACCTCTCTCCCACTTCCGCCCCCACATCGGGATCGCCTACAGCAATCGGCGTCAAGAGATCGCGCCCATCATCGAGCGCGTCTCCCAGTTACGCAACATCGTTCCCGTCCCGGTCACGGTTACGCAGGTCAAGCTCGTCCGCCTTTGGCGATCCCAGGATTCCTACGAATGGGACGACGTCGCCACTATCGCCCTTCGATAGGGCGAGCGCCCTCGGAGACAACGCTCGCCGAGGATGTCCAGTCCTCGAGCTCGCTCAGGTAGGTACCAACGACGCGACGATCGATCGTATCGACGACGTCGGCGAGTTCGTGGGCACGCTGCCAGACCGAGCGGATCGGTTGGCCGTGTGAGGTTGCCAGCGCTTGCCGTGCCAGTGACATCGCGTGTTCGGTGTCGGGGCCCTTCTGCTTGACCAGGGCTGTTGCGACGTCGAGCCGAACGAGGGCTTGACTCCATACCGAGTCCGACGTGTCCACCAACTCGGCCACCGACTGGCCGTATTCGAGGGTCTTGCTGTGGTCTCCTGCAGACAAGTGCGCTGTCGCTGCGTTGGCCATCAGCCGTGGGACGCTGTAAGACTCGAACGACAGTGCCGGCGTCAACCCATGCGACGTGTCCGTGTTGTCGCTGAGGTTCATCGCCGCCTCGATCGCTTTGTGCACGCCGACAGAATCGCCGAGCTTGCCCAAGGCACGCGCGAGACCGTTGGCGTACAGGCGGATCGCTTGTCCGCTCGAACCCGCAACCCGCAATCCTTCTTGCGCAGCGTCGACGGCGCGCGCATAGTCGCCCTGATAGTAGGAGCAGAAGCTCTGCGTCCCTTTGACCCACGCGATCAGCTCCCGGTCTCGCGTGAACTCCGCGAGGCCGAGAGCTTCCTCGCCGTACATCCTCGCGTGCTGAAAACGTCCTAGGTTGACAGCCATGTATGCCAGCGCGCCCGACATCTGGCCCGCGAAGCGATACAACCGCGCCAGATGCATCGGTTGCCTGCACTGGTCGAGCAAAACGTCGACTTGCCGACGAAGAGCGAGAACCTCTGGCGCGAGAAGCGTCGGTCCTTCCGCTTCGTATCGGGCGAGGATGTCTCCGAATGCCACCTCGATCACATCGAGCACGCCGTCATCGGCACCTTTGGCCCGCAACAGCCGCATACGTTCAATGATCAGGGAAGGTCGTTCGAAGGACGCTTCCACCTCACCGCGGACCGGTGGTATAGCTGTGGTCGCGGGAGAGCTACTTCGCGGTGATCGTCGGAATTCCTCCGCGACACCATGGCGTCGCGCCTGTTTCGAGTGTCGCGCTCTCCAAGCGGTTTCGCCTTCGGCGACGATCTGGTCGAATCGTTCGCGGTCTTCTCGCGTCGTACGTTTCGCGTAGGTGGTGTCGAGGATCTCCTGCTTTTCGGAACGGGGTTTGACCGCGCTCAGGCCCGACCGCCAGTTGTTGACCGTGGTGGTCTCGACGCCGAGCATCGCGGCGAACTGGCGGATCGGCTGTCTCATCGCCTCTTGCAGCGCGGCAGCTTCGAAGCCGGTCCATTCCCGCCCTCGTATCATCCGGCCCCCTACTTCCAGCTCCTGAACTGGGAAACGCCTACGGTACGCCCACGCTACGCCACCACTGTGCGGTTCCTACCAATGCTGTTGACGGACAACGATTGACACCAGAACCCGCTTCGGAAAATCCGTGGCGAAACCTGCCGAACGGGTGCACCTCGTTGTTTTGGAAGCGTCACCAGGAAGGCCCGCGCGTGAAACATTCGGACGAGCTGAACACGCAGCCCGCGGTGAGGCGTGACCAGTCCTCGGGCGCCAGCCCGATCGCTTCCGCTAACACTGTCGCCGCGGCCGAGGCCACCCACAACCAATCGCGCGCCGAGCTTGTCAGAGCGCTCGAGGCGATGGAGCTGGCCGGGTTTCTCACGGCTGCGCCCGCTGTCACCAAAACCGAAGCCGCCGACACGACGGCCGTGACCGCGCCGTCTGGGGAGTGGCGATGACGCAGACCAACGCGCCCAGGGCATGGACCGAATCCCCCCGCTCACGCTGCCAGTTCTACCGGAGCATGTGCTCGCTGCCTACCGTGGTCGATCCGGCAACGGGGCGGATCACGATGCGGGCCGGGTTTGTCGGGGCGGTGATGATGCCGACCGAGCTGGCTCAGCGGGTCAAGACCAGTCTCGATCTTCGTGGGGTCGCGCCGTTGTCGATCGTCGGCCATCCGCGCGCAGAGATGTGGACGTTCCTTGTCCGGTCCGATATTCGGCCGATCGGTGACCCCGGCGAGGTGGCTCGCTTGTGGAAGGCACGGGTGGTGGTGGTCCGAGACGGGGACATCGCGTTGCCGTCCCCGGTGCCGGACCCGCTGATAGTTCGCACATGGGTGTCCCCGGCCACCAGTGCATTTCGCCCCTCGGGGGCGGTGGTGATCGAGTGCGCATTATCGATCTTGAGGCAGACCCCCCGATGAACAACGGCGGCCGGTCACCTCTCCCTGACGAACCAGATATTCGCCTTTCGGTCGAATTGGCCGGTGTGCGCGTGTATTTCGCCGCCTGTCTGACGGCCGCGCTGGTGTTCGTCTGTGATGTGGCCGCCCGCCGCCCCGGCACTGTCGCCGTCTATCCCGGCCACTGTGCCGGATTGCCCCGCCTCCCTAACGAGCGCCTTTTCCTACAGCCCTGACCCGCGCGCAGCGCACCTTCCGACCGCCCGAATGACCTTGGCGCGAAGGCCTGGTGAGACCAGACGCAGCTCACCCAGGTTTTGCCCCGCGCCGAGGCGGCCCCGGAGTCGATTCCCGGCGACTACCGGGGCCACCCGACCTCCGAGATCCACCGAAGGAACCGAGAACGCCATGTATGCACAGTTCGACACGACAAACGTCTCCTCCACCGCTCGCTCACACCGCCACCGATGGATAGCGGCTGGGGTGCTGGCCGGGCTTGCAGCACTGGCCGTGGTCGCGGTAGTGACGGCCCCGGACGGGGGCGCGCAGCCGACCGGTTTCGCTTGCGAGGAAACCGCCGAACTCGACGTCGTCACCGGTTCCGGTCTGGGAGACACCACCAGCGGCCCGGCCGCGATCCTGGGGTTCAATCACGCCTACTACGTGGACCGATCCGTCGAGCACGCGCGCCGGTTCCTGACTTCGGACTCAGCGATCACCCCTGGCGACCGGTTGCAGACGGGCATCGATGCCGTTCCCGCCGACACCCGCCACTGCGTGAGTATCTCGCCGTTGAACACCAGCGGTGAGTCGGCGCGGTGGGCGGTGACCGTGGCCGAGTTCCGGCCCGGCACCGAGCCTTGGGTCGCCCGGCAGACCGTGACCACCCGCACCGTCGACGGGGCGACTCTGATCAGCGAGATCACCCTGGGCTGACCCGGGGCGGGGCACACAGACCACCTGAATACCTCGGACCGAATCCGGCGACCCCCGAGCCGGTCGGCCTCCGAGGGTGGGGAACGTCCCCGGAGGCCGCCCAACCTCCCGGCCTCCGGGGACGCCTACCCGACCCACACGAACCACCCCGGTGGAACCCTCCACCGAATCTCAACCAACGAAACTACTTGGAGAGGTTAGAACCATGGTCAACACGAGCCGGTACGACACCACCGCTGGCGGACCGGAAACGTTGCAGCGCTTCCTGATCGCCAGCGAGTCCCACACCATCCATCAGCGCTCCTACAGCACCAAACTCCTCCCGGAACTGTTGCAGACCCACGACTACGCCCGTGCGTTCTTCGACAGATGCTCGGCCGTAATGGGGATGGCCGACGACAGCGAGGAGCTTGCGCTCGCGCGTCTGCAACGCCAGACCGTTCTCGACATGCCCGGGTACGAGTTCCACATGCTCATCGACGAGGCCGCGCTACGAGTCACCGTCGGCAGCTGCGAGGTGATGATCACCCAGATCCGCCACCTGATGAACATCTTGACCGCTCGCGCACATGTCCGCATCGGCATCATCGCGCTCAATGCCGAATTCCTCGCCCCAGCAGACAGTTTCGACTTCAGCACCGCCACCGACTCCGACAACAAGCGAATCACCGATCCGTTCGAGAACACCGACACCGCCGAGTTGGTCGAACGAACCTTCGATCTACTCGCCACGACGGCCGTCTACGGCGAGGAGGCCCACACCATTCTCGCCCGGGCGCTGGCCGGCCACGCCGAGTCCGGCATCTGAACCATCCGACCGCCCGCGAGCCCCGCAACAAGCCGACGCCGTAATCCCTTGTCACGGTGGCCGGGAGGTTTGTTCGATGCTTCGTGGCACCCTCCGGCGAGGACAGGACATGACAGCCCCCAACCAGACAGTGCTGGACACCAGCCGCCCCAACACCGCCCGTGTGTGCAACGCGCTACTGGGCGGCAAAGACCACTACGAGCTCGATCATGTGATCGCCAAGCCCCTGGTGGACAGCCAGCTCGCGACAGCCATGGCCGAAGCACGCCGCTTCGCCCGGCGCGCGGTCGAATACCTCACCCACACGCATCAGGTGACCCAGGTGGTCGAACTCGGCTGCGGACTCCCTCTACACCCCGACATCGGTGAGATCGCCCACCACGCAAGTGACACCGCCCGCATCCTCTACATCGACAACGACCTCCTCGCTACCAACCACGCCCAGGCCCTGCTGACCGAACCGAACAACGTCGTCGCCAAGATCGACCTCACCGACACCGCCGCCGTCCTCGCCGAGATCACCGCGGTCATGGACTCCACCGCGCCTTTGGCGGTCTGCCTGTCCGGGACCGCTGAACTCCTCGCCGACGCCCCCGCCGTCCTCGACGCCCTGACTCGCCAGCTCCGGCCCGGAACCTGGATCGTGTTCAGCCACATCACCGACGACATCGCCGGGAACGACATCAGCAGCGCCGTCGCGGCTCTGGGCAACGCGGGCATCGCCTTTCACCCGCGCGACCGCGACACGATCACCACGATGCTGGCCCCCTACAAGCTCGCCGATCCCGGGTTGATCGCACCGCACCGGTGGCGGCCCACCGATACCGAGCATGACACTCTGCGGCCCCTGCACCCCGGCACCTGGGACCTGGCCGCCTACGCCGCTATCGGCCGAATACCCGCTTGAAGAGCAACCAGAAGGCGAGAACGGTCTCGACATCGGCCTCGCAACTCATCCGTACCACCATGCGTGTCAGGAGAGGCAAGTTGATGATGACGCCGCCCTATAGCAACCGACCGGATGAAACCGGCGCGGAACAGTTCTACAAAGGCCCAACCGATGCGGTATTCGACGTGGTGCTGCTGCGAGAGGCATACGACGAGATCCTCACGTTGGTCGAGCCGATGAACACCGAACGCCACGGCGAGCCGCTGCGTTGTATATCCCTGACTCACCGTCCTGACGCCAAGGATTTGCTCGCCGACGGGCTGGTCAGCCAGTTCGCCGCTGACGGAAGCATGCGCTACCACGAGCGCGAATTCTCCCGTCTCAACCCGATGTTCAGCGACACCTACTTCGCCGTCGTGCATCGGTCTGTGTCCGCGCTCATGCCGATAGGCCGCATGCGGCTGATGATCCTGGCACCGGGCACGGTCTACCGGATGCACGCTGACGCCACCAAACGCGCCCACCTGGCCATCCACACCGACCCGGACGCCTATCTGGTCGGACCGGGCGGTCACGGCCACCACATCCCCGCAGACGGCAGGCTGCGAGTGTTCGACACCCGCTCCCGGCACACGGCATTCAACGCTGGCACGGCCGATCGCGTGCACCTGCTGATGTCGGTCGCCGACACCGAACGCCTGCACCACACAGTTCTTCTCACGCCTCGGAGCCGACGATGACGATCCTCACCGGAGCCGAGATCCAACGCCAGCGTGAGACCGGAGCGATCACCATCGACCCGTTCGATCCGGCACGTCTGAACCCGAATTCCTACAACTTCACACTTGGAGACCGGCTGCGTGCCTACACCGCGCCGGTCCTGGACGCCCGCCGCGAGAATCCGAGCACCGAGATCGTCATCCCCGCAGATGGATTCGTGCTGCGGCCGGGCCAGCTCTACCTCGCCAGCACCGCCGAGGTCCTGGGCGGCACCGGGTTCGCGCCGACCTTCGCCGCACGATCGAGCATCGCCCGCCTCGGACTGTCGATCCATTTGTCTTCCGGGCTGGGCGATATCGGCTACATCGGCCAATGGACACTCCAACTCGTCGCGACCGAGGCGGTCCGGGTCTATCCGGGCATGGAGATCGGGCAGATGATGTGGTGGACACCGGTCGGTGAAATCAGCTGCTACACCGGCAAATACCAGGACTCACGCGGGCCACAGGCCAGCCGGTCCTGGGTGGGCCTCACCGGGGATCTGGCCAGGCGGCGGTTCCCGGGACTCGGACAGGAGAGACTCCGCTTCGAGCTGGTCGGTGCGAAGTGTGCTCGCCTGGGCGAGTTGTCTGCGCGAGTGCCGGTTCCGCCGCTGATCGCGGTCCCGGCCGGCGAGCTCGCCGCGGCCATCGAGGCTGATGTGCTCGCGGGTGTGGAGGCGGTGTTCGATGACTTGCGAGCAACTGTCGGTGGCGATGTCCCCGCCCAGGTGGCGCGGCTGACCGACATGATCGCCGACCTGCGGCCCAGCAGCCAGACTGCGGAGTTACTGAACGTCCGCCTCGATGAGGTGTTCCCAGCGGGGACACGGTTCGCGGTTCGGTCCTCTGCCTTGTGTGAGGACTCAGCCGAAACCGCCTACGCAGGCGCCTACGAGTCCCTGCTCGATGTAGGGGCCGATGACGTGCCCGAAGCAGTCGCTGCGGTGTGGCGCTCCTTCTACTCGCTCACGGCCGTGAGCGCGCGGCTGCGCGCCGGTGACCTGGACCCGGCCCCTCGTATGGCGGTATTCGTGCAGGCCATGGTCGAACCCGAGCAGGCCGGGATCGCCATGACCGGCTTGGACCCGGCCGACCCCGCGCAGGCCCAGATCGAAGCCGTGTCCGGCCGGGCCGACGCGTTGGCCGCCGGTGCCGCCACACCCGACGGCAGCGACACCGTTGCCCCGGCGACTGTCGCTGCGGTCACCGAGTTGGTCGAGGCCGCGCGCGAAGTACTCGGCGTCAGCGACGTGGATATCGAGTGGGTCCAGGCAGGCGGTGTCGTCTCGCTGGTGCAGGCTCGCCCGAACACTGCACGCCGCCGTAGTGCCAGCGTCCGACGTGAGATCGCCGTCGTCCCCCTCTACCTCGAACCTCTGCCCGGCGACATTCCGCTGGGGCCACTGACCGGCCCTGTCGGCCACTTCACCAGCAAACGCGGACCTGCGATGCGGCGCGCGCACGAACTCGGTATCGCGATCGGCTCCGCCGTTCTCGTCTATCTCCCAGCCGACCCCGGCCCCGCCTGGGCCAAGGACCTCGCCCCGTTGCTCGGCGCGGCACTGTCGGCGCCGGAGGTGATCGTCGATGTCAGCGAACACCAGCGCCAGATCGTCTGCAACACAGATGATCTCGTCGGTGAGCTGCAATGGCTGCACACAGCCGCACCGACCGGAGAGCCGTTCACGGTACTGGTCCGCGACTACGTGAAAGGTCAGCGTGGTCTGATCACCCACCCTGCCGACCCCACGACCGGCGAGATCGCCGCCGAAGCGTCCGAGGCGGGCTTGCTCGCGATGAACCGTGGCTTCGCCGCCACGACCGACCTGAGCCTCGCACCGGGCTCACCCAGCGAAGACGCTCTCGCAGCCACCGGCGGCGAGACGAACCTGGCCCTGATCGTCCGCATGGCCAGGGACCTGACCACGATGCAGGGGCCCACGATCATCGAGTGGATCATCGGTAACCGCGGCGAGCTGTTCTACATCGACCACACCAAGCTCGCCGGACCGACGAACCCTGAGGCGGGACCGAGAGTGATCGCGGCCGGTCGCTGCACCGGGCAGGTTGTCCGTGTGGTCAATGACGCGGTGCTCGAGCAACTCTCGATCGGTGCGGCGGTCAGCGTGTCCGGTGCGCATATCGATGTCCACCAGCACGGTGCTGTCGCGGAGATCATCACCCGCATCGAGGTTGTCCGGACCAACGGAGGCCGGGTGATTCTCTCGGCGCGACGGCCCTATGCGGTGCTGGCCGCGCTGGTCGGCATGGTGGACGGCTTCGTCTTCGACTTGGGCTCGCGGCTGTGCCATCTCGGAATCGTTGTGCGCGAACACGGTATTCCCGCACTTGTCCACGAAGCCGCCGACGGCGAAGTGCTCACCCTCGACAACGGCACCGTCCTCACCCACGGAGGTCCCCGATGACCCAACCCAAGATCCGGCTCGCTCTCATCGGCCACTCAGGCGCCGGGAAATCCACCACCGCCCAACTCATCACCCACGCCGCCGAATCACGCGGACTTCGTGCCGAGGTCATCAAAGTCGCCGCACCGCTCTACGACCTGCAGCACGCCTTCTACACCCGCATAGGCCGCACTCTCCCACCCGGCCAGCAGGACCAACAGCTCATGGAGACTCTGGCCCGCTGCCTGCGCGACCGAGAACCCGGCTTCCTGCTGAAGGACTTCCTCGCCCGCGCCGACGCGAGTAGTGCCGATGTCGTGATCAACGACGATGTCCGCTCCTACGACCACGATCTACTCCGCCTGCGGGCCTCGGGCTGGACCGTTATGCGAGTCAGCGCACCGGACGAGACCCGCAAGCAAAGGCTCACCGCCCAGGGCTATCTCAGCTTGTCCGACGCTTCCACCGCTGGTGTCGAAGATGTCGATGCCGAGGTCGAAGTCACCAATGATGGCACCCGGCAAGACCTCGCCGCACACGTGCGCGCGGTGCTGGATCGAGTGTTCTCATGCTGACCGGAGCCGAGATCCGGGCCGCGCGCCACCGCGGCGAGCTCGTGATCGACCCCTTCGACGACCACTTGGTGTGCGCGAATTCGATCGCGTTCCGCCTCGGGACCGAGCTGCTGTCCTACCCTCCGGGGGTCGAACTCGATCCGCACCACGATCCAAAGGCGGTGCAGGCCCACATCCCGCCGGACGGTGTCGTACTTGCCCCGGGCAGGCTGTATCTGGGGTCGACAGCCGAGGTGATGGGTGGGCTGCGCTATGCGGCCACCCTGCATGCCTGCCGGTCCGTGTCCTGCCTCGGGCTGCGGATCCAGCTGTCCGCGCCACTGGGTCATTGCGGCGCGGTCATTCCCTGGACTCTCGAGTTGCGTGCGACGGCGCCGGTACGGGTGTATGCGGGGATGACGATCGGCAAGCTCGCGTTCTGGCCGATGCAGGGCATTGCGGTCCGCTATCTCGGCCGGTACCGCGATTCGCGCGGGCCCGTGCGCTCGCTCATCGCCGCCTGCCCACCTACCTCCCCAGTGATACCGTCCGCCGGATCGATTCCGGCATGACCCCCAACGACCAACGAGAGGCCGCCCAACTGTGAGCATCGACGTCATCATCCTCACCTACAACAGTGCCGAACATCTGCCTGCCGCCGTCGCCTCCGTACGCGCCCAAACCGCCGCCGACGTGACGATCACCGTCATCGATAACGCCTCTACCGACAACACCCTCGACGTCGCCCGCGAGCTCGGGCTCAGCCCGATCGCCAACCCGCACAACATCGGCTTCGGTGGCGCGATCAACCAGGCCGCCGCCGCTACCCAGGCCGATTACGTCACCCTGCTCAACCCCGACGCAGAACTCGGCGACCCGAAAGCACTCGATGCCATGGTGGACACCCTCGCCGACCCGCAGATCGGGATCGTTGGCACCCGCATCCAGACTCCGGCCGGTGCGCCCTACCCCAACGGCCGCCGCTTCCCCTCCACCACCCTCGCCGCACGCCACGCCATCATGAGCGTGCTCCGACCGGGCACTAACTCCGCCAGCGCCGAATATTTCGGCCCCGCCATCGGCCGCCCCGACGCCGACCAGGTTGTCGACTGGGTCTCGGGCTGCTGCCTGATGATGAAACGACCGCTCTGGGAACAGATGCATGGCTTCGACCCGCGCTACTGGATGTATCTCGAAGACGCCGACCTCGCCTGGCGACTGCGCGAGAACGGTTACACCACAGTCCTTTCCGGCCCCGCCTGGGTAACCCACCAAGGCGGGCAGTCCAGCAAGTTCCGGCGCAACCGGTCGCTGTGGCACCACCACCGCAGCGCCGCCCTGTTCTACGCCCGCACCCGCACCGGCTGGCGGCGCATCCTCGTTCCTGCCGCTGTCGCGTTCCTCGGTATCCGGCTCGCTGCGCTCGTCGCGCTCAACACCGCTCGCCGCCTCGCCGCCAGCGACTGACACCACGAGGGGGTCGACCATGTCCTACGCATCCTGCTGGCTGCTCACCGGCGCCTGGCACGCCCGTTACCGTGCCCCGGGAGAGAACCTTCCCAGCGACACCATGTTCCACGTCCAGCCAATGACAACGAGACCCGGCTATGCCACCGCGATGGTCGACTGGGCTGAGCGGACCGGACCCAGCTCTTCTTACCGACACAACGGTTCTCAGCTGCTCAAGCGCTCCGACACAACTGGCGTCGAGGGGGTGGCGCGGCGAGAGTCAATGCCGCTGGTCGTTCTCGCCGCGGACTTCCGGCAGCGGTGTTGGGTGGTGTATGTGCCCTCCCGCCTCAACGAGGAGGCGGGGCTCTTCCACCGCGTCGCCGAGATCGCCCACGCCTTCAGCTTCGCTGAGAACAGCCGCGCCACAACGACGGAGCCCTCGGCGGGGGTCCTAGCCGAAGTTGTGGACCGGCTGCCGGAGTTCTCGGCCACGGTGGGCAGCCACGAGTGCTGGTATTTCACCATCGACGCCGGGGTGGAGTACGAGCACAAGTTCACCCTCGACCCCGAGACCGACATCTACGCACTCACCCGGGACATCGCCGCCGAGATCGCGCGCGGCGAGCCTGACTACCTGCGGCTCGAGTTCGCCAACGCCTTCGAGATGTGGCAGTTCCACAACTATATGTTCGAGGTCACCGGACCGACCTCGGCCGACTGCGGGTACGCCTCGTTCATCCCCCGCCGGGCGGGCGGTCACGTCATCAAACGCAAACGATTCACCCAGGACGGATTCGCCCGCTACGAAACCAAAACCCCTGTCCCCGAGGGCCTCACCGACATCGCGCAGATGCAGTCCTACCTGCACGACCGCCTCGGCCTGGAGGTCAGTTACCTCGGGGATTTCACCCGCACCAGGTTCGATAGCAACGTCGAGAGCGTCCACACCGGGCACATCTACTCGATCATGGCCGACCGGTGCGTGTTCGCCAAATACCCCGACACCGCACTCCAGCAGCTCGAGATCGAATATCTCCGATCCCGTGGCACCGAACGCGAGTGCCGTAGCGAGATGATCGATGAACTCAACTCGCTTCGAGGTTGGACGACCCAGCGCCTCGCAGACCAAGCTGTCCCGGCAAAAATGAGCTACCTATCCAAGTACACATTCCTGCGCAGACTTGCCCAGCAGCGGACAGTCGGGTGAGGGATGTGGCGGTCCCCGTTCTCGTGCCCCTGCTCCAAACGGCCGAAGACTGCGGTGATGCCTCCCGACGTTCCGGCGAAGCACCCGGCCCTAGATATCCTCGGAATTGACGAACCAGCAGACCCACCGAACCCAGCCACCGAACCTTGTGCGTCATAGCAAGGTCTCATCGCGCCAGCGGATCAACCTCGCCGCGGGTCCAGTGCCGGTGGCCGCGAAAGGCACTTCGCGGTACTCCTCGGTATCCCTGCCGCGAGCCTTCGCCGGGTGCTGGTTAGTTGGCAGGGCGGACCGCCCGCAAACATGTCCACGGGCGGCCCGGTCACCTACCGGCGCAGCATCTTCGCCAGGTTGAGCACGAATGCGCCCGCCGACACACCGGCGACGACGTTGTCCGCGCCGATGGCGACGGCAACAGCGATAGTGCTCGCACAAGTGACAGCGCTGACGTTGAACCAGTCGATGCGGTGCGGGGGCGGATCGCCGTCAGCAGGCTCTTGCTGCGGGATCGGCGGATTGGTGGCTACCATAGGCAGCGACCTCCTAGTTCTGCGTGGATGCGGATTCAGTTGGTCTACGACCCCGGCCTGTTGACGCAGGCACGGGGTCGCCTTTTTGCGTTGCACCGAAAACGCTAGCAGTAGGTCCCACTTACAGTGCACCTATGACACCCCTGTCACGGCCGAAAGCTCGGGATTCTCTGAAGGATTCGGGGGATTCACGGGAAAGCTGGGGAGGGCATTGGCGGGATTCATCATGACTGTCCGCGTGTCGCCGAGATCTCGCCCTCGGAGGCCGACCTCGACGTAGAGGTCCTGGGTGTTGTCGACCTCGTTGTCGTAGCGCACGAAGAACAGCTCATAGGTGCAGCTCCTGAGCTCGTCGCGATCGGCTTGGAAGGCCCGTTCACGGCCCATTTTGCACTTGTAGTCAATGCAGTAGCCGTTCACGGCCTCGTCGCCGATCATGCCAGGCGGTGTCGGCGCGCGAGGACCAGTGCTGGTTGCGGGTTCTGCTCCAAAGCGGCGAGACGCCTCGTCGACGTCCTTGGTGAAGTATGGGTGGCGCAGGTGGGCTGCGACCCTAAGCGTGGACCAAACTCCATGACCGCGATGTTGGTTCATACCGCCTGCTCGTACAGAATCGCGACGTCCTGAACCAGCGCCAACTTGCAGGTCGACGCGATCAAGGCATGTACAGGATCGCAAGGCATGCTCGGCACCCTGATGCGAAAGCTGGTACGAGGGGACATAATTCAGGGTGTGACTGATCGGGACGAGCGTAAGAGCGTCGAGCTGACGCTCGCAGCAGTCGAAGCGATGGCCGATCCTCACAACCCCCCACCCCCGTTCACAACATTCCAGGTCACCCAGATCCTCGGCGCACTCGATCCTGACCAGCTCCTCGCGATCGCGTCCGCAGCACTGGTGCGAGATCCCGGCAGCCACGGATGGCATTACTGGCGGTCGAAGGCACACCTGCGACTGCAGAAGTTCGACGCCGCCTGCGACGACGCGCGGATGGCACTCGGCAGGCCGCCGACCGACCGGCAGCTGCTCCTGTACCTCGAGGCGACAGCCGCAGGTGAGGCGTACCGCGCGGCGATCCGGCCCAAGGACGACGAGGTCCAGACAGCGCCCCCAGCAGCGACGGCTTCGGCGTCTGAGGTGCTGATCGCGCAGCCATGGCTGTTCGTTCCAGTCGCGATGATCGTGGCGGCGATGATCGTGGCGGTCACCGGGATACAGATCGCCGTCACCGCGCAAACGTTGTCAGATCAGCTGGCGAACGCGACTGTCGTCGTCGGTGGCTTGATCGTCGGGGCCGGTTGTGTCCTGGCCAGCGTTTGGTGGGTCATCCACCGGGCAGGGCAATTCCTTATCAAGCGGTAGGGAAATTTCGTCTTGACCACATGCCGCTCGGCGCGGGGTCGAGGCAGCCGGCAGCCTCGCGGCATCCAAACGACCGCGCATCGCCCCGACAGGCCAGTGCTCGCAGTCGGAGTGCAGCCGACGGCACGGAGGAACCGCACTGGCGGCAGGATTTGTAGCTGACTGTCCTTACGGAATCGCTCGGCGGAGAACATCAGCGTTACCGAGAAGGGTCCCCGACGCGAGGGCCTGGTCCACTGAGAGGGCACCGCCAACGAGGCCGACCACGATCTCGGGCTCGGCGGTCAGGACGGTCTCTGGTTGAAGGTCAGCGTCAATTTTCGCGCTCGGGCCGTCCTCGTCGATCCGGAGAACGATGAGGAGCCCCTCCACATCGAATCCGACCTCCACAGGCGGCACTGCCGTCCTGCCACGGAGCATCGCTGGCAGGGCCAGCGCCAGCCATCGCGGCCGGAAGTCGTCATCGCCGCGTCCCGTCGCCAGCAGCGGAATGGCCCATCTGCCGAGGGCTTCCATCGGCTCCCTGAGCTCCGCGCCCCACGGTGTCAGTCCATACAGGACGCCCGTGTCTCCCAGCTGTCGCTCCACGACCCCGGCCGACTCCAGCGTCCGGAGACGCTCGGCCAAGAGGTTACTCGCGACGCCGAGGAGGGAGGACTTCAGCTCGCCGTACCGCAGCGGCCCGGGCAGCAGCTCGCGCACGATCAGGAGATTCCAGCGGTCCCCGACGACGTCGAGCGCCCGCGCCAGCCCACAGAACTGACCGTAGGAGCGTCCGACTGGCTGCTTTATGTTTTCCATTGTGGTAGATAATATCAACCACGCACTCGGGATGCCACACCACGACTGGCCCTGGGTTCGACGAGGACAGAAGGGCTGTGCAATGGAGATCAACTGGCTCGGGGCCGCGCTCGCGTTCGTTGCGGGCATGGTCGTGGCGTTCATCTGGTATCAGAAGGGCTTCATCGCGAACGCCTGGGAGCGGCTGACGGGCGTGACGCCGGAGCGCTCGCGACCGGCTCGCGTAAGGAACATGACCCAGTTGGCCATCGCGAATCTCGTGACTGCCGTCGGCCTCGCCGCGGGGATCTCCCTCGCGTCAGAGGCGACCGGCGACGAGTCTGTGGGGATGGCTTTGCTGGTCGGGTTCGCGGCATGGCTGGCGTTCTCTGCCAGTACGCTCCTGCAGCACAATGCCTTCGAGCTGAAGCCCGCGAGGCTGACCGTCATCAACTCCAGTTACCAGCTCGCCCTGTTCCTGGCGATGTCGGTCGTAATCGGGCTGCTGTAGCGCCGAGGAGTCGTGGTGATCACGTCACCGAGCGCACCCGCGCCGAGGATGACCACCTCATGTCCGTGCGCGGCAGGTCGTCTGGTGGCGCCTGGGTGGCTTTGTCCGGGTTATGAGCCATAGATTGCTCCCTTCAATCGAACATCATGCTGCGGGCTCGGCAAGACATCGAGCGGCTGCTGCACGTGGTCGAGCGGTCCATTACCGCCGAGCGGTTGGTCGCCGAGCTCGGCAAGGTCTTCGATGCCGTCGGCGGCCCACCGAAAGTGCTGCGGATGGACAACGGGCCGGAGTTCATTTCTGTTGCGCTGCAACAGTTCTGCGTTGACCGGGTCGGGATTTCCTACATTCCGCCGGGAACACCCTGGAACAACGGGTTCATCGAGTCGTTCAACCGTCGGTTACGGGCGGAATGCCTCAACCGCAATCATTGGACGAGTTTGCTTGAGGCGCGGGTGGTGATCGGCGACTTCAAGACCGAGCACAACCTGCGGCATCGACACTCGGCGCTGGGTTATCTGGCCCCGGCCGAGTACGCTGCCCGCTGCAGCCACAGCCACCATCCGGTGGTCTGCGGCTTCAACTGATACGGATCGAACACAACCCGGCTCAATTGCCGGGTGGACTCGTTATCGGGGACTCGCCAGTCCCGAACTGCACGTTGGTCAGATTCCAGGCGCGGTACAGTTCGCCGAGTTCCGCACTCCACAGCTCGAACGAGCTGTCGAGGTCAGCGTCGAAGGACATCAGCGAAGAATAGGGTACTGGTCAGAGCTTGGACCACAGGTATCCCGCCTCAGACGTTCTGCGGGACAACTACATCGTCTACGACCTCTGCCGGGCCCGCGCTGCCGTGGGCTGTCAGGGCCAGCTGGAACTCGCCGCGGATCGAAATGGGTTGGTGCTGTCGAGAGCTACGAACCCCTCGCTCAACTCGACGAAGACCACGCACATGCCCGGCGGTGGCCTGTGGACAACCGCTTGGCCGAAGGCCGGTTACGGCACCCCGAGTCCGCCACGCATATGGGCCAAAAGAAACCTTCGCAGTAGGAGGTCGACCCACTCCTCGATGCATGTAAGCCGACTGATCTCCTCGGTGGTTATCACGAGCACCTTCATCCCGCGAGCGATCGCTCCGATGCCGAGGGCGTGGGCGTGGGATTGCTCCCGCACCTCACCCGTTACCCCGTTGGCCGCGATCAAGATGCCAGCCTCGACGCTGCGATTGGCGAGTATGTTGATGAAATAGCCAAGAGTGGCGCTGTCGACCGGTCGACTCCAGTCTTTACACTCAATCAGAATGACATGCGGTAGAGCGTGCAGGCCGTTCTGGTGTTTCCCGTTGCATACACCGAGATCTACTTGCTCTGTCCCGAAGTAGCTGATGCCATTGCGCTCCACGAGGCATCCCGGTACCAGCTCGAAGAGGTACTGAGCCAGCTCTTCGTATGCCTTACCTTGTGCGTCAGTATTGGTCGCTTCAGCAGCCAGCCGGAGGATGCGTTGGATCTCCGTTGAGTCGAGGCCGGTCATCTGCCATGCACCGTTTCGTTGCGGATCCTTCGCAGGAACGAGCCCAGCTCACCGGTGTCGACCTTGTCGACGAAGTCTGTCAAGCTCACCGACCACACCCGCGCACCAACCGCTGACATTTCGGGAGCGGATGACGGCAGGTTGTAATACAGCACGAGGCCGAGCGTTCCTGACTCATCCCTTACGTATTGGGCTAGCTGCGCCTCGGCATGAGCCTTCGGCTTCCCATTGAGACCGCTGAGCAACTCCACGAAGACAGGAGTATCAATCTGCGGATGGCTGAAGACTAGGTCAATTCGACCGGAGTTGCCGTGGCCTGTGGTCCGCACCTCCCGCTGAACTGCAATCCCACGGTCACGAAGCACCTGCTCAAGTCGTTCCGCCACGATGTCCTCTACCGGTAGTCTGGACCGGATTGAAGTTGTGATGACGGTATTTCCTGCTTCCAGGGAATCCTTGACAAGGCGTGCGATTAATTCCGACTTACCTTTGCCCGGTGGTCCGTCGACGATGATTGGCGGAAAGTTTGAATCAGGGCTCCGGGTTATCGATTGTATGAGTAGTCGTAAGTGGAGTCGGATCGCCTCTCTGTTGTCGATGCGTGCCCTTACAGTCCATGCTTTTGTTCCGGACAGGGCTTGCAGCGACGACCGGTCCGACGGGTCAACAATGAAGAGGAGAGGTAGTCCGCGAGCATAGGCGATTCCGGCTTCGATCAGAATCGCAGCTCGTGACTCTGATGTGCCGTCGGATTCATCACTAGGTACAACGACAACTCCGAGGTCGAACTCATCGAGCGGCGTTTCTGCGAGGGTAAGGCCCGCCCCGAGCTCGTAGCTCGTCCTGATACCGACGTTCTGCTCATCCAAGGCTTTCCGTAGGACTGCGAGGTCCAAAAATGTCGGTGCCATCACCAGGGATTCCACAGGCGCCGAGCATAGTCGCCCGGGTCGAGCGATGCCTCGGAGAGGACTGCTGCACACCGCACGGACCTGGGTGGTATCCCGTCAAGGTGACCTTCGTAGTTCGACCGACACCGCAGCGGCGCTGTTGTGCCGAGCCGCACGGTCGCGCCGGTGCGGTGCATCGGCTTGTTAGCTCTCTTCGTCTTCGTCTTCGTCTTTGTCTTCGTCTTCGTCTTTGTCTTCGTCTTCGTTGCGGGCGGCGGCTGCGTCGGCGCGGTCGGCGAAGCCTGCGGTGGTGGTACTGAGGGCGCGGCTCACCGCGCGGACGCTTCCGTTCGGCGACAAGACGCGCACCGCCCTACGTCGATACCTGCGAGACCGGGCCAAGCACACGCTGGCGCAGAGCCCACTCCTGTGGGTGGCATCGGCGATCAGAATTGCCGTCTGACTCGAGGTCAGCCCGCCCGCATCCACCGACGCCAGCCGTGCCGCCAACAACTGCCTCAACCTGTCGACTTCATTCCAGCAGAACACCCTAGACAGTCGCTGCCGATGTATCCGGGCAGAGTGCCGCGTGGGGCCAGGCGTGGTCGACTACTGCCGTGGCCACCGCAAGGGCTTGCTCTGCCGTCTCGACGTCAGGTTCCCATCCGGCGTGTACCGCCTTGTTCCTGACGTCAGCCAGCTTGGTCGTGATCGAATTCCGACTGGCGGTCACACCTCCGATCCTGGTGAGGACCTTCACAACATCGGCGATACCCTTGCACTGCTCGAGCAGTTGATCAACGACAACGGGATCTGCTTTGGCATGCTGTCGAACCTGATATGACAGGGAAATCTCTGCGCCGGTGCAAGCGTCGATGACAGCACGTCGTGTCTGTCCGGCCTTCAGCCACGACCTCGCTTCCCGCAAGTACAGCCACCCTTGCGGTGGCAACGAGCCGCTGCCAGCGAGATGCAGACACCGCGCAAGGACGGCGGAATCCGGAATGTTCACCGCTCGTGGGCGAGGCATCGCTGCCTGTGACCGCTGCTTCCACGTGAGCCGCTGTGCAGTATCACCGGGCTGGTCACCAACATGGGCAGTCAGAGCGTGTCCCCGTGTAGGCGGTCCGCCGGTTCCGCGTTGATGGCCAAGCAGATCGAGGTCGGTATAGATATCCAACCACGCTTCTAAACTCAGCCACCAATCCTTCAAGCTGAATTCGATTTCCCGACAGACACTTTCCACATCCGACTCCGACCCCGCCACCTCGAATCGGTAGGCGAGACGGGAAATCTGAGCGGTACGGCAATACTGTCCATCCCTGGTGCTGACTATCCCCCAGAATCGGCCGTCCGCTTGAACCGCGTACTCATATTGCGTGTCCGGAGCCGTGAGTATCGGCGTTATGCCGAGGAGTAGATCCTCGCCAATCCTCGGCAACAGAATCGTCACCTTATGGCCAGCGATCGCCGTCCGGAACTGTCCGCCAACGCAATCCGCCTGCACGTACAAGTTTGGGCAGTACGCGAAGGTCCCTTCGACCACCGGGACGAGTGCGTGGGACGGCAGCGCATCTGCCTCCTGTGCGGTCATGAGCTCCAGGATGTCAGAAGCGTCCGACATCCTCAGCTCAATTCCGCTCACCCACCTACCCATCGCAACCACGACATGTGGAACACCCGCCTAGCATTTCTCGTTCCAGCACTCCCGTCCCCCACGCCGCAGCGTGTTCGGTTTCTTCGGCGACAGGGACAAAGGTTGGAGCTGAGGTCAACTGGCTCAATCTTCCCCAGGTCGACGATCACCCGAGGTTCGTACTGCCAACCCTCGACGAGGCGTTCCGGAAAACCTAGTGACACAACGATTCTGGCTACCAGACCGCCACGCCACGCGGCTATGGGCAGCCCACGGCCCACCTGCGATGGCGAGTCGGCCGGCATCGGTAGACGAGCCGTGCCTGACAAGTTGACTCAGCCGACCTCCAGGGGCGCGCGAGACATATGATCTCCCGCGTGACCGAGACCTCCGAACCGCGACTTGGCGTCGAAGCTCTGTCGGCCCTGGTCCCCACCATCATTCCCAACCCTGCGGCCGATCCGGAACTCGTGACGATCGCGGAACGCTACTGGTCGATCGACGGGTTCGCCGAAGAACTTGGGACACCGATATGGAGCGAGAAGGTCCGGGATATCGACACACAAGGGTGGGGGCAGCCCCACGCCGTCGCGGCGGCCGGGGGGCGAGCACTCGTTCCAGACCGAACGTGTTCCGGATGTGCTGGGCCGCTCAGCCTCACGTCTCGATCCGCATTCGCGCTAGTGTGCAGCGGCAATCCACCCGAGTGCGTTGAGTGCACTCCCTCGCTGCTGCGTTCGATCCGGGCGGTCATCGACCCGGCACGCAAAGCAGAACGAGACGCGGCCAGGATCAAGAGTCAAGCCACACAGGCTCGCGACAACGCGCGTGACCAGTGGCGGCAGGTCCAGCAAGTGGTCGTTGACGAGAAACACGGCGCCGTGTTCCCCTCGCCCGAACGGTCACTACCCGATGCTGGGGTGCGAGAACAGATCGCCGCGCTGGCACTACTTCGGTACGCCCCCTGCTCCGCGCCGATTGAGCCTGTCACCAGCTGGCCCGAGCCCTGGCACCCCGACTGGGACAAGGTTGGTCAGCTCCTGGGCGACTTGGTGAACGCGGACCTGGTCCGCATCGCGCCTTCTAGCCCTGCATCCGCGTTTGTCTGGGTGCACGAAAGCTTCGATGCCGCCTGGCGGATTGCCGACGGTGGCCCTGAAACGGTGCCGACACCGCAGCTCACCGGCTCCTACTATCCGACCCGCGTCTCCTACTACGTGCCCGGCGGAAGTAGTCCAGAAACCGCCGCGCAACGCCTTGACGCGCAGCTAATGAACGCTCTCGCCCCCGCTGGTATGACTACAGATCGCCGCATCGAACTGCGGGATGTGGCCGCCGAGCTCATCGCCGCTGAAGCAGTGCGCTACCTCAGCGATCAGCTCAACGAGCACAATCTGCCTGCGGTCCCTGAGAACCAGCGAGCCAGGCTATGGGCCGCGATCGAAAGACTCGTCGAGCACAGGCCCCTCGGCGAGATCTACAACCTCGTGTGGCAATCTGCCCGAGTAGCTGCCGTGTCTGCGCAGAAAAATCCACGGGCGCGGCCTGCAAACATGAGTACACACGCGGTCAGCCGGTTGGAGTCCCATGCCCAGCGCGCAGTATCCGAACCTGGGTGGGAGATCAAACCGTTCAGCGAGATCTCCGGTATCGGTCACGGACTCGCGGCGATGACTCGCACGCTGTTCTACACCATTCTCGACAGCGACCCATTGCAAACAACCCCCCTGCAGATCGCCGTGGCGCTACGCGCGCCCATGGACGAAACGTCGGTCGATGAGCCCCCCGCCCCGACCGTGCATGACGACGAACGCGCACAGACTCTTGCGTGGCTGCATGCACACCCTGCCACATGGAATCCTGCCGAGGTTCTTTCCGTCCTCGATGCCGCCGCGGCTTCCCAGCAGGACGGCCCGGTATGGGTGTTCGAAGCGACCGTGACCGCGCGTGGAGCGGGCCACCTGCGTGATCTCTTCACTCAGATCGCGCCAACTGTTGGCTTGAGGAATGCGACGCTATCGGTCCTGGCCGCCACCGCTATGCTCACCGACCCGATCGTTGTCGGTGACGGTGAATCGCTCACAGCCGGGGAGGTGCTTTTCCGTCGATTGAGCTTCTGGCTTCTCAGCCAGCCCGACGATGGTGTAGAGGACGGCCCGCGAATGTAAGGAAGTGGTGCGGTCAGGTATCTGGCCGCGCTGACACGGGCCAATCGTTGGAGCCCCGGCGGTTGCCAGTACGCAACTGGCGCACGCAGCTGAATGTGGGCCCGGCTGCGCAAAGTGAGCTCGCGCCAAGCGAACTCGTGATCGACACCGTTCTGCCCGCCTCGCCCGCCGCAAGCCGACGATCTTGGGCGGTGTGAGCAGTGGCGTGTCCCATCCAACACTCCGACAAGAACTCGAAGACGCAGACCCGGTCGCTACTATCGCTGCATGGGCCTCAAAGTGAGTATCGATCTGTACGAGCTATCGTTCGGCGACCTCTATGACTTCGTAGATCTAGCTCGCGGTGCTGGAATCACCAATGACGTCAAAGTCACTCAGGTTCCGATCGAGAATCACGACGAGTTCTCGATCGATCGCTTCGAGGTAGAGCTACCGAGTGACAACGTCCGCAAGGCTGTCAACCTGGCGGGCCTCGACCGTGATCATCTCGCCGACGTGCTCGAGGAGGTTATCAGTAGCGATGGCGATGCCCGAGCTGCGCTGATCGATCTGAAAGAGCTCCGCGAACGCCTGCTTTGAGCCACTCGGGCGCGACGGGTCTCGGTGCCGCCGATCATCCGCCACCACCTCTATGTTGGCCGCCGAGACTGCCACGGTCGCGTGACCACGGCGTGAGGGTTTCGCGCCAGGCCGTTCGCTTGTCGGCGTGACACGGCGTATCCGGATCGGCGGGCATCACCGAATACACACGTGCCTCGCGTGCGGGACGATCATCTATTGCCCGCCGATCCACACCGACTGCGAGCACCAACCCGCCGTGCCGACCGGTCTCAGAGCAGGCCGAGTTGCCCGCTGGGCGCCTTGTGCGCAGCGGCAGCCAGCTCTGTGATGAAATCCCGCGGCAAGGCCAGCTCGTTCGTGTGATGCGCCATGACCCACTTCAGGGTGGCCTTGCGACGCCCGTCAGCACTGCTGGCCGACCGGAACTGGTCCGTCGCCGCCAACGAGGTCGCCAGTTCCGCCAGCCGCTCATCAAGCTGATCAACCAAGTCGATGCGCTGCTGGTTGAGCAGACCTTGAGCCCCCTGAATGATTTCGGCGAGTCTCCATTGGTCCCCGTCCTCAAGGATCGGTGCGATAACAGGCAACGCACTAGCCGCCGCATTGTGTTCGAAGCGGGTTCGGGCGCGCCGGAACGCAGGATCACTTGCCAACGCTTCGGCCAACCGAGCAACCTCCTCGTGTCTGCTGGGACCGTCCGAGACTTCGGCGAGAAAGGAGGTGACGGCGTCGTCGATTTCTTCTAGACCGTCGGCGAACTCGGCGTCTTGGCTCCAGGAGTGCGGAAGCCCGAGGTGAACAAAACTCACATTGACCCGGCGAGTGAACCCGTCGATCCTGCGCAGCGCCAGCAGACTCAAATCACGGGCAGCACGGTCTTCTGGCTCGAACTCGAGTTGTTGAATGCACTCCACGATGGAGTCGGTCTCGATGACTTCGCGATCGAGGTACAGCGCGACGGCCCCGAGGGCCAACGCGGCTTCGACCACATCGGAGGGACTCATCGTCGAGCCAAGAGTGACTCCGCTGGCCTCGACAGTGGCGGGGGTGATGACGGCTAGCCCGTGGTTCAGGGCTGCACGTTCTAGCTCGGCGACCGATTCGCCGAGTACGTCTGCGATAGCTACATCCAACTCTGCTGCGATATCAGCAAGGTGGTCCAGTGTCATGGCGGGCACCGTAGACCTGCCCACCGACAAGTAGATCGTTCACCGCTCCACTAGACGTTGGCGGGTATGGGCAGAGACTCGATCGATCGTCAGTCGCTGGTGGACGCGGGACTGACCCCGGACTCTGTCGGTGGGCGCTCGTAGTATCTGCGGATCAGTGCCGCGCGTTGCGGCATCTGCGCATGGATAGCGTTCGGGGGCACGTGTATGGCTCGATCTGAGGCAGGTGGGTTGCCGGGTGGGGCGGGACCTGCTGGTTTCGGCAGATCTCAACAGGCGATCAGAGAGACCTTCGCCGGGCGTTTGCGGCTGGTCGGAGACGAGCGGTGCGCATTCGGCCCCAACGAGGAACTTGTCGATATTCTCAATCCTCGCGACTTCACCCAATGGCATCGATCAGGGGACGTTCAGCGATCCCGATCGGGACTGGTGTGCCGCTGGTGTCGACAACCAGTCCACATCACCTACCGCAAAAGCGATGGTGGAGTGTGGATCTCGCACAACGCCAGCGATGATGGCGATCGGTGTGCCCGCCGAACGTCATCGGCAGGTGAAACTGCCGAACACACAACATTGAAGTACTGGTGCCGAGATCGGCTCAAAGCTCTCGGTGCGACCGTATCTGTCGACGAATACCAGGTCGGGGCACGCAAAACCGACGTCTACGCAGAGCTGGGATCACGAGCGCTCGCCATCGAGGTCCAGTGGTCATCACTATCGAAAGACGACGTACACAGACACACCGCTGAACTGGCGGCGCGCGGATGCTCAGTGGTGTGGTTGACCTGGCACTGCACATGGCTGACCCAGGTCCCGGCCCTAGCGATCGACAAGTTTTGGCCAGACGCCACCACGGCCACTGCATTGGAGTACTCGATATCTCAGGGTCTGCTGTTCGCCAACGACAGCGGGCTCCTTGCACCCAGACGACAAAAACAGCCACTCGGGCGGTTCTTCGAACGTTGGGCACACGACGAGATGGCTTGGGGCTACCGAAAAATCGATAGAGGAGGTTGGGCGACGGTGCGGGACTGGGAACAGGAAACCAAACGGCAGACCGCCGTGATCGCAACCCACGAATCCACGATCGCGGCGCGCGATCAGCAGATCGCCGGGCTCAACACGACCATCGACCGACAAACTATCGAGTTCGCAGAGATGGCGGTCCAACACGCCGACGAGCTCATGGTGGCCCAGTCGGCGCTCGAAGAGCAACGGATCGCTAACGACAAACTCGCCCAGCAGGCGGCGACCAATAGTGAGCTGACTGCCGCGGCGAGTACCGTCGGCCGGCTCGGGTCCGAGATGTCACGGCATCTAAGGGCACTCGAAGGGTGGCGCGATGCCGTCACCGTCCAGTTCGAACGACCCTGGCCCTTCTGGCGACGCCCCGCACTCCCGCCTCGTTCGAGGGATGAGATCGCCGAGCTACGAAGACAATTCGAACGAATCAACAACTCCGATGACAGCTCGCCACATCCCATAGGCGTCGAAACCCCTAACTCTGCTGCTTCCTGGTGGGAAACAAGGCGTTGGGCAAATACCTACACCGACCAACACCAGGGTCGGGAGCGTAAACCCCGCCTGTTTCGAAGCCTGCGCGCTACACGCGCAGTCCGAGCGGAGCGTAAACGGAGTAACAAGCCCGTCCCTGTTCCACCAGTCCGGGCCATCTTGCTGCTATTGGTGGCATCCGTGGCACTGATCGGTGGTGCGGTCTTGGCCAGCGACACAGTACTGGCCTGGGGCTTACCAGCGGCCGGGGCGGGATTCATTGCCGCTGTGATGCTGCTGATCAACCGTCGGACAGTGAAGTTGGCGGATCAGCACGGAGGTGAGGTAACCCTGTTTCCTGGTCATGGTTGTGTCGAGCTGACCAACTGGACCTACCTGCCCCGGGTCGGCGAAGGTGCGGCCAGGGCACGTAACTCCGCATACTTGGTAGTGCGGGACGTTCTTCACTGGGCTGACGAAAACGGCGTTCACCTGGCCGCTACGGCGGCGACTGAATGGCACGCCGGGCTCTATCGGTGCGTGGGATTTTCCGAGCCTCAAACCGATACCCACAAAATCCACTCCGTCGCCAGGTCTGCGGTGTGGCTACGAGGACAGAGCGCAGCGCTCATACGCCCACCAGGCTGCGGGAAGCCTGACATCCAGGCGGTTCGCGACTATCTTGACCGCGCAAGCCAACGGTAGGAGCTGGTCACGGTTCGGCCCTGATTGCTGCGGCAGCCTCGGTGTTGTGCGCACCCGGTACTCCGTTGAACGTTGACGATCGTGGGGTCAGTATCGACGGCGAGGAAGTGCACGCCGCGCTACCGCAGCGGTCTTTCGGCGGCATACGTTGAGCCTGAGAGCGTGCACGCATCCGGCGCCCCGTCGCGATGAGCTGGTGAGATCGTCATGAATCCACGGTAAGCCTGTACCTAGGTACAAAGATGCAGGTCTGAAACCAACCGATCGCGGTCCTCAACATCACGCTGATTCAGGTGCATCTCATAGCTAATCGTTGCCATACTCCGGCCCGTAGTATTCCGCGACGTCGTCGTCGGTCGTGGTGAACTCTGTGTCGACTCCAGCAGCCTCGATGAACTCGTAATCCGGAAGCACCAATCGGCAGGTTGAGCAACTGAAGTGCGAGGAGCTGACAGTCAGCTCTACCCAGGTCACGTAGTCATCCAGATCGCTACCGCCCCAGGCACCTTCAACTTTAGAGGCCACGATGTTGTCGCCCTCGACAGCAGCATCAGAATCTCCACACGCGGGGCAGGTTGCGGTTCCATACTTGCCCCAAAACCCGGACGAGAGGTCGCGGTCCTTCGCGAACTCGTCTGCCAAGCGGGCAGGCAGGTTTCCCGAGCGAAACTGTGCCAGCCGTTGCTTCGCCCGCTCGATCAGTGCCTGAGTACGGCTTTCGACATTCTTCTTGTTCTGAGCAAGGTGGGACTCCACTTCGTCGACCCGTGACTCACCCACCATGTCCTCGAGTGTCTTGTCTTGGGCCTGGATCAAGATCAGTGCCTGAGCCCAGAACTTCGGCCACCACGCCTCGGGTGGCAGCGGTGCGAACTGAGCTGCGCCTCCATGCAAGTAGGCGTTGCGCGCGATGGTGATCTTGCCAGCTTCCGCCTCGCTGAACGGCACGAAAGCCTTGGCGCACCGACTCATTAGGGTCTTCGCTGGTACTGATGTGAATTTCGGCTGCGGAGGAGTCAAGCCGCTCGCGGCGAGGAGATTGCCTCCATCCTCGGTCGGCGAAGCGATCAGAAGTGGTGAGTGACGCGACAAAGCTGATTTTGCTAAAAGTTCAAGTGCCAGTGCGGCCCATAGGGCCCGCTCGTCGAAGGATCGCTCATCGCCGTCGTCCATCGCGTGGTTCAGGAATAGCTTGGCCTTCAGCCAGAGCGCTTGGGCGTCGTAATTGTCGCTCACGGTTTCCTCTTGAGTCGGAACGCTGCTCGAACCATCACCCGGTCGTGGTCACCGTCTGCGACTTCCGACCGCGCGTGTAGGACGGCTCGGTTATCAATCAACAGCACTTGGTTCGGCAAGCTCCACTCGAAGGTCACGGAGCCATCAAATGCTCGATTCATGGTCTGGATGGCGGTGTGAGCACGCTCATCGGCTGGTCGCATGCATCCGGGATCGTAGCGCCACCGCCCTACTTCCATGTCATATGCAGTTGCCAGAAAGGTGTCTGTGCCAGCGTCAACGGTGAACAGGCCGTGTTCGAACTCCTCGCACGGATACTGCGGCTTCCAGAGCTTGGTGGGTGTGGAGTTCGGTTGTGGCGCAGCGAGTATGACAACGTCAGGTGGCTGGCGAAGGTGGGCGCCGTCGGTGTGCAGAGGCTGGGCACCGAGGCCGTAGACCGCGCTCAACGACCGCGAGGGAGCCTGCTGAGCAGTAACAGGTCGCAACTCGCTGAGATTTTCTTCCCCGCGTCTGTTCGGCACTTCCTCCCAGGCAAGGATCGTTGAGGCGGCGACAAGGTCCTCGATAGCGCCTACCCACGTTGCCCAGCCTTGTTTCTCGGCTATTTGCCAAAGATCGGCGAGCACCGGTGCGAAGTGAAGCTGCGCTCTGGTCGGTTGCACTGTCTGTCATCCTTCTGGCGACGTCCTCGGCCCCACACTTTGGAACTCGTAGAACGCTACAACCCATGCCGCGCGGCTAACTCGGCAACAGCAGAACTACGCCGATGGAGCCGCCTCGCGCCAGGGGAGCACAAGAAATCGAAACGGGAACGGTCTCCATCGCCTGGCGAGCCACTGCCCACCGACGGCAGGCGTGGGCCCATCCGACCGCGCGGGGCGTCGCGGACTGCGGGAGACTTCGCCGCGCTCGATCACGAAGCTCAACAGCAAGTCGCGAACGACCCCGAAGGCCCGTACGTTCACGCCACCCAGATCCACCAGTGCGGAGATGCGCAGGAGACATCTACGTCAGCCCAGGGTAAAATCTGCTTCGATCACTAGCTGTCCGACGCAATTCCCCAGGTCGCGCCCGTTCCCATCTTTGGTGTGCCCCGCCGAGGGCGCGAACCTGCGACATCCCGTCGGGACAGAATTTCTATACCGTCTTCCTGGCTCGCGACAGTGCCTGAAATCCGTCTGGCGGCATACCTCGACCCAGACATCCCGATCATGGACCACCCGCCCAGCAGCGCGTGTTTCTACGATTCTTCTACGAATTTCAGACGGGTTTGCACAGGAGCTTCCGGGAAGCGATGGGCAGCTTCGGGGCTACCAGATAGTCATCTACCTGCGGAAACAGGGAAATCCTGGGAGGTGTCGGGCACCTTTGGGAACCTGCGGAAACGCAGTGCCGACTTCATGACCGACAAAACCTATACCACCGCTGACTTGGTCATCGTCGGGGTCCACCCCTACTTTCGACTCCTTGATGCCGCGGAAGCGTCTGCGTCCCTTCCGCTCTCATTGAGACAAACTCTGGGTCGGCCATTTTCCAAACGCGCCGACGACGTGCTCGCCTACTTCGATCGGCCCGGCACGAGCAACGGTCCAGCTGAGGCGATCAACGGCGGGCTCGAGCGCCTGCGCGGCTCTGCGCTCGAGCTGGTTCCGCAACCTCACCAACTACATCGCCAGGTCCCTGCCCGGGGCCGGCGAGTTCAGGCTGCGGCTACACCCCTGATTGTGAAGACCCATTTTGGGTTTCGGGTGAATTGTGTTCGGGTTGAGCGCAATTCTGTCCGTGGGCGGTGGTGTCGGGTTGTATCGATGCCATGGCAACACAGGAGACCCCGGTCGCCGAGGTAGACAGTTTCACCGCCGAATGGCAGCAATGGCACCGCGAGCAGGAGGCGCGCCTGTCCGACCGGCACGGATTCCTGGCCATCACGAACCTGCACTGGCTCACCGAAACCCCGGAGCGGTTCACCGACGCGCCCGGCACCTGGTCCACCGGTGCCGGCGGTGTGGTCGTGGTTCTCGACGAGGGCGAGGAACTGGTCGTGGAGGGGACACCGGTGCGCGGGCGCTACGAGTTCGGTGCGATCGCCGAGCGCGACGGGGTGAACGCTGTGTGGGGTGATGCGGTGATCGAGGTCGCCCGCCGTGGTGGCAACGACATCGTCCGACCCCGGCACCCGAACAACCAGTTGCGCACCGCCTTTCGAGGCACGCCCGTATTCGCGCCGGATCCGAAGTGGGTGGTGACGGGTCGCTATGTTCGCTTCGAACAGCCGCGACCGACCACCGTCGGCGCCTCGGTCGAAGGCCTCGAACACGTCTACGACGCACCGGGACAGGTCGAGTTCGACATCGACGGTCAACCGCTGCGGCTGACCGCGTTCCCCGGCAGGAACCCCGGCGACCTGTCGGTGCTGTTCACCGATGCCACTTCCGGAGTCACCACCTACGCCGCGAATCGCGTTGTGCAGGTGTCGACTCCGGCTGCCGACGGCACCGTCGTGCTCGATTTCAATCGGGCGGTCAACCTGCCGTGTGCCTACACCGATCTGGCGACCTGCCCGCTGCCACCCGCCGAGAACAGGCTCCCGATCGCGGTCGAGGCTGGAGAGAAGATCCCCTACGAGCGCCAGGGATGAGCTCGCCGCAGATCAGCACCTTGGCGTTCCTGACGCCGGGCAACTATCTCGACGACGATCCGTACACCGGGTTAGAGGACACGCTGCAACTGTTCGAATACGGCGAGCGCCTCGGCTTCGACGGTGCGTGGATCCGGCAGCGCCATCTCGAGCACGGCGTGGGTTCGGCCGCGGTCTTCCTGGCCGCCGCCGCCCAGCGCACCAGTCGAGTGGAGCTGGGCGCCGCGGTCATTCCGATCGGCTACGAGAGCCCGTTCCGGCTGGCCGAGGACCTGTCGCTGGCGGATGTGCTGTCGCGAGGGCGACTCCAGCCCGGATTCAGTGCGGGCACCCCACCGCACGCCGATCTCATCGGCGACCTGGTCTTCGATGGTGACTGGCGCAGCTTCGACCTGTCCTACGGTCGCGTGGCCCGCCTGCTCGCGAACCTGCGCGGGGACTATCTCGGCGACGCCGACACCGTCATCCACTCCCCGGGCAACACCCAGCGTCCCCGCCTTCAACCGCACAGCCCCGGCCTGGCCGATCGCGTCTGGTACGGCGGCGGGAGCGTCCGATCCGTGCACTGGACCGCGGCGAACGGACTGAATCTGCTCAGCGGCAACGTCGTCTTCGGCGACGCCAGCGACGATTTCACCACCTCCCAGCTGACCCTGATCGCGGACTATCGCCGCCTGATCGACCCGGCTCGACCCGCCCGTGTGGCGGTCGGACGCGTGATCGTGCCGTTCGACAGCGCCGACCACGCGACCCGCGAGCGTTACCGCGCCTATGCCGCGAGCCGCCACGACCGCACGCTCGGCCCACAGGGCGAACGTCGAATCCTGTTCGCGCCGGACATCGTCGGCACCGCCGAGCAGATCCTGGAACAGCTGCGAAGCGACCCGGTGCTCGCACAGACCTCTGAGCTGCGCCTGGAACTGCCCTACGAATTCCACCGTGAGGACTACGAGCAGATCCTGCACGACACCGTGCACCTGATCGCTCCCGAACTGGGTTGGAAACCAACGTTCACGAACGAGGCGCCGACGTCGGTGTGACCGGCTGCTCGGTGCGGCGCCGAGCGCCGGAGCGAGCACGGCATCACGCTGGCCCACACCTCGAATCCGCGCCGATGGTTCGCGACGGTGAACCGGATGGCTGGGCTGCGAGCCATCGACCGAAATCGCCGCTGTGACACCGAACTCGCTGAGGGAGAAAGGATTTCTCCTCCCTCAGCGATCACCGATGGGTCAGGCGGCGCGTCTGCGCAGGGCGGGGTCGGCCAGCGCGTCCGGGATCTTGCCGGTGTCACGGTCGGCGAAGATCGTACCGGGTGGGACTATCTCGTCGATGCGGTCGAGGATCTCCTCGCCCAGGACGACGTCGACCGCACCCAGATAGGCGTCGAGGTGCTCGTCGGTGCGCGGGCCGATGATGGCGGCGGTGACATCTCGGTGAGCGAGTACGAAACCGATCGCGAGCTGGATCAGAGTGAGGCCCGCTTCCTCGGCGAGCACAGCGAGCGCGTCGGCGGCGGCGAGTTTATCCGCGTTGGCCGGTGCGTCGATGTCGAATCGGCCCGGGATCAGTTCGGCCCGATGGGAACTCGGCTGGGGTGCGCCGAGGCGGTACTTGCCGGAGAGCCACCCTGCGGCAAGCGGGCCATAGGTGATGATGCCGAGGCCGTACTTGCGGGCGATCGGCAGGGTCTCGCGTTCGATGCCGCGGATCAGCGGCGAGTACGGAACTTGTTCGGTCGCAGACCGATTGGCCTTGGTTCGGTCGGCGATCCACTGGGCTTCGACCAGTTCGCCGGGTGAGAAGACCGAGGTGCCGTAGTAGCGGATCTTGCCTGCGCGCACGAGGTCGTCGAGGGTGGCGACGGTGTCTTCCAGCGCGGTCACCGATTCGGGGCGGTGCACCTGGTAGAGGTCGAGGTGATCGGTGTCGAGGCGACGCAGGGAGTCCTCGATGGCGCGGGCGATCCAACGCCGGGAGTTGCCCCGGTGGGTGGGGTCGTCGTCGACGGCGTTGTGGAACTTGCTCGCCAGGATCACCTCGTCGCGCCGATCGCGCAGCGCCTTGCCGACGATGATCTCCGATTCGCCGCGCGAATAGGTGTCGGCGGTGTCGATGGTGTTGATTCCGGCGTCCAGCGCCCGATGGATCAGCGCGATCGATTCTTCGTGGGTGGTGCCGCCCCGGGAACCGAAGTTCATGGTGCCGAGTACATACGGGCTCACCCGGACTCCGGTACGGCCGAGCAGGCGCAGGTCGGACAGGCTCATCGGGTGGCTCCGATCGTGGTGCGGCGGCGGACGGCCGCGTCGGTGAGCGAGGGCGGCAGGTAGCCCTCGTCGGCGGGGCTGAGTGTGGTTCCGGGCGCGACGATCTCGTCGATGCGGTCGAGCACCTCGGTGCTCAGCCGCACATCGACGGCGCCGAGCTGGGTCTCGAGGTGGGCCAGGGTGCGCGGCCCGATGATGGCGGTGCTCACCGCCGGATGCTGGAGCACGAACGCCAGCGACAGATGCACCAGCGAAATGCCCGCTTCGTCGGCGAGTTTCGCCAATTCCTCGGCGGCGGCGCGCTTGCGCTGGTTGGCGACCAGTTCGGGGTCGTGCCGGTGCGGCTGCCGGGCGAGCCTGCTCGACTCGGGCGCGGTCTCCCCCGCCCGGTAGCGGCCGGAGAGCCAGCCGCCCGCGAGCGGACTCCAGGTGAGTACGCCCAGGCCGTGCCGCTCGGCGATCGGCAGGGTGGCGCGTTCGGCGCCGCGAGCCAGGATCGAGTACGGCGGCTGCTCGGTGACCGGGCGCGCCAGGTTGCGGTCCTGAGCCACCCATTGCGCCTCGACCAGCTGATGCGGTTCGAACGTCGTGGTGCCGTAGTAGCGGATCTTGCCCGCGCGCACCAGATCGTCCAGCGCGCGCAGTGTCTCCTCCAGCGGGACGTCCGGGTCGGGGCGGTGCACCTGGTAGAGGTCGAGGTGGTCGGCGCCGAGGCGGCGCAGCGAGTCCTCGACGGCGCGGATGATCCAGCGCCGGGAGTTGCCGCGACTGTTCGGGTCGGCCCCGATCTGGCCGTGGAACTTGCTGGCGAGGACCACGTCGTCGCGGCGGCCACGCAGGGCCTTACCCACGATCTGTTCGTTCTCGCCCTGGGAGTACACGTCGGCGGTGTCGACGACGTTGATGCCCGCGTCCAGGGCGCGGTGGATGATCGTCGCCGCGTCGTCGTGGTCGGGGTTGGCCCAGGCGCCGAAGTTCATGGCGCCCAGCGTGAGTGGGCTCACCAGTACGCCGGTGCGGCCGAGGTGTCGCAGTGTCATGGAGTGGGTTGTCACTTTCAGGTTGTGGAAACGGTTTCGCGGGCAAAGGAGTTCGCGGGTTCGGACAGGCCGAGGTGCCCGCGCAGGGTGGTGTGTTCGTACTCGCGACGGAAAAGCCTGCGCTTGCGCAGTTCGGGCACGACCTGGTCGACGAAGTCGGTGAGGTAGCCGGGCAGGACGGCCGGGATGATGGTGAAACCGTCGATGCCCGCGTTGCGGTGCCACAGCTCGATGTGGTCGGCGACCGTCTGTGGTGTCCCGATCACCACGCGATGCCCGCCCAGGAACTCGGTGAGCAATTGCCGCACGGTGTGGCCGGTTTCGAGCGCGTAGCCGGTGAGTGAGGCGAAGAAGCCCTGCGGGCCGATCCGGTCGGCGGGCAGCGTGGTGAGCTGGTGCGGCAGCGGGGAGTCGAGGTCGAGTTCGACGTCGGGATAGCCCAGCCAGCGGGCGAACTGGCGCACCGGAGCGCTGTCGGGGTGCAGCCGCCCCTGCAACTCGTCGAACCGTGCGCCGGCCTCGGCTTCGGTGGACCCGATCACCGGGACCAGGCCGGGAAGGATCCGGATCGCGTCGCCGTCGCGGCCGGAAGCCACCGCTGCCGAACGGATCTCGGCCGAGAAGCTGCGCGCGGCCGACAGGCTGAGCTGGGTCGTATAGATCGCTTCGGCGTGGGCGGCCGCGAAGGCCCGGCCCTGCGTGGACGCTCCGGCCTGCACGAGAACCGGGCGGCCCTGCGGAGAGCGCAGCACGTTCAGTGGCCCGGCGACGGAGTAGAACTCGCCCCGGTGGTCCACCGCGTGTACCCGATCCGGATCGGCGAAGACACCGGCTTCCTGGTCGCCGATCAGCGCGTCGGATTCCCAACTGTCCCAGAGCTTCTCGGTCAGCGAGACGTACTCGGCGGCACGCCGGTACCGTTCGTCGCGCTCGGGCAGCTCGGCGATGCCGAAGTTGCGAGCGGCGTTCGGCTCGAACGTGGTGACCACATTCCAGCCCGCTCGACCCCCGCTCACATGGTCGATCGAGAGGATCCGCCGGGCCAGGTTGTAGGGCAGGTTCAGCGAGGTGGTCGCGGTGGGGATCAGCCCGACGCGCTCGGTCGTCACGGCCAGCGCCGAGCTGAGCAGGATCGGATCGAGCGTGGCGGCGGGCGCCCGGGCGATGCCGGGCTGCTGCACCGGGATGTCCGGGAACAGCAGGCCGTCGAGTCCGCCACGTTCGGCCTCGGCCGCGACCCGCTGGTAGTGCGAGAGCTGGATGAAGGCGTCGGCGGGCAGGGTCGGTTCGAGCCAGGCGGCCGGGTGATAGCCGGCGCTGCCGACGTTGACGAGGAAGTGCAGTCTGCGTGCCATCAGGCAGCCCCTTCTGCGATGGTGCCCGGGAAGGTGGGGACGGGCAGGCCGAGGTGACCGCGCAGGGTGGTCGCCTCGTAGTCGGTGCGGAACACGCCGCGCTCGCGCAGGATCGGCACGACACCGTCGACGAAGTCGTCGAAGCCGCCGGGCAGCACATCGGGCATCAGGTTGAAGCCGTCGGCGATGCCCGCCTCGACCCAGTCGATGATCGCGTCGGCGACCTGTTCCGGCGTGCCGGTGACGATGCGGTGGCCCGCGCCGCCGCCGAGGCGCCGCAGCAGCTGGCGCACCGTCAGGTTCTCGCGCCGGGCGAGGCCGAGGGCGATCCTGTAGAAGGTCTGTGACCCGCCCGCCTCGTCGGGGTCGGCCAGCAGGTGCCACGGGAGCGGGCCGTCGAGGGTGAGATCGTCGCGGTCGACGCCGAGCTGGGTGGCGAGCCGATCGAGCGCGTAGTCCGGTGGCACGAGCTCGGCCAGCAGTTCACGGCGCTGGGCGGCCTCGGCTTCGGTGGAACCGAGCACGGTGGACAGGCCGGGCAGGATCAGCACGTCCTCGGCCCTGCGCCCGTAGCCGACCGCCCGCGCCTTCACGTCGCGGTAGTACTCCCCCGCCTCGTCCGCGGTCTGGGCGGCGGTGAAGATCACCTCGCCGACCCGGGCGGCCAGTGCCCGGCCGTCTTTCGACGCGCCGGCCTGCACGACCACCGGTTCGCCCTGCGGCGAGCGCGGAACATTCAGCGGACCGGCCACGTCGAAGTGCGGGCCGTGGTGATCGACGGCGTGGATGCGCGTGTAGTCGGCGAAGCGGTGGGTGGCCTTGTCGCCGATCAGCGCGTCGGGCTCCCAGCTGTTCCAGAGCGCGCGCACCACCTCGACGAATTCGGCGGCGCGTTCGTAGCGCGCGCCATGGGCCGGTTCGGCGTCGAAGCCGAAGTTGCGCGCCGCGTCGACACCGGCGGTGGTGACCACGTTCCAGCCGGTGCGCCCGCCGCTGAGCAGGTCGAGCGAGGCGAAGCGGCGGGCGACGTCGTAGGGGTCGTTGTAGCTCGACGACAGGGTGGCGATGAGGCCGACGCGCTCGGTGGCCGCGGCGAGGGCGGCCAGAATCACGGTCGGCTCCAGGCTGTTGAACGGCCGGTACCGGATGTCCTCGCGGATGGCGGGCCCGTCGGCGAGGAAGATCGCGTCGAACTTGGCTTCCTCGGCGCGCTGGGCGATGCGCACGTAGTGGTCGAGGGTGAAACTCGCGGCGGGGTCGGTGCCGGGGAAGCGCCACGAGCCGCCGAACACGCCGGCGTTGAGAATGTTGACATTGAGGTGCACCTGTCGGCGGGTCACGGCTGTTCCTCCTCGGCACGGCCCGCCGCCAGCGCGGCGCGACCGAGATCGGCGAGCACGAAATCGCTCTGCGGGAAATGGATTCGCCCGACCATGGCATCGCGATGGTGGCGTTCGAGCGGATGACGGCGGTCGAGGCCGGGGTTGCCGGTCAGGTCGAGCGCGGACTCGGTGACCCGGATGGCGGTGGAGGTGGCGACGTGTTTGGCCAGTGCGGGCAGGCGCCCGTGCTCGTCGTCGGCCAGGCTCGCCACGCCCTGGCGCACCAGTGCGCGGCTGGTCTGGATCCAGGCTTCGATCTCACCCACACGGTCGTGGAAACGCGGCACGGTGGCCAGCGAATCACCCAGTGCGGTGGGCACTCTGGTGTGCAGGTAGCGCACCAGCCAGTCCCGCGCCGCGATCGCGACGCCGTTGTAGTTCGCGGCCAACAGCAGCGGCAGCGATTGGCGCCCGGCTCGGCGAATCTTGGCGGTACCGCCGTGGGGGTCGCGCAGGTCGACGAGCCTGGCCTCGGAGACGACCGTGCCGTCGAAGACCACCGACTGGGTGTCGGAAGCGCGCAGGCCCAGGTGATTCCAGGTCGGTTCGACGTGCCAGTCGGTGGCGGTGCGGTCGAGCAGGAAGGTCGCCACACGCGGGCTCGGCTCGGCGGTGCTGGTAGTGACGGTGAACCAGCTCAGCCCGGAAATGCCGGTGGCGTAGGCCTTCTCACCGTCGATGCGCCAGTCCCCCGACTGCAGCCGGGTGGCGGTGGTGGCCGGGATGCCGCCGCGGGAGAGGCTGCCCAGTTCGCGTTCGACGGCGAGGCCGTTGATCAGCGCGCCGTCCGTCGCGGCCGAGCGCAGCACCAGTTCCTTCAGCTCGGCGGGCCATGGACTGTCGTCGCGGAGCAGGCTCAGATGGTTGGTGTAGTTCCACTGCAGGATCAGCCCGACCGACGGGTCGGCGGCGCCGACGCGTTCGATCACCTCGACCGCCTCGGCGAGACCCGCACCGAGACCGCCGTATTCCACCGGAACCGTGAGCGCGGGCGCGCCGATCGCGCGCAACGCCTCGAAGGCGGCGAACGGAAAGGCCCCCGCCCGGTCGTGTTCGGCGGCGCGATCGGCGATCAGCGCGAGCGCGTCGGCGAACGCGTCCTCGTCGAGACCGTGCACGGTGTGTGCTGGTGCCACAGCGGTCATGCGGGTGTCACTCTCCTGGTCGCGTCACGACCGCTCGGCGGCGGTCGAACGCAGATCTGTGCGACGCACCGGAATTCACCGGAAAGGGAACCGGGGCGCGATGAAGTGGATCGTCGAAATCAGCGACGACAGAGCGGAACCGTGGCGGCGGCCTCGATCCGGATATTCGGTAATTCCACGAGACCCCCTTTCCACGTTCGGCATCCGTAATCCAGTATCGGAACCTCCGACACCACCGAACAAGACAGCCGGTCTACCGGATTCGTTCAGTTTTTCTCGATCGTCGACCGCGATCAGGACGCCAACTGCTCGGGCGCGGCGATGGTGCGCAGCATCCGAATGGCCGCGGCGACAGCGGGCCTTTCCAGGGAAGCTTGCCGGTAGGTCACGCCGACCTGGCGCGACCCGTTGGCGATGGTGCAGGCGACCAGGTGCCGGTACTCCGGTGGCACCGACATCTCCGGTACCACCGCCACGCCCAGCCCGTGGTCGACGATCTCGGCCATCCCGGCGAAGGTGCCGCTGCGGTGCTCGATCCGCGGGGCGAACCCGGCCTCACGGCAGGCGTACATCACCGACACGATCGACGGCGCGCCGTCGCGGGCGGCGATCCAGTCGGCGTCGCGCACCGCGGACAAGCCCTGCTGGCGGGCCCGTTCCCGCAGGCCGGGTGGGGCGAGCAGCACGAGCGGATCGTCGAACAGGTACTCCGAGGACAGCCCGAGCGGCAGATCCCGAGCCCGGAACGAATACGAATAGGTGATCGCGATGTCGACCTCCTGCTGGCGGACCGCGGGCACCGCGTCCACCGGAATCAGGTCGACCACCTGCACCCGAAGGCCGGGATTCTCGTTCATCAGTCTCGCCGCGGCGGGCAGCGCGAGCCGGGTCTGCGCGGTGCGGAAGGTGGCCAGGGTGAGCACACCGGTGATGGCCTCCGCGGTGGCGGCCACCGCGCTCTCGGCTTCCTCGAGCGCGGTGATGATGCGCGAGGTGTAGTCCACCAGCACCCGCCCCGCGTGGGTCAGGCGCAACACCCGGCCTTCCCGGCGGGTGAGCACCGCACCCACTTCCTCTTCGAGAATGCGCAACTGTTGCGAGACCGCCGAGGTGGTGATCCCGTGCAATTCCGATACGGCGGTCATGGTGGTTCGCTCGGCGAGATCGCGCAACAGGACAAGGCGTCGAATGTCGTACATGAATTCCTCGCTTCGACCGGTTGGCGTCCGGATTCGCCCATCATCCGCACTAGCGACATTCCAGGAAATCCTTACGATCAGAGCGATTCTGTGCAGCTGCGCTTCGCCGATCACGCCACCACGGCATCGACGGCGACGGACGTGCCCGCACCCGCCGGTACCGCGTCGAGCAGCCGTCGGGTGTAGTCCTGAGTGGGGTTCTCGAAAACACTGGTGACAGAACCGGATTCGACCACCGCGCCCGCGCGCATCACTGTCACCTCGTCGGCGACCAGCCGCACCACACCAAGGTCGTGGGTGATGAACAGGTACGTCAGACCCTGCTGGTGCTGGAGATCGACCAGCAGACGCAGAATCTGTGCCTGCACCGAGACATCGAGGGCCGAGACCGCCTCGTCGAGGACGAGGACTCGCGGTCCGGCGGCGAGCGCGCGGGCCACGGCGACGCGTTGACGCTGTCCACCCGAGAGTTCGGCGGGCTTACGCGCCAGATGTTCTCGCGACAGGGCTACCTCGTCGAGCAGTTCACGCACCCGATCGCGGCGTCGCGGCCCACGCGGGAGCAGGCCGAGCGCGACGAGCGGTTCGGCGATGATCTGCTCCACGGTGAACTTCGGGTCGAGCGACGAATACGGGTTCTGATAGACGAATTGGACCTCGCGACGGATCGGACGAAGCTTCGCGCGCGAGAGCCCGTCTATGCGGGCACCGTCGAACCACACCTGACCCGAGTCCAGTGCGGTGAACCCCGCCGCGATCCGGGCGACGGTCGATTTGCCCGCCCCCGATTCCCCCACCAGCGCGTGTGTTGTTCCCGCGCGGACGGCCAGGGAGACGTTGTCGACCGCGCGCACGCCACCGTGCGCGAAGGTCTTGGTCAGTCCCCGGACCTCGAGCAGTGGCCCGGTCGCTTTCGGCACAGGCGTCGCCCGCCCCGGCGACGAGCCGATGGCCGTCGGCGCCGACCGCGCACGCACGGCCGACGATCCGGTCCCCGTCGACGAAGCCGATATTGCGGGAACCGGGGCCGCACTGGCGACGGAGGACTGGCCGCCTGCTTCGAGCCGGGGTTCACTGCTCGTCAGACGGGTGCTGTGCCGGGTGGGTGCCGCCGCGACCAGTCGGCGCGTGTAGTCGTGCCGGGGGTCGGCGAGAATGCGGGCGGCTCGGCCTTCTTCGACGATGCGGCCGTGTTGCATCACGATGAGGCGGTCGGACCGTTCAGCGGCCACGCCCAGGTCGTGGGTGACCAGCAGGACGCCGAGGCCGAGGGTGTCGCGCAGGTGGACGAGGTGGTCGAGGATCACCTTCTGCACGGTGACGTCCAGGGCCGAGGTCGGCTCGTCGGCCACCAGCAGCGCGGGGTCGTTGGCCAGCGCGATGGCGATGAGCACCCGCTGTTTCATACCGCCGGACAGTTCGTGCGGGTACTGCCGGAATACCCGTTCCGGTTCGCGCAATCCCGCCGTGGCCAGTTTCGCCACCGCGAGTTCGCGCCCCGGCCCGGATTCGACGCGCCGGTGCAGACGTAGTGCCTCGAGCACCTGGGTGCCGACCCGTTTGACCGGGTTCAGCGAGGTGCCGGGGTCCTGGGGCACGAAACCGACGAACGGGCCGCGCAAGCGGGCGAGTTTGCGGTCGTTCCACGACACGGTGTCGTGCCCGTTCAATGCCAACGCCGTGGCCTCGACCGTTGCCGAGCGTGGAAGCAGGTGCAGCGCGGCGTGGATGGTAGTGCTCTTGCCCGACCCGGATTCGCCCACGATCGAGACGAATTCGCCCCGGCCCACCGTCAGCGACACACCGTCGACCGCGGCCTGCTCGTTCGTGCCACGGGTGCGGTACCTGACGGACAGGTCCGCGATCCGCAGCAACGTTTCCTTCTCGCTCATCGCTTCTCTCCCAGCGCTCGCCCGATTCGATTGGTGGACAGCACGACCACGGCGATCACGATGCCGGGCAGCAGCGAGATCCACGGGTAGGTGGCCAGAAAGTCCCTGCCCTCGGAGACCGCGAGGCCCCATTCCGGGTCCGGCGGCGGTGCGCCGTAGCCGAGGAAGCCCAGCGCCGCCACGGCCAGCACTGCCGTGCCGCATTCGAGCGCGGCCAGTGACAGCACCGCCGAGACCGAGTTCGGCAGCACATGCCGCACTACGACCCGTCCGAAACCGGCCCCGGAGCCGTAAGCGGCCTCGACGTAGTCGGTGCCCGCGACCTTGAGCACCTCCGAGCGCATCACCCGCGCGAACGCCGCCACCGCCGAGATGCCCACGGCGACAGCGATGTTCACCGTGCCGTAGCCCAGCGCGGTGACCACGGTCATGGCCAGCAACAGGCTCGGGATGGCCAGCAGGACGTCGACGAAGCGCATGATCACCGCGTCGACCCGGCCACCGAGGAACCCGCTGAGCAGACCGATCGCCGATCCGATCACGAACCCCAGGGCCACCGCGAGCAGGGTCGCGGTGAGCGTGGTCGAGGTGCCGTAGATGGTGCGGGCCAGCAGATCGCGGCCGAGGCGATCGGTGCCGAACAGGTGCTCGAGACTCGGCGCGCTGAAACTTGCGTCCGAATCACCCTCCAAGGGTGAGTATTTCGTGAACAGGGACGGGACGAGCGCCCAGGCGAGCACGGTGGCGATCACCAGCCACGAAAGGGTCAGCCCCGGCGCGGCAGTGATCGCCGCGGTCGCGGTGCGCACGCGATCGGCAACCGTCGGTGCGGTACGGATGTCGTTGTCAAGGAGGGTCATGCGGAGGTCCTTGCTCGCACACGGGACCGCAGCCGCGGATCCGCCAGCGGATAGACGAGATCGACGAGGAAGTTCACCGTGACGAACACCAGCGCGGCGAACACCACCACCGCCTGCACCAGCGGCACGTCCTGGGTACGCACCGCCGTCTCGGTCAACCGGCCCAATCCCGCACGGGAGAAGACGGTTTCGACGATTACCGCGCCGGCGAGCAGGTTGCCGAAGGTGACACCGGCGATCGTGAGCGCGGGCAGGGCGGCGTTCTTCAACACCTCCCGCACCAACACCCACAGCCGCGTCGCACCCTTGGCCACCGACACCGTGACGTACCCGGCGTGCAGTTCGGCGTCGAAGTTCTTGATCAGCAGCTGCGCGATCGGCGCCGACACCGGAATCGCCAGCGTCACCGCGGGCAACACCAGCGCGCCGAAGCCTTCGTTGCCGATCGGCGGGAACCAGCCCAGCTGGAACGAGAACACCTGCAGCAGTGCGAGTCCCACCAGGAACACCGGCACCGACACCCCCGCCGCGGGCAGGGTCGCGACCAGATCGGCGACCCATTTGGTGCGGGTGTAGCCCGCGGTGGCGGCGACGGCGAAGGCCAGCGCGACGGCGAGGACCAGCGCGGCGCCCGCCAGCAGGGCAGTGTGCGGCAGCACCGACACGATCAGCGGCCACACCTGCTCGCCGGTGCGGGTCGAGACCCCGAAATCACCGGTCAGCGCGGCGAACAGCCGGTGCGTGTACTGCCCGACCAGTTGCTGATCCAGGCCGAAGTACTCCCGTGAGTTCTGTTTGTCCTCCTCGGAGATCAAGTCGCCCTGCGACGGGTCGAACAGGAAGTCGACCGCGTCGTAGGGCAGCACGAACAGCAGTACGAAGGTGAGGGTGTAGGCGCCCCACACCACGAACACCGCTTGCCCCAGCTTGGCGAGCACATAGCGCGACATCGGTTACCTCGGCTCGATCCAGGTGTCGTAGAAGACGTTGCGCGACTGCGCTTCATAGCCCACGTTGTGCACCCGCGGGGACGCCGCGGTCACCTGCGCCGGGTTGTACACCGGCACGGTGAGCACCTGATCCACGAGCAGGAACCGCTGCGCCGCCTCGGCCGCCTCGGCGCGCTTGCCCGGGTCGAGGGTCTTGCTCACCGCGCTGAGCTTGTCGATCGCCTGCTGGTAGAGCGGGTTCTCCGGCGCCAGCTTCGAGGAGTTGGTGTACTGCGGCGAGTACACCTGCTCGAGCACCGCCACATCGGCGCGACTCTGGTTGGCCACCTGGATGTTCCAGCGTTTCTGCTGGGTGGCGGCGGCGGTGTAGTCCGGGATCGGCAGCACGTCGAGTTTCAGGTCGATGCCGATCTTGCGCAGATCCTGCTGGATCAGCTCGTAGGCGGGCTTGTTGTTGACCAGGTTGTTGATGCCGAGCAGGGCGAGTTCGAGTCGACGGCCCTGCGCGTCCACCCGGATACCGTCGGAGCCCTTCTTCCAGCCCGCCGACTCGAGGATCTGCTCGGCCTTCGCCCTGTCCTGCTTCAGTTCCGCGGAGAAGTCGACGTGGCCGGGCACGCGCGAGGAGATCACCGAGCTCGACACCTTGTAGCTCGAGGTGAGCACTGTCTTCGCGAGCGCGTCGCGGTTCCAGCCCAGCTTCACGGCCTCCCGCACGGCACGGTCGTCGGTCGGGAACCGGTCGGTCTTGAGGTCGAAGGAGATATCGCGCCCGGGAATCAGCTGCGCGACGATCCGGTAGCCCTCAGCTTTCAGCGGCGCCTCGTCGGTGTTGTTGACGTCGAGGATCGCGTCGACCTGACCCGCGCGCAACGCACCCGTGCGGACCGCGGCCTCGGGAATCACCGAGATCTCCACGGCGTCGAGGTAGGCCTCGCCGTTGTGTTTGCGGCTGGCGGGCGCCCAGTTGTACCCGGGACGCTTCCTCAGCACCGTTTTCTGCTGGTAGACGTGCTCGGCGACGACGAAGGGACCGGTGGTTACCAGATTCTGCGCCAGCGCGCGCTGCTCTTTGGTCAGCTGCAGGGTCGAGTGACCGACGATGCCGGAGAAGTACAGCGAAAGCGCTTGCAGGAAACCGGCATTCGGTCGATTGAAGACGACCTTGACCGTCGTCGGGTCGAGTACCGTGGTGCTGGTGTAGCCGACCCAGTACGCGGTCACCGGCACGATGCCCAGCGCCTTGTCACCGAATCCGAGCAGGTCGAAATTCTCTTTCACCGAATCGGCGGTGAATTTCGAGCCGTCGGTGAAGGTCACGTCGTCGCGGAGCCGGAACGTGAATTCGGTCAGCTCCGGGTTGATATCCCAGGATTTGGCCAGCCACGGTTCGATGGCCCCGGTTTCGGGATTCTGGTAGGTCAATTTGTCGGTGATGTTGCTCGTGATGAGCGACTCCGGATACGAGCTGCCCGAATGCGGATCGAGGTTGGCGGGTGCGTCGAGCACGGCGAAACGCAGAGTCCCACCGGCGACCGGCGGGCCCGCGTCGTCGCTACCCGCGACCCGGTTGCCCGAGGCCGCGCAGCCCGTCAGCACGGAGCCGACGAGGGCGAGGGCTACGAGCACCGTCGCCGCGGAGAATGTTTTCGATGACATTTCGCGAAGTCTGCACAACGACAACTCCGCGAACAACCAAGTTGCACTTCGTGATTTGTTCAGTTTTAGTGAATCGGGAGCACTACACGATCGTGAAGCGAAACTTCAAAAACGGTGTAGGAATTCTTGGCGATCCGAAATCGCGGAATGTGGCGGTCGCGGACTTAACCTCCGGAGTGTAAGCAACACAGTCCGCTTCGACGAAAGACCCACGACCACATGAGGAATATTCGATTCCGTCACCTTCTGGCCACCGGCACCGCGGCCATCGCCCTCGCCACCGTGCTGGCCGCGTGTGGTGGGCCGTCGTCGCAGAACGAGGTGGGGGGCGACCCGGTTTTCGGTGGCACGCTGAACTTCTACGATCCCATCGAGTACGCGGCGTGGACGCCGGTCAACTCGATCTGGTCCAACAGCCAGGTCGCCAACAACCTCGCCGAGCGCCTGACCTGGCAGGATCCTGAGACCGGGGAGATCAAGCCCTGGCTGGCCACATCGTGGGAGGTCAGTCCCGACAAGCTGAAGTACACCTTCCGTCTGCGCGAAGGCGTCACGTTCAGCAACGGTGATCCGCTCGACGCGGCGGTCGTGAAGGCCAACTACGACCAGCACGCGCTCGGCGACAAAGCGCTCGGCATTCCGCCGGATCGGTTCTTCTCCGACTACCGGGCCTCGACCGTGATCGACCCGCTGACCGTAGAGGTGGCCTTCACCAAGCCCAATGCCGGTTTCCTGCAGGTGGCTTCGTTCTACCGGGCCGGCTCCATCCTGGCCAAGCCGTTCCTGGAGCGAGATCTCAACGGGCAGAGTCAGGCCAAGAATTGGATCGGCTCCGGCCCGTTCGTGGTGGAGTCGGTCACCGGCAACACCGGGATCATACTGAAGCGGCGCGAGGACTACAACTGGGCCCCGGCGGGTTCGGGCCATCAGGGCAAGGCCTATCTGGAGCGAGTGGTGTTCAAGACCGTGCCCGAGGCCGGGACCAGGGTCGGTGCGTTGCAGTCGGGTGAGGCGCACATCGCGCGCAATATCAGCCCTTACGACGAGGAGACGGTGACCGCCAACGGTGGCCGGATCGAGGCGTTCGCCGTGCAGGGCCAGACCAACAAGCTCTCGGTGCAACTGGATTCGACCACGCCGGTCGTGGACAAGCAGGTGCGCCTGGCATTGCAGGCCGCCACCGATCGCAAGGAGATCAACGAGACGGTCCTCTCGCCGAGTTACCCGATCCCGAACAGCATCCTGGTCAAGGACACGCCCAACCGCGGCGACGCGAGCAAGTACCTGGGTTATGACCTGAACAAGGCCAATTCGCTGCTCGAGGGAGCTGACTGGAAGAAGGGTGGCGACGGCATCCGGGTCAAGGACGGCAAGCGCCTGCAGTTCGAGGTGTGGGTGGCGCCGTTCTACCAGGTGTCGCAGCCAGTGCTGGAACTGCTGCAGTCCCAGTGGAAAAAGGCAGGCGTCGATCTGGTGATCCACACCGTGTCGCAAACCGAATACGAGTCGATCCGCAATTCCCGTCCCGACAACTGGTCGCTGGTGCAGGGCCAGACCTCGCGCGCCGAGGCCGACGTACTGCGCACCGCATTCGACAGCACCGCGCAGAACGAGTTCTTCGCTCCCGTGCCGGACGCGACGCTCGACGAGTTGGTGCGCGCGCAGGCCTTCGAGTTCGATCCGGCCGCCCGCACCAAGGCCATTCAGGCCGTCGAGGACCGGGTCTTCGGCGAGGGCTACGCCATTCCGCTCTACGACGAGACACAGGTGTTCGGCCTGGCGCCGACCGTGCACGGTTTCACCACCGAGTCCACGGCCCGCACCTGGCTCTACGACACCTGGATCACCGGGTAGGGGCCGGCGATGCGCAGCTATGTCCTGCGGCGGCTGGTACAGGCGGTACTGGTCCTCTGGGCCGCCTACACCCTGTCGTTCCTCTTGCTCAGCGCGCTGCCCGGGGATTCGGTGAACAACCGCATCCAGAACCCGGAAGCGCAGATCACCCCGGAGGCGGGCCGGTTGATGCTCGAGTTCTACGGGCTCGACCGGCCGGTCTGGGAGCAGTACCTGCACGCGCTGTGGGCCCTGTTACGCGGTGACCTCGGATTCTCGCTCACCTCGGGGAGGCCGGTGACGCAGGCGGTCACCGAGGCGCTGCCCTCGACGCTGACCCTGACCGGGCTCGGCCTGGTGTTCGGGCTGGTCTTCGCGGGCGTCGTCGCGGTGGCGGCCAACTACGCGCCGTGGGCGTGGCTGCGCGGCGTCTTCGATTCCGCGCCTGCGCTGTTCGCCTCGGTTCCCACCTTCGTCGTCGGTGTGCTGGTGCTGCAATATCTTTCGTTCCGCTGGCACCTGATCCCCTCGGTCGACGACGGCACGGTGCTCGCGCTCATCGCACCCGCTGCCACGTTGGGGCTGATCGTGGCCGCGCCGCTGGCCCAGGTGTTCGCCACCTCGGTGCGCACGACCCGGCAGCAACCCTTCGTGCACGTGGTGGCGGCCAGGGGCGCGGGTGAGGGCTATATCTTCCGCAAGGACGTGCTGCGCAATTCGTCGCTGCCGGTGCTCACGCTGCTCGGGCTGGCCTTCGGTGAGCTGATCGCCGGCGCGGTGGTAACCGAGTCGGTGTACGCGCGTCAGGGCATCGGCCAGCTCACCGTCGGTGCGGTCGACACGCAGGACCTGCCGGTGGTGCAGGGCGTGGTGTTGCTCTCGACGCTGGCCTATGTGCTGGTGAATCTCGCGGTGGACCTGGCCTATCCGTTCATCGATCCGCGGGTGCTGGTGGACGGGCGCACGCACCGGGTCACCCGGTCACAGGCGGTCGAACGCAAGCAGACCACTGTATCCGTTCCGGTCGTCGCGGCGGTCTCGCGTCGGCTGCCAGCCGAGGTAGCGATGCCATGACGGCACTCGAAAAGTTCGAAGCTGTGCCGGTCCGACCTGATTCGGCGGCAACTGCCGGTCGGGCATGGTCCACACTGCGATGGACCCGTCGGCACTGGACCGTCGCGCTGGCGTTGCTGGTGGTAGCCACCATCCTGGCGTGGGCGATCGTGCCGCAGCTGTTCACCGGTTACGACCCGCTGGCGGTGAATCCGGCCCAGAAGCTCAAACCGCCCTCGGGCGAGCACTGGTTCGGAACCGATCAGCTCGGCCGCGACCTCTACGCGCGCATCGTCTACGGTGCGCGGGCCTCCCTGCTGGGTTCGGCGATCGCCGTCGGAGTCGGTGTGGTCGTGGGATCCCTGCTCGGCGCGGTCGCGGGCTGGTTCACCGGGTTCCCCGACAGCGCGGTGATGCGGCTCATCGACGTGGTGCTCTCGATTCCGGGCTTCCTGCTGGCCATCACCATCGTGGTGCTGCTCGGTTTCGGGGTGTGGCAGGCGGGGATCGCGGTCGGGCTCACCTCGTCGGCGACCTTCGCCCGGCTCATCCGCTCGGAGGTGGTCAAGGCCCGCACCAGCACCTACGTCGAGGCGGCAACCACGAGCGGGGCCTCGACCGGCGCGATTCTGCGGCGACACGTGATCCCCAATTCGATCGCGCCGACCGTCTCGCTGGTCACTGTGCAGTTCGGCATCGCGATCATCTGGATCGCCTCGCTGAGCTTCCTCGGGCTCGGTGCGCAGCCGCCGGACCCGGAATGGGGTCGGCTGGTCTCCGACGGGCGCAACTACATCGCCACGCGCGGCTGGCTGACGCTGTGGCCGGGGCTCACCATCGTGGTGATGGTGCTGGCGACCAATCACCTGTCCCGCCATCTCTCCAGGAGGGGCTCCGCATGAGCGTCGTCCACGAAATATCAACGCCTACCAGAGAAATCGATGTGCGGCCGGTGCTGCGCGTAGCGAACCTGCGCGTGGGCTACCGGGTGGACGACCGGGTCTCGCCGGTGGTGCGCGACGTCTCCTTCGACGTCCCGCCCGGCACCGTGCTGGCGCTGGTCGGCGAGTCCGGTTCGGGCAAGACCACCACCGCCCACGCCGTGCTCGGGCTGCTCCCCGGCAACGGCGAGGTCACCGGCGGCACCATCACCTTCCGCGACCAGGTCCTCACCGAGCTGAGCGCGAAAGGCTGGCGCTCGATCCGGGGGCGCGCGATCAGCCTGATCCCCCAGGATCCGACGGTCTCGCTCGACCCGGTGCGCCGGGTCGGCCACCAGGTCGAGGATGTGCTGCGGCTGCACACCGAGCTCGATGCCGACGCTCGCCGCGAACGGGTGCACGAACTGTTCGAGCTGGTCGGCTTCACCGATGTCGAGCGCCGCTATCGCCAGTACCCGCACGAACTCTCGGGCGGGATGCGCCAGCGGGTGCTCATCGCCGCCGCGGTCGCGGCCGAACCGGATCTGATCATCGCCGACGAGCCGACCTCAGCGCTGGACGCCACGGTGCAGAAACAGGTGCTCGACCTCCTCGACGAAGTCCGGCTGCGCACGGGGACCAGCGTGGTGCTGGTGACCCACGATCTCGGCGTGGCCGCCGATCGCTCCGATCTGATCGGGGTGCTACATCAGGGCGAGTTGGTCGAGTTCGGGCCGACCGCGCAGCTGGTCGCCGACCCGCGACACCCCTACACCCGGCGACTGCTCGACAGTGTGCCGTCGCGGCGGCCGTGGGTACGGGAGCGCGCACCGGTCGCGGTCGGCACCGAGACGGTCATCGAGGTCGACGAGCTGCGCAAGGACTACGGCGGCGTACCCGCCGTCGACGGCATCTCGTTCCGGGTGCGACGCGGCGAAACCTATTCCATCGTGGGCGAATCCGGCAGCGGGAAGTCGACGACGGCGCGGGTGCTGACCGGGCTCACCGAAGCGGACTCGGGTCGGGTCGCGCTGCTCGGTACCGACATCACCCGGCTGAGCCGCCGGGAGTTCCGTCCGCTGCGCCGGGACGTGCAGATCGTGTACCAGAACCCGTATTCCTCGTTCGATCCGCGCTTCGACGTCTACCACGTGGTGGACGAGCCGCTGCGCTCGTTCGAGCCGCGCCGTGGGCTTCGCCGCGGCAGGCCGAATCGGGATCGGGTGGTGGCCGCGCTCGAGGCCGCCGCCCTGCCCGCCGATTTCGTCGACCGGCATCCGCGCGAATTGTCGGGCGGCCAACGTCAGCGGGTGGCCATCGCTCGCGCGCTGGTGCTCGAGCCGAAGGTGATCGTGCTCGACGAGCCCATCTCGGCGCTGGACGTCTCGGTCGCGGCGCAGATCCTCGACCTGCTCCGCGGCCTGCAGGAAGAACGCGGGCTCACCTACGTCTTCATCTCTCACGACCTGGCCGTGGTGCGCGCGATCTCCGATCGCGTCGCGGTGATGCGCGAAGGCCGCATCGTCGAACAAGGCACCGTGGACCAGGTCTTCTCCTCTCCCGCCGACGATTACACCGTGCGTCTGCTCGACGCGATCGCCGGCCGCGACCTCATCGGAGGACTGACATGACCACCACCATCGCGCCCGCCACCCTGGCCGAGGCACTGCCCCGCATCCGGTCCATCCTGACCGAGTTCGTCCCGGGCACGGGCGAGCGCGACCTCGCCTTCGAGCATCCCGACGCGCTGATCCAGGCGCTGGCCGACGCGGGCTTCGGCCGATTGCGGGTGCCGGTGGAGTACGGCGGTTTCGATGTCGACCTGCCGACGCTGTTCGGGCTGCTGGCCGAGGCGGGGCAGGCCGATTCCAATATTCCGCAGATCTGGCGCGGGCATTTCACCACCACCGAGATCCTGCGCGCCGAAACCGATCCGGTGGTGCGCGAGCACTGGTTCCGGGCGATCGGTGCGGGCGCGGTGTTCGGCAACGCGCAGTCCGAGCCCTCGGCGCTGGTCGCCGAAGCGGTGGGTGAATCCGCGGGCTGGGGCGTGACCACCACGCGCGCCCGGGTGGGCGAGGACGGCGTGCGGGTGGTCTCGGGCACCAAGTTCTACTCGACGGGCGCGCGATTCGCCGACTACATCCGCGCGGCCGTGGTCGACGACGAGGGCACCCGCGGTTTCGTGGTGATCCCCGCCCGGCACCCCGGCGTCACCCACGCCGGCGACTGGGACGGCATCGGTCAGCGTCAAACCGGCAGCGGCACCACCTATTTCGAGAATGTGCCGGTCGAGGAGCACGGCGATATCGGCCGGTACAAGGAATCCTTGCGCGGACTGGATTCCTTCGTCCAGATCGTGCACCTGGCGAATCTGACCGGGATCGCGCGCAGCATCGTCGCCGAGACGGCGCAGATCGTGCGCGGTCGCACCCGCACCAGTCTGCACGCGCTCACCCAGCACGCCACCGAAGATCCCGACATCCTGTCGGTGATCGGCCTCCTCGAAACCCGCAGGCTCACCGCCGAAACCCTGCTGCGGCATGCCGCCGAGCAGCTCGAGGCCGCACACGCCGCCGGGGACGAGGCCGCCTACACCCGGGCCTACCTCGATACCTCCGCCGCGCAGATCGCGGTGATCGAGGCCGTACTCGATGCCGCGACAAGGGCTTTCGACGCGGGCGGGTCCTCCGCGATCCGCAACAGCGTCCATCTGGACCGGCATTGGCGCAATGCCCGCACCCTCGCCTCGCACAACCCGGTCATCTACAAGCCGCGCGTGCTCGGCGACTTCCTTGTCAACGGCAACGCGCCGGTGCCGGGCTACTACCGGCAGCGTCCCTCGGTGGTCACACCGGACGCTACCGTCGCCGCGGCCAACGGCGAGGCGACGGCGGCAGCCGACGCCGCGCAGAACGGCGCGCGATGACCGCCGTCGACCAATCGGCGCCCCTGTTCGAACCCGGCGCGACCGGTTCAGCACCGGCCGCGTCCTCTCTCCCGGTACTCGACGCCGTGCCGGGTATCAGCAGCGGTAGCCTGCCGATCGGCCCGACTCAGGGCACCGCGCCGGATACCGAAATCGCAGGGACACCACAGCGTTCCCCGTCGGCAAGGCCCGACCATCCGCTCACGGTGGCGGGCATCCGAGCCGCCGCGGCGCCGATCCTGCAGCAGCTCGCCGAGACGGCGCGGCAACGCGAGATCGACCGCGACTACGCCTTCGCACAGGTGCGCGCGCTCGCCGAGACAGGGATCGCCTTGACCGGCATCGCCACCGCAGAGGGCGGGGCGGGCGGGTCGCTGCGCGAGGTCACCGACCTGGTGATCGAGATCGCGCGGGCCGATTCCAGTGTGGCGCAGGCATTGCGGGCCAGCTTTCTGCTCGCGAACCAGGTGGCGGGCAGGCCCGATCTGCCACACCGGGAGCAGGCGCTGCGACGGCTGCGCAACCGGGACCTGTTCGCGGGCACCAGCAATGAACGCACGGGCGGCGCCAGCGGGCAGGTCAACGCGACCGCCCGCCCTGACGGCGCGGACTGGGTGATCGACGGCGAGAAGTACTACTCGACCGGTGGGCTGTACGCGAGCTGGTTCTCCACGCAGGCGCAGACCGAGGACGGGACCGTGCTGCGGTTCACCGTGCCGGTGGATCGCGCGGGGGTGCAACGGCTCGACGACTTCGACGCGGTCGGCCAGCGCCTCACCGCCAGCGGCACCACCCGATTCACCGGAGTGCGCGTGAGCGCCGACGAGCTCACCCCGGCACCGGAGACCGAACCCGACAATCCATGGCAGGGCTCCTACGCCCAGCTGTATCTGGCCGCCGTGCAGGCGGGCATCGCCGCGCGCGCCCGTGACGACGCCGTCGCCTACGTGCGGGAGAAGGCTCGCCCGATCAAACACAGCACCGCGACCAGCAGCCTCGACGATCCCTATGTCCGCCAGACCGTCGGCGAGATCGCCGCCCGCGCCCAGGCGGCGCGAGCGGTGGTCCTGCTGGCCGCCGAGACACTCGAGGGCGTGCGCGGGCGCACCGGCGACGATGCCAGAGCCGCGGGTGCGTCGGCGGCGGTCGAGGTCGCACAGGCGGGCGTGATCGCCATCGAATCCGCGCTCGCCGCAGCCGAACTCGTCTTCGACGTGGGTGGCGGGTCGATCACCGACCGCGCCCTCGGCTTCGACCGGCACTGGCGCAATGCCAGGACCGCCGCCAACCACAACCCCCGCCAATGGAAGCAAGCCGTCGCAGGCGCGTTTCACTTGACGGGCGAACAACCCCCAACCACCGGTCTGTTCTGAACCACCGAGAGAAAGATCCAACCTGATGAGCTACGGCCCCTTCGACCGCACCTACACCGCCGCGGAAGACCGCTACGAGAAGGTCCCGTACCGGCGCACCGGCGCCTCCGGCCTCGACCTGCCCGCCTTCTCCTTCGGGCTGTGGCAGAAGTTCGGCACCGATTACGCCTTCGCCACCCAGCGCGAGATCATCCTGCACGCCTTCGATCTGGGCATCACCCACTTCGACAACGCCGACCGCTACGGTCCCCCGCACCGCGCCGCGCAGAAGAACTTCGGCCGGGTGCTCGCCAAGGACCTCGCGCCGTACCGCGACGAGATCGTGCTGTCCACCAAGGCGGGCAACGCGATCGGGCCGAGCCCGTACCTGCGCGGCGGCTCGCGCAAGTCGATCCTGAACTCCCTCGAGCACAGCCTGCGCGATCTCGGCACCGACTACGTCGACATCTTCTACCACCACAGCCCCGACCTCGACACCCCGCTCGAGGAGACCGTGGGCGCGCTGGTCAGCGCGGTTCAGCAGGGCAAGGCGCTCTACGTCGGCATCTCCAACTACCTGCCCGACCGCACCCACGAGATCGCCGACCAGCTGCGCGCCGCCGGTGTCCCGTTGCTGATCCACCAGGCCCGCTACTCGATCTACGATCGCCGCCCCGAGCAGAACGGTCTGCTCGACACCGCGACCCAGGACGCGTTCGGCGTGATCGTCTACTCGCCGCTGGCCCAGGGTCTGCTCACCGACAAGTACCTCGAGACCATCCCCGAGGGTGCTCGCGCACAGAACAGCACGTTCCTGTCCCCCGATGTCATCGACGAGACCTACCGGCAGCGCACCGCCGAGCTGAACAAGATCGCCGCCGCGCGCGGGCAGTCGCTGGCCCAGCTGGCGTTGCAGTGGGTGCTGCGCCGTCCCGAGGTCACCTCGGCATTGATCGGCGCGAGTTCGGTGACCCAGCTCGACCACAACACCGCCGCGCTGAACTTCCCCGACTTCACCGCCGAGGAGCTCGCCCTCATCGAGGAGCACGGTGTCCACGGCACCGGCCTGAAGCTCTGATTCCTGCCCGAACACGACGCCGATGACGTGGCCGAGTCCGCTCACGTCATCGGCGTCTCCTGTCTCACCGACCGCAGCAGAAGGCACCGACCATGTCCGGATTCCATGTGAACCTGTCCCTGATGACACCGGGACATTTCCGCCAAGCCTGGCGACTCGACCACGCCGACCCGCTCGCCTACCTCGACATCGACTACTTTCAGCGCCTGGCGAAGATCGCCGAAGCCGCCAAGATCGACGCGGTCTTCCTCGGTGACGCCCCGGCCCTGCGCGGGGAGATCGAGGAGGCGCCCGGTACCGGGATCGATCCACTCGTCCTGCTCGGCAGCGTCGCGGCGGTGACCGAGCACCTCGGTGTCGTGATCACCTCCTCGACCACCTACAACTCCCCTTACAACCTCGCGCGGCGATTCCAGGCGCTCGATCACGTGACGAAGGGGCGGGCGGCGGTCAATATCGTCACCACCGGAACACCGGCCGCCGCAGCGAATTTCGGCCTGACCGATCATCCGGAGAAGGAGACCAGGTACCGGCGGGCCTGGGAATTCCTCGACGTGGTCACCCGGCTGTGGGACAGCTGGGAACCGGACTGGCTGATCGCGGACAAAGCGACCGGCCGCTACGCCGACACCGACAAGATCCATCGCATCGATCACGAGGGCGAGTTCTTCTCGGTCGCCGGGCCGCTGCCGGTGGCTCCGGGCCCGCAGGGTCGACCGGTGGTCGTGCAGGCCGGCGGGTCCGAGGGTGGGCTCGAGTTGGCGGGTGCCTTCGCCGATGTCGTGTTCACCGTCGCCCAGACCAAGGCCAAGGCGGTCGCGTTCCGCAACGACATCCGGCAGCGTGCGGCCGCGGCCGGTCGTCATCGCGATGATGTGAAGATCTCGCTCGGCGTGGTGGTGCTGGTCGCGGCGACTGAGGACGAGGCGCGTCGGCGCGAGCAGGAGCTCTACGATCTGCTGCCGATCGAGCGGCTCACCACCGCACTGCTGGGTAACCTCGGCCTGCCCGCGGACTCTTTCGGCCCCGATGGTCCGATCGGCGTCGACGATCTTCCCGACGCCGTTCCGGCCGGTGCGTTCTCGACCGGGTTCAGCATCTCCACCCGCGCGCTCATCGCGGAGGGACCGCGTACTCCGCGCGAGTTGATCCAGCAGGGCGCCGGCGGCTCCGGCCACCGCCTCCTGGTCGGCTCGGCCGAGCAGGTCGCCGACGATCTCGCGTCCTGGTTCGACGCGGGCACCGCCGACGGCTTCACCATCATGCCCGCCGAGACCGCCGTCGACCTGGAGAATTTCGCGACCCTGGTGGTGCCGATCCTCCAGGAGCGTGGGCTGTTCCACAACGAATACTCCGCACCGACATTGCGCGCCCGCTTCGGTCTCCCGTTCCCGGGGGACCGCGCGGCGGAAAGCCTGCCCGCGTAATCACCGCAGTCCAACGGCCGCCCCGCTCACCTTCGAGCGGGGCGGCCGTTTCACTGCCGGTCCGTTACGGGGTCGCGCCGCAGTTGGGCCCGGTGACCGCGTCCTGAGGCGGAACCGGCGGGTGGTCTACCGGCGGTGTGCGCGACAGCGGAATCAGCGCGATCGCGGCGAGGAGGGCGGCGAGCCCGATGGCTACCAGGAACCGCCAGTCACCGAGCCAGGTGGCGGCCAGGGGAGCGCCCGCACGCGACAGCGCGATCGGGACCGTCATCACGGCGAGGATCCCGGCGAACTGGGGGACGCCGAAACTGTCGGCGACGATCGACGGGCGCGCGATCACGCTGGTGCCGTAGCCGGTGCTGAAGGCGACGATGCAGGCCAGCGTGAGCGGCAGTGAGGTGCCTGCCAGCGGTAGAGCCAGCAATCCCGCCCCCTGGAGGGCGAAGGAAACCCCTGTCACGCTGGTCATCCCGAAGCGGCGAGCCAACGGGGCCAGGGCCAGGCGGGCGGCGATCTGGGTGACGCCGACGGCGATCGGGAGGGCGGCAGCGGACACGGGCGAATAGCCGATGTCGCGGAAGTAGGTGACCATCATCAGCAGGAAGGCCGAGGTGGACCCGCTCTGGGCGACGAAAGAGACCACCAGCAGCCAGAATTTGCGGTCACGGAGCGCGTCACCGAGGCGGACGCCGGTGCGTTGCGCGACCCGGCTGGTGTGCGCTGCCCGGCCCGGTACCGCCCACAGGTGGGCGGGCACCACGATCACCGCGAAACCGATCGCCAGCACCACCAGTGTTGTGCGCCAACCGAGTTGCGTTTCGAGCCAGCCCGCGAAGAAGTAGTACAGGCTGGTGGCCAGTCCCACGACCGTGGTCACCGCGACGATCGCCGAATCCCGGTGTTCCGGCTCGGTGGCCACAACGAGAACGGCGAACGCGGCCTCATAGGTTGAGGTGGCCAGCGCCAACCCGATCAGGGTGAACGCCGCGTACAGCTGGGCCAGGCTCTGCGCCTGCGACCACAGCAGAACCGCGCCGACGCCGAGCGCCGAGCCCGCCGTCATCAAGGCCCGCCCACCGTAGCGGTCGAGCAGATTGCCCACCGGCACCGCCGCCAACGCCCCGATCAGCGTGGAAATGGTGGCAGCGGCCGCGATTTCGGTGCGTGAGACCGCCAGGGCCTGCGACATCGGGACCAGCAGCACGGTGAAGGCCTGGATCATCGCGCCGTAGCCGACGGTCTGGGTCACCGCGAAGACCGCGATGAGCCGGAACCGTCGACTGCGCACCGGGTCGACGGTCAGGACGGCGGCGGCACTCACTCCCCGAGCAATGGCAGCAGCTGGGAACCCTGACGCTCGATCTCGCGCAGATACGGGGTATCGGACAGCACGAAGTGGGTAATGCCGAGATCGCGGTATTTGCGCAGCGACTTGGCGACATCCTCGGCGGAACCGACCAACCAGGTGGTACCCGCGCCGCCGCCACCGTATTTGCCCGGCGCGGTGTAGAGATTGTCGTCGAGCACCTCGCCGCGCGCGGCCAGGTCGAGCAGACGCTGTTGACCGACGGCGGTGCCACGGTGCGGATTCGACCCACCCTGGCCGTTCTTCGCCATCTCCGCGACCTTCGCCTCGGCATCGGCCCACGCCTGCTCGGTGGTGTCGCGGACGAACGTCGTGATGCGCAAGCCGAATTCGAGCGGTGCGTGCTCACGGCCAAGTTCGGCGCTCAGCGCGCGCAACCGTTCGATCCGCTCACGCACCCCTTCCAGCGGCTCACCCCAGAACAACTGGACATCGGCCTCGGTCGCGGCGACCCGTTCCGCCGCCTCGGAGGCGCCACCGAAGTACAGCGTCGGATGACGTCGATCGCCGCGCTGCTCGATGCGGGGCACCACCGTGGAATCGGTGACCTGGAAGTGCTCGCCACGGTAGGTGACGTTCTCCTCGGTCCACAGTTTGCGGACGAGCTGGAGGAACTCCTTGGTCCGGGCGTAGCGGTCGGCCTGGTCGCCCTCGCTGTCGCCGTAGGCGGCCAGATCGTCCTTGCCGGAGACGATGTTCACCCGAACCCGGCCACCGGAGAGGTGATCGAGGGTCGCCGCGGCGGAGGCGAAGTTCGCCGGGCGCCAATAGCCGGGCCGGATCGCGATGAGCGGCTCGAAGGACTCGGTCCGCGCCGCCAGCGCCGCGGCGACGGTGAGAGTGTCGGGGCGGCCCCAGCCGGTGCCGAGCAGCGCGCCCTTCCAGCCGTGCGCCTCCAGCGCCTTGGCCTGCGTGGTCAGCGTGTCCAGGCTGTTGTGGTCGGCGGCCACGGGCTCGCCGCGATGTCCTGGCGTGATCTGATTGGGGATGTACCAGAGGAATTCGAGACTCATTGTTCGGTGGTTCCGTTCGGTGGTGATCAGCGGGCCAGCGCAGCGAGCTGGGCGCGACGGACATCGGTGGTCTGGCCCTGGACCAGGACGAAGAGGACGGAGCGGGCGTGTAGTTGCGCGGTGTCGTCGCCACTGAGGCCACGGCCGGATCTGGCGATGAGCAGGGCACGGCTGATCGCCGAGAGTGCCTCGCCGCTGGCGACTTTGGTGGCCAGGCGCTGGTCGAGGCGATGCGGTCCACCGCCCGCCGCCGTGGCTTCGTCAGCGAGCGCGTACGCGGTGGAACGGATCTCGGCGACGCGTGGGCGCCAGGTCGCCGCGACGTCGGCGGCCAGCGGCACAGTGCTGCGCTCCAGCTCGGTCAGGATGGTCTCGGCGAGGCCGAAGTGGTGGGCTCGTGCGTCGCTTGCGGTACCGGTGTCGGCGATGCGCGCTTGGTCGAGACTCTGTGTGGTGAGAACGTTTTCGTCGGAGACGAGAACTTCGTCCAGGTGCACGCGGACCGTTCGGCTGCCCGCGACCGCACCGAGCTCCAGCGCTCCGGTGCTGCGGGTTCGTTCCCCGACCGGAACGAGCGCGGTGACCACGGTTTCGGTATCGGGTTCCACGGCGGCCACCGTCAGCGCCGAGTTGAGACCCCACCCGCTGACCCAGGACAGGGTGCCGTCGAAGATCCAGCCGTTAGCAGCTTTGCGTGCCACGACATAGTGATCGGGGAACCGCCGCACATCGCTGACCCCGGCACCGAGCAGCAGCTCACCGCGCAGAATCCGTGCGGTCAGCGCCGATACCGGCGCACCCGCCGCGGCGATGCGCCCGGCCAGCGGCGCGTGCTGCGCCCAGACCAGCCAGGTGTTGAAGCAGGCGCCCGCGATGATCTCGTGCACGCGACGGTCGGTGTCGCGGTCGATCGCGAGTCCACCGAATTCCCTGGGCGCGAGGTGATTGAGCAGACCGAGTCCGCCCAGTTCGTCGATCCGATCCGCGGGCACCCCGGTGCGGTCCGTCGACAGTGCGGCGGGTCGCAACACCTGCTCGGCGTAGTCGCGCACTCGGACGAGGAATTCGTCGTTCGCGGTGTCGTGCGCTGCGTTCACGTCGAAAGTATCGACCCGCACAACGAGCGAAAGCCCTTATCTACCTCCGCTTCATACCGAGCAGTACCGCTTCTACCTGCGTAGACAGCAGGTAAACGGAGATAAATTCCCGCAGAGCGAGAAGTCGGTTCGGCGCGTCTGGCGACAAGGATCTGCCGGTGGAGTTGCCGCAGGCCACGGTGCGGCATTCCTGATCCTCGCAAGTTCGGTGCGCGGCGATCTGCAGGGCGACAGCCTATTTCCTGTCGATCGGGCTGAATTCAATGGTTGACGTCGCCGCAGCGGACCGGTCGTGTTCACCCGGCCACCCCCGCTGGCCACCGGTGATCGTTGCCGGCATCGCTGTGCCGCCCGTATTCCGACTGGCCGCCCGGACCCGTCCTACTACTCGGTGCCCGGCATGGGACGTTGCATCAGGCACCGTTCACCGAACCACAGAAATGGCAGACGATGGCACCGAACCCACTGCACCTGGGTGTCGCGCTCGACGGCGCGGGCTGGCACCCGGCCGCCTGGCGAGCACCGAACTCGCGGCCCACCGAATTGTTCAGCGCCCGATACTGGGCCGACCTTGTCGGCACCGCCGAGCGTGGTCTGCTCGACTTCGTCACGATCGAGGACAGCCTGCGTGTGCCCGGTCCGCTGCACACCCGCGACGACGAGGCCGTAGACCAGGTCCGCGCCCGTCTCGACGCACATCTCATCGCCGCGACGCTCGCGCCGACCACCCACCACATCGGTCTCATCCCCACGGTGACGACCACCCACACCGAACCGTTCCACGTCTCCACCGCCATCGCCACCCTGGACTACACCTCCCGTGGCCGCGCGGGCTGGCAGGTTCGAGTCTCGGCCGGTGCCGAGGAAGCCCAGCACTTCGGGCGCCGCGAGATCACCGACCCGACACCCGCCGAGTTCGCCGACATCATCGCGACCGGCAATCTCCCCGTACACGCCGAAGCACTGTTCGAGGAGGCCACCGACGCCGTCGAGGTGGTGCGGCGACTGTGGGACAGCTGGGAGGACGGCGCCGAGATCCGCGACGTCGCCACCCGCCGCTTCATCGACCGCGACAAACTGCACTACATCGACTTCGAAGGCCGCTTCTTCAGTGTCCGCGGTCCCGCCATCACCCCGCGCCCACCGCAAGGTCAGCCGGTGGTCACAGCACTCGGCCACGCCGAGCGTGTCTACGAATTCGCTGCCGCGGCAGCCGATCTCGTCTTCGTCACACCCACACGCGAGCACGGACCGGCGGAGATTCTGCGACAGGTCGCGACCGCCGCCGCGACCAGGGTGGGCGAACCGCTGCGGGTCTACGCCGACGTGGTCGTCTTCCTCGACACCGACGAGGACACCGGCGCGCAACGCCTGTCCCGGCTCAACGACCAGTCCGGTGCCGAATTCACTTCCGACGCGGCCATTTTCACCGGCAGCGCCGAGGAGCTCGCCGATCTGCTCGCCGACTGGGATGCCCAGGGTGTCGACGGGTTCCGGCTGCGTCCCGGTGTCGCGGTCGATGACCTGGCCGCGATCGCGGGCCGACTCGTGCCCGCCCTGCAGCATCGCGGATTGTTCCGCACCAGCTATCTCGAGGCTTCCCTGCGCGGACTGCTCGGCCTGTCGACCACCGTGCCCAACCGTTACGCCAGAGTGTGAGGTCCCACCGATGAGTACACCCCGCAAGCAGGTCATCCTCGGCGCCTACCTCGGCGGCGTCAACCATCACACCGCCTGGTGGCACCCGCAGGCGGGCAGCCAGATCGATTTCAGCTCCTTCGAACACACCGCGCGCACCGCCGAACGGGGCAAGTTCGACTTCTTCTTCCTCGCCGAAGGTCTCATCCTGCGTGAACGCGCGGGCCAGATCTTCGACCAGGACATCATCGGCCGTCCCGACACCTTCGGCGTGCTGGCCGCCATCGCCTCGGTCACCGAGCACCTCGGCCTCGCGGGCACCATCAACGCGACGTTCAACGAGCCCTACGAACTCGCCCGGCAGTTCGCCACTCTCGATCACCTCTCCGGCGGGCGCGCCGCCTGGAACGTGGTCACTTCCTTCGACGCGTTCACCGGACAGAACTTCCGGCGTGGCGGCTTCCTCGACCCGGCCGACCGGTACGTGCGGGCCGAGGAGACATTGAATGCTGTTCGAGCCCTGTGGGATTCGTGGAACGTCGACGATATCGCCGCCGACAAGGACAGCGGGCGATTCCTGGCCCGGCCCGATGCCGGTGCGTTCGAGTTCCGTGGTCGGCAGTTCGACATCTCCGGCCGGTTCACGGTGCCGCGCAGCCCGCAGGGCAGGCCGGTGATCCTGCAAGCCGGCGTCTCACCACAGGGACGCGATTTCGCCGCTGCCAATGCCGACGCCATCTTCTCCCCCTACGGCAAGCTTCCCGAAGCCGCGGACTTCTATCGCGACATCAAGGCTCGCGCGGTAGCGGCCGGGCGCTCGCCCGACGACATCAAAATCCTGCCGTCGGCGAGTTTCGTCCTCGGCGACACCGAAGCCGAGGCGATCGAGAAGTACCACGCCATCCGCAACGAACAGGTCACCGGACAGACCGCGCTGATCCTGCTCGAACAGATCTGGAACCGCGACCTGTCCGGCTACGACCCGGAGGGCCCGATCCCCGATATCGAGCCCGATCCCGATGCGGCACCGTTCATCCAGGGCCGCGCCTTCCTGCACCAGGACCGTTTCGCCACGGTCGAACGGTTGCGCGAGGTCTCCGAGGCCAAGAAGCTGACCCTGCGCGAAACGGTGATCGACCAGTTCGAGCGCGGTCCGATCGTCGGAACACCGGCCCGGGTCGCGGAGAAGATCGACGATTTCGTCAGCAGCGATGGCTCCGATGGTTTCATCCTCGGTTCCCACCTCGTCCCGACCGGCCTGGACGAATTCGTCGACCGCGTGGTCCCGCTGCTCCAAGACCGCGGCGCCCTCCGCACCGAGTACACCGGAACCACCCTGCGAGACAACCTCGGCCTGCCCGACCTCCGATCGGCCACCGTATCCGTCGATGCCTGAGTGATGGTGCTGCTGTGGGCATCTCGTGCCGGTGCCCACAGCAGACCGCCCGCACCTGGCCGCGATCTCACGGATCCGCGGCGTCCCCTGGGTCCTAACAGCACTGGCCGCCGGCGCGGTACTCGTCCTTGCCGCGCCGGATAGGACTACGACACAGGCCTTAGGGTGCCGAGCAGGCGGCAGCGTCCAAAGCGCGCGAGCCTTCCTGGTAGCGGTCATCCATCAGATCCTGGTTGAGGGCGATCGTCATGGCACGGCCTGTGGTGAGGACTACGCCGTCATAGGTCACCATGCCCGAGAGACCGCCGGTATGGCCCCAGAGCTCGTTGCCGCACGACATGGTGATTCGCGCCAGGCCGAGACCGTAGGCCCATTTGCTGTCCACTCCGGTTGGCCGGACGTTCTTCATCTCCGCCAATTGCGCGGGCGGGAGCAGCTTTCCGTCCAACAGGGCGAGGAAGAAGTGGTTCAGGTCCGCGCCGGAGGCGACCATCGCACCGGCCGCGCCGGCCCACGATACGTTCTGGCTGGTGTAGTCGACTCGTACGCCACCAATTTCGGTGTACCCCTTCGGATGTGGGCCACGGATGTCGACTTCATCAGAACTCGGATAATAGGTGTTCTGCAAGCCGAGGGGCTCGATGATGCGGTGAGTGACCTCAGCGCCCACCAGGTTTCCGGTGATCTGCTCGATCACCATGCCGGCGATGGCGTAGTTCGTGTTGGAGTATGCCCATCGCGCACCAGGCTCGAAATCGGCGGGCGCGGTGAGCGCGTTGCGGACCACTTGGGCGATATCCGTTATCCCCCACCGGACTTGCTCGGTGAGGCCCGCGACCTGGCCCGGCTTGGGCGGCGCCCCGAACTCGGCCGCATATTCGGGCAGTCCACTGGTGTGCTGCAACAGGTTTCGGATCGTGATCCGATTGCCGTCGATGCCCGGCCCGTGCACCGCCCCCGGCAGATACCGTTCCACCGGCGCATCCAACTCGACCTTGCCCTCAGCCACCAACTGCAGCATCACGGTGGCGACGAACGGCTTGGTGTTACTGGCAATCCGGAGCCGATCGTCGTCGGAAAACGGCCTGCCGGTATCCAGGTCGGCCACACCTGCGGTGACTGTCCAGGTATGCCCGCTATCGGTGATCACCGCCTGAGCCCCCGGATAGCCCTGGCGCACCGCACTGTTCAGCGCGTCCGTGATCTCTGCCCGCCCCGCTTCCGTGGCACCGGGCGAAGTATCCACGCCGCACGACGTGGCTATCAAGACCGTCATCCCCAGCATCGCAAGTTTCATCCGCATCCCATGAAACTAGGGAGAACGCCCTGCCACGAGAAGCCTGCCGACTCCCCAAAACCCGGTAGTGCTGACACTACTGCCGCTGACTACGCGCACTGAGATCCCAAGGTGGAACCCAACACCACCAGATAGTCGCACCCGATACCCAAGTCATTGCTTGATCTCAGAGCACTTCCCCCGCCGGGCGCGACGGGGACAATTCTGGAATGCCCGAGTTGATGTCGGCAGTAGTCGATTCCGCTGCGTTCGCCACCGATCAGCCCACGCTCACCGCGGCCGATGGGCTGTCACCAGCAACGGAGAAGTCGTCGGACGCATCGGATTGCGTTCGACCGGATCGAGCTCACCCACTCGGTCCACAATCTGCCATCGTGCCGGGTCGCAGCCAAATGCGGATTCCCCTTCGAGGGCACACTGCGTGGAGCCGGCCGCCACAGTGACGGCCGCCATGACATGCACCTCCACGCCCGACTTCGCACCGACTGATACCCGACCCGGTCAGCGAGAACACGCGAGGGCGGGGCAGGGCTACTCAGTCGAGACAGAACTCGTTGCCCTCGACGTCCTGCATCACCAGACACGACTCGTTGACGCCATCGGCACGCAGTAGTCGCAGGCGCACCGCGCCGAGTGCGATCAGCCGTGCGCATTCGGCTTCGAGTGCGGCGAGGCGCTCCTCACCCACGAGCCCGGTGCCCACCCGCACGTCGATGTGAAGCCTGTTCTTGACGACCTTCCCCTCGGGCACGCGCTGGAAGTACAGGCGCGGGCCCACACCTGAGGGATCGACACATGCCGAGCCGGTGTGCTCGTACCCCAATACCTCGGACCAGAAACGAGCAACACGCTCGGGCTCCGCGCAGTCGAAGGTGACCTGGATCTGTTTAACCGACACCATCGATCCACCATAGAGAGCAAGTCTCGAGTCGTCTCCACTTCGGATCGTCACGCTCACAACACGGGCAGTGCGCGGCCCCAATGACAACTCAGGTTGTCACTCTTGGCAGACTGAGTTTCCGTCGTCGAAGTCGCGCCGATCGTTGACAACTTCAGTTGTCAACGGCCTGGCAGTTGGCCACCGTTTGCGGGCCGCCTGTCGGCTGATCCCGACCAGTCGGCCCACATCACCGTAGGACGCGCCGCCGGCCAGCGCGATCCTGGCGCACTCGTCGACCCGTTCAGCAGCAGCCCGACGAGCGGCGTCCGCTTCGGCCAGCGCCGCCAGGGCCGCGCCCGGCTCTTTCGGCTCCGGCGGCAAACCATCCATCACCAGCGGGCGCAGGCACGGTCCGACCAACTCGACCAACCGTTCCGCCGGCGCATCGGATACCCCGGGAATGTGCACCATGTAGCGCGCGACCAGCACTCCGAGCACCAGCGTGCCGATCAACGCGGACCGCCGCTCAGCATCCGGGCCGACCAGCACGCGCGTCCACGGGCTCGTTTCCGGATTCACGATCGCGCAGCGCACGGCATGGGCGGCCTCCGGATGAGTGAGCATCGACCGCAGTACCGGCATCGTCCGGTCGTCCTTGCGGTCCACATCCGCCAAGGCGTGCCGAAGCAGGCGTTCACCGAGTTCCTCCGGCGGGCCTTCCAACGCGTCGTCGAGGGTGATCGGAATGCCCGAGACCGCATCGAACAGCGCGTTCTTCGCACCGAAATGCTGCATCACCAGCGCCGGATCGACATCGGCGCGCTGCGCGACGGCCCGAATCGTGGTCTCGAGGTAACCACGCTCGGCGAAGAGCTCGCGCGCCGCGTCCAGGATCAGTTGCCGGGTCTGGCTGCGCCGCTCGGCCCGGCTGACGGGCGCAGACGCCGCGTCGAGTTCGTGCCCTGTCATCGCAACCTCACTCAACATCTGTAGACGAAATAGGTGGGCGTGCCTATGCTGATCTCAGTCTACAAGCGTAGAGCAGAGGCGCAGTGCCGCGCAGCAGCTCGACCTTTCCCGAATCCTTCGAACGGATGTCGATGACCAGCCGAGATACCCAGCCCGCCACCCGAGCTCACGACGAGACCGCGCAGACCGCGGGCAGACACAACCGCCGCCTGTCGATCGTGTTGGGCATTATCGTGACCTGCCAGCTCATGGTCGCGGTCGACAGCAATGTCGTCAATATCGCCCTGCCCGAAATCCGCTCCGGACTCGACATGTCCGGACCGGCACTCGCCTGGGTGTTCAGTGCCTACTCACTGGCCTACGGTGGCCTGCTGCTGCTGGGCGGCCGGGCCGGCGACCTTCTCGGCAGGCGCCGGATGTTCATCTGGGGACTCGGCCTTGTCGTCGCCGCCTCGATCCTCGGTGGCGTCGCGCCCGATGAGAGCTTGCTGATCGCCGCGCGGGCGCTGCAAGGCGTCGGCTTCGCGTTCGCGAGCCCCGCCGCCCTGTCGATGATCGCCGCCACCTTCGCCGATGGGCCCGAACGCACGCGCGCGCTCGGGGTGTTCTCCATGGTCACCGGATTCGGTATCACGCTCGGCTTGATCCTCGGCGGCATCCTCACCACCCTGAGTTGGCGTCTGGTGTTCTTCGTCAATGTGCCGATCGGCGTGCTGACCATCGTGCTCGCGCTGCGCTACCTGACCGAAACCGAGCGCCACACGGGCACATTCGATCTGCTAGGGGCGATCTTGTCCACGCTCGGCATGGTCGGTGTCGTCTACGGGCTGACTCACGGGTCCGACGGTTGGGCCGAGCCGGTCACCGTGGTACCGACCGTTGTCGGCATCGTGATCATCGCGGCGTTCGTCCGCGCCGAACGGCGCGCCGATCACCCGATCATGCCGTTGCGGCTGCTCGGCGATCCGGTTCGGGCCGGCGCCTACCTCACATTCGTTCTGCTGATGGCGGCCATGGCGGGCACCTACATCCTGCTCTCGCTCTACATCCAGGAAGCGCTCGGTTTCAGCCCGCTGATCGCCGGAATCGCCTTCCTTCCCATGGCTTCGGTCCAGTTCGCCGTGGCGAAGGCGGCGCCGAGACTGATCGCCCGATTCGGCCGCAAGCAGGTATTGCTCACCGGGGTGGTCCTGATGATGCTGGAAGCGATCTGGCTGACCACCACCCATGAAACGACCAACTACTTCACCGGCGTTCTCGGCCCCTTCGTTCTGCTCGGCGCCGGTCTGAGCCTGGCCTTCGTCACGCTGAACATGACCGTGCTCGGCGGACTCGAGCCTCGCGACATGGGCGCCGCGTCCGGGCTGCTCCAAGCGACCCAGCAGCTGGGACTTTCGCTGGGCGTGGCCATTCTGACCACCATCTATCAGTCGGCCCGAGCCGAACGGGCCCAGGAAAACACCGGGGCCGCGGATATCCTCGCGCACGGCATGTCCAGCGCCGTGATCGCTGCCGTGATCTTCACGGCGGCGGCCCTGCTGATCAGCCTGTTCGTTGTCAAGGTACCCGAGCAGGCGGTCGCGGCCTGACGTCCGTTCGGCCCCTGCGGACGTAGTTCGACAGCGACCAGACGAAGTGCTTGCTCCCGCACCTGACCCGCGACCGTAATTGTTGCGGGTGAATGCCGATTGCCGCCTCTCGTCGGACCGCGCCTTGTTAAGAGGAATCCACTCCGGTAAACTCTGAGCAACCCACGAAATGCGGATACTGCACCCCCGCAGACAATTTCGCTGGGCATGTGATCCTCGATGATGCACCGCGACACCGAGCAAACAGTCGCGCACGAATAGAACCCCTCATCGCGACGATATCCACCACACGTGGTCCACGGACAGACGATTCGAAAAGTAGAAGTTTCCGACAGGACCTGCTTCCATTCAACCGCGTCGAGTGGGCGGTCCTCAGTATCACCGAGGAGTCGATCATGACCGGCAACCCGTCACCGGTATACAACGCCCCCGAGGAAGAGCCCTTCCAGCGGGAGGCGGTCGCCGAGGGCATATCCATCGCCGCCGCGTTCATGCTTGTCATTTTGGCGGCGGTCTCCATTCTGCAGGGCATCTCCGCGATCGCGGACGACAAGTTGTATGTCGCCGGAATCGAATACGTCTACGAGTTCGACACCACGACGTGGGGCTGGATCCATGTCGTGCTGGGCGCCGTCGCGCTGATCTGTGGCGTCGGACTCGCGATCGGATCGACATGGGGTCGGTACGGCGCGCTGGGGATCGCCGCACTGGTCATCGTCGCGAACTTCATGTCCCTGCCGTACTACCCGGCATGGTCCATCGTGATCATCGCGCTGAGTGTCGTGATCATCTGGGCTGTCTCCACCTGGCGACCCGAACGCTGAGTCCTCGTCGGATCTCTCCCCGATAGCTCGTCTACCGGTGGGCGCGACGCCGACCAGGAGGAACGATGGCGTCCCTGTCGATCGACCGACGCGATCGGTCACACCGCAACGATCTGCGCGCGTTCACCGTCGGCGTCGAGGAAGAGTTCGTGCTGATCGACCCCGCCACCGGGCGCCCTTGCCTGACCAACACCACCGTCGCGGCCGCCGGGACCGACGTCGAATTGCAGCTGGAACTCTCGCGATGCCAGATCGAAACCTGCACTCCCGTCTGCGCGAGCATCGAGGCAGTACACCGCGAGGTTCGGCGAGCCAGAGTCACGATCATCGACGCCGCGGCTCGCTCCGGCTCGCTTCCGCTGGCGGTGGGGGTACCGATCTGGGGGCCGCCTGCCGGTTCCATCACCGACACGCCGAGATACCAGCGCATAGCCGAACACTTCAAGGCACTGGCCGACCAGGTGACCTGTGGTTGCCATGTCCATGTCTGTGTTCCCGAGCGCGACCTCGCGGTGCAGGTCAGCAATCACCTGCGTCGTTGGCTGCCCGCGCTGTTGGCGTTGACAGCGAATTCCCCGATCGCCGAGGGCACCGATACCGGGCACGCCAGTTGGCGCCACATGGTGTGGGCGCGGTGGCCCAGTGCCGGCCCACCACCGTATTTCCAGTCGGCAGCGCACTACGACGACATCGTCGCGGGACTCGCCGAAGACGGGCAGATCCTCGACCCGGCGATGGTCTATTGGGATGTCCGATTGTCGGCTCACCTGCCGACGATCGAGATCCGGATCAGCGACGTGCCCGCGACCGTCGCGGAAACGACATTGTTGGCGAGTCTGATACGGGCCCTCGTTATCACCTCGGTCGCCGCCATCGGCCGTGGGCACCTCGCCGATCCGATCGCCCGGACGCACCTGCGCTCGGCATGCCGCTACGCGGCCCGCCACGGGCTCTCCAGCCCACGATTCCCCACGACCATCGTGGGTCGGCACGATACCCGCCACGCCCTGACCCAATTGCTCTGCCACGTCCGTTCCGCCCTGGAGGAATCCGGTGACTACGAATTCACCCGCGATGCGTTGGCGGCAGTGCTCACCAGCGGCAACGGCGCCGTCCGGCAACGCGGTGCACTACGGGCAGGCGGCCTGGCGAACGTCTTCGCTGTGCTCGCACGACTGACCGTCGAAGGGTGCGAATAGACCGGCGATTCCCAGCGGAGCAGATGACACGACCGGCGAGTTGAGAGCGAGCAGGCGGGTGGATGATGCGCGACGACAATGAATCTGTGCAGATCGATCAGGTGATCGAACGCTTGATCGCCCGTTTCCCGGCAGAGTCACCGGCGGGGATCGAGCTCCTGGTTCGCCGTATTCATGAGCGATTCGCCGACGCCCGTGTCCGCGATTTCGTTCCGCTGCTCGTCGAGAAGGCCGCTGTGCAAACTGTCGGCGTCTACCCGATCGAGGTCACCGGTGAGGACCCGCACAGCTCCGAGGCGATGGCCACGATCTAGCGCGGTTTCACAGATCTCGATTCGCCGGCTCAGACCGGCGAAATGGGCTCGAACCCCAGGAGTTCATCCGCCCCGGCCCGCACGATTCCGGCACACGATTCGGGAACTTCGTTCCACGCGCCGGGAAGGTCGCGCAGCGGTTCGGAAACCACGAAACGGGTGTGGTCGCCGAGACGGTGCAGCACTTCCACCTCGGGGTGCAGTGCGCGCAACTGAGCGATCTTCGTCGAGAAGAACAGCGATCTCGACTGACGTTCGCTGGAGTAGCGGAAGACCCACAGTGACTGTCCATCGGTCGTCGCGACCGTCATCTGGACCGGATTCTCCACCTGGTGCGCGCGACCTACGTCTTCGACGAATCCGACCGCGCGGGCGACCGCGCCGAGTGGATCTTCGGTGAGACCGAAGGTCAACGCCAGATAGAACAGTGTTTCCGAATCCGTCGATCCTTCGAGGTCGGGAAACAACGCCGGGTCGATCGCGGTGACCAAGTCACGGCGGACCTCGCGAAAGCCACGCAGTGCTCCGTTGTGCATCCACAGCCACCGACCGTGCCGGAACGGATGGCAGTTACTGCGCTGTACCGGCGTCCCGGTCGAGGCGCGAATATGGGCGAACAACAACGGCGTACGGATCTGACCGGAGACCTCACGCAGATTTCGGTCGTTCCACGCCGGTTCGATGCTCTTGAACACCGCGGGTTCTGCACCCTCCCCATACCAGCCGATACCGAAACCGTCACCGTTGGTCGTCGTGGCTCCGAGTCGGGAATGCAAACTCTGGTCGATCAACGAGTGCCGCGGCGTGAACAACAGTTCTTCCGCGAGGATCGGCTCCCCCACGTACGCCATCCATCTGCACATATATCCATTCAAGCAGACCGGATCGCCGATGTTAAGGAGTCGAATCCGACAGCAGTTTCGAATTCACCGCAATGAATTTCGTCTCCGCCAGTGCCCGATTGTGGCTGCCGGCCCGCTACCGGTGGAGTCTCGGCGCTACGCGCGTGACCGATGCTGTCGGCGAAGACCGCTTCCGGGTATTCCGCGATCCCGCAGGTCATACGTTCTGCCTCGGGTGGGGAATTACGGCGGGCGATACCTGAGCGATCGCTCGAGTTCGGAGACGCTGGAGCGCGCGACAAGCGCGTGGTGACGACACTCTTCTCACCAGATCGACACTTCCGATCGCCGGACAGCGATTGGGCTCCGTCGCCGGGGGTAGGCGCACCGTATGACCACCACCGTGACAGGAGACCAGCGCCGATGATCGATATGCACCGTGTCGCCGAACTACCGAATACCGTTGTCCGCACCACCTTCCAGACCGGGGCTCGGTTGCGGCACGCACGGGTGTTCCACCCGCGCGGTGTCCGCCTCGCGGGCCGATTCCGTGCCACCAGCGCCTACGAGCCCTGGTTCGGACCCGGCGACCGCGCGGTCATCGCCCGGCAATCGAAAGGCATCGGCAGCCCCGGCGGCGTGCCCGACGTACTCGGGCTGGCTTTCCGGGTCCTCGATCGCGACGAACGTCCCTGGGACTTCGCGCTGGCGACCACCGGTCGCAGTGCGATGGGCCGGTTCGTCATCACCCCCGCACGCGCCTGGGCCACGGCCCGTTTCGGCACGCTGCTGCCCTACCGATTCGCCGACGCGTCACCGGTCTGGCTCTTCGCCGAACCGCTCGACACCGACGACCTGCCGAACACAGCGTCCCTGCGGGCCCTCGACGACCACCTCGACGACCGGGTGCTCCGGTTCTCGATCACCGCCGATGGCATCGGCCGCCCACCCGAAACCGTCGGCGAACTCGATCTACGGCGAGCCGAGCCGGGCGAATACCGCACCGACTTCTTCGATCCGATCCTCAACCATCCTGCCGACGTCACCTTGATGCCTCAGGTGGTGAACTGGCTGCGCGAAAACGCCTACACCGGAAGCCGCCGCGGCCGCACCGACGACGGCGCCCAGCCCGCGATCTGATCGGCGAGCCGGTCACGTCAGCTCGGACGTGAATAGAAGTGGATTGTGGCGAACTGAGAGTCCCGAACGATCGTCACCCCGGGGTAGTCGGGGCTGATGTCGCCATAGGGCGCGCTGGCGAACAGTTCGATTGCGTTCGCGCAATCGAACTTCCAGTCCTTGCGCTCGGTCGTCGGCTGGAATCCCAGGCGCTTGGTCAGCTCGGCGCAGGTAATCTTCTGCAGCGGTTGGGTATACGTCGAATCAGTGTACATCGCCCGGTAGTCCGGGAAATGTTCCGCTGGTGCGACATAGCTGCCCGCGTAGCCGCACATCCCCGCCAACGGCGGGCACCCGAATCGGCGCATGCTGACCAACTCGAACGAGTCAGGTATCCAGATACTTCGCCGTTCCATGACCCGTCGCGCCTCCTCGGCGGAGAGGTCCTTGTCCAGTTTCGGTATGACAACGGAGGCGGCGCACCCCCACAAGAGCGCTCCACACGTCACGAGCGTGAGGACGGACCAGAACCACCGTAAATTCGGGCTTTTCGACACGACCTTCTCGCTTGTCAGTGGGCACGTAGCCGGTTCGAGGCGGGAAAGTACTCGAAGGTGCCCTGGGCGCCGATCGCGACCAGCATACGTCGCTGCGGGGTCGGACCGTCGGCTCGCAAATCGCCTTGCCCGGCTCGGTGTTGCCAGTCGACGTGGCGCGAGCGGCACAGCGTCGCTCGGCCACGCCGACCGGCATGCCGCTCGGGCGCTGCGCAGTCAGCCACCGAGCATCAGTGATTCGCAGTCGGGGTCTCGCCGGATCGGCGTCGTCGCACGTCAGGCCGCCAGGGCCTCGACCGGTACGCCATCGACCTCGTTGTCGACATCCAAGGAGCCGACCACCACCCCGAGGGTCGCGAACCCAGCGCATGTTAGAACTGGACATATGCCGCATACGAGTCCTGTTGCCGCCTGGAAGACCCTCCGCGAGGGAAACGATCGCTTCGTCGAAGGACGACTGCAGCATCCCAACCAAGGCGCAGCGAACCGAACCGAACTCACCACCGGGCAGCACCCGTCCGCGATCCTGTTCGGGTGCGGCGACTCCCGAGTCGCCGCCGAGATCATCTTCGACCGCGGCCTCGGCGACATGTTCGTCGTGCGCACAGCCGGCCATGTCGTCGACGGCTCCGTGCTCGGATCGATCGAATACGGTGTCGAGGTCCTGAACGTTCCACTGATCGTCGTCCTCGGGCACGACAGCTGCGGTGCGGTCCGCGCGACGATCGACGCCCTCGATTCCGGCGCCGTGCCCGGTGGATTCATTCGAAGTGTCGTCGAACGAGTCACCCCGTCGATCCTGCTGGGCCGCCGCGAAGGACTGAGCTCCGTCGACGAACTCGAAGCACGGCACGTGGAGGAGACCGGCCTGTTGCTGACGCAACGGTCGAGCGCCATCGCCGAGAAGATCCAGGCCGGAAAACTCGCCATCGCGTGTGTCACCTACAACCTTTCCGAGGGAAGGGTCCAACTGAACCGGGTGATCGGCAACATCGGCGAACTCGAGTAACCGCGGCGGTCCGCGTCGGATCCGCTACGGCGGCAACGTCTCTCAGTGCGGATCAACCGCCGCCGCTCGCAACCGAGTCAGCCGATGAAGCGGGCCGAAGGCGATGCCCACGATCACGCTCGCGGTCCGAAGAACTCGGCTCGGGCGGCGGCGATACGTGCCTGGGCCTGGGCGGCGCCTTGGAAACTGACCACGGCCGATCCGCCGCCGGCGAGCCCCAGAGCGATGAGGCCACCGATCACCGAGAGGAGATTCGGCTCGGGGAGGATCCCCGTGTCGCTGGTGGGTCGGACCTCGTGGGCGGGAACCGCCGCACCGCCGCCGGGCGCGGGCGCGGCGGGCGGATCCCCTGCTCCGGCGGGGGCCGGTGACCGGGGTGACTCTCCGGCTCCGTTGGGAGCTGATCCGGCCGGCGGTGCGGCGCCGCCACCGCCCGGTGAGTCGCTGCCCGGTGCACCGCCGGGTTCGGCGGTGTCGGGCTGGGCGCTCTCGGACTCGGGGCTTGCACGGGGCGCCGGGGCTTCGGGGGCGGATTCTGGGGCAGGCGCCCACGGTTCGGGTGCATTACCGGGGTTCGCGTTGCTGCCCTGGTTTCCGCCGCCGTTTCCCTGGTTGCCGTTACCGCTGCCGGGGTTCTGATTCCCGTTGTTGCCCTGGTTTCCGCCGCCGTTTCCCTGGTTGCCGTTACCGCTGCCGGGATTCTGATTCCCGTTGTTGCCCTGGTTACCGCCACCATTTCCCTGGTTGCCGTTACCGCTGCCCGGGTCCGAATTCCCGTTGTTGCCGCCGTTGCCGTGGTCTCCCGGACCTGCGACCAACCGAAGAGTGTCGCCGTCGGCGAATCCGTTACCGCCGGGAACCTCGGTGAAGCCCAGTCCCTCGGTGACGCCGATCTTGTCCCTGGGGACGACGGTCGGCTCACCAGCCGCAAGCCCGCCGAAGCCGAGCAGCCCCAGAGCGCCCACCGCCCCTGCCACCACGGCTGTCCGTCTCATCCGACCGACTGTCACGCGCCTCCGACCTGTCCTCGATAGCCCTGCTCCCACCATTGCGGTCGCATCCGGCTCCCCCCGCGTTACGCATCGCCGCGCCCGAGCACCGGCAACCCGGCGGATCACACAGTTCGAGGGAACCGCGTGAGTCAGGGAGGTCCCTGATGTGGAATCAGGGCTGTCGCCGGATGTCGTCGCCTCCGAGCCTGCCTACTGTCGACAGCAGAACTTCAGAAAAAGGGCGCTCCATGCGAAAACTTACCGCGGCACTCGCAGCCACCACCCTGTATGCGGCACTGGCGACCTTGGTGTTCTGCACCATGATCGCCGAAACCGTCTTCTTGTACCCGAACTACTTTCACGACATTCCGGCGTCATTGATCGTGGCCGACGAATTCACCGCCGTCGTCTCGGTCGGCAGCGTGATGCGTCCGCTGGGCGCTGCGCTGATGCTGACCGGCGTGGTCGCTGTCGCAGCCACTCTGTGGTCGAAGACATCACGAATCTGGACGCTTGCCTCGATGCTGTCGCTGGTCTCCGGACTGTTCCTGCTCTCAGCGCTGTACTTGTGGCCGCGGTGGACGGTTCTGTTCGATGATCGCGCGTTGTATACCGTCGACGAATTGCACCGCACGGCCCACGAAATCGGGGTCGCGCACTCGGTGCGTGTGGTGCTGGGAGCACTCACCGCGTTGTTCGCTGTCGTCGCGGCACTGCGGGTCTACCGCGACCGGATTCTGCAGGCTCAGTGCCAGCGCTCGGAATCGTGATGTCGAAGTGACCGGCCCCGATGACTCGATTCCCGGTGACCCGTCGATTCGTGGGATTCCGCAGGCCGGTGCCAGGCGTACGATCAGCGAACAACATGAGGCGGGGGCTTGCAGCGCGAGGTGATGTCGCATGTTCGATACCGATGTTCTGATCGTCGGCGCAGGTCCGGTGGGCTCGGCCGCCGCCGTCGAGGTGGTCCGGCGCGGCGTCCGGTGCCGGATCATCGACGCGCAATCCGATCCGCCGCGGTACGCGAAAGCGGTCGGCGTCCAGCCCCGCACGCTGGAACTGTTCGAGGCGATGGGCATCCTGCGCGAGGTCCTCGACGCCGCGATCCTGTTGCGCGGCCAGATCGTGTACGTCAACGGCGCCGAGACCGACCGCATGGATCTGGCGCTGCCCTCCGAGATTCCTTTCGGGTTTCTCGGACTCCCCCAATACGAGACCGAGCGGATCCTGCGCCAGCACCTGGAATCGCTGGGCACCCGAGTTGAGCGTGGAGTTCGGCTCGTCGGGTTCACCCAGGACGAGGACGGCGTCGCCGCCGTGCTCGCCGGACCCGAGGGCGAGCACACGGTGCGGGCACGGTATCTGGTCGGCTGCGACGGTGCGCACAGCACCGTCCGCAAGACGCTGGGCCTGACGTTCGAGGGCGCGGCCTTCGCCGAGCAGTACATGCTCGGCGATGTCGAGCTGGATTGGTCACAACCGCACGGCTACACCGTGCGGTCGATGCACCAGACCAACGGCGTCACCGACGACGTGCTGGTGTGTGTCCCGCTGCCCGGCCACCACCGCTACCGGGTGTCGATGCGGGTTCCCCCGGAACTGACGTCCGACAACTCCGTCGGCGGCGACAAGGTCGAACACGGACTCGGCACCGGGCCCGGACCTGCACTGGCCGATATTCAGGCGGTGCTCGACCGGCTCGCGCCCCAACCGACGACTGCCTCGCACTTGCGCTGGTCCTCGGTGTTCCGGATCAGCCATCGCATCGTCGACTCCTACAGTCGGGGAAGAGTTTTCGTCGCGGGCGATGCCGCCCACATCCACCCGCCCACGGGCGCCCAGGGCATGAACACCGGCATCCAAGACGCCCATAACCTCGCCTGGAAGCTCGCCCTGGCCGTCGCGGAGCTGGCCGCACCGACACTGCTGGCCAGCTACGACGCCGAACGCAGACCGATCGGCGAGGAGGTGGTCGGCCGCACCGTCCGCGACGCCCGCGACGGAATCGGTGCCGGCGAATCGGACCCCGAACGCGTTCTGCTCCGCGAGGCGCAACTCCTGATCGACTATCGCGACAGCCCTATCGTCACCGAATCCCCCAGCGGCGCAACGTCTCCCCTTGCGGGCAGCCGCGCTCCGGACGCGATCGGACTGACCCGGGACGGCGTGACGTCGCCGTTCCGGCTCTTCACCTTGCTCACCGGCCCCGACCACACCGTGCTCTGGTACGTCGGCAACACCTGTGACACAGCCACTCTCACCGAAATCGAACGCCACGTCGACCTGCTTCGAAAACTGACCGACGGCCACCTCGACACCTACCTTGTCGCGAGCCCCCGCGCCACCGTCGACCCGACGATCCTCCCGGTCATCCGTGACAGCGACGGCGACTTCGCCCGGCAGTATCACTGTGCCGCCGGCGCGGCCTACGTCGTCCGCCCCGACGGCTACCTCGGCTGTGCCGCCTCCCCTGCCGCCCCGGACGACCTCATTCGACATTTCGAGTCGACCTTCGCCCCGTCCCCCGAAAGTGTTCTGGGCACCGCCTGATTCGCCAGCCCAGCAACAACATTCGCTCCCATCAGCAAGGACACACGGCTCTTACAGCGGCCCAGATGAGGACAAACCGATGATCCAGTCGAGTACGACGCGAGAGCGGTTTCGAATGCGCGACGCGTCAGCTTCTTCGGGCACTATGCGGGCGAATCAGCCTGTGCCACTGAGGTTATCCAGAGTCCGATCATGTCGGCGGTCTGATCGATCACCGCGTCGCGGTCCATGCCCTCTTCGTCCATCTTGACCGAGCGCAGCGCGGTGGAGAAGCCCGCGTTGAGCACGATGTAGGCCATGGTGTCGACGTCGAGGCCGTGGGTCGGACCCAGCGACTGGATCAGGTAGAGCTTGATGAGCATTCGCAACCGCGGTTCGAATTCGGGGATCCCGCTGCCGTAGAACTGCAGGTCCGCCACCAGGGCGCGCACGAGCGGGCCGTTGGCTACGAGGATTTCGACGCCGACACGGATGATCTCGGCAACCGTATCGCGCCGAGGTTTGTCGGCGACCGACTTGGTGAGCAGCCGAGCGTATTGTTCCTCGGCCTGCACGAACAGGCTGTCGGTGAGTTCCTTGACGATCTCTTCCCGGTCGGTGAAATACCGGTACAGCGTGCCGATGCTCATGCCGGCTTCGGCGGCGATCCGGTTCGTCGAGGTGTTACCGATACCTCGATCTCCGAAGAGCTGAGCGGCCACCTCGAGAATCCGCGCCTTGGTCTCCTTCGCGCGATCCTGCTGAGGGCGTTTGCGCTGTTGATCGGCGTGGGTTGGCATCAGGTAGACCTCGAGAGCAGGTGGAACAACAGTGAGCGAGAACTCACACCGCCATGATCACGAAAACACCGGAATCGGTCAATTACCACCCCGAAATCCGGATGCCGCACTCCTGTTTGCACTTTCGGGCCCCGGGTAGGCCGCCACTGTACGAGTTGCAGCGCCTCGAAGGCGTGCAGCTGCGAACGAATCCAGTCTGTGGCGGCGACGCAGGCAGGCTGGGGAACGGAGTACTCGTGAGCACAGTAGCCGCAACTGTCGATGTAGACGTCCCGATCCGCACCGCCTACAACCAGTGGACGCAGTTCGAGACCTTTCCGCAGTTCATGGAAGGCGTCGAACAGGTCAGTCAAGTCGACGACCGACACACGCACTGGCGCATCCACGTCGGACCGTCGACACGGGAATTCGACGCCACCATCACCGAACAGCACCCGGACGAGCGGGTCGCGTGGAGGTCCGACGATGGACCCAACCACGCCGGGGTGGTCACATTCCACCGTCTCGACGACACCCATACCCGGATCACCGCGCAAATGGATGTCGACCCGGAGGGTTTCGTCGAAACCGCCGCCGACAAGCTGGGCGTGCTCGAACACCGAGTGAACGGCGACATGAAGCGCTTCAAGCAGTTCATCGAGAGCGAGGGCCGCGCAACCGGAGCTTGGCGTGGCGATATCCCGCGCCCCGACGCCGGGATCTGAACCGCGACGCTTTCCGGTGGAGCATGACAGGCCTCTCTGTTGGGCCTCGGGGGTAGGACCGGTAGCCGTGAAGATCGTCCGGCCGCCGACTTCCACCGTGTGATCGGCGACCGCTCGCAGTAGCGGCCCGACCAAGTCACGTCGACAACCACCGCCTGACTGCCGTGCTCGTCGTCGGCGAGCACGGCAGTTCGCGGTGTTGTCGACTTCGACGCCGAACCGGCTCGCGGCCGCCGCATCGACCAGGGCCAGGCGCCCGAGCCGAACCCGTCCTTCCCCCGAGAGACGCCCGCCCCTGGTCGGCGCGGGTCTGGGACTGCTCGGCAAAAGAATGTCACCGACGCCGCACCACCTGTCCCGCGAGAAGCGGTGCAAGGCGTCAAAGAAGACATCGAGATCGTGAAGGACGGGAGTAGACGATGACTGAGCCCAACGACCCGAAGGCTCTCCGCAACGACCGCGAACAGGCACGTCAGGAGCTCAGCGAGACCGTCGCCGAGCTCGCCGACAAGCTGGACGTGCCCGCACGCGCGAAGGACAAGGTCCACGAAACGGCCGAGGTGGCCAAAGAGCGGGTCACCGCCGCGAAATTTCAGACGCTCGCCGCCGGTGACCAGGCGCGGGACAAGGCAGAGCAGGCACAAGCCGTTGCCAAGGAGAAGACCCTGCAGGCAGCTGAGAAGATAGAGTCCTCCGTTCCCGAGCCGCTGGCCGAACGAGGCAAGCAGGCAGCGGGGGTGGCGCGCCGGAACCCGGTGCCGGTAGCTGCCGGCGCAGTATCCGCGGCGGCACTGATCTGGTGGCTCGCACGGAGACGGCGGTCATGAAGACGCTGTACCGTGCGGGTGCAACCGGCTACAAGTCCCTGACCGGAACCTGGCCCGGCAATTAGGCGCGAGCCCGAGCTCAGAAGCTTCGGGCGTATCGTCGGCTTCGAGGTCAGGTGAGGCGCGATGCTCCGCAGCAGGAATCAGAGCTCTTCGGTATTCCGCAATGCTTCGGCTACCGCTTCGAGCCGCCACTGAGCCCGGCTGGATAATCCGGCGGCGCACGTACACAGCCTGCGCAGACCCCGGTCTTGGAGGTGGGCGACAAGCTGGTTGTCGTGCGACACCATCGCCGCAGCGGTCTCGATATCACCATTTTCCGGAGTTCTGACGAGCTGCTGAGCTGGACCAGAAATCGGCATGAGCGGTCTCCTCGTGTCCCGCACGGCAAGGCCACCGGCGCGGCGAAAGTTCTTCTGTTGGGGTGCACACGGAATTCCCTTCTCCGACAACATCAAACAGCCAGAAATCGACCCGAGATCACAAACTTCGGGCTATTTTCCGGCGCGTGGACACCCCGTTGGGCACTGCCGCCGCGCCTCGAGCGCAAGCAGTGTTCGTCACCGCACCCGGCTACGAACGCACGGTCACAACGACAGCGACGACGCCAGGCGGCGGAAATCCGTGCCGGGTGCAAAGCGCCGACGCCGACGCGATCAGCGCGAAGACACGGCGGCCAGCAAATACTTGACTGATTCCAGAAAACGCGCAAAACTGCTGGTGTGCCCACGGACGCGGAGTTCCAGCAGATGCTGCGGGGAGTTTCTGTGCGGGTGACAGCACCGCGCGTGGCGGTGCTGAGCGCCGTGCACGCCCACCCGCACTCCGACACGGATTCGATCATCCGTGCCGTTCGGTCCCGCCTGTCCGCGGTCTCGCATCAGGCCGTCTACGACACCTTGCGCACGCTCACCACTGCCGGACTGCTCCGATGCATCCAGCCTCGCGGCCTGCTGGCCCGCTACGAGGCGCGAGTAGGTGACAATCACCACCACCTGATCTGCCGAACGTGTGGCGCGATCGCCGACGTCGACTGCGCGGTCGGCGAAGCACCCTGCCTGACTGCCTCCGACGACTTCGGCTTCGTGATCGACGAGGCCGAAGTCATCTACTGGGGTCTGTGCCCCGAATGCGCGAACTCCGCGCCCAGCGAACACAACTCCGCTCCCAGCCTGTAAGACCCGTCCAGGAAGGAATATCGTGACCTCCGATAGCCGCCCACCCGCTCCTGACGCCGAAACTCTCAGCAACAGCGAGAGCGAGAACCCGGCGATCCCCTCGCCCACCGCGGACACCGACCACCGCCCCCACTCCAACAAGGACTGGTGGCCCGAACAGATCGACGTCTCGGTTCTGCACGCCCACTCGTCCAAGTCCAACCCGCTGGGCGAGGACTTCGACTACGCCGCAGCATTCGCCGAGCTCGACGTCGACGCCCTCAAAGCCGATATCGCCGCGGTCCTGACCGACTCCCAGGACTGGTGGCCCGCCGACTACGGCAACTACGGTGGCCTGTTCATCCGCATGAGCTGGCACGCGGCCGGCACCTACCGCATCGCCGACGGACGCGGCGGCGGCGGTCAGGGCGCCCAGCGTTTCGCCCCGCTCAACAGCTGGCCCGACAACGCCAACCTCGACAAGGCTCGTCGGCTGCTGTGGCCGGTCAAGCAGAAGTACGGCGACAGCATCTCCTGGGCCGACCTGCTCGTTTTCACCGGCAACGTCGCGCTCGAGTCCATGGGTTTCCAGACGTTCGGCTTCGGCTTCGGCCGACCCGATATCTGGGAGCCCGAGGAAGTGTTCTGGGGCCCGGAGGACACCTGGCTCGGCGACGAACGCTACAGCGGCGACCGTGAACTGTCGGGCCCGCTGGGCGCGGTCCAGATGGGCCTGATCTATGTGAACCCGGAAGGGCCCAACGGCAGGCCCGATCCGGTGGCAGCGGCACGCGATATCCGCGAGACCTTCGCTCGGATGGCGATGAACGATGAGGAGACCGCCGCCCTGATCGTCGGTGGCCACAGCTTCGGCAAGACCCACGGTGCGGGCGATCCGAGTCTGGTTGGCGCCGAGCCCGAGGCCGCGCCGCTCGAGCAGCAGGGTCTGGGCTGGAAGAGCACGCACGGCACGGGCAAGGGCAAAGACGCCATCACCAGCGGCCTGGAGGTCGTGTGGACGGCCACCCCGACCCAGTGGAGCAACGGGTTCTTGCAGAACCTCTACGGGTTCGACTGGGAACTCACCAAGAGCCCCGCCGGGGCCTGGCAGTGGAAGCCGAAGGACGGTGCGGGCGAAGGCCTTATCCCTGATCCGTTCGGTGGGCCCGCGCGCACCCCGACGATGCTGACCACCGATCTGGCCCTGCGCGAAGACCCGATCTACGGGGAGATCACCCGGCGGTGGCTCGAGCACCCCGAGGAGCTGTCCGAGGCGTTCGCCAAGGCCTGGTACAAACTCCTGCACCGCGATATGGGTCCGCTCAGCCGCTATCTCGGCCCGTGGGTGCCCGAGGCGCAGCTGTGGCAGGACCCGGTTCCCGCTGTCGACCACGCACTCATCGACGAACAGGACATCGCCGCGCTGAAGAACACAGTGCTCGCGTCCGGTCTGTCGGTCACGCAACTGGTCAAGACGGCGTGGGCCTCGGCCGCGAGTTTCCGCAGCACCGACAAGCGCGGCGGCGCGAACGGCGCCCGGATCCGGCTCGAACCACAGCGCGGCTGGGACGTCAACGAACCCGCCGAGCTGGCGAAGGTGTTGCCGGTTCTCGAGCAGATCCAGCGAGATTTCAACGCCGCTGCCACCGGTGGCAAGGCGGTGTCGCTGGCCGACCTGATCATCCTGGGCGGTTCGGCGGCGATCGAGAAGGCAGCCGGCGACGCCGGTCATCAGATCACCGTGCCGTTCTCGCCGGGGCGCACCGACGCCACGCAGGAGAACACCGATGTCGACACCTTCGATGTGCTCGAGCCGCGGGCAGACGGGTTCCGCAACTATGTGCGTCCCGGCGAGAAGGCTCCGCTCGAGCGTCTGCTCCTGGACCGCGCCTACATGCTCGACGTGACAGCGCCGCAGCTGACGGTGCTGATCGGCGGCCTGCGCGCGCTCGGCGCCAACTACGGGGGCAGCGCACACGGTGTCTTCACCGACCGGCCGGGCGTGCTGTCGAACGACTTCTTCGTGAATCTGCTCGATCAGAGCACGGAGTGGAAGCCCTCGGAGTCGGCGGAGAACGTCTATGACGGTGTCGACCGGCGGACCGGCGAGAAGCGATGGACGGCCACCGCCAACGATCTCGTCTTCGGCTCGCACTCGGTGCTTCGCGCGGTGGCCGAGGTGTATGCGCAGAACACAGCGGGAGCGAAGTTCGTGAACGATTTCGTCGACGCCTGGGTCAAGGTGGTCGACAACGATCGGTTCGATCTGCGCTGACCTGTCGACCCGCCGACGATCGCACGTCGGTGCCCACGATCGAGCCGACCGGGTGTCCCGGTCGGCTCGATTCGTATCGAGCGCCTACTTGCCGAATTTCTGCTTCACCGCGTCTACGGCATCGCCGACGGTCGACTTCACCTCGTCGACCGCGCGCTTGACGCCCGCTCGAGCTGGTCGGCCTTGCCCTCGGCACGCAGTTCCTCGTCGCCGACCGCGCGACACCCCGAAAGCGGCACGGGACCGAGAACGAGACGACGATCACCCATAATTCGCCGTGACGATGTCCTGCGCGTCGGTGTCCATCACAGGAACAGCGGAGGAGGTGCCGTGTGACTACGACGTCACCCGCGACCGAGGCGGAGCTGGATGACGCGACCCTGGCAGGTCGGGCGCGTGACGGCGATGTCCGCGCATACGAGCAGCTGGTGCTGCGCTACCAAGGACCGATGTTTCGCCTGGCCGCCAAGATGCTCGCCGACCGCGCCGAGGCCGAGGACGTCACCCAGGAGGTTTTCCTCAAAGCCTGGCGAACGATCGCTCGGCTACAGGACGACGGCGCCTTCGCGGGATGGCTGTACCGGATGACGACCAACCGGTGTCTCAACGTCATCCGGGCCCGTCGCCCCGCCGCCGAGGTCGACCCCGAAACGACGGCCTCGACTCATCCTGACACCCGCCCCGACCACGCGACCGAGGTGAGCAGTCAGATGGCAGCGCTGACCGACGCGCTGCAACTGCTCACGCCCGAACAGCGGGCCTGCTGGCTGTTGCGTGAAGTGCACGGCCGCTCCTATGACGAAATCGCCGAGATCGTCGGCGCCAACAGCACAGCGGTGCGCGGGCGGATCGCCCGCGCCCGAGCCCAACTGGCAGAGGTGATGAAGCCATGGCGGTGACCCCCAGCACCGACAACGACTACCTGCTCCCGTGCGGACGCGGGCTCGAACAGGTGTGGGAGCGGCTCGACGACGGTGATATCGACCGGCACGAGTCGTCGTGCCCACACTGCGCCGCGGCCAGGGAAAGCCTGCTGACGTTGCGGACCGCCACCCGAGAACTCATCGAAGAACCCGACCCGCCGCCGCCGGATCTGTTCGGACGCATCATGTCCGCCGTGCGCGCCGACGTGCGCCGCGGACGAACCCTCACCCTCGACACTCCGCACCCTGGTGCGGTCCTGGTGAGCGAACAGGCTGTCGCGGTGGTGCTGCGGTTCGCCGCCGACACCGTAGACGGAGTGCGGGCGCGCGGTTGCCGCGTGCAGAGCACCGACATCGACGAGGACGGCGACCAAGTGATCGCGGTGAGCATGACCCTCGCCGTCCGCCACGGCGGGCCGAGCATCGACGAACTGGTCTCGGTGGTGCGCGCGCGAGTGCGCGCCGCGGCGACCGCCCGCGTCGGCGTCGCGCTGAGCGCACTCGACATCACCGTGGTCGACATCTATGAGGAGAACCGGTGACCGGCACCCTGCCCGAGACCGAGCTGGTCGTCGGCGACGCCGTGATCGCCGGTGTCGCCGCCCGGGCGGCGCTGCTGGTGCCGGGCGTGGCGCGGCTCGAGCCCGGGGTGCTCGGCTTGGTCGGGCACCTGGCACGCACCGGCCGCCACCTGTGGATGGGCCAGGAACCGATCCCGTCCGCCGGTGTCCGGATCCGGCGCTCCGGTGGGCTTCTCGGCATCCAGGTCGACCTGGCTCTGACCGCGTCCGGGCAGGTCGGCGACGTGGGCCGGGCGGTGCAGCGAGCAGTCACCCGGGCGGTCGCCGAACACACCGGTGCCGACGTCGACGAGGTGACGGTCTGTGTCCTCGATATCGAACCGGGGCGATCGTGATCAGTGAGTCCGCGTTGATCGACCGGATCGTGGCGGCGATCGACTCCGTTGCCGGGGTGTACCCCGCGGTCCCGATGGTTTTGCAGAACAGCCGGTGGTTGCCGTGGAACGCGGGCAGTGCCGCCGTCGACCTCGATGACACTGTGGTCCAGATCCGGGTCGTCGCCGCGACTCTGCCGCTGAGGCCGCTGCTGCACGAGTTGGACGCCGCGATTCGGCCGTTGCTCGACCAGACCCCGTGGGCCGCTGCGCGATTGCGGGTCCATGTCGTCGATCTGCATACCGACGTGTTCATTTCCGAGAGCGACCCAGATCACGATCCTGGCCCGTGACGAAACGGGGGGCAGGTGTGTCCTACCAGTGTCAGTTCGACAAATGTTGCAGCACAACACAAGCGGGAGTAGCCATGACCAGCACGAGCACCGACACCAGCAAAACCGTCGAGAAGGCGGCCGAGTCGTCCAACCGTAACGGCGCCCTGGTGACCGATCAGGGCACGACCAGCATCGCCGACACTGTGGTCCAGAAGATCGCGGGACTGGCTGCGCGCGAGGTGCGCGGCGTCTACGACCTCGGTGGTGGCACCGCCCGCGCGATCGGCGCGCTGCGCGATCGCATTCCGGGTGCGTCCTCCAGCATCGGCCAGGGTGTGTCGGTCGAGGTGGGCGAGAAGCAGGCCGCCGTCGATCTGGAACTCGTCGTCGACTACGGGGTGGCCATCGCTGAATTGGCGCGCGCGGTACGCCGCAACGTGATCACCGCCATCGAGCAGATGACCGGACTCGAGGTCGTCGAGGTCAACATCAACGTCAACGACGTCTACATCGAGGACGACGCCGATCAGCAGCCGCAGCAGCCGACTCGCGACCGGGTGCAGTGATATGAACGCCACCATGATCTGCCTCGTCATGGGGCTGTCCCTCGGCTTCGCCGCCGCCTTCGGCGGGCTCGGCGCATTCGCGGTCGTGCTGATCTTCGGTGGCCTCGGCCTGCTGATCGGGCGCTGGCTCGACGGTGAGGTCGATCTGTCCGGCCTGCTGCGCTCTGCGCAGGATCGGAGCCGGCGGTGACCGACACCGCCGAGTTGCCCGGCACGACGACGATCGACGAGCGGGTCGTGCGGCGCATCGCCGCACGAGCCGCGACCGAGGTGGACGGAGTGCAGTCGCAGGTGCAGGTGAGCGCCCAGGTGATCGGTACCGGCGCCACTTTGCACGTCCGGTTGCCCATCCGCTACCCACTGCCGATCTCCCGCGTCACCGAGCAGTGTCGCGCGCACCTGATCGCCCGGACCGAGGAGCTGACCGGCATGACAGTGCCGCGAGTCGACATCGAGGTCTCGGCCATGGTGCCGGCACCGCCCGAGAGGAGAGTTCGATGACACGCCGCCCCCGCCGGGTCGTACCGGCCGTCATCGTCGCGCTCCTGCTCGCCGGCGCCGCCGTGCTCGTCGCGGTATCGCTGATCCAGCGACTGACCGGCACACGGGAGTGGGTGTCCTACGACAGTGTCGCCGCCCGGCTCCACGACACATCGTGGGGCAGCGTGTGGGTGCTCAGCGCGGGCATCGTCGTCGTGGTGCTCGGGCTGGCGCTGCTGGCCGCGGCGGCGTTGCCGGGCAAGCCGGTACTGCTCGCGTTGGAACCCGGTGACGGTGTCGACGCCGGCATCGCGCGCCGTAGTCTGCGGGACGCGCTCGCCGACGCCGCGGACGGTGTCGACGGTCTCGACAAGGCTCGGGTCCGATTGCGCCGCAGCAAGATCCATGTCACCGGGCACACCCACCACACCGTGGAGCGGACGGCACAGGAAGTCGGCCAAGCCGTCGCGACACGGTTGGATCGCATCAAGCCCGCCCATGTCCCCCGCCTGCGCACCAGTCTGCGCACGCTCGGTCACGGAGGTGAGCGATGACCAGCGCCAACCGGCCCGCCCGCCTGAATCGGGGTCTGCTCGGACTACTCGGCATCCTGCTCGTCGCGGCGGGCGGACTGCTGATCACCGCGCATTTCGGGGCCTTCGGGCAGGGCTCACGTGAGGCGGCGGTGGTACCCGGTACCGAGGAACCGCCGCGCCTGGTCCTCTACCTCGTGATCGCCGGCGCCGTGGTGCTCGTGCTGGCCGCCTTGCGCTGGCTGGCCGCCCAGTTCACGCGGCTACCCAAGAGTGCTGTGTGGCAGGTCGGGGCGGCGGACGACCTGGGACGCACACAGCTGGTGTCGAACACAGCCGCCGAACCGGTGGCCGTCGATGTCGAGACCTATGCCGGAGTCCGCTCGGCCACCGCCCGGCTCTCCGGCACTGCGCTCGCACCCGAACTGCACCTGCTGGTCACCACCGACCCCACGGCAGATCTGACCGCATTGCGGCGCCGGATCCTCGAGCACGCTGTCGCGCGGCTGCGCACGGCATTGGACCTCGGCGCCATTCCCGTAACGGTCGAATTCCGGATCGCCGATCGCGGGCGTGCGGTACGCGCGCGATAACGCCCGTCAGCTGTCGAGACCCGCATCCAGCGGGTGCGCGAAGGCGTGCGGTTGGCCCGGAGTACCCGCCCCCTCGGCCCCGCGCGTCGTAGGTGAGGCGGCTCCGGAGAACCCCTTCAGCGAAATGCCTTGTGCAGTCGGGAGTTACCGCCCGGCCGCCGAATCTGCCGCAGATTCGCTGGTCGGGGCACGTTATTAAATGTTTCTTGAGAGAGTGCACCGGCTGCGACGACCACGTCTGCCGCCTGATAGCTTGACGGATACGAATATCGGATTCTGCAAAGACCCTCGCGGCGCCGGTGCGGGACCGTGCGCAGGATCAGAACCTTGCTTGTCCGCTGGGTCGACCCGTTCACGCGGATGTGTGCTTGATCAGGAGTTTGCTTTGTCCGGTGCTAGAAATCTGAATTCCGCAATTTCGCAGCAGCGTCAACTCGGGGCAGGCCTGTCCGGTGAGCGCAGGTGAGCGCACCGGATTCGTGGTACCCGGCGCCGGCTCAGCACGGTCCGTTCCTTTCGCCGCAGGAATTGCTCGCCGCGATCAACGGGGGCGCCGATTGTGATCAGCCGCTCGCCCGCTGGGCTCGCACCCTCGGGTCGTTGTATCGGGACTGGCTGGCCGAACCGTCCGCCGTATGGGTCGGTCGCCAGATCGCGGAGGTCGCGCACACCATCGATGTGTGGATCACCGCGCAGCTTCCGCGGCCACGCCCCGGCGCTCCGCGTGGAATCGACACGGTGGGCGGGGTGATCGGCCGAGTCGCCGAAGCCGCCACCTATGCCCACTGGGCGCTCCACAACGCCGAGGACGCCCAGCGGCATCGAGCCTGGCACCATCTGGCCGAGATGCGCGAGGGCTACGAGGACCTGGTGCGGTTGGTCCTGGACGGTTCGGTCAACCTGCCGAAGTCGTGGCCCACTATCAGCTGGCCGGCCGCGGCGACATAGAAATCCGCTCGGTCTCCCCGTTTCGAAGCGACGCGCCAGGGTCGGATCAGTCCGGCGGTTCCTGCGCGTGCTCAGTCGCGGCGATTTCCGGTGCACGTTCGCGGGTAGCCACCCCGCCGTTCTCGCCCTGATCGGTGGGGGCCGGGGCCGGCCGCCCTGACGCCTGCCACGCCCAGCGGTAGCCGAAGGTGTCCGAACAGGTCCCACCAGGACGGAGATGAAGGTCGCCGTGATGGCAAGGTTGGCGATCACGATCGCAGGCTGAACCGCTGCCTCGCGCCAGCGGGCACAGAACCCGCGTGCCTAGATCGCCGTTGTGGCACCCGTCGCGACTACGGTCGCCACCCCTGGCGCGAATCCACCTCCGGCCGGCGACAACGGCCAATCCGTGGCGAGACGAAACCTTGCGCCGATCATCGCGACCGCATTCAGCACCGCGTCTACGCCGTCCCAACCTCTCGCGATCGCGCAGGTTTCGCCGTCGACCCGAAACAGACACAGCATGCCGTCCCCGCCGACAGCCGGGACAGGTCGGCCGATGGCAATCGTGTGCCGGTCGCCGGCATGGGTGATCGTCTGCGTCGCCACAACATCGGCGCCGTCCACTGCATCGGGACGATCACCAGCGGGTGGTACCGGAAAGCCGAGATTCGCCGGCACGACAAACCGCGCCGACGCGCCGCGATTCGCCTGCGCCAGCAAGTCACCGATCTCGAGTAAAGCCCGGTAGAGCGCCGCCAGCGAATCGGGGCCTTCGGTGGTGCGCCGCGTGTCCGCCAGCCGATAGGCGCACTCGACCTTTCCGCCAACCGGTCGCGGCCGACTGACCTCGATTGCCACGATCTGGCCGCCTTCGGTGACGCGCCGGGACAAGATCGGTACCTCGACGGTCTTTCTCACAACGCCTCCCACTCATGGCATCCACGCGGGACGCCGCGGATTTTCCTAGCGCAGTAGTACTGAGGCGGATATGACTCAGCCGCGCAGAGATCGGTGCTCGAATCGACGCCAGATCCGGGTGGGCTGCAGCCACATGCGAAGTCCCCACGAGCCCAACAGAGCCGAAAGGAACATGTGCAGGCAAAAGGCGATGACGACGAGCTCTGCCCCGTAGTCGCGGGTCCACTCCCCCATTGCCGAGGACGCGATGCATCCCGCCGCCACGAGCACGAGCGACACAATGACGGCCAGCGGCGCCAACGGCGCCAACTCGTCGCCGCGTTCCTCCGAGATGGCGCGCGGACCGTCGCGATGCTCCTGTAGCGCGAACCGATTATCGAAGTGAGCTCTGATGTAGACCATGAATCCTCCCACCCGGCTACCCCAGCCGGACCATTTCTCTTATGCGCCCGTTCATTCCCCCTATAACGACGATGAGCTCACCCGAGATTTGCGGTCGCCGCAATCGGTGCCGCGATCTCGATGACCCATAGAGTGCCAGATGGTGGAAGTCGATGGAAGCAGAAACCGAAATTCCCTCGCCTCGCGAATGGCCGTTATTTATCGGTGACAATTGGCCGTTCTCCCTGATACCAGGTCACACGCGGCAAGCAGGCGCTTCACGCATCGGGCAGGCAAGAATTTCACCGGCGTAGTTTATGCAATCGTGACAAATGTCGGCACGACACGACTTCGAGCAGCTTGTCATGCTATTTGCTTCCCGATGGAATCCCGAGTCCGAATCACACTCGGCACTTCCAGCATGAATTGCCATTCACTTGCGTTGCCACTTGCACACCGGCACACCTCGAACACAATCCACCGACCCGAGGCAGTGATAGCGGCCAGGCATCGACATCCGCGCCGACCCCGAGAGAACAGCACCGAACAAATGCGTGCACGGACAGTCAATTGCGCCCCGTCGGGGTTTCGACCTCGTCGACATCCTTGTCGAAACGTAGACCTCGCCAACTCGGATGCCGCAACCGGCCGTCGCCGGTCCATTCCGTGAACGCCACTTCCCCGACCAGTTTCGGCTGCACCCACGAGACCCCGTCCGGGGTACGGCCGATGCCCGATATCGGCGGATCGGTGCGGTGCAGCGGTGCGAGCTGTTCGAAGAGGTCGGCGAGCATCGCGGTCGTGAATCCGGTGCCCACACTGCCGGCGTATTCCAGGCTGCCGCGATCATCGGGCACGGCGACCAGCAAGGATCCGATCTGCCCGGCACGGCGACCGGCGCCCTTCTTCCAGCCGATCAGCACGACCTCTTGGTGAGTGACATTCTTGACCTTTGTCCAGGCGGGGCTGCGCTGCCCGGGCAGGTACCAGCTGTTGCGACGCTTACAGATGATGCCTTCCAACCCGAGTTCCTGCGAGACCGCCAGGGCGTCGGCGGCGGGACCGGGGAGCAAATGCGGGACCCGCCAATGCGAGCGGGTCAACCTGAGATGTTCGAGGAGCTCGCGTCGCTGGGCATAGGGCAATTCGATCAGCGACCGGTCGCCGATGTGGAGAAGGTCGAAGATCATGTAAGTCGCCGGAGTCGATTGCGCGAGGGCGCGGATAGTGGCTGGATTGCGCTGATGCATCCGCGGCGCCAATGCCTGGAACGAGGATCGGCCCGCGTGTTCGATCACGATCTCGCCGTCGACCACGAACCCGGGCTCGGCCGGGGCGAGCCCGGACAGCTCGGGCCAGGCGACGGTGATGTCGTTGCCGTTGCGCGACTCGAGCCGCAATTCGTCGTCGATATAGGCAATGGCCCGGACGCCGTCGTATTTCACTTCGTATGCCCAGCGGTCATCGTCGGCAGGTAGATGGCCCGCCGTGGCCAGCATCGCGGCATAGTGCGGCAATCGGGTCATACAGGCCTCGCCATCACCTGATCGATCCCCTGGACACCGTCAGCAAACATTCAGCATAGCTCTGGTGCGTTACGCGCCGATGTCACGACAACCAGCTCGACCACCGTGCGGCCGTCCCGGATCCACTGCCATTGGGGGCAGCGACAGGAGGGCCGCTCGGAGCGGGTCAGCGATCAGGTCGCGGCAGGTGCAGCGGTGATACACCGTCCATGATCTCGGTCCACCACGGCTCGAGCGGGCTGGGCTCGGGCCACCGGATCGTGGTCGGATCGGTCGGTTCGGCTTGTTCTTGTCGTTCGATGGCGTAGTCGATCGGCATCGGTGATCCAGTCGGTGCGCTCAGGGTGGCCGGGTCCGTGACCCGGCCACCGGATTGCAGGGAGGTCGAATTCAGCTCATTCGAAAGGGCTTCGGGGATCGTTCGATACGGATCACCTCACTTTCGGGACAGTACCGGTGACGAACCGGCAAAACGGCTGCTACGAGGTTGTGTGCGCGGCGGAGGGCTGCGCTGAGTGGGCGCGACCGAACCAGCCGCCCCGGTGATCGAGGCAGTCATCGCCGACCACTTTCACGGGCTCAGGCGTTGATCGCCTGGCGTTCGCGGTCGCGGTCGTGGTCGCGGGCGATCTCGATCTTGCGGGGTTTGGCCTTCTCCGCGACCGGGATCGACAGGCGCAGAACTCCGTCGCGGTAGTCGGCGCGGATCTGGTCGGTGTCGAGGCTTTCGCCGAGGAACAGCTGTCGGCTGAACACTCCGCGCGGACGCTCCGCGGCGATCATCGACCGATTCACGTCGAGGCCGGGCCGGGACGCGCGCACGGTCACCACATTGCGCTCGACGTCCAGATCCAGCGAGTCCGGGTCGATTCCGGGCAGATCGAGCTCGACGACGAACTCGTCCCCGTCGCGCCAGGCATCCATCGGCATCGCCGCCGGTTGCGCTGCTGTGCCGAACATCTGCTGGGTCAACCGGTCCAGATCACGGAAAGGATCGGTGCGCATCAACATGGTCGCCACCTCCAACTCACTCCATTCTCGGTAGGATTGTCATCAGATAACCTCTGCCATCTGACATAGATATTTTCTAGCACTCGACCCAGGTGAGTGCAAGTACTGGAGATAAGTAATCTGAGAATGAATGACACCGAATCGAGGTGAGGACACAGATGATCTCCCGGCACGGCTCAGGGCCGCCACCAGCACAGGCGGTGTATGCGATCTCGGTTGCCGCGGAGTTGGCCGGCATCGGGGTCCAGACCCTGCGCCTGTACGAGCAGCACGGCTTGCTCATTCCCGCACGCAGTGCCGGTGGCACCCGTCGTTACAGCGGTGACGATCTGACGCGCCTGCACCGGATTACCACCCTCACCGGCGAGGGGGTCAATCTGACCGCGGTGGCTCGCATCCTCGAACTCGAAGACACTGTCGCGCGCCTGCGCGCGGAACGCGATCGACTACGCGCTAAGCCGAAGTAGACGCCCCTGAGCAGGGCAACTCGCCACGTCCGTCAGCTCAATCGTTCAGTCAGCTCGATGGTGACTTCGTCACCATCGGTCTTTCCGATGCGGCGACGGATCTCGGCGGCGACGGGAAGCTTGTGGGTACCGTCGCCGAGTGCCATGAACGACGAGGTGAACGGGACACCGTCCACCGTTCCCTTCACCTTGACCAGCCCCCGGGTGCCGAAGATCCGCGCGGAGTCGGGCAGTTGCACGCACGTCCACGTGTCACCCTCCCTGACCTTTCCGAGGACAGCGGTGAACGTGATGTCGATCGGTCCCGGTGCGGTGTTCATGAGAGCTCCTGTCGAGGTTCGGGATTCAGACGAACATGCCGAGCACGACACCGCTGACGACCAGCTTGAGAACCCAGTCGGTCATATGCACCAGGGCGGTCGGTATCGGCACGTTCTCGTGGACGACGGCACCGGCGAGGATGGTCACCGGGAGTACCGCCACGATCGCACCTACCGCCGCCCCGGCGGCGATGCCATGCCGATCGCCGGCGACGAGCAGTGTCGCCAGCACCGCCGCGGCCAGCAGCCCACGCAGCACCACGAACAGCATCTGGACCGGCATGCCGATTCCGGGACGCGGGGTACTCGTCCTCGACACCAGCGCGGCGATCGGCGGTGTCGCGTACAGCAGTGCGCTGATGACGAACGAGACGACCGCCGCAACGACGACACCTGCAACTATCATGGCCAGCTCCTTGAGTACGATGCAGTACTCAATTTAGGAGGATGAATAAGTACTGTCAAGTACTAATATGGGGAGCATGACCTCTTCTGCTCGACGCCGCGGCCGACCACCCGGGAAGTCCGGCGCCGAATTACTCACCGTCGCCCGCGAGGTGTTTCTCGAGCGCGGGTTCGCGGGGTCGACGATGGACGAGATCGCCGCACGCGCCGGGATCTCCAAAACATCGCTGTATCGCGAACATCCGTCGAAAGAGGGCCTGTTCGCCGCGGTCGTGGAGCACTGGACCGCCGCCGGGCGTGATGCGATGCGCCCCGCCCTGTCCGAACTCGAGACCGCCGAGGATGTGCGCGAGGGCCTACTCGTCTGGGCACGAACCCTGCTGGCCGGCGTCCTCTCGCCGACCGTGGTGGAGATGCGCCGGCTGGTCACCGCCGAGGCGGCCCGTCTGCCCGAGGTCGGAGCAACGTATCTGCACCAGAGCTGGGTCCGCAATATCGGCGCTCTCGCCACCACACTGCAGGTGCTCGACGCACGCGACATGCTCGCGATCCCCGACCCCCAGACCGCTGCCGAACAGCTCACCTGGCTGGTCGTGGGCGCACCGCTGAACGCCCGAATACTCGATGCCACAGCAGCATCGGCGAACACGCCCGACGCAGCGATAGATCTTTTCCTGGCCGCCTACCGACCGGCCCTGACCGCATCCGAACCCGGCGGTCCGTGATGCGGCCACACGTTCAGGCGAGCGCCTCGTCCGCGAGTGCTCGTGCCGCCTCGTCGGGCGCGTAATTCGCCAGCGCGAGGACAAGGCTTCGGATCCCGGTCCGCGCGGATGGCGGCAAGTGCGCGTGGCGTGCGACATCGAGCTCGTTGGCAATCGTCAGCACCGCGAAATCATGCAGTTCAGCACCCTGGACCAGCGTGCAAGTGCCGGTGAAGCGGTCGATCACCGACAGCGGCTCTCGCCCGAGGTCGCGGTATGTCCGTTCGCGGTCGCACTTGCCGTAGAGATAGACCAGATCCTCGGCGTCGTGCCCGATCACGTTCGCGAGCCGCGGCCGATCGGTCGTCGGCAGGAGCTCGACAGCGAATCCGTCCGTGCCATAGGACGCGTGGCAGATCGCGGCCAGACGGGTTCGCGGCGTGGCGTTCCATTCGACCACGAGGGCATGGACCCGGCGCAGGTGAGCGTGCAGAGTTCCTCCGGGGTGTTCGATCTCTTCGGCACCGAGAACCCGCTGTAGGTCGAATGCGCTCTGAACAGCGTGGGCGGTAGCGAGCCAGGTGCCGGCGTGCTCCGAGACGATGCGCGCGAGCTCGTCGGGAGCCTCCCGGGCGACGAGATGTCCGGCATCCGGCACACAGGTAACCGTGACACGACGATCGGCGAGAAACCGATCCACTTCGGCGTCGGTGAGCGGCGACCGTCCGCCGCGCACGAGCAGCATCGGCGCCTCGGATCCGACGGCCGTCGCATGCAGCGCAGGCCCCGCCGCGAGGCTGTCTTCCACCAGTTCCGTGCGTTGATCGCGAAGACCTATCTCACCGAGCCAGGCGCGTACCCGATCCGGATCGGAATTCGGCACCACATCGACAAGGATCAGACCGGCCACACGACGCGCAATATCCGGTTCGCCGAGGGCGGCGACGGCAGCGAGCCCGCCGACGGAGGCGCCCACCACAACGAGCGGTGCCGGCTCGCGCCGCACCATTTCGGCCACGTCATCGGCAACCGCCCGGAGGACTCTCGCCTCGCCGGTGCTGTCGCCGTGTCCTCGCAGATCGAAGGCGACCGTCCGGAAGCCGGCCGCGGCGATCTGCGATGCGACCGGAGCCCACACGCCGCGATGCTCGCCTCCCGCGTGGAGCAGGAGCACCGTCGGGCCCGCGCCGGTCACGGTGCCGCGCAAGGTGACATCTCCCAGGCTGATGCTCACGTCGGTCATGAGCGAACCGATCGCCGGCAACCGAGGCCACCGCTGTCCGTGAGCACACCGTTCGGTCGCGGATTGTCCTTGCGCACAGCAGGATCAGTCGCATTCATGACGCTCCTCGGCGAACTTCGGGAACGACGTGGTTCCGTCGCAGACTGCGGAATTCGGGTCGACACCCGCCCCGCGTCCTGCGTCCCGATCCGGGACGTATCAGTGACGCGGGGCGGGTTGCCGCCCTGGTCCCACGACCATCATCAGCGACAAACCATCAGCGGGTCAATCCTCGGTGTCCCTTGGCCGACCCCGAGATTCACCACACCGGCAGCCAGAGCTCAGTCCGCGACGACCTCGCTGCGGTCACCGCTCCACAGAGTGTGGAACTTGCCGTCGGCGTCGATGCGCTCGTAGGTGTGTGCGCCGAAGAAGTCACGCTGGCCCTGGGTCAGCGCGGCGGGCAGGCGCTCTGCGCGCAGTGCGTCGTAGTACGACAGCGACGACGCGAACGCCGGGACCGGGATACCGAGCAGGGTGGCGGTGGACACCACGCGCCGCCAGCTGTCGATCGCGGTCTCGATGGCCTCGCGGAAGTACGGCGCGAGGATCAGGCTCGGCAGGGCGGGGTCCTGCTCGTAGGCTTCCTTGATCCGGTTCAGGAACCGGGCCCGGATGATGCAGCCGCCGCGCCAGATCGTCGCCAGATCGCCGGGGTGCAGATCCCAGCCGTACTCGGCGCTGCCCGCGGCGATCTGGTCGAAGCCCTGTGCGTAGGCGACGACCTTGGACGCGTACAGCGCCTGCCGGATGTCCTCGGTGAACTGCTCGACATCGGTGGGCTTGTCGGCGAGCGTGCCCGAGGCGAGACCCACCGCGGCTTTGCGCTGGGCACGCGAACCCGACAGCGCCCTGGCGAAGACCGCCTCCGCGATGCCGGTCACCGGCACACCGAGATCGAGCGCGGACTTGACCGTCCAGCGGCCGGTGCCCTTCTGCTCGGCGGCGTCGACGATCACGTCGACCAGCGGCTTGCCGGTCTTCGCGTCGACCTGCGCGAGCACCTGCGCGGTGATCTCGACCAGGTAGCTCTCCAGGTCCCCGGAATTCCACTGTGTGAACACGTCCGCGATCTGCCCGGCGTCGAAACCGAGCGCGTCACGGAACAGGTTGTAAGCCTCACCGATCAGCTGCATATCGGCGTATTCGATGCCGTTGTGCACCATCTTGACGAAGTGTCCGGAACCGTCGGGGCCGATGTGGGTACAGCACGGCGTGCCGTCGACCTGCGCCGCGATCGACTCGAGCAGCGGGCCGAGCGATTCGTAGGATTCCTTGGGCCCGCCCGGCATGATCGCGGGACCGTTGAGCGCGCCTTCCTCACCACCCGAGATGCCTGCCCCGACGAAGTTGAGGCCACGTTCGGCCATGGCGGCCTCGCGGCGAATCGTGTCGGTGTAGAGGGCGTTGCCGCCGTCGATGATGATGTCGCCCGGCTCCATCACGGCAGCCAGCTCCTCGATGACGGTGTCGGTGGCCTCGCCCGCCTTGACCATGATCAGCACCCGTCGCGGCTTCTCGAGCGCCGCGACGAACTCCTCCACGGTCTCGGTGCGGACGAAGTCGCCGTCACCGCCGTGTTCGGCGAGCAGCGCGTCGGTCTTGGCCACGGAGCGGTTGTGCAGCGCGACGGTGTAGCCGTGCTTGGCGAAGTTGCGGGCGATGTTGCTGCCCATCACTGCCAGGCCGGTGACACCGATGTGCGCACGCGCGGTAGAGGTCGACATTGATCAGCTCTCTTCGTTCGGCGATTCGATGGGTGCGGAAGACGAACTCCTTGGCAGGCAAGTTACTGGGTGCCGGTTCGCCGCCGAACACCTACCACCGTGACCGGGGCTACACGGCGAACCGGGCCCGGCCCGCGTGTCGGCGGTCGCTGCTAGTGTCGGTCGAGTTCTGACACGGGGTGTCTCGCGACCGCGAGGCTGAGAACAGACCCGCTGAACCTGTTCAGGTAATGCTGACGAAGGGATGTCACGGTGTTGCACGCCCACACCACAAATACCGGCCTGTTCACCGATCACCTCTGGGACCGCACCAAGGTCCTGCGGAGCGCGATCGATGAGCTGGAATTCCTGCGGCACCTCGGCGAGGGCACCTTGCCGCTCGAGGTGTTCCGGACCTACATCGAACAGGATTCGCTGTATCTGACCGGGTACTCGAAGGCGCTGGCGATTCTCGCCGCCAAGTCGCCGGACCCGCAGACCGCGGCTTTCTGGGCGACCTCGTCCGCGAACGCCGCCGCTGTCGAGTCGGCCATGCACGACCAGATGCTCACCGGCGGAGCCCTGCCCCCGCGGCAGGGCGAGCCGGAGCATTCCCAGACCTGCCTGGCCTATGTCTCCTACTTGATCGCGGCCGCGGCGACCGAGTCCTACGCGGTCGCGGCGGCGGCCGCGCTGCCCTGTTTCTGGATCTATGCCGACGTGGGACGCGGCCTGGCCGAGAGTGCCGCGAAGGTGATCGCCGCCGACGCCGCCCACCCGTACGCGCAGTGGGTCACCACCTACGGCGCGGAAGAGTTCCAGCAGGCCGCGGCCACGGCGCGATCGCTGGTCGACGCCGCTGCCGAGTCGGCGACCGAGCGTGAGCGGGCGGCGATGGAGAAGGCATTCATCCTCGCCGTGCGCTATGAGCTGATGTTCTGGGACACCGCCCTGCACCCGCAGCCCTGGCCTGCCGCATGAGCGGGCGGCTGCGCCGCGCACTCGCGGTCATGGCAACCACCGTTGCGACCCTGTCGCTGGTCACCGCCTGCGGTTCGGGCGGCGGCTCCGACCAGACCATCCGCTTCGCGCTGGACTGGACGCCCAACACCAATCACTCCGGACTGTACGTCGCATTGCAGCGCGGCTACTTCGCCGACGCCGGCCTGGATGTGCAGGTGCTGCCCTACAACAACACCTCGGTCGACACGGTGGTCGATGCCGGGAACGCCGAATTCGGGATCAGTACCCACAATTCGTCGACGTTCGCCCGCGCCTCGGGTGCTCGCATCCAGTCGGTGCTCGCGCCCCTGCAGCACTGGGCGACCGGGATCGGTGTGCGCGCCGACCGTGCCGACCTCGCGAGCCCGAAGAATCTGGACGGCAAGACCTACGCCGGTTTCGGTGACCCGGGTGAGAAGGAGTCACTCGCGCAGGTCATCCGCAACGACGGCGGCACCGGCGAATTCACCTCCGTCATGCTGGGATCGTCGGCGTACGAGGCCGTCTACTCCGGGAAAGCGGACTTCACCGTCTCGTATCTGGCGTGGGAGGGCATCGAGGCCGAACACCACGGCACTCCGATGAAGTACTTCCGCTACACCGATTTCGGATTCCCCGACTCCTACGCCATCGTGATCGACGCCAACGAAGGCTGGCTCGCCGAGAACCCCGACCGCGCGAAGAAGTTCGTCCAGGCCCTGCAACGGGGCTACCAGTTCGCCGCGGACAACCCGGACGCCGCCGCCCAGGACCTCATCGACGCCAACCCGGGCGCGTTCAACGACGAGAAGCTGGTCTTCGACAGTCAGCGAATGCTGGCCGACCAGTTCATGAAGGACCCGAACGGCCGAGTCGGTACCCAGACCGTGGAGCAGTGGTCAGCGAATTCCCGATTCCTGTACCGCAGCGGCCTGCTCAACGGGCCCGACGGTAAACCACTGACCACCGAGCCCGACTGGTCGACGTATTTCACCGATGACTACCTTGCCAACCCGTGACCGGTCCGTAGACGCGCAAGCCCTGTCCAGCGACCGGGCCGGTCGCTGGACAGGGATCCGGTGGGCGGTGCCATCGATCGTCACGGTGGCGGTCCTCGTGGCCGTGTGGCAGATCTATGTCATCACCAGCGGTGTGCGTCCGCAGGTGCTGCCCTCGCCGGTGCGTGTGGTCGAGCAGGGCTGGGCGCATCGCGACGAGATCGCTACCCACGCGGCCGCCACCTTGCAGGTGACGCTGATCGGTTTCGCGGTCTCGCTGAGCGCGGCATGGATACTGGCGGTGGTCGTCGACTTCTCGCCCTGGCTGCGACGCGCGCTGGTGCCGTTGTTCGTGGCGTCGCAGACCGTGCCGATCGTCGCGATCGCACCGTTGATGATCATCTGGTTCGGGTTCGGTCTCCTGCCGAAGATCCTGGTGGTCGCACTGGTCACCTTCTTCCCGATGGCCATCGGCCTGATCGAAGGGTTCGCCGCGGCAGACCGTGACGCGGGCGCGCTGCTACGCAGTATGGGCGCGTCCCGCGTGCAGGAGTTCCGGTATGTGCGGCTGCCCTCCGCGCTGCCGCGATTCTTCACCTCGTTGCGGATCGCGATCACCTACGCGGTCGTCGGTGCGGTGTTCGCCGAATATGTCGGCGCCAGTGTCGGTCTCGGCATCTACATGAGCCTGCAGAAGAATTCGTTCCGCACCGATCTGGTGCTGGCGGCGGTCTTGGTGACCGCGTTGCTGAGTATCGCGCTCTACCTGACGACGTTCGCGGTCGAGCGCCTGGTCGCGCCGTGGGCGCGCGCGGAGAACAGGAGCCGGCGTGACTGACGCAGCGAGCGACCGGATCGTCGTCGACCAAATCACCAAGTCGTTCCCCCAGCCCGGTCGTGGCAGCCCTGGTCTCGAGGTGTTGGGCGGGGTGTCGTTCACGGTCCGATCGGGCGAGTTCGTCACGGTCATCGGCCCCAGCGGCTGCGGCAAGAGCACGGTGTTCAACATGCTGGCCGGACTCGAATCCCCCGACTCCGGCAACGTCGGCTTCCGTGCGGCCGACGGCGAGGACACCGCGTCGCACTGCGCCTACATGCCGCAGAAAGACCTGCTGTTCCCGTGGCGAACCATCCTCGACAACACCATCCTCGGTTTGCGCGTGCAGGGTGTCCCGAAATCAGAGGCCAGACGCCGCGCTCGCGAACTGTTCCCGGTATTCGGCCTGTCCGGTTTCGAGGATGCCCGCCCGTCCCAGCTGTCGGGCGGGATGCGGCAGCGGGCCGCACTGCTGCGCACCGTCGTCCAGGAGCGCGAGTTGCTGTTGCTCGACGAACCCTTCGGCGCACTCGACTCGCTGACTCGCACCGAGATGCAGGCGTGGTTGCAAGAGGTCTGGCAGCGCTACCGGTGGATGGTCCTGATGATCACCCACGATGTCCGTGAGGCGGTGTACCTGTCGGACCGGGTGATCGTGCTGTCGGCGCGTCCGGCCACCGTGCGCCGCGAACTGCGTATCGATCTGCCGCGCCCGCGCGGGTTGTCCATGATCACCGCCCCTGAATTCGTCGCGCTGGAGGAAGAACTTCTCGCGATCCTGCACGAGGAGTCGCGTCGCTCACTCGAGCAGTCGCTGGGTCGAGCGACGAAACGCCCAGACGACGACCACTAGCGCCAGCGCCAGCAGCGGGGTTCCCATGAGGATCTTGGCGGTGGCCAGCCAACCGGCGGCATCGATGTCGTAGAGCCAGTCCTGGACGAAGTAGCGTGCCGTGAACACCGCGGCGAGGGCGAGGGTGGCGATATCGTGCCCGCGCAGTGACGGGCGGTCCTGCCGCCAGGCGAACTCGTTGCCGTGCAGCATGTTCCACAGCACCCCGGTCAGTGGTCGGCGTGCCAGCAGCGAGACGAGTGCGACAACGGCGCCGGCCAGACTGGCCCAGATGCCGACCAGGAAGAATCCGCCTGCCGACCCGGTCCACGCGGCGACACCACCGGCGACGACGACTCCGACGAGCCCGCCGCTCGCCTGGACGGCCGGCTCACCGCGGACGATCCGACCTCCCATGATCGCCACCGCGACGGTGACGGCGGACCCGATGGCAATCGGTAGTGCCACCAGCGCATTCGCCACGACGAACGCGATGATCGGTATCGCCGTGTAGATCATTCCTGTGGTGCCGCCGAGTTGGTCGACCAGCCGCTGCGTAGGGTCGGCCGTCGATACCCGCGAGGCGGCGGACTCGTCGACGTCGCGGTGGGATTCGGGCTGAATCATCGTGCTCTCCAAGCGGTTGCGCGAAAAGGTGTGTGCTAGGCACAGCTCCAACGTTCGTCGCCGCGAACGTCGGAAGCCAGTGCGCGCCACCACCTTTTCCGATGACACCCTCATGGATGCGACATGACATCTGTCACGACAGCCGGCCCGGGATCGCCCGCGTGCTCAGCGCAGGGGTTCCATCAGGCTCAGCAACCCGAGGTCCTCGGCGAGCGCGCCGTCCTGGCCGAGCGCGGTGAAGTCGGCCTCGACCTCCGACAGGGCGAGCTTGCCCGCACGCACCGCGCGGTAGCGCACATACGACCAGAGGAAGACGTCGAGGTTGTCGAAGCGGGTCCCGCCCTCGAGGACCTCTTCCTCGTGAAACCACACCGCGACCTGACCGGTGGTGAGCACGACGTAGAGGTTGCCGCCGCCGTCTGCCCCGATGGAGAACACGTCCTCGTCGGTCAGTTCGGTCGTGTAGTCCGCATCGAGAATCCCGCAGCCGTTGCCGGCGAAGTCGAAAGCGTAGGACCAGTCGAAGATGTCGAGGAACTGCGGCAGCCGACCGGAACGAACCCGGCGGTCGAAGGCCGCGAGTGCGGCGGCGCCGACCGGAGGCAGTCGTTCGAGAAACGGTTCCACCGAACGAGTTCCGGCGGAGACGACGACAGGTTCGCCGTCACCGAACCAGTGGGCGAGATCGGCATCGAGGCCACGATCGGTATAGCCGACGAGGTCGGCGAGGGTGAGCGTCACGCCGAAATTGTAGAAAACGACATCCGACAGGCGCGATCGCATGTCGCGGTCCGGATGTCGGGTCACTCAGTGTATTTTCGGGACTCGAGCAAGTGGCCCGCCGACTCGTCATCGACGTCGCGCCGCTGCATCTGAGTGCGGCCCGGTTCGGTCTCACCGGACCGGTGAAATACACGATGGGCGCCCGCGATGCCGCCAGGGTCATCCGGGTGCTGCACCCGCGCATCACGGTGCCGGTGAACTACGAAGGCTGGACCCCATTTCAGCGAAAGTAAGGGTGAACTGATCATGTCCTTGTCGACCAACGTTCCGAATCCGCGCCGACGCCGGATGCTGAGCGTCGTGGCAGCCACGATTGTCGCGCTCGGCCCGTTCGTCCCCGCACTCGCGACCGCCGATCCCGGCGAACCCACCCTGGTTCTGGTGCACGGCGCCTTCGCCGACGCCACCAGCTGGGATGGAGTCGCCGCCGAGCTGCGCGGACGCGGCTATCGTGTTGTCACAGTGGACAACCCGCTGCGCGGGCCCCGCAACGACGCGCAGGCGCTGCAGGGCGTGCTCGACTCCATCGACGGCCCGGTTGTGCTCGTCGGGCACTCCTACGGCGGGTCGGTCATCACCAACACCCACGACTCCAAGGTCAAAGCCAACGTCTATATCGCGGCATTCGCCCCGGCACAGGGTGAGTTCGTGCTGGGCCTGATCGACCCGATCCGGTTCCCCGGCAGCCGACTGTTCCCACCCGCACTGCAGGTACGGGTCGTGGACGACGCCACCGGGATCGCGGGCAAGAATGTCGACGGCTACATCGAGGAACCGTACTTCCGCGATATCTTCGCCCAGGACGTCAGCGCCGAGACCGCCGCGAACATGTACGCCCATCAGCACTCGGCGGCATTGAACGCCAATCTGGAACCCTCCGGCGCACCCTCGTGGGCGAGCACACCCAACTGGTACCTGATCTCGGGTGAGGACCGTGTCATCCCCGCAGCCGCGCAACGATTCATGGCTGGGCGTGCCGGGGCCACCACTCGCGAGATCAGCTCCTCGCATGCCTCGTTGGTCTCCCAGCCGATCGCCGTCGCCGACACCATCGCAGACGCCGCGGACTCGGTTCGATAGCCGAGTCCGCCGCACCGGCGACCAGCCGGGCACTTATCTGCGGGCGCGCCGGGTGGTGAGAACTCCAGCGATCCAGCCGACGACGAACATCGCCAGCAGGATCAGCCACATCGGGGAACTGACCGTGATCAAGAGGATCTCGACAGAGACCTTTCCTCTGTTCTCCAACACGAACACGACGGCGAAGATGCTCAACCCGATGGCGACCCATTGGGTTGGTGACACGCGACTCAGCAGGGACCGCTTACCGGCGGCGTCGTTCATCGGAGTCCTCCTTTCGACGGGGTGGCGTTCACTCGGCGCCACGCAGGATCTCTCGTAAACGCTCGGTGTCGGCGACGGTCCAGTCGGCCGGTAACAGGATCGCGGCCCAGGCATCGGCGATGTCGGCCTGGAAGGTGTGGCCGTGCCCGTCCGGCACATCGACCGCGACTGCCATGTCCGCCGACACCTGCAGAAACGTCACCACCGGGATCCAGCGGGTGCTAGGCAGGACATCGCGACCGCGTTCCTCGGTGAGCCAGTCAGGTTTCTGGAACAGCAGTCGCGGGGTCCACCAGGTGATCGGGTCCGAGGCGTGCTGGAGATAGACGACCTTGGGTGCGATCCACACGGCGTCGGGGCGGGCGAGATCCGGTGTGTCAGCGACGAATCGCACAGTGTGCCCGTCCCGGTAGATCGGCAGCCACTGCGGGGAACCCGGGTCTCGTCGTGCGGTGGCATCGCGCCACACCGGATTGGTGGCGGTGGGACCGACGAACAGGACGCCGTCGGTACGGGCCGCCATGTCCTGGATGCCGGAGAACGCCGCCTCACCACCGAAGGACCCGAGGCTCTCCCCGAAAACCACCAGCTTCGGCCGGCGATCGACCGGTAAGAGGTCCCACTCGGCGTGCACCGCCTCGAACAGCGCTTGACCGGCCTGTCGAGCGCGTTCCTGGTCGACGACAAAGGAGAGCCAACTCGGCAGGTAGGAGTACTGCATACTCACCAACACACTGTCACCGTTGGCCAGATACTCCAACGCCGAGGCAGTCGACTCGTTGATCCACCCTGTCCCGGTGGTGGTCGCGACCCCGAGGACCGCTCGTTCGAATCCACCGGCCCGACGCAACTCGGCAACCGCGAGATCTGCTTCGGCTCTGATGGTCTCCGCGGAATCGAGGCCGGTGTAGACGCGAATCGGCTCGCGCGCGGGCTTTCCGCTGAATGCGGCCAGTTCACTCGCGGTGGGACCGTTGGACACGAAGATTCGCCCCTGCCTGCCCAGCGAGTCCCAGCTCACCAGCGAGCCGGGACCACCGGAACGCTCCGCGAGAACGGGCTCCTCGGTATCGGGCGAGCTCTCGTCGTTCACGGCCTTGAACGTCTGGTTGAGCATCGACATCGCCACGTCCGCGACCACGCCGTTGACCGCGGCGACAGCCACCGCGGCCACCACCACACCGCCGAGCACCGCCGCGACGCGCGGCGGCATCACCCGTGCCAAGAGCCCACCGACCCATCGCGACAGCGACCAGCACAGCCGCGCTATCGCGATCAATACCCCGAACACGACTGCGGCGATCACCACGATGATCGGATAGGCGTGCCAGGCAAGTCCGCTCACCCCCATGAGCGAACGCAGATCGCTTTGCCAGTCGGCATACCAGGCCAGCACCGCGACCGATCCGAGGCAGGCCACGAGGCCCAACCCCCACCGCGCCACCGATGGCGCGGGCTCACGCTGTCGTTGCAACATCCACCGCATCAGGGCGGCGACCGCGATGCCGAGTCCGTATCCGAAGGCAGCGGCGGCACCGGTGACGATTCCCTGGAACAACGGACCTCTGGGCAGCAGGGACGGCGTCAGCGACAACCACACCAATACCAACGCTCCCACGGCTCCACCGAAATAGAATCTCCGACCGGTCGGCATCACGGCATCGGATCTGGAATTCATTTGTTCCCCTGTGATTCGACCAACGATCCACCGGCGCACAGAATTCACTGCCGAGCCCGGCGCAGCTCTGTCGCGCAATCAGTCCGACACGAGGACTGGTCCGGGATTCGTTCAGTGGTGTGAATTATACGACCCGGTGATGCCACGACGCGGAATTCGGGCAATCGACACCGATATGTGAGCTGAACACAGGTCACACGTGGTAGCCCCGTCCGGTACAACCACTCGACAGTGCACAATCCTGAGAATGCGCCGCGCATCGAGGTCGACTACCGGAGCATCGGGCCGCGACGATGGTCGCCGAAGATCGGTCCTCTACACGATCGATACCCGCGCCATCGGAAGGTCGCGGCGAATCCCCACAAAGGCGCGCAACCAGCCCGGATAATCCACGACGTCGACATCGAACACCTGCACAGTGAGACTGACCGGTCGTCCCGCCCCTGATTGGCGGAGTCGGATCGGCGGCAGCTCCGAGGTGAACGTCACTTCTCCGGCGTTCCATATCGAACAGAACTCCGGGTACGCACCGAGCTCGTCGAGAAGCTGCTCTGGCCAGTCGGCGTGGCCGAAGGTCCCTATTCGGCCGCGTAATCCGCTCACCGTCGCCTGTGCGACAGTGTCCCAGTCGACGAAGACCTGCCGGGCGATCTCGTTCCCGAACAACCAATGCAGCCCGTTCTCGCCGACGCGCAGCCCGGGCAATATCGACTGCGCGGCGTCGTTGAGCGCCAGGATATTGCCGCGGGCGTCGAAATATCCGGCCACTCCGCCGCGCTGCGCATCGAGTATGCGCAGCGCGTCGTCGCTGATTCGGGCGCGCAGTTGCTCGACCGTGGGGGTCGACGTGATCGGCAGTCCTGCCAGGTCGAACAGGTGCCGTCGCTCGGTCATCGTCAACGCCCGGGCTCGACCCAGGCAGTCGACCAAGGATTCGACGACCGCACGCGCTGGATGATCCCGGTCGCCCCACTCCAGGTGGGTGACATAGCTGGCGCTGACTCCTGCCGAGACGGCCAGTCGCTCGCGTGACATTCGGCGATCGTCACGCAACCACCGCAAAAAGCTGCCGAATGTCGGCAGCGTCAGCAGTTCCGGATCGTGCGACCTGGTCATTTGGTTCACGGCACTCACTCCCGTTCGAGCCTTGCCTACGCCCTGCACGATAGCGACCACAGCACGCTACCGGCCCGGAACACGCAGGTTCGGACCGGTGACAAGGGTGCTTTCCTTTGCCGCACTACCGCGCGTTATGCCGATCGCGCAGGAGCAGCCGGATCCAGGCGTCGGCCAGCCAGTCACGGAAACGCTCTGCCGTCCAATGGCGTTCGCCTACGAGCAGTACCCAGTATTCGGTGGCGTTCATACTCCAGATCACGTCGGCAACCTCGTCGTCGGACAGATCGTCGCGCAGCTGCCCCGTACTGCGCAGGTCTGCTGCGAACTCACGCATATTGACGGCGCGGCGCTCGCTGATCTCAGCCCATATGCGCGCACACGACGCGTCGGTCGTCGCTGCCTCGCGCAGCGCCAGGAAGATCGGCGCGAGGCGTTGCTGAATGGCGGCCAGCGCGTCGGCATAGATCGCGATCTTGTCCTCGGCTGCGTTCGCCTCTCGGATCGCACGAACGTACTCGCGCTGCCGAGCCGGAATCGCATGATCGGTCCCGGAGAGCGCTGTCTCGACCAGTTCTCGGAGCAGTACCGACTTACGTCCGATCGATGCGTAGACCGTGTCGACGGAGACGCCTGCGTGCGTAGCGATCTCGGCCACCGTGGTGGCGGCATAGCCCCGCTCCACGAACAGCGCTCGCGCCGCCGCGAGGATCGCGTGACGCGTATCCGCGGCCTGCGCGGCGCGCCGAGGGGCGTGGTATCGACGCTTGTCTGCCTTGACGTTCTCGTTCATCGGCGCCTATTCTACCAATATTCATCCGATACTGATTCGGGTGAATTCAGAAGGGATCCGGCCATGGTCTACGCCTACATTCAAGATGTCCCTATCGGTGAGGAGCTCTACAACCGGATCATCGAAGGACTGGGTCCGGAACCACTCGACGGCTCGCTGCTACACCTGTGCGTGCGTCGCGACGACGGCGGACTGCGCTATATCGACGTGTGGGAGTCCGAGGCGCATTGCGCTCGCGCCTTCGACGAACGCATCCACCCCGCGGTCGATGCCGCTTTCGCGGGCGTCCGTCCCGGCGAGCCGACGATTCGACACCTCGATATCGTCCACGCGACAGGCTCGCTGCTGGTCGCGAAGGACACGTGACCATCGACTCTGCGCTTTGCGCCCTTCTGCTGCCTGTGCGCTGGCACTAGACGCGCTCGACCCGCATTCGGCTACTACGATCCGTGGACACCTCCGCACCCGAATGAGAAGGATTCCCATGGCGCGCAAAATCATTGTCAGCCTTATCGACGACTTCGACGGCACATCCGAAGCCGACGAGACCGTCACTTTCGGAATCGACGGAGTCGCCTACGAAATCGACCTGTCCGAGACCAACGCCACCAAACTGCGCGAAACGTTCGACCAGTGGCTTCCCTACGCCCGCCGAATCGGCCGCACCAAGACTTCCACCGGTCGACTCTCCGCGAAAACCCCTGCGAGCACACCGATTCGACGCAACGATCTCACCGCGATTCGTGCATGGGCCGGCAGCAACGGCCACACGGTATCGACTCGCGGACGGATCTCCGCAGACATTATCGCCGCATATGACGCAGCGTCTGCATAAAGCAAACTGTTTGTCGTGCTGGGCGTTCGCCGGCTGCGACGGGTGACCCGGGCATAGTCGAACGTCCGGGTCCAACACCGTTTCCCGCTCAGATCTCGGCGAGCACCGCAGCATCCACATACCGTGGATCACGAGCGATCGCGGCGAAACTCGACTCACCCTCGCCGCCAACCGATTCCTCCACGTCGGCCAACCGGACGAGTAGATCGAAGTAGCTCGCTTCAGCCGGCCGCAACTCCGCGATCGTCGCCGTGAGATCGAAATCGGCGGCGAACCGCGCCCGGTCGGGACCCACCAACAGCGTCGCCAGCCACCCACCCGAATCCGCCGCGAACATCGATCCGCTGGTTTCGGCCCAGAACAACACCGCGCTCGGTGCGACCTCGGAGCTCGAGCGCCCCGCCGCGGCGAGCATCACCAGCGCGGTATAGATGTTCGACTCGCAGAATCCGAAGTGCATCAAATACGCCTCGAGCGCTCCCGCCCGATACCTCAGCATGTAGGTCAGCCCACCGGTGTCCTCCCCGAAGCAGTCGGCGAAGTACTCCCGAGGCGTTATCCCCTCCTCGGCCTGCCGCCAATCCGGTGTCTTGCCGTCCCAGAACCACCCGTCATACATCGCGCCGTGATTCTCGATAGTCTCCGGCCCCGGCGCCGGTGTCTTCAACCACTGCTCGAATGCCTGTCGCTCCATGGGAATTCGAGCAGCAACGACAAACGTGTCCGACACAACCGGCTCCTCATCGATCTCGATCGCACCCACCATCGCGGGCCCACGCGCCATCCTAAGATCTCGCACCCGCTACTTCGGCGGCGTTATCACGCCGAGGGCGCCCGCGCAGCCCGGGCTGCGCGACGGGACAGCGCCGCGAACGCATCGCGTAGCGCTGGGGGGCCGACGACCTCGATGTCGGTGTCGAAACGCGCCAGTGCCGCGGCGAGCGCCGCCCATGACCACGAACCGATCGACAGCCTGGTGCGCCCATCGCCCAGCGCCTCCACGATTGCGTCACCGGCGAACGGGGCGACCCGGGTGGCGGGAAGATCGAGGACTACCTCGCCGTTGCACGGCCAGACATCGGCACTCTCAGAGCCTTTGAACCGCGCGGCGAGAAACGCGACGACATCTCCACCTGGCAATTCCCGAGCTGCGAAGCGCGGGCCGTTCGGGATGCGCAAACTCATTCGATCGACGCGAAAGCTTCGCCAGTCCTCGCGCTCGGGATCCCAGCCGATCAGATACCAACGCCCGTTTCGAACCACGAGATGATGGGGTTGAACGCGGCGCGGCGCGCCCGATTCGGCCCCGTTCGCAGACCGCTGATAGTCGAAGCGCACCTCCTCCGCGGATCGAATCGCGGTGCTCAGTTCCACCAGAACCCGGGTGTCGACTTGGACTTCGGCACCGCTCGCGGCGAGCTCGAGCGCGTCGACTCGCGCCCGCAACCTCGCCGGTAGGACTTGTCGCACAGTGGCGAGGGCTCGCGCGGCGCCTTCTTCGATGCCCGCCCCGGTCCCTGCCGCGATGCGCAACGCTACGGCGAGCGCGACAGCTTGCTCGTCGTCGAACAACAGCGGCGGCAGTTCACTGCCTGCCTCCAGCCGGTAACCGCCCTCGGGGCCCTTGATCGCCTGGATGGGATAGCCGAGCTCGCGCAGGCGATCGACGTCGCGGCGCACCGTGCGTCCGCTGACGTCGAGCCGCTCGGCCAGTAGACCTCCTGGCCAGTCCCTGCGGACCTGCAGCAAAGACAGCAGCGAGAGCAGGCGGCGGGAAGTCGCCGTCGAAGACGATGTCGGCATGGTTCCAGATTGCCAGCAGTAGAGGACATTCCCTGTCCGCTACCGATGACAGGGTGGAATTCGTCGCCCCCCGGCGGCACACACCACGCGAAGGGACACTGATCAGACATGACGGTCAACACTGTTGCCCACCTGAACTTCCACGGCCAGGCCCGTGCGGCCCTGGAGTTCTACCAGTCGGTTTTCGAGGGCCGGCTGACCCTCGCCACCTACGCCGACTTCGGCATGCCGACCGAACTGCCCGACGCCGCCAAGGTCGTCTTCGGTGAAATCGTTGCCGACAACGGGTTCCGAGTCATGGCCTATGACGTGCCCGGCCAGGACTCCCCTGCCGCTGCGTCCGCGCCCACCACCCGCCGCGAGAACGGCACGACCATCACCGAGGAGCGGTTCTTCCTTTCGGTGCGCGGCGAGACCGTCGAGGAGGTCGGCGCGCTGTGGGAACGCCTCGCCGAGGGCGCGACGGTGATCGAGGCATTCGGCCCCGCTCAGTGGGCGCCCGCTTTCGGGATGCTCAGTGATCGCTTCGGTGTCACCTGGATTCTCGACGTGGCGGCCGAGTACGTCCCGGCGTGAGCTGCGGTTCGGGGTGCGACCCGGTCCGGTCGTACCCCGAGTCCGCGGACGAGACCGTGGTGCACAGTGATAGGTCCGCGGTGGGATGCGCGGCGAGCAGTGATTCCAGGTGCGTGCGCGACCAGCCACACAGTTCGTGCACGGTCGTGAGCAGGTCGATCCCGGCCGCGGTGAGCGAATAGTCGACGCGGGGGTTGGCGGAGTGGTGGTCGTAGCGGGCGACGATTCCGTCGGCTTCCAACCCACGCAGGGTCTGGGTGAGCATCTTGTAGCTGATGCCTTCGACCGACCGATGCAGCTCGGCGAAACGTCGCTCGCGAGTTCCGATCGCTTCGATGACCGTCAATGCCCACTTCGTCGACAGCGTCGCGAAGATTCGGCGAGCGACAGCGGCCGCCTGCGCTTGCCGCACGGATTCACTGACGACAGCCATGTAGAGCCTCTCACCTCGAAGTGCGTACTTACCCACGACAAACATCGACCGTACCGTCGTGGCGGTGAAGATCCTCAAGACCTACGCCCGACTCTTTGTCACCGACCTCGAGCAAGCGCTTCCCGTCTACGAAAAGCTCGTCGGAACCGCGGCGGATCTGCGCTTCCGCTTCGAACAAGCCGATATCGCAGCGGTCGGGGACTTCCTTGTCATCGCCGGGCCGCACGACGCGGTCAGCGCATACCGCGACACCATCGGACCGGTGATCGTGGACGACCTCGACGCGGCGAGGCAGTTCGTCACCGACATCGGCGGCGAAATCACCAGCGGTCCGATTGTCTCGGCGACAGGTCGGGTGGTGTACGCGCGCCACCCGGACGGCACGAACGTCGAATACGTGCAGTGGGCAGCCGACATCCGCTCGCACGTGCTCGACTGACAGCGGCGGACCGGTCCGGTCGACTCCAGCGCAGAATCCTGTCGCCGCGACAAGTTCTGCGGCGGAAATTCTCCGGAGGATGCAGTGACAGTGACTGTTCGCCGCATCGATACTTGCTTCGACCCGGGTCGCGGGATGGCACCGGCGCCGCCCCCTCCATGCCCGAGCCGCGGCGGTGGTGATGGCCGTCGCGATGAAGACGGCGCCGGAGTGCACGTGCGGTGCCCGCGATGAGATGAGGGACGGTGCGAGTACTCGCGCGGATGGCTGTTGGTCGACCGAAGACCGTGATCGCGGTGATCGCGTTGTTACTCGTTCTCGCAGGTGCGGGTGGCGCTTCGCTGCAGCAGCGATTGTCCGGCGGCGGGTTCTGGAACGCGGATGCCGAATCCGCGCGCGCCGCTCGGGTCTTGGCGGACAAGTACACCACCGGGACACCGAATGTCATTGTGCTGGTAGATGTTCCGACCGCAGCAGGAAACGTCGACACGCCCGCGGTCGCCGCCACCGGTCTACGGCTGACCACCGAGCTCGCCGCGGTGTCCGGTGTGCGTTCGGTGAGCTCGTACTGGTCCACCGGATCAGCGGAATTCCTCCGCACTACCGATCGCGGCAAGGCGCTGGTCGCCGTGGATATTCCCGGTGACGAGATCGTGGTGGACACCGTGGCGTCCCGGCTGATCGACAGCTACCGGGATCGAGACTACGGCGAGCTCCACCTGCGGTTGGGTGGCGCCGCGGTGAGCTATCACGATGTCACCGAACAACTGTCGCATGACATGAAAGTCAGTGAGGCGGTGACGATTCCGATCCTGCTGGTGCTGTTGGTGCTGATCTTCGGCAGTCTGGTCGCCGCGGGGCTGCCGCTGGTACTCGGCGTGGTGTCGATCATCGGCACGTTCGGAATCCTCCGCCTGCTCACCGAGGTCACCCAGGTTTCCAGCTATGCGCTGAATCTGACCACGGTGCTCGGACTCGGTCTCGGCATCGACTACAGCCTGTTCCTGGTCAGCCGATTCAGAGAAGAACGCCACGGCGGCCGCGACGTACCGACCGCGGTGCGGGTGACCGTGCTGACCGCCGGGCGCACAGTGCTGTTCTCCGCCGCCACGATCGTCATCGCGATGCTGGCGATGCTGCTGTTCCCGATGCCGTTCCTGCGTTCCCTGGCCGCGGCCTGCCTGTCGGTGACGCTCTTGGCCGCGCTCGCCACCGTGACGTTGCTGCCTGCTCTGCTCATGTTGTTCGGGCACCGCATCGACTCACTCGACCTGCGTCGCGGCATCCGCCGGCTGCGCGGGCGAGCCGCCCCCGCACCCATGCTGCCCGAGAACGGCTTCTGGTATCGCACCGCGCGGCGAGTCACCGCGCGCCCCTGGGTGTTCGGTGGTGCGGCGTTGCTGGTGGTGGTCTTGCTCGGCGTCCCGTTCGCGGGGCTGCGATTGGGTCTGACCGACGATCGAGCATTGCCGGTGACGGTGGAGAGCCGTCAGGTCGGTGACGTGCTCCGCGCCGAATTCCCGGCGACCTCGGCGGGACGGTTCGATGTGGTCGTCGACGGGCAGATCAGCACGACCGAACTGGCCGAGCTGACACAGCGCATACAGCATCTCTCGCATGTGCGGCTGGTCCGGAGCCAGTCCGGGCCCGAGGGCGCACATCTGACAGTGATCCCCGATATCGACCCGTATTCGCAGGCCGCCGAAACCCTGCTCGATGACATCCGGCGGACCGACTCGCCCGCGCCGCTGCTGGTCGGCGGCGCCACGGCCGAGAACACCGATACCAAATCCGGATTGGCAGGGCGCCTGCCCGTGGTCGTCGCACTCATCGTGGTCGCGATGCTGGTGTTGCTGTTCGCGTTCACCGGCAGCGTGGTGATCCCGTTGAAGGCGGTGCTGCTCAACACATTGAGCTTGTCGGCGACCTTCGGCGCGATGGTCTACATCTTCCAGGACGGGCACCTGAAATGGCTGGTCGGCGATTTCACCGAGATCGGCTATCTGGCCGCGCCCGTGCCGGTGCTCGTCTTCTGCTTGGCCTTCGGGTTGTCGATGGACTACGAGGTGTTCCTGCTGTCACGGATCACCGAGGAGTACCGGACGCGCGGTGTGACGGCCGACGCGGTCGCGTACGGGCTGGAGCGCACCGGCCGCATCGTCACCGCGGCCGCCGCGCTGATGGCGATTGTCTGTGTGGGGCTTGCCTTTTCACAGGTCGCGTTCACCAAGCTGATGGGCGTGGGCTTGACACTGGCGGTACTGATGGACGCGACCGTTGTCCGGGGCGTGTTGGTACCCGCCTTCATGCGCCTGCTGGGCGCCGCGAACTGGTGGGCACCGCCGTTCCTGCGAAGAGTCCACCGTCACATCGCCGTACGTGAGGACTGACCGATCCCCGGCGCGGCGGTTTGGCTCCGGGTGCAATTCTTCGGCTCCGTATTCGTCTCGCAGGACCAAATATCCGGACAATCCGGCGTTTCGCCGGTCGATTTCCGCGATAAGTGACTTCCGTTACCGCACAACAACATTGGCTATCGACCAGCCCGAATGACACAGTGAAACGAGCGCCGTTTGGGCGCACGGACCACTCGTGAATCGCCCGATCAGCCGGGCGAAGACCGCCACCGGACGGAATTCGGATCGCTGCAGCGCCGCGCGATCGAGCACATTTCAGCTCTTCACCTCAGGGGTATATCCATGTCCGTTTCCATGCGCCATCCACTGACTGCCTATCAGCGCGACATCTGGACGATCGTGGAACATTTTCCCGGTCTGCCCAGCTACCTGTCCACTGTGGTCGGCCGCTTCTCCCTCGCCGTCGACGTCGACGTGATGGTCGCCGCGATCGAGCGGACCTGGGCGCGCAACGACGGTCTGCGTTTGCGGTACCGCGTCCTCGACGGTGTTCCCTACCAGGAGCTCTCGTCCGATCCGATGCCGGAGGTCCAGGTCATCGATGTCGGCGCTGCCCCCGATCCGCATGCCGAGGCGCAGCGCCGGATCGAGGTGCTCACTGGTTCGGCGATCGACCTCACCGGGGCGGTGCCCTTCCGGGCGCACATCATCCGCGCCGGCGCGGAATCGTCCTACCTGGTCTTGACCACCCACCACGTCGCCGCCGACGCGACCGGGCTGTTCCATATCGGCGCTCAGATCCTCACCGACTACGCCACGACGGCGGCAGGGAATCCGATCGAGCTGCCGGGGTCCTCGTTTCTGGGGTGCCTGCCGTTCGAGCGTGATTACCGGGCGAGCGATCAGTACCTCCTCGACCGCGACGCTCTGGTCTCCGCGCTGACCACCACCACCCCCGCGCTGTTCGACCGGCCCCGCGCCACCGAGGGACTGGCACCGGTCACGGCATACGAGTTCACGCTGGATCGCTTGCTGGTCAACCGGATTCGCGAATCAGGGCTGTCGCTGTACCCGTATTTCTGTGCGATGCTCGGCCTCTACCTGTCGCGGGTCCTGCGCGCCGACGAGGTCACCATCGGCATTCCGTTCGGCAATCGTGCCAACCCCACCGAGCAGGCCACCATCGGCCACTTCGCCAACACGCTTCCCCTGTCCATCCGGACGGCGGGCCCGCGCACCGTGCGCGAACTGGTATCGACGGTGAAAGCCGATGTACGCCGGATGAAGCAGCACGAGCGTTATCCGCTCGGCGATCTCATGGGCGAGCTGCGCCGCCTCGGCAACCCGGCGAGACAGCTGTTCGACGTGACGGTCGCCTACCCGCGCCTGCCCTCGGCCGCGGGCTTGATCGACGGACTCGAGGAAGTACAGCAACCCTCCCAGGGGTACAGCCCGCTGGCGATGGCCTGGACGATCTCCGAGATCGACGACGACGGGCCGCTGCTGATCCGCCTCGATCACGCCGCCGACATCTTCGATGCCGACTACCCGATCGAGTCCGTCGCCGATCACCTGATCGCGTTGCTGCACGCCGGGATCGACGCCGTCGACACCGAACCGTCACTGCTGCCGATGTTGTCGGCGGCCGAGCACGACCTGCTGGTCGACCGCGCTCGCGCGACAGCACGTCCCTACGAGGACCAGACCACCGTCATCGCCCGCATCATGGCTCAGGCCGAGCGCACGCCGGACGCGGTCGCGGTCCACACCGCGACCGGCGACTCGATCACCTACCGCGAGCTCACCGACCGTGCCGCCGCCCTGTCCGGCGTGCTCCGCGATTCCGGGGTCGAGGCGGGCGATCTGGTCGCGGTGCTGCTCGAACGCGGTCCGGACATGCTCGTCGCGATCCTGGGCGCTCTGCACGCCGGAGCCGCCTATGTCCCGATCGACCCCGGCTATCCTGCCGACCGAATCGCCTACCTGCTGGCCGACAGTGCCGCCAAGGTGGTGCTGACCGACACCGAGATATCCGGCGGGCTCGCGCTGTCGCCGGAGAACTGGTCGACGGACACCCCGGCGCGGACTCCGGTCCCGACCGGCACCGACCCGGCCTACGTGATCTACACATCCGGCTCCACCGGTCGCCCCAAAGGTGTGGTGGTCGAGCATCATTCGGCGCTCAACCGGATCGGCTGGATGCAGCGCCAGTATCCGCTGGCCCCCACCGATGTGATCCTGCAGAAGACGCCGTCCTCGTTCGACGTATCGGTGTGGGAGCTGTTCTGGTGGGCGTTCGAGGGTGCCCAGGTGGCACTGCTGCGGCCGGGCGGTGAGAAGGATCCGCGTGAACTGCTCGCCGCCGTCGCCGACGTCGGTGTCACGGTCATGCATTTCGTGCCGTCGATGCTGACGCCCTTCCTGGATCTGCTCGAGTCCGACCCGACCGCGGTGGACTACACCGCCGGTCTGCGGACGGTGTTCTGCAGTGGCGAGGCGCTGCTCCCCCATCAGGTCAACCGGTGGAATCAGACTTTCGCCGGACTCGGTGCCCGCGCGCCACGTCTGGTCAACCTGTACGGCCCGACCGAGGCCACGGTGGACGTGTCCTATTACGACTGCCCGGTCGATCCGGCCCAGACGGTGACCCGGGTGCCGATCGGCCGACCGATCGACAACACCCGCCTGTACGTGCTCGGCCCGTCCGACCAGCCCCAACCGGTCGGCGTCGCGGGCGAATTGTGCATCGCCGGAGCTGGTCTGGCACGCGGCTACCGCGATCGCCCGGAACTGACGGCGGAGAAATTCGTCGCCGACCCGTTCCATCCGGGCGAGCGGATGTATCGCACCGGCGATCTGGCTCGCCGCCTCGCCGACGGTGAACTGGAGTACCTGGGACGCATCGACCGGCAGGTGAAGATCCGGGGCAACCGGGTCGAGCTGGGCGAGGTCGAGAACGCGCTGGCCGCGCTGCCCGGCATCACCGCCGCCACGGTCATCGACCGGGCCGCACCCGATCGCGCCACCTATCTGGCCGCCTACTGCGTGGCGGCATCCGCACCGGAGCCCGCCGCACTGCGTGCAGCCTTGTCGAAGACATTGCCGGAGTTCATGATTCCGTCGCTGTTCGTCCGTGTCGACGCGATCCCGCTCACCCCGAGCGGCAAGGCCGACCGCGCCGCGCTCGCGGCGATCACCGCCGAGAACTCGACCGTCGAGCACACCGCACCGCGCACACCGGTCGAGGAACAGTTGGCGCTCATCTGGCGCGAGGTGCTCGACCGCGAGTCGGTGTCGGTGTTCGACAATTTCTACGACCTCGGTGGCGACTCGATTCTGCTGCTGCGCGTGCGAGCCAGGGCCGAGGCCAGGGGGCTGGTGATCAGTGCTCGTGACATCGCCGAATGCCCCACCATCGCCGAACTGGCCGAGCGGGCGGGCACCGGTGCCGTCGCCGCGGTCGCCCTCGCCCCGTTCGAGCTCGTGGCCGGGATCGACCGGGCCCGCCTGCGGCATGTGGTGGACGCGTACCCGTTGACCAGGTTGCAGCTGGGTATGCTGTTCCACAGCCGCGAACGTGCCGAATCATCGCTTTACCACGATGTTTTCCGGTATTCGCTGCGGATGCCGTGGGACGAGGCCGCGCTGCGCGCCGCGACGTCGCGATCGATCGCCCGGCACCCGATGCTGCGCACCTCCTTCGAGCTCGCCGGCTATTCCGAGCCGCTGCAACTCGTGCACGCCCACCTCGATCCCCCGTTGACGATCGTCGATCTGCGCGCGACCGAAGCCGACGAGGCCGAGGCATTGGTTCGTGACCATATCGAGCGACGACGCCTGCGCCGGTATGCCTTCGAGCAGCCGGGCCTGTTCGATCTCACGGTGTTCCGGCTCGCCGACCGGATCGAGCTGGTGCTGTCGTTCCACCACGCCATCCTCGACGGCTGGAGTGTGGCGACGCTGATCTCGGAGCTGCTGGCGGACTATCGGGGCGCGGGCGAGTTCCCCACCGAGCTTCCGTCCTTCGCCGAATATGTTCGTGCCGAGCGTGATTCGCTCGATGATCCGGCCGATCGGGACTACTGGGCGAGGGAGTTGGACGGTGCGGAGACGATCCGCGTTCCCGGGCTGCGCCCCCATGTTCCCGTGGACGCGACACCGGCCGCGGGTCCGCCGCAGGCGCGTGTTTCGGTGCCGGTTCCGGTCGGCGCCGAGTTGCTGGCACGTGCCGACGAGGTGGCCGCCGCCGCGCATATCCCGGTCAAGGCGGTCCTGCTGGCCGCACACCTGTGCACCGTCGGCCTGTTGTCCGGTCGCACGGATGTGACCACCGGCGTCGTCACCCACGGGCGGCCCGAGCGCATCGATGCCGAGCGCATGGCCGGGCTGTTCCTGAACACGATGCCACTGCGGTTGAACTTCAGCGGTCGCAGTGGGCGTGAGGTGCTCACCGGTGTCTTCGAGCGGGAGCGCAACAGCGCACAGCACAAGCGGTTCCCGCTCACCGACATCCAGCGCGAAGCAGGCGTGGTCCTCGACACCGCGTTCAACTATGTGCACTTCCATGCCGCGGGCGCGGCCATGGACGCGCTGGATGTGACTCTGCTCGGCATCGACATTCGCGAGGACACCAACTTCGCGCTGCTGGTCAACGCGATCCGCAACCCTCTCGACGGAACGCTGGCACTGCGCGTCGACGGCGACCCCGCGACCTACACCTGTGACCAGCTGATCGGCATCGGTGAAACCTACCTGCGGGTCCTCGACCTGCTCACCGGCGATCCCTCGGCCACAGTGGACTTCGGCTCGCTGGCTCCCTCCCCGGAGACGCTGGCTGCCGCACCGGCCGCTGGCACGGTGATCGACCTCTTCGATGCCCGCGCGGCCCGCACACCCGATGCGGTTGCCGTCGAATTCGGCAGTCGGGCAATGACATACGTGGAGCTGCTCGCCCTGTCCAACCGGGTCGCGGCAACACTGGTGGCGCGCGGGGCACGCCAGGGCGACCGCATCGCGGTGGCCGTGGACCGATCACCCGAGCAGATCGCGACAGTTCTGGGAATCGCCAAGGCGGGCGCGGCCTGCGTGCCGCTCGATGTCAGCTATCCGACCTCGCGCCTGCACGCGATGCTGGACCAGGCACAGCCGTTCGCGGTGATCACCGGCGCCGGCCACGAGACTCTGGTACCACCCCGGTATTCGCGACTCACCCTCGACGAACTGCTCGCACCCGGAATCACCGCCGAACTGCCGGCGAGCGATCCCGAGGCCACCGCGTACGTGTTGTTCACGTCGGGTTCCACCGGGACGCCGAAGGGTGTGGCCATGCCGCATCGCGCGCTGGCCAACCTGATCCGCTGGCAGCTCTCGGCCACCAGCGGGGTACTGCCCGGTGTCGAACGAACCCCGGCGACAACACAATTCGCCCCCTTGTCGTTCGATGTGTCATTCCAGGAGATCTATTCGACGCTGTGCGGCGGGGGTCGCCTCATCTTGCTGAGCGAGGAGCAGCGCCGCGATCTACCCGCCCTTGCCCGCGTGCTCACGAGCACCGGCGCCGAACGGATCTTCCTGCCCTATGTGGCCTTGCAGCAACTGGCCGAGGCCGCGATCCGGCTCGGCACGGCACCGGCCGGGCTGCGGGTGATCATCTCCTCCGGCGAGCAACTCCGCGTCACCGACGAGATCCGGGCGCTGTGCGCGGCAGGTACCGACGTGCTGCTGGAGAACCAGTACGGTCCCACCGAAACCCATGTCGCCACCCGATACACGATGACCGGCGACCCGGCGCTGTTCCCGGCGCTGCCACCGATCGGCACCGCCATCGACGGCGTGGAGATCCTCGTCCTCGACGACCGGCTGCGCCCGGTCGCCGACCACGTGCCCGGCGAGATCTACCTCGGCGGCGCCGCGCTCGCCGACGGCTACGAGCACCGGCCCGATCTCACCGAGGCCGCCTTCGTTCCGCACCCGTTCGCACCGCCGCGTCGGCTGTACCGGACCGGCGATATCGGACGCCGACTGCCCGGCGGTGAGGTGATCAGTGACGGCCGCCGCGGTGGACAGGTCAAGATCCGTGGTCACCGGGTGGAACCGATGGAAGTCGAGCTGGCACTGCACCGTGTCACCGCGGAATTGCCCGGCGTCAGCGAAGTCGCCGTGGTGGCGCACACCACCGCCGCAGCGGCCTCCAGCGCCCACACCGCCCTGGTGGCGTTCCTGGTCGGCTCCCGTGCCGATGTCGACGAGCCGGAGATCGGCGCCGCACTGCGGGAATGGTTGCCGGACTACATGATTCCCAGTCGGCTGGTCTGGCTCGACGCCATGCCGCTGACCCCGAGCGGCAAGCGGGCCGACGCCGTCCTGGCCGCAATGGCACTGCCCGCCGCCACCTCCGCGGCCCGGGTTCGCCCACGCACGCCCGCGGAATCAGGGCTGGCGGCACTGATGGCCGAAGCACTCGGCCTGCCCGAAATCGGCGTGTACGACGACTTCTTCGCTCTCGGCGGTACTTCCCTGACCGCGATGCGCCTGATCGTGTCCATCGAACAGCGCTACGGGGTGTCGCTGCCGGTCTCCACCCTGGCCACCGGCCCCACAGTCGCCGCCCTGGCCGCGCAGCTCGACGAACGTGCCGAGTCGGGTTTCGATCCGCTGGTGCTGCTGCGACCGGGTACCGGGACACCGCTGTTCCTCGTGCACCCGATCGGCGGAAATGTGCTGTGCTACATCGAATTGAGCAAACACCTACCCGAGGGGCTGCCGTTGTACGGCCTGCAGGCCGCGGGCCTCGAGACGGGCAGCACCCCGGCCGAGTCCATCGCGGAGATGGCGGGCAACTACATCGCCGCGCTGCGCCGCGTCCAACCGGCAGGGCCCTACCATTTGGGCGGCTGGTCGCTGGGTGGGATGGTCGCCTTCGAAATGGCGCGCCAGCTGGCCGAAGCCGGTCACGAGGTGGGCACCTTGGCCCTGATCGACACCATGACGGTGCGCCACGGCGACGGCATGCCGGTGCCCGAACACGCGCTCTACGAGTTCTTCCTGTGGGAACTGCTGTGGCTGGCGCGCGGCGCCGACACCGCGGTGATCGAGATCCCGCAGGAGCTCGACACCGACGACGCCGTCTTCGACTTCATCCTCGCCACTGCCGTCGAAGCGGGCGTGCTGCCGCCGACCGGATCCCGTGCGCTGGTCCGGCGGTTGTTCGAGGTGTTCGTGGCGGGGTGGCGCGCGATCGACGCCTACCGGCCGCAGGCCTACGATGGCGACATCACCTTGTTGCGCGCCGCGCTGCCATTGCCGCAGGTGCTTCGTCCCGCCCATGACCGGGCGGGCACCCTGCACCGTGACCCGACCAACGGCTGGGATGCCTACGCGGCAGGACACCTCGAGGTCGTCGAGGTACCAGGTGACCATCTGACGTTGATCCAATCCCCGCACGTCGCCGAGGTGGCCGCACGACTGGCTCGATTGCTCGAACAAGCGGCGGCGACCGCATCATGACTCTGACGAATCCCGCTACACAGCAAGGAAATCCAGTGAACTCTCCCGTGAAGTCGGCACTAGTGGTCGGCGCAGGCATCGGCGGTCTCAGCGCCGCCGCGGCCCTGCGCCGGGCCGGAATCGATGTCGTGCTGTGCGAGCGCGGCCCGGAACTGCGCGCGGCCGGATTCGGTCTGTCGGTGCAGTCGAACGCGATGAACGCCCTGCGCACGCTCGATCTCGGCATCGACGAGGAACTGCTCCGAGCGGGCGCACAGGCGCGGTCGTTCACCTTCCGCCGGCCCGACGGTTCGGACATGCGACGCGTCGACGTGTCCGGCATCGACGCCGAATTGGGTGCTCCCGCAGTCGCACTCGCCCGTAAAGACCTCCACGACGTGCTGCTGGCAGCCTGCGGCGACGACCTGCGGGTGGAGCTCGGCGCCGAGGCGGTCGCGTTCACCGAGACCGCCGACACGGTGCAGGTCGAGTTCGCCGACGGCCGCACCCTGAGCGCCGACGTGCTGATCGGCGCGGACGGAATCAACTCCGCGATCCGCGCCCAGCTGCACGGCGCCGAGGCTCCGCGACCGGGCAAGTTCGTGTGCTGGCTGGCGCTGGTGCCGTTCGCGCACCCGGCGATCGAGCCCGGCGCCTCGATCCACTACTGGGGCAGGGGCATGCGCTTCGGCATCCACGACATCGGACACGGCAATGTCTACTGGTGGGCCACCCTGACCACCACCGCCGAGCAGGCCGCAGACTGGCCGCACGGCAAAGACGATCTGCTCACCCGATTCGCGGGCTGGGCGCCCGAGATCATCGAGATCATCACCGCCACACCGGAATCAGACATTCTCGCGTTGCCCGCTCAGGACCGTCCGCCGCTGACCGCGTGGGGCAGCGGCCGGGTCACCTTGCTCGGCGACGCCGCCCACCCGATGTTGCCCAGCCTGGGCCAGGGCGCGAACTCTGCCATCGAGGACGCGGTGGTGCTCGCGCACGCGCTCGCCACCCACGACAACGCCGTAACCGCGTTGCGGGTCTACGAACAGCGGCGGATTCCGCGCACCACGATGCTCGTCGACGGATCCCGCAAGCTGGGCCGGCTCGAACAGACCCGCAATCGGGCGCTGATCGTCGTTCGCGACGGCTTCATCGCCAAGGGCAACGAGGCGAAACTGCAGGCCAGTCTCGCCGAACCGATGACGTGGCCCGGTCTGGGCGATCTCGAACCGGTCGCCGCACTGCCACGGCCGTTGTCCACGCTCGAACGCTGGCACTGGACGGTGGATCAGGTTGCGCCGCTGCACATCGTGTCGCGCGTGCGCGTCACCGGCGATCTCGACGCCGATACGGTCCGTGCCGGTCTGGCCGCACTGACTCGACGGCATCCGATGCTGCATGCCGAGGTGCGCAGCGATGACGGCCGCAATCCACGCTTCGTCCCGGTGGCGATTGAGCCGATTCCGTTGCGCGAGGTGACTTCCGAGGACTGGGCCGCCGAGGTCGACGCCGAATTGCGGACACGATTCGAGGCCGGGGCACCGCTGCTGCGCGCCACCTTGATCACCGCCGCACCGGGCGTCCACGACCTCGTGCTGACCTCCACCTACACCATCGCCGACGCGGTGACCGTGCTGTCGTTCGCCCGGCAGGTGCTCGAGCTCGCCGCCGAAGCCGCCGGCTGGGTTGCCGAGGTGCCCGCGCCCCCCGCGCCGGAAGCGTTGTTCCCCCGGCCTTTCCAAGGCTGGCGAGGCAAGCGCAAGGCCATCGCCCGGCTGGCGGCCGATGGGGTGCGCGATCTGCGGGTCAAACCGGTGCGAGTCAGCGCGGGCACCGAAGTCGCGCCCACGCGGCGTTTCACCAAGCTGACGCGGCGGGTGGTGGACGGGAACCAGTACCAGGCGCTCCTCGCCGCCTGCGCTGAACACGACGTACCGCTGTCGAGTCTGGTCGCCGCCGCACTCGCGCGCGCGGCCGGAAACGATGCCGGTGCACCGCAAGCCCACTTCCCGGTCGGTGTCTCGGTACTGTTCCGCGAGCAGCTCGAGCGACCGCTCGACGCCACCCACACCGGCGCCTACCAGGCGATGATCGCCCTGCCCACACCGGCGGGACAGCCGCTGTGGCAGACGGCCACCGCGTTCGCCACCGACTTCGCGAGTCGTATCGAACAGCGCCAGCACCTGGCCAACCTGGGTGGAATCGGCTTCATGCTGCCCAAGACACCGGCGCGACCGGACAAGGTGGTCGGCCTGCTGGACGCCCGCGGACCGGGCAATCTGTGCCTGACCTTCGTCGACACTCGCGACTTCCCTGCCCGTATCGGGAACTGGGTTGTCTCCGGCGCCGAAGTAGTCTCCGGCATGTCGATCAGCGGTCTGATGATGCTGACCGTCGGTCACGGCACCGACGCGTTGTCGTTGAATCTCGGCTACATCGACGGGCTCCTGTCGCCTGAACGCGCCGACGCGTTGATCGACACCCTCGTCGACGCTCTGCTCAGCGTGGTTTCCGCACCGGAAGTCGCTGCTGTGCACTGAGTTCCGCCCCCGACCGACCACCACGGCCCTTCGGTATCGCTCTCGATACCGAAGGGCCGTGGTCGTTCGGTATCGACGCGACGGCACCTAGATCGCCGGAATACGGTCCCGCGAGATCCACGCGAGGAGTTCGTTCTCCACCTCGTCGCGGTTGATCTCGTTGAGGATTTCGTGGCGGGCGTTCGGGTAGACGCGGTAGGTGATGTCGGTGAGCCCGGCGTCACGGTAGCGCTGCACCTGCAGATCACTCAGTCGCGCACCGTCATTGAGCGGGTCGCTGCCACCGACCATGACATACAGCGGCAGGTCTGCCCGGATGCCGCGGGGCCGGGCGAGCCGTTCGTTGCCCAGCTTCGCCAGCGATGCCATATTCACCGCGTCGATCTCGAACCCGCACCATGGGTGGGCCAGGTAGGCATCGACCTGGGCCTCGTCGCGGCTGAGCCAGTCGGCGGGCGTGCGGGTCGGCTGGAACTCCCGGTTGAACAGGGCGAGCAGGTCGCCGTCGGCGGCGGCGATCTCGACGAACAGTTCATCCACCGCGGTGGTACCGCACAGGACCGCGGCATCGACCAGCGCGTCGTGATCGAGCAGGTACTGCTGGACCGCGAACGAGCCGAGGCTGTGCCCGAACAACACCACCCGCCGATCGGGATGGATCTCGCGCAGGATCGTGGTGAGCGCCGTCATGTCCTCGACGAGCAGATTCCAGCCATTGGCGCCGAGGTCACCGGGTGCGCCGGCCATGCTGTGTCCGTGTCCGCGATGGTCGGCGGCGTATACGGCGTAGCCGAGCGCCACGAGACGTTCGGCGAGATGGCTGTAGCGCGCGGCATGTTCGCCCATGCCGTGCGCGATCTGGACCACGCCGGTGACGTCGTCGCCGACGGGCAGCCAGGACCGGACGTGAATGGTGGTGCCGTCACTGCTGGGGTAGCTGAACATGGATCACTCCTGTGTGATGTGCGGACAGTGTTGTGCGACGGTGGCTTTCACGGACCGGTGATGGCGCGTTTGAGGATCTTGCCGGTCGGCCCGGTCGGCAGGGCGTCGAGTAACCACACCTGCCGCGGGTATTTGTAGGCCGCGACCCGATCCCGGACGAATTCCTGGATCTGCTCGCCGGTCGTGGTCGCGCCGGCGCGCAGGGCGACGGCGGCCACGATCTCCTCGCCCAGATGCGCGTCGGCGATCCCGATAACCGCGGCCTGGGTGATCTCGGGATGCTCGTAGAGCACCTCTTCGATCTCGCGCGGATACACGTTGTAGCCACCGCGGATGATCATGTCCTTCTTGCGGTCGACGATGTAGAGGTAGCCGTCTTCGTCGCGGCGGGCGTGGTCACCGGTGCGAAACCAGCCGTCGGGGATCGCCGTAGCGGTGTCGGCGGGTCGGCGCCAGTACCCCAGCATCACGTTGGGGCCGCGCACCGCGATCTCGCCGATTCCGTCGATGCTGTCGACGAGTTCGACCTCGACGTCGCGGATCGGCGTACCGATCGAACCCGGTTTGCGTGGCTGTCCCGCATGGTTGAACGCGACCACCGGACTGGTCTCCGACAACCCGTAACCTTCGAGAATCACACAGCTGAAACGCTTTTCGAAGCCGTGCAACAACTCCACCGGCAGCGAGGCGCCGCCGGAGACGCAGCGCCGCAACGTCGAGACATCGGCCTCGACGGCCCCCGGGTCGTAGAGCAGCGCCGAATACATCGTCGGCACACCGGCGAACACGGTGACACCATCGCGCGCGATCGCCTCGAAGACCGCCGCGGGCTCGAAGCGCGGCACCAGGGTCAGGCAGGCGCCGCTGCGGATCGCCGCGTTCATCGCGCAGGTCTGCCCGAAGGTGTGGAACAGCGGCAGGCAGCCGAGGATCACGTCGTCGGTGCCGATATCGAGCACGGTTGTGGAATAGACGTCGGCGTTGTGCACCAACCCGGAATGCGACAGCGCGGCGCCTTTGGGCGTGCCGGTGGTGCCGGAGGTATAGAGGATCACGGCCGGTTCCTCGGCGGTGATCGAGCGATCGCCGCGGCAGGGGTCGTGCCCGGCGAGCAATTCAGCCAAGAGGTCGGCATCGATCGTGAGTGCCGTGGTCCCGGCTTCCCGCGCGCCATGCGGACCCTCACCCGGTCCGTCGACCCAGTCGAACAACAGCGCAGCCTCGGAATCCCGCAGGTAATAGGCAACTTCGCGCGATTTGAGCAAGGGGTTCATCGGCACGACCACCGCGCCGGATCGCAGGATGCCGTAGTACAGCACGACGAATTCCGGCACGTTCGGCAGCATCAGCGCCACCCGGTCCCCCGGCTCGATACCGCGCTCGCGCAGAAAGGCGGCGACCCGAGCGGTGCGCTCCTCGAGCTCGTCGTAGGTCAGCACGGTCGTACCCGAGCGCAGCGCCGGCCGGTTCGGGTGGCGCAGCGCGGAGTGGAGCAGGTTCTCGCTCAGAGCGGGCATCGGCAGATCCTCGGGGACGATAGCGGTCGACAACGCGAAAATCGTCGCACCGCTGTGACCGCGATCCCATGGATCGCCGGACAACATCGCCGCGAAAGCATTGTCCGCGGGAACAACCGCACCCCCGGTAAGCTGCGGAAATGGCCCGAACATCGCCACCGAGCCCGATCGTCGACGTCGCCGCGGCACTGCTCGCGCGCATCGACGACCTCGGACTACAGCTGGCCCGGCGATTCGTCGACGAACTCGAGACCTACCGCAACGAGAACCAGGTTCCGTTCGACACGATCCACACCTCCTGCACCCGCAATCTGACGCTGATGGTGCAGCACTTCACCACCGCCGAACCGGTGGATCCCGAGCCGCCGAAGGAAACCGGCAGGCTGCGCGCCCAGCAGGGTGTGCCGCTGGCCGAGACCCTGCACGCCTTCCGGATCGGATTCGAATTCCTGTGGTCGGAGTTGGTCGCCGAGGCCAGACGTCACCCGGCGGTCACCGACGCCGTCCTCGTCGATCTGGCGGCCGAGGTGTGGGCGCTGGCAGGCGAGTACTCCGTCGCCGTCGCGGCCGCCTACCGGGAGATGAGCTCAGAACTCGTGCTGCAGCGTGAGCACGAGCGGTCGGTGCTGGTCGAGGCGTTGTTCACCGGCGTCATCGCCGACCCGGCCACCCTCGGCGAGGCCACGCGTGTTCTCGGGCTGCCGCCGCGGGGGCGCTATGTGGTGGTCGCCGCGGAGGTCAGCGCCGCGGGCCGGGAGGCGCTGCCCGGCATCGAGACCGAGTTGCGCCGTGCGCAGATCATCTCCGCCTGGCGACTGCGCCCCGATCAGCAGATCGGCGTTCTCGCGCTCCCGGCCAATCAGGAGTCCACCACGCTGGCCACGCTGCGCAAATTCCGAGCGCGCGTCGGCATGAGCCCACCCTACGAGTCACTCACCGACACCCCGCAGGCCCTGCATTTCGCCCGGCTCGCGGTGGTCGGCCTCGGCGATCACACCTCCGGCGTCGCCCGATTCGACGACAATCCGCTGGGCATGGTGGTCGCCGCCGCACCACTGGAGGCAGCGCGCATGGTCGACCTGCGCCTACACGAGGTACTCGCCCTCCCCCACGACGACCGCCACCGCCTTCTGGAAACCCTCGAAACCTGGTTCGCCGCAGGCGGTTCCGCGGCCACCACCGGCGAACGCCTCTACCTGCACGCCAACACAGTGCGCTACCGCCTCCGACACATCGAGAAACTCACCGGCCGCTCCCTCACCGACCCCGCCGCAGTCCGCGATCTCGGTGCGGCACTACAGGCTTGGAAGGTACTGGCCACAGTGCGCGCGGATCAACGCCTGTGACCTGAGGAGACCTCCTCCCTGCCTACCGTTGTGCAGAGCATTCCAACCCCACGTTCGTCGGATCCGCCAGTGCTTGTCGTGCCCTGTCGCTAATGTCACGCGAATGGACGCGGTGCAGGTACAGAAGAAGCTCGAGCTCTCTCCCGATGAGGACTTCATCCTCACCGCGTGGCAGTACCAGATGATGCAGCGCGACATCGCCGCGTCGAAGGGCAAGCACCTTCCGTCCAAGCGCGAAATCCGTAACTCCTTTCGCGACAACGCCGTTGCTGCCATCGTGGCGCGCGACCAGGACGACTGGTCGCCTACTGTCGCCGAAGTCGTTCACCTGATCGCCGCGGATGGTGAGTCTCCGAATCTCGAGGCGCTCGAGTCAGCTGGGCCCCAGATCTCCTCGGTCGTGGCGAGACGGTCACGGGCTCTGCTTCTGCTGATCGATCTGTATGGGTTCGAGCCGTGGGTGGAGGGCAAGTGGGAGAAGGCTGTCCGCGCCGAAGCTCTCGCCGCCGCCCATCGGTCGATGGATCAACTCCATCCCGAAGACCTCCCCGCTGTGGAAAACGCATACAAGGACGCGATCAAGAAGCTGTCGAAGGCGAGTAACTGGACCAAGTACGCGCTCTTGGCTGGAGCCGGCCTCGGACTCGGTGTCCTGACCGGCGGCCTCGCCGCACCAGCAATCGCCGGCGCGTACGGAGCGCTTGTTCTCGGATATTCGGGCGCGGTGGCCACTTCGGCGGGCCTGGCCGCGATCGGCGGCGGTTCCATCGCTGCCGGTGGTCTCGGCATGGCCGGTGGTGCCGCCCTCATCACCGGCTTCAGCGGCGCCGCAGGTGTCGGGGCAGTCACGCTCGCGGGTAAGGCTGCCGGGTTCACGGCCGCTCGCATCGCCGCCGACGCCATCCGACTCCACGTCGTGACCCAGCTCGTGCTGCGCGATGTCGACGGCAACGAAGAGGCAGCCAAAGCTGTCATTGTCAGTCTCCGCGAGCGCGTGACAAGCCTGGGCAAGACCGTCGTGACTCTCGCCGAGCGAATCGAAATCCTTCGTGCGCAACTCGAGACAAAGCAGGCAGAGTTGAACGCGGAGCGAGATCAACGCCAGGCGGCCGAAGATCGCGTCGCTCGCTTCCGGATAGTCGCCGACCGGCTCAAGGAGCGTGTCACCGGACCGGAGAATGATGAACTCCAGGCCCTGCTTGCCGAACTCGAGGATCTGGAGGGTGAGAAGAAGACCGTGGAGACCCTTGCCGAGGGGGTATCTGTCCTCGCCGACGACCTTGAGGAAGCAGCGTGAGCGCCACTGGCGGCAACTCCAGCGACCGGGTCTCGCCGATCGATGACGACTACATCGGCAACTTGGATGCACTCACGCGCGACCTCGAAGACATCGAATCGATTGCAGCATCAGCACTTTCGGATACACCGATAGACCACACAGCCACAGAGCGCATCGTGAGCACCTCGACGGGCCTTACCTATACCGAACTCACTGCCCACCATCAGCAGCGTCGCGAAGTCGAGGGATGGGGTGAGGCCGACATTGCCGATATCCTCGACCCGATCGCGCTGCACCAGCTCGATGGGTGGCGGGCGGCCCAAAGGGTTCCGTGGGAGCGTGGCGATTTGGTCGTCGTGGGTGTCTCCGGCCTCATCGGCGCACTCGGAAACCTCTACGACAACCAGGTAGACGCTGCAGTGCTCAGCGGCCTGTCTTTGTTGAAGAAGACCGACCTGCTGCGCCGGTGGGAGAGGGAGACCGCCCGGCTACCCATCGATTACACCGGCCCGAAATTCGGCGGTCCGGCACACCGCGTTCGGTCGGCCGGCCACGACATCGGCCGGTTCTTCGCCGCCCTCAATCAGATCCGCACGGGAACCTTCGAAGGTACGTGGTGGGAAGACGGCCAGCGGATGGTCGAAAAGGTTGCGACAACTCGCTCCGGTCTACCGTTCGCCCAAGCGCCCGAGCGCCATCTGGCAGTCGCGCTTCTGTTGAAACACTGGGCGGCAGATTTTGTCACCCCGATGAACTTGCCGCTGCCGGGTTGGACACTTCTCGGCGAGATGCCGAACCCTGACCTGCGGAAGTTCGCCAATGACGCTTACGCCGGAACGAACTCCGGCGACGGATTGAATCTTCGCTCCGGGGTGTTGACCCCGGGCCTAGGGATGCTCGCGACCGAGGTCGTCATCCGAACCCACACCCATCTCGGGGCATATCGTTCCACGGGCACGACACGGCTGGCGACTTCCGCCACGGCCAAACACACAGAGATGCTGCTCGCCGCGCACGCCGCAGCCGGAGCGATCAGCGTATCGAAGACCACCGCAGCTGCGATTGCCGGTGAAACCGTCGTCGCCGCACGACATCTCAATATTCCTGTTCTCATGAGGATCGGCATGCTCGCGCTGAAGGTCCGCTCCGACGCCGCAGCCCGCGCGGAAGCCGGAGCACCGTCGTGGGAAATGCTGCTCGCTGACGAAGCGGCAACTTGGACCCTGCCCGAGGCGCTCACCATCGCGGAACTACTTACGTCCCCATAGGTTCCGTGCGCCGCCGATAATCGCCGCGGTATCAGCGCGAAGTCCGTCGCGGTGTGCGGGTGGCACGGACCGAGCAGCCCCTGGCGCGACGGTTCGCAGCAGGCCATGGATGGCGACTCGATAGCGTTCGGGGCAATGCACCAATCATGTCGGTGGCGGTGGCGATCGTTCCCACTGGGCGCACCTGTTGTCCGACCGGATCGCGGGGGGTTGGCGAGATTACGGTCGGCGTTCGAGGGCGCTCAGGAAGCTTTCGGCAGCATCCTGGACCCGGTTCCGGTCGCCGGTGGTGAGAAGGTCGAGCAGCAGTCCGCGAATCGTCGCGATCACCAATGTGGCTGTGCGAGCTGCGGTCTCGGGGTCAACGTCGGGGGCCTCGCGCAATGAGGTCATCCAATCGGTGACTACGTGGTCGAGGAAGTCCGCGAACTGCTGGGGAGCTTGCAGGGCGCGTCCGTAGGCGGCGAAGAACAACCGGAACTCCGCCTGCATGCGTGGGTCGGAGGTTCGCATCCAGACCGCACGCGCTGCCGTTGCCAGGTCGGGGTGCGGACCCGCGGCGTCACTGGTCGCGGCGAACATGCGCCGTCGTAACCGCTCGAGGACGACCTGGAGCATCTGCTCCTTGGTGCCGAAGTGGTGCACCAGCGTGGTCGGCGAGACGCCGAGGCCGGCGGCGACGGGCCGCCACGACAACTCGGAGAGCCCGTGCTCGACCATGTAATCCACTACCGCGTCGAGCAATTCGTCCCTGCGCTGATAGTCGACCGGACGTCCTGCCATCACTTGCCTCCCGATCCACCACGATTGACATTCCTAGAACGACTGTACTATCTATATTTATAGAACGACTGTACGAGAAATAGATGAGCGGTCAGGAGCCCCCATGTCACGAGTCGTCGTCTTCGATGAGACCGGCACCCCCGAAGTCCTGCAGATCGTCGACGAACCGGTCGGGAACCCCGGCCCCGGCGAGGTGCGGATCGGCGTCGAAGCCATCGGTATCAATCGGCTCGACCAGATGATCCGCGCGGGCATGTCACCGCGACCGATCCGCCTGCCACACGCCCGCCTCGGCATAGAAGCGACCGGCACGATCGACGCCCTCGGCTCGGGCGTCGAAGGATGGGCCACCGGTGATGCGGTCATCGTCACGGCCGTGCCCGACATGGACACCAACGGCACCTACACCGAACACCTCATCCTTCCCGCCGACCGGGTCGTCGCCAGGCCCGCCGGACTGGATACCACCAGCGCAGCAGCGTTGTGGGTGGCGTACTCCACCGCCTACGGCGCGCTTGTCGAGAAGGCCGGGATGCAACCCGGCGACCATGTCCTGATCACCGCAGCCTCCAGCGGTGTCGGCCTGGCCGCCATCCAGATCGCCAACCAGATCGGCGCGATCCCCCTCGCCGTCACCCGGAGCGCCGCAAAAGAACGCACCCTGCTGGCGGCCGGTGCCGCCGCCGTCATCGTCACCGACCGCGACGATGTCGTCGAGGCCACCCACCGTCACACCAACGGCATCGGCGCCGACATCGTTTTGGACTCGGTCATGGGTCCCGGCCTCGCCGAACTTGCCGACGCGGCCAAACGATTCAGCGGCAGGCTGATTTCGGTCGGCTGGCTGGATCCCCGGCCGGCACCGTATCCGGCCAGCCCGATCACCATGATCCGGTACATGAGCTTCGAACACACCCTCGACCCGGCGGCCGTGCACCGCATCACCGCGTTCCTGACCGCCGGCATCCGCACCGGCGCACTGCGCCCCATCGTCGACACCGTGTTCACCCTCGACGACATCGTCGCCGCCCACCACTACCTGGAACAGGGCCACCACACCGGCAAAGTCGTTGTCACCATTTGACGCCGACCCCGGCGGACGTCCTCGTGCCCACTGTCGTCCAGATCGCGTTGGGAGCGAGGCAGAGACAGTGAACGCAGTGCGGTCATCGGTGGAGTCGGCCCACTGCGGCGTAAGCACTCAGATCCGACGCCGCGCGGTGTCGCGGCGCGGTGGCGAGTGCGCGCACCCCGCCGCTGGGGATGGGTTGCCACCGGTGTGGGGCGATGAGGCCGGGCGTGACGAGCCGATACCCGGTGAGCATGTCCGTGATCTCGTCGCGCCCGCGTGAGTGGAAGGCGATGCCCGCACTGCGGAAAGTTTGGGCGGCTGAGTGGATCTGGTGACTGTGGACGTCGTCGGTGATGTGGGTGAACACCATCCATGTCCCGGAAGCAAGGCGGTCGGTCAACGCCGTGACCATCGCTGGAGCGTCGCTGATCAGTTCCGCGGTCCCCGACACAAACACCGCGATCGGCCTGGCTGTGTCCATCACGGCACTGATGTCGCCGAGGACCGCCGAAGTGTCGGTCAGATCGGTGTCGGTAAAGAAGCTGTTCGGTCCGGTCAGCAGGGCACGGCCGTAGGCGGCGACAACGGGATCGTTGTCGATGTAAAGGATTCGGGTGAGGTCGTCGTTCCGGCCTCCTGCGATCTCGTGGATGTTCGGGGCGTGCGGGTAGCCGCAGCCCAGTTCGATGAACTGGGAAACCCCGTGCTGGTCGATCAAGTACTCGACCGCGCGCAGGATGAACCGGCGTGATTCGGTGATCGCGGGCGTGATGTTGTTCGTCGCCAGGCTGGTAGCCAGCGCGTGGTCAGGCGCGTAGTAGTCCTTCCCACCGAGGATCGCATTGTGCAGGCGCGCGGGGGTGGGCCGGTACGGGTCGGCGGTGGTCATTGCGGGCTCCTGCCGCTTGGGCATCGCGAGTTGTGCCTGTTGTTGCGGTGCAACAGAATTGGATGGGCAAGCTAGCGAGGCCTTGCAGATAGGTCATCGCGGCGTCGCTTCCGCGTCGTAGGTCATCAGCACGAGTCGACTCCTGTCGAGTTGTTGCACCGTTGGAGTTCTTCGACGCCTTCGGCGTGGGAGCCCCTTCAACGACTTAGACGCCGCAAAGGTGAATTCGGTTCCCTTACAATGGATATCGGTCCAGCTCGGCTCCTCCGACATTGGGTCGCCGGTCGGCCTGGTGACATTCAGGTGGTTTGGAAGCGCATGCGGCAAGGCCGAGGTGCAGCGACATCGCCAGGCCAGAAGGTCAGGGCAGCAGGTACAAGCGTTCATTCGGCAGTCTCGGAAGCCCCGCACAGTGCTGGGAGTCGACAGCGACTACGCCGGGGCGACGGGCTGTCACATCTCAGACGAACACCAATGCCGCAGTCAGACAGGCGACGAACTCCATTCGAACACAACAGAGCTGGACTGCGATGCGGATGTCAGGTTCGTCGGGGCGCGGTGAGCTACCGCCGTAGTTCATTGTGGGCTCGGCCGCAGTAGGCACTCACGGGCGCATTCGAGGACGACAGACCCCGACGGTCGGAACTTGCTGATGGCCGGAGATACCCAGGTGCGAACCATCAGCGCGTCCGGCGCCGGGGACGGTAGGGCGATGTCGCCGTCTCCGACCACGACGACCCGCGCCTTCCACAACCGCGCTTCGTCGGCGGGGTCACCGATCGGCCGGATATCGGAGCGCACCAGAAACGTCCACATATGCGCGCGGGGGTGGCCGATGATCGGCAACGGCGCGACGCCACGAAGATCGAGCCTGATCTTGACCCGCTGGGCGAGGTCGGTGGGCATCATCACCGCACCGACGAACCCGGCCCGCATCGTGATTCGGCCCGTCGCCGGGTCGATCACGGTCGGCAGCGAACACACGCGGCGGTAGAACTCACAGCGTGACCGCGGGGTTTCCGCGTAGGCCGAGGCGAGCGGGCTGGTTTGGGTCATCGGAATTCCTTGAGCGACCCGGCGCCGGAAACAGCGCGCATCGAGACACCCCCGACTGCTGTCTGGGAGTCCAGCGGCACACTCGTGACCCAACCGGCCACTGTCATAGCCTCGAGCAGGTCGATCAGATCGGTGAGCGATCGGCTGAAAGCGCATGCGCCCTCGCCGGGGTTGATGTTCTCGTTGGCCATCATGAGGCGGCCCACTGTCCGCGACGATTCGCCCATGCAAGGTTCTTCATCCGCAACGAGTTGGCCGCCCGGCGCACTTCCCACACCCGCCTGCCGGTACGGCTGGCGAGGGTATCGAGGGTGAGCAGGCCACCCGGTGTAAGGACATCAAGCACCATTTGCTCGACATCGGTCAGGTTTGCCGCACCCATCGCTCCCCCTGATAGATTCGGCCACAATGGTTTCCAGCGCGGTTTCGGCGGTGGTTGGGCGGTCGGCAACATGTCGTCTCTCGCCGGGCGCTGATGGTGCGCGAAGCCCGTCATGGCTGTTTGCTCCTATGGGCGTGGTTGTTGCCAATCAGAGTCGCAGTCGGCGAGGGGTGCTCACACCTGATGATCAGGACGAACCCCAACGGGTTTGTGGGCGGTTTGACCTGCGCAGATAGCGCGAAGGGCAGTAGTTGCCCATTTCGATGGGTAACCTCCCTGACAAATTGGTGCTCCTGGAGTGAAGGGCTGTCGGTTTGGGAAACTCATCGCGGTCACCGGACGTAACCACACGCACGACCCCCCAACTGAGCCCACAAGCGCGTGGCCGCGAGCTCGCAGCACGGGGCAAGAAACTGTGGACGGAGCTGGGGTCGGTAAAGAGCGCGGCGGCTGAGCTGATGGCCCAGTACCCGGACGTACCGAGTTTGCAGGCACACCGCTACGCGGCTGGGCTATCCCAAGATCAGGCGGCCGCGCGCTACAACGACGTGACCGGCAACCAGACCAGCCTGGGCGGCACATCTGTCAATGCCTGGGAATCATGGGCGCGCCGCCGGGGGCAGGGTTCCCCGCCCCCGATGTCAGGTTTGCTGATCTTGTGTGCGGCTTACGGACGAGGGCCGCTGGGCGTCGCCGAGGAGCACATCAGCCCAACGGAACTGGTCGCCGAAGCCTACGAGCGGCTGCCTATCGAAGATCAACTGGCACTAAAACAATATTCAGTGGGAAAGGTTTCAAGCGAGAAACCAGCACTTGCGACATCGCACGAGCATGACACGATCCGCAACGAGTTCACCACCCAGCACGATCGGGTGAGCCAAATCGGCCCAGCGTTCGCATTGACGGTTCCTACTGTCGAATACGGGAACCCTGAGATAGACGTGTTCGCCCTGCCCAATCCTCAACCTGGACGATTGATAGATCTGACTTGGGAAACATTTGGACACGGCGTCGAACAATTGTCCCAGCAGATCAAGAACCTGGGAAGACGTCTGGATATGGATATTTGTTTCGGAGTCAATGAGGCGGGCCTGGTGATGGCCACGTTTCTTGCCTCATCCCGGTTTTCTCGATGTCGAATCGGATATTTGCGATGCAACAAGTCGCGCGACGGCATAGCTTTGGATGATGCTTCTTTCTATCCGGAAGCAAAACGCGCCCCTACGATCATCATCTGCGACTTCGAGGTCAAGCACGCTGATGTAATCGGCTACCTCGTTCGACAACTACGTGAGCGCTACCCCAAGGCTGAACTGTATTTCGCCGTCTTCGGCGCAATGACCAAAGACCGCCGACTGGACGTCGAGAATTTCGATGACTTGACCGGCGCCTCTATTATGCGCGCTGCCGAATTCGAAGCCATTTTTATTGCCGCAACGATGAGCCCTCCCGGCATTGAACCTCCATTGGAACTGCGCTAGATCCGAGCAAAGGTGACTTTTCCATGAGTGACGAGAACACAATTCAGCTGGCGCAACAGATCACCAACATGGTAACGACCATGATGGGCGAGATACGGCCTCGCCTTGTACGAGCCGCACTGAGCGGGCATCGTTCGGAAACCGAGAATGTCCGACACGACGACAACTTCTTGTCGGACTACGACTTGTGGATGCACGACCGCTACAAAGAACTTCTAGCCAAGCAGATCCCGTCATTCATATACGCATCAGAAGAGGCTGACCCACTAGTCGTGGGAACCGACCCGGAACCAGACCTTTGCATCCTGGTCGATCCACTGGATACGAGCGAATTGGCTGTTCGATCCCTGCATGGCTACACCCATATTATGGTCTACTCACGGTCTCTGAAGCGGCCGATTATTGCGGTTGTCGGCGACATCTTTCATCATGTTCAGCTCTACGCAGCCGTACGCGAAGGTGGATCTGATCGTGCCTTCATGATCACCGCGAGCGGAGACCGCCACGTGCTGAACATGCACTCGGATACCCAGCTTTCCCGAGCGCTGGTGACGAACTACTCGATGCGCCCCGACGAGCGTTTCAAGCCCTTGGCTCGACAGCAACGATTTTTGGATGCGCTGAGCGCACCATCGGAGGATGGCAAGAGAAGAGGGCGTATCGGGGTTGATTTCGGCTCCATCAGCTTGTGTCATGTTGCTGCCGGGTTCACTGATGCGACCGTCGAATTCGCCAAAGGATTTGCCATTTGGGATCTGTCGCCCGGCCACTATATTTTGTATGCTGCGGGCGGAGTGATAATCGACCTCGACGGTAACCCGATCTCGATGGATTGCGGTCTCAACAGCCTGCCCGAAATAAACAAGGCAATGAGTACGCGCCGCAAGTTCATCGCCGCCGGCAACCAGGTGCTGGCCGATCAGATCCGTGAGGCTATTCAGCAATAGGAGCGGCTCGCCCGCAACAGTTTTCGCGGTCTCGCCTACCCCGACGGTTTCCCCGGACCTGCCCAGCAAATCTGTCCATCTACCGATTGCCGCCGACGATGTGTCGTGCGACTGACCAGCCGATCAAGCGGCGCGCGGCGCGTACATGATGATCGCGACACCGACCAGGCAGATCACCGCGCCGACTACGTCCCACCGATCGGGACGGAAGCCGTCAAGCGCCATCCCCCACAACAGTGATCCGGCGACGAACACGCCACCATAGGCTGCGAGGATGCGTCCGAAGTTGGCGTCGGGCTGCAACGTTGCGACGAAACCGTAGATCCCCAGGGCGATGACCCCGGCGCCGATCCATGCCCAGCCACGATGCTCACGCACTCCCTGCCAGACCAGCCAAGCCCCGCCGATCTCCGCGATTGCAGCCAAGACGAACAGCAGGATCGAGCGCACCACGGTCATGGGCAGAGCCTAGATATCCGGTTCAGGATGGAGGGTGACAACCACCTGGAGTCCAACGCCCACATCTGATCCGGGAACGACGCCTTCACACGCCGGTTTCGGCCTGCTCGATGCGGCGCTTGTTGCGCATTCGCCTCGGCCACTTCAATCCCTAACTGATTTCCGCCGCCGCGCCATGTACTCGATCGCAGCTGTCCGGCCGTATTCGGTCATCAAAGTAGTCGCGAGCCCTCCGGCGAGTACACACGCGACCGAGGTCCCGCTGCGGGTTCGCAGCAACCGTCCGCGGACAGGTGCGCGGACCCTGTCGCCGCGCACGAACAGGTCCACCCGCGGTTCGCTCACACAACCAGGTAGCAGCACACCAGTCGCGGTGCATGCCCCGACGGCCAGGCACCGTGGGTCACTCGCCGGGAAGAGGATCGGCCCTGCTGCCGAGTTGCCCGCTGCCGCGATCACCGCGATCCCGGCGTGCGTCGCTGCCCGCAGCGCGGCGATCAGTCCGGCATGGGCGTCGGGCTGGCCCAACGGAATCACGATCACGGCTGCACCCACAGACGTCAGCCATCGAATGGCGGTGGCGACATCATCGGGCCGGATGACGCCGTCCGCCGACGCGGTGCAGGCAACGTTCAGGCGCGCACGTGGCACGATTCCGTGCAGTCGTACCACGCCCTGTCCGACCAACAGCGATGCGGAGAAGGCCCCGTGTTCGCGGAACCACAGTGGGGCGGTCCGTCCGCCACCGAACCACCGGACGGTGATGCCGGCGCCGTCCAGGTCGGCAACCGACTGATCGAAGCCGCCTTCGATCAGTCCGATCGTGAGGCGCGTCTCCCGTTCCTCGGCCATCGAGCTCGGCCACCACACGACGCGCGGATCGTGCGCGGCGGCTATCCGGGGCCGCAGATAGTCGACCGCATCGATGACGGCCGTGCGCTCGCGCTCCACCGCCGACCTCGAACTGTCGTTGATTCCGCACATCCGGAGCACTTCCTTCGATCTACGCACGGGCCACTGACTGCAGCCGTTCATCGCCTTCCACAGCAGCATGTGTCGCGAACGCGCCGACCGCATCCGGGCTACCACGGTGCCCTTTTCGGTGTCAGCACCGAAGTGCGCCAAAGAATTCATACATAGTGTCGAGTTCTCATCGAAGTGATGAAACACGAAAGGAAATCGACATGGCCATCAACAGCATTGATTCGCAGCTCGGCGATATCATCGATCCGAAACTGCGCAAAATTGGCGAGCGAGTAGTTCGCCAGCTCGAACTGGCGGCAGACAAAGTCGCCGCACACGCTGCCGACGCAGCGCGGTTCCCGCTGCCCACCCAACGAGATTCCGCGGAGAACATTCTGGCGGCCTGGTTCGACACCATGCCAGAAAGGAAGCGGGCCGCCGCCGGAGTCGCCGCTATCCGGCGGGTGAATACCACTGCGATCCGCACGGCGCATCTCGGGGAACTGGCCGCGGTCGATCTGCAGACACGGACTCCGATCGCCTCGCAAGGCTCCGCTTTCGCCATCCCCAACCTGAAGTTCTCCGCCGCGGACCTCGCGAAACTGCAAAATTCGGCGTTCCTCGGCACATTGGGCGGGATGATCCCGCAGCATGCGCCCGCTCGAGCGACGCGGTCGGACAGCCTCCTGCTGCGGGTGACCCAGATCCGCTGCGCCAACGAGACCAACAGCCCGTTCGGCGGTCAAATCGGCAAAGACGACATGTGGCTCGGTGGCACATCCGTCGATGAAAGTGGTGACACAAAAACCATCAAGCCGATCAAGCTCGGGAGTTTCAACAATAAGGACGTCAAGCACTACAATCCCCCGCGGAACTTCACGAACTTCAATATCACCGAGCGCGGAAATTCCTTCCCCAAGGCCTACCTCGTGACACTCGTGCTAGTCGAACGGGACAATGGTAAGGCTATGCGAACATTTCTGGACCGGGTCACGAAGGAGATCAAGAAGCAGGTTCAGGACGCTCTTGTCAAGGTGGGTACGACCATCGGAGGGCCGTTTGGACTGGTGGTTGGAACCATTGCCGCCTGGGTATTCGGTGAGCTGATCGACTACATTTCCTCGGGATGGCGGGACACTGTATTCCGGCCCCTCACTGTAACTGCCCACATCGGCTCGTACGACAGCGTATGGGTCAGCTCCGGCCGCAAGGACAGCACGGATCGAATGCTGGAGACCAAGGCGCCGCAGGCGCGGTATCAGCTCTGGTACGACTGGTTGCTGTACAACTCCGCAGCCGGGTTGGGAATCATCTAGTGCCGCGTCAGGCGACCTTGGTTGGGTAATACGACCGCCGGATCTTCGCACCGACAGTGAAGTTCGGGTCGGGGGCTCGCTGGTTGTGCCAGCGGGTGTTACCGCCGATCGCCGCAGCCTGCACGACATGGCTGCGGCGATCGGTGCCGTTGAGCGCGAAGCAACGGAACGCCGCGAACTCGCACTCGATCAGGTTCAACCACGACGAATGGTTCGGCACGAATAACTCGACCTCAATGCCCACACACCATTTCCGCACCTCACCGCACTTGTTGACCGAGTAGTTGTCCAGAGCCAGATGCAAGCACCCACCCAGCCAGCGAGCCCGCAGCAGCATTACGAACGCCAAGTGCCCTTCCATGTTTCGTGGCCAGAACACCCCACCAGCTTGGATGAACTGCCTCGGCGTTTTCGGGGCGGTGTCCGCCGCAGCCGGGCACTCATGGCCGGGCTGACGGCGCAACAATTTCTGATCAAGGTGGGAGGCAACATTCACCTCGCCCTCGAGCTGCGCGCCATTGCCAGACGGCACTCGATGCCGCGGCTCCGGCCATCGGGGGTGTTGAGGTGGTACCACTCGCTGGGGTGAGACGTTTGCTACGCACCCCTGCTCACTCGGTCGGGTTGGAGCAAAATGGCGGGTGGAACGGGTTTTCTTGTTCTCTCACAACAGATTTCGATTTCCAGGGATGTGTCGGCGCAGCGGGTTGAAAGTCCGCTTCGCCACAGCGAACTCACGATTGAGCGCGGGTGGTGCCACCCGATCGTGCAGCAGTCCCTTGTGATCAGGCTCCCTACCCGGGGAAGTAGTGGCCGTTGTCCAAATCGGCGAGCAGGCCGGGCTGAGTGGGTTCCCAGCCGAGGGCTCGGCGGGTGATGTGGTTGGACGCCGGGTAGCTCTGCGTGACTATGCTCGCGAGGAACCCGAAGTATCCCGGCACCATCAGTACGTCCGAGGGAATGCTCACGACGGGCAGGCCCAGTCGGCTGCCGATGGCCTCAGCGATCTCGCGGAGCGGGATGGCCCCCTCCCCTACCGCGTGCCAGTACCGGCCGGCCGGCCCCTTCTCCAGCGCCAGGCGGAACACGGGGGCGATATCGCGGACGTGCACGGCGTTCCACAGGTTCGCGCCGTCGCCGGGGTAGCCGACGAAACCCTTCTCCTTCGCGAGCGCGATCAGCTGCACGAGGAACCCGCCACGATCGGTCGTGCTGTGCGCGATGTTGGCAAACCGCACGACCGAAGACCGCACTCCCTGCTCAGCGAGGTCGACTACGGCGGTTTCCACGACGTTGCGAGCCCGCAGGGTGCCCTTGTACTCCTCGCTGCTCGGAAGGGCCGGGTCCTCCTCGGTGGCCGGCCGGCCGAGGTTCCCTGCTGAGCCGATGCTCCCCGCGGCAACCAACGGCTTTCCGGTTCCCGCGAGTGCCTCGCCGTAGGCGAGGATGATCGGGAGTTCCGCGGCGGCCACGGCGTCGAGCCCGCCGGAGGGAAGCAGGTCTTGCCTGTGCGCGACGTGAATGACACCCTCGGAATCCGCGGCCGCGTCTTTGAGCCCGTCGAGATCCTCGAGATCGCCGCGACGTACCTTCGCGCCGAGCGCGGACAGGGCCGCCGCGGCCGTGTCCGACCGGGCCAGGCCGGTGACCTCGTGCCCGGCGGTGACGAGTTCGGGGATGATGTGCGAACCGGAATGGCCGGTCCCGCCAGTGACGAAAACGCGCATGATACTGCTCCTTGTGAGTGATGCGGCGGAAGAAATGGCGGTGCGCGCCCACTCAGTCGGCGATGTCGACGCTGAGGGCGACGTCGAAGCTCCCCACGCCGTGGCGGGCCAGGCCCATCAGCAGCGGACCGACTCCTTCCAGCCAGCGAGCCATCTCGAGTCCGCCGACATCGAGGGGACGCAGTCCGAGGCTCTCGACAAACGCCGACACGCCGGCCTTGGCCCGCGCGTCATCTCCGGCGAGGAACACGTCCAACAGACGGCCCTGGGCCATGACGTGCCCGAACACGGTGTTGAACGCCTTCACGACGTGCGCGCTCGCGGGGGCGACCTTGGCGATCTCCTGCGCACCGGACGTGCCATCCGGGGTGACAAGCCCGGTGGCGTCGGCGTTGAAGGTATTGGTGATGTCGATGATGACCTTGCCGGCCAGCGCATCCCCGTATTGGGCGACGACCGACACCGCGCTGGTGTAAGGCACGGCGAGGACGACGACGTCGCCGGCAGGGACGGTCCCGAATGTCTTGGCCGTGGCACCACCGCCGAGCGCGGCAGCCAAACCCTCGGCCTTGGCGGAGTCGCGGCCGAGGATCTCGACAGTATTGCCACCAGCGACCGCGCGAGTGGCGATAGCGCGGGCCATGGTTCCCGAGCCGATGAAACTGATGCTGCTCATGGGATATGTCCTTCCTTCTCAGGTCCGAATCGAACCGCAGGGGCCCGGGGGCTCAGCCGGTGAATTCGTTGACGCCGACGGCGAAGTCCCAGTGGCCGACCCCGTTGTTTGCCAGGCCCACCGTGACCACGCCCATTCCTTCCAGCCAGTGCGCCATTTTCAGGCCGCCGACGTCCATCGGGCGCAGTCCGAGGCTCTCGATGAATGCCGCCACCCCCGCCTTGGCCTGCGCATCGTCGCCGGCGATGAAGATATTGGGCCGGCCGTTCTCCAGGACATTGCGAAAGACGGTGTTGAACGCCTTCACCACGCTGACGTCGGATGGAGCCACCTTGGCGACTTCCTGCGCGATCGAGGTTTCCTCGCTGTGGGCCAGTCCGTCGAACGCGGCGTTGAAGGGGTTGCTGATGTCGACGACGACTTTGCTCGCGAGTGCGTTTCCGTACTCGGCGACGACCGGAACGACACCGTCGTACAACAGGGCTGTGATGACGATGTCCCCGGCCGGGACGGCGCCCCACTTTCCCACCGTCGCACCGCCGCCGAGAGCCTCGGCCAGGTCATCGGCCTTGGACTGGTCGCGGCCCATGACCTCGACGGTATTGCCGCCCGCTACCGCGAGCGTGCCGATGGTACGAGCCATGTTCCCCGTACCGATGAGGCTGATGCTGCTCATGAGATGTGCCCTCTCGCTGTTCTATCGGTGTCGCGCTGTCTCGTTCATGCCGGTCGAGCGCAGGGGCACCGGCCACTACGTTCTCGAGCCGACGGCATTGCTGGGGTGTGGTTCAGATGGCGGTGGTGCCGCCGTCGGAGACCAGCTCCAGACCGTTGACATAGCTGGAGTCGTCGGACGCGAGAAATAGGGCGACGGTAGCGATTTCTTCTGGGCGGCCCATTTTCCCGCGGGGGATGAGCGACTCGAATTCGGCTCTGGTGGCCTCGTCGAACAATTCTTCTTGTTTGGCGGTGGCCACCTGGCCGGGAGTCAGGACGTTGACCCGGATCTTGCGGTCACGCAATTCGTTGAGCCAGACGCGGGCCCAGGCCTGTTGGACGGCTTTGCTTCCGGCGTAGAGGCTCCAGCCGGGGAAGGCGCCGAGGGAGGCGTTCGATCCGGTCATGAAGATCGAGCCGTTGTCGTTGATCAGCGGCAGCGCCTTCTGCACCGTGAACAGGGTGCCGCGCGCATTGAGCCAGAAGGAGCGGTGGAACTGTTCCTCGGTGATATCGCCGAGGACCGCGGGTTCGCCCATCCCGGCGCTGGCCCACAGCACGTCGATCGAGCCCTTTTCCCGCTTGACGGTGTCGTACAGGCGGTCCAGGTCGTCCAGATCGGACGCATCACCCTGGACGGCGGTGACGCCGTTGCCGATCAGCTCGACGGCGGCATCCAGTGCTTCCTGCCGCCGGGCCTGGATGAAGACGTGTGCCCCTTCCTCGACGAACAGTTTGGCGCCGGCCAGTGCCATGCCGGTGGATCCGCCGGTGATTACCGCTACCTTGCCATCGAGCTTTCCCACGATAACTCCCTTGAATTGTTGGGTATCCGAAACAGTTCGGTTGTTTGTCGCGCTCGTCAATGCCGTCGTATGACGCGATGGAGGGAACCGATTACTGACGTGCGAATTCTGGTTCAATTCCGAATTCGCTTGCGCCCCATGAACGATGCCACTGGGTCGAGTTGGCGTCCAAGACCCATTTCAGCCGTGGTGATACCTTGGAGGCATCACCGGACCAGGAGGCGCCATGGATCTGGATCTGCGCAAGTTGCGCTACTTCGCCGCCGTCGCCGACAGTCTGCATTTCGGCCGCGCCGCCGATGAGCTGCACATCGCGCAGCCGGCGCTCAGTCGGCAGATCCGTGCGCTGGAACACGATCTCGGCGCAGCGCTGTTCACCAGAGATCGCCACGGCGTAGCGCTGACCGACGCGGGCCGACAACTGCTGGCCGACGCCGGTCCGCTGCTCGCCTCCGCGCACGCGGTCCGGCGCCGGGTGGCCGTCGCCGCCCGCGGCAGCCATCGGCTGGTGGTCGGCTTTCGGGCCGGCATCCCGGTCATCCCAGCGGCGCGGGCGTTCGAGGCTCAGCATCCGGACGTGGTTGTGGACGTGCAGCGAATGGAATGGGACGACCAGGCCCCGATGCTGCTCGACGGCCGCGTCGACGTCGGCTATGTGCGGCTGCCCATCGACGAGACCGGCCTGCGCCTGACTCAGCTCTACACCGAGCCGCTCATGGTGGTGCTGCCCGCCGATCACCGGTTGGCAGGCAAGGAGGAGGTCTCCGAGGCCGACCTGGCCGGTGAGCCGCTGATCTGGCATGCCGACGCGAGCACGCAGCCCACCACGCGCCCGCTCCCCGACTCCGGGCTCCGGGTGCGCGGCGTGGAGGAGAAGCTCGAGCACGTCGCCGCCGGCCGCGGAATCTCGTTCGTGGGGCGTTCGGAGACCCTGTTCTACTCACGTCCGGACATCAGCTACGTGCCCGTGCCGGATCTGGCGCCCGACCAGGTGTACCTCGCGATGGCGGCATCGCGCACCTCGCCGCTGGCCGACGACTTCTTCACCGCAGCCCAGGCGACGGCTGAGATCACGGCGGAATGCGGGAACTATGAAATGTGGCGGCTTCAAAGCGATGCGGTTTCACAGCACGGCTGAGGGTCACATTGCATCGGCCAGTTCGCCGAGGTTCGCGAATCTCTTGCCCGGCAAGGCCATTCGACCATGGCCCAATTCCTCACGAGCGTCGGCGCAGCCTGGTACGCGATCGCGTTGGACGAGATCATGGGGTGGGAGCAGGAGCGGGTGGTCATCGCCTATGACGAGGTGATTATCGAAACGGCCCGCCAGACACCGACGCCATGAGCTCGGAAGCGTCGTCGTGGCGAAGTCGTCGTTTCGCGAGGACACTGAGGGACGGAGCACCCAACTCGTCCCCAGGAGCAGATGCGATGGCTACCAATGAACCTTTCGGCATCGATCCGCAAGATTTCGAACGTGCGCTGCGCGAGGCAGGAACCGAACTGCGCGACCTGCTCGGAAAAGCTGGTGACTATCTGAGCCGCGTAGATCGTGCCGACGTCAGTTCACTGACGTCGCTGTTCGGTCCGTTGTTCCAGCCGGAGCAGCCACGCCCACCGATGCCCGAGGGCGAGACCACCGGTGACACCGGCAGCGGGGTGTGGGCGATCTTCAGCATCGACGACACCGGCCAGGCCGGCGTCGACCAGGTATTTCCGACCGAGCTCGAGGCCTTACGCGCACATCGCGACAACACCGACGATCGCCGACGGGTGCGGTTTCTGCCCTACGGGGTTCCGGCAAGCGTGTTGGACGAGCCCTGAGGGACCGGACAGCTCCACGGCGTCGCGCGACGCCGTGGATGCCGAATCGCGGTGAACATTTCGGGTCGAGACAACGACGCTCGAGTGCTCGTGCCGGGGTCACTGCCCCGGTTCGCAGTCGATCCACTCCATGTAGCCGCTTCCCGTGACTGAACGTCGGTCCTGCCACGTTCCTCGGTAGGTGTAGGCGCCGACATAGCCACGGCCGTGCCCGTAGCGGAGCGGGCTGTCGACTTCGGCGTCGAATGTCAGGATCTCCGCACCCGCCGCATCGCGCACCCGCCAGCGCAGTTGTCGCGGGACGCGCATCGGGCGGCCGCGAGGATCGACCAGGGGTTTCGGCTGATAGGACAGGACCGTCATGGCGACATCGTCGTAGACCCGCGTTGTCCCGTCGAGACACCGCACATATGCGAGCCGGCACGCGACCGCGCCGGCGGCGCGAACCTCGGTCAGCAGGACCTGCGTCGAACTGTCGAGGTTGATGATCTGGTAGGTGAAGAAATCGACGGGGAGCTTGCGTTGTGTCGGAAGCGCCTGTGCCGTAACCGATTGCGGCGACATACAACGGGCGTATTCGAACGTGCACAACGTCTGTTCGATGGCGACCGTGCCGGTCTTGTCGGTCAGGGTTCCAGTGGCGGTCGCGAACAGGCTGAGGTGGTCGTAGACGGGGGTGCGGACGAACCACGAAACCTGGTCCGTCGCTCGAATATCGAGACTCACGTCGAAATCGTCATACTGGCCGCGGACGTGGAAGTAGGGATACGCCCCGGTGATGCTGAGGTCGCGGCCCCAATCGAGACGGGAGCCGTCGTCGGCGAAAGAGCAGTCGCGTCCGGTGTCGTAGGCGCGGTAATGGTGGTGTCCCTCGGCGGCAGTGGACGACAGGACAGTGGCCGTGTCGCGGGCGTCATCGGCGGCGAGGTAGTCGTTGTCGAAAGCCAGTGCACCGGTCGCGCCGATCAAGGTCATCGTGTTCAGGTAGCGGTGGGGAACGGGTAGCTCGGGGAGGAACACTCCGTAGTGCGTCCATGCCCACCGCCGCGACTCGGCGTGCGGTCGCATCATCTCCGATGCTCTGAACGGCCTGGTCGAATCCAGGATGCGCGAGTCGATACGCGGCAGGACTGCGTCCAATATCGGGCGTGCGAGGCGATCGAGTACGCGCGATCGACGGTCGGGTGCGGGGGGCTGAGAGAGTGCCGTGGGGTGTTCCATGAGCGCCATTGCTCCTTTGCTGGACGGCTGGGTCCGCGCCTGCCGAGTGCGAGCCACATGTGTGTGTTACCGATAGTCACGGGTAGAATTGACTGATTGGTAAATTACGCTCGGCACTCCAGCCCGTCAAGTGCGGCCGCATGTTATCCATCGGCCGCCCGACCTGGGTTACGCGACGGAGTGGCCGCTCCACGGCAGCCAACCGGCACATGGACGGTGCCGATCGCATACCAACGCCGAACCGCAGCGCGAAGCATCGATATCCCGCGTCGGACCGATCTCAGCGATGGAGTGCAGAACCCGAACAAACAGCAGGTCAGCTAGGCGATTTGGTTTCCGACGGCGCGTCGGATAATCTTTTGGCACACCAGCAAGTCCGGGTGGCGGAATGGCAGACGCGCTAGCTTGAGGTGCTAGTGCCCGTATTAGGGCGTGGGGGTTCAAGTCCCCCTCCGGACACAATTTTTTTCATCGCATTACCCCTCTGACCAGCACATATGGCCGTGTGCCACTGGGGACAGCCGAGTCGGGTAAGTCGCAAAACCGCAGGCAGGAGCCCGTGGGGGTTCAAGACGGGTCAATCTGAGAGATCCTTAAGAAGCCGACGACATCAGCGGGTCATGGAACCCCCTACCGCGGAGGCCTTGGGCCGATCGAGTCCACCGCAGGCAACCCTGACCAGGTGGCCACTGCCGAAGGTGGACCCACTGCAGAAACCAGGCCTGCCCCAGAACCCTTTGCCGACGCGCGCCACTCTCCGAGACGCCAGCACGGAACCGGCAGAGCTCGAAGTCATCGTCCCGACGAATCCGCCCGACCTCACATCAGCCGCGGCTCGCGCATTGATGCATCGCCTCACCAACTTCGCGAGCAGGCCACAAAGCCGAACCCCGCGAAAACAGATGTCGATCCCACGGCATAGACCGAAGGCGAGACCTCATACCGCCTCCACGCCCCGTCCCGACGAAAGACCCGAGCGCCTCGCAGCTTCGGCCGCGACGATCAGAAGCACTCACAGTCAGCATGCTGGTCGACAACAGCGCTGACCCGGCAGATGGGCTGCCCCTTCAGGCTTGACAGGATTTGAACCTGCGACAACCTGGCGCGGGTTCTAGTTGTCTAGAACCTACCCATCAGTGCTCAATAGCGCTCAGCACCAGGCCTTTTCACGAAGCGACACTTCTCAACGATTCGTGTCAATTCGCATTGATTCCGGTCAAAAGTGTGGGGTTTCTGTGGGGCGATTCCAACTCCCTCCACCGCTCCCATGGTATCGAGATCCCCGTTGCACCCAAATCAACGTCGCGTGCAACGAGTCCAGTTCGGCTCCACCAACAACCACAATCACGCAAGCACGATACTGGAACTGAGCGTTGTTGCAGTACTGGATCGCAAGCCCGACCTACGCGACAGCATCGGTCAGTCTTGAATGATGCGGCCCACGCGCCACACATTCTGGTGGGATCGATAGACGCGCCGCAGGCGCTCTGGCATGTCGCCGGACCACGCCAGGTGCATTTGCCGCTCCCCCCAACCGAACGTTACCGCCGCGCGATCTCCGGTGAACTCTCGCACGAGGTCCTCTCGAATGTAGAGCAGGTGCCCATCGAATCCCTCAGGAGCCGAGTAGCTCTTGGTGGCGGGGCGACCGTCGGTGTCCATCTGGTCGAAGCTCGCGCCAATCGCGCGTAACCGGGACTGTTGTGAAAGCCGTTGGCTCGGTACATAAGCAAACTCCTGGTTCTCCGAGCTGTGGTATCCCTCCCATGTGAATGAGTGCGCCATCGACTCGAACCGAAGGCTTCTATAGGAAGGCCATCTGCCAGCAGAAGAAGCCAGCCCTTCGAACATATCGTCCAGGTCATCGTCGGCGCCTGGCGGGTTCTCACCCACCTCGGCCGTGGCGTCTACCGGTCCGTTGGTGTCGACCTCGGCACCGTCCTTAGTGTCATAGATTCGCACCTGATCGATGTAAGGGTCTTCGAGATCGTAGGCATCATCGACGATGTCTTCTGTGACTTCACGAGGCACGTTTGTGCGAGATGCTGTCGCATTAGCGAGGTCGTCGCCGGACGTGACCATTCGTGAATGCCACGGAATTTCGCCAGCGAACAGGTAATACGCGGCTGGAAGTTCGATGATATCCCTGCCGGGGTGTTCGACGGTCGACCACCACTGCATCAACGCGTCCAGGTCGCTGTGTTCGACAGCGACCGTGTTGAACAAACCGAAGCTGCTCCGCCCGGACTGACGGTCCTTTATGTCGATCTCGGCATGCACCAGAACCCACGGGCCCTGTGCCCCATCGAGGGTCTGGCAGTACAGAAGCTCGTCAGGAATTCTGACTAACCCTCTCTGCATCCAGTTCCGATCGTCACGCGGTGTGGGCCGCACCCACGTCGGAACCTGCAGCGGCAATGCCGGGGATGACTGAGGAAACGTCGGGTCGATATCGACCTCAAGCCATGGAACATCTTCTCCGCGTGCGACGAGCATCCCCGAAACGAGGTAAAATCCGATCCATCCGTACTTCTTGCCGTACCGCTCTGTCCGTCCCGGATCCCGGTCGAACGAGTGTGAGCCGATGGAGGAGTCCACAGTAGAGAATTCGTTCTTACGCCATCCTAAGTCGTAGACGACGCCCAAGATATTGTCGGTCGCTTCGATGTGCCCTGCATGGTCGTAATCGTAGTTACTTCTGTCTTCGAACAGGCGCCCCAGGGTGTAGTTGCCGAAATCCATGTGGATGGTGACGGATACCTCTTCTCGTCGTGCATCGCCATCATGTAGTGCAGTAGGCAGGATGCCGTTCGCGAACTCGATTCCATCGGCCAAGGCGGCAGGGACAGCATCGGGGTAATGCTCCCGGGCGAACGCGATCGTGGCAGCGATGTAGTAGCGAGTCAACCGGTGGTAGGTCGGTGCCGTCGGCTGTGGTCCGGTAACGATCGGTATCAGACCGTCGAGGTATTCCCGCAGGTAGGCACCGAATTCGGGGTCACAGGTCTGGTGCGCCGTGGCGATGCCATAAGCCGCGGCCACCACCCGCTCACCGACATATGCATCGTTGACCGTCAGCGCGTCGAAGGACAGCGCGAATACACCGGATGGGTTGGTGCGGCCGTACCAGTACAGTGCTGCGGTCACAGCGTCGCGCAAATCACGGACCGTACTGGTCAACATCCACATGAGCCATCGAGCCCGCAACCCATCGACCTCAGTACGTTCAGCGCGGTTCTTCCAATCAACGATCAACGCGCGGACCTCACCGAGCATGACAGCTGCGTTCTTCCGCAGCCACTCCGACCACAGCAGGTCGCGCTCCGCGACTCCCCTAGGTCGCAGCAGCGTATCCAGATAACGAGCATTCAGCGGGTGCGACAACGCAGAACGCGCCGACTGCAATCTTGGCCAAAAATCGCCCCTGCGAACCAACGTCTCGAAGTTTCTTGTGAAGGCCTCGACAGTGACAGCGTCTACTGCGGCCGCGCTCAGGGCGGTCGTTCGAACCAGCGCGGAATCCACCAAGGGCTTTTCGACCATCTGCCACAACTGTCCAAATCCAGCGCGGGGAAGGAGGAACACCAACGCCTCGAAGATATCGCTCGCTAGCGGGTGCCGTTCACTGGCTGCTCCGCTGAAGCGGGATGCCGTCGTGGGCGTGCGCAACGCATTCGCGAACACAGCGCCGCTGGTGTTGACCATTGCAGAGGCGATGATATGACCTGCGAGAAGGTCATAGACCACCGCGACCCGCATCCCACCGACCGATGATGCCGCCGTATGGCTTGCCCCAGCCGGCATGGGGTTCTGCTGCGCAAGCTGGCGAATGAGAACCCCTTCGTGTTCGAGCGCACCCAGAATGCTGTCTTCCCAACGGCCGTTGTCTCGGAACAGTCCTCGGGCCCGGTCGACGTCTACGTCGCGAGATTGGGTTTTCCACATCTCGATACCGAGTTGCTCGAGTGCGGTGGTGACATCATCGATGCTGATTTTTATGTGTAGTTGGTCGATGCGTCGCGCCGCAACACGCAGGTACTCATCGAACATCTCGTTCAGCGACCGGGGCAGAAGTGCCAGTTGAACTCGGGTTTCACGGGTAGGGTTCGCCACCGAGCAGAAGATGCGCAACGCCAGCGGATGGCGGAGAACCTCGCGCGGAATGTAAGCGTCACCGGCGTCGATGTTGAAGAAACCGAAGTACTTCTGCACGACCTCGTCAAAGTCCTCCGTGAATCCCTTAAGGTCCACCGAATCGGTAACCGTGGTGGGGATTGCGCGAGACACGAAGTTCTCACGAACCGTGCACACAACCAGCACCGACGGGTACTTCTTCAACATTGCGTGCAGCTTCCGTAGGAGCGGCTCCCACGAACTCGGGTCCTCCGCCTCGTTCAGCCCATCGATAATGACAGGAAGTCGGCATCGGGCCCGGGCCGCAGCGGCATCGACTGCCGCTAGAAGGGCCTCGAACGTCTGCATGGGTCGACCGGAGACAGTGACCTGTCTCGCCAGTCTGTCAAGGTCGTCGCGGGCACCCAATCGGCGTCCGTGCAGCAGAATACCCGGCGGGCGCAACCCCGTTGCACCGGTGAGTTTCGCGGCCAGTTGGGTTTTCCCGTAGCCGGCTCCTCCGGTCACCACAGCGATCCGAACCTGCAACTCGTCGAACACCTGTCGGGCTAGGCCCGCAGCACGACGAGTGCGCGCCACAAGGTTCGTGCAGAACATGGAGGCCGGGTGGTTGTCCGAACGCAGTCGCCGCAGGACAGGGGGTGTCCTGGGTGGCGGCGGCGGGACGTTTACATCGCCGAGCTCAAGCCAACTGTGCTGGCTGTCGGGCGCCAAGTAGGCGCGTGCGTCCAAGAGGAGGTCTCGGATCGTCGCCGCGGTCCTGAGCAATGTGTCCAACTCGGTCTGCGCGGCGGCAGAGAGAGGGGTCGTTGCGACCTCACGCTTAACGATATCGGCCAAGGCGGCGATCTCTGTACCGGCAGTATCCAAGTGCGTCCAGGCTTCTGGCTCAGCCAGCATCCGTTGGAGAGTGTCCTCGGCGGCCGTAGTTTGGTGCACTTGGGGAAACCACCGCTCCCCCACCTCCTCGACTGCGGCCTGCTGCAACTCGGTCAGGCGGTGAGGAGTCAGGACGAGCTCGCCGAAGTACGCTTCGCGTAGGAGCGCCGCCTCCCCGACCAGCAGATTGGCGAGATCGTCGGCAACCAAGTTCTCCAGCGAGATCCCGGAGTCCAGGCTTTCGAACCACTGCTGGTCGGTAGGAGTCAGCGGGCGGCGGGTGCACAACACCCAATGGTTCAGGTTGGGGAGGTGCGCCTTGGTCTTTGCTAGAGAGTCTTCGACGTCCTTCCTGCGTGTCTGGCCGATTTGAGTTCCGGATCCGATCTCCCACCATTTGGTCTGCCAACCGAACCACTGACCTACCGCGCCCAGCGGGCAGTCTTGCTCAATGTTCAAGTGGAACTCGACGCCAGGCTGCTGAGCCAGCGCTCGGAATGTGCCGAACCGCCCATAGGTGAGCCGAATAGCGCCTCGCCACAATAGCTCGAAGTTCGCGCGGCGGTCGCCCGGAAGCTCCTCGAATCGCTGCCAATTCAGTTGTGTCATCAATCCCTCCCCTCCGGGGTGAAGTCGTTGATCGGTCGAAAATTACCTCGCCTCGATGATCAAGACTCAGAAAATTGTCGATCTGGTGCATTTTTCGTTCGGTGCGACGGGCCTGCTCATGTGGGCCGCCCATGCCCTGTGCCCTTGTGCTGGTGCCCGGAGTAAATCTCGAGCTTCGCGCCTCGGTGAAGGAGCACCTTGATAAACGCGATGACATCGACCTCGTCGGTAGTGATCACTATCTTGTCCCGCTCGACCACGACCCTGACCTCGTGGAGAAACTGCTCGATGTCGGTGTAGTGCAGGCTGTGGATATTCAAGTCGACCAGCAACTGCAGCAAGTCCTCGCTGAATTCCTCCGGAGGGTCGCCGAAAATTAGACGACCGTCCGACTGCTGGGCTTCGATCGCCCGGGTCAGCTGGTCTATTACATCCTTGGCTGCCGTCGCCGACTTGGCGTCCTCGAATTGCCCGATCATCACCAGGTTCATCGAGTGCTCGGTCCCGTATCCATTCCAGACCTTCATGCGGCATCCGCCGCGGCGAGCCGGGCTAGTGCTATCAGCACACCGTCTTCGCCTACAGGCTCACCGCACGCCGAGTACGACGTCGCGCGGACGATGCCGTTGGCGTCGATATGCGCATACGACCTCAACCCAATCTCGTTCGGCAGAGCCACAGCGATCGGTAGCGACATCGCCGCATCCTGGGAAACAGCCAGCGGGACCGATCCAGCGTACGACAGCACCCAATCCTCCAGTCGGGCCAAAACTTCACCGGCCGCACCCGATCGGATACCGGTTGGCCGCTCTGGCAGTAAGAGCAGTTCAGCAGCGCCGTAGTCGGCTGCCAGTTCCGCGACCGCAGGGAGCTGTCCGATGGTTTCAGCATTGACAACACAGTTGAGCCCAATAGGGAAGGCCTCAGTGATTGCGCTTAGTCGCTCGCAGAGCGCGGGGAAGCTGCGACCGCGCTGTTTCTCATAGGTCGATCCGACACCGTCGACACTGACCCGCACGAAGTTGACCGCCCCCTTCAGCCGTGCCACTAGATCGGCATCCCATCTGTGCCCATGGGTCGTCATTGTGATCGCGAGCCCGGTACGTTCGGCGGCAAAGGTACACACCTCAAGAATGTGACGGTACAGAGTTGGTTCTCCGCCACCGAACCCTACGCCGAGCGCACCAGCGCCATCCAGCTCAAGCATCCACTTGCACAGCCGCTGCGGGTCCAGATGTGCACGGTGCTTCGGCGCGTAGCAGTACTCGCAAGAGAAATCGCAAGCATTCGTCACTGCGATCGACACCTGCCGCGGTGCCTCCGACCAGGCGTCCTGCGCGACCAGCACCTCGTCGACGAGTACGTTCAAGCCGGTCGCACGGTCGAACATGTGAATACCATCAGGGCCAAGCCGACGCTTCACTCAGTTCACCTCTCGCGGACGCGGACACCTGAACCTGGGATATTCAGTGCATCATCGTAATCCGTTCGCTTTGAAGTTCCGCATTTACTGCAGGCTCACGCACACCGATCGTTCTGTCCAACCCGATACTTCCTCCGATGGCGAACACCGATCCCCGAGGTTCCCTGCTGAGCCGGAGACCGGACTATCAGGTTCCGGCTTGACCCCGTCATCGTAGTGCTCGTCAAGCAACCTTCCGTCGAGCCGAAGCCTCGTTCGGGACATGATGGCTGTGACAGCGGCACAGGCGCCGATCGCAGTGCCCTGCTCACCGTGCCCGCGGCGACTCGACTGCATAGGCGAAGTCTGGCACCTAATCACCTTGCTGCCAGAGCAATTCGCGACCTCGGTTTCGATGGGCGCGGAGTCTGATCGCGTGACCCGGGAGCCCGATCACCATTGCACCGACCGCCGCTACGCCATGACCTGGGACAAGATCCCAGTCTGGGTTACGAACGCCTGACACAGAGCCAACGCCGACTTGTAGACGCCGATGTTGTCCGCCCACAACGAGATTCAGCCGTGACTGCGGCGTGGGTGCTGGTCACCGGCATGGTAGCCAGCCCTGCTTCGACCTCGCCCGGCGTCTGCACTAGCCCGGCGCTATGATGATCTGCTGCGACGCCGACACCGTCGACGCGGTGGCCCGACTGCGGAATCCGAACTGCCGGCCCTGATCGGTCTCGCCGATGAATTTGCTGTGACGCGACCGACAGCACGCTTCGGGTGTCTGATGTGCTCAAGCAAACACCACGCAGACCTCGGAGGCTATCGACACCGAAGCCGACCAAGAACTCGATTTCGGCACCGGCCACATCCATCAGCCGATGACCGCCATACCACCAGACTTGCACCTCATCGGCACCGTGGCAGCCGAAGTCGCTGTCGCCACTATTCCGCTGCGGCAAGGACATCCACTGCATGTGGTGACCGACGAGCCGTGGTAAGCCATCCTGACCGATCTCCCCGTCGACGACCATCTCGCGGAGCCACAGCAACACCCGACCACCAGTACGTGGCCATCGCGGACTCCGTCGAGCAAGTCAGGACTCTGGAGGACCCCTTCGGCTGGTTCAGGCCCGACGACCTGACGATGGTGATGTTCGACGACACCGCATCCTTAGCTGCCTGGCCGGCGTCGTCGTGTTCCAGTGCCTCGCGCGCCGAGGCCATCAGGCCATCCGTGCCATGGTGCCAAATCACATCCGGCCGCGACTAGATGGACGCCGATCCGCAGCGCCTCCTGACTGTTCCACGCAACGTAGCACTCCTGTCTCTGCCCCGCGCAGCGATGTGTCGCCAGTCGGTGAATGTAGAGCGGCGGCTGGAGTACAACCCACCGAACAACACCGACGTCGTCGGGACAATGGCCACTGCACTCGCATTGGCACCCGGCGGCAGCCATCCAAGTCGAGTTCGGCTACGACGCGCCAGAAGACTGTTTGAAGATGCGCTCTGCGGAACCCGACCTGAACACCTCGGCGACACCATCGAGCACACGACCGAACAGCACCAAGGAGGTTTCCAGCGTAGTCATCACAGAGTCCCGCGCCTCCCGAGTCGTACAGGTCGAGTCGATCATCGACTCGACCGCTCGGAAGTGATCGACGTCGAGGATTGCGTGTGAGGTCAGGAAGGTGCACTGACTCGGAGTCAGCCCCAGAGCAGAAGGTAACGCGGTCAGCAGTGAGCCGAAATTGCCGTAGCTTCCCTCTGCCCAGTAGGTCATTCCAAGTCGCGACCGAGCTCCACGGTGCATCGAAAGGTAGTAGGTGTAGCCGATGAAAGCTTGGGTGTCGAGGAGCGGATCAACGTCGAGAAACCCCGGCTCTGTCCCCAACGCCACCAGGTCAGCCGCGATCAGATGCTCGTGGCCGACTTCGTCTGCCGCGTGACGGTACGCGAAGCGCGCGATCTCGTACTCACCGGTCTGACACAGCATTGCTCCGATGCCGAGGGACTGGGTTGCGTGCCGGATGCAGAAGTACAACTCGCGAAGAACTAGGGCGTACAGGCGGGGATTCAGCCCCTCGCTCGATGTAGCCAGCTGCCAAAACGGACCCTGCTTGCTAGCTTCCCAGATCCTGTCGCGCGTCTGGCGAAGCAATATCGGGAATACGTCCGAATCAACTTCGTTGGCGTTCATTGGCGATCTCTCTATCAGCCGTTATCGCGGGGGCCGGTAGCCAGTTCCGCGGTTGGTCATGGACTTCCGCCGATGAAGTGCATCCTTATGAGTGATCGAATCAACCTCGCCGAATACAATCTTTCCTCGAACAAGGGCAAGAATATCGATACTCCACGAAAGGTACGCTCCCTCCATCAGATTTTCACAGCGCTGCCACCCCAGCGATCAACGGCAGGAAGAATGACGCCTTCCCCTTAAACGAACCGTCACCGATATCGATATTGCCGAGGTAGAACACCCCGCCGTTCATCGCCCTTTTCGCCGTGCGCGCGATCCTGATCGAGATTCCGGTGGTGCTCGTGACAGGCTTGGCACACCGCAGGTCGAACCTGGTCAACCACACCTCGGACTCCTTCTTCGTCAGCCCATTTTCGATGTGCGACCAGGCGATAACGAGCTGCGCGACCGCCATGAATGCAATGGGGACGGACAGGTGGAATGCTCCATCTGGCGGGATATAGTGGGAGATCATCGAGCAACTAGCCTTGAGGGAATCACCGTCGATCTCGATCGCGTCGATTCGGATATCATCATTTTTGAACCCCCCAGCAAGATATTCCGACTCGAATACTCGGATATCGTCATAGGACAAGATCTTCTTCTCTGTCATTGCTCACCTGCCTGTATTTGCGATCTCCACCCACGAATACCATCCACTAGCGGCGTATCATGGGCGTCTTTGAAGGAGCGGACTTCGACAAACGTCGCGTCGATGCGACCTGCGATCGTGCACGCCGAGTTCACGCTGTGCATCGGATCCTGTGATGCCGCAACCACGAGCGTCGGCGAGCGGAGTTTCTCGACCTTGGACAGATCGAGCCGGTATTTGCGCCACTCGAGCGCCGCAGCACGAACCACCAACGCTTCAGCACTGCGGGTTGCATACAACGCCCCGCGCTGCTTCCTCGTCAGGCCGATCAGCCGCCGCTTCCATTCGAGTACAGCCACAATGGTCGTCTGCAACAACCGGACCATCCATCCACGCATGCGCCGGGTCAAGCTAACCCAGCCCGGAAACGGGACACGTTCGTGAGGAAGCACGAGCACGCTCCAGGCCGGCTCGGGTAGTGCCGCTCCCGCGACGGCTTCGATGAGCAAGTTGGCGCCGGTCGATGCCGCCACAGCCCCGCAGGCCCCAACCTCAGCAACAGTCGCGAGAGCCTCGCCCAGATCTGCCGCGAGTCGGGGGATCTCGAATGCAGCGGCAGAAGCACCCCAATGGCCGCGAGCCGTCTTTTCGTGCGTCTCGACATACAGAATGTCGTAATCCTGGACGAGCTGCGACAGCACTGCCGACCACGTATATTCTGTCGAAAGAAAACCTGGAATAAAGATAAGAGCAGGACGCGACTCCCCCAGCGACAACCGAGTGATTCGTACAAGGTTGCCGTTACGGCGTGGAGCCACCAAAACAGTTCGCTGGAATTCAGTCGAGACCGGTCCGATTCGTTCGGCCACTTTTTTCACCTTCCCGACTTCCATACCTTCAGAGCCTTCATACCGAATACCGACGCCCATACTATAAACAGCACTGCAAATGCATAGTTGAGATAACTGGAGACCACGTCAGCCTGACCGACGCGACCTGTTACAAGTCCGATACCGCAACCGATCCCGCCGACCACCGTTACGAAAATGACAGTTGCCAGCAAGTCCAGGACAATCCATCGACGAAAACTCAACGACACTGCTCCAGCGACAATAGGTAGAGCGACCCTCAACGGCATCGGGAATTGAAAGAAGACATACCGCCAACGTATTCCTTCACGAATCGAGTCTGCATGGTTCGAACGGTTTTGCAAGATCTTTCGCACCCTGGGTATCCGCGTCACCCCGTGGCGGCCGAGAAGGTATCCGCCGTTATCACCAACAAGTACCCCGGCCGCAGCGGAGAACAGCACCAATCCGATCGACAGTTCCCCGATACCAGCCAGAAAGCCCGCCAGGACTAGAACAGCCACTCCCGGTATGACCAAGCCCGCGATCAGCGTGCTCTCTGCTGCGAGAGCTCCGAAGATGACCCAATAACCGAACCGAAGCAGATGCTCGGAGGCGAACCCATCCATATTTCCCAGTTCCTGTCACCCTGGCCGGTTTCGATCATGTCAGAGGCAGGACCCAGGGGTTCTCGGTCGTGAGGGTTCGGCGGATGTGCTCCCCGGCGAACTCCATGTCCTCGTCGGTATCGACGTAGTCGAGAAGAGCTTCGAGCGCTTCCTTGCCGTGGGACTCGTCAATCTCGATGTGCTCAGCGAAATACTCTTCTGCCGCGTCACGGTAGGTTCCGGCTAGTTTCATTTGATCGACGACAGCTGCTACCGACTTGGTCAGCGGGCCAGCGATTCGAGGCGCGACCGACTCCCATGCGTAGGAGATCGCGAGCTCTCGCAGAACGACCTGCCGCGAAGGTGGCTCGTTCAACAGATTCTGGTAGTTCGGCCAGTAGCGTTGGAACTCGGATTCCAGCACATCGCGTCCGATGTCGAGCGCGGTGCAGAATCGCTCGAAGAGACTGGCATGATCCGCACCAGCAACGAAATCGCCCTGCTCTTCGCGGTAGACGTGAGCGAAGAACTTCTTCGCCGACGCCGCCTCGAGAGGACACAGGCGCATTCGGCTCGGTAGTTTGATGTCGATGAAGGTCCTGATCTCAGCGTAGTGGCGAACAGCGATGAAGACGATATCCTGCTGCTCAAGCCTACCGGCGAGTACATCCGACAAGATGGGCGCCGTCGGAATTGTTTCACGAACCATTTGATCCAGGTATTCGGCTGCTCTCGTACGACGGTCTTCCACGGCACTCCTCTGAATTCACCAACTCGATCCCACCAACCAGCGACGGCTACTCGCTCGACACCCGTAGTCCGGCCGATGCGTCTGCACTCACCCGGCTATCGTCGGCACCCCCGCCCCACGCAGGCCGTAGACAAAACTAGCTGTGCACCAACACATCTCACCAGTAGCCAGTTTTAGGTGACATCGTTAGTGCGCTTCGTACACATTGGCCATGGCGCATGATCCTTGGGTTAGGCGTTGCTGTCTAGCCGCACCGGGGACGTACTGCCGGCCTACCGGCTGACGGGCTTGACCGACGGGCTACCCGAGCATCGCGCTTGGCTTCCCGCTCGCAGCCCACTCGGGCAAAGCCCCGCGCCCTGTAGCCCTAGAACAGTGATTGCTCCTCTGTAGCTCGTCTAAGCCATAGTCATCCGCGAGCGATTTGGGCAACGACGCCCCTGAGCACTGCTACTCCAGGTCCACTGCACGGTGCACGATAAGGGCAGTGACTAATTGGTCCGACTTACCCTATCCGCCACCAACCCTGATCTTTGTGTTTGTTTCAATCGAGCAAACACCAGCGAGTCGACGTAACTTGGCGGCGACCGCGCACCGAAACACACTGCGCGCCAGTATGTTTTCCCCACCCACGGGCGCACCTTCCACAGCCGTTCGAACAGGAGCACCGTGCCCAACGCATCTCGCAAGCACCTGCAGATTGCCGCTATCGACGACCATGCGATCTGGGTGCGTGGTCTGAGCTCGACCTTGCCCGACTTCGCCGTCACAGCGACGGTGGCACACTACCGTTCGGTCCCAGCTCTGCTTGCTGAACCCTCGGTCTTCGATCTGGTGATCTTGGCGCTACTCCTCGGCGATAGTTCCACACCCGCCCAAAACGTTGCCAGGCTCAACGATTCCGGCAACCGAGTACTGGTTATCACCTCGGGAGCACGGCCAGATCTCGTCAGAGAAGCAACGCGGACGGGGGTGCTGGGCGTGGTCTATAAGTCCGAGGCGGACGCGGTGATCGCCAACGCCATTTGGACCGCAGCGCAAGGAGGCACGGTCAGCGGATCCACTCCGACAGCGGACACAGATCTTCACGAGTTCGAGCCCGAACTGAGCCCTCGCGAACGCGACGTTCTGGCGTTGTGGGCATCAGGAGAAACTGCCCGCGGAATCGCGGAAGTACTGGAGTTGTCGGTCAACACCGTCAATATCTACCTCCGCCGGGTCAAGAGCAAGTATGAGGCGGCCGGATACGCGGTGCACACCAAAACCGATCTTCGTGTCGCCGCCCATCGCACCGGCATCGCCCCGCCGCCGTGGTGGCGTCCCAGAGCTGACTGACCTGCCCTGATCGATGGACCCCACGAACACGGCGGTGTCGGTGCTACGTCGTCGGGTCGACACGGGCCCGCTCGACCGATTTCCCAAGCGAGCTTGCGCAGCAAACGTTGCGGGGGACCCACAGGCCGGACCTGCGCTGGCTTCTTCCCTGCCTCCATGCGCGGCAGGTCATCGCGCACGCAACAGATCACGGCATGTCGAGCCAGCCCGACGAATTGCGTCGTGCGTTCCTCGCGCACGCCCAGTGCAACGGAGCCACCGCCATCTTGACCCGCGTGGGTCGCGACCGGCGGGCACGGCGAGCCTCCACGATGTCAGCGGCGCTGGCGACCGAGGCTGCCTTGGTCGGGGCAGGTCCACCAGCCTGGGCGTACTTCGTACGAATCCGCTCAAGGTACGTGTTGACAGTCCCGCCCGTAGTGCAAAGCCGCTGTCCTTCGAGCGCTTCGGACTCGGTCTGAAAACCATGTTGCCGGGTTCACGATGGACTCGACCAACAATGTCGAGGTCGTCGAAGTCGGCGCTCCCGCAGTCGGTACGTGGAGGATCGATGTCATCGGCTCGAACGTCCTGTAGGGGCCTCAGCCCTACGCGCTGGCCATCCTCGGCGCGGCAGTCGGCTAGTTGTTACTTGTGGCGTTGGCTGCCCTGTCCGCCGATAGGGTGCCCGTCCACTACCACGTGCGCAAAGCCGAAGAGTTGCTCAGCCACACACTCGGCGAGCGTAGGCTCGACATCGAAGTGGCCCTGCTGACCTGCGCCCAATGGGGGATCCCCGAGGCTCCTCGCGAGCCCCGGCGAAGACGTCGCAGGTCAGCAGCGCCGACAGTCGATGACGCGACCTGACGCAACGGGAGTCCGCGGCAATTGCACGGACTCCAGAGAGAGGTCGCTGTCGGTCAACTCCTGACCGGGACCGGGTTGAATCCGGTGAGCAGTCCGTGACCGGCGTCGACCGGAATCACGGCCCCGGTGACTACCGAGGCCAGATCGGAGTTGAGGTACAGCGCGGTGTCGGCGATGACCTGGGGGTCGAGCACCGACGTCGCCTTGAGCGCGTTGAAGTGGTAGGCACCCTCGTCGAGATGAGCCCGGTTGCCACCCGGCCCACCGGCGAACAGGTCATAGGCCGACTGGTTGTCGATCATCGGGGTGTCGATGGCGCCGGGACAGATGGCGTTGCAGCGCACGCCGTGCGGCGCGAGCTCGAGGGCGATGTTCTTCATCAGTCCGATCACGCCGTGTTTGGCGGAGACATAGTGGGCATAGTTCATCCCCGGTTCTAGCCCGTTGGCCGAGGAGACGACCACGATCGAACCGGCTTGTCGCTCGATCATGTGCGGTGCGATCGCTTTCGCCGACCGCCAGACCCCGCTGAGGTTGACACCGATCATCTGTTCCCAGTCCTCATCGGTGAGCTCCCAGAACGGCTTGCGCGTCCAGATCCCGGCGTTGGCGATGAGAATATCGATCTTGCCGAACGCGGCGATGCCCTGCGCGACAGCTTGGTCGAGCGCTGCTTGGTCTCGGACGTCGGCTTCGACAGCGAAAGCTCGACGGCCCTGTTTCTCGACCAGTTCCACGGTTTCGGCGAGTTCGTCGCCGGTGCCCATCGGGTAGGGCACGGTGGACAGCTGGCCGGCGATATCGACAACGATCACGTCCGCGCCCTCGCGTGCGCAGGTCACTGCGTGGGCGCGGCCTTGCCCTCGTGCCGCGCCGGTGATGAGCGCGACTTTGCCGTCGAGAAGTCCCATGTGAATATCCTTCGTATTGTTCGGCAACGCGGGCTATTTCCCGTGCAGGATCACGCCGCGGATGATCTTTCCGGCCTTCATGTCGGCGTAGCCCTCGTTGATCTGATCCAGCCGGTAGGTGCGGGTCGCCAATTCGTCGAGCTTCAGGTGGCCACTGTCGTAGAGGCGCAGCAGCTTGATGATGTCGTGGTGGGGGTTGAGGGTGCCGAACATGGAACCCTTGATCGTCTTCTCCCACTTGGTCATCACCGCACCGGAGACGTGGACGGTGCGGTCTTCGGGGGCACCGAGTCCGGTCACCACCACGGTGCCGCCTTTGCCGACGATGTCGAAGGCGTCGCTGACGACCTTTTCGTCGACGACGCCGACGGTGACCAGTGCTTGATCGGCGCCCTGGCCCCACGTCAGCTCGTGCACGCTGGCCGCCGCTTCTTCGGCGGTCGCGAAGGCGTGTGTGGCACCGAGTTTCAGGGCGGTTTCGCGCTTGAACTCCACCGGGTCGACGGCGACGACAAATTTGGCTCCGGCGAACGCCGCGCCCTGGATGGCGTTGATACCGATGCCACCGATTCCGTACACCACCACCGCGTCACCGAAGTGCACCCCGCCCGCTTCGGTGGCCGTGCCCCAGCCGGTCGGCACCCCGCAGCCGACCAGGACGGCGACTTCGAGCGGAATCCACGGATCGATCTTGATCATCGACCGCTCCATGACCGTGGCCCGTTCGGAGAACGTACCCAGCATGCAGAGGCTGCCGTAGTCCCGGCCTTGCGCGTCGTGGTAGCGGAAACGGCCGTCGGGGAAGGTGCCGTTCATCGTGTCCGCGGCCATGTCGCACAGACTCGACCGGCCCGTCGCACAGTACCGGCAGGCACCGCAGGTGGGCACGAAGCTGCCGACGACGTGGTCACCGGGCTGCAGTCTGGTCACGCCCGGTCCGACGGATTCGACGATGCCCGCCCCTTCGTGGCCGAGCACGATCGGGGTCCGGCCGCCGAGAACACCGTCGATGAAATGGTAGTCGGAATGGCACAGCCCCGAAGCGACGAACTTGACGTGGACCTCGCCGAAACCTGGTTCGTCGACCTCCAGTTCGCGCAACTCGAGTTCGGTGCTGCCCTCGTCGATCACCGCTGCCACTGTCTTCATGCGGAAACGCTCTCGGCCGAGCGGCTGCCCCGAAGCGTTGCCGCGCTGGTGATTTCCGAGCCACCGGGCCGCAGCTCGGACCAATCCGAGGGGTCGTGACTGATCCAGACTGTCGTTCCGGGTTGAGTGGACAGCAGTTTGATCTTCTGTAGTGAGCTGTTCTTGTTCGGTCGGTCGACGTCGAAGGGCATCCCGATGGTCAGGTCGACGTTGTCCCACTTGTGCGCCGCGTCGCTGGTGAGGACGAGCGTGCTCTCGTCGGGCATGCGCAGTTTCAGGCCCAGAGTGCCGGGGGTGTGCCCGTGCAGCGACAGCAGAGTGAGGCTGCCGTCGCCAAACAGGTCGTGGTCGTACCCGGCGGGCACCTCGTTCCAGGCGATCTTCTGCGCGGCCGCGATGTCGTCTTCCCGGAAGAAGGCCGCGTCGAGATTCGACGGCGTCTTCGCGTAGCGCAGTTCGCCCGCGCCGATGAAGCCCTGCGCGTGCGGAAACAGGTCGAGCCCCCCGGTGTGATCGAAGTGCATGTGCGACAGCACAACCCGACGGACGTCACGGGTGGTGTAACCGATGGCTTCGATCTGCCGGTCGAGCCGGTAGGCCTCGGGGAAATCGATCTGGAATGCCGAGGCCATCTCCCCGTACGCGGCAGCCGGATCGCCGGCACCGATCGTGGCCAGCCCAGCGTCGAATACCAGCAGCCCTTCGTCGTGTTCGATGAGGAATGTCGGCGCGGGGATGGTCTCCTGCACACCGCCCGATCCGAGCATCAGGATGCCGCAGTCGACGGTGAGCGTCGGCGCGTCCAACGCCCACACGCGACGGACGGTCTTTGTTGCTGCCATGAGGACTCCAATGTCTTGCCGGCGTCGAGGTGCTGAGAATTGTTAGCAAAGGCATACAATTCAGCATTAAATATTGTGCTTATACATTCCCAAGGCTGTCGACCAACATGGCCGAACGCGGGTCGAGCTGCCGCTCTACCACCCTGTGCCCTGGGTCACAGGGCTGACCGGAATACTATCTTCAGGCCAGTCGATATTCAACAAATGACTAGATTTTGACTCTACCTGCGATGATGATGCGCAGAGTCGGGGTCATGACGCACGGATCGTCCGATGACACCGGCGCGACGCGAAGTACACCGGCCCCGGACTCCCCCTCAGCGCCCACGGGCTTCATCGTGAAGCACTTCGAACGAAGTGCATTAAATTTCATGCATAATCTCGTATTCTGTTCCTGGGATCAGCTCCCGGGTCGATTCACAGCGCACCCCCAGCATCCCGTTCCGAACCGCCCACTCCCCCGCACCCGAGGCCCGCTCCGACTCGCCCTCATGGCGTGGCGGGGAGCGCGCGACCCTTCTCACCGAGCAAGAGAGATCCGATGAGTTCACCGAAGAATTGGGCAACCGCGATCGGTATGCGCCCCACCCAGCTGGCAGTCGTTCTGTTCTGCGCGTTCCTGAACATGCTCGACGGCTACGACGTCCTGGTGATGGGCTTCGCGATGCCACACCTCCCGGAGGGATTCGCGTCGAACTCCCAGAAGGGGTACCTGGTCAGCGCCGCGCTCGCGGGTATGGCGGTCGGTGCGATCGGGCTCGCCCGCTACGCCGACATCTACGGCCGCCGACGAATCCTGCTGATCGGCTTGGCGGTCAACACGATCGGGCTCGCGACCTCGGCTCTGTCGTTCAACTTCGAGACGTTGCTGCTGACTCGCTTCGTCACCGGCATCGCCATCGGCACGATCAGCGTGGTGATCATCGTGCTGGGCCAGGAGAGCACCCCCGAGAATCGGCGCAGCATCGCACTGGGCATCGTGATGATCGGGTATCCGATCGGCACGATGCTGGCGGGTTTCGCCGGAGCCGGACTCATCACCTGGGTCGGTGGCGCGTGGCAGGGGATGTTCTGGATCGGCGCGGCGTTCGGCGCACTGTCACTGGTGGTCACCGCCGTCTTCCTCCGGGAGTCCGACGACTTCCTCTCCCGAAGCACCGACGGGCAACCGGTGGTCACCGCCGACACTCCACCGCTGCTCGGACAGACGTTGCGCGTGCGGACGATCCTGCTTGCCGGTGGCTATTCGATGTTGACCGCCGCCTACTACTTCGTCGGCACCTGGACTCCGCAGCTGATCAAGAACGCGAGCGGTGACGCCGGTAGCGGCGCACTGGCCGGGATCATGATCGGGTTGGGTGCGGTCATCGGCGGAACCGCGTTCGGCGCGATCGGATTGAAGTTCGCCGGCGCGCGAATCGCGGCCGTGACCGCGGTGGTAGCCGCCGTGGCGATCGCCGTGTTCGCGGTAACGCTGCGCGGGCCCGTCGCGCTGACAATGGCAGCCGTGCTCGGCGCGGCGATCTACGCGGCGCTCACCGGGTACACCGCGACGTCCACCGCGGTGTACCCGGTGCTGGCCCGGGCCAAGGGGTACGGCGCCATGATGGGGGTCGGCCGGGCGGGTGCGATTCTGTCGCCGATCATCGCCGGATACGCGTTGAGCGTGCTGACACCGCGCACGATGTACCTCGCCGTCATCGTTCCCCTCCTGATCGCGGCGATCACCGCGGTGGCGCTGATGCGGGTCACCCGCTCGCTCGCCCTCGAATCGCCGTCGGCATCGGCACCCCGCGAGTCCGTCACGGATTCGTAGATCCCGTCACCTCGCCGATCCCGCTAGTCGGGATCGGCGACGAACATCCTGATCAGGGTGTGCGAGACCTGGTCCGCGAAATCCTCGACACCGAGATCACTGCCGGGCTTGAACCATTCGCCGATGAGGGACAGTCCGCCCAGCGCTAGATTCAGCGTGACGTGCAAGCGATCGGCCGGGATGGCCTGCGGTGTGGTGACGAGTTCGTCGACCACGGCGCGAAAAATCGAGGTCTGCTCGCGCCGCAGCTCGTCGCGACGCTGTTCGAGCGCCTCGATCGGCACCTGGACCTTGAGGAACAGCGGTATGAACTCGGGGTATTCGCGCAGCGTGATCACGGCTTCCTCGCGAAACATCCGGCGAAGCCGGTGCAGGGGCGTCCCCTCGGCTTCGGCGATCACCCGCAGGCGCGGGAACACCTCGGCGGCCGCGTGCTCCATGCAACGAAGGAAGAGTTCTTCCTTCGACGGGAAGTAGTAGTAGAGGCTCGATCCGCGCATGTCGAGTGCCGCGCCGATCGCTTCGAAGTTGGTTGCCTCGTAGCCGTATTCGGCGAACAGACGCGCCGCGGTGTGTTCGATCAGGCGAACACGATCGGCGCGTTTGCGCATGGCGCGGGTCTCGGGTTCCCCGGTGACCTCGGCGCCGAGATGACCCGGGTCAGTGCCTGCGCGTGGCGCGCTCATCATCAACCTCCCTGTCGAACTCCATGCGCCAAGGGCTCGCAACAGTCCCGACACTGCGGCGAGTCTAACGAACCTCCCCGGCGCTCCCGTGGTGTGACAGCTCCCTTGCCATCCACAGATAAGATATATAATCTAGCCACCAATAGAATTTCTGGTTGCGTGAAGATTTTCCGCACCCGTTCGGCACGCCGGCGATCGTCACCGGCAGAAGGTGGAGTCGTGGATATCTCCGGAGTAGACGTCGCTCATACCGGCGACGTGCTGATCGGCGGCGCGTTTCGGCCCGCCACGGGTGAGGGCTACACCGTTGTCGCGCCGTCGACCGGTAAGCCGGTCGCCGAGGTCCGGCACCCCTCGGTGGCAGACGCGATCGCGGCGGTAGACGCCGCGGACTCCGTACGCGAGGCGTGGGCTCGGACTCCACTCGCCGAACGGATCGCCGCGACGGCCCGCTGGTTCGAGCTCGTCGACGCACGCTCCGCCGAGTTGGATGTGGTGTGGGCGGTCGAGGCCGGGATGCCCGTGCGCCACGGCCGGGCACTGCACCGGTTCGGCACCACCGCGGCGTGGCGCTCGGCACTCGTCGGCGCCGAGGCCGTACTCCGCGAACGACGTGAGGGGTCCGACCTCGGCGAAGTACTGCTGCGCCGCGAACCCGTCGGCGTGGTGGTGGCGATCCTGCCCTACAACGGGCCCGTGGTCACGATCGCGTCCAAAGTGGTTCCCGCCCTGCTCGCCGGGTGTCCCGTGGTCATCAAGGCCGCGCCCGAATCGCACTTGACGATGGCACTGATCGCCGACTGCGCGATGCGCGCCGGCTTCCCCGCCGGTGTGGTCGATATCGTGTGCGGCCCGGTCGATGTGGGCAAGGCGCTGACCCGCGATCCACGAGTCGCGATGGTCTCGCTCACCGGTGGCCACCTCGCCGCCCAGGACGTGCTCGCCGCGACACACGGACGCTACGCCAGGACCCAGCTCGAACTCGGCGGGAAGTCACCCGCGCTGATCCTCGACGACGCACCGCTGGACCGAACCCTGCGGGCGCTCGTTCCCGGCGCCACCAACGGCGCGGGTCAGGTGTGCGCGCTGCTGTCACGAATCCTTGTTTCCGAGCGCAGGCACGACGAAGTGATCGAACAGCTCGCCGCGGGATGGCAGCGGTTGAGCATCGGTGATCCACTCGAGCCGAAGACCCATCTGGGTCCGCTGATCAACGAAGCCGCATTACAACGCACCGAGGACTTCGTCGCCAAGGCAACGGCCGATGGTGCGCAGCTGGTCACCGGCGGCAACCGTCCTGCACACTTGGATGCCGGGTGGTTCCACGAGCCGACCCTGTTCACCGGGGCGGCCGAGGACTCCGATCTGGTCCTGCGCGAAGTGTTCGGTCCGGTCACCGTGGTACAGGTCTACCGCGACCTCGACGACGCCGTACGCCTGGCCAATGCCACCGCCTTCGGCCTGTCGGGCGCGGTGTTCACCGCCGATACCGCCGTCGGCATCGAGGTGGCCAGCCGAATCCGTTCCGGGGCTGTCGCCGTCAACTCCTTCGGGCCCGCGATGAGCGCCCCGTTCGGCGGTGTCGGGGCTTCGGGCTGGGGCCGCGAATCGGGGCCGGAGGGGATCCTCGGGTTCACCGAACTCAAGCAGATCCTCATCGGGGCGTGAACCCATGACTCTTCGTGAACCGTCGGCACAGCCCACCGAAACCGATTCCACAACCGAGACGCGAGCGATGGGCCCGTTGCACGGACTCAAGATCATCGAATTGGCCGGGCTCGGACCGGGACCGTGGTGTGCGATGCTGCTCAGCGATCTCGGCGCCGAGGTCCTGCGCATCGACCGGCCCAGCGCTGTCGGGTCGCTGCGCACCGATCTGGGCGCGAGCAACGGCCGCCAGCCCGCGTTCGTCAACGACCGCGGGCGTCGCTCGGTGGCCATTGATCTCAAACACCCCGATGGGGTGGAAACCGTCCTGCGACTGGTCGAACAGGCCGACGCTCTCCTGGAAGGCAACCGGCCCGGTGTCACCGAACGCCTCGGCGTCGGACCCGATGCGTGCTTCGCCCGCAACCCACGGCTGGTCTACGGCCGGGCGACCGGGTGGGGTCAGGACGGACCACTGAGCCAGACCGCCGGGCACGACCTGAATTACCTGTCGTTGTCCGGGCTGCTCGCCGCCATGGGACCAGCGGGCGGAGCCCCCGCGATCCCGCTGAATCTGCTCGGCGACTACGCCGGTGGCGGCCTGATGCTCGCGATGGGCCTGGTCTCGGCCCTGTGGGAAGCACGAGGCAGCGGACGTGGGCAGGTCGTCGACGCCGCGATGGTCGACGGCATCGCATTGCTCGGCAGCGTCTTCTACGGCCAGCGACAGGCGGGCATGCACGGGCTCGAACGCGGGACGAACATGCTCGACGGCGGTGCGCCCTTCTACAGCGTGTATCAAACCGCCGACGGCGGCTGGATGGCGGTGGGCGCGATCGAGCCCGCGTTCTTCGCCGCGCTGCTCGGCGTCCTCGGACTGGAACCCGAACTCGCCGAATCGCAGTGGGATCGCGCCCGGTGGCCGCAGTTGCGGTCCCGGCTCTCGGCAGTGTTCGGCACCCGGACGCGATCGGACTGGGAGTCCTCGTTCGCGGGCACCGACGCCTGCGTGACCCCGGTACTCGACCTGGACGAGGCACTGCGCCACGACCATGCGCTGGCGCGCAACAGTTTCATCCCGGTCGACGGCGTCCTCCAGCCCGCCCCCGCGCCACGCTTCAGCCGCACCCCCGGTGCTGTGCAGGGCCCCTCGGTCCCGGCGGGAACGAATACCACCCGAGCACTGATCGACTGGGGCTTCGCCCCGCCCGAGATCGATGCCCTCCGCGCCGCCGGAGCGGTCATCTAGCAGACAAGGACACCACGAATGAGTCATTGCCGCCTCACTCACCGGAGCATCCCATGGGGATGAGCCTGAACTACATCACCGATTCGATCGCTTCGCAGATGCCCGCCGTCGATCCGAGCCGGCCCGCTGTCGCACTCGGCGGCGAGCCCGCCCTGAGCTGGCTCGAACTGCGCGCCGCCGAGCTCCGCTACGCGCGGGCCCTGCAACAGGCAGGAGTCCGGAAAGGCGACAGAGTCGGTCTGCTGCTACGCAACTGCACCGATTACGTTGCCCTCTACCTGGCAATCGGCCGGGTCGGTGCCATCGCGGTGCGTCTCAACTGGCGGCTCACCGCACCGGAATTGCAGTTCGCACTCAACGATTCCGACCCCGGTGTGCTGGTGCTCGATGCCGAGTTCTGCCCCACTGTCGTCGCGATCCGCGACCACATTCCGGTGACCACCTACGTCGTGCGCGGCGAGACCGGTGACTTCGACTGGGCAACGCCGTTGTCGGTTTTCGCCGCCGAGGACTCCGACGCCGCCGACTTTCCCGACGTCTGTGCCGAAGACCCGGTCTCCCTGATGTATTCGTCGGGAACAACCGGTCGCCCCAAAGGCGCACTGTTCTCCCACGGCAATGCCCTCTGGATCGGATCGATCCAGGCCCAACGCTGGCGCATCGACAGCAATACCGTCTGCCAGACCAGCGGACCGCTGTTCCACGCCGGCGGCTTCGAGGTCCTGCTGCTGCCCGCGCTGACCACCCACGGCACGGCGATCACCTTCCCGTCGGGCAACTTCACCCTCGACAACTTCCTCGAGGTCGCCGACCGGCACGCCGCGACCGATGTGCTGCTCTACCCGTTCATGCTGTTCGACCTCCTGCGCAACGACGAGATCATCGATCGGGTGCCGCAGACCTTGCGGCGCATCGTCACCGGCGGCGACATCGTGATGCCCTGGGTCTACGACGCACTCGAGGAACGGCTGCCCGGCGTCGAACTGGTGCAGTCCTACAGCCTCACCGAGGGCGGCGCGGTCAGCACCAGCCTGGAATTCGACGTGGCCCGCGGCCACGAGAGCAGCATCGGCACACCCCAGGCCATGACCGATATCAAGGTGATCCGACCCGACGGCTCGCGCACCGATGTCGACGAAGTCGGTGAGATCTGTGTGCGCAGCGGTGGGGTGAGCATCGGCTACTGGAACCGCCCGGACGCCGATCGCGCCACCTTCGTCGACGGCTGGTGCCACTCCGGTGACCTCGGCAGCATCGACGCCCACGGCTTTCTCACCATCGCCGGACGCGCCAAGGACATGTACCGCAGCGGCGGCGAGAACGTCTACCCCGCCGAGATCGAAATGGTGCTGACCGGCCACGCCGATGTCGCCGACGCCGCCGTCATCGGCGTGCCGGATCAGCGCTATGTCGAAGTCGGCGCCGCGCTGGTCGTCGCCACCGAAGACAGCACCGTCGATGTCGACGCCCTGCGTACCTGGCTGAGCGAGCGGCTCGCCAAATACAAAGTGCCCAAACACTTCTACGTCGTCGGCGAACTGCCACGCAACGCCAACGGCAAGGTCCTCAAAAACGTTCTGCGCGCCACCTACGGGCAAACCACGACAACGGAGACGAACACATGACACGAGCAGCCCTGTTCGAACAGTCCGGTGCGCCACTGCGGCTCGCCGAGATCGACATCGCCGCACCAGGACCCGGCGAGGTCGTCGTCGATGTCAAAGCGACCGGCGTGTGTCATTCCGATGTGGGTGTCTTCTCCGGAAAGCTCCCCGCGCCACTGCCTTTGGTGCTCGGTCACGAGGGCGCCGGTGTCATCACCGAGGTCGGCGACGGCATCGACGACCTCAGCGTCGGTGACCATGTTGTCCTGTCCTGGCTCGCCTCCTGCGGCACCTGCTACTACTGCCAGCGCGCCGAACAGCATCTCTGCGGACGCCCGCGCACCATGCTCGGCGCCCACACCCTGCCCGACGGCAGCACCCGGATGAGCCTCGACGGCGCACCGGTGCGCCAGTTCTGTGGACTCGGCACCTTCTCCCAGCGCACCGTCGTCCCCGCCGGAGCGGCCATCCGGATCGCCGACCAGGTACCGATCGCCTCCGCCGCCCTACTCGGCTGCGGAGTGCTCACCGGATTCGGCGCCGCGGTCAAGACCGGCGGAGTCCGTGTCGGTGACGCGGTAGCGGTAATCGGTTGCGGCGGTGTGGGTCTCAATGCCGTTCAAGGCGCGCGCATCGCGGGTGCGACCACCATCATCGCCATCGACGTCCACGCCGACCGGCTCGCCCTGGCCACCGAACTCGGGGCGACCCACACGCTCACCGCGGGCCCCGATGTGGTCAAGAAGGTCCAGCAACTCACCGGTCGACGGGGCGCCGATGTCGTCATCGAAGTGGCCGGTCGGCAGGAGACCGTCAACCAGGCCGTCGCGATGGCGCGGCGTGGTGGCACCGCTGTCCTCGTCGGCGCGGGACCCGGTGTCGGTGTCGACGAAGTCTTCAACAATGTGGTCATGTCCGGGAAGACAGTCAAGGGCTGCCTCTACGGCTCGGCCTACGTCAAACGCGATATCCCGCAGCTGGTCGAGCTCTACCAGCGCGGTGCACTGCTGCTCGACCAGTTGGTCACCGAGACCTTCGATTTCGGCGACATCGGCAAGGCCGTCGACTACTGCGCCGGCGAGAACGGCGCCCGCGCGGTCGTCCTTTCCTGACCTGGCGGCGCCGGGAGCAGACTACGGATCGAGTTGACCGATCCAGGCGAGATAGGCCGAGGTTTCTGCCCGGAGATCGTCGACCGGCCAGTCGTCGGGTTGCAACGCCGGGGGAAGCGCGGGGTCGGTGGTGAGCAGGTCGAGCGCGGCACTCACGACCGCGAATCTTGCAGCCGGGTCGGGGTTTTCGATGTCGTCGAGCAGGGCGCGCCCCCGGGCCGACCATTCGGTCAACGGCCAGAGTTCAGCGGTGAGGTCGGCGGGGTTCTCGACCGGCCGGAGGCGGAACTGGAGTGTGGTGGCGGACAGGTCCACGGGCAGCTCGCGGACGAGGTTGGCCGGCCGCAGCCAGACTCCCTCGCGAAGTTCGGCCAGGCGAAGCGAGAGCAGCCTGGCGCGCA
>NZ_JBHURA010000001.1:1487261-1567842 GCF_042674185.1 Nocardia sp. NPDC056952 | reverse complement strand
ATCGCCACCGCCGCGGTGCAGAACCTCCTCGGCGGCGACGACGCGATCGCCAAAGCCCGCACCCCGCAGATCATGGCCGATGCCGCCGTGGCGCTCTTGAAAAAGGAAGCGCGCACCGTCACCGGGAACACGTTCCTCGACGTCGATGTGCTGCGCGCCGAGGGCATCACCGATCTCTCGCCCTACGGTGGCGTAGGCGATCTGGAATACGACATCTTCGTCGACCCGCCTCAGAAGCGTCATCGCGCCTGAGGACCGAACGAATATGGGCCCGTCGCGTGCCTCAGGCGCGCCGCATCGCGCGCCCTCCGACCCACTTTGCTCCCACCGCACCCGCGGCACCGACCCAGATCAGACGCCGAACGGCGGGGTGCGTCGCCAACCATGTGTAGGGACTGGCAGGGAGGGCTTGCTTGCTGAAATCGCCTTGCACGCGGGCATCTCCGCTGGTCTCGTAGAGATTGCCGTCGGCGTTCCCGGCTGGCTCGTCTGTGCGCTCCAACGGAATACCGAACTTGGCCAGGAAAGCGTCGGCCACCCTCGGAGTGAGGTGCTGGGTCACCTTCATAAGTTTGGCCGCGCCCCCGGCATAGAGATCGCGCACCGGGTGAGCGGCGGCGAACAGCACACAGTCCGCAACGACGGACGGATCGTAGAAGGGCGGAGCGCCCTTCGGTTTCACGTCCATCTTGTTGCGGCCGTTGGTGAAGAAGGGCGTATTGATCGCGGCCGGTTTGATGCTGGTGACGGAAACCGGCGTGCCCGAAGCTTTCAGCTCGCGCCGCAGCGCATCGATCATCCCTTCCACCGCGTGCTTGGACGCAGCATATGCGCTGTTGAGCGGCATGGAAATCACCGTCTCGCCCGATCCGACCGATACCAGCGCACCGCCCCCGGCACGCCGCAGGTGCGGAAGTGCGACCTGGAAACCGTGTACCTGCCCCATGAAGTTGACCTCCATGAGCCGACGGAATTCCTCGGGCGTGGTCTCCTCGAAATCCGCGTAGACGACCGTCGCGGCCACCGCGACCCAGGTATTGATTCGACCGAATGTCGCCACGACCAGTTCGGCAACGGCCTCGACCTGAGTTCGGTCGCTGACGTCACAGACCGCGTAGACCGCCTTGCCGCCCGCGTCCTCGATCTGACGTACGAGTGTCGCGAGGCCTTCCTCGTTCCGCGCCGCGACCACGACCTTGGCTCCTGCAGCGGCCAGACGAAGTGCCGTCTCCCGTCCGATCCCGCTGGATCCACCAGCTACGACAACCACCTGCTGCGCGAGCGGTTCTAGCTTGATCCTTGCCATGTGTGTCTCCCCAGTCCAACCCTTGTCGATGATTACGCATAATGCTTTATATGCGTAATGACAGACGCATACCCACGTTCGCGGTCGCCAATCAACGGCACGGGGGTCTGCCCGGCGAGACAGAGAGACGGCCGGGCATCGAGCCCGGCCGTCACCTGCGAGGTAGATCTCCGTTCAGAGGTGCTTCTTGAAGAACGGGATGAGATGGTCCAGCGCCTGCGAGACAGCTTCGGGCTGGTCGTAGAGCTCGTAGTGGGACACCCCTTCCAAGACGACGAGTTCCTTGTCGTCGGAGGCGGCACGCTGGTAAAGCTCGAATGCGTCGCGGTAGGCACCGAACGCGCCGGGCTTGTCGCCGACCACGATGCATAGTGGCTGGGTGAGCAGGATCTCGGCACGGGTATAAGCGTCCCAGCCGACGAGACGGGCTTGACGGGAGAACAGGAAGCTGGTGCGGCCGTTGGGTTTACGCCCACGTTCGGTCTTGTAGTACTCGGTCGCCTCGACCAGATCGATATCGGTCAGACCCGCCTGCGCGGCCGCTTCGGGAGACGGCGGCAGCAGATCGTTGATCTGCTCGGACTTGCCGCGCGCCTCTGCGGTGCGTTGCGCGGCCATCGCCTCGAGCGCGCCGAGCGGGTCGTATTCGGTGAAGCCCTCTAGCATCCGGCGCCCGACATTAGCGCCGGTGACGGTACCCAGCGCCTTGATGCGTCGTTCGGTCATGGTGGCGTGCACCGCGTACCCACCACCACCGCAAATGGCGAGTACCCCGATGCGGTTTTCGTCGACCCATGGCTGGTTGACCAGGTAGTCGATGACATAGCTGAAGTCCTCGGCGCGGAATCCGGGATCCTCGATCAGGCGTGGTTCGCCGCCACTGTCGCCCTGGAAGCTGGCATCGAAGGCGATCGCGACGAACCCCTGCTGAGCCAGCGCCGTGGCGTAGATGTTGCCCGAGGTCTGTTCCTTGCAGCTACCGGTCGGGTGGGCGCTGATGATCGTGGTGTATTTCTGCTCGGCGTCGAACCCTGGCGGATAGTAGATGTCGGCCGCCAGGTCCCAGGCCAGGGCCTTGATTCGGACGTGCTCGATGTTGTCGGTTGCCATGAGCTTCCTCTCCCGTCGTGCTCTCCCGATAGTTCGGCACATCGGCCTCGGATCGCGGGCGGTTCACGGCCCGGTGAGGCCCTGCGCATTCAGCATTATGTTCTGGATGCCGTTTGTAAAGGGGGATCGTCAACGCACCTCGGCCTCTACTGCCGGCTCCTGACCGACGATCCGTGAGTGCGCCCGGTCCTTCTGATCGAAGAGCACCCCGGCGACCACCAGGACGGCCGCGCCGATGATCAACAGGGAGACACCCCAGGTCGCGTGTGTGGGCGAGACGGTGACGATCGCCAATGCAGCCAACGGGACCAGACCTCCTGCCGTCGCGCCGCTGACTTCGCGGCCCGCACCGAGACCCGACGCACGGACTTCAGTGGGAAACTGTCGCGCCATGAACGGGCTCGCGGCCACGATGATCAGCGGCGCGAGCACACCGGTCGCCAGGATCAGCAGGGCCCAGATGAGCACGGGCTCACCGGTGTTCAGGACCCAGAACATGGGAAAGGCCAGCAGCATGACGCCCACCGCGCCACCCACCATGACGCGCCGCAGGTCCACCCTGTCGCAGAGCCTGCCGAAGAACGGCACCATCACGATCGCCGCCGTGCTGGCCAAGGTGATGCCGAAGGCGCCGACGTTGGCGGCCACGTCCTGGAACTGGGTGAGGTAGGACAGCGAGAAGGTCTTAAAGGTGTAGGAGATCGCGGCGTAGCCACCGTAGACCGCGGCGACCACCGCGAGTCCACGCCAATCGGACTTCAGCAGATCCTTGAACACCTGGAAACCCTTGCGCTGCTTGGCTTGCGCGGCGACCCTCTCGAAGTCCGGCGTCTCCGGCATGTTCCGCCGGATCCAGTAGCCGACGCCGACGACGGCGAAGCTCGCGACGAACGGGATACGCCAACCCCAGTCGTAGAGGAACTCGTCTCCGAAGCTGGTCACACCGGTTACCGCTAGCGAGGCGCCGAGTAGGCCGACCTGCGCACCTAACGCGGGCAGTGCACCGAAACGGCCCCTGGTCTTCTCGTCGGCGTACTCATAGGCCACAGCGATGGCGCTGCCCAGTTCGGCACTGGCGCCGAAGCCCTGCAGGATCCGCAGGATCACCAGCAGGATCGGTGCCGCGATGCCGATCGATGCATAGGACGGCAGTAATCCGATCAAGCCGGACGCGATGCCCATGATCAGCAAGCTGAGCGAGAGCACCGCCTTGCGTCCGATCTTGTCGCCCAGAATCCCGAACAGAATGCCACCGAGCGGACGGGCCAGGAAGCCGACCGCGAAGGTCGCGAACGCCGCGAGTGTGCTGATCGAGGAATTGCTCGACGGGAAGAAGACCTTGCCGAACACCAGTGCCGCCATCGAGGCGTAGAGGTAGAAGTCGAACCATTCCAACGAGGTACCGATGACCACCGCAGGTCCTGCGGACCGACCCGGCGCTGGACGTGCCGCGACCTCGTCGCTGGAATCGAACGGCTGTTTCATAGTCCACCTTCTAACCCCACCCCGGATGATTTATAGATTTGTAGATTATATATCACGCATAGTGCCCTGCATCACACTCTCCGTGCGTGATGCATCATCGCATTGCCGGTCAACCCAGGTTCATGTACACCGCCTTGGGGTAGAGGTAGCTCTCCACGTGTTCGCGCCCGCCCTTCCAGCCGTAGCCGCTCATCTTGGTGCCGCCGAATCCGACCGAGGGGTCGAGCACGCCGTAGCAGTTGACCCAGACGGTGCCGGCCGTGATGCCGCGCGAAACCTTGTGGGCGGTGGCCAGATCCCTGGTCCAGACACCACCGGCCAGGCCGTACGGGGTGGCGTTGGCCAGGTGCAGCGCCTCGTCCATGTCGTCGAAGGGGATCACCGTCGCCACCGGGCCGAAGATCTCCTCCTGGGCGATGGTCATCTCGTTGGTCGCGGAGGCGAACACCGTCGGTTCGACGAAGAAGCCCGACGCGCGGTCGCCGTCCAGACGCCGTCCACCGCTGACCAGTTCGGCTTCACCGGAGCCGATGTCGATGTAGTTCAGTACCCTGTCGAGCTGTCGTTGCGAGATCAGCGGGCCAAGTTGGCTGTTCGGATCGAGGCCGTCACCCACGCGAATTGTCTTGGTGAATTCGGCCAAGCGCGAGACGAATTCGTCGTGGATCGCGCGCTGGACGAAGATTCGTGTCCCGGCGACGCAGACCTGACCGCTGTTGGTGTACACGCCCATCGCCGCGCCCGGCACGGCCAGGTCCAGATCGGCGTCGGCGAAGACGATGTCGGGGGACTTGCCGCCGAGCTCGAGTTGCAGCCGTTTCATGTTCCCGGCCGAGGCCCGCACGATCGTCTGCGCGGTGCCCACCGAGCCGGTGAACGCGATCCGGTCGACGCCGGGATGCTCGGCCAGAGTGGCACCGGCATCCTTCCCGTAACCGGTCACCACGTTTACGACGCCATCGGGCACACCCGCTTCGGTCAGCAATTCGGCCACGCGCAACACCGACAGCGACGCGTCTTCGGCGGGCTTGAGCACGGCGGTGCACCCGGTAGCGAGCGCCGGACCGAAGATCCACCACAGGCCGATGAGCGGGCCGTTCCAGGGAATGATGCCGCCCACCACGCCGACCGGCTCGCGGTAGCGCAGGGTCAGAAAGTCGCCGGGCAGCGAGTTCGGCGGGGTCGAGGATTCGCCCGCGTCGACCTGGGAGGCGAAGAATTGCAGTACCTGCGAGGTCCATTCGCGCAGACCGCGGGTCCGGGTGAGGGGTGCGCCCATATCCAGGGTCTCGATGGTCGCGAGCTCGTCGAAATTCTCGAGGACGAGGTCGTGGACCCGCAGGATCAGCGAGCGCCGCTGATGCGGGGTCCACCGGCTCCATTCACCGTCGAAGGCTGCCCGGGCGGCTGCGACTGCGGCATCGATGTCCGCCGCGCCGCCCGCGGCGATGGTGCCGAGTTCGGCGCCGGAGGCGGGATTGACGACGGGGATGGTCTCGCCCGACGCGGCGGGTACCCAGCGACCGCCGATCAGGTTGCGCTGGGCATTGCCGACGAAGGTGGGCAGGGGTTGGGTAACAGTTGTCATGGTTTTCTCCGAATCACAAAAGACGCGCGGCGGTCAGTCGAACAGGAAGACGCCCTTGCCTGCGTCCTGCTTGTCGAACCACCGGTATGCCTCGTCGGCCTGCTCGATGGTCCAGGTGTGCGAGTACAGCTCATCGACCGGAAGGTTGTGCGCGACAACGTAATCAGCGCAGCGCGCTTGCTCGATCGAGGACATGGTCCAGGACGTCATGAGCGTCCACTGCTTCTTGTAGACGGCCTGCGTCTTGAACTGGACATCGCCGGGCAGGCCGGTGAACACCGCGCGGCCGAAGGTGCCGAGGACGGCGAGAGCGTCGTCGCCGGCCCGGCCGGAGCTCTCGAGAACGACGTCGGCCATGCGCCCGCCGGTGTACTCGGCGACCGCCTCGGCCAAGTCGCGCTCGCGGGAATTGACCACTAGGCCGGCACCGAACCGGGCGCTGTTGGCCAGACGGCGGTTGTCGACATCGACCGCGATCACCCGGGCGCCCATCGACGCGGCGAACATGGTCGCCGAAAGTCCCACCGGGCCTTGCCCGATGACGACTGTGGTCGTGTCCGATACCTCACCGAGTCGTTTGATCGCGCCCCACGCGGTGCCGGTGCCGCACCCGATGGCCGCGCCGGCTTCGAACGACAGCCCGTCGGGCATGGGCAGCAGCGCGGCGACCGGGACCACGGTGAAGGCGGCGTGGCCGCCGTTGACATGGACCGCCATCGTCTTGCCGGGCGCGGTCTCACACATCTGCGGCCAGCCCGCGCGACAGCGACGGCAGGTGCCACAGCCGAAGTAGTGGTGGATCATCACGCGATCGCCCACCGCGGCCTGGGCCGCATCGACGCCCGCGCCCACCGCATACACCTCACCGCAGGGTTCGTGGCCCTGGATCACCGAGCGATCGAAGTCGAAGGCGCCGTGATAGAAGTGCAGATCCGAGCCGCACATTCCCGACGCGCGGATCTTCACCACGACCTCACCGTGGCCCGGCTCGGGATCGGGGAAGTCTTTCAGGACCGTAGTCCCGTTGCCGGGGAACACGATTCCCTTCATCGCTGTCTCCTCTGTGTCGTCGGTGTCGTGCGGGCGGTCATGCCGACCGCCCGGCACGAAGCTGCGCGCTCGCCTCGTGGTCGATGCGAAGACCCTCGGGGTCGGAACGCGGGTCGCCTTCGATGACCACTCCGTAGTCGCGTGCGGCGCCGGCGACGCTCACGTACTCGTTGCGCACGTCGGCGAGTACTCGTTCGGGGTCTCGCTGCAACGGATCACCCCATCCGCCACCGCCGTTGGTGAGGCAGCGCAGGATGGTGTTCGGCCGGGTTGCCCAGACCTGTTCGGCGGCGAAGTAGTGGTACCGGCCGTCGACCGGGTCCAGTGCCTTGGTTTCGGGGTCGAGCACGCCCGCGACCGGGACGCTGTCGGCGTAAACATCCGCTGTGGTCCCGAGCAGGCCGGGGGTCGCGCCCTCATCGACCGGCGGGAACAGCCACATCGCACCGGTGGGTCCGGCCTGTCCGCCGTTGGCACCCACGCCCGAGGCTTCCTTGGTACGGAACGGTGACAGGTAGTGAGCGCCCGCGGTGAGCCACAGCGCGTCTTTGAGATTGGCCGCGCCGCCGCGGAACACTCCCGCACCACCGGTGTCGATGGCATGTTCCTTGCGCAACAGCACAACCGGCGAGTCACGTTCGATAGTCTCGGTCGCCGGGTCGAGGTTGTTGAGCGTGAACAGCACCGTGTAGCTGTCCCCGTCACCGGCCTGCGTAGCACCCCATGGCCCGTGCTCGCCGCCGCACTGGGTGGCCGAGGTCCACGGTGTGCCGTCGGCCCGCACGCCGGAGGCGTTGTGGGTGTTGGTGGAACCGTAGTCGCCGCCGACACCCTGGTGTCCGAGTACGGGATTGAGCGCGTCGAACACCGCGGACGCGACGGCACCCGAGGCCTCCCAGAACATCATGATGCCACCGTCGGGCGGGAGCGAGGAGACGATCGTCCCCGGCGGCACGGCGAGGTCGACGTTGCGCCAGGTACCCGAGGTGAACGGCACCTTCGGGTCCAGCAGCATCGTGAGCGCCACGCCCACAGCTGTTTTGGCGTCGAGTACGCCACAGTTGATGCACGTGCGTGCCTGCGGTGAGGTGCCCGACAGGTCGATCTCCATGTTCTCCCCGCGCTTGCGGACGAGAACACGCACGGTGTAGTCGATGGTGTCGTCGAGACCGTCGGCATCGATCAGGGCCGAACCCGCGTAGTCACCGTCGGGCACCAACGCGATCGCGTCGCGCATCCGCTCGGCGGAGGTGTCGCACGAGTAGTCCAGCGTGCCGAGGTACGCCTCAAGCCCGTACCTGTCGATGTTCTCCAGCACCAGCCGCTCCCCCAGCTTCAACTGCTGGAAGATGCTCTTGAAGTCCGGCAGCAACATGCCGCCCCAGCGGGTGTTATCGAAGATCAGGCTGAAGGTGGACCGCACGGGCTGGTCCTGCGACCAGAGCAGCATGGGCGGGATGACGAGGCCGTTCTCGTAGACGTTGGCCTTGGTGGCCGAGAATCCGCCGGGCACTGTGCCGCCCATGTCGAGCTGGTGGGCGCACATGGTGACGTAGGAGATGATCTCGCCGTCCACGAACACCGGTCGGGTGAATGCCACGTCGTTCACGTGCCTGCCACCGCGATAGGGGTCGTTGCAGATCAACACGTCACCGGGACGCAGGTTTTCGGGCCCGTATTCCTCCACGGCATTGCGCACCGCGTCGCCCATGGTGCCGAGGAACACGACCAGGCTGTTGCTGACCACGGCCATCGGGTAGCCCTTGTTCGCGGGACCGCTGATGGTGCAGGCGAAGTCGTACCAGTCGCGGATGATGGGCGAGAACGCCTCACGCATGAATCCGGTCGACATGTGTTCGACCGCATAGCGCAGCCGGTTGGTGATCACCGTGGCGCTGAACCGGTCGCAACCGTACTGCTCGCGAAACTCCGCGTCGGAGAGGTCCCGCAGCCGTGGGGCGTTGGGGATGGTGGAACTGGACATGTCACTTCCTCCGGATCACGATTTCGCCGTACTCGCCGACGGTGGCTTGCTGCCCCGCGCCGACATGAGTCGTGGACAGTTCCTCTTCGACGACCGCGGGGCCGTCCAGCACATCGCCGGCCCGCAGACTCGTGCGGTCGTAGACGTGGGCTTGCTGAGCGCCGACGCCGTCGGTGTCGAGGTCGCCGAGATAGCGCAGGGTCACCGTGCGGATCGGCGCGAGTTCTCCGTCCGCCGGGCCGCGGGCGTCGATTCGCACGTATTCGACTTTGGGGGTGTCGAGCACCGCGCGGACCCGGAACGTCACGCCCTCGACGGGCATGATCTCGAACCGATTGCCGGAGCGGGTCTCGTAGGTCTCGTGGAAGGCCGACACCATCGTGGCGACAGCGGCCTCGTCGATGGTTCCGCTCGGCACCGGCACGAACGGTGTCTCCCAGCTCTGACCGGCCAGGTGCGCGTCCATGCTGCGCAGCATCCGCACCGATCCGCCGCCGGTCCGCGCGCGCAACTGCTCCTCCATCTCGGCGAACAAGGCGTCGATCGCGGGCGCGGCGTCGCCGGTGAGCATGAGGTAGGCGCTGCGGTCGACGGTGAACACCTGGTCGGTGGAAAGCAGCCCGACAGCGGAGAACAGACCGGGGTTCGGCGGCACGATCACTTGTTTGCACTGCACGGTGTCGAGCACCGCGGGCAGCAGCATCGGGCCTGCCGCACCGAAGGCGACGAGGCTGTAGTCGCGCGGGTCGACACCGTTCTTGATGGCGACGTTGAACACGCCCTCGGCCATGTTGTTGACGGCCATCTCGTAGGCGTAGCGCACCCGGTGGGCGAGGTCGAGCTCGGTGTCGAGGGTGTCGAAGGCCCGGCGCGAGGCGTCGGCGTCGAGTTGCAGTTCCCCGCCCGCGAAGTCGTCCGCGTCGAGGATTCCGATCAACAGACAGGTGTCGGTGGTCGTCGGTTGGGTGCCGCCGCGGCCGTAACAGGCGGGTCCGGGCTGGGCCCTGGCACTGTCCGGTCCGACCTGGATCTCCCCGGCGGAGCCGATGGACACGATGCTGCCGCCGCCTGCGCCGATGCTGGAGATGTCGTTGGCGAGGGCGTTGACCACGAGGTCGTGCTCGAGCTCGAAGGTGGTGTTGACGAACGGTTCGCCGTCGCTGACCACGCTGATATCGCAGGACGTGCCACCCACATCGGCACACAGCAGGTCGTTCTCGTCGATCAGCTTGCCGAAGTGGGCGCAGGCGACGGTGCCCGCGGCGGGACCGGAGAACACGATCCGGAACGGCTGCTCCATCGCCTGGGCCGCCGGAACCAGCGTGGCGGCGCAGTCGGCGAAGTTGAGCTGACCGGCGAATCCGAGTTCGCTCAGTCCCTTCTCCAGGCCCTCGGTATAGTCGGAGTAGATGATCTTCATCAGGGTGTCGATCACTGTGGTGGAGGCGCGGGCGTATTCCTTCGCCAGCGGCGAGACCTCGCTCGAGATCGAGCACGGCACATCGCCGAGCACCTCGCGCACCAGTTCACGCAGCCGCAGCTCGTGTACCGGGTCGACGTAGGCGTTGATCAGGCAGATGGCCACGCCGGCGACCTCGCACCGGCGCAGCACCTCGAGTTCGGTCCTGGCCTGGTCCTCGTCGAGTTCGAAGAGCACCCCGCCGTCGGCGGTGAGCCGCTCGTGGATGCCGCGGCGCAGGTAGCGCTGCACCAACGGCCTGGCGGCGTCGCCGAAACTGCGCCGCCAGTGCGGGTCGAGAATGGCCTCGGCCGGGCGCCAGACCCGGCCCATGTCGATGATGTCGCGGTGGCCTTCGGTGGTCAGGAAGCCGATCTTGGGCAGCTGACGGGTGATCACGGCGTTGAGGCCGTGCGTGCTGGCGTGGTTGAACACCGCCGCGTCCGTGACGCCGAGCACCTCGGCGCCGCGCAGTACCGGGCCCGCGACCTCGGCGTAGTCGGTGGAAATCTTGGCGGTGTGGATCCGCCCGTCGCGCCAGGCGACGACGTCGGTGAACGTGCCGCCCACATCGACTGCGATCATGATGGCTCCTGAAAGTGATTCGGTGTTCAGACGAGGTCGGCGAGCAGCTGGATGGGACCGAGCCGGTGCCAAGGCTCGCGCGACACGGAGTGCATGCAGTGCTGGCACTTGACGACCTGCACCCAACCCTGTTCCGCGACAACGGGATACGCGCGCAGATCGGCGGCGCCGCAGCGGGGGCAGGTGCCGTCGCGTGGTTCGCGGTTCACCTCGAGCGGTGGCGGTACGTCAGGCATTTCTGGTCCTCCTGCGGCGATGGAATGTTCGGCCGAGTGCCGTGAGGACGACGCTAGAAGTGAGAGAGCTGGGTCACAATCCGCGCAGCGAAGGTCCGCTATCCGGGAACCGAACGCGACCACCTTCGAGGCGGAACGTATATTATATTCACTATGTGACACCCATCACGCTTGAGAGGAGGGGTGCACCCGTTGTTGTCAACGCCGATAACCTGCGCGAGTGCCTTCCGCACGGCCGATCCAGCCGCCGCCCATGATCACGTGGCCGCCGCGTTCGCCCATCACGATCTCGTCCTCGACGACCGTCGCGGGATCGACTTCGCCCTCGAGTCGGTGCGCTCGGAAAGCCTGACCGTCGGCCGGATGGCCTACGGCACCACCGCGCGCATCGACGGGCCACCGATGCAGTCCTGCTATCACGTGAATCTGGCGGTCGCCGGACACAGCACGGTCGCCCAGCACGGCAGACGCCAGTCCTTCGAGGCAGGACAGGCCGGAGTGGCGTTCGTCCACGACGCCCCGGTGTCCATCCGCTGGAGCGCCGACGCCGCGCACTATCACATCAATCTGCGCCGCGAGCCCTTCGAACGCCACGCCGCGCGACTGCTCGGCCACCGGGAAACCGAGCCGGTCCGCTTCGACCTCACCTTCCCCATGGATTCGCCCACGGGTCGCGCCTTGCTGGCTTCTACCCGTTTCGTCTACGCCGAGCTGGCCCGCGAGGGCGGGGTGTCGACGATGCCGCTGGCGTGCCGAGAGCTCGAGTCCACCTTGATGACGCAGCTGCTGCTCATCGCACCGAGCCAGCTCACCCCGTCACTGACCGGCTCCGCACCGAGCATCGGCCCGGCACGGGTACGCGAGGCCGTAGCCTATATCCACGCCAATCCCGACGCCGACATCACGACCGCCGAGCTCGCGGCCCGGGCCGGAGTCACCGCACGGGCGCTCCAGCTGGGGTTCCGTGACGCGGTCGGGATGTCACCCAGCGCGTATGTCCGCACGGTGCGACTCGACCGGGTCCACGACGAATTGTCTTCCGGCCGAGCCATGTCGGTGAGCGACACCGCGATGCGGTGGGGCTTCTTCCACCTCGGTCGCTTCGCTCAGCAGTACCGCGAACGATTCGGCGAGCTGCCGTCCGAAACGGCCGCCGGAATGAGTCGGGGCGAGCAGTAGCGCAGGGACAGGAGTCGAAAGTATGAACAGTTCATCGACACAGCGCAGTGCCGCCGAGCTGGATGCCGTGGTCACCGAGATTGCCGAGGACGCGGGTCGCGTGCTCGATCGCGACCCGGTCGGGCTGCCTGGATCCACGGCGGGCCGGACCCTGGGAGACCTGTGGGAGACGGTGACAGCCCAAGCGCTTCGCGAAGCCGACGCGGGGGGCTCGTCGCCCACGCGGCTGGCCGAATTGATCGGGGTGCTCGACCGGATCAGGGCGGCGGAATCGATGCAAGCGCAGGTGCGGCTCACGCAGCGAACCCGGCAGCTGGGCAAAGTGCATGCCGCGCTCACAGAGGTGGGTAGCGCGACAACGGTCGATTCGCTGCTCGCCCGGATTCCGGAAGCGGCGTGCGGTCTCGGGTTCGATCGCGCGCTGGTTTCCACCGTCGACGGGGCATGGCGATTGCACACGATGTTCGTCGTGCGCGATCCGCGCTGGGCCGCAGACATCGTCGCGGTGGGACGCGAGAACCCGCCGATCCTGGACCAGAGGATCGTCGAGAACGACACGGTGGTCGACGCGCGGGCCGTGCTCGTGCACCAAGTGCAGGACAACCCGCGCGTCAATCGCCCGCTGGCGGCGATCACCAAGTCGTCCTCCTACGGAATCGCGCCACTGATGATCGACGGCGAGGTGGTGGGCCTGGTACATGGGGACTGCTACCACCAGCAGCGAATGCTCGACGATGTCGATCAGTTGCTGCTGTCGGCCTTCGCCCAGGGGTTGAGTCAACATCTGGCGAGAGTGTCTGTGCTGGAAGGGATGTCGGCGATCCGCACCCAGCTCGACAGTCTCGGCCGGTGGCGCTCGCCCGCTGTCGCGGAATCGATCGCGTTGAGCCGCGACGACGATTCGGTACTGACCCGTCGTGAGGTGCAGATCGTCCAGTTGCTCGCCGCAGGCGATGCCAATGCCAAGATCGCCCGCAAGCTCACCATCTCCGAAGGCACCGTCAAAACTCACATCACCCGCGTGCTGCGCAAGCTGGGCGCCGCCAATCGTGCCGAAGCGGTCTCGATCTGGCTGCGGAACTCGGACCCGACCGGGTCCATCCGCGTTTGAGACCACCGGATAGACCGAAAGTCGTACAAACCTCTTACCTACGCCAGATGTCGGCGAGCCCGCCGAACGGAAAAGTGACCTGTGACATAGAGCGGCACCATCTGCCGCAGCACACGGCACGGAGGCGCGGGTATGACACAGAGCGAACGAGGAGCCGACTGGATCGTCGGCATCGACGTCGGCGGCACGTTCACCGACATCATCGGGCTGCACCAGGGCACCGGGGAGATCCGCGACGGCAAGGTCCTGTCCACCGTGGAACAGGAGGTGGGCGTTCTCCAGGCGTTGGCGGCGATCGACGTCGCCGTGCCCGAAGTCGCCGAGATCGTGCACGGGCACACCGTAGGAATCAACGCACTGCTCAGCCGGACCGGTGCGCACACCGGTCTGATCGCCACCGGCGGTCACCGCGACCTGCTCGACATCGGCCGGATGCACCGCGAATTCGGTGATCGCTTCTACGATCCCACCTGGCTGCGTCCCCACCAGGAGCGCCCGATCGTGCGCCGCGAATCGCGCTTCGGCGTCCCCGGCCGTCTGCGCTACGACGGCAGCGAGCTGCTGGCCCTCGACGAGGACGCGGTGCGGAGCGCCGCCAGGGAACTCGGCGAGCAGGGCGCGCGCTCGGTGGCGGTGTGTCTGATGAACTCCTACATCAACACCGATCACGAACGGCGGGCCGCCGAGATCGTCGCCGAGGAACTGCCGGGGGCCTATATCCAGACCTCGGCGTTGTATCCGGTGACGCGCGAGCACGAGCGCACCACCACGGTGGCGCTGGACGCCTATGTCGGCCCGGCGGTCGTCGGCTATCTCGAGCGCCTGATGGCCCGGCTGTCCGAGCAGGACTACCGGGGCACCTTGTGGATCATGATGATGAACGGCGGTGTGTCGACCTTCGCCGACGCCAGCCGGGCGCCGGTCTTCCAGCTCGTCTCCGGTCCGGTCGGTGGTGTGAGCGGCAGCGTCAAGCTCGCCAACGAGAGCAGCGCGCCGAATCTGCTCACCATCGATGTCGGCGGCACCAGCACCGACGTGGCCGCCATCCGCGGTGGCAAGACTCCGCTCACCGACACCTGGACGCTCGAAACCGGCCTGACGCTGACCATGCCGCTGGTGGACGTCGAGAGCATCGGTTCCGGCGCGGGCAGCCTGATCCGGCCCAGCGCGCTGGGCGCGGTCGCCGTCGGGCCCGCGTCGGCCGGGTCGAACCCCGGCCCGGTCTGCTACCAGCGCGGCGGCGTGGAGCCGACGCTCACCGACGCGTGCGCCGCGCTCGGCATCCTGGCGCCAGATCTGTTCGCCAACGGCGCGATCCAGCTCGATGTGGACTCCGCTGTCGAGGCGCTGCGCACCACGGGCAAGCAGTGGGGCATGTCAGCGATCGAACTCGCTTCCGCCGCTTACGAAATCGCTTGTCAGGACATCGCGGCGAAGGTGCGCAGCATCTCGGTGTATCGCGGGCTCAATGTCCGCGAGTTCGCCTTGCAGCCGTCCGGGTCGGCCGGGCCGATGCTCGCCGACCGGGTGGGCCAGATCCTCGGCCTGGACAAGGTGATCGTGCCCCGCAGCCCCGGCCAGTTCTCCGCGCTCGGTCTGTTGCGCAGCGATCTCATGGTGACGCGCGCGCAGTCCATCATGACCCCGCTGGCCCCCGACCGGGCCGACGCCGTCGAGGCCGCGTTCACGGCATTGCAGGACAGCATCAGAACCGATCTGCAAGCCCAGGGCATCGACGTATCGCGTCTGCGCTTCGAACGCGCCGTGTTCGCGATGTATCGCGGACAAACCTGGGACAACCGCCTGCCGATCGCGGAGGGCGCTGTCACCGCCGAGCGAGTCGGAGAACTGATCCCCGCCTTCCACGAGTTCTACCAGGAGTCCTACGGATTCGCGGCACCCGAGATTCCCGTGGTCGTGTCCACGGTCGAGGTGACCGCGGTGATCCCACGCGAACTCGGCGCCGCCGACCTGACCCCGGAGCAGGGCGATGCCTTCCTGCGCACCACCGCGCTGACCGTGCCCGGCACCACCGAACCCGTCGACGTGCCGATCTACGTCCGCGAACGTCTCGCGCCGCACCGCCCGGTGTCAGGGCCCGCGCTGATCGCCGAGAAGTTCGCGACCACCCTGGTCCTGCCCGGCCGGGTGGCCCAGGTGGACGACGACCTCAATCTCATCATCGAGCCGCAGGCCTGAGGAGCAATCATGACCATCACCACCGATACCCCCGGCCCCGCGGTCGACGTCGAACTCGACATCCTGCGCTACGGCCTCATCGAAGTCGCCAGGGAAATGCTGGATTCGCTGATGCGCAGCGCCTTCTCGCCGGTCTGCCGCGACATCCTCGACTGCACGAGCGCCATCCACATGCGCACCGACGACGGCTGGGAGACGGTCGCGCTGTGGGAGGGCTGCATGCAGCACGCCTTCACCGCACCGCACATCGCGAACTTCGTGATGGACGACTGGGACATCGACACGATGCAGCCCGGTGACGTCATCTTCGTCAACGACCCGTGGCGCGGCACCATCCACCAGTCCGACGTGAACCTGCTGCGGCCGGTGTTCGTGAACGGGCGCGTGGAATTCCTGCTGCACTCCACCTCGCACCTGGTCGACCTCGGCGGCGCGATCCCCGGCGGCTTCTCCAACGGCACCCAGACCCACTTCGAGGAACAGCTCAAGCTGCCGCCGACCCTGTTGTACGCCAACGACGTTCCGGTGCGCCCGACCTTCAACTTCATCCTCGAGAACAACCGCGTGCCCCAGCTCGTGCTCGGCGACCTGCGCGCCCTGCACGGTTGCCTGGTCGTGGGTGAACGCCAGCTCCAGGAACTGATCGCCCGCAGTGGGCTGGCCGAGGTCCGCGCCGCGGGGCGCTACGCGATCGAGTCCACCGAGGCGAGCATGCGGCGCGGCATCGCGAGCATCCCCGATGGTGACTACACCGCCGAGGACTTCCTCGACGAAGACGGCGTGAGCGACGAGGCGATCCCGGTGCACGTCACCGTGAAAGTCCGTGGCGACTCGATGGAGATCGACTTCTCCGGCTCCGGTCGCCAGCCACTGGGCAACTGTGGGACCGCGTGGTGCGAGGCCACCCGCTGCATCGAGGCGGTCAAGCTGATGGTCGACCCGGCCACTCCGGTCAACAGCGGTACTTTGCGCCCGATCGAGACCATCCTGCCGCCCGGCAGTGTGGTGCAGGTCCTGCCGCCGTCGAGCTGCTCCAACCACGCCGATATCGGCGCGCGCGGCATCAATGTGGTGACCCAGGCGCTGAGCCAGGCCACCGACGAGGCCTTCGCCTGCGATACCGGCACCGCCGTGGTCGTGAGCCTGGGCGGCATCGACACCCGACCCGGGCACGAAGGCACGCCTTGGGGTGCGTTCGCGCTCGCCGGCGGCGGCTGGGGCGGGACCTGGAAGGAGGACGGTGTCTCCTTCTGTGTGATCCCGATCGGCAACTGCCGCACCTCGGTGCAGGAGCACCTCGAGATCGAGAGTCCGCTGGTCGTCGTCCAGCACGAGATGGTCATCGATACCGCCGGTGCGGGGCAGTACCGCGGCGGCGCCGGTTCGGTGTATTCGATCTACGCCGAATCCGACACGATGGTGACCGTCACCGCCGACCGTATCCGGGTCGGGGCGCCGGGGTCCAACGGTGGCGGCGCGGGCGCCCCCGCCTTCGGCTGGTACATCGAGAATTTCGATCTCGCCCGGCACGCCGATCCGCTGGATCTGCGCGGCATCGAGCCCTTGTTCGGCATGTTCGACGCCGACGGCAGACCCGACCCCAATCACGGCGAATTCGGCCGGGGCGCGCGCTATCAGACCGGCAAATTCTCCGGTCTGATCCTGAAAGCCGGTGACGCTCTGCGGTTCGTCATCGGTGGTGGCGGCGGCTGGGGCGACCCGCTCGAACGCGAGGTGGACCGGGTCGCGGCCGATGTGCGCGCCGGCCTGGTGAGCATCGAATTCGCCGCTGCCGCTTACGGAGTCGTGATCACCGACGGTGAGGTCGACGCACAGGCCACGACCACGCGGCGTGCGCGTCTGGCTACCGACCGCGCGAAAGGGCACTGGCAGGCGCCGGTCGCCACTCCCCTCACCTGGACTCTCTGAAGGCTAAGGACAATCCCATGTCAGTCGATCGACTCCTGTTCCCCCGCCCCGACACTGATCGCGTCTATGTCGAACGCGTACCCGTCGACGGCGCGTGCCCGGCATGCGGTGCCACGGAACTGGCCCGCTATCCCGTCGCCAACTTCCTCGGACCGCGCATGGTCGTGAAGTGCCAGCAGTGCTTCCACCACGTGTCGGTGACCCGCCCGGAGCCAGAGGACCACTGGCCCGCATGGCGTTCTCCCGCCAGGGACTGGCCCGCCTCTCGCGTGGGATAGGCACTCCCCCAACATCATTCGTTCCAAGAGATAGGTCACCATCATGTTGCTCGACGGGAAAATCGTCCTCATCACCGGCGCCGCGGGCGGGATCGGCACAGCCACCGCTCTGCTCGCCGCGCAGGAAGGCGCGCGGCTCGCGCTGACCGATGTGTCGAAGGACGGCGTGGAAGCCACGGCCGAACAGGTGCGAGCCGCGGGCGGCGAGGCCGTCACGCTGCCCGCCGACCTCACCGACGGCGCGGCGGTGAACGCCATGGTCGCCGCGGTGGTCGCCGAGTACGGCCGCCTCGACGCCGCATTCAACAACGCCGGGGTCAGCGGCGGGCAGATCGGTCAGGGTGGGCGCCGCGTCGCCGAGTGGGACGAGGACGCCTTCGATCGGGCGATCGCGGTGAACCTCAAGGGCGTATGGCTGTGCCTGCGTGCGGAATTGACGCAGATGCAAGCGCAGGGTGGCGGTGCGATCGTGAACACCGCCTCGCTGGCCGGGCTCACCGGGTTCAAGACCACCGCCGGCTATTCGGCGGCCAAGCACGGTGTCATCGGGCTGACCAAGACCGCCGCGATCGAATATGCCCCGACCGTCCGGATCAATGCCGTGTGTCCCGGCTACACCGACACCGAGCTGATGAAGGACGCCAAGCGCCGCAGTGGCGACACGATCATGGCGCGCATTCCGTCGGCTCGGCTCGCTCAGCCGCAGGAGATCGCCGAGATGGCGTGCTGGTTGCTGTCCGACCGTGCCGCCTATGCCACCGGCGGCGAGTTCGTCGTCGATGGCGGCTATATGGCGGGGTGATCCGTCATCTCCCGAATTGATCTTTACCCGAAAAGGATTCACGCATGACTGCCCTCATCGGCGAGGCCGCGAGCTACATCGACGGCCGCTGGACCCGCGGCGACGGTGACCCGATCACCACGATCAACCCCGCCACCGGCCAGCAGGTCACACTCACCCCCACCACCGGCCCCGACCAGGTCACCACTGCCATCTCAGCCGCGCGACGCGCCTTCGACGGCGGCGAATGGAGCCGCCTGGGCCCAACCGAACGCGGCGCACTACTCCGCCGCCTGGCCGACCTGCTCCAGCAGAACCGGGACGCCTTGGTCCACATCGCCGCTACCGAGATCGGCACCCCGATCAGCAGCGGACCCACCCTCCACGTCGACCTACCCGCGAAATTCTTCCGCTGGTTCGCCGACGCCGCCACCCGCGGACCACGCGAAGGCTACGAACAGCCCCTGCCCCTCGACCACGACCCGATCACCACCAGCAGCCTGCTCCTGCGCCAACCCGCAGGCGTGGTCGCCGCGATCGTGGCTTACAACGTCCCGATCATGATGAGCGCCTACAAACTCGGCGCCGCCCTCGCCGCAGGCTGCTCCACCGTCCTGGTCACCTCCCCCAAAGCCGTTCTCCTGACCTCGGCATTCGTCAAACTGGTCGAAGAAGCCGGATTCCCCACTGGCGCAGTCAATCTCGTCTTCGGACCACCAGCGGTCACCGAACAAGTGGTCACCGCCCCCGAAGTCGACATGGTGACCTTCACCGGGTCGGCAACCGTCGGCAGCAAGATCCTCGCTTTGGCGGCACCGACGCTGAAGAAAGTCGTCCTCGAACTCGGGGGCAAATCACCCAACATCGTGTTGCCCGGCACCGACCTGGCACGTGCGGTCCCCGCCTCGGCACTGCGCTTCACGCGCAACAGCGGCCAAGCGTGCGGCGCGACCACACGAACCCTGGTCCCCCAAGCCGACTTCGACGAATACATCGAACGCTCGGCGCGGTTCCTGCGCACGCTCACCGTCGGCGACCCGTTCGCACCCGACACCGTTCTGGGCCCTCTCATCACCGGCGAACACCGCGACAACGTCGAAGGATTCCTCGCCCGCGCCCGCGACGCCGGAGCCCGGACACCCGTCGGCGGTGGACGACCCGCAGGCCTCGACGACGGATTCTTCCTCGAACCCACCCTGGTAACCGGAGTGCCGAACGAGGCCGAAATCGCCCAAGAAGAGCTGTTCGCGCCGGTGGGTGTGGTGATGCCGTACACCGATCTCGACGATGCCGTCTGCATGGCCAACGACGTCAAATACGCACTCAATGCCAATGTGTGGGGACCGACCGTCGACGCGATCGAGTTCGCACGTCAACTGCGTGCGGGCACGGTGACCATCAATGGCGGCGGTGGCATGCGCGCCGACGCCCCCTGGGGCGGACCCGGCTACAGCGGTATCGGCCGAGAAGGCGGCGAAGAGGGATTCCGCGAATTCTTCGAAGTCAAACACCTCCAGTGGCCGCTGTGAACCTCCTCGACGGCAAGGTAGCCGTCATCACCGGAGCGGCGAGCGGGATGGGTCTGGCCGCCGCCGAAACCTTCGTCGAGCACGGCGCGAAGGTGGTCCTGGCCGATATCCAAGACGAACGCGGTGCGGCCGCCGCTGCGCGCCTGGGTGCTTCGGCGGTGTTCACCCACACCGACGTCACCTCGGCGGCCGCGGTCGAATCCGTCGTCGACGTCGCGGTGGACACCTTCGGTCGACTCGACGTCATGTTCAGCAATGCTGGTGCCGCCGTGGATCTTTCACCGATCGACGAGCTCACCCCGGCGGGCCTGGACCGCACGTTGGCACTGAACCTGCAGGCGCATGTCGCGGCGCACAAATACGCGGCGCGACAGTTTCGCGTGCAGGGCACACCCGGCTCGATCATCACCACAGCCAGTGTCGCGGCACAGCAGGCCGGGTGGAACGGTGGCGCCTATTCGATGGCCAAGGCAGCCGTGCTGGCATTGGTCCGCCAGACGGCCATGGAGAATCGCGGCACCGGCATTCGTTCGAATGCGATCCTGCCGGGCGCGGTCCTCACCTCGATCATCACCGACATGTTCGGGGTGAGCCAGGATCGCGAAGACGAATTCCTCACCGGGATCGGCGAACGCATCGGTGGCGAGACGTTGATCGGGCGCGCGGGCCAGGCCCGCGATGTCGCCTGTGCCGCGCTGTTCCTCGCCAGCGACCTCTCGGAGTGGATCACCGGCATCGCGCTGCCGGTCGACGGCGGAACAACGGCGGTCACCAAGGACGCGACCGTAGCGCTCATCACCGATTTCGCCGCACAGTTCCACGCCGGGTCGCCGTGAACTGACCTGGTTCCGCTCGAACCCGGCAGCGGCCACACCAAGCGACCGCTGTCGGGTCAGTTCAGCTCGGCTGTTCACGTTCGAGGACGTCGGCCGAACGCCGTCGACAGCGGTAGCCCACCAGGCTTCACAGCGTGAGCTTGCCCAGAATGTCGCGCAGCGCGGTGCGTTCCTGGTCGGTGAGGCGTCCGAAGAATTCGTCGGCGTCCTTCGTCCGGGCCTCGGTCAGAGTTTCGAGGGTTCGCTTTCCCCGTGCGGTCACCAGCACGAGGGTCGCGCGGCGGTCCGTCGGGTCAGGCTCACGCGTGACCAGCTCGCCCTTTTCGAGCGCGTCCACCACTGCGCGACCCGCGCGTGCTGGTGCTCGACGATGCGGCCAGCGCCCTCGACAACGAACAGAGCGTGCGGTGCAGACCGCCATCAACGCAGTAACACAGGGCGCACGGTCATCACCATCGCGCACCGGCTCAGCACCATCGCGACGCCGATCAGATCGCGTCCTCCATCACGGGCGGGTCGTCGAGCTCGGCGACCATGCGGCGCTGAACGACGACGGCGGGCGCTATGCCCGGCTCAGCGACGTCGCCGAGGTCGTGGCAGCCTGAGGCGGAAGCAGAACCGACCGATCACCTCTGTTTCTGCCGGGTCATCAAGTGGGCGGTCAGCAGAACGGTGAGCACCATGGCGCAGCCGACGGCACCTACCGCCAGGGCGATGCCGATGCCGGTCGCGGTCGGGTACCCGCTGGTGGCGAGGTGGGCGGCGAGGACCGCGCCGGACATGGCGCTACCGAACGAGCCACCGACGGTGCGCAGAACCTGATTGAAGCTCACAGCACTGCCGAGCTCGCGGTCGGCCACGCTGCGGGCGATCAGCGCGGGCATCGCGGCGTAGGTCGTGCCGATGCCCAAGCCGAAGCCGAACATGCCCAGCAGGATCTCCCACAGCTCGTCGTGAGCCAGCCACAGGAAAAGGCTGGACACGCTCACCAGGGCGGCGCCCGGAATCAACAGAGCGCGCATGGGAATACGTGCCGAGACCACGCGAACGATACGGTTGGCCGCGAAGCTGCCGATCGACAGCGGCAACATGACGAAACCGGCCCAGAACAACGGCAGCGCGATGCCATAGCCCGTGGACGCGGGTGCCTGCGCGATCAGGCTGGCGATCGACAGGCACGCATACATCGCGGCGCCGAGGCCGATCGCGGTGCCGTTCGCGACCAGGGCGTCGCCGGCGCGCAGCACGCGCAGGTCGACCAGCGCGTGCGGAGTCCGCAGTTCGACCAGCGCCCACCCGACCAGAATGATCAGCGCCACGATCAACAGGCCGATCGTCACCGGTGAACCCCACCCCCAGCGCGAACCTTCACCGGCCACCAGGAGCAACGTCGCCAGCCCGGCCCCGAGCAACACCGCGCCACGTACATCGAACGGCGTACGGGGTGCCCGCTCGTCCGGGCCGTCGGGCACCACACGCCACACGACCAGCACAGTCGACAACAGGAACAAGGCCGCCGCCCAGAACGCGAATCGGAAGCCGAACAGATCGGCGAGGATGCCGGTGAGCGGGTAGCCGAGCCCGAGCCCACTGGTCACTGTCACCGACAGCGTCGACATGCCGTTGCGGACTTCGTGGGGAGGAAGGTAGCGGCGAGCCAGGGCGATCGTCACCGGGACGATGCCGTAACTGAGTCCTTGCAGTGCGCGGCCGAGGAGGAATATCGCGAAGTTCGGTGCTGTGGCCGCGATGATCGACCCGATGAAGATGATCGTCAGCGACCACAGCAGCAATCGCTTCTTGTGCGGGCCGTCGCTGAGCCTGCCCATGATCGGCGTGGTCACCGCGCCGACCAGCAGATTGACCGTCAGCATCCATTGCGCCGCGCTCACATCGACGTGCATCTCCCGCGAGATCGCCGGGACGAGCAGCATGCCGAGCGAGCTGACGATGGCCGAGGTCAGGGCGGTATAGACGAGCGCGGGAGTCAGTCGGCGTGCGGCGATCATCCGACCGGCCCGCCATCGATCAGTTTCCGCAGCGCGGGCAGAGCGTTGTCGAGGTTGGCACGTTCCTCGTCGTCGAGTCGCTCGGCGATCGCGCGTTCGAGCCAGTCCAGGCCGACCGCGCGTTCCTCGGCGAGCCGCACGCGACCGGTCTGGGTGAGTTCGATCCAGATGCGGCGGCGGTCCTCGCTGTCGGGAGTGCGCACGACCAGCCCGAGGGCTTCGAGCTCGCGGACCGCGGTGGCGATGGCTTGAGGACTGACGGTTTGAATCCCCGCCAACGTGGTAGCGGTGGCCCTGCCATGGCTGGACAGATAGCCGAGCACACCGAGTTTCCCCCCGGAGATCGTCCGTCCGGCGAGCAGTCGGCGGGCGATCGGACGCAGTACTTCCCCCAGCTCTCGGGCAGTGGACGGGTCAGCGGTCATTAGCCAACCATACAACTAAATTGAGCAAATTAGTTGCGTAACTGCGGTGATGCTGGGCATAGACCTGAAACACAAAAAGCCCCTCCGACTTCGAGTCGGAGGGGCCTTCTCAGTGGGTTCAGCGGCGTGGAACCAGCGACATCGTGCGTCCGTCGGCCACGTACGTGCCGGTGTAGATCGCCACCGATTCGTCCAGGTCGAGCACGCCGTCGGAGCCGACGGTGAACCGTCGCAGGATCTCCTCGCCGCCGCGCATCGGGTCGGTCCCCAGCGCCCACAGCACGTCACCGCTGGGCGACATCGCCGAGGACTCCGCGAACGTGCCCGGCTTCTCCGGCGCGAAGGCGACATCGGGCAGCGGGGTCAGCACACCGTTCGGCTCGATCGCGAAGGAGCTGATGTGCCCCGAACCCATATTGGGCACATAGAGGAAGCGGCCGTCGGGGGTGATGCTGGTGACATGGGGCAGCATGCCCGTAGGGAACGGTGATCCCGCGATCTCGGTCAGCGAACCGTCCTCGGCACGCGTGAAGCCCGAGACCGAACCGCTGATCTCGTTGATGATGTACACGTGCCGTCCATCGGGTGTGACCCGCGGGAAGATCGGGTTCAGACCGGTGGAAACCCGCTGCTTGACCGGGGACACGGTGCCGTCGGCGTTGAGGTCGAACACCAGCAGCTGGCGCCGCAGGAGGCTGGCCACATAGAGCTGCTTGCCGTCGGGGGACACCGTTCCCGAAGCGACGCCGTCGAGCGATTCACCGAAAGGTGTCGCGGGACCGTTGGCGGTGAGAGTCCCATCGGGGGCGATCCGCACCGGAACCACCTGGGCATTCTGCAAGCCGACCACGACGTAGACGTCGCGGTTATTGGGCGCGAACATGATGTCGACCGGGACATCAGGCAGCGGGAAGGCCGCACCGGCGGTCAGCTCACCCTCGGCGCCGATCGCATAGGGAATCAGCTGCGGGTTCACACCGGGCGCGACGAACAGGAATCGGCCGTCGGGCGAAGGCGCCTGCGGCCAGTTCGGCATGCCGGACGGAGCCCGGGCAGCGATCGGGGTGGGCTGCCCGGTGTCGGAGGCGTTGTATCCGGCGATGCCGTCGCTGAGGAAGCCGTGGGCGTAGATGTGGTATCCGGCGCTGTCGGCCGCGGCGGGTTGTGCTGTCGCCGTGAAGCCGGGTAGGACGGTCGCGGCAAGGACAAGAACCCATCCTGCTCGCGCGCGCCGGATTCCCGAACCACCTGTCGACGTTGAATCAGAGGTCATACCTGGGAGGCTATGGCCCGAACGGGCAGGTGAACTGTCCAGAAACCTGCACACCACCGACCCTCACGAACAGCGAAAACCCCTCCGGCCGAGCCGAAGGGGTTTCCGATGGACAGCTGCTCAGCCCTGGGCGGGCAGCAGCCCGAGCTGGGTCAGGAAGCTCACGTTGTCCCAGTAGACGCGATGCTCGGAGACCTTGCCATCGCGCAGGGTGAAGGTGTCGATCAGCGGGAAAGTCACCGTGCGGCCGGACGGCGGCACCTCGCCCTCGGCGGTCGCAAGCGGACCGGTCTGAACACCGGTGAACACGATTTCGGCGACGGCGGTGTCACCGTCGACCCAGGTGTTGCGACGTTCGATCTTCATGCCGGGGAATGCGGTGATGAAGGCACCGATCAGCCCGCGCAGTGCCTCGATGCCGGCGAGCGGACCGGACGGGAACTCCGCCGCGACATCCTCGGTGAACGGGCTCGCGGCCAGGTCGAGATCGCCGCCTTCGAGGCCGGCGTAGTGCACGTTGACGAGATCGAGCAGATCGCTCATTGGTGAACCTTTCGATGGGGTTGTATCCGCAGTTGCTGCAACCTGGACAATATATTGTGCATCCGATTTTCCGCTAGAGATGTTGGGCGCCTGGCGAATTCAATGGGACCGGTGACGAACCGCAGTCGAGTTCGCCATGATGTATTCGAACAGGCACACCAGAACTTCCTTGCACGACGCACGGTCTCGCGCATCGCACAGCAGGATCGGAACATGCGTCGGCACGCCGAGCGCGGCACCGATTTCGGTGGTCTCGTAGCAATCCGCACCGTCGAAGCAGTTCACCGCGACCACGAACGGGATCCGCCGGGATTCGAAATAGTCCACCGCGGCGAAACTGTCGGCCAGTCGGCGGGTATCGACGAGGACCACCGCACCCAGCGCACCCCGTGACAGCTCCGGCCAGAGGAACCAGAACCGGTCCTGGCCCGGTGTCCCGAACAAGTACAGGATCACTCGGGGATTGATGGTGATCCGGCCGAAATCCAGTGCGACCGTGGTGGTCCGCTTGCCTTCGATGCCGTGCAGATCGTCGACCGAGGTACTCAGCTCGGTGAGCTGTTCCTCGGTGCGCAACGGGGTGATCTCACTGATCGCGCCGACCATCGTCGTCTTGCCGACGCCGAATCCGCCTGCCACCAAGACCTTTACCGCCAGTTCGGCGGACATGACCGCCGGGCCGTCAGAGGTTACGTATGCCATCGAGTACCGCCTGCAGTAGTTCGGGATCAGGGCCCGCGTCGGCCCGTGGTGGGGATCGGAAGATGACATAACCGGCCGCGATGAGGTCGCTGACAAGCACTTTGACGGTGACCATCAGCAACTTCGTGTGGGCGGCGATTTCGACGATCGACAGCGGCCGATGGCGGCAAAGCTGAAAGATCTCGGCGTACTCGCGATCGAGCTTGTTCACATCGGAGTCGTAGCCGACCGAGATCACCAGGGTCAGAATGTCGAGATCCTGCAGCTCCCGGCCCGCTCGACCGCGGGTCAGCGCGAACGGCCGAACCAGGGGGCCCGGATCGTCGTCCTCGTAGCCCCACATCTCATCCGGGCCCTCACTCACGGCACTCGCGTGGTCATCGAATTCCTCGGAGCCGCCGACAGGTGATCGCGCACCTGCCCGACGATGACGTTCATCTCGTAGGCGATCAGTCCGAGATCAGCATCGGCGCTGGTCAACAATGCCAGGCACGCGCCGTGCCCGGCTTCGGTGACCAACAGGTACCCGTGCTCGAGCTCGACCACGGTCTGATGCAACGCACCTTTGGAGAAGCGCGTGCCGACGCCACGAGCCAAGCTGTGCAACGCTGACGCCATGGCGGCGAGATGCTCGACGTCCTCGCGCTCGATACCGGCCGACCCTGCCAGCGCCAGGCCGTCCGCGGACAGCACCACCGCCTGTTCGGCGCCCGATGTCGTTTTCACCAGACTGGTGAGCAGCCAGTCCAGCGTACCGGCCGGAGCTTGGCGAGCTGTCATGTCCTCGTTCATGTTCAGACCGTTCTAGGGGTGGGTATGGGGTGATCGGCCACGTGCCCGACGCGTGCCCTGTTGCAGCCCGCTCATCGCGGCGCGCACCGTTTCGGGTGCGCGTACTCGCTGGGACTCGGGAGCCGTCGGGCGCGTGTCGGTTTCCTCGACATCGACGCTGAGCTGAGGCGACAGATGGGTGAGTCGATCGCGTTTCGGCAGGGCAGGCCGTCGGTCGGCCTGCTCGACGGGATATCCGTTGTGCCCCACGGCAGTCGTGCGTCCGACCCGGTCCGGCAGGGCGGGTGCCGGGTGCGGATCAGGTCGTGGCGCACCCGGCAATGCGGTTGCGCCGGGCACTCGGTGCACGACATCACGCCCGCGCACCGGTTCCACCGCCACCGTCGGGTTGTCGTCACCGGCCTCGAGCACGGCCCACGGCACCAACACGATCGCCCGCACGCCGCCGTACGGAGATTCCTGCAGGGTCACCGAAATACCGTGGCGCGCGGCGAGCCTGCTCACCACGAACAAACCGAGGTGACGATGTCCCGACAACGCCATCTCGTGGAACTGCGGCGGCTCGGCGAGCAGCGCGTTGAGGCGTTCACGCTCCTCGAAGGAGATACCGAGGCCCTGGTCGTCGACCTCGACCACCACTCCCCTGCCGACCGAGTTGCCGTGCACCGCCACCGGCGCGTCCGGCGGCGAGAACGCGGTCGCGTTGTCGATCAGCTCGGCCAGCAGGTGGACGAGGTCGGCCACGGCAGTACCGAGCACTCGCATCGCGGGCAGCCGGACGGCGCTCACTCGCGCGTAGCCCTCGGTCTCGGACACGGCGCTGCGCACGATCTCCTCGAGCGCCACCGGGTTACGCCAGCGGCGGCCCGGTGAGCGCCCACCCAGGATCAGCAGGTTCTCGGAATTACGACGCGCGCGAGTGGCCAGGTGGTCGAGCTGGAACAACAGTTCCAGGTCTTCCGGGTCGTCTTGGCGGGCCTCGGCGACATCGAGTACATCGAGCTGTCGGCGAACCAGTGCCTGGCTGCGAAAGGCGATGTCGAGGAACACTTTGTTGAAGCCGTTGCGGGTGCTCGCCTCACCGATCGCGGTCTCGATCGCCGTGCGCTGTGCCGCGGCGAATGCCTCGGCGACCTGACCGATCTCGTCACGGCCGCGGTCGACCACGGCGGTTTCGGCCTCCGCGTCGACCTGCTCGCCGTTGTGGATGCGGCGGATCAGCGCGGGCAGTCGTTCGTTGGCGAGATCGAGACTGGCCGAGCGCAGGGTGCGCAGTCGGCGCAGCAGCCGATTGGCCAGCGCCAATGACACAGAGACCGCGAAGAAGGTGACCACAAGCATGATGGCCGACACGATCAGCAGCTGGTTGATCATCCGGTCGGCCGCCGCGCTGGTCGCGTCGACCGTCACCCGGAACTGATCACGGATCACAGCGATCATGCGGGTGTCCACCGCGTGCTCGGCTGCCAGCCATTCTTCGGCCAGCATGGTCAGCATGCCCCGCTCGGACATCTCGTCCTCGCCGGTGGTGCCCAGACGCCAGTCGGTACCGGTGGTCAGGGCGCGCACGCTGGTCCGTACCTCCGGCGACAAGCGGGTGTCGATGAGGTCGAACTGCTTGCGGTACACGCCGATATGTTGGGCGAGCGTTCGCCGTTCCCTCAGCGAAGGCATGCCGTTGGCCGCGCCCGCGGCAACGAGACCGACCACCCGCGAATGACTTTCGGCCGCCCGCAGGAGCTCGAGCGAGGTCAGCTCGGCATCCATCGTCGTGGTGTCCGACGACTTCAATCGCGCCGACTCCTGACCCGCGCCGAGCACCGCGGCGATCAGATCGGTGAAGTACTGGTCCACGTCGCCTGTGGTCGCTCGCCTGCTGTCGACCGACTCTCGGATCACCTGCATGCGCCCGATCAGATCGCCCAGCGCCTTGATGGATTCCGCGCCGGTGTCCTGGTCCAGGTTCTGGGCTGACGACGCGATACGGGCGGTCTCCGCGATCGCGCGGTCGGTGTTGTCGCGGCTGGCGCGCAGATCCGCGGCCGTAGTAGGCGAAGGGTCCTGCGCGGTGACGCTGGCGAGTCGCTCGGCTTGGATCGAGGTCACGAACCGCAGCAGCGGGTCGATGTTCGCGCCCCGGTAGTCGGACCATTCCTTGACCGACTGCGCCCGGACCCCGACCAACGTGACCGCGACAGCGCCCGTGGCGAGCAGCACCACGCTCGGAATCAGCGCGATGGCCAGCACACGGGTCCGCACGCTGGTCCCGAATCGTTCACGGAACGGACGACGCGGGCTGCCGGAGCGGGCGTTCTCGACGCTCGGCTCGGATGCGGCCGATGGCACAGCGGGTCTCCTCGGGGTGGGCGGACGCGGACGCCGCGGTGGGCCGGGCGGCCCACCGCGGTGCGTCATCGTGCGGGGGTCAGGTGAGCCGACGGACCGTCGTGGAACACCACTCCGGTATCAGCGGCAGGCAGGCCCGACGGAGCGACGCTGCCGTCGGCGGCGACGGTGTAGGTGTGCACCCAGGCCGACCCACTCACCGTGAGGCTGTCGATCACGAAGAGTTCGTCCTCGTCGGGACTGAGCACGAGGCGTCCCGGCATCGCGCCGTCCGGAGTCTTGTAGGGCGAGCCCGGCAGTGGCGTGAGCGCTCCGTCGGCACCGATGTGGAAGCCGTCGACCTCACCGCCGGCCGACGCGGGCACGTACATACGGGTGCCGTCGGCGGTGATCGCCGAACCGTGCGGGGTCCCGCCGGTGGGGTAGGGCGAACCGGGCGCATTCGACAGACTGCCGTCGGCTGCGATCACATAGCCCGACAGGGTGTTGCTGCCCTCGTTGCTGATGTAGAGGTAGCGCCCGTTCGGGGTGACGGCGGGCAGTGCGGGCCGCTCGCCGGTCGCCATCGTGGCGCCGACCTGAGTCAGCGAGGCATCGGCCCCGATGGCGTAGCTGGTCACCGTCGCGCCGATGAAGGTGCTCACAATCAAATTGCGCCCATCGGGAGTCACCTGCGGCAGGCTCAGCCCGCTCATCCCGGGTACAGCAGTGGTGGGTGCGCCGGTCGGCACGAGCACGCCGGAGGCGGTGATGTCGAAGGAGCGGACCTCGGTGGTGAGCGAGCCCACGGTCGCGAACAGCCGGGAACCGTCCGGGGTGATCGTCACCCCGATCACCGGGGCGCCGAAGTCGATTCGGGTGCCCGCGATCTCGTGCAGCGAGCCGTCGGCGCCGAGGTCGTAGCCGATGATCGAGCCCGACACCACGTGTCCGGCGTAGGCGCGGCGACCATCCGGGGTGATCTCGAGGGTGAGTGAGCCGGTGTCACTGGCGAACGGTGCGCCGGGCACCTTGGTGAGCGCGCCGTTGTCATCGACGCGCAGGACGCTGATGTTCGAGGAACCGGTGCCGGTGACCAGCAGATACCGCGGCGCGTCGCCCGGGGCCGCGTGCGCCAGGCTCGGGGACAGCGAGAGCGCGAGCGCGGCGGCCACACCGACAGCGACTCGTTGCGGCGTGAAAGCGTTCCTGAGCATCTGCGGCGATACCTCCATGTATCCGGCAGGCCACGTCGCCCACCCTGAATTACGCACAATATAGTCTGCAATCTTCACCCAGGCCGAGTTTTGAAATCCCGCACCGAACAGCGGGAACCGTTGTCACGCGGCACAACGATGATTGCAAGTTCATATACAAAATGTGATCGTTCCGGCTTGTCATGCGATCCGCGCACGGCCGATCGCACCCGCATCTCATCGAGGAGATCACCGATGACTTCGACACCCGCCGCCCGTCGACCCCGGGCCGGTACCCGGTTACTTCGTTGTGCCGCACTAGCTTTCATCGCCGCCCTGCTCAGCACGTTCAGCTGGGCGGCGGCGCCGGTCGCCTCGGCGGCCGGTTCCCGGTTCATGATCGTCGCGGGCACCGCGTCGATGGGTATCAGCGTGGTGCGGGTTACCGATGACGGCGCGTTGGCCCCCGTACCGGGCAGCCCGTTCGCCACCGGCTTCGGCATTCTCTCGCTGGTCGTCGCTCCTGACGGGCACACGGTCTACGTTCCGCATGTCGGCGACTTCGGCGTCACCGGATACCGCCTGGACGACAGCGGCACCCTGCACCCGATTCCCGGTGCCGACATCACCGTCGGTGGTCCGCCCACCGCGGCGACCCTCAGCCCCGACGGCACTCAACTGTTCGTCGTGGTCGGCGGGGCACCGGGCCACGTGGAGTCCTACGCGGTCGCAGCCTCGGGCGCGCTCACCCCGTCCGGGGCTCCCACCGTGCCGGTAGACGGCTTCAGCGCCGTCGGCATGGCAGCCGTCGACCCCGGCGGGCGCTTCCTGCGGGTGGTCACCTATCTCGGCAACACCATGTCCAACTACGCGATCGAGCGCAACGGCACCATGACGCCGCTCGGCCCCACCACCGTGAAGCTGGGTCCGGTGGCACCGGGTTTCACCCCCGACGGGCGCCATCTCTACGTGAGCAACGAATTCGGCTTCGACCTGTCCGGCTTCGTCATCGGCGAGGACGGCCAGGTGACGCCCACCCCCGGCTCGCCCTACCCGACTCATGGGGTCCCACACGGCGCGGTGGTGACAACCGACGGCACACGGCTCTACGTACCCAATGCGATGGGCCAGTCGATCGCCGGCTTCGATGTGCACGAGGACGGTCGACTCACCGAGCTGCCCGGTTCGCCGTACGCGGCACCCGCCGCCACACTGCCCGGCCAAGTCGCGCTGCATCCCGACGGCAAGACCCTCTACCTCGTCGACGTACTCACCGCCCAGATGACGACCCGGATCCACACCTACACGATCCGCCCGGACGGAAGCATCGCGCCATCGGGCGCGCCATCGATCGATACCGGTGTCGTCATGTCCGACGGCCCCGTCGTCGCCATGACCCCTTAGACACAGAAAAGGGTCGGTGCCCCAACCTTTCGGTTGTGGCACCGACCCTTCTTCGTCTTCTGACCGCCGATCTCGATCACGGTGAACCGGGATTATGCGGTGGATCGCTCCGGAGTCGACCACATGCCCTGTTTCTCCAGCATGACGATGAGCTCGTCGGCGCCGGACATGATGTGATCGCGCATCAAAGTGCTAGCCGCCTTCGCACGCCGCTTCTGCAACGCTTCGAGGATGGCCGGGTGGAAGTCGAGCGACTCGTTCGCGTGGCCCTCGATGTTGCCGTAGAACCGGTTGGGCAGCTGCTTGACGATCGAGCGCAGCAACAGCGCCAGCCTGCGCGAGTCGGCCGCCAGGTTGATGGTGCGATGGAATTCATGGCCCAGCGCCACGATGCGGTCCAGGTCGGCGCCGTCGGCGACCGCCTGCTCGTGCTGAGTGATCACGTCGGCCAGGTGGGCGAGCTGACGCGGGGAGATCGACTTCGCCGCCCGCGAGGCCAGTTCACCGGCCAGGGTGGCCTGCGCCCAGAACAGATCGCGCACATCCTGCCTGCTGAACGCCGAGACCATGAACCCACGCCGAGGAACGAGTTCGACGAAACCTTCACCGCTGAGCAACAGCAAGCCCTCGCGCACCGGCGTGTTGCTCACGCCGACCGCCTCGGCGATCGGCTCGGCGCGCAGGAATTCACCGGACCGTACCCGGCCCGAGATGATCAGCTCGCGAACGTAGCTCGCGACATCTTCGGACAACTGTTGGCGTTGCGAATGCGCGGAGCGAGGTAACCCCCGTGTCGCGGATTCGGCCTGGAGTGGGTCATTGTCGTTCGGCACGTTATGCATTATGCGTCTCGGACACACTGTCGCGCATCGTCGACCCATGGAACGGCGTCGATCACCGGAGGGTTTCCACGCACGGATGTGACGTACGCGTCGGTGATCGACGCCGGCGCCCGAGGTCCCCGAGCAGGGGGTCAGAAGGACCTCGGGAGGTCTATGGACGCACATCTGACGGTATCATATATTTAATATCATGCCGTAAACGGTGGAGAGGATCACTATGACGTCAGCTTTCTTCCGCACGGAGCCAGGCCGGACAGGTGCGGAACTGGTACCGCAAACAGAAGCACTGAGCGGCTGGGGCGTGGATCATCTGCGCGGACTCGCCATCAGTTCGGCGCTGGCTCGCGCGGCCGAGCGCGCTGTCGCCGACATCGGCCGCACCGACTTGCAGCCGGTCAGGTGGACCCTGGACCTGTATCGGCCGGCCAGGCGACGCCCCTGCACCACCTCGGCGACCATCGTGCGGGAAGGAAAGCGCCTGTGCCTGATCGACACGGTCCTACATCAAGACGGCGGACCGGTCGCCCGCGCCTCGGCACTGTTCCTCGCGCCGAGCGAGAGCCCGCCCGGTGCGGTGTGGTCCGGCGGCGCCCGCCCCGAGCCTCCACCACTGGGCGCGTCGATGACACAGGGTCACCGCTTGTACTTCAGCGAAGGCTCCGGATGGGGCGATGCGGCACGGGCGCAGAACGACGCGCGTAAGCAGGTCTGGCACGACCCGATCCCGGTGGTCGAGGGCGAGCCGATCACACCGTTTCAGCTCACCGCCGGGATCGCCGACGTGGTGAACGTGGTGGCCAATCTCGGCAGCAACGGGCTGGAATTCATCAATGCCGACATCACGCTCGCGCTGGTCCGCCTGCCGTTGGGCACCGCGGTCGGGTTCTCGGCCACCGACCGGATCGAGCACGCCGGGATCTCCGTGGGCACCGCTGTCGCGTTCGACCGCACCGGAGTGTTCGGCACCGCGACGGTATCGGCACTGGCCAACACCCACCGCGCCGTCGACCTGCCCGCGTTCTTCGGCACGACGGCGGATGGCGAAATCGGAATTGATCCATCCGTCGGCAACTGAGAAATCGGCCCCGACCCCCGACCTCACCGAATCGTTGACGCGCAGATCAGCGCCATGCGACACTTATATTATATTATGTTGGATATTCTCTTTTCCGGAGGAGTGGACACCCCCATGCGGCAGTTGGATCGAAACGAGACGTCATGCTGACCCGGGGCGCGGTACTCCAGCAATCACCCGGTGCCTACGAGATCGTCGAACTCGAGGTCGAGGACCCGCGCCCCGGCGAGATCCGGGTGAAGATGGCCGCCGCCGGCCTGTGCCACTCCGACGATCATTTCGCGGTCGGCACCCAGACGCCCGGCATCCTTCCGCTGGCCGGGGGACACGAGGGCGCGGGTGTCGTCGAGGCGGTCGGTCCCGGCACCAAGGGCTTCGCCGAGGGCGACCATGTCGTGTTCTCCTTCCTGCCGGTGTGCGGCCGTTGTCGATGGTGCGCACACGGCCATCAGAACCTGTGTGACCTCGGCGCGTTCCTGGCCACCGGCGCGCGCTTCGACGACCCCACCTCGTATCGGCTCTCCCTCGACGGGGCACCCACCGGTCAGCTCGCCGGGCTCGGCACCTTCTGCGAGTACACCACCGTATCGGCGGTCTCGGCCATCAAGATCGATCCGTCGATCCCGCTCGACGTCGCGTGCCTGACCGGCTGCGGTGTCGGCACAGGCTGGGGCGCAGCGGTGAACTCGGCCGAGGTGAAGCCCGGGCATGTCGTGATCGTCATGGGCATCGGCGGTATCGGGATCAACGCGGTCCAGGGCGCGGCCCATGCCGGCGCATCAGCCGTGATCGCCGTCGACCCGGTCGCGTTCAAGCGCGACTCCGCACTGAAACTCGGCGCCACCCACGCCGTCGCCGACATCGACGAAGCGGCCGAACTGGCACGCTCGATGACCAACGGGCAAGGTGCTGATTCCTCGATCGTCACAGTCGGCATCACCACCGGACGCCATGTCGGCCAGGCGCTCGGCGCCGTACGCAAGGCAGGCACCTGTGTCGCCGTCGGGCTCGGCGACGCCACCGTCGGCGCGGGCGATATCAACCTGCACGAGCTCACGCTGTACCAGAAGCGTCTGCAGGGCTCGCTCTTCGGCGCGAGCTCCCCCACCGCCGACATCCCCGCGCAGCTGGCGATGTATCAGCAGGGCTCGCTGAAACTCGACGAACTCGTCACCACCCGCTACTCCCTCGACGACATCACGCAGGGCTTCGCCGACATGAACGCCGGCCGCAATCTGCGTGGAGTCGTCGTCTACGACTGATCCCGCGAGTCGGAGGACCGACCATGAACGTGCTGATCGAAATGACCGCCTTGTGCCTGAGCCGCCCCTCCCGCGGCGCCAGTGCGGAGACACTCGCCTCCTGGTATGCGGCGAAGGCACGGTTGCACGACCATCTGGCCGGGCTGGGCGGACCCGACAGCGCCCGCGAACACGAACTGGCCGCTGCCGCGCATCGGCGCGCGCAGGTGGCCGCCGACGGTGGTGCGCGATGAGCAGAGGGAGCGTGTACGCGTTGCAATTGCCCGCCCCGCGCGCGGAGACCTGGGCCTGGCAGATGCACGCCACCTGCCGCGCGTACGACGTCAACGACTTCTACGACACCAGCCACGAGTCCCGGAAATTGCTGGCCGCCAAGAAGATCTGCGCGAGCTGCCCGGTCCTGACCCACTGCAGGGACCACGCTGTCGCCGCGAACGAGCCACACGGTATCTGGGGCGGGATGACACCGCGCGAACGCGCCAGATACCGGTGGCTGCACTACCGGCCGAAACGCGCCTGACATCGTCGAACACGGTCGGCACCGGGACTATCCTCGGTAGAGGGCGGGCGCACCAGCGCACCGCCATGAGGCCGCACCGAATCGAGCCTGAATGGCCGACAACATGCCGACGCAGCGCAGCCCGGCCACGGGGATCGCGGCGGAATTGACCGCCGAGGGCTTCGAGGACGCCGAGGAGATCGGGCGCGGCGGTTTCGGCGTGGTCTACCGCTGCGCTCAGCCCGATCTCGACCGCGTGGTCGCGGTGAAGGTACTGACCGCCGAGCTCGACCCCGACGGACTGCAACGCTTCGTGCGCGAACAGCAGGCGATGGGCCGCCTGTCCGGACACCCACATATCGTCGCGGTCTTCCAAGCAGGCACCACCCACGGCGGGCACCCCTACCTGGTGATGCCTTATCACGCGCGTGGCTCGTTGGAACAACGCATCCACGCCGTCGGCCCGCTGGATTGGGCGGCGACACTACGCTTGGGCGTGAAGATGGCGGGCGCGCTCGAGACCGCGCACCGGGCCGGCATCCTGCATCGTGACGTGAAACCGTCCAACATCCTGCTCAGCGACTACAACGAGCCCGAACTCACCGATTTCGGGATCGCCCGGATCCAAGGCGGATTCCATACGACCACCGGGATCGTCACCGGCTCCCCCGCTTTCGCCGCGCCGGAAGTCCTGCGCGGCGCGCAAGCCACCGCTGCCGCCGACGTGTACGGCCTGGGCGCAACCCTGTTCTGCGCCCTCACCGGCCATGTCGCCTACGAGCGGCGCGTCGGCGAGCAGGTGTTGTCGCAGTTCCTGCGGGTCTCCGCGCAGCGCGGCCCCGATCTCACCGACCAGGATGTACCCGACGAGGTCAGGGCTGTCATCGAGCACGCGATGGCGACCGATCCCGCCGACCGTCCGGACAGCGCCGCCGCGCTCGGCGCGGAACTGGTTGCGGCCCAGCGCAGTACCGGCAGCCCGGTCGATGTCCTGCGAGTCCCCGATACCCAGCGGCCCGTTGCGGTGCCGATAGCACCGGCAGCGCGAGCCCGCGACCGCACCACCGCACCTCCCACACCCGCCACGAAATATCGCCCGCCGACTCCGGCGCGGGCGACTCTGGCCAGAAAGCGCCTGCTCGAGCACTTGCGAACCACCGAAGGCACCCGGCTCACCGCCATCCACGCGCCCAGTGGATTCGGCAAGACGACCGTGGCTGCCCAGTGGCACGACGAGCTGGTCGAGCACGGCGCCGCGGTGGCGTGGCTGACCGTCGACGAGGACGACAACAATGTCGCCTGGTTCCTCACCCACCTCGCCGAGGCGATCAGACCCGCGGTTCCCGCTCTCTCCGACGACCTCGACCGGCTACTCGAAGCCGACCCCGACAACCCGGCCCGTGCCGTGCTGACCGCACTCGTCGACGGGCTGCACGCCGACGACCGGCGGGTGACGCTGATCCTCGACGACTGGCAACGGGTCACCGCCCCCGCCTCGGTGGACGCGGTCCGGTTCCTGATCGAGCACGGCTGTCACCATCTGCCCCTCGTCGTCACGAGTACCGAGCGACTCGACCTGCCGTTGAGCCGGTTGCGCATCCACGGTGAACTCGCCGAAATCGATGCCACCACAATGCGTTTCAATCCCGACGAGGTACACGCGTTCCTCGCCGAAGCCGGCGGTGTACACCTGGCCGCCGACGAGGTGTCCGCGCTGGCCCGCGCCACCGACGGCTGGGTCGCGGCACTGCAGCTGACGGTGCTGTCGCTGCGTGCAGGCGAGGACCCGGCGCGCCTACTCGACAGCCTTGCCACGCACCCCGATATCGGGACGTTCCTGGCCGAGAACGTACTCGGCGCACTGGATCCGGACACCCTCGAATTCCTCATGACAACCTCGATCTGCGAGCGGATCTGCGCCGGACTGGCCACCGCACTGACCGGCCGCACCGACGCCGCCGACCTCCTCGCCGACATCGCCGACCGCGGCTTGTTCCTGCTTCCCACCGGTCCCGCCCACGACTGGTACCGCTACCACCAGTTGTTCGCCGGATACCTGTGCCGCAGACTCGCTCAGGACCGCCCGACCGAGATCACAGCACTCCGGCTGCGAGCCGCCGACTGGTTCGCGCATCATCACCTGCTCAACGAAGCGGTCGACCAGGCACTTGCCGCGGAAAATCCCGAACGCGCGGCCGAACTCGTCGAGCAGGACGCGGGTTACCTGCTGGAGCGGTCGAGAATGGTCATGTTGCAAGGCATCCTGGCGAAGCTGCCCGCTGGGGTGTGCCGGGCCAGGCCCCGTATCCAGCTTTTCGGCGTCTGGGTCAACCTTGTCCTGCGCAGACCCACGGCCACCGCGTCCTCCCTAGCCCGCTTCGAGACCGCGCTGGCCGTGGCTCCACCCGCCGAACCCGAACGCACCGATCTGCGCGCGGAAGCCGATGTCGCGATCAGTGTCCGAGAGATGTTCGCCGACCGGATATCGGAGCTGGACGGCCTGATCGGTGACGCGCTGGCCCGACCCGACGACTTCTCCCCGCGCATTCCCGGGGTGGCGGCCAATATCGCCACCTTCGCGGCAATGCAGCGCTTCGACTTCGACGAGGCGCGCCGATGGCAGCTCTGGGCGGCGCCGTATCACGAGGCGACCGGCCCGTTCCTGTCGGTGTACGGCCGCTGTTTCGCAGGGGTGGCCGCCCGTGAACAGCTCGACATACCCGGCGCGGACGACCTGTTCACGACCGCGCTCGACACCGCACGCACGACCATGGGCGCCGGCGCCCACGCGACTCGCCTCGCGTCCGCGCTACTGGGCGAATTGCGTTATGAGACTGGAGATCTCGACATCGCGACAGATCTATTGGCGCAGAGCAGAGAGCTGTCGGCCGAAGGTGGCGGCGGCGTGGACTTCATGCTGGCCACCTACGCGACAGGTGCGCGGGTACGCGCCCTGCGCGGCGACCGCGGCGGCGCGCTGCAACTCCTCGACGAGGGGATGTCGCATGCCGAACGCCTGAACCTGCCGCGCCTGGCCGCACGGATCCGCAACGAACGGGTGCGTCTGGGCGTCGAACTCGATCCGACCGTGACGGACAGGCTGATGGACACGCGCACGATCCGGCGCGACGACGGAATCGATACGGCCATCGATGAATTCGATGAGGACTCCGCGATCCGTTTGTTGCTGGCGACGGATCAGCTCCGGTCGGCGATCGAGCGCGCAGAGAACTCGGTCGCCGAGATTGACGCGCAGCGCAGGCCGCTGGCCGCGCTGCGCGCCGGGTTGCTGCTCGGCAGCGCCCTGCGCCGGGCCGACCGCACGGCCGAGGCCGATCGCATCCTCACACCGTTGATCCGGCGATGCGATCGCCTCGGCCTGGTCCGCCTGCCCGCCGACGCGATGGCGACCTAGGCGATGCCCGGTCTGTCAGCCCGCTTGCTCGACGACGAGACCGCCGGGCTTGCGATCCGGCGCGACGTCGGGAGCGCGCACTTCGGCGACTTCGTCATCGACTGTCGAGGCCGGCATCAGGATCACGATGACGGCGGCGATCACCGCGGGCACCGCGAAGGCGTAGAAGTTCCAGTGGGTCGCCAGCGAGGAACCCACGATCCAGCCACCGATAGACGGCCCGAGGATCGAACCGATACGCCCCAGCCCCATGCTCGCCCCCACCGCGGACCCGCGGCACGAAGCGGGGTATTTCGCGGCGACATAGCCGTACGCGAGTGAGCTGCTGCCGATGGAGCCGAGCCCGGCCCCCGCTACCGCGACCATCAGCACCGCGGTATCGACCTTACGGCTGAGCACCAGCAGCGAAATCGCACCGATGAGGAAGAACGGCACGAGAACCCGCCGGGAGCCGTATCGGTCAGCCAGCATCGAACCGCCGATCATGCCGATCACGGCGCCGACCTGCAGAACCAGCAGGAACTGCAACGAGGATCCCAGCGGGTAGCCCGCCTCGCGCATCAGCACCGGCAACCAGGTACTCAAGCCGTAGCCGATCAGCTGGGCACAGATGCAGACCACGACGAACAGCAGCAGCGACGGCAGATACTTCCGGGTCAGCAGCATCCGGAATCCGCTCGCCTTCTCCCCGTTCGCGGTGGCGGTGCGCTGGATCAGCTGTTCGGCCCGCACCGCGCCGATGTCGAGACCGTAGGCGCGAGCGACTTCCGCGGCCTCGGCGTCCTTGCCGCGCGACACCAGGGAGTTCACCGATTCGGGCAGCCAGAAGTACATGGCGGGCACCACGATCACGCACAGGGCACCGACCGCGTACAACACGCGCCAGCCGTGGTCGGGCAGCAGTGCGATCGCGACGAGCGCGGCGATGATGCCGCCGAAGGAGTAGCCGGTCAGCATCATGCCGTTGTAGATCTGCCTGCGGTTGCGCGGCGCGAACTCCATCGTCAACGCGACCGCCGACGGCACGACGCCGCCGAGGCCGATGCCGGTGAAGAACCGGGCGGCGCCGAGGAATTCCGGTGAGGTGGCCAGCGCGCAGATCGCGCAGCCGGCGGAGAACCAGACGACACCCGCCATCATGACCTTGCGGCGACCGACCCGATCAGCCAGCGGACCCGCGAGCAGGAATCCGACCATCAGACCGAACAGTGTCCAGCTGCCGATCAGACCGGCGGTGCTGGCGGTCATCTCCCATCCGGGTTCGTCGAGCAGGCTGGGGACGGTGGCTCCGTAGACGATCAAGTCGTAGCCGTCGGCCACGATCGTCAAAAAGCAGAGCATGACTACGACGAGGCCGCTTTTCTGGCGCGGGGCCGGACTATCCATCTCGTTCTCCTTCAACGCTCCGCCACGGCGGCATTGCCGAGCGACTCAGGTCACAATATCGCACAATATATGATCCTGAATACATTTTGAGAGGGCGGGATTGTCCGGAAACACAAGCAGGGTTCGGGAATCTGTGACAGTTCCCGAACCCTGTGCGTTCCAAGAAGACTCAGCGGGTGATCGACAGACCGGATCTTCGCCTCGCGCGCAACCTACCGCCGTGATGCGGTCAGCGCTTGGCAGGCAGCATGACGGCGACCATCGTCACCGGCTTGTCGGTCCGGTTGCTCCAGGCGTGCTTGATGCCGCGATTGATCACAGTGTCGCCCGGGCGCAGCAGCGTCTCCCCCGTTTCGTAGATCGCGTAGATCTCGCCGTCGATGATGGTGGCGATGTCGACTGTCTCCGTCGCGTGCAGGCCGACAATCGCATCGTCCTCGGCCTTGGCGTCCTCACCGTGCAGATTGCCGATCGACTCCGCGTACACCGCCGGATCGATCTCGGCATCCGGCGGGAAGGTCGCCAGACGCACGACGACACCGGCGGCAGGCGGATCCAGCTCCACGTCGGCGGCCAAGGTGTCACCATCGGCCATCGCCGCAGGCAGTGCATCGACCCGCCACACATCGTTGACCGTGAACGCGGGCAACGCGACCCGCGTCGCGGTGTTCTCATCGATCGCGACAGTCGACTTACCGTCGGCGTCGAGCCCCGCGATCACACGCCGCGCGGTCTTGGCCAGATGCTCACCACTCATGACATCACCCTTCGTTCCGGATCGAGCGGGAGCCCGATTCTTCGCTAGATAATATATTCAATATCACATTGACAAAGCGCGCAAGCATTCCGGAACAAGCCACCGGCAAGAATCAGAGATTGGTCTCGAAGAACGGGGTCAGGGCGGCCATGGCCTGGTCGACGTACTCGGGTCGGTCGTAGAGACCCACGTGCCCCGCGCCTTCGACGAGCACCAGGTCGGTGTTCTCCGGAATGCGCTTGTTCAGTCGCTCCGCCTGCCACAGCGAACCCGCCGCGGAGCCTGCGACCAGCAGGACCGGCTGGGTCAGGAACTCAGCACCCGCGAAGGCGTCGTAGTCGAAGATCCGGGTGACGCTGGCGGTGAACAGCATCCGATTGTCCGAGTTCGGGTGCTGTGCCCGCGGGGTCCGGTAGTACTCGTGCGCTTCGACCATGTCCGCCGGGGTGGTGGCGTCCAGGGTCTCGGGCACGTACGCGATCTCGGCGATGTCACCTCCCGCCACTTCGATCGCGCGCTGACCCGCGACGGCGTCGAGCGTGGCGATCTCGCTTCGAGCGGCAGTGAACCGTCCCAGCCCTTGCGGAACGTCGCGCCGATATCGACCGGACTGACCGTGCCGACAGCTTTGATCCGGCGGTCGGTCTTGGTGGCATCGATGGCGTAGCCGCCGCCGGCGCACACGCCGAACGCACCGATCCGGTCCGCGTCGACGAAGTCGAGGATGGACAGGTAGTCGACCGCGGCGCGGATGTCCTCGACCCGGGCGAAGGGGTCTTCGAGGCGTCGCGGGATCCCACCGCTCTCACCCTGGTGGGAGGCGTCGAAGGCCAGGGTCACGAAACCCTGGGCCGCCAGTTTCTCGGCGTACAGACCCGCGGTCTGCTCCTTGACGCCGCCACCGGGGTGCACACACACGATGGCCGGGTAGTACTGGTCAGCGGAGAAGTTCTCCGGGAGGAACAGGTCGCCCGCCATGGTGATCCTGGCGTTCGAGAATTCGATGTTCTGCACGATGATGTCCTCGGTTCGCTGGGGGATCGTTCCGGTGACATCAGCCTCCGCGATTCGGCGAGCGCGCGACAGGACGACTCTGTTCCTGGGAGAAATCCTTCCCCCTCAGTGCACCGCCGCGAACATCAGCTTCGCGTCGTCGGCCTCGGCCGGATCGAACTCCGCCACGATGCTGCCCTGCTTGGCCACCAGGATGCGGTCCGAGAGCGCCCGGATCTCGGGCAGGTACGACGAGATCACTACCACCGCGACACCGTCGTCGGCCAGCGCACGGATCATCGTGTGGATCTCGGTGATCGTGCCGAGGTCGACGCCGCGGGTCGGCTCGTCGATGATCGCCACCAGCGGCTGACGGGTCAAGCCTTTGGCGAGCACCACCTTCTGCTGATTACCGCCGCTGAGCTCCTCGAGCTTGGCGCGGCCGGGTTGCAGCGTCCGCACATGGAACCGCTCGACGAAGCGCTGCGCCACCGACTTGCGTTCGCCGGGGCGAACCAGCAGTGGCAGCCTCGCCGCACTACACAGGTGCCCGAAATAGATATTGTCCGCGATCGAGAAGTGGCCGAAGAAGCCCGATGCCTTGCGGTCCTCGGTGATGTAGACCAGCCCGGCCCGGCGGGCATGACGCGGTGTCCTGAACCGCACGTTCCTGCCGTTGAGCCGCACTGTGCCGCCGCGCAGTCTCCTGCGCTTGGTCACCCCGCTGACGATCATCGCGGTCTCGCTGCGCCCGGCGCCGACGAGCCCGTAGATGCCGACGATCTCCCCCGGGTGCGCGGAGAACGACATGTTGCGCACGACCGGCAGCAGCGTGATGTCGTCGACCTCGAGCACCGGGGCCGGGTCGGGTTCCCGATTCGGTGGCACCCGTTGATATTCCACGCTGCGCCCCACCATCATCCGCACCACCTCGGTGCGGTCGAAGTCGGGTTTGTCGAGGGTGCCCTGTACCTCGCCGTCGCGCAGCACAGTGATCCGGTCGGCTTCCTCGAAGGCCTCGTCAAGCATGTGGGTGATGAACACGACCCCGATCCCCTGGCGCTTGAGCCTGCGCATCGACAGGAACAGTTGCAGTCGTTCCTCCGGGGTCACCGACGCGGTCGGTTCGTCGAGGATGACCACCTTGGCATCGCGATGCACCGCGCGGGCGATCTCCACCATCTGTTTCTGGGCGATGCCGAGCGCGCCCGCAGTCACCTCGGGCCGGATGTGGAAGTTGTGCGATTCCAGCAGTTCTCGTGCCACCACATTGAGCTGGGAGAGATTGTTGAACGGTTTCTCGTCACCGAGGAACAGGTTCTGTGCCACCGTCATCGACTCGACGAGCGAGCCCTCCTGGTACACCATCGCGACCCCCGCCTCGGCGGATTCCTTGGGGGTACTGAAGTTGCGCATACGACCGGTGACGAGCAGCGTGCCCGCGTCGTGTTCGATCGCGCCCGAGATCACCTTCACCAGCGTGGACTTGCCCGCGCCGTTCTCGCCGAGCAGGGCGTGGATCTCGCCCGGTCGGACCTCGAAGTCGACATCGCGCAACGCGTAGGTTCCGCTGTAATGCTTGCTGATACCGCTGAGCCGGATCACCGGCTCCTCGGCAACGGCGGTGTCGCTGTCTGCCACCGTACTCACCTTTCGTTCACTGTTCGCGGCGCGAGCAGGTTGCGGAATCCACGCGCCGCCACCACTATTCGGCCGTCACGTGACGAGACGCCGGTGACCCCGTGGCGGTCGCTGTCGGCGCGCGAATGCACGCTTTCGGTGATCCGACCGCGCTGATCGATGCGGAACGCCAGACCGTAGGACCGGGCAGGCGCCCACGGTTTGATCACGCCGTGGACCCGCAATTGACCCAGTTGCAGGGTGTCGGTGTAGGGGTCCGGGCACCGCAGCCGGGGGACGAACCACTGGTCCTGACGGATCGTCGCGGTCATCTCGCGCAGCAATTCGGGTTCGTCGAGCAGCAATTCGGTGAAGCGGTTGCGCGCATAGGGCGCCGCGACCCACCAGCCGTCCGTGGTGGCGGCGATGCGGCCGGGGTAGATCGGCAGGTTCGCCCCCACCGGTATTCCCGGTTTACCCAGCGCATTCGACGCACGTCGCTCGATCCGATGATCGAAGCCCAGCGATACCAGAACCTCGTTGTCCGAGGCAGTTTCGATGCCGCCGGGCCACCCGAGGCCTTCTGCCACCACCTCCGCGCGCGACCCGTCGACCCGCACGATGCGCCCTTTGCGGTCGTCGGCGACCAAGGCGGCGCCCCAGTCCGGGACCGCGCTCGAGCCGATGGTGGCCAGCACGATGCCGTCGGGCAGCAGTGTCAGATCAGTGACGCAGACAGCCAGCTCCGGGTCGGTGCACAGGTCGTGCGCCGTTCCCGCCGCATCGATGGTGACCAGGCCGACGCCCTCGACCGCGGCGACCAACCGGTCCTGCACCGCCAGCAGGCTTCCGACTTGCCCGCCGAGCGTCACCAGCGGCGCGACAACCCCATCGGTCAGCGTGAAAATGCTGTCGCCGCTGGAGAAGACGACTTCGCCGGAGTCACGGATGATCACGTCGTCGGGCTCGAACTCGGCGGCGGGGAGCAGGGTTTCGCCTTCGTCGAGTCGACGGTTCGGCCGTAGCCCCGCTTCGAACGGCGGCACCGTGCGGTGTCGCGCCCAGTCGGGGTTCAGCCATTCCTTCAGCGCACTGATCGTGCGGTTCATCGCTGTACCTCCACCATCGGTCGTCCGGGCACGATCAGGCCCGGTACTGCGGCCGGATCGATCGACCCGACTTCGCTGGAGTCCAGCGTCAACCGGCCGATGCGGTTGTTGCTCACACCGCACAGGTAGAGCTGACCGGCCCGTTCCTTGACCGCGGTGACCATCGGGTAGTTCGCCAGCGACGAATCCCACAGCACCTGAAGGATTTCGCCACGATCGTTGAACTTCATCACGCACGACACGTTGAGCTGCGGGACGACCCAGCTGTCCAGCGGTACTTCCTGGGTCATCCGCCTGCGCACGGCCGGATAGCGGTTGAGCAGGTCCGACATCGGCGTGCGCATCGATACGAACGGCAGCCAGTAGTTGCCGTCGGAGGAGCGGTTGAGGTTGTCGGGGTTGCCGGGCAGGTTCTCCAGCACCGGTTCGAGCTGCCCCTGTTTGGGTCCGGCGATCCAGAGCCGGTCCACTCGGCACAGGCCGGTGCTGGCGATCAGGATCGACTGGCCGTCGTGCGAGGTGCAGATTCCGTTGGGGAACACACTGTTCGAGACGACGACCTCGGTGCTGCCGTCGGGATCGATCCGTACCACGCGGCCGTTGGACCGCGATTCCACCAGTTCCACCAGGTATTCGGCGGCGTTGCTTCGTGTCGAGAAGTCCGATACGTAGATCGAACCGTCCGGGGCCACATCGAGATCGTCGACGGCGCGGAGACCGGAATCGTCGAGCAGCGAGAAGCGGCTGCGCCTGACCTTCGTCGCGATCGGCTCGGATTCACCGTCCGGGGAGATCCGGTAGATCCCCATGCCGCCGACCGCCACGAGTAGCTGCCCGTCACGGTCCCACCCGTGGCCGAGCGGGAAACCGCCTGTGCGCGCGAAGATCTCGCCTTCGTCGGGCTGGTCGGCGCGGAATCGCCACACCCAGCCGCGACGGTCACCGCAGTAGACATTGCCCTCGGGATCGACCGCGCAGTCCTCGGCGCCCTCGATCTTGCCGAGCCCGATCGGGGGCGCATCGGTCGTCCTGTTGTTGATCGTCCAGACCGTGCCCGGTTCGGTGACGTCGATGAGGCTGCCGAGGGTGATCCGGCCGGGATCGATTTTGAGCTTGTCGGCGGTGCGCTGCCGGTACTTGCCCCACTGCAGGTCGAGCACGGCGAATACGAGCAGCGCCGTCGCGAGAATGACCGTGTAGTAGGAACCTTCGAGCCGCAGCGCGACGGTGGCCTGCTGGATCAACTGCACCACGATGATGCCGACGGTGGCCCGCAGCACCGAGCCGCGACCGCCCTTGAGGCTGACGCCGCCGAGCACCACCGCGGTGAGCGCGATGATCTCCCAGCCCTGACCCACATCCGGATCGGTGCGCCCGACCCTGGCCGAGGTGAGCAGGGCGGCCAACCCCGCCAGCGCACCCGAGAGGACGTACACCAGAAAAGTGACCCGGTCGACCGGGATGCCGTTGCGCCGTGCCGATCGCCGATCGCTGCCGACCGCCGCGACCCACCAACCCCACCGCGACCGGGTGAGACCGACATGCACCACGATCAGCACACAGCCGAAGAAGAACCACCCGGTGGGGATCAGCGCGATGCTGCCCTCGCCGAGGAAGTCCCAGACGATATCGGGCTTGGGCATGCTCAGCTGAAAGCTGTACGCCGACTGCAGCGCGGCGGCCGCGCCACCGAAGGCCACGAGGGTGACCAGGGTCGTGATGAACGGCCGCATCTTCCGGTAGGCGATGAAGTAGCCGTTCACACTGCCGAGCAGCGCGCCGAACACCACCGTGCCCGGTGCGACGACCGCCATCGGCCAGTCCCAGGCGCGGGAGGCGACCATCGCGCCGATCGCGGTCAGACCGACCATCGAGCCGACCGACAGGTCGATGCCGCCGCACACCAGCACCACGGTCAGTCCGATGGCCAGCAGTCCCTTCTCCGAGACCTCGTCCATGATGATCGGGGAATCGGCCGGTCCGACCGGGGTGAAGAAGACGAACAGCAGGCTGAGCGACAGGGCCAGACCGAGCGGGACCGCGCCCTCCATCCAGCGTTTCTCGAACAGATCTGACAGGGTCCTGGCCGGCGCGAGCCGATCACGCCACTTCCCGCCGGTCAGGGGGAATGCGTCGATTCCCCGCGAACGTGACAGCAGTTTCATCGCCGATCACTGCCCCTTGTAGCAGGCGATAGTGGTGTTGTCGACGTTCGCGCGGTCCACGATGGTGTGCGGCACGAACGCGACGGTGTGGCTGCTGCCCGCCGGTGCGCCGGTCTGGACCAGCTGCTGGGCGGTCACCACCGCGGCGGTGCCGACGCCCTGGACGTCGTAGGAGGCCGAGGCAGTCACCTTGCCCGCGCGCAGCGCGTCACACCACAGGGTGTCGGTGGCCATCGTGTAGGTGCCCAGCGAATCGGCGGGGATCACCCCGCGCGCGACCGCGCTCTGCACCGCGTCGCCGACCGCGACGGAGTTGAGGTCGTAGGTGACCAGGAACCCGCAGAAGTTGTTCTTCTGCTGCTGGATGATCGACTCGGCGGCCTGCTGGGCGAGGGAGTTCTGCCACTGGGTGTGCGCGGTGGTCACCACCTCGAACCCAGCCGGATCGAGCACATTGTGTACGCCCTTGGACCACAGCAGCGAGGCCGCGTCATTGCCCGGGCCGTCGATGATCGCCAATCGCTTGGGGGCGCCGCGCTTTTCGCAGTCCTGCACGGCACGCTGGGCGATGTCCTCGGCGGCGGCGATGTTGTCGACGCCGATGTAGGCGTCACCGAGGCGGCTCGAGATCATGTTGACCACCACCGTGTAGATGCCCGCGCGCTGGGCGTCCTCGATCTGCTTGGACAACACCCCGACGTCGGGGTTGTGCAGGATCAGCACGTCGACGGCCTTGCGGGCGATCAGGTCGCTGATGATCCTGGTCATCTTGTCGGTGTCGAAATTGGGGTCGTAGACCTGGAAGTCGGCACCGAGGTTGCCGAAGGCACGCTCCATCGAGGCGCCCCAGTTCATCGTCAGGTTGTAGCCCTTGTAGAGGATCGGCACGAAGGCGATCCGCTTGCCCTGCATCGACTCGTGGACCTGCTGCGTCGCGTCGAACAATTGCACGTTCTCGCCGAAAGCCTGGCCCTCGCCGCCCGCGGGGCCGGTGGGGGCCGTGCGTGCGCCGGTGGAACAACCCGTGATCACGACGGCCGAGACCGAGGCGAGAGCGAGCGCGATCATTTTCTTCTTCATCGTTGAAGACTCCTTGTGAGCGAAGGTGTTTCGAGGCGAGGGCATTACAGTTCGCCGCTCTTGGCGGTTTCCTCGTCGCGGGGATGCAGCCACGAGTCGAGGGCGATGGCCGCGATCAGCACGCCGCCGCGGATCAGGTCCTGCACCGCGGAGGTGAGACCGTGCAGCACGAGCAGGTTGTTGAGCACACCGATGAACAGCGAGCCCGCGAGCACACCCAGGATCGAGCCGCGGCCACCGGCCAGCGAGATGCCGCCGATTACGGTCGCGGTGAGTGCGGTGAACAGCAGCGGGTCGAACGAGGTGACCGTCGTCTGCACGCTGCCCTGGATCGACACGGTCAGGTAGCCGGCGAGCAGGGCCAGCAGCGCGGAGATCACATAGGTGAGCACCTGCAGCGGGCGGACGGGGGCGCCGGTGGCTCGGGCGGTGGCGAAGTTGTCGCCCATCGCCCTGATCAACCGACCCGCGGTGGTGTAGGTGACGAAGAACCAGGCCAGTACGAACACGGCCGCGGCGAGCACGATCGGGCGTGGCACACCGAGCACCGAGCCGTTGCTCAATTCCGCGATCCACGATCCGGCGGGCAGCGCGTAGTAGTTGCTGTCGAGCAGCAGCATGTCGACCGCGCCGATGACCAGCAGACCGGTTGCCAGGGTGACGAACAGCGACGGCACCTCGACGTAGGCCACGAGCACGCCGTTGACCAGCCCGACGAGCAGCGCGACCGCCGCGGCGATGGCTATTGCCTGCCATTCGGGCATGCCACTCGACATCAGGGCCAGGGTTGCTTGCGCACACCCGAGTGCGACACCGGCGATCGAGAGGTCGATGCCTTTGCCCAGGATGACGATCGCGACGCCGACGGCCAGGATCCCGAACGCCGCCGACAGTCGCAGCAGGCTGGCGAAATTGCCGGTGGTGAGAAATCCCGGCGTGGTGGCGGCGCCGACCGCGCACAGCAGCACGGTGATGCCGAGGACGAAATAGGCCTGCTCCGAACGACCGAGTCGGTCGCGCAGGCTGGGGGGCGGCGAGGTGGCCGCGATTGTCGTCGTCATGATGCTCCCGTTCAGAACTCGATGACGGCCTTGCCGCCTGCCTGTTTGTCGAACTCCGTGTACGCCTGGGCGGCGTCGGCGAGGTTCCAGCGGTCGGTGAACAAGCGGTCGACGTCGAGGCCGTGCGCGGCGACGAAGCGGGCGCAGTCCGCTTGACCGGTCAGCGAGAAGGTGTAGGAGCCCAGGATCGTCAGCTGCTTGCGGATGATGTCGGGGCTCACGTCCAGGGTCACGTCGTTGCCCTCGCCGACGAAGGCCACCCGGCCCCACTGCGCGGCGGACTTGACCGCCGCGACCCTGGCCACGGGCGCGCCGGAACAGTCCAGCGCACAGCTCACGCCCGCTCCTCCGGTCAGTTCCTTGATCGCCGCCACGGGATCGGCACTGCTGGAATCGATAGCGTGGGCCGCGCCGAACTCCATCGCTCGCGTGACTCGATCGGCTTGCACGTCGACTGCGATCACCTCGGCGCCCATGGCCGCCGCCAGCTGCACCGCCGAGAGTCCCACCGGTCCCTGACCGAAGATCGCGATGGTGTCGCAGGCATCCAGATTCAGCCGGCGCAGTGCGCCGAACGCTGTCCCGGTTCCACAGGAAATCGCCGCGCCCGCAGTGAAACTCACGTCATCGGGCAGCGAAACCAGGGTGCGGGCGGGCACTTTGATGAAGTCGGCGTGCCCGCCGTGGGCGGTCGCCCCGAAAATCGTCGCGCCACGCTGACACATCTGGGTCCATCCGGTGCGACACCGATCGCAGTATCCGCAGCCGTCGTAGTGATAGATCATCACCCGGTCGCCGACCCGAACCGCGCGCTGGTCCACATTCGCGCCGAGCGCGACGACTATTCCGCACGGCTCGTGGCCGGCGATGATGCCGCCGGTATCGCCCGACAGGCCGAAGGCCGCGAGCGCGGCGCCGGGAGCCGCGCGGTAGAACCGCAGGTCGCTACCGCACATCCCCGACGCCTTCATCGCCACTACCGCGTCGTCGGGCCCCGGGGACGGGTCGTCGAACTCGGCGATCTCGAGGTCGCGATCACCGTTGAACACAACACCCCGCATTGTTTCTCCTCTGAGACTCAGGTCACTATCTAAAGCTGTGCAAAATATTAAATATGTGGTGTTGTTGCTCACAAGGCTTTGCCACCTCGATCAGCCGAACGTCGTACAGCGCTGCGACCAGGGGACGATGCCGGACGCAGGTTTCGGACACAATTCGGGCCTGCCGGTGACGGCGGGGCTATATATTGCATATTCTGTATAGGCGTGGTAGATGGACTGGAGTTGGCACGTGGCGATCGAGACGAGGACACCCAGCGGCGACGCGACACTCGGCGCCGAGTTGGCCGCCGTCGTCATCGAGGCTTCCGAGATCCTCGGCCGCCGGATCCAGCCACCCGGCGCCCACTCCCCCGGCGAGGCCAAACGCCTGCTCACGCAGCTGTGGGACGACGCCGTCGCTGCCCTGTCCGACACGACAGCCGGCGCCGATATCCAGCGGACAACCGCACTGCTGGCCCGCATCCGCGCGACCGAGGCCGACCTGGCCGCGTCCGACGCCGCCGGCTCGGCCACACATCTGCGCATGGCCGCACAGGCGATCGCGCGATTACATGGCGCGCGGGGAGTGGACGACCTGTTGCGCAGGGCCGCGGAAGCGATGGGTGCGATGGGCTTCGACCGCGCACTGGTCTCGACGACCGAAGGGCAGCGCTGGCACCTGCACACCATGTTCGTCGTCGACGACGAGCCGTGGGCCGATGCCATCATCGCGGCGGGGCGTGAGTCGTCACCGACGCTGGACGGACACCTCGTCGAGAGCGACATCGTGCAGCGAGCCCGGCCCGGACTCGTCTTCGACGTCCAGCACAATCCTCGCGTCATCCGGCCGCTGGTGGAGATGACGCGCTGCAGCTCCTACGCCGTGGCGCCGCTGACCATGAACGGAACGGTCGTCGGCCTGGTCCACGGCGACTATTACTTCCAGCGGCGCGAAGCCGACGCAACCGCTCGGGCGATGCTGGCGGTCTTCGCCGCCGGCCTCGGCAACGCGCTGACCGGCGCGAGCCTGCTCGACGGCGTCACAGCACTGCGCACCGGTTTCGACCGGTTGGCCGGATCCGTCGATGCCTCGCCCAGCCCTGTCGAGACGCCCGCTCTCTCGACCCGGGAGCTCGATGTCGTCGAGCTGCTCGCCGCGGGCAGGGCGAATCGGCAGATCGCGCGTGAACTCGCGATCTCGGAGGCGACGGTGAAGACCCACATCACCCATATCCTGCGCAAACTCGGCGCGGCGAATCGTGCCGAAGCAGTCGCCTACTGGCTGCGCGGAACCGTCGTACGCTGAAACTGCAGCTTGCTGCTAACCCCTTCGCAATGCTTACATAATATATAGTGCAATTACCTGGGGCGGCTGGTCGAACTACCTCCCGCACCCCCTGCGAGAGGACAGTTCATGGCCGACACCATCGTCGAGCAGCTGGCGCGATTCACCTCCGACGCCGACTTCGACACACTGCCGCCCGAGGCGGTCGATGAATCCAAGCGGCTGTTGCTCGACGCGATGGGGTGCGCGCTCGGCGCCGTCGACGAGCCCAAAGGCAAGATCGGCATCGACTACGGCAAGCTCACCGGCGGCACCGACGGTGACGCCACGATCATCGGCACCGACGACCGGGTCTCGATCTTCGGCGCCTCCTTCGCCAACGGCGAGCTCATCAACGCCCTGGACTTCGACGCGGTGCTGCCGCCCGGCCACGTCTCGCCCTACGTGCTGCCGACCACGATGGCGATGGCCGAGAGCCGGGGGCGATCCGGTCGCGAGGTGCTCGCCGCCGTCGCGCTCTCCCACGAGATGTCCTACCGGTTCTACAAGTCGATGGACTATCTGCGCGACGTCCAGAACGATTCGATGGATCTGTCCCCCGTGATCGGGTACAGCGTCACCGTTTTCGGTGGAACTGCGGCCGCGGGCAAGCTCGCGGGCCAGTCCACCGAGACCCTGGCCAACGCGCTCGGTATCGCCGCCGCCACCGCCCCGGTCAACGCGATGCGCCCGTGGATCAAGCACGCCCCGAGCTCCACCCTCAAGTATCTGCTCGCGGGCACCCTGACCCAGGCCACGCTCACCGCCGTGCACATGGCCGAATTCGGCCACACCGGCGACCTGCAGATCCTCGACGACGCCGAGGTCGGCTTCCGCAAATACATCGGCACCCGGCGGTGGGAACCGAACAACATCACCGACGCGCTCGGCACCGAATGGCGCTTCCTCGCCGAACAGTCCTACAAGCCCTACCCGCACTGCCGCATCCTGCACGCCCCGCTGCACGCGCTCACCGAGATCCTCGAGACCAACGACATCAAGCCCGATGAGATCGACGCCATCCGCTGTTGGGGCGAGGCCGCGGTGATGCACCCGCTGTGGCAGAGCCGGGTCATCGAGAAGACCCACGACGCGCAGTTCGACATCGCCCACGGCCTGTCGGTCGGCGCGCACCGAGTGGTCCCCAGCAGGGCTTGGCACGCACCGGAACTCGTGTTCAGCGATTCGGTGCTCGGCCTGATGGACAAGGTCACCTTCGAACCGCACCCGGACTACTTCAAGGCACTGTCAGCGAACCCGTCCGCCCGGCCCACCCGCATCGAAGTAGACGCCCGCGGCACCACCTTCTCCGCGGACCGCACCTACCCCAAGGGCAGCCCCTCCCCCGACCCGACCACCAGAATGACCACCGACGAACTGGTCACCAAGTTCCGCATCAACGCACAGGATGTGCTGTCGGAGAACAGGATCGATCAGGTCGTCGACACCGTGCTCGGCGTGGACGAGGTCGACGACTTCGGCACGGTGATGCGCCTGCTCGCACCGAACAGCACGACCGCCTGATTTCCCCCGCTCCCCGAAAAGCCCCGCTCGCCCCCTACGCGAGCGGGGCTTTTCGTCTCCCCCTGATGCGACCCCACGTTCGCCAGCCGACGCTGACGACAGTAGTGAGTGGAATCGGAGAGAAATGTCCAATTTTCTGGACACTACGAATTATATTGCGGCGCAGCGTAATACTGAGGATGCTGCGCCCATTTGTGCGACCCACAGCGCAGCATGTGCTGCGCGATCCGTGCGCGGAATCTGTCCGCTCACCCGATACGCAATGCCCTGATCCGGTTGTAGAGCGTCGAGCGGCTCACGCCGAGTGCGCGTGCGGCCTGGAGCTTGTTGCCGCCGGCGGCCTCGATCGCGGCCATGATGACCTCCCGCTCCGCTTCGCGGATCGGGGAGCCGGGTGCTTGGCCGCCGCGGTGGGAGGCGGGCAGGTCGGCGGGGATGATGTCACCTGCCGATCGCACGGCCGCGACTACTTCCACGACTCGGCGCAGCTCGGCGAGGTTGCCTCGCCACGGCTGCGACGCCAAGATCCGCATCGTCTCGGCGGTGAACCGGGTCCTGGTGTGCCCGGCGACATCGGTCAGGATCTGCTGGGCCAGGCCGGGGACCTCGTGCCTGCGCCTGCGCAGCGGGATCAGTTCTCTGCGGTCGTTGCACAGGGCCGGTACCGCGGCGTGGATGTCGTCGAGGTGTTCGCCGGGAGTCGACGTCAGGACGACGTTGCGGGTCGTTTCCCGCAATCGCTGGGCGAGCAGTGCCGTGAGCTGCGGGGAGAGCAACTGGATGTTCTCGACAACCACGGCGGGTCCGTCGCCCCACAGCGCCTCTCCTAGCTGGGCCGCCCAGACACTCTCGCCCGCGAGAACGATGTCGGTCGCGTCGAGGGTGACAGCGCCAGGACCCGCGATGTTGTGCGCCTCGGTAGTCCGGCCTGTGCCGGCTTCACCGACCACCAGCAGCGGCCAGCGCGGCACGTGGGCCGATAGCGAATTGCCGCGCCGGACAACGGATTCCTGTGTGATGTCGACGAGCACACCATCGGCTCCGTCGATCGGCGTACAGACCAGGCGCACCTCGCGTCCGGAGGTCAGCGCGAGCTCGTGGCTTTCCTGCGATCCGATCGGCACGGATTCGGCGCACGCGCGCACTGCGGCGTGATCGGCGGGTTCGAGCAGGTCGACGGCGGCGGGTGTGGCCAGAACCAGGCCCTCACCGATGACGACGACGGCGCGCCCCCGGCGACCGACAGCCGCTTGAAAGGCACTCATCAGCCGGCTCTGGGCGCGCGGCGAATCACGCTGGAGCCGCTCTTCGATGTCACGGACCATGCGCCGGGCCAACAGCGACGACAACCGGTAGTCCGCGCCGGTTTTCGAGCCGATGCCGAGTACACCTTCGAGTCGCCGCGTCACCGGATGGAAGATCGGGTGGCCGTAGCAGGTGAACCCCCGGAACACCGTCAGATAATGCTCGTCGGCACGGACGAGAAGGCTTCGCCTGGTTTCCAGCGGGGTGCCGAGGGCATTGGTACCGATCCGGTCCTCACCGAGCTGGACGCCGGGCACCAGACCGAGGTCGCCGATCGCGTGGCGCATCGACCGCGCGGCGCCGTGGATGTCGACCAGCTGGCCGGCGTGATCGGTGAGCACCAGGGCTACCTGAGTGCCCTCGAGTTCGCCCGCCACCCGCCGCAGCACCGGATTGGCCGCGCGTGCGAGATTGCTCTCGGAGGTACGGGTCACGAGGTCGAACGGCGGCAGCGCGTCTCGGCGCACGCCGTTCAGTCGCGATCGGGCCCACGACGACTCGATGTCCGGTCGAGTCGTATCTCCGTGAACCTGCAACACAGTCATGGACACTGAACACCACCTTCTCCCGACCGCGTGGAGATGCGGTCGACGATCGGTCCTGTGACCGAGCACACTTGTATTTTATACACAATATCTGTTGATTTCCTGCAGCTTTGTCCGATACGGCTGTTTTTTTCGCCGGCATAGGAAGGATTTGTCCCAGGCACGCCGGGCATCAGCAGGCATATCGTGGGGAAATGACAGACAGAGCGCCCCACCTTCGAGAACTGGGCGGATTCCTCAAAGCCCGGCGCGGCGAGCTGACCCCGCAGGACGTGGGCCTCACCGTGCACAGCGCCTCCCCGCGCCGGGTCACCGGCCTGCGCCGCGAGGAGGTCGCCGACCTGGTCGCGATCAGCCACGACTACTACACCCGGATCGAACAGGGCCGCCTCGCTCCGTCGGAGCCGGTACTGGATGCTCTGGTGCGCGCCCTGCGTCTCGACGACGCGCAGCGCGACTACATCGAGAATCTCGCTCGCCGGTCGGAGCGCCGCCCGGCCAAGCGGGGCCAGAAGACCGTGCGTCCACAGCTGCAGCGCCTCTTGGATCAGCTCACCGAGACGCCCGCCCTGGTGTTCGGCCGCTACCTCGAGATCCTTGCCTGGAACCACCTGGCCGCGGCATTGATCGCGGACTTCGGACAGATGTCGCCGCGGCAGCGTAACTACGTGCGGATGGTCTTCACCGATCCCGCGATGCGCACCCTCTACGACGACTGGGAAGGCGTTGCCCGCACGTGCGTCGCCATCCTGCGCATGGACGCGGCGGCCAATCCGACCGACCCGCAACTGACGGCGCTGGTCGGCGAACTCTCCATTGCCGACGAACAATTCCGGCAATGGTGGGCAGCGCGCAATGTGGCTCGCCAGGAGTTCGGCTCCAAGACCCTGCACCACCCGGATGTCGGTGAGCTGACACTGAATTGGGACACCTTCAGCTATTCCGGCGACGCCGAACAGCAGTTGGTCCTGTGGTCGGCCGACGTGGGCACGACCTCACACGAGAAGCTACGCATCCTCATGTCCTGGTCGGCGCCGGTTCCCGAGCGAAACCCAACCGAACACGCAGGCTGAGCCGGACCGCCGTCGACTCTTCCCGGAGTGGCGGAAAGTTCAACTGTGCGTAAATATATTATGTTTAATGTTCCTACCGCCTCGCCGTCCGAGGACCCACCACCAGATACCCGGAGCGAAGTAGTGTCAGCGCCCATCAACACCACCGTCCGCGAACTCCTCGACTACTTCGGACAATGCGGCGCGTGCGGCTATCCGGCGTCGGCCTCGCTGCTGACCCAGCACTACCCCGACGGCTCCACACACCACGAGGTCGTAGCGACCTGCGGTCTACCTTGCGGCTGGCGCGCACCCGTGTCGATGCGCAGAATGACGGGCTCCCCCTAGCCCGTGTCCGAGTTCTTGGACAGTCATCGGATCGAATCCTTCCTACATTCGAACGACCAGGGGGCCGAGTCCGCGCACTCCGGTGCCGCGCGCGGCGTCGCGTCGCGGCGAGCCGGGAGCAGCGCTCCGTGCCGGAAGGAACGTCGATGACGACATCCACAACACCCGAGAAAGCGTTCGCCCAGCGGACCAGGAATACGGCGGTCGCGCTCGCGGCGGCGCTGCTCAGCGCAGGCTGGATGGCCCCGGCAGCGGCCGCACCGGGTGGCGACGCCCAATTCCTCCTGGTCGGCGGCACGGTGAGTGGTGACGTGACAGTATTGAGGGTGGAGCCGAGCGGCGGGCTGACCAAGGTCGGCCAGACGCCGGTCGGCCTCGGCATCCTGTCGCTGGCGCTCGCGCCCAACGGGCACGCTGTCTATGTCAGCCAGGCCGCCGAACAGCAGGTCACCGGCTACCGCATCGACAACGCGGGTGCTCTGCGCCCGATTCCGGGCGCAGAGGTCGAGATCGACGGCGGTGCACCGGTCACCTCGACCCTGTCCGCCGACGGCACCCTGTTGTTCGTCGCCGTCGGCGGCGTGCCCGGACATATCAGGACCTATGCGGTCGATCCCACCGGCGCGCTGACGCATACCGCGTCGATCTCCGTACCCGGATTCAGCGCCATCCCGATGATCCGCATCGACCCGGACGGCCGATTCCTGCGGTTCGTCAGCCCCTTTGACAGCCTCGTGTCCAGCTTCGCCATCGGCGCGAACGGTGAACTCACCTCGATCGGCGCTCCGGTTTCCGGTGGCATGCTCCCAGTGAACCCCAGCTACACACCGGACGGCCGCTTCGTCTATGTGAGCAACGAAATGGGCGGCAATATCTCCGGATATGCGATCGGGACAGACGGGCACCTCACTCCCACGCCCGGATCGCCCTATGCCAGCGGACTCATGCCGCACGGCGCCGAGGTGACCGCCGACGGCAAGCGGGTGTATGTGCCGGTGGTCGCGGGCGGTGGCGTCGCCGGGTACTCCATCGCGGCGGACGGCGCACTGACCCCACTGGCCGGATCCCCCTATCCAGCACCGTCGGGCTCGGGGCCCGGCACGGTGGTGCTCAGCGATGACGAGCGGCACGTCTACGCGGCCGACGTGCTGACCACCGGCGTCACCACGCGCGTACACACCTTCGACGTCCAGCCCGACGGCACGCTGACCAGGTCAGCCCTGCCGTCGGTGGACACCAGCACCATCCTCGGCGACGGCCCGATCATGGTCCTGACGCCCTAGGCTCCCGGCTGTCAGATATATTATATTTCACACAGAGGAGCGGTCCGCCGCAGACGAAGGAGAGCGCGATGCACAAGCCAGGTCCCCTCGATCATCCCGCGGTGGTGCGCGCGTGAGCGGGCAGCCCCTGGCGGGCTTGCGGGTCGTCGAATTCGCCAGTTTCGTGGCGGGGCCCTCGGCCGGGATGACCCTCGCCCAGCTCGGTGCGCAGGTCATCCGGATCGATCCGCTCGGCGGTGGACCCGACTACCGCCGGTGGCCGGTGTCGAAGCACAACGGCGAGAGCCTGTATTGGAACTCGCTCAATCGCGGCAAGCGATCGGTGGCAGTGGACGTGCGCAGCGAGGAGGGCCGCGAACTGGTCCTCGCCCTGGCTACGGCACCGGGCGCGGACGCGGGCATCGTCGTGGACAACGCTGTCGGCCGCCCGTGGTTCTCCTACGAGGCACTCGCGGCGCGGCGCTCGGACGTGATCAAGGTGCATATCGGCGGCAGAGCGGGCGGCGGCCCAGCGGTCGACTACACGGTGAACACCGAGGTCGGCGTCACCGATCTCACCGGGCCTGCGGACTCGCGCACGCCGGTGAATCACGTTCTGCCTGCCTGGGATCTGGTCGCGGGCATGACCGCGACCACCGCACTGCTGTCGGCCCTGCACCGGCGAGAACGCTCAGGCGAGGGCGCGCACCTGCAGATCGCGCTGGCCGACGTCGCCCTGGCCGGCGTCGCGAATCTGGGGTGGCTCAGCGAGGTACGCGAACGCGGCGACCGGCCGCGTCACGGCAACTACATGTACGGCTCGTTCGGTGCCGACTTCGTCACCGCCGATGGTGGGCGCGTCATGGTCGTCGCTCTCACGCCGCGTCAGTGGCATGCGCTGTGCACCGCCACCGGGACGGCGAAGGTGATCGCCTCGCTCGAGGAAACACTGGGAGTGGACTTCGCCGACGAGGCACACCGGTACGTGCACCGTGAGACCATCGCGGCGGTCATGCGTCCCTGGTTCGCCGGTCTGAATGTCGATGACGCGGGCGAGGCGCTCACCGAGGCAGGTGTGCTCTGGAGTCGCTACCGGCAGATGAGCGATGTCGTCGCCGATTTCGAGGCAAGTTCGGGCAGTGCTGTGCTGACCGAACTCGACCAGCCCGGTATCGGACCGGTCATCTCGGCGCGCAGTCCGATCCGCGAGGACAACGACTACGGCCCGGTCGACCCGGCCTCGGCACTGGGTGCCGACACCGACCAGGTCTTCGCCGAGGTGCTCGGCCTCAGTGACAGCGAACTTCACCGGCTGCGCTCCACCGGGGTCTTCGGCAGCACCGGATAGCCGTCGGGGCGCCACGTCGAATACGACAGTGGCCGGGTCGGTTGCGCGGTACTTCGTTGTACCGACGCAACCGACCCGGCCACTGTCTTTCGATACCGACCGAGTTCGCCTCGACCTCGACGCGAACCGGACGGACTACTCGCTACGCCAGGTCACGACCTCGTTCAGTGGCGCCCGCGCGGTGCGGTAGCTGTTGGCGGGATGGTCGACGGCGGCGTAGCCGAAAGAGATGCCCGCCAGCACCTTTCGATCCTCGGGAATGTCGAAGTAGTCCCGGATGAAGGCCGAGCGGCCTGCCAGCGCGGCCTGCGGAATCGTGGCGATTCCCAAGCTCGTCGCGGCGAGCAGGAAGGTGCCGATGTAGAGGCCGCTGTCCACGGCGCCGTACACACCCTGCTCCGCCGCGGTGGTGACGATCGCGACGTGCGGTGCGCCGAACAGCCGGAAGTTCTCGAAAGCCTGCCGCGCCGACGCCGCACGATCACCGCGTTCGACACCCACGGCCTCGTACAGTTGCCAACCGGTCGTGCTGCGGCGCTCGCGATACACGCCGCGATACTCCGCGGGCGGGGCGAAGTCGAATTCCTCTCCGAGCTCACCGCCCTTCCCCGCGGCGTAGTCGGCCAGCGCAGCCCGGAACCGCTCGGTGCCCTCCCCTGTCGTAACGATCACCTGCCACGGCTGGGTGTTGCACCAGGACGCGGACCGCTGCGAAAGGCTGAGTAGTCGCTCGATCGTCGGCCGTGGCACTTCACGCGATTCGAAGGCCCGGCAGCTCCACCTGCTCGACAACAGCTCGGCCACCACAGCCGATCTGTCCGCTATCGGAACAGGTTGCGCCACAGTGCTCGTCGTGGTCGCGCGCGCCACGGTCAGTCCTCCACCGAGATCACGCCCGCGGCCAGGAGTTCGTCGATCTGCTCCGCGGAGTAGATCTCACTCGCGACGGAGCGTGTGTCGGCGCCGACGCGCGGCGCCGCGCCCGGACGGTCCGGCCGCTCACCTTCGAAGCGCCACGGCGGTCGCACGAGCGCGAGCCCGTCGTCCTGCGGCTCGATCATGCGCAGCCAGTCGACCTGTTCGTGTTCGACGTAGCCGGTCATCGACAACACCGGCGCGAACGGCACATCCTCGGCGGTCAGGACCTTCTCCCACTCGTCGAATGTGCGGCGCTCGAACTCGGCGGCGACGAGTGGCACCAGCTCGTGGTAGTTCGCCTCGCGCGGCCGGTACTCGGCGAAGCGCGGGTCCGCGGCGAGATCGGTGCGGTCCATCGCCCGGCACAAAGCCTGCCAGAACTTCTGCGACGAGGACAGATGGACGGCCAAGAACTCCCCTGACGCGGTCCGCACACAAAAGTTCTGGGCCTGCGGATGCCTGCTCTGGCGGGTGGGATCGGCGCCGAGCTCGAATGCCTGGCTGATGCCGTCGGCCGCGAGCACGCTGACCGCCTCCATGATCGAGGTCTCCACGTGCTGCGACTGCCCCGTCCGCAATCGACCGACCAGTGCGGCGAGTACACCCGCCGCAGTGCTCAGCCCGGTGACCAGGTCGGCGCTCAGACCGCCGGTCAGCTGGGGGTGGCCCTCGTCGCCGAAGAGCGAGTAGAGGCCGCCGAACGCCTGTCCGATGGTGTCGTAGGCGGGACGGTTCGCCAGCGGTCCACCGTTGCCGAAGCCGGTCACCGAGCCGTAGACGATGTCGGGTCGCAGCGCGCGACAATCCTCGGGCCCCAGCCCCATCGCCGCGACCTTGCCCGGACGGAGGTTCTCGAGCACGACGTCGAAGTGCGGCACCAATGCCTTCACCAGCGCGATGCCCTCGGGGGTCTTCAGGTCGACGGCGAGACTGCGCTTGCCGGTGTTGTACTGCCGGAAGTACGGGCTGGCGTCGTTCTGATGGCGCCGGAAGTCCTCGCCGACCACCGGGCGCTCTACCTTCACCACTTCGGCGCCGAGCGCGCACAACATCGACGTGGCGAACGGGAGCGCGATGTAGCCCCCGATCTCCAGGATCCGGATACCGTCGAGCGGCCTGTGCTGCATAGCCTGTCTCCCTCTTCTCACTGGCTCATATTATATATTATCTCTACGCAGTGGTGCCACCGGTCACATTCCAGCGGGATCGGCGGGCATGCGTGAGCCAGGTAACCGACACGATAGGCATAGTGGCGGCGGACACAGAAACTTCCGCCGATGGCCTCGGCTATATCATATACTTTACATTAGCTGGGTCACACGGCGCGATCAGAATGCCCTCAGTAAATGTCGCTGACCAGGCAATTCGCACCCGGCACACGATCGCCGACTAAGACGATAGGTCGACCAATGAGTGTTCAGACAGAGTTGTGGCAGGGACAGTTCGACAAGCTGTTCATCGGCGGCGAGTGGGTAAAGCCGTCGTCGGAGGCGACCTTCGAGGTGATCGCCCCCGCCACCGAGGAGGTGCTGGCTCGAGTCGCCGAGGGCACCGAAGCCGATATCGACGCCGCCGTCGCCGCCGCGCGCACCGCGTTCGACTCCGGCCCGTGGCCCCGCATGGAACTCGCCGAACGGATCGCGGTGCTCACCCGTGTCAGTGAGGCGCTCACCGCGCGCCAGGACGAGGTGGCCAGGCTGATCAGCGCCGAGATGGGTTGCCCGATCACGCTGTCGACCAGGATGCAGTCGATGGGCACCCGGATGCTGCTCGACGCGTTCCTCGAACTCGCGCCGCAGTACCAGTGGTCCGATATCCGCCGATCCGTGACCGGCAACGCACTGGTCACCCGCGAACCGGTCGGCGTCGTCGCGGCTGTGGTGCCGTGGAACGCACCGCTGCAGATCGCCATCATCAAGCTCGCGCCCGCACTGCTGGCCGGGTGCACCGCGATCCTCAAGCCGTCGCCCGAGACCGCGATGTCGGCCTACCTGCTCGCGGAAATCTTCGAGCAGGCCGGTCTGCCCGCGGGTGTGGTCAACGTAGTCGTCGCCGGTCGCGAGGTCAGTGAGCACCTGGTCCGCCATCGCGGCGTCGACAAGGTCTCGTTCACCGGGTCGACCGCCGCGGGCCGCCGGATAGCCGCCATCTGCGGCGAAGACCTGCGCCGCGTCACCCTGGAGCTCGGCGGCAAGTCCGCCGCGATCCTGCTCGATGACACCGCTCTCGACGTCGCGGTACCCATCATCCGGGCGCTGTCGCTGCGCAACACCGGGCAGGTCTGCAGCAACAAGACCCGCATCGTGGTCGCCCGTTCACTGCGCGACGAACTCTACGACCGGCTGCGCGAGATGGCCGTCTCGATGCCGGTGGGCGATCCGTTCGATCCGGCGACCGAGATCGGCCCGCTGGTGAGTCGCGGCCAGCGCGAGCGCGTCGAGAGCTTCATCGCCGACGCACGGGCGGACGGCAACAAGGTGCTCGTCGGCGGCGGCAGACCCGAGGGCCTCGATCGCGGCTGGTACGTGCAACCGACGATCTTCGCCGACGTCGACCCCAACGCGAGGATCGCCCAGGAGGAGGTGTTCGGTCCCGTGCTGACCGTGCACACCTTCGACACCGAGGCCGAGGCGATCGAGATCGCCAACAATTCCGACTACGGCCTCAACGGCTCGGTCTTCGCCGCCGACCCCGCGCATGCGCTGGCCGTGGCCCGCCACATCCGCACCGGCACAGTCGAACTCAACGGCACCCCCGCCGGCTTCTTCGCTCCGCTAGGCGGCTTCAAGAACAGCGGCATCGGTCGTGAAGCGGGCCTCGAAGGCTTCGACGCCTATGTCGAGTCCAAGTCCTACGGCCTCCCGCAGTCACTGCTGGACACGCTGGCCTGACGTTCGCATACCCCGAAAGGTCTTTCATGCCTTCCCTACCCCCACTCGAGAACGCGGTCGCCCAGCTGGTCACCGGACTCGACTACGACTCGATCCCGGCCGACGCGCTCGCGGGCGCGCGCCGACTGATGCAGGACCAGCTGGCGGTGCAGATCGGCTGTGCCTCGCTGCCGTGGAGCCGGGCCGTGCTCGAGCTGACCAAGGCCTCGCACGCGCCCGGCGCCGCTCACGTCACGGCGTCAAGTGACGAAATGAGCTCTGCCGACGCGGCTTTCGTCAACGCGACCTACGGGCACGGTTTCGAGTACGACGATGCGCATCGTTCCAGTTCCAGTCACCCCGGTAGCGCGGTGGTCTCGGCGGCCATCGCGGTCGGCGAGGAACTCGGGGCGTCGATGGGCGAGGTCATCACCGGCATCGTGGCCGGCTACGAGGTCTACACCCGCATCGGCATCCTGGCCGCGCCGCAACTGCTCGAACGCGGTTTCCACCCACACGGTCTGCTGTCGGCCTTCGGCGCCGCGGCGGTGGTCGCAAAGATGCGCGGCTTCGACGTCGAACGCACCGCGCACGCGCTCTCGATCGCGATGAGCCACAGCTCGGGCACCACCGAATACACCTCCTCGGGCGGCTCGGTGAAGCGGCTGCACTCGGGTATCGGAACGCGCAACGGCATTCGCGCCGCGGAGATGGCCGCCGCGGGCATCACCGGCCCGACCACGTTCCTCTCCGGTGGCAAGGGTTTCTACCGCACCTTTGTCGGCAGGCCGGTCGCCGACGACGCGGCCGAGCTGTTCGCACCGGATGCCTCGTTCGAGATCACCCGCGTGTGGGTGAAGCCCTACTGCTGCTGCGGCATCAACCACGCCTACATCGACGGGGCCCAGCAGCTCACCGCCCGGGCGGCCGACGTCGAATCCGTGCGCCTGGGCATCCAGTCCGGCGGCGACGTGATCATCGGCAACCAGAACGCCAACGCCTACGCCCCCCAGATCATCGAGCACCTGCAGTACAGCCTGCCGTTCCAGTTCGCCCTGGCGATCCTGGGCCGCGGCAACGGTTTCCGCGCCCACCACGACTTCATGGCGGGCCGCCTCGATCTGGGTGAGGGCAGCGAGGTCGCCGCCATGGCGCGGCGGGTGAAGATCGAGGTCGATACCGAACTCGACGCCGAATACCCTGGCCGCTGGGTCGCCGACATCACCGTCGTCTACCACGACGGCACCACCGAACACATCTTCGTCGACAACCCGAGCGGCACCGCCGAAAACCCCATGACCCCCGCCGATCTGGACACCAAGTTCCGCGACCTGACCGTCGCCGACATGGGCGCCGATCGCAGCGAAGCCTTGCTCGCCGCGATCACCACCGGCGGCCCCACGACCCCGATCGCCGAGTTCGCCGCACTGCTGCGTCTCTGAAACGACCGAAGCCGGCTCGGACCTTATCGCCTCAGGGCGATTCAGGTTCGAGCCGGCTTCAGCTTTCTCAAGGCAGCAAATACAAGCGTTCGTTCGGCAGTCGGGGCAGGTCGGTGTAGTGCGCCGCCGCCACCGTGACATCGCAGAGGCGACGGCGGGCCACGTCTTGGACGAACACCATCGCTGCTGTCAGGCAGGCCACGAATTCCATACGCATGGTGGCAAATTGGACCATCAGGCGAATGTCGGGCTCTTCCGGACACGGTGATTGCTTGTCGTGCTTCATGGTGTGCTGACTTGCTTCATAGGATCACGTTCGACTTTCGAGTAAATGGCTGTGCCCCGGCGGGCCTGTTCGGTTCGCCGGGGCACAGTCGGTGCCTGACGGTGATCAGGCGGTCTCGAAGGTGGCGGCCATCCCTTGGCCACCACCGATGCACATGGTGGCCAGGCCACGGCCACCGCCACGACGACGCAGCTCGTGCAGCAAGGTGGTCACCATGCGCACGCCTGTGGCGCCGATCGGGTGGCCGAGGGAGATGCCAGAGCCGTTGACATTGAGGCGGTCGTGGTCGCGCCAGTTCCAGCCCTCGAGGACTGCGAGGACCTGCACGGCGAAGGCTTCGTTGACTTCGACCAGGTCCATCGAGTCCAGCAGCGACACCGTGTCGCTACCCTGGCGCGCGGCGAGTTTCGCGACGGCGGGTACCGGACCGATACCCATGCGCGAGGGCTCGCAGCCCGCGGCGGCCCAACCGGTGAGGTAGCCGATCGGCTCCAGGCCCAGGGCGTCGAGCTGGTCCTCGGCGACGACGAGAAGCCCCGCTGCCGCGTCGTTCTGCTGGCTCGAGTTGCCCGCGGTGACGGTGCCGCCGGGGGTGATCGTGCGCAGCTTCGCCAGCGTCTGTGCCGTGGAGTCCGGGCGGATGCCCTCGTCGGCGGCGAAGACGACCGGGTCGCCCTTGCGCTGCGGCACCGTCACCGGCACCACCTCGTCGGCGAAACGGCCCTCCACCCACGCCGCGGCGGCACGCTGATGGCTACGGGCGGCGAAGGAGTCGGCCTCTTCGCGCATCAGACCGTAGTCCTGCGCGAGGTTCTCGGCGGTCTCGATCATCCCGGAGATCTTGCCGAACCTGGCCTCGGGCTGGGAGCGCTCGCGGCCGCGGTCGAGCCGGTCGAACAGCTGCACGGTGCCCGCGCGCGCACCCCAGCGGGTGCTGGTCGAGTAGTACTCGATGCGGCTCATCGATTCGACACCGCCGGCGAGTACGACATCAGCTGCTCCGGTCTGCACCATCATCGCCGAGGTGGCCAGCGCCTGCAGGCCACCACCGCAGCGGCGGTCGAGCTGCATGCCGGGCACGGTGATCGGCAGTCCGGCGTGCAGGGCGAGCCAACGTCCGACGCAGGGCACCTCGGAGCTGGCGTAGGACTGGGCGAACACGACGTCGTCGATGCGTTCGGGATCGATACCCGAGCGCTCGACCACGGCTTTGACCACGGTGGCGCCCAGGTCTTCGACCGCGACGTCACGAAGTGAGCCGCCGAAGGTGCCGACGGGGGTACGGGTGGGGGCAACGATCGCGGCCCGGCGCAGAGTTGACATCTTCTGACTCCGATCAGATCGCGTTGCGCGCGATGAGCTGTGCGGCAATGACATTGCGCTGGATCTCGTTGGTGCCCTCACCGACGATCATCAGCGGCGCGTCGCGGAAGTATCGCTCCACGTCGTATTCCTTGGAGTAGCCGTAGCCGCCGTGCACGCGGATCGCGTCCAGTGCGATCTGCATCGCGGTCTCGGAGGCGAACAGCTTGGCCATGCCCGCTTCCATGTCGGCACGCTCCCCCGCGTCCAGCTTCTGGGCCGCGTCGAGGGTGAGCAGCCGCGCCGCGCGCTGCTTGGTCGCCATGTCCGCGAGGAGGTTTCCGACGGACTGGTGCTTCCAGATCGGCTTGCCGAAGGACTGGCGCTCCTGGGCGTAGCGCACCGCGGAGTCGAGCGCGGCCTGGCCGACACCCAAGGCACGCGAGGCCACCTGGATTCGGCCGACCTCGAGGCCGCGCATCATGTGACTCCAGCCCAGGTTGGGCACGCCACCGAGGATGGCGTCGTCGCCGACCTTGCGGCCGTCGAACACCAGCTCGCAGGCTTCGACGCCGCGGTAGCCCAGCTTGGGCAGCTTCTTGGAGATGATCATCCCGTCACCGGGCTCCACCAGGATCACGCTCATGCCCTTGTGGGCGGGCTTGGCGTCGCGATCGGTGATGCACAGCAGGCCGATCAGACCGGAGTGGGCGGCGTTGGAGATCCAGGTCTTGGAACCCGAGATGGACCACTGGTCGCCGTCGCGCACCGCGGTGGTGCGCATGGCTTGCAGGTCACTGCCGCCCGCGGGCTCGGTGAGTGCCATCGTCGCGCGGATTGCGCCCTCGGCCATCTTCGGCAGGTACTTCGACTTCTGCTCGTCGGTGCCGAAGGTCTTGATCAGGTAGCTGATCACCGAGTGGCCGCCGATGGCGCCCGCCAGGCTCATCCAGCCGCGCGCCAGTTCCTCGGTGACGCCGGCGAAACAGGCGGTGCTCACGTCGACACCGCCGTATTCGGCGGGCACGAGCAGTCCGAAGAAGCCGAGCTTCTTCATCTCCTCGATGAACTCCTCGGGATAGATGTCGTCCTCTTCGAACTCGCGCACGCGGTTGCGGACCCGCTGATCGACGAAGTCGGCGACCAGATCGACCATCTGCTGCTCATCGGCTGTGAGGCTCATGCCTACCCTTTCCTAGTTCACGCATAAAATATTATATCAGGCCCAGAATTGGCGAGCTTCGAGCATCTCGACCGCGCGGTCGCCGCCGTGCCGGAAGTGCTTCTCGGTCGTGGTGCGGGCGGTGTCCGCGTCGCGTGCCCGCAGCGCGGTCAGGATCTCGCGGTGGTCGCGGTCGGCCGTCTCGGGCCAGTCGTCGTGGGCTTCGTAGAAGCCGTGTGGTCCCGCGCTGCCCAGTACTTTGAGCTCGGTGAGCAGGCGGCGGGATCCGCTCGCACGGTTGATCATTCGATGGAACTCGAAGTTGAGGGTTTCGCGGTCCCGGCTCGACGATGTTTCCATCCGATTCAGGATCGCCTCGAGCGCGTCCAGTGACACATCGGAGATCCTGGCTGCCGCACGTGCGGCAGCCAGACCCGATACCACGCCGAGCAGCCAGTAGTGATCGCGAACATCGTCACGCGTCATCAGGGCCACGAACGCGCCACGGCGCGGCGGCATGTCGACGATGCTCTCCAGCTCGAGCGCGATCAGCGCCTCGCGCACGGGTAGCTTGCTGATGCCCAGGAATTCGGCGATCTCGTCCTGATCGATCTTGTCACCCGGACGGAGCTCACCCGCGAATATTCGGCGCCGGATCTCCTGCACCGCAGCCGCTTTCAGGCTCGGTGGTTGCGCGACGCGTGGCAGATCCATCAGGTCTTCCCCGACTCCACCGTCGGCGCGAACTCGGCGCGAATCGCGTCGGTGTGGGCACCGAGAGCAGGCACGGACCCGTTGACCACCGGCCAGTCACGTGCGGTACCCGGCGGTCGCAGGGCGGGCACAGGGCCGGACGGAGTGCCGATCTCGCGCCAACGGTCACGCTCGCGCAGTTGCGGATGCTCGGCGAGTTCGCGCACACCGTTGAGTCGCGCGTTCCCGATCCCAGCCTTGTCGGCACTGTCCTGGATCTCGGCCAATGTCTTGGTGGCACACCACTGTTGGACGATCGCATCCACCTCGCCACGGCGGGCGACGCGATCGTCGTTGTGCAGATAGCGCGGATCATCGGCCAGCTCAGGGCGACCCATGAGGTCGGTCATCCGCCGCCACTCACGGTCGCTGGTAGTTCCGAGTACCGCCGTCTGCCCGTCCGAAGTCGGGTAAGCGCCGTACGGGGCGATCATCGGCGAGCCCATTCCCACCGGCACCGGTTCGGTATCGGCGTGCAGGACCTGGTTGAGGGCGAATCCCATCATCTCCGACACCACATCGAGCATCGCCACGGGCACGACCGCGCCGTGTCCGGTGCGCTCGCGGTCGTAGAGCGCGGCCAGGATCGCCGAATACGAGTACAGCGCGGTGCCGATATCAGCGACCGGGATGCCGGGCTTGGCGGGGTTGCCGGGTGTGCCGGTGATGCTGCACGAGCCCGCTTCGGCCTGGATCAGCAGGTCGTAGGCGCGCTTGTGGTCGAGTGGTCCGCCGCGACCGTAGCCGGAGATGTCGACGATGATCAGCCGGGGAAAGCGGCGTGCGAGTTCGTCGACGCCGAGGCCGAGCCGGTCCAGCGCGCCGGGTCCGAGATTGCTCACCAGCACGTCGGCCCCGGCCAGCATGGCTTCGAGGACCGCGAGGTCATCGGCCACGCGCAGGTCCAGTGCCGCCGATTCCTTGCCGTGGTTGAGCCAGGTGAAGTGCGCCGACAAGCCACCGACCACGGTGTCGTAGTGACGGGTCGAATCGCCGTAGCCGGGCTGCTCGACCTTGATCACGCGGGCGCCGAGGTCGGCGAGATGGCGGGTGCACAGCGGGGCGGCGATGGCCTGTTCCAGACCGATCACCGTGACACCGGCCAGCGGGCCGTGCGCGCGTGCGGTGCTCATGAGAACTTGGGCTCCCGCTTCTCCCGGTAGGAGCCGACGCCCTCGGCGACATCGGGGCCGCCGAAGTGGTAGAACTCCAGGCCCAGCGATGCGTCGAAGATCGGCATGGCCTGCCGGTACCAGCCGTTGAGCGCCATCTTGGTGCCCTGGATACCGGCCCGCGAACCGGCGGCCAGCTTCTGCGCGATCTCCATGGCCCGGTCCTGGACCTGGTCGTCGTCGACACACAGCGACACCATGCCGATACGCTCGGCTTCCTCGCCGGTGAGTACCTCGTTGGTGAGCAGGTGGTACTTGGCCTTGGCCATCGAGGTGAGCAACGGCCAGCAGATCGCCGCGTGATCGCCCGCCGCCACGCCGAGGCGCACGTGCCCGTCGACGATCTTGGCGCGGCGACCCGCCACCGAGATGTCGGCCAGCAGCGCTGCCACCAGGCCCGCACCGGCGGCCGGCCCGTTGATCGCGGAGATGATCGGCTGGGGTACTTCGATGATGTTGCGCACCAGGTCCCGCGCCTCGCGCATGACCCGTGTCCGCGAGCTGTAGTCACCGATCATGTCCTCGACGAGGTCGAAGCTGCCACCGGCGGAGAAGGCCCGCTCCCCCGCGCCGCGGATGATCACCGCGCGCACGGATTCGTCGAGTGCGATCACCGGCCAGACGTCGGCAAGGTGCCGGTGCGCCTCGGCGCCAACCGAATTCAGATTCGGCCCGTCGAGGACGATACGCAGCACGCCCTCCGAGGGCCGATCGATCGTCAACGACGAGAAGTCCTCGTAGCCGGGCACGTATTGTCCTTTCATTCGCTGATCGACACCGCAGCGGCGCCGGTAGAAGTCGCGGTGGTCGACCACCGCATGAGAACGTCATCGAGTTCGCCCAGCCCCACGGGCGGTGTCGACGGCGCCCGAGCGGGGGTCCGGCCGAACCGGGGGGCGGGCGCCGGATGCAGGACACCCGAAACCCGTTCGAACACACCGCGTTCGACATTGTGCGGATCCTGCGCCGCTTCGTCGAAGGTGAGCACCGGCGATACGCAGGCATCGGTTCCCTGATAGATCTGCTGCCATTCGTCGCGGGTGCGCCCGGCCACCGCCTCGGCGATGAGTTCGCGCAGCCGTGGCCACTCGTCGCGATCGTCCTGCCCGGGCCAGTCGCTGGTGTCGACACCGAGCTTGGTGAGGAACTCGCGATAGAAGTCGGGTTCGAGGGCGCCCACGGCCAGGTACCGACCGTCCGCGCACCGGTAGGTGTCGTAGAACGGTGCGCCCGAATCCAGGAAATTGGTACCCGGCTCGTCGGAGTACAGCCCGGCGGCACGGAGCCCCTGCAACTTCGCGGTCAGCACCGCGACGCCATCGACCATCGCGGCGTCGATCACCTGACCGCGCCCGGTGCGCGCGGCTTCCACCAGTGCGCAGGCGATGCCGAACGCGCCGATCGCACCACCGCCCGCGTAATCGCCGAGCAGATTGATCGGCGGTCTCGGCGCGCCGCCCTCGGACGCGAGTGCGTGCAGGGCGCCGGACTGGGCGACATAGTTGATGTCGTGTCCGGCGTCCTGCGCGCGGGGACCGGTTTGGCCGTAACCGGTGAGCCGGACGTAGACCAGACGGGGGTTGCGCGCGGTGGCCTCCTCGGGGCCCAGACCCAGCCGTTCGGTGACACCGGGGCGATAGCCCTCGATGAACACATCGGCCGAATCAGCCAGGCGCAGAACAGCTTCGCGCCCAGCCGGGTCCTTCAGATCCACCGCTATCGACCCGACACCGCGATTGACCACATCGGTCTCCTCGGTCAGGCCGACAGTTTGGCTCAGCTCGCGCGCCGAGCGGTGCGGCGGGCGCACCACCCGGACGACGTCGGCGCCCATGTCCGCCAGCAACATCGACACGTAGGGCACCGGCCCCATGCCTGCCAGCACGACAACACGCACACCCGTCAACGGTCCCGTCATCGGTTCTTCCCCTCCTAGTAGGAACGCGGTAGGCCGAGCACCTGCTGGGAGATGTAGTTGCGCACCATCTCCTGGGAGAACGGCGCATTACGCAGCAGACGCACCTCCCGCCACAGCCGCTCGATGTGGTACTCCTTCGCGTAGGCGTACCCGCCGAGCGTGGAGAACGCGCGGTCACACGCCTCGAAGCCGGCTTCGGCGCCGAGGTACTTGGCCGCGGCCGCCTCGGGACCGCACGGCAGACCCGCGTCGAACAAGTCCGCCGCCCGCATGATCATGCCTTCAGCGGCTTCCAGACGGATCCAGGAATCGGCCAACGGGTGTGCCACAGCCTGGTTCTGGCCGATCGGGCGATCGAAGACGATACGGTTCTTGGCGTATTCGGCGCCGATCTCGAGCGCTGCGCGGCCGAGACCCACACCTTCCATGCCGACCACGATGCGTTCGGGGTTCAGGCCGTCGAGCAGGTAGTAGAAGCCCTTGTCGACCTCGCCGACGAGGCGATCGTCGGCCACCTCGAGGTTGTCGATGAACAGCTCGTTGGTGTCGATCGCGGCGCGGCCGAGCTTGTCGATCTCGCGGACGGTGATCTTGGAGCGATCCATGTCGGCCAGGAACAGCGACATGCCCCACAGCGGCTTGTCGTCGCGACGCGGCGAGGTACGGGCCAGCAGCAGGATCTTGTGTGCGTTCTGGGCATTGGTGATGAACACCTTCTGCCCGTTGATCACCCAACCGCCGTCGACCTTGGTGGCCTTGGTCTTGATCCGCGAAGTGTCAACGCCCGCGGTGGGTTCGGTGACGCCGAAGGCCATCAGCAGATCGCCGGAGGCGAGCTGGGGCAGGAACTCGCGCTTCATCGCCTCCGAGCCGTACTTCACGATCGGCGCGGGCGGGAACGCGTAGAAGTGGATCGCCGAGCCACCGCTCATGCCGGCGCCGGAGGCCGAGATCTCGCCCAGCATGACCGCGGTCTCTTTCAGGCCGAGCCCGATGCCGCCGTACTCCTCGGGGATCATCGCGCCGAGCCAACCGCCCGCGGCGAAGGCTTTCACGAAGTCCCAGGGGTATTCGTGCTTGTTGTCCTTGTCGAGCCAGTAGTTGTTGTCGAACTTGCGCGCGAGCTCTCGCGTCGCCTGACGGACGACCTCGACATTGTCATCGGTGTCGGTAGCGGCAGTCATTGCTACTCCTGTTCGTCGCCCGCGGACACGGGGATCGCTTCGAGTGGGGTGGTGGGGTCGAGAGCGGACATGTCGCCGATCGGTGACCCGAGGAACCGGGACCGAATGGCCCGGCGCATGATTTTTCCGTTCTTGGTCTTGGGCAGGCTTTCCACGACAACCACCGCCGGGGCGAACGAGCGCCCCGCGTTGCCGGTCGCGGTGTCCTGCAGGTCATGTGGGGTCTCCCCCGCGGCGCGCAGGACCGCGAAGGCCACCGCGCGCTGTCCGCGCAGTTCGTCGGGGACGCCGATCACGGCGACTTCGGCGATCCTGTTGTCGCGCAACAGCGCCGCTTCGATCTCGGCGGGGCCGACCCGGCGACCCGAGAGTTTGATGGTGTCGTCGGAGCGGCCGTGGATGCGCCACATGCCCTGATCATCGATGCTGGCGAGGTCGCCGTGCACCCAGATACCGTCCCACTGGTTCCAGTAGGTCTCGAGGTAGCGCTCGCGGTCCTGCCAGAAGGCGTGGGTCATGCCGGGGAAGGTGTTGCGCACCACCAGTTCCCCGATCTCACCGACGACCGGCTTGCCGTCCTCGCCGAATACCGCGGCGTCGACGCCGGGCAGTGCACCGGTGAAGGCCGCCGGGGCCGCAGGCAGGAAGGGATAGCCGATCAGGATGCCGCCGCCGACCTCGGTGCCGCCGCTGTAGTTGACGATCGGTCGCTTGCCACCGCCGACCTCGGAGAACAGCCACCACCAGGTGGGTTCATCCCAGGCTTCGCCGGTGGAAACGAAGGTCCGCAGGCTCGGCATCTCGTGGGTGACAGCATCTCCCGCCGCTTTCAGCGCTCGAGCCGCGGTGGGCGCGATACCGGCCACGGTGACGCCGTTGCGTTCGATGATCTCCCACATCCGGCTCGCGGTCGGATGGGTGGGCAGCCCTTCGATCATCACGATCGTCGCGCCCAGTTGCAGCGGGCCGGTCATCAGCATCGGACCGACGAGCCAGCCGAGATCGGTGATCCAGGAGACGACATCGCCGTCGTGCACATCGAAGCCGTAGCCGAAATCGACCGCGGTCTTCACCGCGAAGCCTCCGTGCGAGTGCACGATGCCCTTCGGGCGACCGGTGGTGCCCGAGGTGTAGACGATGGTCAGCGGGTCGTTGGACTCGGTGTCGGCGGTCGCCACCGGGGCCGGGTCGGCGTCGAGTTCGTCGTAATACACATCGCGGCCGGCGTGCATCGGCACGTCGGTGCCCAGATGCCGGATGACCACGACCTTGCGGACCGAGGGCGCCGCCTCCAGCGCCGCGTCCGCGGTGGCCTTCAGCTCGACGCGCTTGCCACGCCGGGTCGTACCGTCTGCGGTCACCAGCAGTACCGCATCGGAATCCTGCAGGCGGGTCGCGAGTGCGTCCGGTGCGTACCCGCTGAAGGTCGGCACCGAGACGGCCCCGATCATGGCGATCGCGAGGAACGCCACGGCCGCTTCGGGCACCACCGGCATGAACAGCACCACCCGGTCGCCACGCCGCACACCCAGCTGGGTGAGGTTGGCGGCGAAGCGGCGCACCTCGACGTCGAGTTCGGCGAAGGTCAGCGTGCGACGCTCACCCTCGTCACCCTCGTAAACGATCGCGGTGCGGTCGGCATTGCTTCCTTGTGCGTGCCGATGCGCGGCCAGCTGCGCGATGTTCACACCACCGCCGGTGAACCACCGAGGGAAGGGTTTTCCGGCCGATTCGTCGACGGCGCGGTCGAACGGGACCGAGAAGTCCACGCCCAGGTCGGTTGCCGCCGCCTGCCAGAACCATTCGGGTTCGGCGATCGCCCGTCGGTTGAGCTCGGTAACTGCCGTGGCATCGTCGCCGAAGCCCCAGCCGCGCATCGCCGTCAGCAGACGGCTGCGCTCACGGATCTGCTCGTCGGGAACCCAGGCCGGCTGCTCGACAGGCTGAACGTCCACCATGACGTGTCCTCCTCGTTGGTGATTCGTCGGACCGGATCAGGCCTGCTCGGCCGGTCGCTTCATCATCAGACCGACGCGCAGGGCGTCACAGACCACTTCGTCACGCTGGTTGATGCCGAGGTGGCGAAACATCACGATGCCGGAGTCGTTGCGGCTCTTGGATTCCCGCTTGCTCTCGATCTTGGTCTGCACGTGGATCGTGTCGCCGTGGAAGACGGGCTTGGGGAACTTGATCTGCTCGAAGCCCAGGTTGCCCAGGGTGGTGCCCTGGGTGGTCTCCGGCACGGTGATGCCCGACACCAGGCCGAGGATGAACAGGCTGTTCACCAGGCGCTGACCGTAGATGGAGTTCTTGCTGTACTCGGCGTCGAGATGCAGCGGCGCCAGGTTCAGGGTCATCACGCTGAAGAACGTGTTGTCCGCCTCGGTGACCGTGCGGCGGGTGGGATGGTCGATGACCATTCCCGGCTCGAACTCCTCGAAATACAGGCCAGCCATGTCGCGTCCTCTCGGAATATATTATGTACTAGATAGTGCCGGACGGATGGTACCCCACCGTGCGGACTCATCATATATTGTATCATCATATATTATATCTAGTATCAACCGCGCTCAAACAAGGGAGCCGAGAGTGTCCGAACTCAGTGCCGAGGACTTCGATCCGATCCTGGCCCACGTCCGTACTTTCATCCGCACGAAGGTGGTCCCGCGCGAGCAGGAGATCCTCGACACCAACGCGATTCCGGACGACATCCGCCAGGCCGCAGCCGAGATGGGGCTGTTCGGGTACGCGATTCCGCAGCAGTGGGGCGGCCTCGGCGTCGATCTCACCCAGGATGTCGAGCTCGCCATGGAATTCGGCTACACCAGCCTGTCGCTGCGGTCGCTGTTCGGCACCAACAACGGCATCGCGGGCCAGGTGCTGGTGAACTACGGCACCGACGAGCAGAAGAAGCAGTGGCTCGAGCGGATCGCCTCGGGCGAGGTGCTGGCCTCCTTCGCGCTCACCGAACCCGGTGCGGGCTCCAACCCCGCGGGGCTGCGCACCCGTGCACGGCGTGACGGTGACAACTGGGTGATCGACGGTCAGAAGCGCTTCATCACCAACGCTCCCCTGGCCGATCTGTTCGTCACGTTCGCCCGCACCGCGGAGCCCGGCCCGGACGGTCCCGGTATCGCCGTATTCCTGGTGCCCGCCGATACACCGGGAGTCATCGTCGGCCCCAAGGACGCGAAGATGGGTCAGGAGGGTGCGTGGACCGCCGATGTCACCTTCACCGATGTCCGCGTTCCCTCAGACGCCCTGGTAGGTGGCTCGGAGAACGTAGGTTATAAGGCCGCGATGGCCTCTCTGTCGCGTGGCCGCGTCCACATCGCCGCGCTCGCTGTCGGCACCGCCCAGCGCGCGCTCGACGAGTCGGTTGCCTACGCCGCCACCGTCACCCAGGGCGGCACGGCCATCGGTGATTTCCAGTTGGTCCAGGCGATGATCGCCGATATGCAGACCGGCGTGATGGCAGGCCGCGCGTTGGTGCGCGACGCCGCCGCCAAGTACGTCTCCGGCGAGGACCGGCGGATCTCACCGTCGGTGGCCAAGCTCTTCTGCACCGAGATGGTCGGCCGGGTCGCCGACAACGCGGTGCAGATCCACGGCGGCAGCGGCTACATGCGTGAAGTCACCGTCGAGCACATCTACCGCGATGTCCGCCTGTTGCGCCTGTACGAGGGCACCAGCGAGATCCAGCGCCTGATCATCGGTGGCGGGCTCGTGCGCGAAGCGAAGAAGCGCGCGTGAGTACCGGTATCGCCACCGATCTGGCGACGCGGGTGCGCTCCGCCGCGACGCTGTTGTTCGTCCCGGCAGATCGTCCCGAACGTTTCGCCAAGGCCGCTGCGGCGAACCCCGGCCTGGTCGTACTCGATCTCGAGGACGCCGTCGCCCCCGATGCCAAAGAGGCCGCGCGCGAGAACGCCGTGGCCTGGATCGACGCGGGCAACGAGTGCGCCGTGCGCATCAACGCGGCCGGAACCGTCTGGCATGACGACGATCTCGCAGCACTGGCACCGCTGCGCTGCGCGGTGATGCTGCCGAAAGCCGAAGTCGGGGTTCTCGACGGTGTCGTCGCGGCGCTCGCCGAGGGGCAGTCGAGTCGACGAAGCGGTCCCTACCGTCCCAAAGCCGCCATCGGCCGGACCGAACCCTTGCTGATCGCCTTGATCGAAACCGCTGCGGGGGTACTGCATTCAGCAGCCGTCGCCGCCACACCGGGAGTGGATCGACTCGCGGTCGGCACCTTCGACCTCGCCGCCGAACTCGGGGTGGACCCCACCGACCGCGACGCGCTGGCCGGGACTCGGCACGCTCTCGTGCTCGCTTCGGCCGCAGCGGGCCTGCCCGGCCCGATCGACGGCGTTACCGCCGTCGTCGATGACGCCGACCTGGTCGACGACGACGCCCGTTACGGCAGGCGGCTCGGTTTCACCGGCAAACTCTGCATCCACCCACGCCAACTCGACCCCGTGGCCACAGCCTTCCGGCCCAGCGCGGACGAACAGGCGTGGGCACGAAGAATTTTCGCGGCGATCACCGACACTTCGGGTGTCGCCGTTGTCGACGGTGCCATGGTCGACAAGCCCGTCCTCGACCGTGCCCGACGCATCCTGGCGCAGCTCGGCGCCACCACCGACAGTGAGGAAGCACCATGACCGGACCACTTCTGGCCGACAAGACCGCCGTCATCACCGGCGCCGCCCAGGGCATCGGCTACGCGATCGCCGAACGGTTCATCGCCGAGGGTGCCCGCGTCATCATCGGTGACATCGACGGTGCGGCCGCCGAAGCCGCCGCCGACAAGCTCGGCGGCGCGGCTGTCGCTCGTGGTGTGCGCTGTGACGTCACCGTCGCCGACGATGTCCAGACCCTGCTCGACGCCGCCGCCGAATCCTTCTCCCCCGTCGACGTCATGATCAACAACGCGGGCATCACCCGCGACGCGACCATGCGCAAAATGACCGAGGACCAGTTCGACCAGGTCATCGCCGTGCATCTCAAGGGCACCTGGAACGGCACCCGCCTGGCCGGTGCGGTGATGCGCGAGCGCGGCAACGGCGCCATCATCAACATGTCCTCGCTCTCGGGCAAGATCGGCCTGCCCGGCCAGACCAACTACTCCGCGGCCAAGGCCGGCATCGTCGGCCTGTCCAAGGCAGCGGCGAAAGAGCTCGCGCACCTGGGTGTTCGGGTCAACGCCATCCAGCCCGGCCTCATCCGTACCGCCATGACCGAAGCCATGCCGCAGAAGGTATGGGACCAGAAGATGGCCGAGATTCCCCTCGGCCGCGCCGGTGAGATCGACGAGATCGCCACGGTGGCACTGTTTCTCGCCTCCGACATGTCCTCGTACATGACGGGCACCGTGCTCGAGGTGACCGGCGGGCGGTTCATGTGACCGCCTCCGACTGGCAGCCGCATCTGGAAACCTCCACCGAGCTCCTCGATCCCGCTCCGGTGGCCGCGTTGGCGGCCCTGCTCGACGACGGTCTGCCCACCCCGGGCCCCGGTGATCCGCTGCCACCGCTGTGGCACTGGGTGGCCCTGCCCCGGTGGGCTGCCTCCGGTGTCCTCGGTGTCGACGGACACCCGCGACGCGGGTCGTTCCTGCCGCCGGTCGACCTGCCGCGTCGGATGTTCGCCGGTGGTGAGATCCGTGTCCACGCACCACTTCTCGTCGGATCGACCGTGCGCCGCGAGGCCGAGGTCATCTCGGTGTCGGAGAAGAAGGGCCGCTCGGGCGCACTGGTGGTGGTCGACGTCCAGATCCGATTGTTCGACGACACTGACGAACTCGCCGTCGAGGAGACGCAGAACCTGATCTATCGGGAGGCCGCGCCCGCCCCCGAGCGGCCCGCAGTGTTCCCGCAGGCCGAGAACACCGTTCCGGGCACGCCGTTGCACCGAGCCTCGGACAACGCCTGGGAGCTGCGCACCGATCCGTCACTGCTCGCGCGGTTCTCCGCGGCCACCGCCAACGCGCACCGCATCCACTACGACTGGCCCTATGCCACCGGTGTGGAGGGTTACCCCGGGCTGGTCGTGCACGGCCCGTTGCAAGCCATCGCGTTGGCGGAGGTCCACCGGTTGATGGGCGGGTCGCCCGCACGCGAGCTACGGCACCGGGGCAGGGCGCCGCTGTTCTGCGGTCAGCCCGCCCGGCTGCTCGCCACCGAGGTACCCGACGGTGTCGCACTCGAATTGTTCGGCCCCGGCGGCGAATCCGCCGGACCGAATGCCACCGTCGATCTCACCACCGATTAGCCAGGAGACCTCGTGACCCGCGTTTTCACCACCCTCGACGAGGTCCGCGCCGCGGTGGGCGAGCCGATCGGCCCGAGTGAACCGTTTCTCGTCGACCAGACGCGGATCTCCGCGTTCGCCGTGGTCACCGACGACGAGCAGTGGATCCACGTCGACCCGGAGCGTGCTGCCACGGGACCCTACGGCGGCACCATCGCCCATGGATATCTCACGCTCTCGCTGATCTCCCATTTCCGGCCGGAGCTCCTGGATTTCACCTTCGGCTCGGCCCGGGTCAACTACGGCGTCAACAAGGTTCGCTTTCCGGCGCCGCTGCGCGCCGGATCGGAACTTCGGGCGACCGTCACGATCACCGATGTCACCGAGACTCCGGCTGGAGCTTCGGTGACGGCGAAGTATGTGCTCGACGGCGGTGAGGCCAAGCCGGCCTGCGTCGCCGAGACGGTTCTGCTGATCGTGGGCTGATCAGCTCAGAACACGAAGAAGGGGGTGGCCGCGGCCACCCCCTTCCTTTTTGTGCTGGTTACGCGTTGGCCGACACCGCGTCAGACAGGGCGATGATGCCCTCGGCGGTCTTGACGTGGGCGAGATCGACGTGCTGGCCCTCGAAGTCGACCGCGGCGCTGCCTGCGGCTTCGGCTTCCCGGAACGCCACGATCATGCGCCGGCAGTAGTCGACGGTCTCGGGCGACGGCGAGAACACCTCGTTGGCGATGGCCACGTGCGACGGGTGGATCGCCACCAGACCGCGGTAGCCGAGCTGGCGGTTGTCCAGGCAGAAACGACGCGCACCCTCGAGATCCTTGATGTCCTGCCACACGCCGGTCACCGGGTGGTGCAGCCCGTTCGCCTTGGCCGCCAGGATGATCCGGCTGCGCAGGTACAGCGTTTCGAGCCCGCCGGGAGTGAACTCGAAGCCGAGTTCCCGGCCGACGTCGGCGTTGGGACCGGTGGCACCTAGCAGCGAGGCCACCCGGGGGCTCGCGCCCGCGATGTCCTCGCAGTGCGCCATCGACACCGCGGTCTCGAAGGACACGATCAACTGCACGGTGCCCACCTCGAGACCCTCGCGCTGTTCGATGTGGCTCAGGACCGCGTCCAGGCGCACGATCTCCTCGGCGGTGAACACCTTGGCCAGGAACAGTCCGGCCAGCCCCGGACGCACGATGGCCTCCAGGTCGCCGCCGAGAAGTCCACTGATCTCCGGGTTGGCCCGGACCCACAGGTCGGGGCGCACGCCCTCGGCGGTGAGGCGGTCGATGGTGGCGGCGACGATGCCGCGTGCCTCGATCTTGTCGGCGGCGGGCACCGAGTCTTCGAGGTCGAGGATCAGCGCGTCAGCACCGGATGCGACGCCCTTGTCGGCCCAGGTGCCCTTGTGACCGGGGACGAAGAGCATCGAGCGGTACGGTTTCATCGTGTGCCTCCCTTGGCAGCTGAAATATGAGTTCTTCCTGAATATAATATATGTAATATCCCGCCGCGCGAGGGGCTCGGACCGATCGTCACTGGGTCGCCACCCACGCATTCGGCCCGTCGGCGAAGAGCAGGCCGGTATCGACCGAAGGGGCATCGGTCAACGTGAGCCGCCCGTCGGGCGCCATCGCATAGGTATGCACTCGTGAAGTGCCTTGAACGGTGAGAGTGTCGATGAGGAAGACATGTTGCGATACCGAGTCGACCAGAACACGGCCCGGCAGCGTGCCCGCCGGCGCCTTGTAGGGCGTACCGGGCAGCGTGGTCAGCGCGCCGTTCTCGGCGATCTCGAATCCGGCGATGCCGCCCGCCATCGCCTCGGCCATGTACATGCGTTTGCTGTCGGAAGTGAACATCGCGCCGTGCGGCAGCGGCATCAAGCCGGTACGGAAGGGGGATCCGGGTACCGGTGTCAGTTTCCCGTCGGCGCCGATCGAATAGCCCGATACATTGCCCTCCGCCTCATTGCTGGTGTAAAGAAAGCGTCCGTCCGGAGTGACGCCGGGAATAGTCGACATCAATCCAGCGGGTACCGAATCCACCTGCGTCAGCGCGCCGTTCGGCCCCACGGCATAGCTCAGCACCGTGGCGTCGAGCCAGCCCACCATGAAGAGATACTTTCCGTCGGGCGAGATGGCGGGCATGCTCAGTCCGCTGACCCCAGGGATCGGCACCGGAGTTGCCCCGGTCGGGGTGAGTCCGCCCGTGCTGGTGATCCGGTAGGCACGGATCTCGTTCGTCACCGTGCCGGTGGTCACAAACACTGTCTTGCCATCGGGTGCCGCCAGGATTCCCACACCGGGGCTGCCGAGGTCGAAGTGCGCGTCGGCGATAGGAGTGAGCCTGCCGTCGGCACCGAGATCGAATCCGTTCACTGTGCCCGACACGACGTTCGCCGAATAGACCTTCCGGCCATCTGGAGTAATCGTCACCGCCAGCGCACCGGTTCCCGAGGCGAACGGCGATCCCGCCACCTTCGACAACCCGCCTGCGCTGTCGAGACCCAGCACGCTGATATTCGACGAACCGGCCCCGGTGATCACCACAAACCTCGCTCCCGGATCCGCTAGTGCGACCGAGGAATCCAGCCAGCTACCCGATGCGAGAGCGAGCGCGAGGGTGAGACCGGCCGCGGCCCGTCGGGGACGAGAGTTCTTGGTCCAGAACATTTCGTGAAACCTCCAGCTGGTCGGCGAGCACCGCTGCTCCCGACCGATCAGAATTCGCGCGATATGCGCTCACATAAGGAAAAAGGCGCCAACCTGCGCGCCGTCCTTCCTCTGCGAGGCTAAGCAGGAATCCAGCAACAAGATGTCCAATAATGTGGACATACAAAATATTTCGGTCAGCAGTAATTCTGGATTTCAACGAACAGCAGAAGGGCCCTGTGGAACAAAATAGACCCGGGCCAAGAAACGCAATATTTGGGTTTGGGGGCAAATATTTCCGAAAAGCCAGTCGGAGGGAGGCGGTGTTTAATGAACCACCGGCTTTGTGAA
>NZ_JBHURA010000001.1:1483259-1487251 GCF_042674185.1 Nocardia sp. NPDC056952 | reverse complement strand
ATAACTATTACTACAACAAACCTAACTAACATATTTGTTTAAAAAAAAATTTTTTCTTTAAATTTTATTTTTGTATAAAATCAAACCCCCTCGGCCCGCTGCCTAACTTCGACCCCCCCCCCCTTCTCCGGAAATTTGTCGGTGCGGAGGAATTAGTTGCCGAATCCCGAGGCGTCGGTCGGCTGGTTCTCGAGCACCAGCGTCTTGGTCTCCAGGAACGGCAGCAGACCCTCGGTGCCGCCCTCGCGGCCGACGCCCGACAGCTTGAAGCCGCCGAAAGCGATCGAGAAGTCGGTGCGCGGACCGTTGTGCCCCACTGTGCCGGTGCGCAGTTTGCGCGCGACGCGGTAGGCGCGGTCGGTGTCGTTGGTGAAGACCGCGGCGTTGAGCCCGTAGGGGTTGTCGTTGGCCAGCGCGATGGCGTCGTCCTCGTCCTTCGCCGCGATGACGGCGAGCACAGGTCCGAAGATTTCCTCGGTCGCGATCACCGATTTGTTGTCGACGTTCGCGAAAACGGTCGGCTCCACGAAGAAGCCGCGTTCCAGCCCGGCCGGTCGGCCGCCGCCGGTGACCAGACGCGCGCCGGCTTTGCCTGCGGCGATGTAGCTTTCGACGCGTTCACGTTGGCGAGCGGAGGCGAGCGGTCCCATGTTGACGGTCTCGTCGAACGGGTCACCTACACGCAGCGCGCTCATCGCGGTACCGAGCGCGTCAGCCAGTTCGTCGTGCCGCTTCTCGGACACGATCACGCGGGTCAGGCTGTGGCAGACCTGCCCGGCCAGGTAGCTGATGCCACCCGCGAGAACCTTCGCCGCCGTGCCGATGTCGTAGTCGTCGAGCACCAGGGCCGGCGACTTACCGCCGAGCTCGAGGGTGCAACGCGCCATCCGGTCGGCACAGATCGCGCCGATCGCACGCCCCGCCGCCGTCGAACCGGTGAAGGTCACCTTGTCGACTCCGGGGTGACGGACCAGCGATTCCGATACCTGCCGGTCGGCGGTCACCACATTGAGCACACCCGGGGGCAGTCCGACCTGGTCACAGATCTCGGCGAACAGGTAGGCCGAGGTCGGCGCCTCCTGCGGCGGCTTCAGCACCACGGTGCACCCGGCCAGCAGAGCGGGCGCGCACTTGTAGGCCATCAACCCGGCCGGACCGTTCCACGGCACGATCGCCGCCACGACACCGACCGGCTCGCGCACGAGCAGACCGGCACCACCGGCCGCGGGTGTGCGCGACTCCCGGAAGGCGAAGGTCTCGGCCAGATCCGCATAGGCGTTGAACGCGCCGGACAGGAACAGCGGAAGCCTGGTCTTGGCCAGCGCATACGCGATACCCGATTCGACCGACCACAACTGGGCGAAGTCGTCGCCCCGTCTGGTCAGCTCGGCGGCGATCGCTCGCAGGTACCCGGCTCGCTCGGTGGGCGACATCAGCGGCCACGGCCCGGTCTCGAATGCCGTGCGTGCCGCCCGCACCGCGGCGTCCACATCGTCAACGGTTGCCGCGCCGACGGCGGTCACGACCTCTTCGGTGCTGCAGTTCACGACCTCGAAGGTCTCCGACGATGACACCGGAACCCAGCTGCCATCGATGTAAGACGCCTCGGGATGGGCCGGCAGCACCCCGGTCATAACCGACTTCGTCATTGAAAGTCCTCTCGCCACTGTGACGCACGCAACGTACCAGTTATATATACTATATTTCATATCGGCGTGCCAGGGCGGTGATCAGGCCAGGAGCCTGCGCTAGAGACTTCTTCGGGCGATTCGGTGGCTTCGCGGAGGCACCGACCACTTCGCTCGGCGATGCACACGAGCACCGCCGAACGACGTTCAGCGGGATCGGTTCAGGCCGTGGACTTCTGGAGCTCGGCCCACAGCCCCTGCTTCTCCAGCATGCCGATCAACTCGTCGGCGCTGGACATGATGTGGTCGCGCATCAGCGTATTGGCGGCCTTGGAGCGGCGCTTCTGCAGCGCTTCGAGGATCAGCGGGTGATCACGCAGCGTGTCCTCGCCGTGGCCCTCGATATTGATGTAAAAGCGATTCGGTAGCTGCTTGACGACCGTGGCCAGCAACATGGCCAATCGGCGCGAGTCCGCTGCCAAGTTGATCGAGCGATGGAATTCGTGACCGTAGGTGACGAGCTCGTCATCGGATCCGCTCGCGGCCGCCCTGGCATGCGCCTCCACGACACCCGCCAGATGATCGAGTTCGCGCGGGGAGATCGACTTGGCAGCCCGGCCCGCCAGCTCCCCCGCCATCGTGGCCTGCGCCCAGAACAAGTCGCGCACGTCCTGTTTACTGAATGCCGACACCATGAACCCGCGGCGCGGCACGAGCTCGACGAAACCCTCGCCGCTGAGCAGCAGCAGCCCTTCCCGCACCGGGGTGTTGCTGACGCCGACAGCCTCAGCGACCGGTTCGATCCGCAAGAAGTCGCCGGGTCGCACCTGACCGGTGATGATCAGCTCACGAACGTAGGTCGCGACGTCCTCCGACAGCTGGTGACGTTGCTTGTTCGGACTGCGCGGCAAACCCTGCAGCGTGGTTTCCATGTCGGTCCTTTCGGTCGCTTATTTATGCATTATGCCTCATACATGTCATCAGCCCCCTCTGTAACACCCACTTTCTGTGCAGTTGACCAGGTCAGGTCGTGTCCAAATTGCTGGACACCGCACCGCGCCATCGAGACATAGGCTCGCCTGAGTTGCCCAGCACTGGGCGCACTCGACTCGCCGCAGCCGCCCAGTCGAGGAACCGCAGGATGGGAGTTCACGAGGTGAACCACACGATCACCCGGATGGTCGACTCCGCGATGAGCGCACACAGCGCGTCCGATGAGGTGCGCGAGCAGCTACTCACACTCGCCTCCAGATCATTCGCGTCGGCCACCGATCTCGACAGTGACGCCGCCGCACAATTGGAGCGCGCCGTAGCCGGCTGTGTTCGTTTGGGCGTCAGCCTCGACACCGCACTGTCGATCGTCATCGGGGCCATGGAACTGGTCATTTCCATCGAGACACCACCGACGGCGGATTCAGTCCTGCGCGCGGTACGCGCGGCGACCGAAATCGTCGCGCGGGTGTACAAGCAGGCTCGATCGAACGAACGGGTCGACGAGGGACGTGCCGTCGCCGCCGCACTGTTGCGGGGCGACTCGGCGAAAATACTCGGCCACTGCAGCCACATCGGCGTCGCCGACTCCTACACCATCCTCGCGATGCGCCTACCGCCGCTGCGCGGTCGGCATCATGAGGGACCGCCTACGGCCGCTGAACCGGTCGCCGCTCGAATGTACTTCGAGGTGCGTCGCCGTTTCGGCCCAAGCGCTCTGACCTTGCTCGCGGACAACGGCGCAACCATCCTGATTCCCGATACCGCGCCCAACGACTATGCCGCACTCGCCGCCTTCAACGATTGCCTCGTCACTGCCGACGGCACCGTCCCGACAGCGCTGACGATGCACGCACTCACCACCGACTTGCCGGCGGTGGCCGAACAGGTCCACGCCGCACTGGATCTGGCCACCAGGCTGGGCATGACAGGTCGGCTGCACCGGTTCAGCGATATCGCGGTCGAATATCAACTGACCCGTCCCGGGCCCGGCCGCGATGCACTGTCGACGGTGCTCGATCCGCTCGAGGAACACCCCGATCTTCTCGCGACCCTGCGTTGCTACATCGACAGCGGCCTCGACCGCCGTCGTACCGCCCGCCGGCTGCACCTGCACCCCAACAGTGTCGACTACCGGCTCAAACGAATTCTGCGACTCACCGGCTACGACTCCACCGACCCGACCGGACTGTGGAACCTGCGCTCAGCCCTTGTCATTCGCGACCATCACACCGAATACACCGCGTTGGGAGCATGATCGTGGCATCGGTGCCTTCCGGCACCCATGCCACCAAAGGGGACATAGTGGGACACACAGTGAGAAAATGGGGGTGACGAACAACTCGAAGTTTTTTTTTAGGTGGTTGGTGTGGG
>NZ_JBHURA010000001.1:1032441-1483249 GCF_042674185.1 Nocardia sp. NPDC056952 | reverse complement strand
CCCCGCGCTTTTCATACGCGACCAGCACCCATAAAACCGCGCTGTGGTAGGTTTTTCGTGTCTTGGGGGCTTAGGTCCCCCGATGCCACGATCGGCTACTTCGTCGTCACCACTGTCAGAAAGTGGCGGTCTCGAACACGACTTCGTTGTTCTTGACGTGGTAGGTCTCGGTCGCGGTCTTGCCGTTGCCCAGATCGAAAGCGAGGTAGACGTATTCGCCGACAGCCTCTTTGCGCGTGAAAGTAGGTGCGGCGGCGGCATCGAGCTCGTCGGCTCCAGCGGCCAACAGCGTCGCCAGGAAGGCTTTCATAGCGGCCTTGCCGACGAGCGGCTCCGGGGCCAATGTCGTGATGATGACCGTGTCCTCGGAATAGTCCGCGGCGATCGTGTCGACGTCGCGGCTGCCCATCGCGGCGATGTGCCGGTCGACGACCGCCATCGACGCTTCGGCAATTTTGTCTGCCTCGGAAATCTTGCTCATGTGTGATTACCCAACTCTCCACGGCTGCACGGGAACTCCGTCGTGCCGATTCCAGGAGATTACGGTCGCCTCTCGTCCACATCTGTCCAGGAAATTGGACAGTCTGCGAATTGCGGAAACCCCTCCTCTGAACGCCGGGCGCTTCTCGTGTGCAATGGCCGCTGTGAATCGAGGTTGCACCGGCGTGCAGCTAACGACTCGCGCACCCGCGGATAGGTACGCTGAGGCTGCGTTGCGAAGTGCTCGAGCACGGCGTCACCTAGGAGGAAGCCATGAGCGCACCGCGTCTGCCGCTCTCACGTGCGGTCTCGCCCCTCGAGCTGTTCTTCGATCTGGTCTTCGTCCTGGCGCTGGGCCAGCTGACCCATCACTTCGTCGCGCATCTGACCTGGCGGGGCGGGGCGGAGACGCTGGTGGCGTTGATCGCGGTGGTGGGCATCTGGACGTTCACCACCTTCGAGATCACCATGCTCGATATCGAGCGCAAGGGCACGAAGCTGATCACTGTGGCAGTGATGGCCCTCGGGCTGTTCGCCAATGCGGGCATCGCGCATGCCTTCGACGACAGCCCGTGGCTGTTCGTGGTGCCGATGCTGGCGGCGCTCATCGGGCCCAGCGTCTACGCCGCCGTCACCGCACCTGACGACGCGCTGCGCGGGCACTATCTGCGGGTCCTGCTGTGGTTCATGGTCTCGACCCCGCTGTGGCTGATCGGTGCGATGGTGGAGCCCGGCACGCGCCTGTGGTTCTGGGCCGCGGCGGCCGCTGTCGACCTGATCGGTACGTGGCTGGCGCATCCCGTGCCGGGTCGACGGATCGATTCACGGCAGCTGGCGTCCGACGCCGAGCACGTCGTGGAGCGCATGCGACTGTTCCTGATCATCATGCTCGGCGAGACCGTGCTGACACTGGGCCGGGTGATCACCGAACACCACGACGACGCGCTGGTGCTCACGCTCGCCTTCGGCTGTTTCCTGGCGCTGGTCTGCCTGTGGCAGATCTACTTCGCCCGCGCCGAGAGCGACGTGGTCCGCGACATCGCCCGCACCGCCGACCCGATCGCCGCGGTACACCTGGGGCTCAGTGCGATCTACGGCGTGGTTGCCGGCCTGGTGATATTCGCCGCGGGTGCGGAAACTGTACTCGGGCATGCCCACACCGATCGCGCCGGCGTCGCGGGTGTGCTGATCATGATCGGTCCTGCGGTGTATCTGCTGTCGCAGGCCTTCTACTTCCGCCGGGAGACCGGCACCGGCTGGCTCCCGCGCGTGGTGGGCGCCGCGGTGCTCGGTATCACGGCGAGCGCGGCCTACTGGCTGCCGCCGTGGCTAGTCATCGTAGCCCTCGTACTGATCCTGGGCGGTCTGGCCGTGCGCCTGTCCCGCGCGGCAACCGCCGAGTCGAGCGCTGGAGCCGAAGGCCACTGACGCTGATGCGACGCCTGAGGCCCTGCGACGACTGTCGCAGGGCCTCAGGCATAGGTCGGTGCTACGCGAAAACTGGGCTGTCCGACACGAAGCTCGCGAATTCCAGCCGCTTGGTCTTCCACTCTCCGTCACGCCGGACGAACTCGAATGTGTATCGGCCCGAGAGCAATACCCGGGTACCGTCCGCGGTGAGTCGGAAATAGAAGACATCGGTCGCCGCGGTCGCGGTGTCGCCCTGGATCTGGATCACCGGATTGGTGATGTGGTGATGACACTGCGGGACCTCGCGCCATACCTTGCGCACCAGTTCCCTGACCCCGTCGATACCGTGGCCCGCGCCTCGCGGCAGCAGATAATCGGCATCGTCGGACCAAATGCTCAGGAAGGTCTCTTCGTTCTTCTGGTCGATACCGTGGCAGTACTTCGCCATCAGTATTTGATTTCCTCGAGGTCGACGACCCACCGGGTCATCTGCTCCAGGTCATTCTCGTGCTCTGTCATTGCAATACAACTTTCGGGTGTCGTTTGACGGTAACGGCGAAACCGCGCCTTCAGCGGTCGAGCAGCGTGACGACTGATTTGGTCTCGAGGTATCCCTCGAGCGCGTCGGGACCGTTCTCTCGGCCCCAGCCGGACTGCTTGAATCCACCGACGGGCATCTGTACCCCGCCTGCCCGATGGATGTTCACCCCGATCCGGCCACCACGCAGTCGTCGGGCGATTCGATGCGCGAGCGCGACATCGCGCGTCCAGACACTGCCCGCCAGGCCGTATTCCGTGTCGTTGGCCGAACGGATCGCCTCGTCGAGATCGGTGAACGACAGGGCGGCGATGACCGGTCCGAAGATCTCCTCGCGGACGATCGCCATCTCGGGCAAGGCGTCGGCGACAACGGTCGGCTCGTAATAGAAGCCGGTCTCGCCCACCCGCTTGCCGCCACAGACCACCCGGGCGCCCGCGGCGATCCCGCCGTGGACGTACCCGGTGACGCGATCGAGCTGGCGCCGCGAAATGAGCGGTCCCAGCACCACATCCGGGTCGGTGCCGTAGCCCATCTTCATAGCACGGCCCTGTTCGGCGATCCCTTCGACGAGTTCGTCGTAGATGTCGGCGTGTGCGAACAGCCTGGTGCCCGAGGTGCAGATCTGCCCCGAGTTCCAGAACACGCCGAGGGCGATTCCCGCCGCGGCGGCCGTCAGGTCGGCATCGGGGAGCACGATCACCGGTGACTTGCCGCCCAGTTCCAGCGATACCTTCTTCAGGTTGCCGGTGGCCGCGGCGACGATCTTGCGGCCGACCTCGGTGGAACCGGTGAAACTGATCTTGTCGACCCCGGGATGTTCGGCCATCGCCGCGCCCGTCGCGCCGAAACCGGTGACGATGTTGACCACACCGGCCGGGACGCCCGCTTCGAGCAGGATCCGGCCCAAGGCCAGCGCCGACAGCGGTGCTTCCTCTGACGGCTTGAGCACACACGTGCACCCGGCCGCCAACGCCGGCGCCAGCTTCATCGACATGGCGATGAGTGGTGCGTTCCACGGCACGATCATCGCCACGACACCGACCGGCTCCCGGTAGGTGGCACCTTGCATCCGGCGCTCGGCGGTGCCGAGGTCGACGGTGGTGCCCACGATCTTGTCGGCCAAGCCCGCGAAGTAGCGGAACTGGTTGACCGCCTCGGCCACCATCAGCTTCGCTTGGGAGACAGGTACTCCCACGTCGAGGCTCTCCAGTCGCGCCAGCTCCTCGGACCTGGCCTCGATGAGATCAGCCGCCCGCCACAGCACCACACCGCGCTGTGCCGAGGACAGGCGCAGCCAGCGCTCCTCGTCGAAAGCGCGCCGCGCGGCCCGCACCGCGGCATCGACATCGGCCGCGGACGCCTCGGCGACCTGCCCGACCACCTGTTCGGTGCCCGGATCGATCACCTCGAACGTCGCACCCGTGGCGGCGGGCACCCACTCACCATCGATGAGCAGGTGCCCGCCGCCGTCGGAACCGAAGGCGGGCCGCACCGCCGCTTCCACGGTCACCACCGAGCTCATGCGTGATCGTGGATGTAGGGAACCGGGTGCGGGATCTTGGTGCCCGGCGGCGGGCTCTGCACCGCGTTCGGGTCACCGGAGACCAGCTCGACCAGGTAACCGTCGGGGTCGGCGACCATGGCCAGGCTGACCGGACCGAAATCGGTGGGCTCGACCCGCAATTCGTGACCCGCGGCCTTGATTTCCGCCGCCGCCGCGTGGACGTCATCCACGACCAGCACCAGCGGCGCGTATCCGGGAATCGGGTCGGGTGCGGGCAGCAGGTCGCCGTGGAGCAATACCAGGGTGCGGACGCCCTCGGAATCCTCCAGCATCACTTCGGTGAGTTCCGGGTCGACGAATTCCAGCAGCGCGCCGACCTTTTGGTCGAACAACGCGTAGAACGCCAGCGAGCGGTCGAGATCGCGAACGATCAGCTTGAAATTGGTGAACTGACCTTTGATCATAAGATTCTCCGTTGGATCTTCTCGAACACGAGCCCGATGCTCGGGCGCGCACCGGTACTGCGGAAACTGCTATTCGGCCGAGGGCGGGGTGCCGAGGACGAGGCCGTAGGCGCGCCGGCTCACGTCGCCGGACAGGTCGATCGTGATGCCCTTGTCCTGGGTGAACTCGCTCAGCGCGTCGGGGCCGAGCTCACGGCCGGTGCCGGACTGCTTGAAACCGCCGAACGGCAGGTACTGGGAGATGTTGTGGTAGTCGTTGATCCACACCGAACCCGCCTCGATCTGCCGGGCGACCTCCAGAGCACGCTGGTTGTCGCGGCTCCATACCGCGGCCGCCAGGCCGTACTCGGTGTCGTTGGCGATCTTGATCGCCTCGTCCTCGGAGTCGTACTTCAGGACCGAGAGCACGGGGCCGAAGATCTCTTCGCGGGCGATGGTCATGTCGTTGGTGACACCGGTGAACACCGTCGGCTCCACCCAGTAGCCCTTGTCGAAGCCCTCGCCGGTCGGCACACCGCCACCGATGACCACGGTCGCGCCCTCGGCCTTGCCCTTCTCGATGTAGCCGAGAATCCGCTCGTGCTGGGTCTTGTTCATCACCGCGCCGATGTCGGTGGCCGGGTCGAGCGGGCTGCCGATCTTCAGCGTCTTCAGCCGCTCCACCAGACGGGCGACGAACTCGTCGTGGATCGAGGCGGGCAGCAGCAGGCGGGTGCCGGACTCACAGGCCTGGCCCGCGTGCAGCAGGAAGGCGTAGATCGAACCATCCACTGCCGCAGTGATATCGGCGTCGTCGAGCACGATGTTCGGGCCCTTGCCACCGAGTTCGAGCAGCACTCGCTTGACGGTGCCCGACGCGTCTGCCATCACCTGCCGGCCCGTGGCGGTGGACCCGGTGAAGGACACCAGCCGCACATCGGGGTGCTTGACCAGGTGGCCGCCGACGGTCGGGCCGTCACCGACGACGACATTGAGCGCGCCGTCGGGCAGTCCGGCATCCTGGAGCAGCTGAGCCAGCTCGAGGGCGAAGATCGGGGTCTTCTCGTCGGTCTTGAGCACCACGGTGTTGCCCGCGGCCAGTGCCGGGATCGACTTCCACACGGCGATGACCGCCGGGAAGTTCCACGGGACGATGCCCGCGCACACCCCGACCGGCTCCTTACGGATGAAGCTCGCCGAGAGCACCTGACCGGCGACCGGTCCCGAACGCTCGAACTCATAGGTGCGGGTCAGCTCCGCGTAGTGGCCCAGGTGCATCAGCGGGAAGCCGACGCCGATGGCGCCCGCCAGCCGCAGCGGCATACCGGTCTCCTTGGCGCTGAGCACCGCGAGGTCGTCCATCTTGGCGCTCAGCGCGGCGATCACCCGGTCGATCACGGCGGCCCGCTCGGCGGGCGGGGTGTTGCGCCAGACACCGGACTCGTGGGTCCGCTTCGCTGCGGCTACCGCGGCGTCGACGTGGCTGATATCGGCCCGGGCGACGGTGACGACGACCTCCTCGGTGGCCGGGTCGATCACCGGGATCGCGGTGTCGGTATCCACCCACGAACCGTCGATGAAGAGCCGGTAGTGCGGCACGCCGTCACGGTCGACAGCCGGCGTAGCGGGAAGGGTGGCAGTCATTTCTCACCTCTGGGGATCTGTGTCGCCGGCGATTCCGGCGAGCAGGTATGTGAACGAATTACACAGTGGGACAATTGAATTCATGATCGCAACGATCTTCGCGAACCATGTCCCATATCTCGACGGTAGAGACATCCGGGACGCGCGGATGTCCATGTTTCTGGACAGTCGACGCGATGTATCTCCGCTACCGACCGGCCACGAGCAGCGAAGCCGCGGAAAAAAGGAGTCCGGTGCCGACCGCTTCGCCCGCGTCCGGTGTCAGCGCGCCGTCGGGCTCGATGCGGTAGCCACGCAACGCGACGGTCGGCGTCGGCGAGGTACCCGCCAGATCGACGGCGTAGAGCCGCTGACCATCAGAGGAAACGAACACTTGACCGGGCATCGTGCCGACGGGTCCGCCGGGGAAAGGCGAACCGGGCAACGGCCGCAACGCTCCGTCGGGTTGGACCGCGAAACCGGTGACATCATCGGTCAGCGCGTTCGGGGTGTAGAGGAACCTCCCGTCGGGGCTGAGCCCGATGCCGTGCGGGGTCAACCCCGTCGCCGGGAACGGCGATCCGGGCACCTCGACGAGCGCGCCGGTCGTCGGCTGGTACCGGAAAGCCGACACACTCGACGTATGTTCGTTCGAGGTATAGACGAACTGGCCATCCGGTGAGAACGTCGGACTGACCGGTCCGCCGCCGGTACGCACCGACTCGCGGGCTGCTGAGACCGTGCTGTCGGAACGCAGCTCGAACCGAGTCATTGTGCCGCCGGAATAGTTGGACACGTAGACGTTCAGACTGTCGGGTGAGACCACCGGCATCGGCACCGGGCCACCCGCGATGCCGGCCGGGCCGATCGCCACCGGAACGCCCTGCGGCGTCGGCGCCCCGTTCGCGGCCACCGAGTAGCCCTGCAGGTGGGCACCGCCGTCGAGGCTGGGTCCGGTGAGCAGCACCAGATGCTTGCCGTCGGGTGAGAGGTTCATCCCGAGCGGCGGTTCCGAGAGGACGGTCGGGGTGCCGGGGACCGGGGACAGGTCGCCGCCCGCACCGATCTCGTAGGCGAAGATCGCCGCGGCCGGTGTGATGGTCAGGACATAGAGGAAGCGGTGATCCGCCGACTCCTTCACCGACAGGTTGCCGAATCCGGTGGGTACGTCCGCGACGAGTCGCGGTGCCCCATCAGCGCCGACCCGGTAGCCGAGCAGTCGGTCCGAGGCGGCACCTGCCACATACAGATACTCGGTGCCGGGGGCACCGAGGGCCGGGGAGGCGGGCAGGAGTATCAGCAGAGCGGCGGTCGCGAGGACGCCCAGCGACATCATGCGCCGGCTTCTGCCGATACGGTCTCGAATTCTCACGCTTGTTCTTTCGTCGAATGCCCAGCCGCGAGGAGCGCGGCCAGATCTCGGCCATCGGTGGCGTCGTCCCAGAGCAGGGCGGCGATCCGGGTTCCGTCGGGCACGTGGTCACGGGCTGCGAGCCCGGCGCCTTTCGCGATGAGCTGCGGGGTGGTCATGGGAGCCGCCACGGTGCCGACGCTGTCGATCACGGTCGCGGACGCGGAACTGCCATCAGCGAATCGCAGACGCACCGACGAGGCGAAATGCTCTGGGTAGTAGCGCTTTTCGAGATCCGAGTCGACCTCGAAGCGGACCTTCGCGGCGATCGCGAGGATCCGTTCGTCCCTCAGGAACTCCTCGCCGTAGGCGTCGTAACGGGTCGGACCGTAGGCCAGCGTCGCACCGACGATGTACGGGCAGCTGTACTGCGCGGTCATCGTGGACTCGGCCTCGGTCATATGCTGGTCGGCGACCAGTTGTGGCCCGCTGACCACGATTTCGGTGATCCGCTCGACCGGGATCGTGAATCCGTCGGTCACCTCGGCCAGCGCGTCGATCGTCGAATGGAACAGGCGGCAACACGCGTACGGCTTGTAGCTGATGGTGTGGATACGCAGCTGGTCTCCCGGCGTCACCTCGCGTAGCGGACCGCCGAAACTCGCCGCGGCACCGTAGGTGCCCTCGACGACCAGACGCGGCGCCGTCAGCTCCGGTATCAGCGCGAAATCCGCCGCCAGCACACCGTTTCGGGCGCCGAGCCCGGCGTGGACCCGTTTCACCTCACCACCGGTCGGCTCGACCGAGAACTGCATCGACCCGCTGGGTTGCGACAGCGCGTGGCCCCATGCCGCCACCAGGATCTCGGGATCGACCAGCTGCCCATCGCGGTAAGCACGCAGGCTCACCGCTGCCGTGGCCGCACCGAACGCACCGAACACCGACGTCGGATGGAACCCCCGATGCACGGTCTCCAAACCACCCGCTGCCGTGCCGATCAGAACCATCGCCTCATAGCCCGCGGCCACCGCCCGGAACAGTTCGGATTGCGAAGCGCCCGTCTCCGCGGCGACGGCCAGCGCCGCCGGGATCACGACCGACCCCGGGTGACTGGTGGTCACGTCATGGGTGTCGTCGAGCTCGTAACTGTGCGCCGCCGTCCCGTGAGCCAACGCCGCCACCGACGCTTCGGTACACCAATCAGACTGCAGCACCGGACTTCCGCCGGTACCCGCGAAGCGCCTCGACCACTCCCGCACCCGACCTGCCGCAGGTCGGGTACTGCCCCACAGCGAGACGATGAAGTTGTCGAGGAACAGTCGCCGTATCGCCTCGACGTCGTCGGCACCGAGTGCGGAATTCGCCACGGCGGCCACGTGCTCGGCCAGTCGCGCGGTGACACCGACCGATCCGGTACCGGAGCTGGTCATCAGGCGTATCCGCCTTCGACGGTGCCCAGCCGCTCCCAGTCCTGCGGGTCGTGCAGGACCCACACCTCGGCCTGCTGGGCGGCACTGATCTGCATGATCCGCTGGATCGACTGCACGGCCTGGATGGCGTTGACGTCGACCGGGCACGGGCACTCCGAGACCAAACCCGACCGCAGGTGAACCGCGTCTCCGGTGATCAGGAATTTCCGCGACGGCAGCGTCACCAGCAGGCTCACCTCGCCGGGCGTGTGTCCTGGGGTCTGCAGGATCTGGATGCTGCCGTCACCAAAGAGGTCGTAGTCCTCGCGCAGCGGATTCCACGCGAACGAGCGGGTGAGCTCGAGATCCTGCGGCCGGTAGAAGCCCTGGTAGGGCGGGTCGGGCCAGAAGGCATAGCGCAGATCCACTTCCGACATGTAGAACTCGGCGTCGGGGAACAGATACATGCCGCCGGTGTGGTCGAAGTGCGAGTGCGAAATGACCACGTGCGTGACGTCGGACGGCGCGAACCCGGCCTTGGCGAGCTGCAGTTCCAGGGTGTTGCCCGGCGGGCAGTCCAGCGCGAACACATCGACGAGGTCGCCGTAGACGGCGCGCGGATCGTTCCATGCCTCGGGCACCAAGCCGGTGTCGAACAGGACCAGCCCGCGCTCGTGCTCGATGAGGAAGGTCGGGATCGGCACCGTGAGTGGACCGTGCTGACCCATGGTGATGAGTCCGTGGTCCAGCGTGATCGACGCCCCGGCCAGTGGCCACAGACGTTGTGCAGTCGACATTGACGTGCCTTTCGGAGTGCGGGTGACGTTCAGGACAGGGCGTCGGCGATGTCGCCGGAGATGCCGTAGGACTTGGGTTCGACGAACACGTCGAACCCCTCGAGGCCGGCTTCACGGCCGATGCCGCTGTGTTTGAACCCGCCCAACGGCGCGTGGAAACCGGTACTGCTGCCGTTAATCTCGACGCTGCCGGTGCGCAGTCGGGCAGCCACCGCGAGAGCGTGGTCGGTATCGGCGCTGTAGACCGCGCCGCTGAGCCCGTAGACGGTGTCGTTGGCGATCGCGACCGCTTCGTCCTCGCTGTCGCACGCCAGGACCGCGACGACAGGGCCGAAGATCTCCTCCTGGGCGATGGCCATGTCCGACGTCACCTCGGCGAACACGGTCGGCTCCACGAACAGACCGTGCTCGAAGCCATCCGGGCGGCCGCCGCCCACAACGACTTTCGCGTCGTCAGCTCGGCCGCCGGCGATGTACCCCTCGACGCGGGCGCGCTGGCGGCGGCTGACCAGCGGACCGATCTCGGTCGCCGGATCGGCGGGGTCACCGATCCGTAGTCCACGCACCGCGTCGGCGAGGCGCTCGACGAGTTCGCCTGCGCGAGAACGTGAGACGATCACGCTGGTCTTGTTCGTACACGCCTGCCCGTTGTAGCGGAACGACAGCGTGCGCAGCGAGGCGACGGCGGCAGCCAGATCGGCGTCGTCGAGGACGAGTGCGGCCGACTTGCCGCCCAATTCGAGGGTGTAGCGGCGCAGGTCGTCGCCGCAGAGCGCGGCGATACGACGTCCCGCCACAGTGGAGCCGGTGAACGACACCTTGTCCACCCCGGGGTGGGTGACCAGGTATTCGCTCTCGGCGCGATCGGCGACCACGATGTTCAGGACGCCGGGCGGAAAGCCGACGGCATCAGCGAGTTCAGCGAGCAGATACGCGCTCAACGGCGCCTCGGGCGACGGCTTGAGGATCACGGTGCAGCCGGACAGTAGCGCGGGCGCGAGTTTCAGCATCGCCACCGACAGTGGCGCGTTCCACGGCACAACCGCCGCGACCACACCGAGTGGTTCCCTGGTGACGAGCGCGTTGCCGATCGCCGAACGCCGCACAGTCCGCCACGGATAGTCCTGCACCAGTTCGAGATTGGTCTCGATGAGCGCGATCGCCGCGCCTGCTTGGGAGGCCAGCGTCTGCGTGATCGGGCAGCCCATCTCCTCGGTGATCAACGCCGCGATCTCGCCGCGGTGCTCGGCGATCGCCTGACCGAGCCGACTCAGAACCGCCATCCGCTCGGCCAGGCTCATCCGCGGCCACGGGCCGGTGTCGAACGCCGACCTGGCGGCGGACACCGCACGGTCCATGTCCTCGCGAGAGCTGGCCACTACGCGGCCGATCGGCTGCCCGGTGAACGGTGAGACGACCTCGAAAGTATCGGTGGTCGCCGGGGCGACCCATTGACCGCCGATATACAGACTCGAACGGTTTTCTCGCCGCACCGCCACATCGAACTCCTGCCGAACGAATACAGCCGAACGCACTGCACCATCGACGAGATGGCCGTTGCCACGCTGCAAAAGGAAACTCCCGGAATCATTTCCGAATGAGTGACCTCGATCATATCCAGACCCCGAGGGTAATCAATTGACGATTTCCGAACCCCCGCTTCACCGACCCCGAACCCGCGCCAGACCGCCCCGAACAGCTACTTCACGCTGATCGAATCGCTACTTTCCGATTCACCAATTGGCTTGGACTGTGATGCACGTTACGGTCATTCCGTTCGCTGCCGAAGTTTCCGCCGAACATTCCCTTTCCTGCCGACAGGAGTCTGCATTTCCATGGCTGTTCAGGTAACAATCGACATGTCCGCCAAAGCCGACCGTTTCGACGATCTGCGCGAATGGTTCATCAAGAACCTGCCCGGTACCCGCAGCTTCGCGGGCAATATCAGCGTCGAGGTCGCACGTAATCAGGACGAACCCGCCCGGATTCTCTTCGTCGAGAAGTGGGACACCCGCGCGAACTTCGAGGCCTATCTCGCCTGGCGCGACGAGTCCGGCGTCATCGCCGAGTTGCTCGAGATGCTCGACGGTGAAATCACCTTCCGCTACCACGACTTCCTCGGCGTCTGACACAGCGGATAGTTCGGATAGGTAGTCGATGACGACATTCCCACGACGTAGGGCGGGCCGTCGCGCCCAGCTGCTCCTCAAGCCGACCGCCGCGCTCGCGGCGGTGGTCCTCGGCGCCGGCTGGGCGGCAGGCACCGCCGCCGGAGCACCCGGTCAACAGTCACAGTTCCTGCTGATGGGCGGCACCGCCACCGGCAATGTGGCGGTCCTGCGCATCGCCGACGACGGCGGGTTGTCCGCAGTGCCCGGCTCACCGTTCGGCGCGGGTCCCGCCGTGCTGTCGGTGGCCGCGGCACCCGAGAGCCGCGATGTCTATGTCACTCAGGTGGGCGCGCAGCGCGTCACCGGCTACCACCTCGACGACAACGGCACGGCGCATCCGATCCCGGGTGGTGAGGTCGCGTTCAGCGGCGGCCCGGTGGTCACCTCGATCCTGACGCCCGACGGACGATTCCTGTTCATCGGCGCGGGCGGGGTACCGGGACGGCTCAGCACCTACGCCGTCTCCCCCACCGGGGCGCTGACCTTCCTGCGCGAGACCACGGTCGACGGATTCGCTGTCTTCCCGATGATCACCGTCGACCCGAACGGCCGCTATCTGCGCTTCACCAGTGCTGCCGACGCCAAGATCCACAGCTACGCGATCGGTGCGGACGCCGAGCTCACCTCGCTCGGCGATCCCGTGCCCGGCGGCAGGCTCCCGGTCAATCCGGGCTACACGCCCGACGGCCGGTTCGTTTACGTGAGCAACGAACAAGGCAGCAGTGTCTCAGGTTTCGCGGTCGGCGACGACGGAAGCCTGACGCCCACCCCCGGTTCGCCGTACGCCACCGGCGGGATGCCGCACGCGGCCGAGGTCACCTCGGACGGACGCTATGTCTACATTCCCGAGGTCGCCGGCGGTGCGATCGCGGGATTCTCGATCGGTCCGGATGGTGCGTTGACGCCGCTGCCCGGTTCGCCGTACCGGGCGCCGGCCGGGTCCTATCCCGGGTTGGTGAAACTCAGCGACGACGAGCGCCACCTCTACGTCGCCGACTGCCTGCCCACCACGGTGACGACGAAGATCCACATCTTCGACGTCAACGCCGACGGCACGCTGACCCGATCCGCGCTGCCCTCGGTCGATACCGGAACCATCTTCGGCGACGGTCCGATCCTGGTGAAGACCCCCTGACCGATACACGAAAACGTCTGCCCCGCACGAGGATCACCCGTGCGGGGCAGACGCCTGTGTGAGCGTCGGCCGGGATCAGCCGGCCAGACCCTTGCCGAAGAACTCGTCGAGCTTGTCCAGGGCGGGGGTGACGTACTGGTCCAGGTCGTACAGGTCGACATGGGTCGCGCCGTCGACGACGAACAGTTCCTTCGGCTCGGCGGCCTTGGCGACGGCCTCCTCGCTGAAGTAGGCGGTGTCAGCCTTGGAGCCGACGATCATCAGCAGCGGACGCGGGGAAATCATGGCGATCTTGGCGTACGCGTCGAACTGCGCGATTCGGTCGATGCTCTGCAGCGGCCACTTGTTCTCCGAGCGCTCGTGCTGCCCGCGAGGGGTGCGGTAGTAGTCGTGCGCGTCGCGGAACAGTTCCGGCGCCTGTTCCAGACCTTCGGCGCTCGGCGGCGCCCAGATCTGGTAGTTCGGCTCCGCGCCCTGCGCCTCGGCGGTGCGCAGCGCACCGGCGGCGTCGAGCATTTCCTGCAGCACCGACGGGTCCTGGGTGCGGCCGAGGCCGTTGCTCAGGTAGTCGCCGATATCGAGACCGCTGACGGTGGCCACGGCCTTGATGCGGTGGTCGGTCTGCGCGGCGAAGGGCACATAACCACCAGAGGCGCAGATACCGAGGGCGCCGATGCGGGTGGAGTCGACATCGTCACGGGTGGTCAGGAAGGTGACCGCGGACTTGACGTCCTCGCTGCGCTGGAAGGGGTCCTCCAGGAAGCGGGGCTCGCCTTCGCTCTCACCCTGGTAGGCGGCGTCGAAGACGAGCGCGGCGTAGCCCTTGTCGGCCAGTCGCTGCGCGTAGATGCTGGCGGTCTGCTCCTTCACACCACCGCCGGGGTGCGACACCACCACGGCGGGCAGGCGCTCACCCGTGCGGTTGTCGGGGGTGAACAGGATGCCCGCCAGGCGCAGGCCGTTGCTCGAGAAGTTGACGCTTGTGCGCATCAGGCACGATCCTTTCGATGAGATCTGCTCCGGCTCGAAGCCGATGCGACAACCTTCTCTCCGGCAGAACCTCCCGACAATGGGAAAGATTCTTCCCATGAACCCCCACCCCCAGTAAGAACTACTGTCAGATCACGAGCGCCGACTGATTCGGCCTCCGCGAATTCGGGCTTCGTAACATGTCACTGGGTTCGATAGCACTCGCGTTTTACGATGAGAGGAGCCGGTGACCGGACCTCGGGTTCTCCCGGCACGATCGATGATCGCTGCCGGTGGCGCAGCCCGGCCGCGTCTCCCGCACCACGAAAAGAGACGAACACATGACCGGACCGCTCGACGGCGTGCGCATCCTCGACCTGACCTCGAACTTCATGGGCCCCTTCGCGACCCTGTTGCTCGCTGACATGGGCGCCGATGTGGTGAAGATCGAATCCACCGCCGGTGACACCACGCGCGGTGTCGGTCCACGCCGCAACCCCGGCATGGGCGCGATCTTCCTGCACCTCAACCGCAACAAGCGCAGTGTGGTACTCGACCTCAAATCCGCGGACGGCAATGCCGCGTTGCAGCGCATGCTGGCCTCGGCCGACGTGCTGCTCTACAGCCTGCGCCCGAAGTCGATGGCCCGTCTCGGCTTGGCCTACGAACAGGTGCGCGAGCGCAATCCGCGCCTGATCTATTGTGGCGCTTTCGGTTTCGGCCAGAACGGCCCGTACGCCGACCGGCCCGCATACGACGACCTGATCCAGGCCGCCGTCGGCATGCCGGTACTGCAGAGCCGCAAAACCGGTGAGCCCACCTACATCGCCACCGCGATCGCCGACCGCGTCGTCGGGATGGCCGCGGCGAACGCGATCACCACCGCGCTGTACCGCCGTGAGCGCTCGGGGCACGGCCAGGAGGTGCAGGTCCCGATGTTCGAGACCTTCGCCCAGTTCGCCATGGGCGACCACCTCTACGGCCACACTTTCATCCCCTCGATCGGCACCTCCGGATATGCCCGGATGATGAACTCCGACCGACGCCCGTACCGGACCCGCGACGGCTATCTCGGCGTGAACGTCTACAACGACAAGCACTGGCACCGATTCTTCGCGCTGGCGGGGAAACCGGAAATGTCGCAGGACCCCCGCTTCGCTGATATCGGTGGCCGCACCGAGAACATTGCCCTGCTCTACAGCTTCCTCGCCGAAGTACTCGAAACCAAGACGACAGCGGAATGGGTGCAGATCCTCACCGAGGCCGACATCCCCGCCATCGAAATGAACACACCCGAAACCCTGCTCGACGACCCGCACATGAAAGATGTCGGCTTCTTCGTCGAGGAGGAGCACCCGACCGAAGGACTACTCCGGTCGCTGGGCATCCCCCAGCAGTGGAGCGAGGACGCACCCGAATTGCGTTATCCCGCACCGCGACTCGGAGAGAACTCGGTCCAGGTACTCAGCGAGTACGGGTTCGGTGCCGACGAGATCGATCATCTGGTGTCCACCGGCGCGGCCTTCACGCCCGAGACGTTGCAGATTCGCACCGACGTCTGACAACCCCGATGCGACCCGCCTCGAGCCGAGGAGGACCACATCGTCGGCTAACGAGCGAACTCACCCGCTGATACCGAAGATCGCGCGATGGGCACCGATCCGGCAGCTCGGTATCGTGGGGCAGGCGCTCGGCCGACCCGCGCCGGCCCGAACAGGCTGCCCCGCAATCGTTCAGGAGCACAGACGCGCATGCGCAGTGAGATCTTCCACGCCGACAATATGGCCCAGCAGGCAACGCAACTCGGCATCACCCTGCAGCACTCCAGGTGTGTGAAGGCCTGCGTGAACGGCGAGGTGTACGCCCGCCAAGGTGCCATGATCGGCTACCGCGGGCAATTCGCGTTCGAGGTCAAGAGCCAGGGGCTGCGCAACCTGGTCAAGCGGTTCGCGACCGGTGAGGGGGTGCCGTTGATGAGCTGCCGCGGGCAGGGTGAGGTCTGGTTCGCGCACCATTCCTCGGAGTGTTTTCTGATCGACCTCGACCCCGGCGATTCACTGTCGATCAACGGCAAACACATCCTCGTCTACGAGCCTTCACTCGGCTATGACATCCAGATGGTCTCCGGCGCAGGTGCTTTCGTCGGTGGCGGATTGTTCAATTGTGTGTTCCAAGGACAGGGTCGGCTGGCGATCACCAGCCACGGTCAGCCGATCGTCATCCCAGTCAGTCACCAGCAACCGGTGTTCGCCGATTCCGATGCCCTGATCGGCTGGTCCTCGGGCCTGCAGACCTCCATCGTGCGCACCCAGAGTTTCGGATCGATGCTGCGCGGCGGGTCCGGTGAGGTCGCGCAGGTGCGATTCCTCGGCGAAGGGTTTGTCATTCTCCAACCCTCGGAATTCAACTTCGGGCCGACAGGCTCGAAGTAGCCACACCGGGCAACGAGAACGCGCTCGGCGGAAGTTTCGCACCGAGCGCTTCGTCGGTCACACTGAGGTCAGGCGATGGCCTGTTGATCACGCAGGGCGGTGAGCTCGGCAGCAGTGAAGCCCCAGTCATGCAGAACCTCGTCGGTGTGCTCGCCGGGTTCGGCGGGTGGGCGCTGGATCATGCCCGGTGTGCGGCTGAATCGCGGTGCGGGAGCGGGCTGGACCACTCCGTCAATGTCGACGAAGGTCCCGCGAGCACGCAGGTGCGCGTGTCGCGGTGCTTCGGTGAGCGAGAGCACCGGGGCCAGGCACGCCTCCTGCCCCTCTGCGAGGGCACACCATTCGTCGCGGGTCTTCGTCAGGAATACCGACGTGAACCGTTTGTGCACCGACGGCCACTGCGATTTGTCGTGCTGGTCGGGCATCTCCGATTCGTCGATGTCCATGATGCGCAGCAGGTTGCGCCAGAAGCGGGATTCGTTGGCGCCCAAGCTGATCCAGCCGCAGTCGGCTGTTTCGTACACGTTGTACCAGGGCGCGCCCGAGTCGAGCCGGTTCACGCCGCGCTCGTCGCTCCAGTAGCCGGCGGCGAACAGGCCGTAGAACAGGGTCATCAGCGAGGCCGAGCCGTCGACCATGGCGGCGTCGACCACCTGGCCCCGACCCGAGGTGCGGCTTTCCAGCAGCGCGGACACCACACCCAGCGCCAAATATAAGGAGCCCCCGCCGAAATCACCCGCCAGGTTCAGCGGGATGGCGGGCGGTTCACCGGCGCGGCCGACCGAGTGCAAGACGCCGGTCAGTGAGATGTAGTTGACGTCGTGGCCGGGATCCTGTGCGAGCGGGCCGAATTGGCCCCAGCCCGTCATCCGGCCGTAGACCAGCGCCGGATTGACCGCCGTGCACTGTTCGGGGCCGAGGCCGAGCTTCTCCGCGACGCCGGGCCGAAATCCTTCGAGCACCACGTCCGCCTCGGCAACGAGTCGCAGCACCGCTTCGACCGCCGCGGGCTTCTTCAAGTCGAAGACCGCGCTGCGCCTGCCCCGGTTGAGTAGATTGAACCGCGCGTTGATCGGCGCGCCACCGTCGTAGCCCGGGGGGCGATCCAACCGGATGATGTCGGCACCCAGATCCGACAGCAGCATCGCGGCGAACGGGGTCGGTCCGACCCCGCCCAGTTCGACGATGCGGATGCCCGCGAGCGGGCCACTGGCACTACCCATTGCCGTTTCCACCCATTCGGAGACTGTCGCGCAGTTGGTCGTCGGCTCCGCCGATATCTTGCGCGGCCGCCAACGGTGGTGGCCGTTTGCCGTCGAACGACAACGGCAGACCCACGACCCCGAGCTCTTCTTCGGAGGGTGCGCCGATAATGCCGAGCGCCCTGGTCTGCTCGTGAGCGACCATCTCGGCGGTCGTCTGTACCGGCGCGACCGGGACACCGAAGTCCTGCAACCGTTTCTGCCAGTATTCGCGCGGTTGTTCGGCCAGCCGATCGCCGATCAGCCGGTCGATCTCGGCCCGATTGGCCAGCCGTCCCGCGTTCGTGGCGAACCGCTCATCGCTCGCCCACTCCGGCCGATCCAACGCCCGGCTCAGGTGTGCGAACAGGCCGTCGTTGCCGCAACTGACGATCAGATCGCCATCGGCGGCCGAGTACGCGCGGTGCGGCACGATGAACGCGACGCCGGATCCGCGGCGTTCGCCGGGTGCGCCGTCGGCGTTGTAGCCGGCCGCGCCGATCGACATCCATCCGATCGCCGTTTCCAGCAGCGACGCGTTCACCGCGGCGCCGTCGAGCTTGGACTGACGGCGATGCAGCGCGGCCAGGATACCGATCGCGGCCCACATGCCGGTGCCGAAGTCGATGATCGACACTCCCGCGCGCACCGGCGGTCCGGTGTTCTCGCCGGTGATGCTCATGATTCCGGAGAATGCCTGCATCAGCGGGTCGTAGCCTGGCAGCATGTTCATCGGCCCGCTGTGTCCGAAGGCACCGACCTCGCAATGCACGAGCTCGGGCTTGGTCACCCGCAGGCTTTCGGCATCCAGGCCGTATTTGGCCGCCGAGCCCGGTCGCAGATTGTGCAGGAACACATCGGCGCGTTCTGCGATCAACTGGTGCAAGAGCGCAAGCTGATCGCGGTCCTTGATGTCGATCTTGATGGACCGTTTACCGCGGTTGAGTGCGTGAAACGCAGCGCCGCTGCCCTTCCACATACTCGGGCCCCAGCCTCGCGACGAATCCCCGGTCGGCCGCTCGACCTTCCACACTTCGGCGCCGAGTTCGGCGAGGATCTTGCCGGTGAACGGCGCCGAGGCGCTGTCACCGAGCTCGACCACGACGATCCCGGCCAGCGGAAGTTCGTTCTGCATCGCCTACTCCTGCCCTGGTCGTGATCGATCGTCTTGTGTCATCGTGCACCTCTACCCGGGGTTCGCGGCGGTGAAAACGGGGATGGTCTGGGCGCCACGTTCGACGAAGCGGACGGTGACGTCCTGGTCGATCGCGATGGACTCCGGGTCGCCTTCGATCTGGGCGAAGAGCATGTAGCCCTCCGCCATCTCGACGAATCCGACGGTGTAGGGCGTGATAGACGCCCACACCGGGGTCGGGCCGCGCATCACCGTACTGAAGGAATAGACCGTGCCGCGTCCGGCCGACTCCTCCCAGGCCAGTGCTGCGGAGGCGCAGTACGGGCAATACGAATGCGCGGGCCAGACGGCTTCGGCGCAGTCGGCACAGCGTTGAAAGGTCAAGCGCTGATCGTCCAGCGCCGCCCAATAGGGCGCGGCGTCGAGCAGCTGGTACGGCTGCGGCCAGTCGTTGGTTGATTCGCTCATGATGTTCTCCGATTCCCGCTCAGGACGCCAGCACCAGGACGCTGCCCGCCGCCAACATGCCGCCCGCGCCCTGCACCAGTGCGGTTTCCGGCTTGCGGGTCGGCGTCAGTCCCAGTGCCTGTCCGCGCAGCTGGCGCACGGTCTCGATGATGGTGTCCATGTTGCAGGAGATGCCGGGCTGGCCGAAGGACAGCCAGCCGCCGTTGGTGTCGGTCGGCAGGTCGCCGTCGACGCCGGTGCGGCCTTCGCGATAGACGTCGATACCACGCCCCTTCTTCGCGAAACCCAAGTCCTCCATGACGATCGGGCCCATGTGCGCGAAGTTCACCGACATCTGCACCATGTCGATGTCGGAGGGGCCGAGATCGGCCATCGCGTAGGCCTGCCGCGCCGCCTCGATGGTGGCGGTGTGGGTGAGGTTGGGCAGGGTGCCGAAGTCGGCGAACTTGCAGGTGCGCATGTTCATCCGGTCCGACAGGTACTCGTGGGTGGTGGCCGAGCCGTACCCGTGCAGGTATACCGGCTTCTGGTCGGCCCTCACATTGTCGGGCGCGGTGACGACCAGTGCACCGCCGGTACCGCCGCCCCAGGTGGAACACATCCACCGGCGCAACGGGGTGGCCACGTAGGGCGAGGCGAGCACCGTGGCGACATCGATCTCGCCGTGCTTGGCCTTGGCTGCGTGCGGGTGGTGGGCGCCCCAGCGCTGGTTGGCAACGGCGACCTCGGCGAGATCGGCTTCGGTGATGCCGAATTCGTGGAAGTACCGGCGCGCGGCCTGGGCGTAGAGGGACGGGATCGTCGGTCCGTACATCACTTCGAACTGCGGATCCGCGTCGGCCTCCGCGCCCATGGCCACGGCGTCGACGAACAACTCCGTCGCGTCGCTCTGCAGGCACAGCACGTATGCCGCCTTGCCCGCGGCGATCATCTGTGATGCCTGGGCAAGGGTGGCGGTGAGGCCGGCGCCGTGCAGGGTGAGTTCGCTGGTGAACGTCAACGGCATCTGCATGTGCGAGGCGAAGATGTTGTTCCACTGCGAGCGTTTGTCGGCCCACGGCGAACGACCGGTGAACAGGGCGTCCACCTGATCCTTCGTGATCCCCGCGTCGGCGAGTGCCGCCACGGTGGCCTCGACGGCCAGCTGCAGCGGGTCTTTGCGATTGGCGCGCGTGGCATAGGCATCGCCCATGCCGACGATCGCTGCGACGGGTTGTGCGGTCATGAGGTCAGCCCCGCACCTTTTCGGTTGGCAGCGAGGCGCCGACGAGTGCGTCGAGGTCCTCGCGCTTGCGCAGCATGAGCAGGCTCCACTCGCTGCGCTGGACCACGTCGCCGTCCTGGTTGAGCGCCTTCATCAGGAAGGTGACGACGCCGAACTTCTCGTCCTTGTCCTTCTTGGCGATGACCTCGGCGGTGACGTAGATGGTGTCGTTGATCAGCACCGGCTTGAGGTAGCGCAGATTGTCGATGCCGTAGTTCGCCTGGATCGACGGGCCGAACTGGATCAGGCCGGTCATCAGGGAGTAGGTCAGCGAACCCTGCACCAGGCGCTTGCCGAAGCGGGTCTGCGCGGCGTAGTGCACGTTGGAGTGGATCTCGATCCAGTTGCCGGTCAGCGCACAGTAATTCACGACGTCGGCTTCGGTGATGGTGCGTCCGCCCGAGCGGAACACGGTGCCGACCTCGATCTCGTCGAGCGGCATGTCGATGCGATTGTTGATGGTGGCCATCGAAGGTCTCCTCAGAGTGCTTTCGGGAGGGTGGTTTACACGCCGGACTACAGGCGCATCGACTTGGCGATGATGGTGCGCTGGATCTGCGAGGTGCCGCCACCGATGGTGGACTGCACGCTCTCGCGCAGGTAGCGCTCCATGTCGGCCTCGGGCAGGTTGGCGTAGCCACCCAGGATCTGCATACCGTCGAGGGCGCACTGCTTGAGGGTTTCGGAGCCGTAGAGCTTGGCCATGGAGGTCTCGCGAGCGGCGGGCAGACCGGCGGCCTTCATCTTGGCGGCGCGGTAGCAGAGCAGACGCGCGGCGTCGACGCGGGTCTGGTTCTCGGCCAGCATGTGCTTGAGCACCTGGAACTCGTAGATCGGTTTGCCGAACTGGATACGCTCATGGGCGTACTTGTTGGCCGCGCGCACCGCCTCCTGGGCGTTGCCGACGTAAGCCGCGGCGACGGCACAACGCTCGAGCTCGAGGTGATCGGTGATGATCTTCCAGCCCTGTCCGACCTTGCCGAGCAGCGCGTCGGCGGGCACACGCACCTCGTCGAGGAAGATCTCGGTGGTACCGGTCGCATGACGCGACAGGGTCGGCAGCTTGCGAATGTCCAGGCCCGGGGTGTCGTTCGGGATCAGCAGGACCGAGAGACCACCGTGCTTGTCGTCGGCATCGGTGCGCACCAGCATCGCGATGACGGTGTCCTTGGCCGCGGCACCCGAGCACCACAGCTTCTGGCCCGAGATCACCCAGTCGCCGTTGGCTTCCTGGCGGGCGCGGGTCTTGGTGTTGGAGGCGTCGGAACCGGCGTCGGGCTCGGAGATCGAGACCGAGAACCGGATCTGGCCGTCGATGAACGGCTTGACGTAGCGCGCCTTCTGCTCGTCGGTGCCGTACTTGAGAATGTTCATCGCGGTGAAGGTCGGCACCAGCACCGAGCAGGCGAAGTCGAAACCGTACTTGCCCAGGCCCTCGGCCATCAGCGAGTAGTCGAAGATGTCACCGCCGGAGCCACCCTCGGCCTCGTCGATGAGGATGCCGAGCCAGCCCTGCGCGGCGATCTTCTCGTATGCCTCGTACGGGTACTCCCGGCCGGTGTCGCACTTGCGCACGTACTCCACGGTGATCTCGTTGTCCATGAACTTGTTCACGGTGTCGAGCCAGTCGGCCTGCGACTCGTCCAGGAAGTTCGAATTCATTCTTGCGCTCCGTAATGCGATGGTTTCGGATAATTGTTTCGCCGAGCAGTACGTTAATTCCCGCCCACTCGGGCGCCAAGTGATGATCTTCGAATTCGTCATTCGACAGCTTCGAATCCCGCGGCGGGTGGTCCGATACTCGACCATTCGATCCGGCCTACCCACAACCACCCACGAACCAGCAGGTCAGGCAGGCATGCCGCCGATAGTTCGAGATTGACCCGCACCCAGTCTGTTAGCAAGTGAAAAATTCCGAAGTGGTAGTTCGAAGACAGTGAATTGAATAGCTGTAATAGCCCAACTATGGTCAGGGAACAATCGTCGCCGAACCGCAACGGTAGCGCGGCGACGTTGCAACGGCCATTCGGGAGTCATCATGAGAAGTGTTCCTTTCTCGGCGCAGTACTGGAGTGCCGTCGAGACCTTGTCGGCGACTCAGTCGCGGCGGGTCCAAGACGAGCGCCTCCGGGAGCAGCTCGCCTATCTGGCCGCAAACAGCGCGTTCTACCAGGCAAAGTTCGCCGAGCACGGTGTCGACGTCGGCAAGATCGAGACGGTTGCCGATCTGGCGGATCTCCCGTTCACCGAGAAGCAGGAACTGCGCGACAGCCTCGCCGCCGCTCCGCCGCTGGGTGCGCACGTGGCGGCCGCCGATGCCGATATCGTGCAGATCCAGGCTTCGTCGGGCACCACCGGCTCACCGTCCTACGTCGGCCTCACCGTCAGCGATATCCGCACCTGGAGTGAGCTGGGCGCACGCGCCCTGTACGCCAACGGTTTTCGGCCCGGCGACCGCTTGCTGCACGGCTTCGGCATGAGCAAGGGTTTTGTCGGCGGCCTGCCGATCGTGCAGATCCTGCAGTACATGGGCATCGTCGATATCCCGATCGGCGCGGAGGCCGGCGCCGAGCGACTGCTTCGTGTGCAGGCCGATCAGCGCCCCAACGCCCTGATCGGCACCCCCTACTTCCTCACCCACCTGGCCGAGCAGGCTCCGCAGATCGTCGGCCGCGCCGCCGCCGAGCTAGGGGTGCGCGCGATCAGCGTGGGCGGCGAACCCGGCGGCGGGCTGCCCGCGGTGCGCGAGAAGCTCGAGTCGCTCTGGGGCGCGACGGCACGGGAGATGTTGGGTGGCACCGATATCGCGTGCACCTACTGGGGCGAATGCGAGGTCGGCGACGGCATGCACTTCCTGTCGCCGGATCTGATGATCGCCGAACTCATCAACCCGGAGACCGGCGAACAGGTGGCGCCGGTCGCCGGCGCCGGCGGTGAGCTCGTCTACACCGCCCTGCGCCGCCAGGCCTCTCCCCTGCTGCGGTTCCGCACTCGCGACCACGTGGTGGTGACCGGAACCGACTGCGCTTGTGGCCGAACGGGTTACAAGGTGCGCTGTGTCGGACGCACCGACGACATGCTCATCGTGCGTGGCATCAACCTGTTCCCGTCGGCGGTCAAGGAGCTCGTCATGGAGCTGGTTCCCGCGACCACCGGCGAGATGCGCATCCGAGCCGACTTCGAGGGTCATTCGACCCAGCGTCCACTGCCGCTGGTGGTCGAGTACGCCCACGATCTGAGCGCCGAGCAGCGCGAGGACCTGCGCACCACCATCGAAGGACGAGTGCGTTCGGCGCTCAATGTGAAGTCGGTCGTGGAGCTGGTGCCCGATGGCACACTGAAACGACCCGACCATGTCAAGGTCGCTCTCATCGAACGGGTGCCGACTTCCTGAATGCGAGATATTAAATATTCTTTGTCGGCGTCTGGACTATGCTCGGAGTCACCGGCCACAGATCGTCCGCGGAGGTGACATGGGCACGCTCAACCGGTTGCACCTGATCCGACAGGTCGACCTGTTCACCTTGCGACTGTTCCTCTCCGCGATCGAAGAACAGCAGATCGGCCTGGCCGCGATCCGCGAGAACATCGCCGCGTCCACCGCGACCAAGCGGATCCAGGTGCTCGAGAACATCGCCGGGGTCAAGCTGCTCGACCGCACCCCGAAGGGCGTGGCGCCGAGTCCGGCGGGTGCGATCCTGGCCCGCCACGCGCGCATGATCTTCGACAGTCTCGACGACATGCGCACGGAGTTCGCCTCGCTCACCGAAGGCGTGCAGGGCGAGTTGCGCATCGTGTCGGCGAGGTCGGTGATCGTGCCGTTCCTGGCCCGTGAGCTCGGCGACTTCAACCGCGAATACCCGCTGGTCGATCTGGTCGTGCACGAGGTCGAGAACGCTGACATCGTCCAAGAGGTTGCACGAGGCGAGGCAGACCTGGGCGTTTTCGCCTCGGCGTACGGACTCGACCTCGACGGTGTCGAGGTGACCCCGTATCGGCGCGACCGCATCGTCGCGGTGGTCCCACTCGGGCACCCGCTCAGCGGGCAGACCAGCGTGACGATCCGGGATCTGCTGCCGGAGAATCTGATCGCTCCACGCGCCTTGGTCGGGGCGCTGCGCGCGGCAGCCCAGCGTGTCGGCGAGGCGTACGCGCCCAAGCACGTCCTGCGCAGCGGCGGCGCCGCGATCAGCCTGGTCAATGCCGGGCTGGGCGTCACCGTGCAGCCCGAATGCCTGGTGGGCCACGAATGGACCGGTCGCGTCGCCGTACTCGACCTCGACGAGCCATGGGCCGAGCGGCGGATCCACCTCGCCACCGCTCGCGGACGCGAATTCAGCCCCGCCACGAAGATTTTCATCGAACAGCTGCTGACCCGCCCCGTGGACGACGACCACCTCGACGACGATCTCTGATCCCAACACCACTACCGATCCCCGGTTCCACCCGAGGGCTGGCGATAAGCGCCTCAAGGAGAATATATTATGCCCGATATGCTTGCATCAGTTCATGAAGTGCCCGCGTTCATCTCCGGCCCGAAGCGCCATCTCATCGACGGCCAGTGGGTCGACGCCGCCTCCGGGCGACAGATCGATGTCGTCAATCCGGCCACCGGGCAGGTCATCTCGCAGATCGCCGCGGGCGATGCCACCGATATCGACCGCGCTGTCGCCGCCGCCCGGCGCGCGTTCGAAGGTGAGTGGAGCCGCTGGACGCCGCACCAGCGACGCAAGCTGCTGTTGAAGGTCCACGATGTGGTGCTCGACAACTTCGAGGAGCTCGCCACCATCGAGACCCTCGACATGGGCGCCCCCCTGCAGCGCACGCGCGGGCTGGCCGAATGGACCTCGCAGGTCCTGCAGTTCTTCGCCTCCCAGTGCGACCTCGCGACTGCTTCCACTCCCCCCAACTCACTGCCGGGCAACTTCCTCACCCTCAAGCACCTCGCCCCCGTCGGCGTGGTCGGCGGCGTCATTCCGTGGAACGGCCCCCTGATCGGCCTGTGGTGGATCTTCGGGCCCGCGCTCGCTACCGGCTGCACCGCGGTGCTCAAGCCCGCTGAGGATGCCTCGCTGTCAGTACTGCGTATCGCGGAACTGCTGACCGAGGCCGGCGTACCCGACGGCGTGATCAATGTCGTCACCGGCTACGGCATTGAAGCGGGCCAGGCGCTGTCCGAGCATCGCGATGTGGACCGGCTCGCGTTCACCGGTTCGGTCGGCACCGCCCGGTCGATCGTGCGCGCCTCGGCGACCAACTTCAAACGACTGCAGCTGGAACTGGGCGGCAAGTCACCCGACATCGTCTTCGCCGACGCCGACCTGGACAAGGCCGTGCCCGGAGCCGCTATGGGCGTTTACACCAACAGCGGTCAAGTCTGCGTCGCCGGCTCCCGCATCCTCGTGCAGCGCGCGATCTACGACGAATTCGTCGCCCGCATCGGCGAATTCACCAAGACCGTGCGCGTCGGCGACGGCCTCGACCCGGACACGCAGCTGGGACCGCTGATCAATCAGCGTCAGCTCGACCGGGTGCAGCAGTACATCCAGATCGGCGGCACCGAGGGCGCCGAACTGGTCGCCGGCGGCAAGCGCCTCGACGAACTCGGTGCGGGCTACTTTCTGGAACCGACCATCTTTGCTGATGCCACCAATACCATGACCATCGCGCGCGAGGAGATCTTCGGGCCCGTCGCTTCGGTCATTCCCTTCGACGACGTCGACGACGCCCTCCGCATCGCCAACGACACCGAATACGGACTGGCGGGCGGGGTATGGACCCGTGACCTGTCCACCGCGCACAACGTCTCCCGCGGTATCCAGGCCGGCACGATCTGGGTGAACTGCTACGGCGTCCTCGACCCCTCGATCGGCTTCGGCGGGTACAAGATGAGCGGATACGGATGGAAGGGCGCCAAGGAACACGTGGAGTCCTACCTCTACCCGAAAGCGGTCTACATCAACCTGGACTGACGAGCCGCACCGGCACGGCAAGCGGGGCTCGACACCGGTCGAGGCCCGCTTGCGGCGTCAGGGTGGATCTTGTTGCGCCGCAATCACATCGAGTTCGACGACCATGATTCTCGCAGCTCCGAAGAATTCTAGATGCCCGCGAAGGACCGGCTGAAGGACTGCCCTGCCGATACCCGACTGCGCATTCCGGCCAACCGGGCCGTTTCATAGCGTTCGAGGCCTTGCTCGGCATCCACGCCGTCGAGCGCCTCTGCCAGCGCGACCGCATCCGCTACTGCTTCTTCGAATCCGGCACCGGTCATGGGCGTCTGAGCGTGCGCGGCGTCACCGAGCACACCGATGCGGCCGTTGACCACCCGATGCGGTAGGTATTCGGTGATCGGGGTGGCCACCACATCCCTCGCCCGGAACGCCTCGACGACACCCGTGCGCCAGGGTTCGGGCCACCGAGTCTCGGCGGTGCGGATCATTTCGTCGTAGACCTCGCCGGGGACAGCGTCCACGCGCGGCGTGTACTTGACCTCCGCACCGTCGATTGCTCCGATCCGCCGGAACAACGAGGTGTGGTGCGGATCGAACCAGCCCCATCCGTAGCGGGTGACGCCGCCGTCACGATCGATCAGCGGGTACACGGCGAGCATGTCGTCCTCCCCGGAGAAGAAATCGGGGCCACCGGCTCGCTTGAGGTAGTACTCCGGCAGATCCGACTGCCCCAGCCACACAACGTATCCCGCGTAGTCTGCGACAGGCCGGGCCGAATCCACCCAGCGGCGAACCACGCTGCGGTAGCCGTCGGCGCCCAGCAGCACGTCGCCGGTCCACACCGATCCGTCCGCTAGGCGGGCCCAGGCAGCGTCGTCGTCCTGTCCGACCTCGGTGACGTGAGCGTTCTCGACCACTGTGATGAGCGGCTCCGCATCGGCGGCATCGCGCAGTGCCGAATACACGTCCCACCAGGAGTGTGGGTAGGCCCCTTGCCGCATCGACGCGGGACCGAGTGCCTTACCGACGATCTCGCGCGCTTGCGCACCGAGCGCCCCACGTAAGCTCGCGCCGGATACCAAAATGGCCACGCCCCGCTGTGTGCGCCCACCTGTCCGCTCGAGAACGGTGACCGCCCTTCCGCGAGCCGCCAGCGCGAGCGCTGTGGTCAACCCACCCAACGAGCCACCGACGATCAGTGTCGCCGCATGGAGCGACGGGTGCTCGGAAATATCGGTAGAAATGACGGTCTCCTCGATCCACTCGGCGCCAACCGCTTATCCGCGTCCGGACGGTGGGTGGCGCACGGCCCACAGCGTCGCGCCGTGGCGATGTCCGAGTCGATGGTGGCACCCGCCGACCACCCGTTGCAGGGGAGAATCTGTTCCCAGGAAGCGCCGCGAACACCCGGACCAGATTCCGTATCACCGCAGGCGCGTACCTGCGGTGACCGAACATCTTCGGCGTGTGGCTCGAACTCAGAGGCTCGCGAGGGCGGTTACGAGGATCCTCGAGATGACCCACTTGCCATCGATCCGGACATACTCGTCCTCGATGCTCTCGAAGGCGAGGCTCTTCTTGCTGCCGCCCGCATCCGCGGCGAAGATCTCGAGTGCCTGCTTGGCGTGTTCATCGATCTCCTTCGCCTCGGCGGCCTTCTCTGCCGCCTCCGCCTCGGTGAGCTCGCCATAGCCGTAGATGTACCAGAACCCGGTGGCGTTGTTCTCGTCGATCACCGTGATCTGTGGCGCGACGCCGAGATGGATCGACTTGCGCGAGAGCAGAACCTGCTCGGCGAAACCCCAGAACGTGTCGGCTCCGTTCATGACGATCTCGGGAAGGTCGAGGTTGTTCGCGTCCTTCGGAATGAACACCAGGTCGGCTGACACTGTCGAGAGGTAGCGGTCACGGTCCTTGGTATCAAGAGACCGGTGGAAGTTGTATCGGGCCTGCTTGCAGTCCTCGATCGCGATCAATCGTTCCAAGGCAGTTGGCACCGACTGCTCCGTTCTGTCGGTTCCCCTCATCGGGGGCACCAGGGTCGAAAGATGTTCCGTGTGGCGGCTGCCGAGCTGAAGCTAGCACGCACTCGTCACACAAAATATAATATTGAACATCTGGTAGATATTTAATATAGTGCTTTCATCCCGGCCTGCCGGGCACATGGACGGGACGACGATGACCCAGCTCAGAACCCGCTGCGGGACGCGCGGCCGCTACGCCAAGAGCGAGGCGAAGCGTGAGGCCATTCTGGCCAGCGCACTTCAGGTGTTCGCTGATTCGGGCTATGCGTGCGGCACATTGCGCAACGTCGCCGAGCATGCCGGCATCAGTCCAGCAAACATTTTCCATCACTTCGCCGACAAACAAGCGCTGCTTCTAGCGGTGCTGGAGCAGCGCGACGAGTGGGCGCAGACTGTCGCGTTCCGGCCCGGAGACTTCGGCTTACTACTCGGCATCATCGATCTGGCCGACGCCCTGAGTCACACGCCTGAATTGGTTCGGGTGTACGTCATGCTCGTCGCCGAGGCCACCTCGCCCGCACATCCGGCCTACGAACACTTTCGCTCTCGCCGAAACACCTACCGCGACTTGCTGGCCCAGCGTTTCGCACTGGCTGACGAGCGAGGGATATACCGCGGGAAGTTCTCCCACGCGGATGCCGCGTCGAGCGTGATCGGCCTGCTCGACGGCGTGCAGCTGCAGTGGGCCGTGCAACCCGACGCAGTCGATATGGCAAGCATCATGCGCACCGCACTCGGCGCGCTCGTCGATCTCGACGCCTTACACACGTGGACGCGAGCCGTCTGAGATCCCACCGGACCACAACTGAATATCACCGCTGTCGGAACACCTGATCCGCACAGCAATTCACAAAATCCCGGCACCCCGTCGGGCCAAGAGAATAGAGTCAACGATGACAACCAGCACCCGTACCAACGCAGAACTCGCGCAGGCATGGCTCGACGCACTGGACAACGTCGACAATTTCGCCCCGCTCTGCGCGCCCGGCGCACAGGTTTGGCATTCCAACGACAACGTCTGGATTTCGTTCGAAAAGGCGATCGAGAACGTACACACTGTCGGGGGTCTGCCCACGATGACCAACCGCCGCTTCACCGTGACCGATACTGGTTTCCTCGTGCAGTTTTCCGGCGAGTTCAATGGCCAGAAGATCCACAACACCATCATCGTGAAAACTGAGAACGGCTTCGCAACGCATGCCGAGGAGTACATCGGCCTGGAGCTCGATCCGGCGGTCTTGGGTACCGTCTCCAACGCTTGATCGACTCGCCGATGGCTAGCCCGGGCAGCGACAGCGTGGCAATCGCAACCTCGCCAGGCGGCTGGAATTGATCTGATGGCACACAGCGTGGGGCGGGAGCATCGGCTCCTGCCCCACGTTGCCGAAGGGCAATTCGTCGGGCGGCCCCGCCTCGACTTCTGGTCGGCGACGATCCGGCCCGGCCGAAGTTCAGCCCCGGGCCTGACTGGGAGAGATCGTTCCTAGGCAGTGTTCTGACCTTCTTCGACTGCCGAAACGGCCGTAGATTTCTGTTGTAGCCAGCGAATAGCTACAGAACGGGAGAGAAGGTCATGGCAGACAACATCACAACGGTGCCGGTCAAGGGCTGGGCCTGGGACATCGCAACCGATATCTACTTCCCGCCGGGGTTCGACGAGTCGAAGGTGTATCCCACCATCGTCTCCGCCCACCCCACCGGCAGCTGCAAAGCGCAGACATCGGGCAACATCTACGGCAAGGCCCTGGCCGAAGCGGGCTACGTGGTAGCGGCCTTCGACGCGAGCTTCCAGGGGGACAGCGGTGGCGATCCGCGCTCGGTCGAGGATCCCGGCTTCCGGACCAGCGATTTCAGCTTCGTGATCGACCACCTCGTCACGCTGCCGTATGTCGACGCGGACAACATCGGTGTGCTCGCGATCTGTGGCGGCGCCGGCTATGCGGTAGCGGCCACCAAGATCGACCGCCGGATCAAGGCACTCAGCACCGTCGTCGGCAGCAACGTCGGCCGGCTGATGCGCGAGGGCTTCTCCGAGTACAACCCGATGGGCATGCTCGAGGCCATCGCCGCGCAGCGCACCGCGCAGGCGCGCGGCCAGGCCCAGGTGATCAACGATCTGCTGCCTCCGTCGGTCGAGGCGGCCAAGCAGGCGGGCGTCACCGATATCGATGTGCTCGAGGCCACCGACTACTACAAGACCGATCGCGGCCAAGCCCCCGGTGGCAAGACCAGCTTCAACTTCGGTCGCCAAGCCGCCCTGGCCGATTGGGACGCCTACGACCGCGTCGAGGTGTTCCTGACGCAGCCGCTGTGTGTGGTGATCGGCGACAAGCCCGGCGCCTTCGCTTCGCAGCGACTGAGCATGGAGCTCTACGGTCGTGCCGCGTCGAAGGACAAGCAACTCGTCGTGGTCGAGGGTGCCTCGCACTACGACCTCTACGACCAGCCCGGCCCTACCGGCGAAGCGCTGGAGAGCCTGGTGCCGTTCTTCGGCAAGCACCTGAGCTGATCGCTCTATTCATGTAGCGAGGGCCACCGGAACACCGGTGGCCCTCGCTGTGCCCGCCTCTACGGACAACCCGCCGAGGCACCACCATCCACCGCCCAGTTCCACGCCGTCGGGGATTCCCAGGTAGTCGGGCACGAACCGCACCGGAGGTCCCCCAACGGTATTGATAGCCGCCACTTCGCAATTCGCCGATACAAAACACAAGTGGCGCGGTAAGGGACTGCCGTAATAGCCGTCGTCGTCCGCAGTCTCCAACGCGGCCACCGCAGTGAACGCCGGTCGCGCGAGCCAGAATCGGGTCGACGCCCCGACCTCGGGACAAGCAACGAACAGAGCCGGTGCTCCGATTCTCACCACGGCCATCGCCGCGGTGATCACCAATGGCCATCGCTGCGCCTGCTTGCGAGCACGGACCATGCGACCGCGAATAGCGCACGATCACGATCACCCCCTACGAGCACCGGCAGCGCCAGCAGCCATAATTCCGTCACGACCCAACCTCGATGCAAGCCGACCATGATTGCCGTCAGCATCAGAAATGCAGCGCATGCGACCGCAACCGCGGGACAAGACTTCGCAGGAACACGACGACAACATATCCCGATGGTGTGGCGGATCCGCGCGGAGAAGGTGCCGAAATCGTGTGGTCCGGTCGCGCAGGGGTCAGCAGTATCGTTCCGCGGCCAGTGCCGCGAGCAGGTCCAGATCGGCCATGGCGTGGGCGGTGGCTCCGATTTCGGAGATCGTCGCGGCTTTCACGTAGGTAGAGGTCGGCGAGCGCGCCCGATTCAGGGGCGTGCGGGCGCAGTGCGAACGCCGACGACGACGCGTACTTACGCTAGCGAGCCGGCAAGCGATCGATGTCATCAGGTGGCGGGTGGCCGAACACCAGCACGACGATCTCGCCCACCAGCCATGCCAGCCCGACCACGACGGACCGCTACGGACTGCTGAGTTCCAGCGTCTCGCCGCCACCCGCACCCGACAGACGAAGGCTGCTCGCACCCTCCCGAGCGCACCTCGGCCGCACGCCGAGGACAGACAGCGTCGGCTGATTTCGCTCATTCTCTTGCGTCGCCGCAACCAAGATGCCATATACTATCAAATATATTTTAGATGCGACGAGGCGCCAGGCGTCCCGTCAACCTGTCGTCCATGCCACGCATGGAGGGAAGCGAGAGACCATGTTGCGTTTTGACGGGAAGGTCGCCATCGTCACGGGCGCCGGTCGGGGGCTCGGCCGCTCGCACGCGCTGCTGCTGGCTTCACGAGGAGCATCGGTCGTGGTCAACGACTTCGGAACTTCTGCCGCAGGCAACGGGTTCGACACCTCTCCGGCTGACGACGTGGTCTCAGAGATCATCGCGGCGGGCGGAAAGGCCGTGGCGAACTACGACAGTGTGTCGACAGGCGCCGAAGCGATCGTGCAGACCGCGGTCGAGGCATTCGGACGTCTCGACATCGTCGTGAACAATGCCGGCATCAACCACATGACGCCCTTCGGTCCGGAAGCGATCGAGGGCATCCGCCAGCACATGGAGGTCAACTTCCTCGGCACCGCAGCCGTGACTGCCGCTGCATGGCCCCATCTCATCGCGTCCGGCGCGGGGCGAATCGTCAACACCGCGTCGCCGACGCTGGTCGGCTTCGAACAGCAGAGCGCGTACGTCGCCTCCAAAGGCGCCATCTTCTCGTTCACCCGCACCCTCTCCATGGAAGCGCTCAAGGTCGGTATTCGCGTGAACGCGATCGCCCCCACCGCCTACACGCGAATGGCGGCGGAGGCGGAGATTCCCGACGATCTCAAACAGCGACTCGAGAAGACTATGACCACCGCGATGGTCTCCCCCACGGTCGCTTACCTCGCACACGAGGACTGTTCCATCACCGGCGAGACACTGCTCAGCCAGGGTGGCTTGATGCAACGCTTCGCGCTCACGATGAACAACGGCTACACCAACCCTGAGGCAACTCCCGAGGACATCCAAGCCAACCTCGACGCGATCCTCGACGACGCCAGCAGCAAGCCGGTCGGAATCATCGGCTCGGACAACGAGGGTTCGCTTCTCGACTTGTTCAACTGAATACGCTCGGCGCCGAACTCCCCGGACCCGTCCCGTTGCCGGCCGCGCCGGTTCTTTCGCTGCCGATTCGCAGCAATCACTGAGGCCCTCGGTATTCGTGAGGCGATGCGGCTCGCCTCGAACGGTCAACCGTTCGAGGCGAGCCTTCCCCGTTCACCCACGCGCCGCCGCCACGTCGCGGGGCAGGACCAATCCTAGGCGCCCGAGCCTCACGCACACAGGCGCCGCGCCAGCCGCAATCAGATCCGAGATTGAACCTACCTGCAGTGCATTGCCAAGTGACGCAGGGCTTTTGCGTGCGAACCGGGCCAACTTTTCGACTGCGTTTGCCTCCCCACGCAGGGCCAGCCGGAAGTCGTCGCGTTCGGTGGCGGCGTGGCGCAGCAGTTCCAGCCTTCCCTTCGCCCCTGAACCCCTTGCCGGGGCGGCGGCGAGGGGATCACGGCGCTGCTCAGCTGTCCCACAATGCGAGAGGCACATCGATGAATTCCTCGGCGCGTGCGTAGCGCACATCGTGGGGCGGACGTGGGTGGCCACCGAAATTCGCGGCCGCCTGCGGAGCGCGGTGGCCTGGTCACTGGAGCGCACCGGTTTGGTTCCGCGACACCTCAGGTAGACGACGCGACGGCACCCCCTGTCTTGCCCCTCATTCTCAGTACTCAGGGCCGTCTGGTCCCGGACCGCACCGACAACGCGCCATCGAAGCAGTGCTGCGCACCGTTGCCGGTATCCGTGCTGATCTCGACGAAGCACTGTCCGGATCGACGACCGTCCGAGAGCTGTGGGGGCACCATCGCGACCACCTCATTCCACTGGTCAGAACCGAGGGCACACCGTCGAGCCTCACTCGAGGCTGTTCTCGACCTTCGTCACAACGATCGTTGAGCGCCCCAGAACTAGAGACTGGCGGCCGACAGCCGTGCGCTGTCAGGCCGGTGCGATGTGTGGTCCCCAGTAGTTGAGGTGAGCGGCCGAGTGGGCGAGTACGGTGCGTTCGGGAATGATGTCCCAGATTCCGTATTTGTCGTGGGGGAAGTCGCGCAGGAAGTTGTTGAGGTCCACTGCGGTGGCGAACAGGCGGGCGGGATCGATCGGTCCCAGAATTCCTGAGTTCACCCAGTCGACAATGTGTTCGGCGATCCCGGTGATCATGGCGACCGGGTCGGTGAGGGTGAATTCGGTGGCGATGTCGTAGGCCTGTTTCAAGTAGGTGCCCGCGATGTTGGCATTGCCGTAGATGTCTCCGGGCAGGCAGTAGTCGAACCAGTCGATGGGGTGGGTTTCGGTGATGTTGTCGCCCGAGATGCCTTGGTAGGCCAGGAAATTGCCGAGATAGAAGGTACGGCCCAACCCGCGATGCGGTGAGGCGAGGGCGTGTACCCAGTGACAGTCGCCGCGTCGGCCCTGCAGTGAACCGGACACGATGTCGCGACCGACCAGCGAGACCACTGCCCCGCCCTGGCTGTAGCCGAGCAGGCCGAACGACCCCTCGTGCGCGTTGATCAGTCTGGTCAGTTCGGCGATACCCATGTCGCGGGAGGCGCGGTAGGACGGTCGGCCCAGAGCGTCGAGCAGGGCGTCGCCGCCGCCGGGGACGGGTCCGAAACTGGCGGGATAGTTCACGTATTCGATGTCGAACCATTGCGGATCGAGGGCGTTGGTGATGCCGGTCAGCATGCCGATGGGGTCCGACGGGCTGATTCCGCCCGGATTGGCGTTGGCGGCGGCGACGGCTTCCCACGTGCCGGGCACACAGAACAGTGTGTGCTTGGCGAGTGTCAGGTCGGGGATGATCAGGGTCTGCCCGACGATGATCATGTTCGGGTCGGCGAGCTTGTTAGCGGCCGCGATCAGCGGAAACCGCGCGCGGTCGCCGTAGAACCGCTCGGCCAGACCGGACAGTGTGTCGCCTACGACCACTGTGTGGGTGGCGGTGAGCCCGGGAACGATGAGCACCTGACCGACCCTGATCACGTTCGGGTCGGCGATCCGGTTTGCGATCGCGATCATCGGATACAGCGACGAGTCGCCGTAGAAGCGGCTGGCCAGCGCCGACATGTGTCGCGTGCAGCAACCGTGTAGCGGATAGCCATGATCGACCTCTCGTCCTTGGGATCAGCATCGACGATTCCATTACCACGCAGAACTGACTCAAATGGTGGAGTACTCCAATATTGCGCCGATATCGACACCGTCGCGATCGGACATCGTCCCCGACTCCGGCGCGCACCGGGTTAGGACTATGACCACATCGGATCAACCCCGCTCCATGTGCACACCCGACGCGGCAACCGAGGCAGGGCGGAAACTCGCGCGTGAGTTCGTTCATGGATTGGGCGCGGTCCCTTCTGACAGCGCGAACAAGTCCACCTAAGGGATGTCCCGTAAGTCGCTGAACAGCAACAGGTATCGTGTCGGCGGTGGTGATCTCGGCGTCCGATCCAGTGATGGTGGAGTTGTTCTCCGGGCTGCGGCCTCGCACGTTCGCTCGCCTGATCACCGGATTGCGGCGCGAGGCGTCGACCGGCCGCTGCGAGGTCGGCGCTGAGCATTGTGTTTCGAAGATCGGGTGCTGCTGGTGGCCACCTACTGGCGCACGAATCTGACGATGCGGCAGCTCGCGGCGGTGTTCGGGTGTCGAAGTCGGCCGCGGCCCGGGTGATCGAGGATCTGGGGCCGGCGTTGGCGCTGCGGCCCCGTGCCCGGTTTCCACGGGGTGCGGTGTTGATCGTGGACGGCACCTTGGTCCCGACCCGAGATCACAAGGTCGCAGTGCCGAGTAAGAACTACCGGTACTCGACCAACCACCAGGTCGTGATCGACGCTGACACCGAACTCGTCGTCGCGTTGGGGAAACCGTTACCGGGCAACCGCAACGACTGTCGTGCCTGGACCGAGTCCGGTGCCGCTCATACCTGCCGCAACGCCGTAGTGATGGCCGACGGCGGCTACCGAGGCACCGGTCTGATCATCCCGCGCCGCCGCTCACCGGGTGTCGAGCTGCCGCAATGGAAACAGGCCACAACAAGTCCCACCGCAAGGTCCGTGCTCGCGTCGAACACGCCTTCGCCCGGATGAAGACCTGGAAGATCCTGCGCGACTGCCGTCTTCGTGGCGACGGGGTGGGTATCGCGATGGCAGGAGTGGCGAGGCTGGCCAACCTCGCTCATGCTCACTGATTCCGAATCGACGGACCAGCCACTATCACCGATCCAGACTTACGGGACATCCCTTAGCTGTCCAGATTCCATCAGCGGGATAGCTAGGAGCCGACAGGTTCTGATGCATCACGCGGACAACGGCCCACAGGTGTGGCCAGGTCGGCAAGGTGCCAGCGTTGAGCCATCCGTCCAGAACACGTCATGACCCGATGGGAGTGGTGCACGGCCTCAGCTTCTCTTCTGGAAGTCCACTTGCCTTCCGCCGGGAAGCGATCCTGTTGTGTTCGGCGCGGTGTTCGTGGTGCCGTGGGTGGGCGGCCGATTCGCGACTGAGCGGTCAGCGCATCATCGACGACATCAGCGGCGGCCTTGTGCGGACGACCTCGCTCCAATCTGCCATCACGAGTTTCGCGAGGTCGCCGACGTCGCCTACGAAACCGAGTGATGAGCGCAAAATCCGGCAGCGTTGAATGCGTCAGCTGCGGTTGCGGCGTGGGCAGGAAGACGACCGGACTAACCTCTCTGTAGCACTGGTCACCGGACCGGCGGACGAGGAGAGGTAACCGATGCCGCAAGAGGAATACGCGGCCAACCTTGCAGATCGACCGGGGCAGCGAGCGCTCAGCGCGGTAGAAGAAGCGCGCCGGATGGACGCGGTGCGCCGCTATGACATCCTCGACACTCCGCCCGACGGTGCGTTCGACCGGGTCGCGGCGATGGCGGCCCGGCTGTTCAAGGTGCCGGTGGCGAGCGTGACGATCGTGGACGAGGATCGGATCTGGTTCAAGGCCGCCCATGGTTTGGAGGGCGTAAGCGAGATCAGTCGGGAGCCGGGCTTGTGCGCCTCGGCAATTCTGTCGGATGAGACATTGGTGATTCCCGATACCCGCATCGACCCGGTCGCCTGTTCCAATGGTCTGGTCACCGGGCCGATGGCAGTCCGCTTCTACGCTGCTGCCCCGATCATCACCCACGACGGGTACCGGTTGGGCACCGTCAATATCCTCGACACTCGTCCACGCCTGGTCACCGAAGACGACACCGCCACCCTCGCAGACCTGGCCGCGATCGTGCTCGACGAGCTGGAGATGCGCCTTTCGGCTCTGCACAGCCTGCGCGTCGAACAAGAGCGGCGCCTAGAGCAGCAGCAAGCCCGCGAGCGCGCGGAACGCGACAAGTCCGCTATCCAGGCTTTCGCCTCCACCCTCCAGCAGACTCTGCTGCCGCCGGCGCTGCCGATGGTGGCGGGGCTCGAGCTTGCGTGTCACTACGCCACCGCCTCCCTGCAGGAGGTGGGCGGCGACTTCTACGACGTCTTCCCCCTGCACAGCGGCAGATGGGCATTCTTCCTGGGGGACGTGTGCGGCAAGGGTCCCGAAGCCGCCGCACTGACTTCTTTAACCCGCTACACCCTGCGCGCCACGGCATTGATCGACCCGGACCCCGACACAGTGCTCCCCGCGCTCAACACCGCGCTGCTGCTCGAACCGGCCGTCGGTACCCGGTTCTGTACGGCCGTGTTCGGCGTGCTGACCCCGCACGAGGGGGGAGGTTTCACTGTCACTGTCACCACCGGCGGCCACCCTCCGGCGTATCACCTGCGCGGCCAAGGGATGGTGGAAGCGATCCACCCTGGCGGCATGCTCATCGGCGCAGTCGCCGAAGCCCGCTTCGCCTCGCGCACTTTCCATCTGGCCCCGGGCGAAGGACTGCTGCTCTACACCGACGGGCTGACCGAGGCCCGCACCGCCAGCGGAGCAATGATCGGCGAGCAGGGCGTGAGCGATTTCCTCAGCGCGCGCACCGCAACCATCACTGCCACGGCTCTCATCGAGGACATCGTCGCTCTCATCGACGCCACACCCCACGGCGCCGCCGATGACATCGCCTTGCTGGCCCTATCGGTCCCCCTCGCTGAGGCCGCGGACAGCATCGGCGCTACCACCACCGCCCATACCCTCGCCCCCGTCGGCGAGATGCCGGAGAGCCAACCGTGACCGACTTCTGTCTGACCACCCAGCACACCGACGGCGACCTCGCCGTGGCAAACATCGCCGGGGAAATCGACCATGCCACCGCACCCCACCTGCGCGCACAGGCATTAGCGCTGATCGAGCAAGGCCACCGCCACCTGATCCTGGACCTGCAGGCGGTCACTTACTGCGACTCCTCCGGCTTCAACGCCCTCGTCGGTATCTCCCGCTGCGCCGAGATTGCGAACGGGAGCCTGGCCCTGTCCACCGTCCCCGGCCGAATTCAGCGACTACTCGAACTCACCGGGCTCGATGTTTTGATGCCCGCCTACCCCACCACCGCCGACGCCCGCACCGCCCACACCTCCAGCCAAGACACCGCCAACACCTAACCGGGTTTCCGTGCTCCACCTGCGTACGCATCAACGAACCGGTCGAACAATGGCGCGACCGGCAGAGGAAGTTGCTGCCCTACCGGATAGACCGGGACCTGTTGGCCCGCATCAAGAATCCCGACGTGCAGTACGGTGATCTCCGCAAGGTGCGCCGTGTCGGTCCCACAGTCGTCGGCGACAGAATCGTGCCCGACCGATAGGCCGCCAGGGGCGGGAAGGCTGACCCGGCCGCGTAGCGCATCGTCGTTGCAGAACCACCCCAGTAGCCGGAACAGCTCGTTGAAGTCTCCGCTGATCCGAATCATCAACTGGCCGTTGAGGTCTGTCATGACGCCATCTTGCCCGACTTACTGAGAACGGTCAGGTGATGCCGCGGAGTTCTCGACACGGTTGTTCTACACCGGCGAGCAGCCCTGGGTAAGGAGTATTTATCGGCCGTCTGGCCCCGTCGACTGGCCCCTGCATTCGATCCGCCGATCCTGCTCCATGTACCGGCCTATCCCGGCCGCACAGCGCCGAACGCCCCGAGCTTCGCTAGCAACCAGCTCGGAGCGTTCGTGATTGGGTAATCGGCCGCACACAGGCTCGATGCAAGCTAATGGTTGGCGTTCACAGCGTATCGGCCCCCTCCCCGTCGTGGAAACAGACCGTCTCAGGCCTCCCCCACCGCATGCGTCAGCCCACCACCAACGACGTCTGCTGGGTTAGTTGGTGTGCGTAGTGGTCGAATCGCCCTCCGGACACGCAAAGAAGGCCCCGATCATCAGATCGAGGCCTTCTTCGTCTGCACGATGTACCAGCGAGAGGCCGCGCGGATCTCAGTACTGCGAGACACCCAACCTGCTACCCGTCGACAACGAACAGACCGCCGCCGGCGAGTCCCCGCTTCTCGTCGCCGACGCACTGCCCGCAACCGCACAGATCTTCGTCGCCACCCCGCGCGAGGCATCCCGACCTCACACCAGCAGGTTCGCACTGATGGCAAACAGCAGCGTTGCAGTACAGCACCTTGGTCGACAACAGCACCGGCCCGGACAGAAGTGTTGGCCCATCAAACTCACAGGGTTTGAACCTGCGACAACCGGGCGCAGGTTCCAGTTGTCCAGACCTTACCCATCAGTACCCAATAGTGCTCAGCACCAAGCTTTTTCACGAATCGACCGTTCTCAGCATGTCGCATCAATTCGCTTTGATTCCGGTCAAAAGTGTGGGGTTTCTGTGGGGCGCTTCCCACGCCCGCCCGCTCCCCTGCACGCAACATGCCAGACACCACTGACCGAAAAGACCTGCTCTGTCGGTCCGCAGCGCAACCTGCACGCTGTGCGGGCGAGAGGGGACACCGCACAGCTGTGCGACCAGGCGCTGGAACGTCACTCGCTCGCCGGTGTCGCCAGCTGGAAGTGCTCGGGATCGGTGCGATGGTGAGCGAACTCCTCGTCGGTCAGTGTCGGGAAACTGTCGTGGTAGGTCTCGTCATCAAAGACCTGCACCGCGAGAGTGTCAGGGCTGAACCGGGAGAATTCCATCTTGAACGTGGGCGAGACAAGGACCGACGAAGGGAGATAGAAACGCCGGATCAGCGGCTGCTTCTCCGCGTCGCTACTGATAAACGCATGGCCGGAGGTGCCTGCGACAAATCGTGGTGGCCCACCTAACGCCGGGAACATCTCGGCAATGATGTCCTGCACGGCGAGAATAGCCTTGAGAGCGGCGTCGCGGGCATCGGTATTGTCCAGGCCCGCGTTGTAGTGCACGGCGCGGTTTCGCAACTGATTGATTGCCCGCAGTTCGATAATCCGTTCGATCCAGGGCCTTCCACATTCCATCGTGTCTTAGATGATCTTGCGCGATCCGCCCGTTTTCTCGCTGGCCGGCGCACCGGGCCGACCTAGCGAAGCAGAGGTCGGCCAAGCTCGGGGCAAGGATGTGCGCGATCCGCCGCGCAGCTCGGTGGCGCGAGGTGACCGCTCATCGGCATGAGCGGACGTCAGGCCGACCGCCAGCAAAGGGGACAGTGGCAGCGCCGTGTCGGGCCCCTACCTCGGCGAGGTCCGCGCGGCGGGTGAGCATCGAAGCTCACCCGCCGCGTCCTCGAAACCGAGCAACCCTATCCCGACATCGAGTTCGCATTCGGCGTCGAGCGTGCTAGCCGGTCGCACCGCAACCGGGTCGCTGACCGGTCAATACGGGCGCTCTGCGCCCCCTAGATCGAGGTCGACCACGCCTTTGCCGCTCGCCATGTCGAGTGGCACCGAGACCTGGTCGTGTGCGATCAACCAGGTGTCGGCGATCTTCTGCAGTCCGTAGGTGACCCGGACCCATATACCGTTCGTTGCCTCGCCGTTTCTCAGTGTGCCGCGCAGACGTGCAAAGGCATGCCCGAAGGCCACACCATCGCCGACACTGAGCGTCAGATCGCGAACGTCATAGGTCACACTCTCAAAGAACAGGAACACTCTCGCCCAGTTCTCGAGTTTCGCCGCTCTCCCGACGTGCCGGTGCGGCGGCTCGAGATCGAAGGACACGACGTCACTTGTGTACAGCGATTTCAGAACCTCGAGATCCTTAGCTCGTACTCCTTCGATCGCCTTGTCGATTTGCCGCCGGATCTCGGCGCCATCGGCTTCGATGCGGTCAGCGCGTGACTGGAAGTCGTTGGATGCGGTCATGATCGACTCCCCATGAACTGCTCCTGCGCCGCCCGCAGCGGCGCGAGCGCAGCACTCCAGGCGATGACCTGATCCAGCGTTTTGTTCAGGGCGGCGATGTGGTGGTCGCCCGGTATGAAGGTGACGTGGTTCTCGAAATCGGTGAGCAGAGAGATCTCTACCGGACGGCTCACATCCGCCAAACCGAGCCCGCTGCAGACCACCCGCAGCTGCGCCACGGCACGGGCACCGCCGCTCACCCCATAGGAGACGAAGCCGACCGCCTTGTCGGTCCATTCCACGTACAAGTGATCGATTGCGTTCTTCAGCACTCCGGGGATGCCGCCGTTGTACTCCGGGGTCACCATCACGAAGCCGTCGAACGGGCCGATCCGCTCGGCCCACGCGCGGGTGTGCGCGTGCGCCGACGGGCCGAACATCGGCGGCGCGGACTCGTCCAGATGCGGTAGCGGGTGATCGATCAGGTCGATCAGGTCGAACTCGGCGTCGCCACGCTGCGATGCCGTGTCCAGAACCCACTGTGCGATTTGCGGGCCATTGCGGTTGGACCGGGTACTGCCGAGGATGATGCCGATCTTGGTCATTTCCGGAAACTCCTGCTCTGCTGAGACCGTTACAACCTTCCGACGACGTAGCCGGGACAAATGTCAGGCCTCACAATTCGAGTCGCTGTTTCGTCGGATCAGTGAGTGCTGTCGACACGAGGAGCCCAACACCATGACCGATCCGCACCTGCGCGCGGTGATCGACGAACGCCGTCAACTGATCAATCTCGCTTACCGCCTGATCGGCTCGCTGGCCGAAGCCGAGGATGTGGTGCAGGAGACCTACGTGCGGTGGTACGCGCTCTCCGAGCGACAGCGACAGGACGTCGTGACCCCTGGGGCGTGGTTGACGACAGTCGCCAGCCGCATCTGTCTCGACCTGCTCGGCTCGGCGCGTGCCAGGAGGGAACAGTATGTGGGCGAATGGATTCCGGAGCCGATACCCAACCACTCCGAGTGGTTGGGTGGTCTCGCCCCTGGTGACCCCGCCGACCGGGTCACCCTCGACGAGTCGATCGGGATGGCCTTCCTGGTCGTGCTCGATTCCATGACGCCGGCCGAGCGAGTGGCGTTCGTCCTGCACGACGTGTTCCGCTATTCCTTCGCCGAGATCGTCGACATCGTCGGCCGAACCCCCGCGGCATGCCGCCAGCTCGCCTACAGCGCCCGCCGCCGCATCGATACCTCGCAGCGCCCATCGAGCGCCCAGCGCGCCGACGTGGTCAGAGACTTCAAACGGGCGTGGGAAACAAACGATATGGAGGCCCTGATCGGATTGCTCGACCCGACCGCAATCGCGACCGCAGACAGCGGCGGTCTCGCTCCGGCCTTCCGAGACCCGATCACCGGCAGCGAACACATCGCCAGCGCCTGGATCGAAATCGCTACCCGCGGCCCCCGGGTAGCGCTGCTCGAGCGCACAGTCAACGGTCAGCCCGGCCTGGTCGCCCAGCTGCGTGACGCCGTCATCTCGGTCTACGCCTTCGACATCGTCGGCAACCGCATCACCCGCATCTGGGCAATCCGCAACCCGGAGAAACTACGTCTCTGGACAACCGGCTGAACTGTGGCGGCGGAAACGTGACTGTCAGAAGCCGCCGCCCCGTTGACCGAATGCACGGTGTATCGGATATTCACTGCGTCGCGCCCTTCGCAGACGCTGTCGGCGTTTCGGCGCTCGATCAAGGCGCAACCCACCTCCATGGCCGCAAGCCATGGCGCCGCGTAGGCAGGCCAGCCGGTAGTCGGCCTGGTGGCGGGTCGGAGACCGCAGCGTGAACCGCGGTGGACCAGTCATCGCGCTGCTACTTATGAAGCACCACCACGACCGGGTCCACAGGGACGAACTCAGTTGTGTTCACCACGCAGGAGCGTGCGCCGAATACGGTATCCGAGCCCGACCGAGCAATACGACCAGCCGCGCCGCCGAGGCCCACCGCGACGGCGCAACACCGTTGCTCAGCTCCACACGAGAACCGCTTCCCGCCCGTCGTCGCTCCGCAGCGCCGGTGAATACCACCCGACCAGAGTGCGGCGGTCCGGCCGGGTGGCCGCAGCCGAAGGGGCCGTGGTCGTGGCGGTCAGCGACGGAATCGCGGTTCGTGCAATGGAGAGACACCATCCATGATCTCGGTCCACCACATATCGAGAGGGCTGGGTTCGGGCCACCGGATTACGGTCGTTCCGGTTGTCGGCGTCGCTGGTTCCTGCCGATCGACGGCGTTATCGGTAGGCATTGCTGTTCCTCCGCAATAGGTCAGACTGCGTGCGTTCGGTGTCATCGGTCCTTGCGAGCGCGCACCAGCGATCGCGCCCACGCCCGTGGCCGCGAAACCGGGACCGCAATATCAGTACCGGGCTCGACATAGGTCAGCACTTGGATGGCTTCGGGTCCGCGACCGACATCGGTCATAGTGAAGATCACGCGTTGTCCCGCGTGCAGAATCTTGAAACCCGGTGAGGCGATGGCGGTGTAGTCGCAGAACACCGCCGGTCCACCCCGGTCTGGGATCAAGAAACCGAACCCTTTCGCGGCGTCGAACCAGGAAACGTGACCGGGCTGCCAGTACTGGGATTCCCCGGCCTCGCACTGGTGCGGGTCCGGGTGCGCGCAGTGCTCAGTAGGCGAGGCAGGAGAGCTCATCATCGTCGGCACAGGGGATACTCCGGGCTTGGTCGATACGGTCGACTGAGTCGGCGAGGTCGGCGCCACGCTCGGACTCGTCAGCGTGGACCGCGAAAGCCGTCGGTAAAACGATCATCGGGTCCTCCTCGAATCGGTCGAATATCGGACGGGTGGAGCCGGTAGCCGGTCCGTAGACCCGGCCACCGGCTTGCAAGAAGTCGAATTCAGCTCATGCGAAAAGGCTTCGGAGATCGTTCGATACCGTCACCTCCCTCACTGTCGGTACTCAGTGGTCGCGAATCGGAGGACGCTGTAGCTGCTACGCCATTGCACGAGGAGGGCTGCGCTGAGTGGGCGCTACGTCGACCGGCCACCTCGGTGACCAGCACCTCGACAACGTCGGCGTTCTCACGCGATGCCGCGACGGCTTCCGCAAGCGACACAGGGACCGACCTGCTCGAACACCGATGAGGTCGATCTCGGCGATCAACGCGACGTAGTCGGGATCGAGCGCCACCAGCGCGGTATCGACCCACCACGCTCGACCAGGCATCGTGTCAGTAATCGGGGCAGACATCGCCGACCTCCCTCACCGACTCAGGCGTTGATCACCTGGGGTTCACGGTCGTGATCGCGGGCGATCTCGATCTTGCGGGGTTTGGCCTTCTCCGCGACCGGGATCGACAACCGCAGCACACCGTTGCGGTAGTCGGCGCGGATCTGATCGGTGTCGAGGCTCTCGCCGAGGAACAACTGACGGCTGAACACCCCGCGCGGGCGCTCCGCGGCGATCATCGACCGATTCGCGTCGAGGCCGGGTCGGCACGCGCGCACCGTCACCACATTGCGCTCGACGTCCAAATCCAGCGAGTCCGGGTCGATTCCGGGCAGATCGAACTCGGCCACGAACTCATCACCGTCGCGCCAAGCATCCATCGGCATCGCCGCCGGCTGTGCTGCTGTGCCGAACATCTGCTGGGTCCACCGGTCCAGATCACGGAAAGGATCGGTGCGCATCAACATGGTCGCCACCTCCAACTCACTCCATTCTCACTAGTATGACGATCAGATAACCTCTGTCATCTGACATAGATATTTTCTAGCACTCCACCTAGATGAGTGCAAGTACTGGAAACAAGTAATCTAGGAGAGAATCGAAGGAATCGAGAGGACGCAGATGGTCTCCCCGCACAACTCAGGGCCGTCGCCAGCGCAGGCGGTGTATGCGATCTCCGTTGCCGCGGAGCTGGCCGGCATCGGGGTCCAGACCCTGCGCCTGTACGAGCAGCACGGACTGGTCACACCCGCGCGTAGCGCCGGTGGCACCCGCCGCTACAGCGGCGAGGACCTGACGCGCCTGCACCGCATCACCACCCTTACCGGCGACGGGGTCAATCTGACCGCGGTGGCTCGCATACTCGAACTCGAAGACACCGTCGCTCGCCTAACCGCCGAACGCGATCGACTACGCGCCAAACCGAAGTAACGATTGGCGCGACCGCAGTCGATCCGGCTCGCCGCCCAGCGGCAGCCCAAGTTCGTCAAGGGGCAGCACCCAGATGTCCATCTCATCGAGAGCGGGCCGGTGGCGTCCTTGTCGGCCAAGACGTGTTCGACGTCGATCCCGTCGAGTTGACGAATGGTGTTCTGGTCCAGGGTCGAGACCCTGATGTAGACGACGCGCACCCCCGCCGCTGACCGCTGTGCGTCACATCCCTTGCCTGCTGTCCGTTCCACCTGCGACCGCCACACGGCCTGAGCCACGCCCGTGGTCAGACGTGAGTGATGAAGGGCAGTGCGTGGCTGGTGCCGTTCAGCTCGGTGCCACGTGCCACGTCGACCAAGCAAACACGGTGTCGACGTAGTTCACTGCTCACATCGCGGCCACGGCAGCCTCGGCGACGGTCTTGTCCTGCTCTCCGGTGCCACCGCTGACGCCAACCGCTCCGACGACCTGGCCGTTGTGCCGCAGCGGTACACCGCCGGCGAAGATCATGATGCGCCCGCTGTTGGAGGCGTGTATCCCGTAGAACTGCTCGCCCGGACCGGCGGCGGCCGCGAGGTCCTCGGTCGAGATGTCCAGCGCCCGCGCGGTGAACGCCTTGTTGATCGAGATGTCGATGCTGGCGATCCAGGCACCGTCCATTCGCACGTGGGCCACGAGGTTGCCGCCGGCATCGACCACCGCAATGTTCGACGGCGACTCGATCTCGTCGGCTTTGGCCTGTCCGGCGGCGATCAACCTCTGCGCATCGTCGAGGGTCACCGAGGTCTGGTTCACTGTCATGATCTGCTCCTTTGGGGCGTCGTGGACTCCGCGACGACGTCGGCCCGGCGGCAACGTGTTTCGCGATCCGCTTGGCCTGCAGTGCCGTTGCCATGGTTGTAGGTATTGCCATGGTTGTGCTCATGTCGGTCCTGGACGCCTCACGGATGCATGACGACCTTGGTCCATCCGTCGTCCCGGGCATCGAAATGCCGATATCCGGACTCGGCCTCGGCCAAAGGGAGCTCGTGAGAGACGATCCAGGACGGTGTGGCCCGGCCCTCGTGGATCAGGTCGCGCAGCTGCCGGTTGTAGTGCTTGACGTTGGCCTGTCCGGTCCCGACCTTCTGCCCCTTGAACCAGAATTTGCCCATGTCGAAGGCGATCTTGCCGTGGCGTTCGAGTTCGTCGGGGCCGTTTTGGTCCTGGGGCAGGAAGATGCCGACCACGCCGATGTGGCCGGTGAAGCGCACCGAGTCGACGAGCCGGTTCATCGTCATCGCGGCGTCTTCATGACCTTGCGGGTCGTGCGCCTGGTACCCGACACACTCACAACCCTTGTCGGCACCGCGCCCGTTGGTCAGATCGAGGACCTGCTCGACCGGGTCGCCAGTGGAGTCGTCGATGGGTATGACCCCGATCTGCTCGGCGAGCCGCAGCCGGTCGGGGTGACGGTCGACGATCATCACCGTGCTCGCGCCCTGGATCATCGCCGAGTATGCCGCCATCAGACCGACCGGCCCTGCCCCGTAGATCACCATCGAATCGCCGGGCTGCATGTCGGCCAGGCGGGTGCAGTGCCATCCGGTGGGAAAGATGTCGGAGAGCATCACATAGTCGGTTTCCTTGTCCTGCGCATCCTCGGGCAGGCGCAGACAGTTGAAGTCGCCGAACGGCACCCGCAGATACTCCGCCTGTCCGCCCCAGAACGGTCCCATCCCGGCGAAACCGAACGCGGCGCCGGCCATCTTCGGATCCGGGTGCACCGTCAGGCAGAACGCGGTCAGTCCTTCCTCGCAGTTTTGGCAGAAACCGCAGCCGATGTTGAACGGCAAGCACACCCGATCCCCGGCCGAGACCTTGACCACCGCATTGCCCACCTCTGCGACGATCCCCAGATTTTCGTGACCGAGGACCATCCCGGGCTCCAGGTCGGTGCGGCCCTCATACATGTGCAGATCCGATCCGCAAATGTTGGTGCTGGTGATCTTCACCAGCACATCGGTCGGTCGCTCGATCCTCGCATCGGGCACATCCCTCACATGGACCTCACGTGGTCCGTCGTACACAAGCGCTTTCATCTCGACACTCCCTCACATGCGCGTTTCCGATTGATGCCCGGCCCGCACCGCCAAGGGGCTACATACGAGCGACCGGCCGAATGAATCGTGCTCCTGAGGGCAGACGACACGACATCGCACGGAACGACAACCACACCAAAACGTTTGACACACCATATTTCGCGTCACGGCCGACGAGCAGTGGGTGCATTTCGAGCGTCGCATTCCCTCCACCACGAAGTCTCCTCCTATAGCTCCACGATCGCTAGGGGTTGAGAATTGTTTTAATTATCCGAGAGTTCGGGTGCCTCCTTCCCTTCACAGGTAAATGGTGTGATGCTGGACCGTATCCACCACCTCGAACAGGAGATCCGACATGGCCACCAAGGCGCTGCTGGTCCGACTCGAAGCCAAACCCGGCAAGGAAAACGCAGTCGAGGAATTCCTCCGATCGGCGTTGCCACTCGTCGAGCAAGAGCCTGGCACGAAGCCCTGGTTCGCGGTACGGTTCGGCCCCTCGACGTTCGGCATCATCGACGCATTCCCAGATCAGGCTGCCCGTGAAACCCATCTCGATGGGCCGGTCGGCAAGGCCCTCGGTGAACGCGCCGACGAGCTCTTCGCTACCCCGCCCGAAATCAGCGAGCTCGACGTGCTCGCCAATAAGCTCTGAAACTCGGCGATCTCGTTGACTCGCAACACTTCTACCCTCTTCGACAGACTCCACACACTCTGAACGCCACCCCAGATCACACTGGTCGAACACGGCGTCACCCATATGAAATTCTTTCCCGCCGAATCAGCCGGTGGCACAAGAGCTTTGCAAGCGCTCGCCGGTCCACTTCCAGACATCATATTCTGCCCACCCGGAGGTATCACCCCGGCAAAAGCCGAAACCTATCTAGCTTTGCCGAACGTCTGCTGCGTCTGGACAAGCCGCCGGATTGTCCTGGAATAGGTCAAGGTATAGCGCGACGGCTTCTTTGACCGTGGGAAGCGCATCGTTCAGGCGCCCGGCCTGATACAAACAGCTGCCGAGATTGTTCAATGACATCGCCAGGTCTGGAAGGCAGGCCGTGTTGTTGTCCTCGGCCAACCCGCAATAGATCGCGACGGCTTCCTCGGCGGCGGTCAACGCATCGTCGAGGCGCCCGACTGCCGCCAGCTGGTCAGCCCTGACCCGGACAGAAGTGTTGGCCTCTCAGACTGACAGGATTTGAGCCTGCGACAACCCGGCGCGGGTTGGCCCGGTGCTCCCTGGTCGGGAAGGCCACCACGGAAGATCTGGCGGGGCGGCCGGCGAGGGGCTCGAGCCGAACGGGCTCTTCGCGGTACTCGTGCTGCGGCGGTTCGCCGCCCCCGCCCTGCCGGTACCACCCCGAATCGCTTACCCGCGGTGGGGCTTTCGGGGACCGGCCTTCCGGTCGCCAGCGGTGACATCTCGACGATCGCGCCCCGGCAGCTGCGTCGCCCGCTCGGATCGGGGTATTCCACGGAGTGAAGGGCGGTGACGCCGGGTCGCTGTGCACCGTGGCATCACGATCGTCGGTCCGCTCATCGGCTCGACTCGCACGCGACCGGCGGGCGGGCGGCACCACACGTATACCGGTGTAACCGGATTCGGAGACTGTCATGATTGTTTTCCTCGGCCTGGTCCTGCTCATCGCCGCGGTGGTGATCGGCACGGCGGGCGTGCTGAGCAACAGCGGACCCGCCCACACGCTCAGCGACGACTTCAGCCTGCTCGGCTACCACATCACCGCAACGTCGGGCACGTTGTTCCTGTGGGCAGTCGTGCTCGGGGCCCTCGGCATGCTCGGCCTGGTCCTGCTCACCGCCGGCGCGCACCGTTCGTCGCAGCGCCTGCGTCAGACCAAGGCCGATCTTCGGCTCGCCCGTCGCACCGGCACGAGCAAGCGGGCCTTCCGTCCTTCGGCCGAACCGAAGGAGAAGGGGACCGCGCTCGCGAAGACACCGCGTAGTGCGAGCGCACGCCGCACCTGGCGACATCCCTTCGGTGACCGCTCCGCCGACGCCGTGACGCACTGACCCGACCGCACGGAATCGTCATCGGCACCCACCGACACATTGCCTAGTTGCCAACCGCGAGACCGGTAGCGTCCACGCGATCGACATCCGCTCCCGGTGACTTCCACGGCACCTCCGAGGCCGACGAGACCGTCACCTTCGGAATCGACGGAGTCACCTACGAAATCGGCCTGTCCGATACCAACGCCACCAAGTTGCGCGACACGTTCGACCAGTGACTCCCTTACGCCCGCCGAATCGGCCGCGCCAAGACATCCACTGACCGACTCACCGCGAAAACTCCTGCGAGCGCACCGATTCGACGCAACGATCTCACTGACATTCGCGCATGGGCCAGCAAGAACGGTCACACAGTGTCGCCCCGCGGACGGATCTCGACCGAAGTTATCGCCGCCTGCGAGGCTGCGTCTGCGTAGAGCAGAAGGTTGGTCGGCACGAAGCTGTGTGATGTTCACCGTGATATCGACGTCCCACCTGCGGAGACCCCCGTCAGCGACACCAGTCCCGACCATCCGCCAACGGCGAGCAGCCCTGCGGTGGTTCCCTGCAGTTCGGGTGACGCGACCGGGCCGGGTACTACCGGCGCGTCGACGGAGGTTCTTCACGCTGCGGACCACTTCGACCCACCCACTGTCGATGTCGCCTACTAACTCTTTTGCGGCCACCCGGATCAGCCCCGGTTGACGCGACCTCCCGATTTCGCAATGCCGCCGCAGACACCACATCCACACCCGCAATGGCCTCGTGCGCACGCACGACCGCGAGCTGCGTCTGTGCAGCGGCCAACAACCTCTGATCACTCGCGGCGCCTACGTGCTGTAAATCCTCGAGTAGCACAGCGCACGGGCGGCCGAATTGAGTTGGCGCTCTGGCGATTCCATACTCGATGGACAAACCTGGCTCGAAACCAGATCCTTCGGTTTCCGGTAGGCATCGGCCACCGCTTGACTAGCGGTATCTGAACTCTCGGCAGGACACGCATACAAGAGGTGGGAGGGGCTCGGACGAATTCGTCCGAGCCCCTCCCACCGTGTCAGCAGCCCAAATCAGCGGTCGCGCTGATGCGCTGCTTGGCGCGCCTCGTCGATGTCGGCTTCAGCGCGTGCTTTCTCCGCCGCGGCTTCCTTGCTGGCAGCCTCGCGCTGGGACTCGGCCTTGTCCTGCTGGGCCCGACCCTCTTCTTTGAGGTTGTCGTCGCCGGTAAGCGCACCGGCGGCTTCTTTGGCCTTGCCTTTGACGTCTTCGACGACGCCTTCGACGCCTTCGCGAACTCCATTACCGTGCTCGGGCATAGTTTGACCTCTCGTCGCAAGGATGAACTGTCGTTTCCGGCATACCCCGACTCCTCCGAACCAACCAGGGTCGTCGAAGTCAACAGCGTCGAGGTCAACGCCGCCGAAGTAGCTGACTGCGGCCCGGTACGGTGACGATTTCTCTCCGATCCTCAGCGTCGGCTTCGGTCACCGGACTCTGCGATCAACCTGAAGGCATGCTCTCGGCGGAGATCGATTCGAAGGGTTCGGCAACACCATCGAGCACACAGCCGAACAGTGTCAGATCAGCCGACCGAGACGGCAAGAGTGAACGTGTTGCGCAGTCCAGAAAGACAGACCTATCTACCCGCCGCTGCCAAGTAGAGCTTCTCGCCGCCGACGTCGATGAAGCTTCGGGCGAATCGGCTCAGCACTACCATTTGTTGACGTGCAGTACTGTTTCGAGCGGGGCGCGTTTGGCGAGCTTGAAGTCGGTGCCCTTCGTGTAGGCAACAGGCAAGAGCACGCCCTGCCGAATACTCGGCGGAACTCCCAGCGCCTCGGCGACCTCTCGTTCGTACTCCAGATGCAGTGAGGTCCACGCAGACCCGAGGCCACGCTCACGCAGTGCGAGCGCGAAGCTCCAGGCGGCGGGGAGCAGCGAACCCCACAGACCGGCCTGGTTCCCCTCCGGCATCTGCCCACCCGGAACGTGGATCGCACCGATCACCAGCACCGGTACCTGCTCCATCACCTCCGCCAGATAGGTCGCACTCGAAGCCACCTTCTCCGCGGTATCGGCGTCCTTCGGCGGCTTCGCCTGCCGCACGGCCGCACCCGCCGCAGCGTAGGCGGTGTAGGACTTGCGGTAATACTCCGCCACGATCTTCTTGGGCTCGGGATCGGTCAGCACGATCCAATGCCAGGCTTGCAGGTTACTGCCCGACGGCGCCTGGAGCGCTACCTCCAATGCGTCGGTGACCACCTCCAGCGGCACCGGCCGATCCAGGTCGAGACGTTTGCGCACCGACCGGGTCGTGGTCAGTACCTCGTCGGCGGACAGGTCGAGATGCGGGAACTCGACAGTCATACGTTCTCCCATCTTGCGCTCGGTCTCAGGATCGCCCCGTCATGTAGTCGACGGTGCGCCCATCAACGTATGCGAAGATCCCTTCACGGGCATCGCCATCCCCCAGCACACCACGAATCCGACTGCCGATCCGGTCGCGGGCTCGGCGATCCGGCTGTTATCAGAAATTCGGCCCGAGGGGCAGAGAATGAGCGTGCCCCGCGATCCCCGCTCCCACCCTGCCAGCCCTGGCACGAAGAAATCGCTGATCACCGATGCGATCAGCTCCGCAGGCCAGATCTTGCCCAAGCCTCGATCCGGCGCACCGCGCCTCCGGCCCGTCAAACCACGCTCAACTCGGCAATTGCGGACGTTCCACCGATGCAGGCTTTCGAGATCATGTCGTGCTATTGATCTTTCGTCACGATCTCAGGCCGCGCGGGTCTAGGCAGCAGGAGGCATCCGGTCGTGAGTCGATCGCGGCACACTCATCGCTTGACCGAGCTGCTGGTTCAGTCGAGTGTTACCAGTACGCATTCGTCCAGGTCGGCGGCAAGTCGGTACAACTCGGCATACCGGGCCAGCTGATCGAGAAGGTAGTCGCGATCCCATGGTCCTTTATAGACACCGGATGCTTCCATCGCTTCAGCGTCGAACAGATGTGAAGCAGTCTCCAGATTGTTCTCCACATAGTCAGCTATGGTTCGCGCAGTAGTCGGGCGCACAAACCGAAGCGGATTTCCTTGCCCCGCAGTCGCACCCGAAGCGAGGGGCTCCGCCCCGAATACTGCGATCTCAGCCAACCCGACTGGATTGCGTTCTTCCTGCTTCCGACGGTTGGGCGCAAGCAACCAGTACGCCGCGTCCCACGCCCGCGTGGAGAAAGTCCGGTTAAGAATGTCGGGCCGCTGCCTCACGATCTGACGAGCGACCGGGGCCAGCTCCGCCCAGATCGGGTCATTCCAGTACTGCGAATCGGCACCATCGCTGGTAGCCAAGCTGCTGAAGAACTGGATCGCGTTCTCGGCGGCCCCACGATCACGCATCGCACGTTCGAGCAGCGGTTCGTAAGGAACTGCCTGGTACCGAGCATCGAGGGCCATCCCCAGACCATAGGACTCAGCTCGAGCAGGCCCTACCCGGCATTACATAATCGGCATGAGCGTGCGTTCAGTGGAGCGGGCCCGCGGATTGTCCGACGGGCCCGCCTGGTCGATGTCAGACGCAGTGTGCGGGCGGGGCCGGGCTCCAGCTGCCGATGCAGCCCGCAGCGATGTACGCGAGTAGATCGATTACAGCCGAGCCGGTCTGTAGGACGACCGGCTCGGGTGCGGCGGTGTGGCTGATGGTGGGCTGCGTCGGCGTTTCGGGCACGGCGATGGCGAGTCCGGTGGAGGCGGCGCCGAACGCGGCGACCGCGATGGCAAGGGCAGCAATGCGGTTCACGAGCATGCGAGCGAGCCTAGTGTGAAACACGGGTATTTAGACATGGATCGAAACCCCCTGATTTCGGGGGGTTGTGACGGATGAATGCATGATCCGGGGGGGTGGTGTCACCGGGCACTGGTGGCGTCGACGGACCGCTAATGGGGACAGGGGCCGCAATCGAGGTCTGTTCGTCACGTGGGTGCGGGGCGTTGACGCTTCGATCGGGCGACCGTTTCCACCAGCGTTTTCGAACCTGATGAGGAAACATCAAGTGACACGGGTATACGCCGTGTTCTGCGGCATCGACGTCGGCAAGGGCGAGCACCACTCAGTCGGCCTCGATCCGAACGGCAAACGGCTCTTCGACAAGGCGCTGCCCAACGACGAAGCCCGATTGCGGGCGGTGTTCGACTGGCTCGCCACGCGGGGCCGGTTGTTGATCGTGGTCGATCAACCCAACCGACCCATGCGCTCAGGGCTCCAGCGAAATCGCCCGAACTCGAGAGCATCCAGCAATCGGCGGCGCCCGTCGAGGAAACCCGCTCTGCACGATCGCCCCGGCGATTCAGGCCGACGCCTCGGCGATTTCCTTGCGTGCCCTTTCGGCGACCCCGGTCGGCATCGGCTCGTGCCGCAAATACCCGCGGGCGAACGACCCCGCCCCGTGGGTGAGCGATCGCAGGTCGATGACATACCGGCTCAGTTCGAGTTCGGGTACCTCGGCCCGGATATGGGTGAAGCCGGTATCGGCCTGTTCGGTGCCGAGAATGCGTCCGCGCCGGGTGGACAGGTCGCCGAGGACGGCGCCCAGCTGGTCGTCGGGGACCGTGACCCGCACCGCGGCAACCGGTTCGAGCAGCAGGGTCCCGGACGCGTCCGCCGCGTCACGAAGGGCGAGCGCACCCGAGGTCTGGAAGGCGGCGTCGGAGGAGTCCACCGAGTGCGCTTTCCCGTCCACGAGTGTCACTCGCACATCCACCAGCGGATATCCGGGAGTGACCCCGCGCGCGGCCTGCGCCCGTGCCCCTTTCTCCACCGACCCGATGAACTGCCGCGGCACTACCCCACCGACCACCCGGTCGACGAACTCGAATCCGGCCCCCGCAGGCAGCGGTTCCACCTGGATGCGGCACACCGCATACTGCCCGTGCCCGCCGGACTGCTTGACCAACTTGCCGTGCCCCTCGGCTTCCGCGGCGAGCGTCTCCCGTAACGCCACCCGATACGGTTCCACTTCCACTCGCACCCCGAACCGCCCGCGGAACCGTTCCAGAGCGACGTCCCGGTGGGATTCCCCCAGACACCACAGCACCAGCTGATGGGTGTGGTCGTTGTTTTCCAGCCGCAGGGTCGGATCCTCGGCAACGAGCCGGGTCAGCCCCTGCGAGAGCTTGTCCTCATCGGCCCTGCCCTGCGCCCGAACAGCCACAGGCAGTAACGGTTCCGGCAGCTGCCACGGCTCGATCAGCAGGGGTTTCCCAGTGGCGGAGAGGGTGTCGCCGGTTTCGGCGTGGCCGAGTTTGCTCACGAACGCGATATCGCCGGCGACTGCCTCGGTCAGTGTCTGCTGTTGCTTCCCCAACGGCGCGGTGACCCCGCCGACCCGGTCGTCGGCTTCGTGCTCGGGTCCGCAGACGCGGACGGTGTCCTCGCTGTGCAGCGTGCCGGAAAACACCCGCACCAGCGATACCCGTCCCACGTACGGGTCAGACGAGGTCCGGATGACCTCCGCGGCGAGTTCGGCCGCCGGATCGCAGTCCAATGCGATGGGCGCGGTGCCGTCGCCGCGCGGCGCGGCCGACAGCGGGTGTTCGATCGGTGTCGGGAACCCTGCCGTGATCAGTTCCAGCAGTTCGAGCGCGCCCAAGCCCTGCTCCGCTTCCTCAGCTGCCGGTGCCGCGAACAGCACCGGATGGAAGCTTCCGCGCGCCACAGCTCGTTCCAGGTCGTCAACCAGGGTGTCGACTTCGACGGGTTCGCCGTCGAGGTAGCGGTCCATCAGCGTTTCGTCTTCGCTCTCGGCGATGATCGCCTCGATCAACCGATCGCGGGCCGGGTCGATCACCGCGAGCTGTTCCGCGGAAGGTTCGGTGCGCACCCGTTTCCCGCTGCGATAGTCGGCGACACGTCGCTCGAGCAGTTCCAGCAGTCCGATCGCGGGCCGGTGCCCATCGGGGGTCTTCTGCCCGTAGACCGGCAGGTGCAGGGGAAGGACTGTGTCGCTCGCTCCCCCGGTCAGCAGTGCCTGACAGGCCTGCACCAGTTCCGCGTACTCCGCCCGCGCCGTGTCCAGATGTGTCATCACGATCGCCCGCGGCATCCCCACCCGCGCGCATTCGGCCCACAGTTCCCGCGTAGGCCCCGCCACACCCTCCACTCCGTCGGCCGCCGACACCAGGAACAGGGCCGCGTCCGCCGCCCGCAACCCGGCCCGCAGTTCGCCGACAAAATCCGGGCATCCCGGAGTGTCGATCAGATTGACCTTCACCTCGCCCCACTTCACGGGGACCACCGACACCTGCACAGATCTGTGCTGTCGCCGTTCGACCTCGTCGTAGTCCGACAGTGATGTTCCGTCCTCCACACGGCCTGCGCGGTTCACCGTCCCGGTCGCCAACGCCAGCGCCTCCACCAGCGTCGTCTTGCCCGCACCACTGCTGCCGACCAACGCCACGTTCCGGATGCTCTCCGGTCGCTGCGCACCGTTCGTCCGGTCCACCATGTCGCACGCTCCCTCGGGTCGGGATCCGGCTCCTTCGAGCTTCCCACCGCGGGTAGGGACACGTCCACGATTTTCGGGATCGATGCTGCACCGCTCGATTCAAGCGTGTGCTGACGCAGCCCACGTAGCGGCGCTGGTAGTGGACGACACCGCGACAGCCCGCCGTGCCGACGTTGATGTCTGCGGTGTCGTGCCGGATCACGAGCACACGGACCTGGCCGGGCACGTCGACGCCGTGGCGCCTCATTGTCGCCGCTGAAACCCGCCTACACCGCAATCGAAACCGGGCAGGACACCGCCTTCTACACCGGCAAGGTCGCAGTGGCCTCGTTCTTCACCACCTCCGTACTCCCCCACCTCACCGCCGACTTGGCAGTCTCGGGCACGGACCTGACCAGCACGGATCTCGATGAGGCCGGATCTGACCCTGGTCTCACCCTGAACAATCACCACGTCAACACGTTGGCACCGCCGACCCAGTTTCGATCTCCTCGCACGCCACCCACGGGTCGAGGCGGCAAGTCCCACTGCCGCTCGCTGAGCCGCCCGATCTCTACGACGTCGAACCCCGCCCCGAGAAACGCTGCGGTGTGCGAGCCCAGCCGCCCTCTACCGCTGCTGTCACCATGCCTGATTCGAACACTGCGAACGCCGCGGCGACGATCGCTCGCCTGGGTGACCAAGTACCGATCCGCGGCTGGTGTCGCATGCGTCGCGATTCGAGGTCTGCACACGGCCGGAAAGCGACCCGCGGCCCGCCCACGCGGTCTCGACTGGAACTGGGCCACAGTGATGGAGGTAGCCGATGGACTACGAATCGACAGCATCTTGGCCCTAGCTGAGCACTTACTACCACTGACACGATGGCAACCGGCGCAATGTCGACGTTGGACCCTGGCATGGGCACGGAACGAGGCGGTCAAGGCGCTGTGTGAGTGGCCGCGTCCTGACTGGCCGAGCTGCCGCATCCGTAGAACCGGACGACTGGACCCGAAAGCACATCGGGGCGAGGCTGCAGCCGGACCGACCTCCTTGCGTTTGGGCCGGCTGGCCACGAAGAGCTCAACTCGTCGCGAGTGAGGCCTGATTCGAAGACCTGATCGGTCGCGCACCGACTCCAATCACGTCTGGCGTGCGAAGCACCCAGCCGGCCGATCGGGTGGCGAACCGAGTATGCGGAGAAGCTGTGCCCGACTGCGGGCACAGCGCCGGCAGTCCAGCTAGGTCTCCCGCTTCCCGCACGTCGAGATCTGCGGCGGTCACCCACCATGAACGAGTCAGGATTCAACAGGAATCGCCTCGTCGGTTTCGGCACGCCGTCGGGGCCTACCTCGGCATCGAACTCGACGACCACATCGCGAGCTGTGTCCGTGTCGGGAAGGACATGCCAATTTGTCATCAGCAGCTTACGGGTGACCAGAATCCCCGTCCCTATCGGCACTTCCTGGCCCATACGACGAAGCGAAATACGGGCGACGCATTGCGCGGCCCGAGCAGCGCGCGACACCCACGCAGCGGAGGTGTTGTCCGAGGCTGCGATTACTCGCTCGAGTGATGGCAACGTCGAGGTGGCACTCGACGCGGCAAGTTGGATGACCACACTGGCAGGGACAGCGCCACTGGCCAGGAGCCGGTCTGCCCGGGCTTCGATGTCATCCGGATCGCCTATGATGCCCGTCTCACTGTCGGATCGCGACCGTTCGATCTCGTCACGGAACGGCCCACTCTCTTCGAACCGGCGCGCCGCGTCGTCCGCATTGTCCCAGCGAGCAGCCTCGGAACCGCTAGATGCCATGACCTCGCCTCCTCCTGGTACTGCAATTATCTGCTCCGCAGTAGATCGGGCGACAACTCTTGGTGCGTATCCGCGATACAAAGGGTGCGTTGACGAGAGCTGATCCAAATTATTATCCCATCAATATCTTGAGGCCGCGTCCAATCCACCGACCTCAAATAGACGTTATTGAAAGTAGGGGTGACAGCATTAACCGCGCCGCCGGAACACGGGCATATCGGATCGCCCGCCTCGCGGCCGGGGACAGCCTGGCGCTGCCTCAGGAGTTGGTCGGTTTTCTCGACCAACTCCGGGCCCTCGGGGTCGACGAGCGGATCGTCCAGGTCGAACGCGACGGCTGGATCCCGCTGGTCGCGCGTTCGCCGGAGCGCGTCCCGGGTTGGATCACACGCAAGCGGAAACAGATCGCAGACCCGCAGCGCATCGACTTCTCCTGATCGGCCCGTACTCGACCGGTCGTGGGATACAGAACAAAGCCCATGTGATCGCCCAGCGAAAGGCGGTCGATGACTGCGTCACCGCCGGAATCGGGAATGGTCACGACGTGATTGTCACCCCGCTTGGTCGCCTGGCGCCATGACACCACCGTCGAAGAAGTCGAGTAGTGGATTACGCGCGTGATCATCGCCGCTGGTTACGACAATCAGAGTCTCGAACAGTGGCCAGCCCGTTGTACCGACGAAGCGAGGAGGCTTCCATGACCACCAGGCCAGTGCACAGCACATTCCGGATTTCGTCGGGTTTTCGAACGCCGGACCGACCAGACCATGACGGTATCGATATCGCCGCACCGGCAGGCACACCGATCTTCGCACCGGTGGACGGTGTGGTCGTCGAGGGTGCGGAACGCCCACCGGGGTCGGTGTCGGGGTTCGGGAACTGGGTGTGGCTGGATGCACAGGACAGCCGCGGTGTTGATCTGATCTTCGGACACATGCGTCATGCGAGCATCCTGGTGAAGCAAGGCGACCGGGTCCGGGAGGGCGAACAGATCGCGAGTGTGGGGTCGGAGGGCCAATCGACCGGTCCGCATCTGCATTTCGAGGTGTGGGGCCCGCCCGGGCGCATCGGCGGTGAACCGAGGAATCCGCAGCGTTTCCTCGAGGGTGCAGTCGACCCCGGCACGCAACCCGACCCCGGTATCGACGGGTCGAGCCCGGAGGCCTTCCCACTGCCGCGAGGGTTCTTCTACGGACCGCTGGAGGGCCCCGCCTCGTCGATCTCCGGGCGTCACGGCAGCGAACGGCCCGAGTGGATTGCGGGCTTGAAGCGCTGGCAGCAGGCGCGGGGCCTGCCACAGACCGGTGTTTACGACCAGACAACCGCCGACGCGGCGCGTACGGTTCAGTTCGCGAATGGGTTCACCCCTGATGGACTGATCGGCCCGGCGACCTGGCGGGCGGGATTCACCAGCACCTCGCCCGGGGAGCGTCCATCGAGGATGCAGCTGGTCGATCACGCCGCGGCGCGCCCCGGGGCGCAGGCAGTGAAGGCCGACGGATACCACGGGGCTGTTCGCTACCTGGTGGACTCACCTGAACGCGGCCTGATCAACAAGAAACTCACTCCCGAGGAAGCCGCAGGGTATCTCGATCTGAAGATGCCCCTTGTCAGCAATTGGCAAAAGGGAAAGAACGCCACTGCCGATTGGCGCCGCGGGTTCGACGGCGGTGTAGCCGACGCAGAGGCCGCCGACGCGTGGCACCGGCACTGCGGCGGCCCGGCCGAGGCTCCGATCTTCTTCTCCATCGACGACGATCTGTCGCTGTCCGAGTGGAACAGCATGGCCACCCACTATCTGCGCGGTGCGGCGTCGGTGCTGGGCAAGGAGCGCGTCGGCGCGTATTGCAAATACCTGGCGTGCGATTGGGCAGTCGAGGACGACGTCGTCGGCACGTGCCGCGACGGCAGCGGAAAACGGTTCCTGTGGCAACCCAACACCTGGCTGGGCGGTAGGCCGCTTGGCACGATCTCCGATCACGCCTGCCTGTTCCAGCGGCTCATTCACCCGCGCGACAACGTCAAGGTCGCTGGGATCAACGTCGACGTCAACGACACCCTCACCGCCGACTTCGGGCAATGGCAATACGCCGCCCAGCCCGTTACCCCAGAACCGATCGTCGTTCCCGGCCCGATTTCGGTGCGCGAACCCGACGGCTACGACATCGCCTGGCACGCCGGACCGGGCTCCCGCTCCGGGCATGGCCCATACAAGCGGATCTACCTGCACACCACAGAGAATCAGGACTGGATCAGCCGCGCCGAAAACGTCGCCGACGGTCAAGCGGCCAGGCAGGACGGGTCGTATCACTACATCGTCGACGACAACCACATCATCCAGACAGTCTCCACGAAGAACGCCTCCTGGAGCGTTCCGGTGCGCGGCGTCAACGACGAGAACCAGGATTCGGTGCATATCGCCCTCGTCGGGACCTCCGGGGCGATTCCACGGTGGACCACCAGTCCAAGCCCCAATGTCGAATCGAACCCGAAGCAGCGCTCCGTGTGGCTCGAGCACGACAAGATGCTCGACATGGTGGCCTTCACCATCGCCAAAATATCCGAGGAACACCACATCCCGATCGAGCGGGTCGACATCGCCGGTGTCGGAAACGACATGCACGGCGTCTCCAGCCACAACAACTACACCTACGGTTCCGTGAAACTGAGGGGCTTCAAGGACGGCACCCACTGGGACGTCCCCGACACCTTTCCCTACGATGTCGTCCTCGCCGCGGCAAAGCAATACGCGGGCATCCCCGACGACCCGGACCGTTTCCCACTTCCGAACGGGCACTACTGGGGTCCCTTGTCCGGGCCGCAGGAGTCGTGGTCGAACAGGTTCGGCAACGAGCCGCAAGCGTCGAAGGACGGCTTGCGTCGCTGGCAGGCCGCCCTCGGAATCGCACAGACCAGCGTGTACGACGACGCCACCCGCGACGCCGCGACCGCGATGCAGAAGGCAAAGGGCTGGCCGGTCACCGGCCATGTCTACGCCGGTGAGTGGTACGGCGTCATCAAGGACGGCTGGCGGTTGCCTGCCCCCGCTGCCGTCCCCACCGGCACACGCAAGATCACCAACGCGACCGGCCCCGGCCACACCGACCAGTTCGGTATGGCCGCAACCGATCTCGGGGTGATGACCCGTACACCCTCGGGCCGGATTCTCGCCGTCTTCGGCGATACCTTCCGCGACCCGATGGTCGGCAGTGACGACTGGCGCTCGCCGGTCGCGTTGTACTCCGACACAACGAATTTGGACAACGGAATCGTGTGGCACGAAGCCGCGGGACCGGTCCCGAACTATGCCCAGCAACTGTGGCCCTACGACCACGCGGGAGGGACGACGGCGCTGCCCTCCGACGTCATCACCATCGGCCAGGACATCTACCTGCACGTGATGATCAACCAGGGCCTCGGCAACGTGGTGCGCACCGAGATCTGGACGTCGAGCGACAACGGAAAGTCCTGGCGGCACACCGGTGCCCAGTTCGACGCCGGCCTGCACAACGGGTTCGCGCAGCTGTGGACCTGGGAACGCGACGACGACGGGTGGGTGTACGTCTTCTCCACCGGATTCCAACGCGACAAGGGGGTCATCCTGCGCCGCGTCCGCCAGGACCGGATCACCGACCCCGGCGCATACATCGGCTGGGGTTGGCGCGACGGCAGCTGGAACTGGGGAAACCCACCGACACCGGTACTCGAAAGCCAGCCCTCCGCGGAAAAGTTCGGCGAGATGTGCCTGCGCAAAATTCAGAACAAATGGGCTCTGGTCAACTTCGACGCCTCCACCACCGGTGGCTACGATATCGACCTGCGTCTGCTCGACACTCCCACCGACAACCTCTACCTGGTGCCGAAGACGACACCCATTCGCGGGTCGGCATGGGGAGAAGAGGGCAATGACAGGGTCGCGCAACTCTACGGCCCGTGCATCATCCCCGGATCCACCCTCGACGCCGGCCTACACCTGTTGGTGTCGCAGTGGAAGACCACCGAAGGATGGCCTTACCGCGCAATGCACTTCAAGATTCCCGTGCGATAGCTGGCGGGATCGGCGAGTATTTCCGCCAGGTTATGAGCAGGTCCGACTTCAGCTAGTCGGGCGACGTGATGTCGCGGAGGACTTGCTTGGCGCGCTCGATTCCGGTGTGGCCGTCGAAGTCCGGCCAATCGTGATAGTGAACATGCGGATTACGGATCAGGAACTCGGAGACGACCTGCATGGTTCGGACGGCCTTGACGAAGTCTACGCCACCGAGTCCCGTCGGCACGGTCATTCGGCCGACATTGCCGAGCGGGCCACCGAGACCACCACCGAGGATGTTCGATTGCAGGAACTGCAACACCGCAACCGCAAACGGCACCGTCAGCTCCGCGTGGACGAGTAGGTCGTAGAACTGCTCGAGCAGCGTGTCGTTAGTCGTCGTCGCATACATGTCACCGTCGAGCACGAAATCGAAGGTGCGGTCGCGGAATTCCTGGGGCGTGTAGTCGCCGGAGATTCCGGCCCCCGGCGGGTTGTTACCCAGCAGCGTGCGTCCCGGCGGACGGCACGGCGACCCGAAGGTGATCACGCGCCGCAGATCGTCCGCTCGGTGCGCGAGCGGCCCGCCGTCCGTCATGAGCATCATCAGCCGCACCACGACTTCCGCGCCTTGGCTGTATCCCGCGAGGATGAAAGGGCCGGGATTCAGCAGGATCAGCCTGATCCCCTCCCCGACGCCGAGCGCGACCGACTCCCGGTAGCTGGTGTGCGGGTCCGGATTGAGAAATCCACTGGCGGGGTACGCGACCGGTTGATTGCGGACCCGGCGCTCGCCTTCGAGCGCCGAGCCGACGTCGAACGGTGGTCCCTGACTCCAATGGCCCCACGTGCCGGCGAAACTGTAGTACAACGGCAGGGTCCCGGCTGGTGGAAGCCGGTCGAAGTTCAGTCCGAGCCTGCGCAATGTCGTTGTGTCGGCCGTGCCGGGTTCGGCCACATCGAGTCCCGCCCGGCGCTGAAACTCCGCAACGACCGTGGCCGTGGCTGGGCCGTATTCCCCGTCTACGACCAATCTGGAGTAGAGGGGGTAGTCACGGTTCAGCGTCGCCTGGAGCACCCCGACGAGGTCTCCACGATCTCCGGGCCTGAGTGCCACGGTCATCGGACCAGCCCGCCGACTCTCAATGGCAACACCCCGCCGTTGTTGCGCTCGAGACCTGTCACCCTGATCTCCTTCATCATGGCGCACGCCCCACACAGCCGGATCAGATCGTGCAGATCTCCGGAGAACTTGTCGACGCAGCACATTTCCTGTGTGCGCAGCGGTCCGGTCACGACCTTTCGCCATCGCTTGATCGCCACGATCGGAGACCTTTCCAACCTGATGTCGCAAGGAGGCCGACTCGGGAACCTGATCGGCTCACGCGCAGAACTCACGAAATCGAACGAAGGAATGTGACCGGCACGCCCTCTGTAAGGGCAGTCCGCACCTAAGGGGAGGGACCAGAAAAGTTGGGCGGAGATCGAGAGCTAGCCTCTCGGCCATCATCCACCCAAGTTCGACTGATGGATAGAGGTCGAGACCGATTTGTTGCTATGAACTAACTTGCCTGCGGCACAGTGTGATCAACGTTGCCGCTGACATGTGAACTCGCGACACTCACGCCTAGGACCAGTGGATCTTCTCCGATCAGCCCAGCGGACGCTCCGATCATCGGGTCGGAGGCACCGGATGGGACTTCGACACAGGCCTAGGGTGCCGAGCAGGCGGCAGCATCCAAGGCGCGGGAGCCTGCGTGGTAGCGGTCGTCCATCAGGGCTTGGTTGAGGGCGATGGCGATGCCGCGGCCTGTCGTGGGGACTACGCCGTCGCAGGTCACTGTGCCCGAGAGATGATTCGTGCCAGGCCGAGGCCGTATGCCCATGTATATCGAACCGCTCTCGTCACACGCGCTGGCCGCGTAAGTCGGGGGGTGGCCGCCCTAGTGGGTTCAGTAGGCCCGGGAGAAGATCACCCGTTTGCCGTAGGACGCCGGTGCGTCACAACGAACGCACTGGCCGCTTTCGGCGTCTCCGGCCAGCGGCACACACCGCGGCGTCGCCGCCGTGAGGGCCTTGATGTCAATCTCACACTGTGGTTTACCGCAGTGCAGGGCCAACGCCCAACCCGTCGCGACGGCCGCCTCGAACGCCGCCCAATCGTCGACAGCGATGGTGTTTTCCTCGCGGAACGCGGTCGCGCGAGCGAGTAGATACGCCTGGAAATCGTCGAGGATCCCAGGCATGAGGTCGGGCAGGGTCACCAAGTCGACCGACTGCTTTCCCTCCTCCCCCAAGCGCCGAACCATCACCGCTGTCCCGGCAGCGAGATCGCGCGGGCCGAGCTCGACGCGCACAGGGACACCGCGCATCTCCCACTCGTTGAACTTCCAGCCCGGCGTCTGGTCCCGATCATCGACGTACACGCGGACCCCAGCGGACCGAAGCTTGCCTGCCAGTTCATCGGCGGCCGCGACGACAGCGGCCGCGGTATCACCGCGCATGATCGGCACGATGACGACCTGGTGCGGCGCCAGGCGCGGCGGCAGCACCAGGCCGCGGTCATCGCCGTGGGTCATCACGACGCCGCCGAGCATCCGGGTGCTCATTCCCCAGGATGTCGTGTGGCAGAATGTGTCTCGCCCATCGGAGGCGGCGTACCGGATTCCGAATGCTTGCGCGAAGTTGGTGCCCATGTAGTGCGAGGTCCCGGCCTGCAACGCCTTGCCGTCCCGCATCATCGACTCGATCGTGATCGTCTCGACAGCGCCCGCGAAGCGTTCACCGGGGGTCTTCTCACCCGGCACGACCGGCATCGCCGCCAGCTCCCGGGCAACGGTCTCGTAGATCCCGAGCGCCAACTCCATCTCGACACGAGCCTGCGCCTCGTCAGCGTGCGCGGTATGGCCTTCCTGCCACAGGAATTCCGTCGTGCGCAGAAACATTCGCGGGCGCATCTCCCATCGAACAACATTGGCCCACTGATTGAGCAACAACGGCAGATCGCGATGGGAGCTGATCCACTTCGCCATCATCTCGCCGATGATCGTCTCGCTAGTAGGTCGCACGACAAGTGGTTCTTCGAGCTCCTTGCCGCCCGCGTGCGTGACCACCGCGAGTTCAGGCGAGAATCCCTCGACGTGGTCGGCTTCACGTTCGAGGTAGGACTGGGGAATCAAGAGCGGAAAGTAGGCGTTCTCGTGACCGGTCTGTTTGATACGCCGATCGAGCTCGGCCTGTAGCAGTTCCCAGATCCTGTACCCGTACGGTCGAATGACCATGGTGCCTTTGGCCGGTCCGCGGTCGACAAGGGCAGCCTTCAAGACAACGTCGTTGTACCAGATGGAGAAATCTTCGCTCTGGGCGGTAACTCCGCGCTCATCCCGTGCCATACCGACAAGGCTAACGCCCCCCACCAGCGAATTTACTGGTCCCGGTTCACCAGCGGACCTGCGGATTTCGCGCCAAGCGAGTACGGCCGCGCGAGGGATAGAAGGGGTCGCGACGATCGAGCGTCTGCTCGACGCCGGAGCCGACATCGACGCGGTGACCGAGAAAGGGATGCCAGCGACCTACTGGGCAGCTACGGCCACCAGCGGCGACCCAGTAGGGGCGATTCGCCTGCTACGCGCGCGAGGTGCTGACCCGCGGCGCGAGACGATCCAAACCTACTTCAACGAGTGCCCTGGCATCCGGCATCTCCCGGACCGCTACCGGGATGGACCCGCTCGGGCAAACGCCTGGAGCGGAGTCAAGACCTCCGCGCTCCGACCATGCGGAGAGCGAGTTCGACATATCCCGCAGCGATGACATCCGCGTCGGAGTAGGTCTTGGAAGGAAACCATCGGCTGACATCGACTCCGAGTGAGGTGATTGCCAGCGTTGCAACCCCAACATCGACGGGATCGAACTCACCTGCCGCAGCGCCGGTTTCGATGATCTCGGAGAATACGCGAGACGTCGACCGGCGGATTTCAGCGATGACGGTGAAGTGCTCGGGCGACAGCGAGCGTAGTTCGTATTGTGCAACGCGCGCGCCGGTGTGGTTGTCGGCGTGCCACATGACGTAAGCGTTCACCGTCGATATCAGCCGCTCAGTTGCCGAAGCCCCGGCGTGTGCGGCGGCGGTGACCACGTCCAGAACAGAACTGTGCCCTTCCAGACTGATGGCGTAGAGAAGCGCTTCTTTGGTCTTGTAGTGCGGGTACACCGCTCCGGGACTCAAGCCGATACTGGCGGCGATCTCGCGCGTACCGGCCGCACCGTATCCCTTGGCAGCGAAGACCTCGATGGCCGCGGCGCGTATCCGCGCGGACGCCTTGGAGGTACCTAGTTCATCGCGCACCGCTGATCGTGATACGTCCACAGGACTCCGCCTCTCGGTCCATGGGGTTGACATGTCGCCCTCCTCCACGCAGGATATGCGATCGTATAGAAACTATGCAATCGCATAGCCATTCGTTTGCTTCATCGCACAGCACCGCGACCAAGTGACCTCACCCTGTCCCGTCCGGCACACACCCTGAGGAAATGTCATGTCCACACCCATGTCCCGCCGCGATCTGGAGTTCCTGCTCTACGAGTGGCTCGAGGTCGACTCACTGACTACTCGCGAACGCTTCGCCGACCACTCACGTGAGACGTTCGACGCGGTACTGGATTTGAGCGCGAACATCGCCCAGAAGTGCTTCGCGCCGGTCAACAAAAAGGGCGACAGGAACGCGCCGTACATCGGTGCAGCGGGCCAGGTGGTACTGCCGAGCGAGATCAGCGACGGCCTCGACCAGTTCCGCAGCGCAGGGCTCATTGCCGGGTCGTTCGACGAAGCTTTGGGTGGCATGCAGTTGCCGACTGTCGTCAACCGCGCGTCGATGACCTGGTTCCAAGCCGCCAACGCGGCGATGTCCTCCTACTATTTCCTCACTGCCGCCAATGCAAGTCTGTTGGCGGAGTACGGCACCGCCGAGCAAATCGATACCTGGGTCCGGCCGATGCTCGACGGTCGTTTCACCGGCACGATGTGCCTGTCCGAGCCCCAGGCCGGGTCGTCACTGGCCGACATCACCACCAAAGCCGTCGCGGTGCCGGACGGCACCTACCGGATCACCGGCACCAAGATGTGGATCTCCGGGGGTGACCACGAGCTGACCGACAACATCGTTCACCTGGTGCTGGCCAAAGTTCCCGGTGGCGGAACAGGGGTGAAGGGCATTTCGCTGTTCATCGTGCCCAAGTATCTCGCCGACGGAACGCGCAACGACGTCGCACTGGTCGGCCTCAACCACAAGATGGGCAACCGCGCCACCACGAACGCACTGCTCAACTTCGGAGACGGAACCTTCGACCCCACTCCGGAATCCGGCGCGGTCGGCTACCTCGTCGGCACCGAGCACCGCGGGTTGTCCTACATGTTCCACATGATGAACGAAGCCCGCATCGGTGTGGGCCTACTGGCCACCGCGCTGGGGTACGCCGGCTACCTCGCCTCCCTGGAGTACGCGCGCACTCGCGTCCAGGGCCGAGCGATCGATGACGCTGCCTCGGCCGCGGACAGCAAGCCCGTCGCCATCATCGAACACGCCGACGTCAAACGGATGCTCTTGGCCCAGAAGTCCTACGTCGAAGGCGCGCTGGCTCTCGGGCTCTACTGCAGCAAACTCGTCGACGAAGCCGCTACAACGACCGGGCCCGAGCGCGATCGAGCGAACCTTCTCCTCGATGTCCTCACTCCCATCGCGAAGAGCTGGCCGTCACAGTGGTGTCTGGAAGCGAACAGTCTCGCGATCCAGGTCCACGGCGGTTATGGCTACACCACAGAGTTCGATGTCGAGCAGTACTACCGCGACAACCGGCTGAATCCCATTCACGAAGGGACGCACGGTATCCAGGGCTTGGATCTGCTGGGCCGCAAGGTCACGATGCACGACGGTGCGGGCCTGGCCCTGCTCGCCGACACCATCAGCGACACCATCGACCGCGCCTCCACCGCGCCGGCGCTGTCCACCTATGCCGATGATCTGGGCAAGGCGCTGAATCAATTGGTCGCGGTCACCGCACGGATCTGGTCTGTCGACGACCGTGCCGCCTCGCTGGCCAACGCGAGCATCTACCTCGAAGCCGCCGGGCACATCGTGATCGCCTGGATATGGCTCGACCAGCTGCTCGCTGTCGGCGACCTGGACGGGGCCTTCTACGACGGCAAACGCGTCGCGACGCAGTACTTCTTCCGGTATGAACTGCCCAAGGTCGCCGCGCAGCTGACACTGCTGGCGCAGCTCGACCGAACCACCCTCGATACCGACCCGACCTGGCTGTGAGCCTCGTTCACCGCACCACCTCGACTACGTCCCAGGAGAATTCGATGTCCCTACTCGAAATGTTCGACATGACCGGCAAGGTCGTCATCGTCACGGGCGCATCGTCCGGACTCGGAGTGTCGTTCGCTCAGGGGTTCGCCGAGGCAGGCGCCGACCTCGTTCTCGCGGCCCGCCGTGCCGACAAGCTCACCGAGACAGCGGAATCCGTGCGTGCAGCCGGTCGACGAGCTGTCGTCGTTCCCGCCGACGTCTCGGCACCCGAACAGTGCCAGGCTGTCGTCGACGCGGCCATCTCGGAGTTCGGTCGCGTCGATGTCCTGATCAACAACGCCGGCGTCGCCTCCGCCCACCCGGCGACCCGGGAGACCCCCGACCAGTTCCGCGCGGTCATCGACGTCAACCTCCACGGCTCCTACTGGATGGCGCAAGCCTGCGGCCGCGTCATGCCGGCCGGCGGCTCGATCATCAACATCTCGAGCATTCTCGGACTCACCACCGCGGGCTTGCCACAGGCCGCCTACAGCGCCAGCAAGGCCGCCATCATCGGACTGACACGGGATCTGGCCCAGCAATGGGGATCCCGCAAGGGAATTCGCGTCAATGCGCTGGCCCCCGGGTTCTTCCGTAGCGAGATGACCGACACCTACGACGAGGGCTATGCCGCGTCCCTGATGCCCCGGGTCGTTCTCGGGCGGTACGGCCACGGCGAGGAAATCGCGGCAACCGCGGTATGGCTCGCCTCTGCCGCCGGCGGCTACGTCACGGGGCAGACCATCGCTGTCGACGGCGGCGTCACCATCACCTGAGCTCGCCGACCCCGAGCATCGCGTTCTCTCCCCTGGCAGATCGCTGCGCGGCGGCAGGCAACAACCCATCCTCTCCACTTTGTGCCATTGGCAGGTCGACCCGGCAGAAAGGCCATGCCCCCCGAGGAACAAGGACTGATCGATGTGGCCCAGGCGTGGGAGCCGTTCGTCGGGCCATGCGATGGCCTCCGACGCGGCCGCTCGCGCAGCCGAGGACGACTAGATCGGTTTCGGCAGATCCGTCACGAACGGCGTAGTTCGTGACGGTCTTTGCCGTGACCCCAAGACTTTTGGGGCGACCTCGCGTCCATGCGCTGCGGTATCTTCCATGCGATCGCCGCACCTGGTCGGCGCGCAGAGGAAGCACACACCACATGTTCAACAAGTCCATTGCGGTCGCCGCGCTCTCGGTGAGCGCCGCTGCCGTCCTCGCGGCACCGCCCGCAGCCGCCGACCCGGTCACCTGGGGCGCCGTTTCCCTCAGCGTGTGGGGCAATGTCTACGCGTTTTCGGTCAACCACCCGACGGAAGCCGACGCCATTCAAGCCGCCGACCGAGCGTGCAAGGGTCAAGGCATCATCGACTGCCGGATGATGGTGACATTCGCGAACGGCTGCGGTGCAGTCGTGACGAGTCCGCTCGCGATCGTCGCAGGGTTCCCGATCGTGGGCTTCGGTAAAGGGGCGACCCCAGGGGAGGCCTACGCAGACGCCACCCGCAACCTCCCCACCGGCACCGGAAGCGCCGGCTCGTTCAATCGCGACTACGCCTGCACCCGGCCTTGATCTAGTTCCCGCACGGTCCTCGGTAAATGTCGGGCTGACGGACGAGCGACCCCGAATACGCCTGCTCGCATAGTCGGCTTGTCCCGCTACCACCCGGAGCATCGTGGTCGTGCTGAACAGAACGTGATCGCCACGCGGCGGAACTCAGGTCGGCGGCCGGTAGGTAACGTCCCTAGCTATCGCTTCGTCGATCTGCTCGGGGCTGAGCAGACCCACTGTGTGCGACACCGCGGCACCAGCGGCCGCAGTTCGAATCGCGAGCGCTGCGGCTGAGACATCGTCCGGGACATCACCGATGACGAACAAGTCGTCCTCGCCGAACGCGAAATAACAGGCTTCTACCCGACCACCGACGCTCTCCACCATCTCCGTGATGGCCGCACGGCGCGCACTACCGCCCTGTGCCAATAGACCTTGTGCCCCCTCTTGGAGATAGCTGACTCGCCACAAGTACTTGGGCATACCCACCAGCCTCCTCTGATCCAGACGATCTCGGCGAGACCGACCCTACGGGTCCGGCGCCCCACAATCTGTCCTGGACGAACGCCGTCGTCGCAACGATGCGGCAACGTAACTGAGGCGATATCGGAAATCCAGAGCGCAACCGAACTGACTGCTCCCCCGCCGCGAACTGCCTCGAGGAATGACCGAACCGGCCGCACCACTTCGAGCGGCGATCCCGCTCGCGCTCAGCACAAGGCAGACAGCGGCCGCCGGACCGACTCCACGAGCACGAAGGAGTTCCGACATGCTCCCGGAACGATCGACTGCCCGCGACCGGTGCCGTCTTGTTCTTGCGCGCGCTGGATGAGCGTTTCGACCAGGGCGACGCTGCCTCGGTGAACCGGCCCGGCCGCCTGGGTAACCAGCCGAAGGGCCGCCTGTGATTCGTTCTGGAGGTAGGTGCGCGGTGCACGATCAGCCGACAACTGGCGTATCGCCTGATCGAACACTTCACAGATGCGATGGACGCCGCGGCTGTCGATCGCGGTGATCACCTGCTCGAACTGGCGGGCGAGAGTGAGACCGAGCAGCTCTTCTCTGGTGCCGAATCGGCGGTAGACGGTCGTTCGGCCGATCCCGAGCTCGGTAGCCGCCGCATGCAATTCGACCCGTCGATGCTCTCTATCGCAGAGCGGTACGCGCGGCGTCGGCCAACCGACGATTGGTCACCCGCAGTTGCCGTGCGGTACTGGTGGCCAGTGCCCGCGTCTGATCGGAATCGAGGCGGCCACACACGCGGCCCCAATGCACGGCGACTCGGTCACCGACGGCCACCTCCGTCGCGAGGTGATCGTCGTCCACCTCGACGCGCTGCAGCGCTGGACCGGACGACCGCAGCAGTGGACCGTCCAAGACCAACCGCCGACAGCGGACGGAGGCAGCGCCGTCTTCGCGGGCCACCACGGTGCCCCAGGTGATGCGGCAGCTGTCCAGGATGCGGAGGGGGTGCTCGTCGGCGCCACGTCCCAGCAGCCGGGTCCACGGATACACGCCGAACACGTGGAATCCGTGGTTGGCGGCGGCTTCCTCGGCAAGATCGGCATTCAGATACGACCAGTAGTGTCCGGCCATCGGAGCGATGATCGCGAGCAGTTCGGTGGTGAACGCGCCGGCGTCGAGGTCGGCGCCGATCCCGCCACCGAGCCAATAGGACTCGACGAGGCGCGCGTCGAGCGGATCGGCGATGCCGGTCAGTCTCGACATCGCCCGCAGATAGGGCCAGGCTCCGGAGAACTGGCGGGCCAGCGCGCGGATATCGGCGGCCGAGCCGTTGTGCAGCGCCCGCGCGTCGGCGGGACCGCAGTAACCGAGCCGGTTGGGCGCGTAGGCGTAGCGGGCGAACATCTCGGTCCCGTCGATGATCGCGCCTCCTGTCAGCAGATCCGTGGCAGTTGTTCTCCGGCAGGCAGATCCACCACCCGGGTACCGCCGAGGGCGGTGCGGGCGACCACCATGCCCGGATGGTCCTCGACGCACACGCCGATGGCTTCGGCACGAGCGCCCAGCGGATGCGCCCGCATCGCCGCGAGCACCCGGTCGGCGTCCTCGGAGGCGACGAAGGCGACCAGCTTGCCCTCGTTGGCGACATACATCGGATCGAGCCCGAGCAGCCCACACGCATCCCGGACCGCGTCCGGCACGGGCAGCTTCCGTTCGTCCAGTGCCACACCGACTTTCGCGACACCCGCGATCTCGTTGAGCGTCGCCGCGACCCCGCCGCGGGTCGGGTCACGCAGCACGTGCACATCGGCGCCGGTGGCCAGCATCGCGGCGACCAGGCCGTTGAGCGGGGCGGTGTCGCTGCAGACGGTGGTGCCGAATTCGAGGCCCTCACGGCAGCTCATCACCGCGACGCCGTGCACCCCGATGTCACCGCTGACGATCACGACGTCACCGGGACGAGCGCGCTGCGGGCGGATGTCGATGCCGGCGTCGATGATGCCGATGCCCGCGGTGTTGATGAAGATGCCGTCGCCGTGACCGGAGTCGACGACCTTGGTGTCGCCGGTGACCAGCTTGACCCCGGCCGCGAGCGCGGCAGTACCGACAGCCTCGGCGACCCGGGCGATCTCGGCGAGTGCGGTGCCTTCTTCGAGGATGAACGCCGTGGACAGCACCATCGGCCGCGCGCCTGCCATCGACAGGTCGTTGACGGTGCCGTTGACGGCCAGGTCCCCGATCGACCCACCGGGGAAAGCCAGCGGTTTGACGACGAAGGAGTCGGTCGAGAACGCCAACCGCACGCCGTCGAGGGTGAGCACCGCCGAATCACCCATGCCCGCTTCGGCGGCGGAGCCGAACGCGGGCAGGAACAGGTGCTCGATCAGCTCGCCCGACATCGCTCCCCCGCCACCGTGGCCCATCACGATGGTCGGTGAGTCGCGCAGCGGCATCGGGCACACCCAGCTGTCCATGTCGAGGCCGGTCGCCGCGTTGTCCTCACGCATGAGCCACCTCCGCGGGCAGGTCGAGGCGTCGGTACAGGTAGTAGGCCGCGCAGGCGCCTTCGGAGGAGACCATCGTGGCTCCCAAGGGGTTTCGTGGGGTGCACTGTTTGCCGAAAGCGGCGCATTCGTGCGGCTTGATCAGTCCCTGGAGGACCTCGCCGGAGCGGCAGATCGAGGACTCCGCGGTGTGCAGGTCGGTGACTGCGAACCGGTGCTCGGCGTCGTAGGCGCGGTAGCGTTCCGAGAGCCGCCAGCCGCTGTCGGGGATCACGCCGATGCCGCGCCAGGCGCGGTCGGTGACTTCGAAGACGTCGGTGAGCATCGTCTTCGCGGCCGGGTTGCCTTCGGCGCGGACCGCACGGGGATAGGCGTTCTCGAGCTGGTGTCTGCCGTCCTCGAGCTGGGTCACGGTGCGCCGGATACCTTCCAGGATGTCGAGGGGCTCGAAGCCGGTGACCACCATCGGCACTCCGTATTTGTCGGCCAGCGGCGGGTACTCCTCGGTGCCCATGACACTGCAGACATGTCCGGCGGCCAGGAAGCCCTGGACCCGGCACTTCGGCGATTCCATGATCGCGGCGATGGCGGGCGGAACGAGCACGTGCGAGACCAACAGCGAGAAGTTTTCGATGCCCAGCCGTTTGGCCTGATAGACGGTCATCGCGTTGGCCGGTGCGGTGGTTTCGAAGCCGATGCCGAAGAACACCACCTGCCGATCGGGGTTCTGCCTGGCGATGGTGAGCGCGTCCAGTGGCGAGTACACCACTCGCACATCACCGCCTTCGCTCTTGACCCGGAACAGATCGCGTTCGCTACCCGGTACCCGGAGCATGTCGCCGAAGGAGCAGAAGATCACCCCGGGCTGCGCGGCGATCTCGAGCGCCTTGTCGATCACCTCGAGCGGGGTAACGCACACGGGGCAGCCGGGGCCGTGGATCATCTCGATCTCGTCGGGCAGCAGTTGGTCGATGCCGTGGCGGATGATCGAATGAGTCTGTCCGCCGCAGACTTCCATGATGGACCACCGCTGGGAGGTGGCCCCGCGGATCTGATCGAGCAACTTCTTCGCCAGGTCGGGATCGCTGAATTCGTCGAGATACTTCATGACGTCACCTCCGTGTCGTCGCCGGCGCCGGAGTCGGTCGCTGCCGGTTCTGCCGTGGGATCGGGGAGCCCGGATTGTTTGGCGGCGAGGGCGAACCCGTCGCCGAACTCCTCGTTGAGCACACCGAGGTGCTCGAATTCGGCCAGTGTGCGCAACGCCGATTCCTCGTCGAGGCGCTGGATGGCGAAACCGACGTGGACCACTACGTAGTCGCCGATCGCCGCGTCCGGAATGTATTCCAGGCACACGTCTTTGTGCACGCCGCCGAAGTCGACGACCGACATCATGGTGCCGTCGCGTTCGTGCAGGCTGAGCACCTTTCCCGGGACTGCCAGGCACATCGCTGCTCTCCTTTCGCTCAACCCGCACCGGCGGCGAGTAGTTGCCCGAACGCGAGACCACCGTCGTTGGGCGGCAGTCGGCGATGGGTGATGACAGGGAATCCGTTGTCGCGCAGCACAGTGCGCGCTGCCGAGAGCAGCAACGCGTTCTGGAACACCCCACCCGAGAGCGCGACGGTCGTCGGGCGCGGTGCGAAATCCAGAGCCAGGTCCAGGACCAGCGCCGCCACGGCGTGGTGGAAGCGCGCGGCGATCACGGCGGCCGGGACGCCGTGATCGGCGTCGATGACCACGGCGGCCACGACCGGGGCCGGGTCGATCACGGCCGGGTCGGCGGTGTGGTCGAGGCCGAACCGGTAGGTGCGCGAGCCGGGGTCGGCGGCGCGCGCGAGGGCCTCCAGTTCTATCGCGGCCTGGGCTTCGTAGTCGACGGTGTGGCGGACCCCGGCCAGCGAGGACACGGCGTCGAAGAGCCTTCCCATGCTCGACGTCGGGGTGCACCCGAAGCCGGAGCCGAATTGGTGTGCCAGCACCGCTCGTTCGTCGGCGGGGCAGGCGGCGACCGAGGCGATCGTGTCCGACCAGTCGAGCCGAGCGGACCACAGGTGCGCCAGCGCCATCCGGTAGGGACGGTGCACGCTGACGTCCCCACCCGCGAGCGGCACGTATTTCAAGTGCGCGAGCCGCCGGTAGCCCTTGTAGCCGGCGGACAGGACTTCACCACCCCAGATGGCGCCGTCGGGTCCGAATCCGGTGCCGTCGAACGCGATCCCGGTGACGGTGTCCGAGGCGCCGAGTCCGTGTTCTCCCATGACCGCGGCGATGTGAGCGTGGTGATGCTGCACCGTGTGCACCGGACGGCCTGCGGCGTGGGCGCGCGCCCAGGCGGTGGATCGGTAGCGCGGGTGCGCGTCGGCGACGAGCTGGGTGGGCCGGACCCCGGTCAGTTCCGCGAGGTGCTCGGCGGCGGAATCGAAGGCGCGCAGGGTGGCCAGGTCGTCCATGTCGCCGATGTGCTGGCTGAGCCAGGCGTAGCGACCCTCGCCGACCGCGCAGGTGTTCTTCATGTCCGCGCCGACAGCGAGCATCGGCGGTACCGGGACGGGCAGGGTCAGCGGGAGGGGCGCGTAGCCGCGCGAGCGGCGCAGGGGCAATTCGATACCGTCGACTACACGCACCACCGAGTCGTCACAGGGCGTCAGAATGCGGCGGTCGTGCGACAGCCAGCCGTCAGCGAGTTCGGCGAGCCGGGTGCGGGCATCGGCGTCGTCGAAGCAGATCGGTTCGCCACCGAGATTGCCGGAGGTCATCACGAGCACCCGCGGGGCGGGCCGGTCGCCCGACAAGCCGAACAGCAGCAGGTGCAGCGGGGTATAGGCGAGCATGACGCCCAGGTCGGGATTGCGGGGCGCGACCGAATCTGCCAGTTTGATGGCCTCGCGATCGAGCACGTCGTGCGGGTCGGCATCGGATGCCGCTTCAGTGGGGAGGCGGACGGGAGCCCTGCGGGCGAGCAGGACGATCGGGCGTTGGGGCCCCGTGAGCAGTACCGCGGCGGTGTCGTCTACCTCCGCGATCGTTTGCGCGGTGCCGAGGTCTGGAACCATGACGGCGAAAGGCTTGTCGCCGCGCCGCTTTCGGCCCCGCAAGGTGGCCACGGCGCGCTCGTTCGTGGCATCGCAGGCGAGGTGGTAGCCGCCGATGCCTTTGACCGCGAGAATCCCGCCCTCGCGCAACAGGTTTCGCGCCGAGTCCAGTGGACCCCCGGCCGATGAGCAGGAAGGGCCGAGGTAGGACAGACGCGGGCCGCAGTCCGGGCAGGCGATGGGCTGGGCGTGGAAGCGGCGATTGGTGGGGTCGGTGTACTCGGCGGCGCAGTGGGCGCACATCGGGAAGTCGGCCATCGACGTGCGGGATCGGTCATAGGGCAGCTCGGCGATGATGGTGAACCGGGGGCCACAGTTGGTGCAGTTGATGAAAGGGTGGCGGTAGCGGCGGTCGGTGGGATCGGCGAGCTCGCCAGCACAGTCGGCGCAGATCGCCACATCGGGTGAGGCCAGGGTGCGGCCGCCGCCGTCGCGGGTCGTGTCGGCGATGCGGAATCCGGTGCCACCGTGCAGCGCGACGGTGGTCTGCTCGACCGATTCGACGACGGCCAGCGGTGGTGGTGCCTCGTGTAGCCGGCGGGTGAACCGGTCGAGATCGGCCGGTGCGCCTTCGATCTCGATGACGACCCCGCGGCTGTCGTTGGCCACCGAACCGGACAGGGACAGTTCGGCGGCGGTGGTGTAGACAAAGGGCCGGAAGCCGACGCCCTGGACCACGCCGCGAACCACGAGGCGCCGGCGTTGCCGGTCGGCGGTCATGACTGTTCGCCTCGTCCGAGCAGATTCAGCCCGGCCAGGGCCGTGGCGGCGCCGGCCTGGTCGGTCTTCTCGACCGCCAGACCCATGTGGATGATCACCCAGTCTCCGGGATGCACCGGATCTTCTTCCAGCAGACCGATGTTCACCTTGCGGTTCTCGCCGGAGACCGTCACCAGGGCGAGTTGACCGTGGTAGCCGTCGAGGATCTCCACGACCTGTCCGGGGATGCCGAGGCACATGATTCACCCCTCCGATCGGTTCGACGGCACGACGAGCCCGTGCGAGTCGGCGACCGGCCGAGGCGGGTCCGCGATCGACTCGCGCGGATCTGCGACCAGTCGCGCGAGGACCGCGACGACCGCCTCGACGGCGGGATCGACCGCGGCACCTACCGGATCGGACAGGCCGATGCCCTCCTGCACCGAGTCCACCTGGCAGCCGACGACGACGGTCGGTGGCAGGGTTCCGCCCAGCGCGCGAACGCTCGCGAACACCGCGTCGGGGTTCATGGCGTGCGCGTCGAGCTGCGCCGCGCCCGCTGGGTCGGGTTCGGCGTGGAAGACCGCGAGAGTACCGGGTTCGCCGCGGTCGGGGACGGCGTCGACCAGCACCAGCGCGTCCCACGGATCGAGCAGGTCGTAGGCCAGGTGCATGCCACGGATGCCGTAGTCGACCACGCGCACGGTCTCGCCGTGCGGCGGTAGTCGCCGCACCACTTCGGGCCCGAAACCGTCGTCGCCGAGGAAGATGTTGCCGATCCCCGCCACGAGCACTCGCGCCGTCATCTCACATCCGGCGTATCTTCAGATAGCGCTGGACATCCGGTATCGAACGCACGCCGAGCACCGCGGCGGCCACAGCCACCACAGCGGCCAACGCCACCGCGAACATTCCTATCGTCGTCATGATCGACCTCTTCTCTCATTCTCCTGGGCTGTCGAGTGGTTCGATCTCCTCCGGGGCGAAATACAGGTACCGGCCATACCATTCGTGCAGGTCGGCGGCGGGGTCGTCCTCGATGACCACGCCGACGTGGGATTGCCCGTCGACATCGGCGTGCACCGAGACGACCTTGGCGGTGCGCCCGTCGTAGAACAGGTCGTGGGCATCGGCGCGCCGAGACGGATGCAAACGCACCCTTGTCCCGTTGCGGACCCGGACCGCGCCGACCATGATCGCGTCGGCATCGGGGCGAACAGCGTTGTCGGCCAACGGGTCCCACCAGTCGACACCGTCGGGTACCTCGGGGATCAGTGTGGCCTGCTCGGCGTGCGGGTTCCGCAGGACACCGTGCAGCTGCTGCAAGGCCTCCGGTGTCATCGCGTCGCAACGGTCGATGATCTGCGCCGCGCGCTCGTCGGTCGCGCGGGCCTGGGCTTTCTCCTCGTCTGTCATGGTCATCACGCGCAAGGTGAGGATCTCGTCGATCTCGGTGGAGTCGAACAGCGGTCCCTCGCTCTGCTCGGCAACCTCGGGGTGGTCGTAGAGAATGATGGGCGAGATCAGCACGATGCTGTGGTCACCGGGTGGCCCGGCCAGCACCGGGAAACACCGGTGGTGGAAGCAGCGGGCCACGGCCGCCTCGGCATCGGGCGGCGGTTCGAGCAGGGAAACGAACCGGGCGCCTTCGGTTTCGGCGATGACGTGCGCGCCGATCAGGGAGCGGGCGATGGCGTCGTGCTGGTCGGTCGCGGGGGTGCCGGTGTTGCGCAGGGTGATGCTCAGGCGCAGAAGTCGCTCGTCACGGTCCACGGCCAACTCCACTTCCCCGTCGAGGTGCGCGCGTTGTCGGACCAGTCGTCCGGCCGGTGCACCGTCGGGGCCGGGGATCGCCTCGTGGTCGGTGCCGGCCGGAATCGTCAGCCGCGCAGTCGAATCGGTCAGCGGTAGCGGTCCGATCACCTGTTCGCACTCGACCGCCTCGTCCCAGCTGATCCACGATCGGCCGTCGGCGACGAGCTCGGCGACCGGAGTGTGCGCGGCATCCTCGACGGTCCGGCGCTGCAACTGCAGGAACCGTACGGTCAGTGTGACCGAGGCGGACTCCCCCGCGTCGAGCAGACACTGCGCCGAAAGTCGCGGGTCCTCGCCGAGTCCGGTCGCGGCCGCCCCGGTGGGGCCGAGGACACCGAACTGCCAGCGCGACTGGTTCTTTCGCGAATTCGCCCGGTAGGGGTACAGCAAATAGCCCTCGTAGAGCACCGCGTCGGCGACCGCGCGAGCCCTGGCCTGCGACCTGGTCAGCCCGATGCTCATGGATCCCCCTCTGCGGTATCGAGCAGGCGCAGTACCGCGTCGTCGAAGCCGAGCATCCCGTGGCTGGACTTGTACGCGGCGAGCGCGTCGAGAGTCTCGCGGTGCAACCGCACCCACCCCGAGTTCGGGAAGTTCGTGGCCATCAGGTCCTCCCAGACCGAGACCGGCATCTCGAACTTGTCCTCCCGGTCCCAGGGAATCTGCTGCACCGCGAAACCCGTGGCGCCCCGGATGAAGACAGTGCCGCTGAACAGGAAGATCAGCGGCACTGTCCCCTCGCGCAGGGCGTGCAGGTATTTGGCGCCGCTCACCTCGAAGTCGTAGGTGCACGGCATCGGCAGGTCCACTTGGGCGCCGCCGTGGAAGCCGGGAACCATGGTGGCGCAGTGCATCCAGAGGAAGGAGCGCTGGGTGTCGCGCCAGCGTTCGCGGGGACCGAACAGGTCGATCAGGCCCGCGCTCTCCTCGTCGGTGTAGCTGCGGCGGTGCGGTTCGATGCGCACCTGCGCGCGCAGGGCGATGGCGTGCACCGGTTCCTCACCGAGCACCGCGATGCCGATGCGGGCCGACAGCGTCGGTGTCGCGGCATAGGGCTCCGGCGCGATGTCGAGCACCGCGAAGGTCGTCGAGTAGGCCGGGCACATCACACACCGCCCGGTCGCGCACGCGCCGAAACCGTGGCGAAGAACTCGTCGAGATACCGGTGCACATCCTGACCACCGTCGAACCCGCGCCACAGCATCCGCATCCGGCCGACGAATTCGTAGCAGGTGTCGATGGGTAACAGCAGGCAAGCCGCCTCGGCGGTGCCCCGCTCGGGGACCCTGATCATCAGTGCTTCGACGTCGGGGGCCGCGACAGCGATCTCGGGGTGCCGGTCGAGCAGTGTGCGCCACTGGTCGAGGGGCAGTTCGGATTCGGTGGCGCCCGCCGGTCCCGGATAGAACGCGACGGTGCGCCCCAGAGCCGAGTTGTCGAAGAAGAATGCCAGGCCCACCGGGATCTCGAGTGCGTCCCATTCGCCGTGGCCGATGGTGAAGGTCGGAAAGCGCAGGTAGCGGTCGGGCACCGCGCGGTACCGCAGGACCGCGTTCTGGTCGGTGAACAGCAGATAGCAGCCCCGGCACACGCACAACAGTTGGCGCCCTTCGACATTCACCACATGCTGATGCTCTTCGGCGATGGCCTCGGCGCACATCTCACATCGCTCGCCCGCCGGGACGGCGGGTTTGCGGTCGACGGTGAGGCGGCGCAGCACCCCCAGTCCAGAACTCACCCGGCCACCCCCACGGGCACGGCCACCGAGATCTCCCCGGCGCGTACCAGCACCGGCAGTGGTTCCAGATGCCCTTCGCCGTCGACTCTGGCGCCGGCATGGACGGCGTCGTAGTGCGCCCGGCAGGTCGGGCAGCGCAGTACGGCGTCACCGACCGGGTACCCCATCCGACGATGCAGTGCCGCTCCGGCGAGCGAGTTGTCGCAGGCGGGACAGTGATCGCGGTAGACGAACAGGTCGTCACCGACCCGGCAGGCGAGCACGGTTTGCCCACCGATGACGAAGCCGCCGACCTCGCCCGCACCGAGTTCCCCCAGTTGCGGGACCGCTATCCAGCTCCCGTGCTGCGCCTCGACCGGATGGGTATCGCCGTGTACCCGGGCGAACAACGAATCGGCGGAGATCAAGGCGTCCGTCGATTCCGGTTGCGCGGCAGCCACTTCGATCGACTCGATCTCCGGCGCGGCGGCGCGCACCGCGTCCTCCACCGCCAGTTCCAGGGTCACCGACGACGAGGGGCAGGTGCGACAGCTGCCCGACAGTTCGAGCCGCACGATGCCGTCGGCCACGCCGAGCAGTTCCACGTCACCACCGTGGGATCCCAGGTAGGGGCGCACGCTGTCGAGTGCCGCGCGGACCCGGGTGTGCACGTCGTGCGGATGCAGTCCGTGCACCAGCAACAGACTCGCTATCAGATCGTCGGCGACGAGCCGTTCACGGACGCCACCATCGACCAGTTCCAGGACGCGCGCCAGCCCGGCACCGTAGAGGTCGGCGACCTCGCGCACCAGTTGCTCGGCGCGCTCGCGAGCGACCACGCCACCGGCCGAACTCGCGTCCAGCAGGGTCTCGATCCGGTCGCCTGCGCCGCGCCACCGGTCTGGGTCGAACGCCGCCTCGTCGTGCTCCCCCGGACGATCCGGCATCACCGTTACTCCCCGGTGAGTGTCTGGGTCGGCGAGTGGAGTTTCTCCAGCGACTTGCCGTTGCCGAGGTACATGTGCACACCACACGGCAGGCAGGGGTCGAAGCTGCGCACGGTGCGCATGATGTCGATGCCCTTGAAATGCTCGCGGTCGTTCTCCTCGAAGATCGGCTGGCCCTGCACCGCGTCCTCGTACGGTCCCGGCGTGCCGAAACTGTCGCGGGGGTTGGCATTCCACGGCGTGGGCGGATACGGGTGGTAGTTCGCGATCTTGCCGTCCCTGATCACCATGTGATGGGACAGCACTCCGCGCACTGCCTCGGTGAACCCGCAGCCGATGCCCTCGTCCGGTACCTCGAAGTGCTCCCACGTCTTGGTCCGTCCCGCCCTGATCTCCACGAGCGCCTGCTCCGCGAAGTGCAGCGCACTGGCCGCGGCATAGGCCTGGAAGTAGGTGCGGGCGCGGTTGCGTTCGATGGTGTTGCTGCCGAACGCGGGGATCTTCCATTCGAAGCTGACCGGGCCCTTCAACGCGGTCTTGGGCAGGTTGATCTGCACACTGTGTCCGGTCGATTTCACGTAGCCGATGTCGACGAGCCCGGCCAGCGCCGTCGACCACAGCCGGGCCAGCGGGCCGCCGCCGGTGTCGAGGGCCAGATAGTCGGTGCCGTCGAACCAGCGCGGCGACATCACCCAGCTGTACTTGTCGTCCATGTCGCGCTTCTGCGGCTTGGGGTTGGTGTGCTGGTTCCAGGGGTGACGCCGGTCGACCGGATTGCCGAGCGGGTCGGTCTTCACGAACATCTCCTGGTCGTTCCAGTCGTCGTAATACGAACTGCCCAAAAGGATTCGGATGCCGAGATTGATGTCGACCAGGGACGTCGTGACCAGTTTCCCGTCGACGACCACGCCGGGGGTGACGAACATCCGCCGACCCCACTCCTCCATGTCCTTGTACGCGAAATTGCACACCTCGGGGTCCTGGAACGAGCCCCAGCAACCCAGCAGGGTGCGCCGCAGTCCGACCTGTTCGTAGCCCGGCAGCGCCTCGTAGAAGAAGTCGAAGAGATCGTCGTGCATCGGCACGACCTTCTTCATGAATTCGACGTAGCGCATCAGGCGCGTCATGTAATCGGTCATCAGCTGGATCGTCGCGACGGTTCCCACACCGCCGGGATACAGCGTCGACGGGTGCACGTGCCTGCCCTCCATCAGGCAGAACATCTCACGGGTGTAGCGGCTGACGTGTAGCGCCTCCCGGTAGAACTCGCCGGTGAACGGATTGAGCGCGCGCATGATGTCGGCGATGGTGCGATAGCCGTGCGCGTCTGAATGCGGCGCGAGCGTGGTCTCGGCCTGCGCGAGGACGCCGGGATTGGTCTCGGCGACCATCTTCTCGCAGAAATCCACGCCGACCAGATTCTCCTGGAAGATGTTGTGGTCGAACATGTATTCGGCGGCTTCACCGAGATTGACGATCCACTCGCCCAGGTGCGGCGGTTTCACCCCGTAGGCCATGTTCTGGGTGTAGCACGAGCAGGTGGCGTGATTGTCGCCGCAGATCCCGCAGATGCGGCTGGTGATGAAATGCGCGTCGCGGGGATCCTTGCCCCGCATGAAGATCGAGTAGCCGCGGAAGATGGACGAGGTGCTGTGGCACTCGACCACTTCACGGTTCTCGAAATCGATCTTGGTATAGATTCCCAGGCTGCCGACGATGCGGGTGATCGGGTCCCAGGCCATTTCGACCAGGCTGTCGGGATCGATCCGCTTGTGTGACGGCTCGGGGATGATGGCAGTCATTCCAATCGCCTCCTACCAGGTGCGGGTGGCGCCGGATTCCAGCTTCTCGCCCTTGTGCCGCCACCGCGGCTCCTTGTCCACCGTGCGTCCGGTGATATGGCGCAGACTGCGGATCACCGACCCGTACAGCCCTGATGCCGTCGAGGAGATCTTGCCGCCGGGCGGCTCGTCCATGAACGGCATGAATTTGTCCGGGAATCCCGGCATGGTGCAGCCGATGCAGATGCCGCCCACGTTCGGGCAGCCACCGACGCCGTTGATCCAGCCCCGCTTGGGGACGTTGCATTTGACCACCGGGCCCCAACATCCCAGTTTCACAATGCATTTCGGGGAGCCGTACTCGTCGGCGAAATCGCCTTCCTCGTAGTAACCCGCTCGATCACAGCCTTCGTGGACGGTGGCGCCGAACAACCATTTCGGGCGCAGCGCCTCGTCGAGGGGAATCATCGGGGCCTGTCCGGTGGCCATGTAGAGCAGGTAGGTCAGCGTTTCGGACATGTTGTCCGGATGGACCGGGCAACCGGGCACGCACACGATCGGGATCCCGGCCTTGGATTTCCAGTCCCAGCCGAGGTAGTCGGGCACACCCATCGCGCCGGTGGGGTTACCCGCCATGGCGTGGATGCCGCCGTAGGTGGCACAGGTGCCGACCGCGACCACCGCGGTGGCCTTCGGCGCCAGCCGATCGAGCCACTCGCTGGTCGTCATCGGCTGACCCGTGGCGGGATCGTTGCCGAAGCCGCACCAGTAGCCCTCCTCGTGGAGCTGCTCGTTCGGGATGGAGCCTTCCACCACGAGCACGAACGGTTCGAGTTCACCCCGGTCGGCTTTGAAGAACCATTCGAGGAAATCGTCGGCGCCGCCGGTGGGACCGCATTCGAAATCGATCAGCGGCCAGTGCACCGCGATCTGCGGGAGCCCGGGAAGAGCGCCGAGCGCGATCTCCTCGATACTGGGCTGCGTCGCGGCGGTCAGCGCGACCGAATCACCGTCACAACTGAGGCCGGCGTTGATCCACAGCACGTGAATCAGGGCCTGTTCTGCTTTGATTGCTTCCTGGGTAGGCATGGGCTGCGCCACTTTCTGAAGCGGGGCATCGCGGGCTCGCGGGAACCTGCGGTGTGATCCTGATCACGCAAGTCTATGTCGCTGGTGAGTGATCCTCAATAGTTGCTGACCGCTGCAGCCGGAGCCAGTCGTACCACTGCGTCATGCCGGAACCACTGGTCACCGAGAGGGGCAGGATCTGCGCGTGCGGGTTGATCGACGCCGCGTATTCCCGGCATTTGTCCAGGTCGAAGTCCACATAGGGCAGCAGATCGATCTTGTTGACGAGGACCAGAGACGCAGCGGCGAACATGTGTGGATACTTGAGCGGCTTATCGGTGCCCTCGGTCACCGAGATCACCACGACTTTGCCGTGTTCACCGAGGTCGAACAGGGCCGGGCACACCAGGTTGCCGACGTTCTCGATGAACAGCAGGGTGCCGGGGGCGGGATCGAGGGACTCGAGCGCGCGGTAGGTCATCTCGGAGTCGAGATGACAGCCCGCGCCGGTGTTGATCTGCACAACCCGACAGCCCGTCGCCCCGATCCGCTCGGCATCGAGCAGGGTCGCCTGGTCACCCTCGATCACCGAGATCGGTATCTCGGCGAACTCGCGGATCGTGCGCTCGAGCAGGGTGGTCTTGCCCGCGCCGGGTGAGCTGGTCATGTTCAGCGCCAGGATGTCGCGGGCGGCGAGCCAGTCCCGGTTTCGCTGGGCCAACAGGTCGTTCTTCGCCAGCACCTTTTGCTCGAGGGTGATGGTCTCGGTGACCGGCAGATGCACGTGATCGCCGTCGTGACCATGGCTGTGCCGGTGCGGCTCGTGCTCATGGCCGTGCTCGTGCTCGTGCGGGAGGGTGATCACCGCGGCGTCGTCGTCGCCACATCCACAGGTTGCGCACATTCTCGGCTCACTTCCATCGAGCGGATTCGGAGTTCGTGCCCGGCTCTGATCTCGACATCGGCGCTGCCGCAATCGCACAGGGCGATCGGCTCGAGCACCGTGAACTCGGCGCCACAGCTTCGACAGCCCGCCCGGCCGGGTACCACGTCGATCTCGAGGCTCGCGCCCTCGGCCAAGGTTTCCTCGGCGGCGAGTTCGAAGCAGAACTGCATCGCCTCCGGAACGACCGCGCACAGCACGCCGACTTCCAGCTGCACGCTGTGCACCCGTGCTCCCGCCGCGTGTTCGCACACGGCGTCGATGACACTCTGGGTGATCGCCATTTCGTGCATCGCAGTCTCGGTTCGTCGAGGGAGGAACCCACCGCTCAGGTTACTCCTGGGCAACCCTCCGACGCGATGGCCGGCCGACGGATGAACGCTCAGCTGAGTCGGTGTTCGGCGAGCAGCGCGGCATCGTCGAGGATGTCGGCGGTGGGGCCGTCGGCGACGACTTCACCGGCGTCGAGGATGACGACCCGCTCGCAGATCCGTTGCGCGTAGAGCAGATCGTGGGTGACCACGAGCATGGTGGTGGGCAGCGACAGCAAGATCTCGGCCAGTTCGCGGCGTGCCACCGGATCGAGGTTGGCGGCCGGTTCGTCGAGAACGAGGACCTCCGGTCGGCACGACAGCACCGTGGCCAGCGCGGCGCGGCGGCGTTCCCCGAGCGACAGGTGCGCCGGTGAACGCCCGGCCCTGTCGGTCATCCCTACCGCGGCGAGCGCCTCGCGGACGTGGTCGGCGAGGGCTTCGCCGCGGACACCGAAGTTGGCGGGACCGAACGCGACATCCTGTTCCACGGTCGGCATGAACAGTTGGTCGTCGGGGTCCTGGAACACGACCCCGACCCGCTGCCGGATGGCGCGAACACTGTTGCGGTCCAGCCGCATACCGCCGATGTACACCTGCCCCGATGTGGCGGTGAGCACCCCGTTCAGGTGCAGCATCAAGGTGGATTTGCCCGCTCCGTTGGGTCCGAGGACGGCCACCCGCTCCCCCGGCGCGATCTGCAGATTCACCCCGTTCAGTGCGCCGGTCCCGTCGGGATAGGCGAAGGTCAACTCGACCACACGCACCGCCGGCGCCGTCGGTTCGGTCACCGCACCATCCAAGCACCCGCGCACACAGCGATCGCGGCGGCCGCGGGCAGGCAGCCGAGCAGCCATTGCCGGCGGGTGGCGGGCGGGGTGCCGACATCGGGCACGGTGCCGTCGAATCCGCGCGACAGCATGGCCAGGTGGACCCGTTCGCCGCGTTCGTAGGATCTCAGGAACAGGGTGCCCGCGCCGCGTGCGGTCGCACCGGCTTGGCGCAGTGTGCGTGGGTCGTCGCCGCGGGAGATCCGGGCCAGCCGCATCCGCGCCGCCTCGGCGACCAGCACGTCGACATAGCGCAGCATCAGGACCACGATCATGACGATCGTGCCGGGCACGTGCAGCCGCGTCAGCCCTTCGGGCAAGGAGCGCACGCTCGTCGTCGCGGCCAAGGTCAGTGAGATGCCCACGCCGATAGTGCCTTTCGCGATGATGCCCCACGCCGCGTAGAGGCCGGTCACCGACAGCGACAGCCCGAAGATGTCGGTGCGGGGTTCCCCGGCGGCGAAAGGCAGCAGGATCGCCAACACGACGAACGGCAACTCGATGAGCAGACGCGGCCCGATCCAGCGCAACCCGATTCCCCACCACCGCCACAGCGCCACCAAGCCAAGGGCATAACAGCCGAACGGCCACAACAACTCTCGTGGTGTCGCCACGACCGCGAACACCGCAACCACCGCGCACACGATCTTGGCCTCGGTCGGTGACCGATGCGCCGGTGAATTCCCCGCCAGATACAGCCGGTGGACCGCGGCGCTCACCTACTCCGGCTCCGCATCCGACCGCGCCGCGACGTCATCGCGCCGACCCCCGGAGCGCGATCCGCTACGGCCGATCCGGACCGTGCGGACCACCGCGAACAGCACGGCGAAGGCGACCCCGACGCCGACCACGCCTGCCGGACCGGCCAGATCACCGTTGCCGTCGATCGCGTAGTCCGCCAGCGGAGAACCGGCGAACCGGTGTTCCTCGGCGTTGCGCGCGATGCACTCACCGTGCAGTTCCGCGGCCCCGTTCACCTCGACCGTGGTGCACCCGCGGCGGGTGGTGGCGTCGAGCCCGTCGGGCTGTGAACTCGCGGCATAGGACAGCCCGCCGGCGACGAGCACCGCGGCCGCGGCGAACACCCACAGGAAACCGGTGAAGGACACCCGCAGACGAACGGGAGACGCCGACGTGGACACCGGCCCAGCGGCACGCAGTACATAGACCAGATCCGGTCGTGCGCTCACCACCGCCACCACGGTGATCGCGGTGATGATGCCTTCACCGATCCCGATCAACGCGTGGGTGAAGAACATGTACCCCGCGACCGCCCCGACCGTGGAACCCGCGGCCCCGCCGATTGCGTACTCGACCACGAAACCCATCGCGGCACACAGGGTTCCGATGAACGCGGCGGCGAATGCCACGACACCCACCCCCGTGTCGCTGCGCCGCCGCAGCAGCGCTGTCCCGGCCCGAGCGACGAGATATCCCGCGCCGACACCGATCAGGGCCATGTTCGTGATGTTGGTGCCGAGTGCGGTCAGCCCGCCGTCGGCGAACAGCAGCGCCTGCACGACCAGCACCACCGCCACGCACAACGCCCCGAGGTAGGGCCCGACCAGAATCGCAGCCAGCGCCCCACCCAGCAGGTGCCCACTCACACCGGGCAGGATCGGAAAATTCACCATCTGGACCGCGAAGATGAACGCGGCCACCAGCCCGGCCATCGGCGCCGCACGCTCGTCGAGTTCAGCTCGCGCCCGCCAGCCCGCGAGCCCGAGCCCCACCGCCGCGATCCCCGCGAAGATCAGCGACGTCGGCGCATCGACGATCCCGTCGCTCATATGCATTGCCACGGTGCTGCCGTTCACCTATCAGAACACTACGCCCTTTATCTGTCCAAGTGAACAGATAAAGGAATGTCCGACCGCGCTATCAGTCCGGCTGCGACAGGGGGTGGATGCGACTAGAATTCGATAATGAAGCGCCGCAGCGAGGCCGCGCGCAGCCGCGGCGGGGGTGACCGCCGTTCGCCCTTCGACCGGTTCGTCGAACAGGCCGAACTACGCGTGAGTCAGGCTCCGTTCTTCTTCGTCTGCGCCGGGATCGTCACGGCGTGGCTGATCAGCTTGCCGTGGTGGACGGACCTCAAAACGTGGCAGGTTGCCATTCACACCGTTGCGAGCGTTTTCACGCTGCTGTTGGTGGTGCTGCTCGAAAACGCCGGCCGCCGCGCGAGCGAGGCCGCGCAAGAGAAACTCAATGTCATCGCCGAGGCATTGGCCGCGCTCCTGGATTCCTCCGCGTCCACGGATCCCGAACTCCGGGCGGCCGCGGATCGGCTGCGAGAAGCTGTCGGGCTCGAAGAGCGCCACTGACTGGAAGACCGCGAATTGGGTAGCGCTCGAGGCGTAACCGCCTACTGGTTGCCCAGACTCGGGGGTCAGGAAATGCTGCGCCGTCCACGGGACTGCGTTGTGAGCAAACCCTCCCGGCTCGAACCACCTGCCGGTTTCCCTACCAGCTCAGCATTGCGTACTTACTGCAAGAATCCGGGCGTTTTCAGCGGGTGACCCGGATTCGCTACCCGTTGTCGGGGTATTTGCCTCTACGGGTCGGGGATACCGCTGTCGAAGGAGATGAGCGCGATGATGACCTGCGACCAGATCATGACCATGGTGCGCGACTGGTGGAACCGTATGTTCCCGGGGATGCCCATGATGATGTAACCCGATGGAGCAATCTGCCGTGGCGCGGACCGCGAATACCGGCTGACCTGGTCTTCGATCGATCGCCACGTCATCGAGTCCGCCCCGGCGAATCACCAGGCCGCCTCCTGATCGGTGCCAGGGCGGACGACCGATGCCCGGCTCACGCCGGTGCTCGATGTCGGTGGGCCAGGGCCGCACCTCAGGGGTTCACCGGCCGCTACGGCGGCCGGGTGCGGAAAGCCGGACTGCGCCGCGTCGGCGGGGCCGCCGATGACGTGGCCGCTGCGGACCAATGCCTCCCGTCGTGGCAGTCCGACGGCTCAACCGGCCGTCGGCGCCACGGTTGTCGTCGGCACCGACGGTGGCTGTCAGGGGACTTCTCAGTTCAGCCCACTCACTTCTCGGGCGATCGTCGAGATACGGCTCTGCGCGGCCGAAACGACACCCTGCCGCGCCTTGTGCGCCTCCTCGTAGGCGAGGATTGTCCGGACTGCGGCGGGATCGGCGAGTTCCTTGATCGCTGCCACCGCCTGGGCGACATTCAAGTCGTCATAGCCACTGACGGGCAGCTCGCTGGGATCGAGAAGGCCGGTGGTGGTGCGCAGTGAATGCATTGCCTCGGCGGTGGAATCCGCGCCTTCACGCCGCGAGACCTGCTCAGTGGTTTCGAGAACAGCATCGCGCGAGGCCGCGAGCGTCTTCACGGCGACATCGCCCGCGTGCGCACCCCTGGCGAGCAACTCGCCCAGTGCGGGCGGGGCAGCACGGAATGTGTCCAACGCGCGGTCGATGCTGCGAGCAGACCACGTAACAGGGATATTGATCAGCTTCACCGCGGTCCCCGTAACCGCCTGAATCGGTGTTCGGCGCAAAGCCGCAGGTCCGCCGAGCGCGTCCTCGGCGAGTACGGTCGTCAACCATGTGACGGTGGCCGTATGGGCGGTGATCAACCGCTGCGCCACTGCTACTACATCGGCGTTCTGAACGGTGGTCGCGAGTGCTTTGACGTAACGGGCACGGTCGAGCAGCTGATGTTCGAGGACGAGGTCTCCGAGCAAAGCTTCGTCGAACGGTTGGGCCTGTTCGCCGATCGCCTTGACCGCGGCGGCAGCCCTTCCGATGAACGGGCCGATCCGCTCCGGCGCGCCACCCAGCTCACGGATCGCGGCCTCGATGGCTTCCGCGCGGGCGCGGGCGTTGTGGGCGTTCTCAGCCAGTTCGCGGCGTACAGCCTCAGTGCGAGCCTGTGCGATTCGAGTCTCGGCGATTCGGATTTCGGTCTCCGTCAACTCACGGATAACGCGCAGTTGCGCGAGCAAGGTCGTAGCGGTGTTGCGTGTGCTCATGAAGTCTTCCTTCGATGTCGACGTCAGGGAGGCGCAACGCTGCACCACTATGTCGACTACCCCGCACTCATGATTCAAACATTGCGCCGCAACAGTTGTCGATCATGTCCCGGGTGAGATATTGCGGAATTCGGTGTGAGGCCGGTGGGTAGCGCCGACAAGGTGTGAACCAGCGATCACGGCGATCCGCACCGCCGGCGTCGACGCCGAGAGGTCCTTGCGCACGGCGCCGAGGGCGATATACCGCTCGACGGCGACCGGGTCCGCCGGGAGCGACGCCAGATCCACTGTGCCGCAAAAGGTATGAAAAGCCTCCCATGCTTCGGAGTAGGTGCGGGTCGTGGTGTCGGGGGTCGTGGCGTAATGGGTGCGCGGCGTCGGCGGCGATCAAGCCGGGGTGATCGCCGCCAGTCGCGACCGTGCGAGCCGAAACATACTTAGAGTCAACATGATTCAGTTCTTCGAATGATGACCGAACGGGTAAGACCGCGGATATTCTCGACAGATGGATACCCCGGTTGTCATCCAGCGCCCGCCAGTAGCTGTGTTCCGGAGGGTGCCCGAGGGGGGAACCGTCGCGTGCCTGAGCGCTGTGGTCCGGGCCGCGGCGACGCGGGCCGCGGCCGTGCTGGCACAGGTACCGACCCACTCCGGGCCGGTCGAGCGCACCGCAGCGTTGCGGCAAGGGGTGGCCGCTGTCGGCGAGCTGATCGAGGCTCTGACCTCGCAGGCCCCGCCGATCGTTGGTGAGGATCTGCCCGCGGAGTCGGTGAGCCAGTCGTTCTTCCGGGTCCGTGAGGTGGAGTTGTCCGATCAACAGGCTGCGCTGCACAGTGTTCTGGTCATCCATCGCGGTGTGGCGGACCTGTGCAGGGCCCCGCTCTCGGGTGCGGACTTGGCGGTGGAAGTCGCGGGGATGCGACAGGCTGTGCTCGACCTGACCGGCGCCGCGGAGACCGACGAGGCGACCGAGCAGTTCCCCGTTTCCACTGTGGCTGAGAACATTTCGTCGGAGAGCGAGTGGACGGCGCGGTGGCTCGTCGGGCACCAGGTCCACGTCCTGTTCAATATCTGCGCGGCGGTCGCGGTGACCGATGCCGCCCACCACCTCCGCCACGGCGCGGCCGACGCCGCACTGGAGCGGCTCGAACACGCGACCACGTATGTGCGTGGCTTCCCAGCGGCGATGATCCACGCCAGCACGATCCCGGTGGACTACTACATGGCCGCGGTTCGCCCCAGCATGCAGCCCCCGGAGGTGTCGACCCCGTTGAGTGGCCGACACCACCGCGGCTACAAGACTTTCCGCAGCGCGATGAAGGATCTACTCACCGTGGTTCCGGATTCCTACGATGCGCTCGCTGCCCGCGATCCCGAGCTCGCGGCCGCCCGTGATGCCCTGCTCGAAGCCGACCTCGTCGACAGCGAACGTCACGTCACGCTCGCCTATTCGATGGTGCGCCTTCGCCGCTCCATCGCGCAGTTGCCCACCGGCCCCGACAACGCCGTCGGCGAGCTCCGGTTGATGCGCCATCGGCGGGCCGCCCAGTACGCACCGCTGATCCGGTTCGGCGATCACTACATCGCCAACGCCGTGTCAGCCCTGCGGAATGGCTGAGCAGACGAACAATTGCCCTGCTACTGACGTACTGAACGGAGAGCGTCGATGCATGAAATCGCGGAGACCGTCGATATCGCAGACCTGGAGTTGCCCCCGACGGAGACCACGGAGATCGACCACCTCGCTCAGGCACTGTGCGGGGGCGAGCAGGACCGGGTGGACGACCCGACCTGGGTCGCGCGCGCCCGGGACTCCTGGGATGCGCTACCGCTGTCGCTGCGGCGCGGCATTCGGCAGTTCCGGCGGCACTCCGGACTGCGCGGATCGTTGGTCATCCACGGCCTGCCGGTCGACCAGATGAGACTGCCCGACACTCCGTCGACAGCGGATTCCGTGCAGCGCGCGGCAGTCGTCTCCGCTGCTGTCCTCACCATGATCGCCTGCGGGCTCGGCGACCCGACCGCGTATCTGGCTGAGAAGTCCGGCGCCCTCGTCCAGGACGTCGTACCCGTGCGGGGCAGGGAATCCTTCTCCGGAAACGCCGGTTCGGTGTTGCTGACCTTCCACAACGAGAACGCCTTCCACCTGCACGAACCCGACTACGTGCTGCTGCTGTGCCTCCGCGGCGACCACGACCGGATCGCAGGTCTGCGGACCGCTTGTCTGCGTCAAGCGCTGCCCTTGCTCAGCCGAGCGGCCCGGGAAACGCTGTTCGCACCAGAATTCGTCACCGCGCCACCACCGTCGTTCCCGACCGACAACGCCGTGCGCCCACCGCAATCATTGTTGTCGGGTGCGGTCGACGATCCCGACATCAGGATGGCCACGATCGCGACCACCGCGCTGACGCCGCGCGCCGAGGCCGCGCTGACCGAATTCGGCCGAGCTTGCGATGCTGTCGCCCGCACCACGGTGCTCACCCCGGGCGACCTGGCCATTATCGACAATCGGGTCACTGTCCACGGCCGCACCGCCTTCCGACCTCGCTTCGACGGCACGGACCGCTGGGTACAACGCACATTCGCCGTCGCCGACTTGCGCCGCTCCCGTGACCACCGACCAGACGACGGGTACGTCATCACCCGATGATCCGGGATCCCCGCGGGTCACCGCCGGATCTCGCAGGCTTGGACCCCCACAGGCCGGACAGGTCCGCGACGGACTCCAACGGTCAGCCGGCGACCATGCAGAACGGGTGGCCGGCCGGATCCAGCAGCACTCGCCACCGGTCGCCGCCGGGCTGATGGTCCGGCCTGACCGCGCCGAATCCCAGCGCCGACTTCTCCGCCGCGTCGAGGTCTTCGACCCTGAGGTCCAGGTGGAGCTGCTGCGGCACGTCCTGACCGGGCCACTGCGGGGCCCGGTATCCGTCGACCCGCTGGAAGCCCAGGTCGCAGCCCGTACCATCGGTCAGGCCGACGAACTCGTCAGCGGCATAGCCGAGCTGCATGCCCGTCAGCTCTTGGTAAAACCGGGCCAGAGCCCTGGGATCGGCGCAGTCGAGGGTAACGCCTCGCAGCGTGGCGATCGGCATCGTCCACTCCTCTGTCATCCATGTTCGCGGTCCGCACGGCGGCCCCGCAGGTAGTCATCCAACCGCACTGTGGTGTGACGGCTCCACTCCTTTTCGCGGCGGACAGCGCTCGTCTCGGGCTCGGTCGTGCGCGCCGTTGCACCACCACTTCGGCGGGACCGATTCTGGCCGGTTCGCGGCGACGGCGAGCGGGACGCGCGTGGCGCACAGTTCTCGGCGATTGACGTCTCGGCGAGGCATCCTCGGCGACCCGGGCGAGTGCGGTGCCTTCGTCGAGGACGGCGGTGGTACTCGACGGGTTCGCAAACCCGCGCAAAATACCAAAGCAGAAAAGCTACGACCAGGCCGCGCAAACCTGGCACGGAGAACCTCCGGACTAGCTGCCCGGTCCGGCCTCGTGCCCAGGACGACCATGGGAGCGGCGGGCTTCTTTCATCTCCGCCTCATACACATGCGTACGGCCGTCGACCAGTTCGTCGCGGATCTCGCGCTCGAGCTGGCGGAACTGCGCGTAGTAGCCCTCGTCGTATTCCTCCACGATCTGGAACGTCCACCGGTCGGGCAGCACGTTGCGGCCGACCAGCTCGGCGGCCAGCTTCTCGGCGAGCTGATGATGACCCGCGGCGCGCAACATGTCGACCGCCTCACCGAGAGCGAGATCGGCACCACCGGTGAGCTGGTGGAAGCTGTACAGGTGCCCGCGAGCACGTTCGGTCGTCTCCAATGCCTCCGACAGCTTGCCGACCGCTGCCACTGTCGAAGAGTTGACGCCGGCGGGCCGCCGATGCCTCTCGGCAGGCCGATCGTTATCAGTCATACTCCGAGGCTATCGCCAATTCTTCGGGCTGCGCGTGATCTGAGGTGTCGGCGGCTGCTTCGTCGCGGTAGTACTCGCAGCCACGGGACCGGGACCCGCGAGCAACAGCGGGGTGATCCCGAGGTCAGCGTGGCGTAGGCGGCGATAGGCAGAGGCGGGAGCCGTACCCGGGCTCAACGGGCTCGCGGTCAGTTCGCTCGTCGGCAGGAATTGCAGGATCCGCTCGTCGTCCTGTGCCCGATCGACCGGGATCTTCTCCAGCACACACGAGTTGTATTGCTGGGCAGCGGTTTCGATCGTGTCCGCATTGAGGATCACCATGGCCCCAGGTCCTCGCCCATTCGGCCGCCGACGACGTTCGCCCACTTCGCCGCGACGTGCAACCAAGACGTCTTCCGGGTTCGGACGTGTGGCGATCAGGAGCGTTGCTGTACAGCATGTTGGTCGACCCCAGCACTGACCCAGACAGATGATGAAACCGACCAGGCGGCAAAATATCAACCTGCGACCATCTGGCGGACCTATCGACCGATCATGCACCAATCGACGACGTGCGACGTAACTCCTTGCTACAGTCCCAGACAGCTGACTACGGGTGCGTAGATATGAGGTATCCATCCGTGTAGATCAGAGGTCAGATTCGGTCGAGCAACTCGGCGACCGGCATTGAACACGGGGTGATTGCCATGACGTCGATAGACAACAAGATAACTGCACCAACCGATTTCGAACTCGTAGTCAGCTTCTGCCTCGACTGGTGGCGCGATCATCCGCGACAGTCGGTGGAGACGGCGGGTCGACAGGTCACCATGGCGTGGCAGGCCATGGCCGAGTTGGTGCGTTCCGTAGTCCGACGCCGCTTTCCACTGACGGAATTCCTTCGCCAAGCCTCATTCATGGCAGGTGTCTCAGTCACTCCTACGCTGCTTGTCGCCATCCCGATCGCCGCCATTGTCTCGATCCAGATCGGATCACTGGTCAGCCAGGTCGGCGCAACCACCTTCATCGGCGCGGTCAACGGCCTCGGCATCATCCGCCAGGGAGCTCCACTGGTCACCTGCCTGATGATCGCCGGCGCGGTCGGCTCGTCGATCTGTGCCGATCTGGGGTCGCGGACCATCCGCGAGGAGATCGACGCGATGCGGGTGATGGGAGTGGATCCGGTGCGCAGGCTGGTCGCTCCGCGGCTGCTCGCCGCGGTGCTGGTGAGCATTCTGCTCTGCGGGTTCGTGGTGTTCGTCGGATTCGCCACCGGCTACATGTTCAACATCTTCGTCCAGGACGGCACACCGGGCTCGTACATCAGCACCTTCGCCTCGTTCGCGGTCGCGAGCGATCTGGTGGTCGCGCTGGTGAAGGCCGCCGTATTCGGCGCGCTCACCGCGATCATCGCGTGCGACTGCGGCCTGAACACCAAGGGCGGCCCGGGCGGCGTCGCCAACTCGGTGAACTCCGCGGTGGTCAGCTCGGCGATCGTGCTGTTCGCGGCCAATATCGCGCTGACCCAGATCTACAACACTCTGTTCCCGTCCAAGGTGGTCTGAGATGTCGAACTATCTGCCACCAGTGCTGCGCCCGTTTCGCGCCGTCAAGGCCGCGACCGACCCGCTCACCGAGGCGAACGTGAGACTGGGACATCAGGGCGTCGTCTTCATCGAAGCGTTGCTGGCGATCCCGTTCGTTCTGCGGCACTACCGCAAAGAGCTGGCCCGGCTGATCGTCGATGTCACCTGGGGCAACGGCGCGCTGATCGTCGGCGGCGGCACCGTCGGCGTCGTGCTGATCCTGTGCGGATTCGGCGGCATCACCGTCGGCATGGAATCACATACCGCGCTGGATCTGCTCACGATGAGCCCGCTCACCGGCGCGATCTCCGGCTTCGCTACCACCCGCGAGCTGGCGCCACTGCTCACCACGATCGCCTTCGCGGCGCAGGCCGGATGCCGGTTCACCGCCCAGATCGGATCGATGCGGATCGCCGAGGAGATCGACGCACTCGAGTCGATGGCGATCCGGCCACTCCCCTATCTGATCACCACCCGCATGCTCGCCGCGGCCGTCGCGATTCTGCCGCTCTACAGCATCGGCATGGCCAGTGCCTACCTGTCCACCAAGATCACCGCACTCTTCCTGAGCGGCAACGGAATCGGTACCTACGACCACTATTTCCATCAGTTTCTCGACCCGGGCGACATCGTCTATTCGGTAGTCAAGGCGGTCGCGTTCGTGCTCGTCGCCACCTTTATCCAGTGTCATTTCGGCTATATCGCCGCGGGCGGCCCGGAGGGTGTCGGGGTCGCCGCCGGTAGAGCCATCAAGATGACGATCATTGTCGTCGTCTTTCTCAATCTGCTTCTCACACTTGCGATCTGGGGCGTGGACTCCGGCATCCGGATATCGGGATAGGAGGACCGGCATGTATCCGGATCCCAGTGGGCGCGGCTGGTCGCGCGGACGACTCAATCTGGCCGGGGTGGCCATGACGATGAGCCTGTCAGGCGTCGTCGCCTTGCTCGGGCTGCGTTATGCGGGGCATTTCGAAGACACCGTGCCGGTGACCGCGCTCATGACGAGCACGGGTGACGGGCTACCTGCCCGCGCCGATGTGCGCTTTCGCGGACTGCTGGTCGGTGCGGTCTCGGCGGTGGAAATCGCCGAGCAGGGCTTGCGCCAGCGCGTGGAACTCGAGCTCAAACCCGATGCCGCGGCCGAGATTCCGGCGTCGGTGACCGCGCGCGTCGTCCCGGCCAACATCTTCGGTGTCACCGGGATCGAGCTCGTGGACAACGGTTCGGCCGCGACATCATTGCGGCCGAACGCGGTGATCGAACAGGATCACAGCCGCGCCACCGTTGCCTTGCAGACAACGCTGACCACCCTGCGCGATGTTCTCGACCGCATCCAGCCCGCCAAACTCGCTCGCGTGCTGGCCACCCTCGCCGAGGCGCTCGATGGCGACGCCCGGCTCCCCGGTTCGACGATCGAACGCCTGGACCAGTGGATCACCGAGGTCCGCGCACTACCAGGGGTCGGCGACCTGCTCGGCGATCTCGGCGCGGCTACCGCGGCAGTCAATCAATCGGCGCCCGAACTGGCCGACGCCCTGGGCAGATCAGTACAGACGGCGCGCACTATTACCGAGCGCCGGGCCCAGGTGATCGAACTGCTGACTTCGGCGGGAACCGCCACCGACGCGACCCAAGCCCTCTTCGCCCGGAACCCGGATGCGGGAAAGGAGCTGGTGGTCGGACTGGACGAGACATTCGGTGCGCTCGCGGCAGATCCTTCCGCACTGAGCGACACCGTTATCGGGCTCGGCGAATCGCTGAGTCGCCTTGCCACCGTGTTCAATTGGGGGTCCAGCAAACAGATGCAATGGGATGTCACTGTCTCGTTCACTCCGTTCCGCCAGTACACAGCGGCCGACTGCCCGCACTACGGCAGCCAGGCCGGTCCACGCTGCGGCACCGCCAGCGTCCCGGATTCGCCCGCACCACAGTCGTATCCGACGCAGCTGATACCCGGCTGGTTGTCCGCCGCGGGCCCGAGTCCCGTACCTACCCTGCCTGGCCTGCCCGCCCTGCCCGGTATTCCGTCGTTGCCGAATATTCCCGGGCTGTCCCTACCAGGCTTGGTCATTCCCGGCATCACCCTCCCCGCGCGTTCCACTCCGCAACAGACTGTTCCCCCAGCAAGACCGACCGCGCTGACCGGCCCGGCCGCGGTGGCGGCCTTCCTGGGCACCCGCCCGAACACCTCCCAGCTGCTGCTGCTCGGCGCCGTACTCACCGGCGCAACCGTGACCGCAGAGCCTGCTCGGACAGGAGCCAACTGAGATGCGCTCGCGCACTGTCTATTTCGGCCTCACAGTCTTTGTCGTGCTCGCCCTGATCGCGACATACACGATCTGGTCGACCCTGCAACGCTCAGTTCCCGGTGACACTCACCGCTACAGTGCGACCTTCACCGATGTACTCGGCTTGCGCACAGGAGACGACGTGCGGATCGCCGGGGTGCGGGTGGGCCGGGTCGACGCGATCGAACTGGTCGACCGGCGGCACGCCGAAGTGACCCTGTCTGTGCAGTCCCGGCAGCACCTGAGCACCACCACGAAAGCACTGATCCGGTATCAGAATCTGATCGGTCAGCGCTACGTCGCACTGGCGCTGGGTGACTCGGTGGGTGAACCCCTGCCCGCCGGCGGTTCGATTCCCCTCGAGCGCACCGAATCATCGTTCGATGTCTCGACGATGCTGTCGGGGTTCGAGCCGCTGTTCAGCCTGCTCCAACCCGACGAGGTGAATTCGCTGTCGGAAACCCTGGTGCAGGCGCTCCAGGGCGACGGTGTGTCGCTGTCGGCCTTGATCACCCAGGCCGCCGCACTGGCCACGACCTTCTCCGAACGCGACGAGATCCTGGGCGCGGTGATCAGCAATCTCAGCGACGTCATCGCGAGCTTGGCTCATCGCAGCGGCGAGCTGGAGACCCTGATCACCCAGTCCCGCGCCCTGGTGAGCGGCCTGTACGAACAGGGCGCGGTGCTGCAGGGCGCCGTCACCGGGATCGCCGAGTCCACAACGAAACTCACCGACCTGATCGCCGAGGTCGCGCCGGGAATGGCCCAGGCACAACAGCAGGCCGGCCAAGGGGTCGAATTGTTGCTGTCGAACGGGGAGCGCCTGGACCGGTCAGCGATCGAACTGCCCCTGATTCTTTCCGGACTGGCCAGGATCAGCGGCAACGGCACCTACGTCAACACCTATGTCTGCAGCCTGGACATCTCGTTGTGGGGCGTGATCTTCCCCCGCGACGTGTTCTCACAGGTCGGCGGCAACGCGCACTCGGAGGTCTGCCGATGATCAAGTTCCTGTTCTCCCTTGTCCGCACGACTCTGGGCGATGCGTTCCGCAACCGAAACTTCGCCCTCGGCATCGCGGCAGGTGTCACTGTGCTGGTGCTGGTCGTCGGATCGGGGGTGCTTTCCCGAGTACATCTCGGCGAGGACACCATCCACGCGGAGTTCGCCCAGGCGGCAGGACTGCGAACCGGCAACAGTGTGGACGTGGCCGGGATCGAAGTCGGCACAGTCACCTCGGTGCGGCTCGAACGGGACCGTGTCCTGGTCACGATGAGTGTGCGGCCCGACCTCAACGTGGGGCACGACGCGAAAGCGGCGATCAAGATGTCGACCATCCTCGGCAAGATGCACGTCGAACTCGATCCCGGCAGCGACGGCGAGCCGCCCGGTGGCCGAATCCCGTTGACAGCCACAACTGTTCCCTACAACCTCGCCAAGGTCGTCAACGATCCGAAGTACCGCAATTCCTTCGAGCACCTCGAACGGCTCGATCCGAACGCGCTGCGCGCGAGCCTGGACGCGGTCAGCACTCAGCTCGGTGATTCACCGCAGCTCACCGCCCAGGCGCTCGACAGCGTCGGCGCATTGGCCGGAGTGATCGCGTCCCGGCGTGACGAGGTCGACCAGCTGCTCGGCAGCATGGATCAGGTGTCGGGATTGATCTCCGACAACCAGAACAGCGTGCTGGTCCTGCTGACCAGGGGCGAAGCGATCGGCGACGCCGTCGTCAAGCGTCGCGACTTGATCAGGGAACTGCTCGACAATATCGCGGCCGCCTCGAAGATCCTGCAGGACATGGGCATCGACGACGGCGGCAGGCTGGGCCCGCTCATCCAGAACCTGAACACGATGTCGCAGGGTCTCGAGAAGAACCGCGAACACCTCGACGCCTTGTATCAGGTGATGCCGGTGGCCGTGCGCCAATTCAACAACTCGTTCGCGCAGGGGCCCTACGGCGACATCTATATGCCGTGGCTGTTCCCGGACAACTGGCTGTGCCTGGCGAACGCGGTAGAAGGGTGCAAATGATGCGCAGATTGCTCCAGTGTTTCGCACTGGTGATCATCACCGGCATCGGCGCGGGATGCTCCTCGATCCCGGTATCCCTGCGACCCGATGCCATTCACCTCTCCGCCGACTTCGAAGGCGCTGCGGGCCTGTTCGTCGGCAACGACGTCGCGGTCCTCGGAGTCCCGGTCGGCCGGGTCGACGCCATCGAACCCAAGGGTGCGTTCGTCGAGGTCAGGATGACCATCGAGCCGGGTATCGAACTGCCGGCCGACGTGATGGCGGCACTGGTCTCCCCGCAGCTCATCACCAACCGCCACGTCGAATTGACCCCCACCTACACCGGAGAGGGGCCAACCCTCACCGACGGCGCTCACATTCCGCTGGCCCGCACCAGAACCCCTGTCGAACTCGACCGCATCCTGCGCAATTTCGAACAACTCGGTGAAGCGTTGAAGGGCGACAACGCGAACGGCCCGATGGCCAGCCGGGTGCTGTTCCCGATGCTCGACGGCAACGGCGACCGAATTCGCGAGACTCTCGCCGCGCTCTCCACCACGCTCGAGGTGTCGCTGGCCAATCGTGACCAGATCTCGCGCACCATCATCGAACTCAACGACCTCACCACGATGATCGCCGGAAACGACCGAACCGTCCGAGATTTCAGCGGGCGACTGACCGAGCTCGTCACCCTGCTCGGCGAACAGGCCCCAGGCTTGGCCGCGGTACTCACCCAGGTGAACGACTTCATCGCCAACACCTCCACGGTGCTGGACGAGAACCGTGCACCACTCACCGACGCGGTGAACCGTCTGGTCACCATTACCGGCCAGATGCGCGACAACGCACGCGGCCTCACCGAGATCGTCGACGTGACACCGCTGCTGGGCGACAACTTTGCCCGCGCGGTCAACACCGACCAGCGGGTCCTACGACTGCATCTGCTGACCGACAAATCGTTGCTCGACAACGAAACTCTGTCGTTGCTGTGTTCGCGGCTGGCATTGCGCGCCGACGGCTGCCGGACGGGAAAACTGATGGACTTCGGTCCGGACTTCGGTCTGACCGCCGCACTGCTGGGACTCACCGAATGAAACGGACCACCCAATTCACCGTCACCGCACTGACCGCGCTCAGCATCAGTTCGTGCGCGGTGACCGTCGACAATGTCCCGCTGCCCCGCCCCGGCGTCGACGGGCCGACCTACCGGTTACGCGCGGTATTCGACGACGCGCTCAACCTGCCCGAGCGAGCCCGAGTCAAGATCGGCGGCACCGATGTCGGGGTCGTCACCGGTATCGATACGACGAACTTCCTCGCCGATGTCGAGCTGGAGGTGAGCCGCGATATCTCGCTACCCCGAGGCACCCGAACCGAACTGCGACAGCCGACCCCGTTGGGCGACATTCACGTTGCGATCATTCTGCCCGAGCACCGTCCCGGCACGCCGCTGCTCGCAGACGGCGATGTCATCGACCGCGAACACACCTCGGCCGGTGCCTCGGTGGAGGAACTCATGACGGCCATGTCGATGCTGCTCGACGGCGGTGCGATGAACCAAGTCGCTCGCATCACCTCGGAATTGAACGCGATCGTCGGCGGACGAGGACCGCAGCTGTCGCACCTGCTGACCGAACTCACCGCGGCCCTCAGCGCATTGAATCAGCGGACAGGGCAGATAGATTCGGTCCTGCACGGGCTCGACGGACTCACCGCGACGCTGCGCGCCCGCAAGGCCGAACTCGGACAGGCCGCCGACACCTTCCCTGATCTGATCGCGGTGATCGCCGAAAACAATCGTTCCATCACCGATCTCACCACCAAGGTGTCCACAGTGACCGCAGCGCTCGGCGACTTCACATCGACCACCGGTCCCGAGTTTCTCAGCCTCTTCGACAGCGTGCAGGGCCTGATGACCGGATTCACTCGGATGGGCGACAATCTGGGCACCACCCTGGATCGGCTCAACACCTTGAGCCCGACGGTTCGGGCGACCATGGAGGGCTCGAGTCTCGCAGTCGCGGCGCGGATCTCGTATCTGGATATCGGTGCACTCTCCGATGCGCAGGGCAGCAGATTGCCCGACGGCACAGATGGCACCGCGTTCATCGGCAGTCTGGCCCAGGTGCTGGCCAGGGTCCTCGGCCGGCTCCAGGGAGGGCACCGATGATCGGGCGCGCCGCCACTCTCATCGTCCGGCTGGCACGCTGGGCGTACGGCCACCGCACCTTCGGGGCCATGCTCGGCATGGTCGGGATGCTGGTCATCGGAGCCGGCTACATCGCCGTCGACGTCGTCGGAGTACGACCACTGCGCACGACCTACACGGTGCAGGTCCAGCTGAACAGCTCCGGCGGGTTGCTGCCGCACAGCAACGTCACCGTGCGCGGCGTGCGGGTAGGCAAGGTTCGCGCCATCACGCTCGACAGCACGGGCATCCTCGCCGACGTCGAGATCGACAGCTCCACGAGAATCCCCCTCGGCACGCCGATCGCGGTGGGGCGCCTGTCCGCCGCGGGCGAGCAGTATCTGGACTTTCGGCCGACCGGCCACGAGGGCCCCTACCTCGCGGCCGGGGCGACCGTGCCCGCCGATCAGGTGAGCACGCCCGTGACGATCAACTCGTTCTTGGACAACACCGGCGCACTGATCGCCGGCATGAACCCGGATCGGCTCACCGTGATCGTCGACGAACTCGACCGTGCCCTCGCCGGCGGCCCCGAGGTGCTGCGGAATGTGATCAGCGGTCTGAGCCAGGCGATGACCGGACTCACCGGGCTGCTCCCGCAGACCACAGAGCTGATTCGCAATCTGCGGGTCATCGCCGACACCACCTCGCACGCCCAACCCGACCTCACCACCCTCGTGCGCGGGTCGAGCGCGCTGTTCGATCAGATGAACGCTGCCGATCACGAGGTCCGTGAACTTCTCGACCTCGGACCGGGTCGGCTGGCCACCCTCGGTGGAGTGCTCACCGAGACCAGCGATCCGCTCACGAACCTGGTGACCAATTTCGTCGCCATCACCCGCGCGGCCCGTTTGCGGACTCCGGCTATGTCAGCCCTGTTTCCGGCCTTGCGCGCAGGCGTGGTCGCGCTCGGGATTCCCGCCCACGACAACGCCTTCCACACCATGGCCGACATCTGGCCACGCCCCACCTGCGAGTACGAGACCATCCCGGTTTCTCCCGCCCAGGTCTCCGACGGCCGCAACCGCCTCTACAACTACTGCGTCACCAGCCATCCGGAGCTTCAGATCCGCGGATCCGCCAACGCACCACGCCCAGCGGGTCCAGACAACGGATCAGGTCCGCCGCCCGGCGTCACCGGCGACGAGCTCTCAGTTCCGTTGCCCGCCAACTAACTCGAACCCACCCAGGAGACACCGATGAGCACCGAACTCGAACCGCCGCACGCCGACTCCGACGACGCCAGGACGGAAACCGTCGAATCTGCGATCGCGGTGACACGACTCCCACTGCGCCGCATCACGATTCCAGCGGCGGTCGTGATCACCATCATCGCCGTGGTCACTGCGAGCCTTCTCGCCGTGGACAACCACCGGATCCGGTCCCGCGAGCAGGCGCGCGACGCCGCGCACCAGGCCGCGTGCGCCTACGCCCCGACTCTGGCTCGCTACGACGCCAAGGATCTGGACACCTATTTCGCCGCGGTGCTGGCGGGCGCCACCGGTGAATGGAAGACCGAGTTCGACGCCACCAGCAGGGATCTGCGCGACGTACTCACACAGGGGCAGGTGGTCTCCACCGTCGGCAATGTCAGTTGCGCCATCGAGTCAGCCGACGAGACCACCGCACGGGCGGTGGCCGTCATCAATCAGACCATTACCAGCCTCGGCACCAAGGGCGCCCCGGCGCCCGGACAACTCTCGGTGAGCATGTCGCTGCGCAAGGACGCCGACCGCTGGCTGGTCAGCGAGGTCAGCACCCCGTCACTTTCCCACTGATCGGCAGGATGCCCGATGACCGACCAGACTACGTTCCCCCACACCAACTCCGAATCGCTGCTGGTCGGCGCGCTGCACAGCTCCGCCGCGCGCCGAGGCCGACGCCGGGCCGCCCGTCTCGCGACCGCGCTCGCAGGACGGCTGCGACTCGCTGTCGCGGCCGGGCTCGCTGTGACCATAGCGGCCGTGACCTCCACTCTCGGTGGAGTATTCGCCCTGGCGGCTCTGGTCCGCGGGCTCGAACAGCTGCTGCCCGTCTGGGCCGCCTACGCCGCAACTGCCGCGCTCTTACTGACCTGTGCGGCGATAGGGCTCGCGACCTGCGTGTGGTTGCTCGCCCGCGCGGTACGCACTGTCCGTTCCTAGCACGCCCCGAGAATAGTGGGTCGCGCAATTCATCGGGCATTCTTTATCGTTCGGATTCCGGCCGCAATACCGCGATAGCCGTAGCGGTTCCGGATAGGCACTGCTAATATCTTACTCAATATCTACGCACGCGTAGTAATCAACAACACGGATCGTCACAGCGACCCGACAGCAGATATTTTGGGGAGAAGCGCATGGCAGCATTACGCACCTGGTTGTCGCTACCGGAGGTGGCGCCCGCCGAGGACTACGGGTTCTTCGGACCCGATTCCGTCGCGTGGCGAGTATGGAGTTATCCGACCGGGCTGACCATCGGTTTCCAGCGTGCGGTCGTCATCGAGGAACTCGACCCCGCGTTGATCGCGGCGGTGGACACCACGAGTGCGATCTACAGCCGGCCCCGCACTCGCTACGACCGCACGTTGCGATACTTCGCGATGGTGATGTTCGCCGACAGTCGGTCGACGGCGAGTGTGGCCGACATCCTGGTCAAGATCCATTCCAAGGCCGTGGGAATCGATCCAGTGACCGGCGGGTACTACGACGCAAATGATCCGCAGTCACAGCTGTGGATCCACCTCACCGCGTGGCATTCCTTGCTGGTCGCCTACGAGAAGTTCGGACCCGGGCGACTCAGCCCGGACGAAGAATCGCAGTACTGGCACGAATGCGCCCGCGCCGCCGAGCTCCAAACCTGCGACCCTGCCGATGTTCCCCGTACCCGCGAGGGTATCGCGCAGTACTTCGAACGCATGCGGCCACAACTCATCGGATCCGATATCGCCAAGAAGGCGATGAATCATCTTCTCGACGCCGAAGTGATGCTGCCGCCGATGCCCCTCGTGCTTCGACCACTGTTCAAATTGGTCGCGGCGTTCCTTCGGCGCGGAACTTTGGCCACGATGCCGCGCTGGATGCGGGAAATGGCCGGGTTGCCGACCGGGCGGGCGCTGGACCTCCTCGTGATCCCCTGGCTGAGCGCGGCGATGACGTTGGTCAGCTTGAACACCCGGCTGCAATTGCTACTACTGCAATTGATCTCCCCCACCACGGTACCGGTAGCGGCGCCTGTGTTGCTCGGAGTAGTGCCGAAGGACCCGGTGACGACGACACCCCGGCAGGCACAGAAAAAATATGGATACGACATCCCTTCGCAAGCCCATCACGCACTCCGCCAGAAACAACGCAACCGCGTTTTGGGCGAAGGTTTACCCCCTTCGGACGAGGGGCTCATCGAGTCGCAGCAGATCCTCGGCGACATCGCCTGAACAGAATAGAGAGCAAGAATGTTGACAAAGCTCATGGAACGACAGATCAGCATCCGTCAGATGGTGTATCTGGCAATCGCCGGTGGGGTCCCCTATTTTGCGATCGGTGTGATCTGGTTGATTACCCACGACAGCCATTTGGGCGAATTGCACGGGCTCGACCGGTTGTTCTCCACCATCGGCGAGGTGATCGCCTGGCCTGTGTTGATTATTGCCGATATCGATCTCCGGTAAACGACCGGCACGATCCGCTCACCGTATGCGGTGAGCGGATCGTGCCGTCAGCTGTCGATATGCAGCCCAGCTGGGCCGAACACCGTTCTCTCCATCCCAGCAGTTGCGGCGCCCGGCTCGTTGGGCAAGGTCCGGACCATGGATCGGACGGTGGGGCGCAACCTTTCGGGCGGAAAGCGTTGCGGATCCGACAACACCATCCGTCCCAGCACTTCGGTGAATCCGAGCATGACGTGCGCGATCAGTTCGATGTCGGCCTCATGCGGGCCGCCGCGTACAGCGAAACCGGCGGCCAACAGCTCGACACACTGATCGAGGAGCTTGTCGCGGGCAGCGCCGAGCAATTCGCGATAGTCGGACGGCGCACCGTCGCTGTGCAGCAGGATCAGACGCCAGCGGGTCGGAGCCGCGGCGACGGATTCGAGAAAGGCCATCACCGCCGCGACGTACTCGCGATCAGGGTCAGATTCGTGCAGGTCACGCGGCATAGCCGCGAAGACCTGCCCCATTCCGCGTGAATGTTCCCGGTGCAGCAGGTGCGCCACCAGCTCCGGTGCTGTGGGATACATGGCATAGAGCACAGGTTTTGCCACGCCGGCTTCCTTGGCGACTGCCTGCATTGTCAAGTTCGCGAGCCCGGCATCCCCGACAACACGGAGCGCGGCGTCGAGCAGCTGCGTTCTACGCTCGTCCGGCGGTAGTCGGGGTCCGTTGCGGCGCTTGGGGCGAACGTTCGCCGACATGCTTTCGGTACTCACCACTACATCATCTCCCATTCCGGCAGCGGTCGTCAGCAATCCCCTGCAAAAAGTTCTCCGATGCTCGCCGCCGCAAATGGCTCATCAGTGAGCCGAGAATTCGTATCACAACCCGGCCGGACATTATCAGCGCACATTACCTGATTCGGTTCTGCGCAGTGCGGACTCAGCGGATTCAAGGGACGAATCATGAGCCAAGATATCCTCGTAAAAACGGAGCAGCGGACGCCGGGGACCACACCCAATTCATCGCTGCTTTTTAGTGCGGTGGAACTGGTGCAGCGCATCCGACTGACGGCCGGATCGATAGAGGGCATCAGCAGCTCGCACAGGCGTTCCCGAGTCGGATGCGCGGCCATCAACGCTGCAACTCCGGCGATCGTCACACCGTCCATGTCACCGGCGCCACCGCCCGGGGTTACCGTGGAGTGAAGTATCCAGGAGAGGACCGTCGCCATGTACCCGCCCGGCCCCCGACTACCCGCGATCGCGCAGACGATCCGGTATGTGCAAGCGCGGGAGCGGTTCATGACCGCCACCGCTCGCCGTTACGGCGACACCTTCACTCTGCGCTTGGTGCCGCCCTACGCCCGTCATCTGGTCGTGTTCACCCGCCCCGAACACGTCCGCGAGATCTTCGCCGCCTCCCCCACCGACCTGCACGCCGGCGAGAGCAACGGCATCCTGCGTCCGCTGCTCGGCGATCACTCGGTGCTCATCACCGACGAAGCCGAGCACGCTCGTGCCCGCCGCCTGCTGATGCCCGCCTTCACCGGGCCCGCTATGACCGGTTATCGCAAGATGATCGAGCAGATCGCCGCCACCCACGTGGAGACCTGGCGGGCTGGGTCGACGGTCCGCAGCCTGGACGCGATGACCGGGATCACCCTCGATGTCATCGGCGAGGTAGTGCTCGGTGTCGCCGATCCGCGCCGCCGCGACCTACTCGGTCCACCTATGCGCCGGATCACCGACATCGCACCGCTCACCCTGCTCGGTTCCCGCTACCCGGCCCTGCAAAAACGCGGACCCTGGAAGCGGTTCCACGACGATCGGGCCAGTCTGGACGCCCACCTCTACGCCGAGATCGAGCAGCGCCGCACCGGCAGCAACGCCACGGGCGCAGATGTGCTGTCGCGGCTGATGGCAGCGGGCAGCGGCAACGACACCCCGCTCACCCCAGACGAACTCCGCGATCAGTTGGTCACCCTGCTCGCCGCCGGGCACGAGACGACCTCGGCCGCACTGTCATGGGCGCTACGCGAGCTGGCCGCCAACCCCGCCCAGCAGGACCTCGCCCGCCAGGCCGCGCTCGACGGCGACACCGTTTACCTCGAAGCGGTGATGAAGGAAGCACTGCGCTACCACTGGGTCATCGGAGGGGTCGTGCGAAAGCTCACCCGCGACATGACGATCGGCGGCTACGACCTGCCCGCTGACACCGTCGTCGCGACCTCGATCCTGCTCGCCCACAAGCGGCCAGAGGCCTTCCCGGACGCGGTGTTCCGGCCCGACCGCTTCCTCGACGGCAGCGTGGCGCCGAATACCTGGCTGCCGTTCGGCGGTGGGGTGCGCCGGTGCATCGGAGCGGGTTTCGCGCTGATGGAGGGCGCGGCGGTGCTCCAAGAGATCCTGCGCCGCCACGTCCTGTCCCTGCCCGCGGCCGCGACGACGCGGGGCCGGGTCCGCAATATCACGAATGTGCCGTCCGACGGGGCGCCGATTCTGGTCAACTGAACAGCGCACCGACCATCAATCCGTCGTGCTGGCATGTGCTGCGATGATCCGCCAGCCATAGACATCGTCGTGCAACCAGGAACGCGTGTAACGCATCCTGGCCCCGAAAGGCTCGCCGTTGACGGTCCCCTCGACGGTCCCGAGAAACCAGGTCACCCCGGCACGCCCGTCGGTGAGTACGCTCAGCTCTTCCTCGACCAAGGCTGTCACCACCTGCGTCCGGGTGCGGTGAACCTCCAGGTCATCGGCCTTGGTGTAGACGTCCGCGCCGAAGGTGAAGATCAATCGGTCATCCAGCAGACGATCCAGTGCCTGCACATCCCCAGCAAGTTGCGCGGCCTGCAACCGCCGCTCAGCGTCCCGCAAGTTCTCCATGCGCCCCACCCTGCCAGCCGATGTCGCACTCACGCCACGATGTTCGCGTTCGGCTGAGACTGCCAGTGATGCCGACCCGGCGCGCGAAGGGGTTCCCGACTCGCCACTCAGTCGTCTCGCCACGGAAGGTGCTTGCCGTCGGCTTCACTATCGCGTCGTGAGCTGGTCTCGCTGCGCGAGGGCGTCGAGGACTTCGTGGGCTACGCGGGTGCCGGATTCGATGGCACCGTCGAGGTAGCCCGGGTGATCGACCGCGGTTTCGGTACCGGCCCAATGGATGTCGCCCACCGGCGTGAACGGCAGTGGCATGAGCGCATCGGTGCCCGGTTCGGGAAGTGCGGTGTAGCCGCCGCCGACGTTGTCGTCGAGATGCCAGGCTTTCTCGTGCCAGCTCACCGGCTCGAGGACCTCGGTGCCGAGCTGGGAAATCAGGGGACCGAGGAGGGTTTCGCGCCGAGAGGCGGCGCCGAGCTGGTCGAGTGCGCGGGCGGGCGGGCCGGCTACCAGCATGCACAGGTGGCCGGGACCATCGGGCGGGCTGGTGTCGAACACCGCGATCCCGGGAGCACCGAGGACCATGATCTGCGCATTCGTGCCGCGGTCTCGCCAGAACGGCCGGTCGAAGACCGCGATCGCTTTGTATACCGATCCCATGTAGGTGCGGGTAGCAACGGCGATCCGATCGGGCGGCAGGGACGGCTGGAAGCTGATGCGGTCCAGCAACGGTGGCGGAACTGTCACCACGACTTTGGTGGCGTGGATCGTCCCCTCGGTCATGGCGAGGGTGACGCCGTCGGCGCCCGCCACGATCGAGGCGACCCGGTGCCCGAGACGAACACGGGGGCTCAGGTCGTCGGCAAGGCGATCGATGAGGGTGCCGACACCTTCGACCAGCAGATCCTCCTGCGCGCCGCCGGTGGTCGACAGCATGGTCCGCAGTCCGCCCTGCAGGCGGATCAACGTCATCATCGCCTGCACCGACAACCGGTCGAGGTCGGCGGTCCACGAGGTCAGGGCGGCCAGTTCCAGGAGTCGTCGTGGCGTGCGCCCGGGCACCTTGGCCAACCAGTCCGCGACGGTCGTGGTGTCCCACCGCTGGGGCGGATCGATGTGCGACAACGCTTCCAGGCCGAGAAGAAGGCCTACGGTCGCCAGCATCGACGGCGCCCCCAGCGGTACACGGCGAGCACCGTCGAGGATGGTCGGCAGCGGCGTGGTGTGCATGCGGAACTGGGTGGCACCGAGCTCGCGGGCCAGCGCGGCGATGCGGTGATGGTGGTGGCCGATCCATTGCCCGCCCAGATCCACGCGTGACCCCAGCGCGGTGGTTTCGCTCATCGCCCGCCCGCCCAACCGGTCGGCGGCCTCGAGCACGAGCACATCGACACCTGCGCGGTGCAGAGCGCGCGCCGCTGTCAGTCCCGCCAACCCTGCCCCGACCACAGCCACCGTTGTGGCCTGAGCCGAACCGGAGGGGCCCTCAGTACGCGTGGAGTCCTCGTGCATCATGTCTGCCTTTCCGGGCGGACGAGACCGCCCTGTCCACAACTGAATCAATCGCAGTGCACCTGTGCCGTGATGGCCTGTGTGCGCGAGCAACAATCGGCGATGGCTGTCATTTGTTCGCCGCAGCGGCGGTCAGGCGCTGCGGATCTCTTCGGCGACGCGGTGGCCCGACTCGGTGGCACCGTCGATGTAACCGGGCCAGCGCGTGGCGGTTTCGGTGCCTGCCCAGTGCAGCGGGCCGATCGGGCGGCGCAGCGCGGGTCCGAACCGGGTCAGCGTGCCGGGCGTGGTGAACGCGCCGTAGCAGCCGCGGCTGTATTCCTCTTCGGCCCAGTCTTTTTCGATGTAGTCGATGGGTTTACGCGCCCGCGGGCCGAAGTACCCGGCCAGATCCTCGAGCACCAGCGCGCGACGGTCGGCCGAGGCCAGCCGGGCGCTGGTGTCGGCGTGGCGGCCCTCGAGAAATCCGACCAGCACGCCGGGGCCACCGCCGAAGGGGGTGTTGTCGAAGACGGTGCCCAGGGCTCGCCGGTCGCTGTTGGCCTGCCCGGACCAGCCCTCGGCCCGCCAGAACGGTTCGTCGTAGGCGACATTGACCTTGATCACCCGGCCCATCGGCATCCGCTGCACGAGCTGGTCCCGATCACCGGGCAGGCCCGGGGCGAACCGGATCCGGGCGGCCAGTGGCGGCGGCACCGCGATCACGGCACGGCGCGCACGCACCGTCGCACCGTCGGCGCGGGCTCGCACTCCGGTGTCGTCCCAATCGATTTCGGTCACCGGACTGTTGAGGACGATCCGGTCCCCGAGTTCCTGGGCCATGCCCAGCGCGATGGTCTGGGTACCGCCCACGATCCGGTCCTGCTGGGCGCCCTGGGCGACGTTGATCAGCGCGTCGAGTCCGCCGGCGGCGCCGATGTAGAAGTTCGCCCACAGCGCCGACATGTCCTCCGGCCCCGCGGAGAACACGGCCTCGGTGATCAATCGGAAGAAGGCTCGCCCGTCGGCGGTATGGGCGTGGTTACGCAGCCAGGTGTCGAAGGTCTGCGCGTCCAGGGACTCTGCCAGCTCGTACTGCCACGGCGCGGCCCGGGCGACCTTGCGCGCCAAGCGGTCCAGCCGCAGCTGCGTCTGGGCGATGTCGAGAAGCGCCAGCGGGTTCACCCGTGGGATGCGGCCGGTGTACTCGGAACGGGATCGACCCAGCTCGGCGATGTGACGCCCGACGGTGTGGGTGGGGTAGGTCCGCAGGCCCAGCTCCCCGATCAGCGCCATCACGTGATGCTGGGTCGGACCGACCCACTGCCCACCGACCTCGATCGGCGAGCCACCGGGCAGCTCGGCGTTGAGCAGACGGCCACCCACCCGGTCCCGTGCCTCGAGCACCAGCACCTCGGAGCCGCTGCGTACCAGGTCACGGGCGGCGACCAGGCCCGCAGCTCCGGCGCCGACGATCACGACGTCCACCGACTTGTCCATACCGGCCACATCCTCGATTCAGAGCGAATCTGACATACACGCTGTATGTGCTAAACATAGCGCATGGAGTCTTTGCGTGACAAGCACGTCGAGAACACTCGACAGACGCTGCTCGAGACCGGGGCTCGCTTGTTCGCCGAACGGGAGTACGCCGATCTGTCGGCAGAGGAGCTGGTGCGGGCCGCCGGCCTCACCCGCGGCGCGCTCTATCACCACTTCGATGGCAAGAAGGGGCTGTTCGAGGCGGTCGTCGACGACCTGGAACAACAAGCGGCACAACGTATCCGAGCCGCATTGGACTCCTCGACCGATCCGGTGGAACGCGTCGATCGCGCGATGGAAACCTTCCTCGACATCTGCACCGAACCCGCGTACCGCCACATCGTGCTGCTGCAGGGCCCCATCGCGCTGGGCTGGCGACGCTGGCGTGAAGTCGACCAGCGCCACCTCATCGGGCTCGTCATCGAAGGCGCCCAACGCCTGCTCGATGCCGGCCATATCCACCCGCACCCGCCCGAACTGCTCGCCAGCGCCCTATACGGCGCCCTCACCGAAATGTCGCTCACCATCGCCGAATCCGACGATGTCACCCTCGGTCGCACTCGAGCGGCAGAGCTGGCCCGCGCCCTGCTCGGCGGGCTGATAATCGGCAGCGCACACCACTGAAAAAAACAGCACGAGCCCAGACCGTTTGCTAGGCCGGACCCGCAGGCCACGAGATCATTCGCCCGATGAAGGCAGGAGACGAAGGCCCCTCTGCACCGAGTTGACACTGCCGGACATTTGATCCGCCGAGGGTGCTCGAGGTCGTGCCACGTGTAGGCCCAGCGCATCGAGGGGACGAGTCCAGAAGATCAGGCCTTCGGCGCCCATCTGATCCTATCCGGTGTGAACATACGCGGGGCTTATCTCAGCTATACAGCGTGGCGATGTCCTTGGCGTGCCGTGCCATGACAACATTCCGTTTCAGCGACAGCTTCGGCGTGAGGTGCCCCGCTTCCTGCGTCCATTCGTCGGGCAAGATCCGAATCTTCTTGATTCCCTCGGCCTTGGACACCTTGGCATTGGCCGCACCGATTGCGCTATCGATCTCGTCTACGACCGCAGGCGCGTGCACCAGTACCTCGATCGGGGTATCTGTCGCCAGACCCTTTCTGGCCAGCCATCCCGGCAACGCTTCACGGTCCAGAGTGATCAGTGCGGCGATGAACGGCTGCCCGTCGCCGACGACCATCGCCTGGCTGATGAGCGGATGTGCCCGCAGCGAATCCTCGAGTGGCGCCGGGGAGACATTCTTGCCGGCCGCGGTCACCAGGATCTCCTTCTTGCGGCCCGTGATGGTGACATAGCCCGCGACGTCGACCGTGCCGAGATCGCCGGTGCGCAACCAGCCGTCGTCGAATGCTTCGGCGGTCGCTTCTGGATTGTTCCAGTAACCGTCGAACACGACCGGCCCGTGTACCAGCAATTCGCTGTCTTCGGCGACACGTACAGAGTGGCCGGGGAGTGGCCTGCCCACCGACCCCACCTGTGAGTGCGTGGCGGTGTTCAGCGTGATCGCCGCTGTGGTCTCGGTCAGACCGTAGCCCTCGTACACGGGAAGGCCGATCCCGCGATAGAAGTGGCCGAGTCGTGCCCCGAGCGGGCCGCCCCCGGAGACCGCGCTACGGCATTCTCCACCCAGCGCGGCCCGCAGTTTCGCGTACACCAGGCGCTCGAAGCAGAAGTGGCGTGCGCGCAACGACAGCCCCGGGCCACCCGTGTCGATCGCCTTGCTCCACTCGATGGCGGTGGCGGCGGCGTAGTCGAACACCACGCCCCGACCCGTGTCATGCGCCTTCTGCTCGGCGGAATTGAACACCTTCTCGAATACGCGCGGCACCGACAGCAGGAAAGTCGGCTTGAATGCGGCGAATTGGTCGACCAGCGTGGACCAATTCGAGGTGTGAGCGACCGTGGCCTTGGCTTCTACCGCACCGATCGAGATCACCCGGGCGAACACGTGTGCCAGCGGCAGGAACATCAGTGTTCTGTCGCCGTCCGACATCGTGTCCGCCAGTGCCGAGCGTGTGGCCGCCGATTCGGCGCGCAGGTTGCCGTGGGTGAGCATGACGCCCTTGGGCCTGCCCGTGGTTCCCGAGGTGTAGATCAACGTCGCCGGCGTACTCGCGGTGGTGGTCGCCACCAGATCGGCGACGACATCGTTGTCGAGTCCCGCGCCGCGCTCGGTCAGCGTCGCGATCGCTGCGTCATCGATCCTCAGCACCTCCTTCAATCCAGGTGCCGCCTCGGCGACTTCGCGCACGATCATGTCGTGTTCGGCGGTTTCGACGATCAGCAGCGCGGCGCCGGAATCTTCGAGAATCCACTGGGCCTGTTCGGCCGCCGAAGTCTCGTAGATGGCGACGGTGCAGGCACCGGCTGCCCAGATCGCGTAGTCCAGCAGCACCCACTCGTAGCGGGTGGCCGACATGATCGCCACCCGATCACCCATTTCGATCCCTGAGGCGATCAGACCTTTCGCCACCGCGGTCACCTGGGCGGCGAACTCGCCGATGCCGATGTCGGACCACGCGCCGCGACCATCGGGAACCTGGAACGGCACGTATCCAGGTTCGGTGCGGGCAAACTCGTACACCACCGAGGCAAGGCCTGCGTCGCTGGGAACGGTCTCGGTAGCGGGCGCCGTGAACTGCACGGTGCGACCTCCTCAATTATCTTGGACTATCACGTCTAACATTGAACGATCACGAAGCCCGGCGCACAAAGTCGCCTGGTCGCGATCCACGAGTCGACCCGGCCGAGAGCGTCAGCGGGTGCCGATGGACTGACCGAAGAAGGCCGCCAGTTCACCGCCGATGATCGAGACCCACTCCCCCCATGTGCGCGAATCCAACGCCATGGAGCCGACTTCATCGAGTTGACAACCGCTCTCGACCGGCACCCCAGCGAAGCGATCACGCATCCACATCATGGCGCTCGGCAGGCCGATACCCTCCAGGCTCAGATGCTCGCTGAAGTGATCACGGGTGTAGGTCACTCGCGCGTTCGGATCCTGACAGTAGGTGCCGTAGAGCTTGTTGACCGGCCCGACGGGCACCAGCCAATCCATGTTCGCCTGGTACAGGAACACCGGCATGTCCGGCACACTCTTACCCATCCGGGTGCGCTCGATCACCGCCTGGGCAGCCGGTGTCGCGAGGGGATCTCCGGGCGTATCGAACAGTCCTTTGATGTTCATGAACGGGAACAGTGCGGCCTGGAAACCGACGCACAGCTGGTCTTTTCCGGTCAGCAGTGCCTGCCCCAGCGGATTGTTCGTTTCGCGCAGGAAGGCGGCGAACTCCGGCTCTTCATGCGCCAGGCCGATGATGCCCGCGTACACCAGACCGGAGGCCGCGTTGTTGTTCGCCAGATTCACCAACTCCCCCAGGTCGGCATCTGTTCCGCCGGAGACCGCGCCGACGATATTCAGTTCCGGCGCATAGGTTTTGCGCATCTCGGCCGCCCACATCGTGGGGACCGAACCACCGGAGTAGCCCATCATCCCGACCTTGGTCGCCGCCCCGTCCAGACCCATCGGCGTGAAGTTCTCGGCCGCGCGAATGCCGTCGAGCGCGATCCGCCCGGCCAATGGGCCGTGCGCGAAGGCCGCGTTCGGCCCCTGATGATCGGGCACCACCACGGCCCAGCCCTGTTGCAACGCCACCTGGACCTCGAGGAAGCCGATCGGCGCGACCAGTTGACCGGTCACGAAGCCGGGCAGCGCCCACTGCTGGATCGAATACGACGAGGCGCAGTACTTACCCGTCGAGTCCTCGGCCATGTGGTACGAGAGCAAGTTGCGCGACCCGCGTGGCACTTCTCCGCGCGGCTTCAGCACGGTCGCGACAGCACCGATCGGTTCGTCGCGACTGTTGTTCGACCGATACGACAGCTGCCAGGCATCGACATTGAGCGGCAGCACGTTATAGGTCGCGACGTTGACCTGCCGCGCGGCGATGATCTCGCCGGGCTGCTTGGCTGCGACGACGTCCGCGGGCGGACGGTAGAAGGAATCGAACTCCGGTATCGCCGGTGAACTCACGAACGGCGGCGCGGGCTGCACGACTCCGTCGAACGGCACCGCCGACGCTGGAGCGACGACGACCGTAGCGGTCCCCGCGACCATCATCACGGCGAACGCGAGCGAACGGGCCCGCGACTTGGTTCGGCCGTGACGGTCTCTCACCGGCGCGCGCCAGTTCACTGCGGCCATATCGAGCACTCCCAGCATCATTGTTGGACGCGAATATCTAAGATGTGGGGCACACTACCCATCCGGCGAGAGATGAGGCAAGTCACAGCTGAGTCGACAACGAAGAACATCTGTCCCAGACGCTCGATCCCACAGGCTTCGCCCCCGAGCGCGTTGAGTGCACGCATGCCGACCTCAAACGATCCTGCTAAAAGGCACGGCAAGCAGCCAGGCCACGAGCGGCGATCGAGATTGGACATACATAGACAACGACGTCTAATGTTTCGCTGCGACTTGGAGCACGCAGCGTCTGGGTCAGTGCACTGGCGCACACTCGAGAGGTTGGGGAAGATGAACTTTCGTCCAGGAGCGGCTAGCCGCCGTCTGATCGGGCTGGCGGCGGGGGCGATGGCAATCGCGATGATCGCCGGCGCCGCCTCCAGCACGGCCGAGCCGGCCGCAGTTCAACCCGCCGCTCCGATTCCGGCTCCGCCGGAGCTCGATCCCGCCTTCTACCGGCCGGCCGCCGACATCGTCGCGGCGAAAGCGCCCGGGGAGATCATCGCCGCGCGTCAGGTGAACGTCGCAAACGCCGGTGTCATACCGCTCAACGTCGATGCATGGCAGGTGTCCTACCGGTCCAACAACAGCCGCGACCAGGCCATCCCGGCCGTCGCGACGGTACTCAAGCCGCGGAATTCGACACCGTCGAAGCTGGTGTCAATGCAGATCGCCGAGGATTCGCTGGCCGGGTACTGCGCGCCGTCCTATGCCGTGCAGCAATGGTCGCCTGCCATCCTGGCCGGTCAGATCGTCGCTCCGGCAGAGTTCGTGATCGCGCAAGCGGCAGTGCAGCAGGGCTGGGCCGTCGTGATCCCCGACCATCAGGGGCCCGACAGCGCGTATGCGGCTGGGCCACTGGCCGGCCGGATCACCCTCGACGGCATTCGGGCCGCCCGGAGTTTCGAGCCGCTACGAGTCACGCCGGACGCGCGCATCGGCATGTACGGATACTCCGGCGGCGCGATCGCCACTGGCCACGCGGCCGAGCTGAAACAAAGCTACGCACCTGAGCTCAATATCGTGGGTGTCGCCGAGGGCGGTGTTCCCGCCGATCTCGGTGCGGTGCTCAGCAACGGCAACAACGGGGCGTGGTCCGGGATCATCTACGCTGCGGTCCTCGGCCTTTCGCGTGAGTATCCGGATTTCGCGGAGATGTTGAACCGCGACCTCGACCCGCTGGGCAAAGGTCTGGCGACGATCAAGGGCGGGCTGTGCGTGCAGTACAACACCGCGCTGGTGCCCTTCCTGAACATCTCGGGCATGCTGCGGACTCCCGGCGGTGACCCGCTGCGCGACCCCGTCGTGATGGCGACCATGGACAAGACCCGCATGGGTAAGTCTGTTCCCGACATGCCGATGTATATCTGGAACGCCAACCCGGACGAACTCATCCCGGTCGGTCCGGTGAACACGTTGGTACACACCTACTGCGAAAGCCCCACGGCGACAGTGCAATACACGCGCGAGCACTTCGCCGAGCACATCACAACGGAGATCTCCGGGGCCGCGCCGGCGCTGCTGTGGTTGAAGGATCGACTCGACGGGGTTCCCGCACAGCCCGGGTGCAACATCACCGATGCGGGCTGGCTAGCCCTGAATCCGGACGGAATGACCTTGTTCGCGTCCATCTTCGGCGAGACGATCGCGTCGTTCTTCGGCAAACCGATCGGAGCGAAATAGTCGAGCGAACTCGGAGTGGACCGCCGAATCATCGGCTTGCTCCGAACTGTCCATCGGCTGCCGCTGACAGCGTTTTCCGCTGGTCAGCGAGCGTGCCGACCTGATCTGCGGTCACCCGGGCCACTGCGTTCGGGTGACCGTGGCCGAACGGCCCATTATCAACCGACCGCGCTCGGGCCACTAGAGTTGACGGCGTGATTGCGAGCGGGTCCCCACGTGTCTACGACGGTCGCCCGGTCGAGGATCGCCGGGCTGAACGGCGAGAGCAGTTCATCACAGCTGGTCTCGCCGTGTTCGGCGAGCAGGGCTATCAAGGCACATCCATCACGATGGTGTGCAAAGCCGCCGGGTTGGCCCGCGCGCAATTCTATGAGCATTTCGGCAACCGCGAGCAACTACTGCTGGCGGTATACGACCTGATTCAGGCTGATGCGCGTCGGGCGGTGGTCGAGGCGCTGAGCGAGGCCGGCGATGTGGACGCGCCCACGCGGGCGCGTATCGCTGTGCGTGCCTACGCCGAATCGATCGGGATGAACCCCCATCGTGCACGTGTATCTTTCGTCGAGATCGTCGGCGTGAGTGCCGATGTCGAGAAACACCGGGTCGACCAGCGTGAGATCTGGGTACAGTTCTTCACGGCAGAACTGAAGCAGGCGCGAGACCCGGACTTCGTTCCCGCAGGCGGTTTCCGCGCCGCAGCAACGGGTTTCATCGGAGCGCTCATGGCGCTGGTTCATCAGTGGAGCATCGGTGGAACGTCCGCCGAACTCGAGGATCTGGTCGAGGTTCTGACGCGCTTCCTCATCAGCGTGATGTGAAACCCTCCGCCGACCGCGCAGGCCGATTCACTAGCAACGGCGCTTCATGCCGTCGTTCGAGTCGATGCCGAGCACGCCTTGCGGTTGCGGTGTTGCGGCAAGTACCCGAGTTCCCCATCGACGACAACTCATGGCCACACATGCTTCGGGCGACTGATTGCCGGAGACCGGGCTGTCCAGGGCAATCAGTCGCCGGTGGTATCAGTCAGCCACAGGGATATCGATACCCGCGGCGCCGTGGAAGGCGGACAGCGTCACCACGGTGCCAGGTTCGGTTTCGCCGGCGTACAAGGGGTCCTCGGTGGCGAGGATGACGGCAAGCCGGTGGCCGGCGGGGACTCGATAGTCGGTGGCCTGCAAGCGCAGTTCGACTGCGGTGGGGTGTTCTGGTACGGCGTTGCTCACCGTGGTCGCGGCATGGGTGATGATCTTCAGGTTGCCGGTGACCACGTCCAGGTCGAAGAGATAGGCGACGACGGTGGCGGCCTTGGTGGTGGGCGTCACCGTCACACGAATTCGCGGGATGCCCGCGATGTGGTGCGGCGACGGGAGCGGAGCGCTCGTCCACACCGCTGCGGCGGAACGGTCGACCTCGGCGAGCTTGTGCCGCACGGGCATGAGCAGCCGCTCACGGAAGCCGTCCATGACCAGTTGATTCACGGCGCGGACATTCGGGTCCCCGGAACGGATGTTCCGACTGAACTCCGATGGCGGGTCGAGAACCAGCGCGCCGTCGCCGGATCCACTCGCGGGCGCGGCGAGATAGTAGGTGCGGATCGGGTTGGACGACCAGCCTTCCACACCGACGAAGGAGGAGACGGTGAAGCTGTGCATAGTCTCGGTGTGCACGGCACCGTCGTCATCGATGCCGTTGTCGACACCGTTGAGATAGTGGTCGAGCCAGTCGTATGCAGCCTCGGTGGTGCGGGTGTACACACCGAGCAGCAAGCCCGGGATCTCCACTGCCCCATGATCTCCGATTGCCAGATCCAGGCGCTTGGGGCCGGGGAACTCGGCGAAGTAGCTCAGCAGCTGGTTCTGGGGAAAAATGGTCTCGTGCCAGTAGCTGGTGAAGAAGGTCGGCACGGGGCGGCGCGGATCCGGCATGTGGGCGGGTGACCGTCGTCGCGCGTACTTCAGCACACCTTCGATGTCGGTGTTCGTCCGGAAGTCCTCGAGCACCTTCACCAGTTCGGCGCTGGGCTTCTCACTGATCGCAGCCAGCGCTTCAGCGGCGAGGATGTGGCGGGTCCCGTTGTCGTACAACGCTTCACCGAGGTCAGCCCATGTACTCAGGGCGACAACCGCTTTCACGCGCGGATCGGACTGGGCGACGAGCTGGCCGATGCCTGAGCCGTAGGAGATACCGGCCATGCCGATACGCTCCGGGTCTACCTCGATTTCCGGGTGATCGAGCGCCCAGCTGATCACCAGCGACCCGTCCGCGACGTCTTCGGGACCGGCCACTGTCAGCTCACCACCGGAACCGGGCAAGCCGCGCTCGGTATAGGCAACGACGGCGTAGCCGCGCATGAGCAGCCTGATCAGCGCTCCGGAGTACATTTTCCAGCCCGCCGGGTCCAAACCGGCGGGAAGCACGACAAGCGCATGGGGGCCACCGCTGGTCGGCCAGGCGGCCATCGCGTCGAGCAGATCGCCGTCGTAGCCGGGAATCTGGACCTGAGCGAACCGGCACCGCCCGCGGACGGCGGCGATGTCATCGACCAAGTAGTCGGGGACGCCGGCCGCGTTCCCGGTGAGCAGATCGGCAACGACGGCGAACGCGGCGGCTTCCTGATCGGGGGCGAGTAGACGCAGGCGGTCCGGGCGAGCTTCTGGCATGGCGATCTCCTGTCGAATTGGTGTATTTCACGGCAGCAGAACAGTTTCGCGACAAGCAAGGGAGCCACTGCGGGTTCAGATCCGAGCCCCCCGCTCACCAGTTATGCTACATCGACATCAATCATCTGCGTGTTCTGTTGCCACAGTTGATATCCGGATTCCCCGCCCCACACTTGTTGACTGATCATGTTCTGCCCCAACGCTTCACGGCGTCGAGCGGCCGGATACGGGGTGAACTACGCGACCTCTCGAAGTTCCCGGCAAACCAGCGCTCACCGCAATCACCCCTCGGTCGTCGAATATCCGAGGAAGTCTCCTTCACGTCCGACACCGGCCGACTTCTCACAGAAGAGCCCGCAGAGCAAGCTAGTTGATTAGCACAAGTAATCTAATGTATAGTTGCATTCTGCAAGTAAATATTCTCGTCTGGGAGTAGTCATGGCAGTGTCACCCGATACGGCTCAGAGCCTGATCAGAGAGCTCTATTTCATGGGCCGGACCATCCGCGCTGCCCTCTCCCATCCCGACGAAGGCGACCTGCTTCCAGGCGGTATCGGCGTACTGGGCTCGCTCGAGGCCAGGGGTCCGTGCCGGCAGGTGGATCTCGCGGTGGACTTGTGTATCAGCCCGTCGACACTGAGCAGGCATGTTGCCGAGCTGGTGCGCGCAGGCAACATTGCCCGCCACGCCGATCCCGACGACGGCCGGGCCACCCTCATCCAGATCACCGACGAAGGACGCGATCTGCTGGGGCGCGTCCGACTATCGCGGGCACAGGGATTGCAGACAGCTCTCACCCATTGGAGCGAGGAAGAAGCCGAACAGGCCACCTCGGTTGTTCGCAAGCTCAGGAATTCACTGGCCACGGTCGCGCCCCACACCGCGGTGGGCGCGCGCCGGCCGGTTTCGACAGAAAGTCAGGAAGCGGATGTCTGATCCAGTCGAGGCGGGGACGCGGCGGGCCCCGGTCGCGATGACCCATCGTCAAATCCTGGAAGCCATGACCGGGCTGCTGGCGGCGCTGTTCACAGCACTGCTCAGCACCACGATCGTGGCGACCGCGCTACCCACGATCATCGGCGACCTGGAGGGGTCGCAGACCGCATACGCCTGGGTCATCACCACAGCACTGCTGGCCAACGCCGCGTCCACCCCGATCTGGGGCAAATTCGCCGATCTGTTCAACAAGAAGCTGTTGGTCCAGTCGGCCATCGTCATCTTCGTCATCGGTTCGGTGATCGCGGGTGTCGCGGGCACTGTGCCCATGCTGCTGGCAGCACGAGTCATCCAGGGCATCGGCATGGGCGGCTTGACCGCGCTCGTCGTCGCGATCATCGGTTCCATCGTCTCGCCGCGTGAACGCGGACGCTATTCCGGCTACATGGGTGCTGTGATGGCGGTGTCGATGTCGGGCGGACCCATCCTCGGCGGTGTCATCGTCGACAGTCCGCTCGGCTGGCGCTGGTGCTTCTTCGTCTGTGTGCCCTTGGCCGTGATCGCCCTGGTGCTGCTGCAGCGGACCCTGCGGCTGCCGACCGAACGCAAGGCCGGGGTGTCGATCGACTGGCTCGGTGCCGCCCTGATGACGGCCGGTGTGTCGGTGCTGCTCATCTGGGTGTCGTTCGCGGGGAAGGCGGACTACTACGCGTGGTTCTCCCGCGAATCGGCCCTGTACGTCGGCGTGGGCGTAGTGCTGCTGCTCGCGACCCTGCTGGTCGAATCCCGAGCCAAGTCACCGATCATCCCGCTCTCGATCGTCACCGAGCGCACCACCGGTCTGGCGATCATCGCCTCGATCGCGGTCGGAATCGGCATGTTCGGAGCGACCACCTTCCTCGGCCAGTACTTCCAGACCGCGCGCGGATACTCACCGACGGTGGCCGGCGTGCTGACCATCCCGATGGTCGCGGGCATGCTCGTCGCCTCGACCGGTTCGGGACAGCTGATCACCCGGTTCGGGAAGTGGAAGGCGTTCGTCGTCACCGGCGGTGCGCTGCTGGTGGTCGGGTTCGGGCTGCTCTCGACGATCGATCACGCCACCAACCTGTGGCTGGTCGGCACCTACATCGCCGTTGTCGGGCTCGGTGTCGGCATGATGATGCAGAACCTGGTGCTGGCCGTGCAGAACACCGTGAGCGTGCACAATATCGGCGCCGCATCGAGCAGCGTCGCGTTCTTCCGCACGTTCGGTGGCGCGATCGGTGTCTCGGTGCTGGGATCGGTCCTGGCTACCCGGGTGGGCGAGCTGTCGACAGAAGGTTTCGCGAAGATCGGTGTGACAACCAGTTCCTCCGGCGGCAGCAATCTGAACCTGCACGGCCTACCCGCACCGATAGCGACGATCGTGCGCGCCGCCTACGGTGACGCGACCGGCCGGATCTTCCTCATCGCCACGGGGGCGGCGGTCGTCGCCCTCCTGGCGACCGCGTGGCTTCCCAACCGTCCGCTGCGCAGCACAATCGATATCGATCCGGCCCTCGACCCGACCGCGAAAGAGTCTGCCTCGCAGGACAATCCGACCGAAGCCGACCGAATGGCAGCGCTGGATGCCGAATTGGCCGTACTCGCGGAGTCGAGGTGGGAAGAAGACCCGTTCTGGGAAGGCGCTGAGCGAGTGTTGTCCGAATCAGAGCTGGTGCCGACTGCTTCGGCCGGACGGCATGCGCCGGTAGATCAGAACGGTCATCGGGCCTACCAGGTCGACACGTCGTCGCAATCCGCTCCGTCCACCGGCGACTTGTCCGGCTCGGACATCGGCGGTGGAGCGGTGGACGGACACGTCCGCCGCGAGAACGGTCAGCCATTGCCGGGTGCGGTGTTGACGTTGATCGATCAGACCGGCCGTCAGGTCGCGCGGGCGTGCAGTGCCGCTGATGGTGGCTATGCGATCAGTGCGCCGGAGCCGGGTGGTCATGTGTTGATCGTGTCGGCGATGGGGCACCAGCCTGCCGCGGTCAATGTCTCGGTCGGTCAGCGCACCCAGCGGATGGATCTGACCCTGGTCGGTTCCGGTGAGCTGTCGGGTGTCGTCCGTACCGCTGCCCACGGCTCGCCGTTGTCGGGCGCGACCGTCACCTTGACCGATATGCGCGGTGAGGTGGTCGGGGCCGCTGTCACGGGCGGTGACGGCACGTACCTGTGCCACGGCGTGGTGTCGGGTGTCTACACCTTGGTCGCGGCGGCTGAGCACATGCGTCCCAGCGCAACCACATTGACGGTGCCCGACAGTGGCGTAATGCGTCACGACATCGAGTTGACCGCGATGGCGGTGCTCGCCGGATCGGCGCGGGCCGACGGCGATCGGGCGGTGCCGGACGTGCTGGTCACGGTGCTCGACGCCGCGGGTGAGGTAACCGCATCGGCGCGCACCGACGAGAACGGCCGCTATGTCGTGACCGATCTCGCCGAAGGGCAATACACCGTTGTTGCCCGTGGTTATCCGCCGGTGACCGGGCAGGTCACCGTGACCGGTGGCGAAGCCGCCTACGACGTGCGGCTCGGCTACGAGCTCGGGGATCGTTGATGAGCGGGTTGACCGGTCGGGTTCGCACCGCGGAGGGGTGGCCGGTGCCGGACGCGGTGTTGACGGTGACGGATATGACGGGCAGCCAGATCGCCCGTGCGGTAGCCGACGAAACCGGAGCGGTGAGCACCGGACCGCTGCCCGCGGGTGTCCACACCGCGGTGCTCACCGCTGTCGGGTTCGAGCCGGTGGCACGGATCGCGCAGATCTCTTCCACGGGGACGGGCGTACTCGGCGAGGTGGTGCTGGTGCCGGCGGTGGGGGCAGTGGCGTTGCCCCCACCGGGGCCGTGGACGATCGATCCGGCACATTCGACGGTGATCGCCACCGCGCGTCATCTGGGAATCGCGAGTATCAAAGCCCGATTCGCCGAGGTGAGTGGGCGACTCGATATCGCTGAGTCGTTCGAGCGATCCACTGGGCATGCGGAGATCAAGGCAGCGGGTATCGATACCGGAATCTCGATGCGTGACAATCACCTGCGCTCGCCGGAGTTCTTGGACGTCGACAGGTATCCGCTGATCACTTTCACCGGTCACGGGTTGCGCCGTACCGGGGGTGACACCTGGGTGATGCCGGGTGAGCTGACCATGCACGGGCAGCGCCGCTCGGTCGACCTCGAGGTGGCCTTCGGCGGGTTCGGGCCCGATCCGTGGGATGGCGTACGCGCCGCGTTCCACGCCGAAACACTCTTGCACCGCAACGATTTCGCGATCGACTACAACGCGATCGTGCGCACGGGCGTGGCCGCCGTCGGCACCACCGTCAAAATCGAACTCGACATCGAAGTCGTACAGGGCGAGCAGCTACCCGCAATCTAGCGGAGCACTCACACCTTGTCGCCGCGGCTTGTCGAGCCAGAAAGCGAGTCCGGCGCGATCAGCGCGGGCGGGCATCGAGCACACAGTCCGGCGCGGCCGTGGGAACCGTCCGCAGCAGCGTGAAACCGCCGCGCGCGAGCAGCTCGCGGAACTGTGCCTCGGTGCGTTCGTGGCCGCCGTCGGTGTTGACCAGCATCTCCAGGTCGATGAACTTGCCCGGGTGCGGACGCTGATGATCGGGCAGCACCAGTTCGATCACCAGCAGCCGGGCGGACGGATCCATCGCGGCGTGGATCGTGCGCAGGATCTGCTCGGCCTTGGCGTCGGACCAGTCGTGCAGGATGTGTTTGAGCAGGTAGACGTCACCACCTGCCGGAACCTCGTCGAAGAACGACCCCTCCCGCGCCGCGCAGCGCCCCGCCAGCCCGTGCGCCGCGAGTTCGCTGTCCAGGTTCGCGACCACGTCGGGCAGGTCGAACACGATGCCCTCCGCGTCCGGGTAGCGATCGAGGATCTCCACCAGCAGGCTGCCGCGCCCGCCACCGACATCCACCAAGGTGCCGAACTGGCCGAAATCGTAAGCCGCCAGCAGTGGTTCGATGGACAGCGTGGAGATGCTGGTCATCGCGCGGTCGAACAGGTCGCCGATCTCGCGGTGCGTCGCGGCGTACTCGAAGAAGCTCGCACCGTCGAGAGCGGGGCCGACGGCTTCGCCGGTGCGTACCGCGTCGGTCAGGTGGGTCCAGTGGTTGCGGTGATACGGCGAACCGAAGAACAAGGACGTATCGCGCAGCGTCACCTCGCCGTCGGAGCACAGCGACTCACCCATCCTGGTGAGGCCATAGGAACCGTCGCGATGCTGGGCGAACACCCCGAAACTCACCAGCAGACGCATCAGCCTGCGCACGCCGTCCTCGTCGGCGCCCACCGCCGCGGCCAGCTCGGCGGCCCCGCGCCGCCCACGGGCCAGTTCGTCGGCGATACCCAGCTCGGCCGCGGCGCTGATCGCCTGCGACAGGAATCCGGCGATCTGTAGTTCCAGTAGCGCGATATGGCCGGGAACCAGTCGGCGATGCAGCGCCGAGAGCGCGTCGCGCACTCGCTCGATGGCTCGCAGAACCGGTGTGGGTGGTGGCTTCTTCAGTGCTGTGGACGTCATGAGACTCCATCGTCGGCCGGTTGACCTGCACGTACGCGAGGGAGTTTACGGGAACCGCCCGCGTCGGGATACAGGAATCTGGGTCAGGTCGAAGTCTGGTCCGAGGCATTTTCGGCACGGCGCAGCAGGTAGTTCCATCCGGCCAGCACTTGGGTCCGATCCCAGACCTGGCCGCGTTTGAAGTCCGTTTCGGACTCACTGGACCAGGTCTTGGGACCACCCGCCGACAGCGACATGAGTTGGGTTCGGCAGGCGCGTTCGAGCAGGACGGCGTACATGACGGCGGTGGCTACGTCGGGGCCGACGGTGACCGCGCCGTGGTTGGGGATGAGGACCGCATCGGCGTCACCGAGCGTGCACGCCAACGCGTGACCCAGTCGAGTCGAGTCGATGAGCGCGCCGGTCTCGGTGAAGCGTGGCAGCCGCGAATTGGCGAACAGGACACCGTCGTGGGAAATCGGACGCAGCTCACAGTTGAGTGAGGCGAATGCCGACAGCGTCGGCGCGTGGGTGTGGACGACACTGCCGACGTCGGGGCGTGCCGCCATGATGGCGGTGTGGATGGGGTATTCGAGGTGGCGTCGACCGGTGCCGTCGAGCACCTCGCCTTCGGGCGAGACCAACACGACTTTGTCGGTGTCGATCTCCTCGAATCCCCACCCGGAGGCTTTCATCCACACGCCCCGACCGCCGGGGTCACGCACCGACGCGTGTCCCCAGACCATGTCGCCGAGACCGGCAACGGCGAGAACACGGCTCGCCTGCACGACGTGTGTTCGAGGGTCGGTCACGAAATCTCCTGACGGTTCTACAGGGCGCGGGCGGCGGCGGGCACGAGGACGACGACCTCGGTGTCGACGGGGGCCAGCGTTGCCAGCAGGTGGTGGTGCATGTTCTGGTGGGCGAGAGCCAGTCCCGCCTGATGGATGGGTACGGCGACGCGAGGCGCGACGGCCCTGAGAAAGTCGATACCTTCTTGCAGTTTCATCCACGGGCCTCCGGCAGGCACGAACAAGGTGTCCACCGGGGCAGGCGGCAGATCGAACGCGTCGCCGGGATGGAAGACCGCGCCTTCGACGAGATAGCCGTTGTTGCGTGAGGTCGGTAGCTCAGGGTGGATACAGGCGTGCTCGCCACCGGTTACCTGAAGTTCGACTCCCCCGACCGTCAACGCGTCTCCGGGTTCGGCGATCACACGGACAGCGGCGTAGCCATCGAGCGCCTCGGCCGCGTCCGCGCCGACAACGATGCGCGCCTGGGGGTTTCGGTCCAGCAGGGCTGTGGTCCTTGCGATGTCGAAATGGTCGGGGTGCGCGTGGGTGATCAGGACCAGGTCCAGGTCGCGCAGTTCTTCGAATCCGTTCGAGTAGGTGCCGGGGTCGATGAGCACGCGGCGGTCGGCGGTGGTGCCCGCGATCTCGATCAGGACGCAGGCGTGCCCGTAGTGGGTGATGTTCACAGCAGATCCTTGGTGGCTGGTCATGGCTTGACGACGCTCATCCACATCGAGTGATTGCGGCGTTGCATCGCCTCGATCGCGGTGAGTGTGTCCGACAGGGCGAATCGGTCGGTGATCAACTCTTCGGCGGCCAGACGCCCGGCGGCCAGGAGCGACAGCACCTGCTGTGCGTCGTTGCGGGTGCAGGCACGGGTGCCGACGAACTTCCAGCAATTGATCATCATCGCGGCCGGGCTCAACGGCAGTGGGGCGGGGTTGGCGCCCATGTGCACGAGGGCGGCGCCGGTGGCCAGTGCGAGCATGGCTTGTCCGGTCGCGGGCCCGGAGGGAATGTAGTCGATCACCGCGTCGGCTCCGCGGGGTGCGAGTTCGCGGAGCCGACGGGTCAGTTGGCCGGTCTCGGCCCAGTCCGCGTCGAGTTCTTCCAGTGCGACAGTCTCGGTCGGCACGTCGCCGGCGAGCCCGCGCACCTCGCTGACCCGTTCCGCGCTGCGACCGACGAGGATCAGTCGCGAAATACCCAGGTGCTCGGCGAGTTTGATCGTGGCGGTGCCCATGGTTCCGGTCGCCGCGGTGACGACGACGGTGGCGCCCACCGGTAGATCAGCGCATTTCAAGGCCCGCATCGCGTTGGCCAGATCGTGGACCTTGGCGCCCACATCGAAGCTCACGTTGTCGGGCAGCGGATCGATCAGCCAGTGCGGGACCCGCACGAACTCCGCGAGGCCGCCGTCGTGGTATTCGTCGTAGAGCGGCATCGGCACGTCGGCGAAGGCGGCATGGCCGATCATGGCCTGCTGGGCGCACATCATGTCGCGATCGGTCCGGCAGTACACACAGTTTCGGCAGTTGAGATTCGGGTGTATCCGCACTCGGTCACCTACCGCGACAGTGCTGACAGAGGATCCGACCGCGGCGATCGTGCCCGCGGCTTCGTGGCCGAGGGTGGTCGGCAGGTGCTTGAATGCTCCCCGCGCCAGCAGGTGCATCATGCCGGGTGCGAGCCCGGCGGCGGCGACAGCGACGACGACGTCCCAGGGCCCGGGTTCGGGGACGGGGATGCGTTCGAGCGCGAGTCCGCGATCACCGGCGAGAGCACGGGCGGCGAGCATGGTGGTCATCGGTGGTCCTTCGCGGTGGCCGGTTGTCCGGTGGTGAGGGGTTGTGCGGTTCGATCGGTCTGCGCGACCTGGGGCAGTTCGGTGCTCGACAGCAGCGAGATGTACTCCCCCGCCCCGGTGCTGACCGTCGTGTACGCGATTCCGAGCGGAATTCTGACGAAATCGCCAGGCCCCAGTTCGACCGTTCCGCGTTGCGAGATGAGAGTGCGGGTACCGCTGATCTGGTAGTGGATCTCGTCTGCGTCGAGGTTGCGCCGGTACCGACGCGCCTCGCCCTCGGTGCCGAAGGCAACGACCCCGAGCCTGAACCGATCGTTGCCGTAGAGCCAGTCCACCCCGGATCCGGATCCTCGAAGGACCTGCATGCGATCGGTTTCCTCGTGCACCCGATCGAGCAGGAGTTGCTCGTCGATCGGAAACACGGTGACATCGTGGCCGCGCGCGCCCATACACTGCGTGATCGCCTCGTTCCACGGACTCGGCGACCAACCGGGAAACGGCGGAAACAGTGGTTGCGACTGCCGGATTCCGGCGGTGAGTTCCCGAACCGGGGCCGGGACGTAGAACAGCAGATGACTTTCGCCGCGCCCATAATTGTCGTGGGCGACGCCGCGCGGAATCCGCGAGAATTCGCCCGGACGGTGTTCGATGACGCCCTGTTCGGTCATCAGGGTTCGTTCGCCACCGACCTGATAGGAGATCTCGTCGACATCGCAGTTGCGGTGATAGAAGGGCTGACGGTTGTCCATCGTCTGCCACTCCACGCGCAGGTGATCGCTTTCGTAGACCGCGCGCGGCGGCGCGAACGGTTGTGCTCGGTACTCCTGCGGGAAGTGCACCACAGTCAGCGCAGGATGCTCGCTCCACAACTTGAGCGCGACCTTGGCCGGGTGCGGCGGCGCGAGCAGAAGCTGTTCGTCGCGGCGAACGCTACGCAGGGGTTGTGCTGCGCCCATGATCATGATGTCTTCGATGACATGCATGCGGACTCCTCGGTTTCCGGGGTGGGGAACGGTGCGGTCAGCTCGTCGGCAGCGCGTCGTAGTAGCGCGCCGCGCCGCGGTGCAGGGGAATGGGTGTGCGCCCCATGACCACCGGGTCGAGGGGGTAGGTGATGGGGCTGCGTTCGGGTGCCAGGTGGGCGTACTGCCTCTCGATCACCTCGCGGGTCTCACCCAGGATCCAGGCGATCGCGTAGGCGATGTCGTCGGGCAGCTCGGTCGAGGTGACCATCAGGAAATCCGAGAAGTCGAGAGTGCGAAACGACGGTGCGCCGGGAAACCAGCCGTCCTCGACCGTCGCCGACGGCCAGCCCAGGTCGTTGTCCAGCGAAGCGAGCACTGCCGGTTCCACCTCGAGGAAGTGATAGTCGCCGCCGAACTCTTGCCACGGCCCGACCATGACGGCCTCCTGCACGATCGCGTTCGCCCGACCTGCCAGCACATGATCGAAAGCGGGAAAGGGCTGTTCGGCGTAGAGGAAGCTGCCGCCCCAGCCGACGATGTCGACCTTGGATCGTTCCAGTAGCGCGTGTGCGGCGATGCCCACGTGATTGACGCCGTCATCGGGTGCGGTCGCCACGGTCAACTGCGGTGCGGCGGCACGCAACTGTTCGAAGGTGGTGATCCCGAGTGAGCGGTGTACGCCGAAGACCAGCCGGTCGCGCTGGGGCACCGTGCCCAGCGCCCGCAACTGCGGATGCGCCTCGCCCTCGTATACCCCACGTCCGTCCAGCGCCGCGGTCACGAAGGCTGCCGGCGTCACCATCGCGACATCGACTTCTCCCCGTACCACCGCATGGACACCGTCGACGAAACCGCGTCCGTTCCAGATGGCGAACCGCGTTCCCGGTCCGCTGCGGGCGGTGAGTTCCTGGCCTACCCACCCGCAGACCCGGTGCAGATTGGCCGCACCCCAGTCGCCTTGCATGCGCAGGGTGTGAGTGCGGGCGATCGAGGGTTGCGCGGGCCGTGCAGTGGTCATCGGTGTTGCTCCTGGTTCGAATCGGCCGCGGCATCGCGGACTACGTTGTGCACGGCGCCGACGCCGTCGATCTCCACGCTGATCCGGTCGCCGTCGCGCAGGAATACCTGGGGGTCGCGTCGATAGCCGACACCGCCCGGTGTGCCGGTGAGGATCACGTCACCGGGATCGAGCCTGGTGAAGGTGGAGATCGTGGCGATCAGCCGGGGGATCGAGAAGATCAATTTCGACAGATCCGATTCCTGCACCGTCTCGCCGTTGAGGATTGTCCGGATCCCCGCGGTGGAGATATCGACTTCCTCGGGTGTGACGAGGTAGGGGCCGAGCGGCGTGCTCGCGTCCCAGGCCTTTCCCTGAACCCACTGATGGGTTTTGTACTGGTAATCGCGCATAGTGATGTCGTTGGCCACTGTATAGCCGAGGACATGGTCGAGGGCCCGGCTCTCCGGGATCCGGCGTCCTGACCGGCCGATGACGACGGCGAGCTCTCCTTCGTAGTCCACCTGCGTCGCTTCCGGGGGCAAGACGATGTCGTCGTAGGCACCGAGCAGGCTGTCGGCGTATTTGGGAAACAGGACCGGATAGGTCGGTAGTTCGCGGTGGGTCTCGGTGACGTGCGCGTGGTAGTTCAGCCCGACGCAGAACACCTTGGCGGGCCTGGGGACCACGGGCAGCAGCCGTACCTCGCGGAGCGGGACTTTCGCTTCGGTGACGCGCGCCGCGCCGCGCAGGTCGTCGACGGTGGTGGTAGCACCGAGTTCGGTGAACCCGGCCAACGGCACGACGGCGGTTCCTTCGATTTCGCCGACGCGCACGATGCCGTCGTGGACGTAGGTGGTGTAGGCCATCGGTCAGTTCCCTTCGCTGGTCTTGCGCCAGGAGGCGAGCTGGCCGCCCCACAGGTTCACAGTGTTGGGGATCGGGCGCCACCGGCGCGGTACGTAGGTCACGCGGTCGTCGTGGAATTTCTCCATCTCCGCCGACAGCTCGATGTGGTTTCCCGCCGGGTCGTCGAAGAAGACGAACAGGTTGTTTCCGGGGCCGTGTCGGCCGGGCCCCCAGGTCACCTCGACGTTCTCGTCGGTGAGCCGGTCGCACCAGGCTTTGAAGTCCTCCCACTCGGCGAGGTCGTAGGAGTAGTGGTCGATGTCGCCGCCGCGCCCGATATCGACCACCGCGAGGGTGTGGTGATCGCGGTCGGAGCGCAGCCAGGCGAAGCGCCCGTCCTCGAGCTGATCGGAGATGCGGAACCCGACGGTATCGACGAAGAACGCGACCATGGCCTCCACGCTGTCGGTGCCGAGGGTGATGTGCTGATACTTGATCGGCCGTCGGCCGGTGTCCGCGGCGTTCTCACCCTGTCGCTGCACCGCGCCGTGGAAGTGGACCTCGGTGCCGTGCGGATCGGTGGTCGTGATGGCTCGACAGTCACCGACCGCGGAATCGACATACGATGCGTCGAGCAGACCGACGGTGTGTCCGGCGGCGGCGAGCCGTTCGGCGATGCCATCCACCCCGCCGTCGTCGCGGACCTCGAATCCATAGTGGCGCAGACCTTTCGCGCCTTCTATCAGATCGAGCACATGGTGGCCGGTGCCCCAGCCGAGACGAAGGCCGCCGTCTGGCAGCTCGTCGTGGACGACCAGACCGAGGACTCTGCCGTAGAACTGTGCCGCGGCGGCGACGTCGGGGACGGCGAAGCCGATGTGCGACACCGCTGTTCGGGTCAGCGTCCCGGCGGCATCTCGCTCCTGCAGAACGATCCGTTGCGGTTTATCCATGGCTGACTGCTCCTTGTCGAGGCGTGTTGTGGACGACTGCGCCGGGTGTCCAGGACAGGACCCGGTCGATGACGTCTTCGGTATGGTCGGGCGTCCATGCGGCGGCGACGAAGTGATCTGGTCGCAACAGCACGAATCGGCCTGTGTAGGCGATGAACTCACTGTTCAGCGCATGATCGACATCGATGAGGGCGCGGCGTCCGCTCCCGGGCATGTGGTCTGCCAGCATGAGCTGAGCGGCTGTCGCGTCGAAGGCAGTGAGGATCGTTTCCACGCCCTGCCAGTGCTCGTCGCCGACATCGATGCCGATCAGCGACCACCCGGTACCGAGTGCTCGGTCCAATCGGCACACCGAGTGGGTGGCGGTATCGAAAACGAGTGGTTGACCGAGAGGAACACCGACGTGGGCGGGCAGGTCACCGGGAACGACGAGCCCGTCGGTGTAGTGCTGGGGCGGGCGGTATCGCATCTGTTCCAGATAGGCGCGCCCGTCCTCGGTGGCCAACGCTGCGGCGACCCGGCGATCGCGACGCGCCGCCATGCTCGGCGAGGTGGTCATGACGACACGGCCCAGTCGTTCCGACATCCGAACCGTGGCCAACGCATGCGGAAACCGCTCGCGCTGATAGCTGGCGAGAACGTCGGCGTCGAGAATCCCGGCGAGGACATCAGCGATCTTCCAGCACAGATTGGCTGCGTCACGGATGCCCGAGTTCAGGCCCTGCCCGGCGAACGGCGGCATCATATGGGCGGCGTCGCCGAGTAAGAAGCTGCGCCCGATCATCCATTCGTCGGCGACCACGGCGTTGAACCGGTAGTTGACCGCCCGTTCGACCTGGTGCGGTTCGAGGACCCGATAGCGCGAGACGAGCTTGCGGATCAGCTCGAAGTCGGGCGGTTGCTGGGGGTCACCCTCACCGTCGAAGAGGCGGAACTCGTAGCGGCAGCGACCGTGCAGACCGGGCACGATCACGTGCGGTCGGTCCGGGTCACCGTGATGCATCGCGAAGCGCTCGGTGTGCGGATCCTCGACGGTGTCGGCGACCAGCCACACCTGGTCGTGACTACGACCGGTCATGTCGATGTCCTGCAGCAGCCGAGTTGCCGAGCGTCCGCCATCGCAGCCCAGGACATACCGGGCCGTGACGGTCGAGGCACCCGTCGCGGTCTCGACGTGCACGCTCACATGGTCGGGATGCTGGTCGAAACCGCTGACTCGGTTCCCGAAGCGCACCGTGACATTCGGCGCCCGCGTCACGGCATCGGCGAGCACGCGCTCGAGGTCCGGCTGCGCGAAGGGGTTCTTGAAGGGAAACCCCAACCGGAAGGGTTGGGGACCTTTGGCGTGGAACAGCGGCGTGCCCGCGCGGTCGTAGTAGCGGGTTCCGGTGCCGGGCACGAGAACCGGCATGATCTGATCGACGATGCCCGCCTGCTGGAATACCCGCAGGGCTTCGTCGTCGATGCTGATCGCCTTCGGCTCGTCACTGGTCGAGGCGTTCTGCTCCAGGACCACGACTTCGATACCTCGAGCCGCAAGCAACGCAGCGGCGGTCAAGCCCACCGGACCGGCTCCGCAGACCACGACTTCGACGTCGCAGTGCGGCTTGATCGGCGTCATCGTGTGAGCCTCATCGACGGTGATGTCATGCTCGCCACAGTAGGAGCGTTGTCCTGCTTTTCGTAAGCACTGTCCTGATTTACAGGACTCGATCGGCGTTCTACTGTGTGTTCATGACTGGACGAACCCGCGCCCCGGGCGCATATCGCGAGCGCAATTCCACTGCCGACCGCGCGCTGGACATCTTGTTGCTGTTCACCGCCGACAAGCCGGTGTGGACCGGCGCCGAGATCGGCGAGCAACTGGGCGTGGCCCGATCGACCGGCTACCGCTACATCCAGAGCCTGGTCAATACCGGATTCATCGAGGAAGCGACCAACGGCTTCCGCCTCGGTCCCCGAATCTTCGAACTCTCGCGCCTGGCCCGCGCCGGTCTCGGGCTCACCGATGTCGCGATGCCGCCGATGCGCGCGCTGGCGGCCACGGTCAACGAGACAGTGCTGCTGACGCGGCGCTCCGGACGTTCGGTTGTCTGCCTCGATCTGGTCGAGCCGCAACACACGGTGCGGCTTTCCTACGAACGCGGTCACGTTCTGCCGATCAACGCCGGCGCTGCCGCGGAGGTCCTGTTGGCCTGGGCCGATCCCGCCGAGGTCAACTCCGTCCTCAACCAAGCTCCGCTCGAGCGATTCACCGCCAAGACCCTGACCGATCCCGACGCCCTGCGCGCGCGCCTGGTGCACATCCGCAGGCGCGGCGTGGCGATCTCCCAAGGAGAACTCGACGACCACATCCTCGGCGTGGCCGCCCCTATCCGCGACGCGTCCGGTTCGGTGTGCGCGGCGATCAGCATCGCCGCCCTCGCCACCAGGGTCCCCCGCGCGGAATTGAAGAACGTCGAGGCCGCCGTCCGCGACGCGGCCGCGGCGATCTCTCACCAGCTCGAACTCCGCGACGCCTGACCTCGCCCGAGTAAACTCCCTGCTCAGCCTGATATCTGTCTCGATATACAGGACATTGCTTTTGCGATGTAGGACACCTCCCTACTGTGACTGTGATCCAGACCTCAGTCAGGGAGTAGGTGCAGGCAATGGGGCCGAATCAAGAGCCCACCCACGACGTCGTGATTGTGGGCGCTGGGCCGGTGGGCTTGGCAGCAGCCCGAATGCTCGGCCGCTACGGCCACAACGTGCTGGTCATCGAGCGATGGACACAGCCGTATCCGCTGCCCCGGGCAGTCCATTTCGACGACGAGATCGGCCGAGTGTTCCAGTCCATGGGGCTCACCGACGCCGTGCGAGCGATCTCGGAACCGGTGCCCGATTGCTATGAGTGGCGTAACCGCGCCGATGACGTACTCGTGAGCATCGACTGGTCCGGACTCGGTCCCAACGGATGGCCGGTCGCGAACTTCTTCTCCCAGCCACAGCTGGAACACGTCCTCGCCACCGCGGTCGAGACGATGGACGAGGTCACGATTCGGCGCGGCGCCGAAGTCCTCGAAATCGTTCAACACGACGTCGGTGCGACTGTCGCCCTCGACGACGGGACGTCGATCACCACTCGATTCGTCCTCGGCTGCGACGGCGCCAACAGCACGGTCCGCGGACATCTCGATACCGAGGTCGTCGATCTCGGGTTCTACTTCGACTGGCTCATCGTCGATACGGTGCCACTCGACGATCGGGATTGGTCACCGCAGAACTGGCAGTTGTGCGATCCGGCCCGGCCGACGACCATCGTGTCCGGTGGGCCCGGCCGACGACGGTGGGAATTCATGCGGTTGCCCGGCGAACCCACCGAACAACTCGATACCACCGAATCCGTGTGGCGACTGCTGCGACCGTGGGGCCGCACACCGGCGAACACCGAACTCGAACGCCACTGCGTCTACACCTTCAGCGCCAGGTGGGCGCAGCGGTGGTCGCGGGGACAAGTCCTCATCGCCGGCGACGCCGCCCACCTGATGCCGCCGTTCGCGGGCCAGGGCATGTGTTCGGGAATCCGCGACGCGGCCAATCTGAGCTGGAAACTCGACCGGGTACTGCGCGGTGTCTCCGAGCTGTCGTTGCTCGACACCTACACAGACGAACGCAAAACCCATCTGCAACACGCGATCTCGATGTCGGTGGAGCTGGGCAAGGTGATCTGCGTGCTCGATGAGAGCCATGCCGAGGAGCGTGACGCGCGGATGATCGCCGGCCTCGCGAATCCCGCCGTCGTGCTGCCGGTAACCGCGCAGCCGATCCTCGGTCCCGGAGTCATCGCGCAAACGCTGGATCCCGCGGGACTGCGTGGGACGTTGCTTCCTCAACTGGCGATCGAACACGATTGCCTGCCACAGCTTCTCGACGACGCCACCGGTTCCGGCGCGGTCCTGCTGATTCACGGTGACGCTTCCGCTCACGATCTGCTCGGAGCCGAGTCGACGCGTCAGCTCGCCGACAGCGAGACACGAGCTTTCAGTATCGGTGCCGGCGCCACCGCTGATCTGCGCGACTTCGACGGCGGGTGGGCCCGATGGTTCTCCGATCACCACATCAGGGCTGTGCTGGCCCGCCCCGACCACTACATCTTCGCCACCGTCACCGATCTCGACGAGATCGCACAGATGGTGTCGCACTACCGCACGAGCCTGCGTGTCACCGCGCACGTCGGCTGACCGAACCCAACACAGAGGAGACACACCCCGTATGCGTATCGCCAATTATCGAAACCGGGCGGCGCTCATCGTCGGCACCGAAGGCTACGAGCAGGCCGTCGACATCGCGACCGCGTCCCAGGGCCGCTTCGGCCCCGCCCTTCCGGCCGTCTACGAGCAGTGGGACGCGTTCACCGACTGGGCGCGTGGCCGCGTCGAACTCTCGTCCGACGAGGTCGGAGTCCAGCGCGAACACCTCGGCGCCCCCTCCCCCTGCCCACGTCAGGTCTTCGCCGTCGGCCTCAACTACCGGGCACACGCGGCCGAGTCCGGGTTCGAGGCACCGACCGATCTGCCTCCGGTGTTCACCAAGTATTCCTCGAGCTTCACCGGCCCCGACTCCACCGTCACGCTGCCCGCCGGCGGAAATATCGACTGGGAGATCGAACTCGTCATCGTCATCGGCCGGTCGGCCCACCACATCGACCCGGCGGCAGCGTGGGAGCACATCGCGGGCCTCACCGCCGGACAGGACATCTCCGAGCGCGTTTCCCAGTTGCGCGGCCCCGCACCGCAATTCGGGCTCGCAAAGTCGTTCCCCGGGTTCTCCCCGCAGGGCCCGTGGCTGGTGACCCCCGACGAGTTCGACAACCCCGACGACCTCGAACTGCAGTGCTGTCTCGACGGCGAGGAACTGCAGAAGGGCCGTACCCGCGACCTGATCTTCAGCGTCTCCGATCTCGTCGCGACCCTGTCGCGCACGGTGACGCTGTTCCCCGGCGATGTCATCTTCACCGGCACCCCGGCCGGAGTCGGCGTCGGCCGCGATCCGCAGCGCTTCATCCAGCCGGGTCAACGGCTCGACAGCCGCATCGAAGGCATCGGCGAACTGCACCAGCTCTTCCAGAACAGCGCGTCGGAGTAGGAGCACCCATGGCACTGCACGGTCTCGCCGCAGCGAGCATCGGCGTTCCCAATGTCGCCGAAACCATCTCCTACTACACCGAATTCGGTTTGGAACACCTCGGCCACGGCCGATTCGCCACCCGCAACGGCGGTGAACAACTCCGTATCTCCCACGCGCCCACCAGACGGCTACTCGAACTGACCGTCGCCGCGGACGATCCTGACGACATCGCCGCCACCGCACAGCGCTTGACCGCGCACGGAGTGCCGAATCAGGCAACCGCCGAATCGGTGCGCGCCATCGAACCTGTCACCGGAACCCCGGTCATCGTTTCCGTGCGCCCCCGCATCCGCATCGAGCCTGCGGTAGCCAGAACGGCGTACAACGGCCCGGATCGCATCGACCGCTGGGGCAGAGCACCTTTCCTCGAACGCGGCGGCCGGGTTCGACCGCGCAAGCTCGGACATATCGTCATCGGCAGTACGGATCTGCACACCACCCGCGGCTTCTTCACCGAAGGCCTCGGGTTCAAGATCAGTGACTACATGGGCGACAAGGCGGCGTTCCTGCGCTGCTCGGTCGAACACCACAACGTGCTGGTGATGGCCGCGCCGGTCAACTTCATGCACCACACCAGCTGGCAAGTCGACGATGTCGACGAGGTCGGCCGTGGCGCGCACCGCATGCTCGAAGACCATCCGGAACGGCACACCTGGGGACTCGGACGCCATTTCGCCGGCGCGAACTTCTTCTGGTACCTGCGTGATCCGGCCGGAAACTTCTCCGAGTACTACTCCGACATGGACACCATCCCCGAGGACGACCTGTGGTCGCCCCAGGTCCTCGAAGGATTGCAGGGCCTGTACGCCTGGGGCCCACCGCCACCGGCATCGTTTCTCGAACCCGATGACCTGGCCGCACTCATGACCGGCGCGCATTCGACCGGCGCCTGAGCGTCGCGGCCAGCTGTCAACTTCCGATCCCTTGCGGCGCAATGATGCACCGCGATCATCCCACCCCGAAGGAACCCCATGAGGAAGACCATCGCCGCCTCCACACTCGCGGCCACCGCGTTGCTGACAGTGATCGCCCCATCGGCGCACGCCGCGCCCGAGGACAACGGTGTCGGATTCACCGCCCGCACCGACGAGCACTCCACCACGATCAGCACCGATGCCGGTTCCATGGCGGTCGACAACGGCGTCTTCACCCTCCGCGCCGCCAACGGCACAGTCGTGGCAGGCACCGAACTGTCTTTCCGCGTCGATGATTTCGTCTTCCCGATCGCCGCGCAGGTGCACGATCGAACCGCAACACTGACCCCTCAGTTCGATCGGGCTCACGCCGTGTACAAGCCGGTCGCCCTCCCGTACGAGGACCAAGCCCCGTGGCGCACCCAGTACGAGCGCGAACAAGCCGCATGGTCGCGGCTCACCAGCACGATCACCCTCGGTGCCAGCGTCGGCACGGTCGTCGGTGGAATCGGCGGGGCCGCAGTGGGTTGCGTGCTCGGCGGGATCGCCGGCGCCACCATCGCCTCGGCCACCATCATCGGGTTGTTCGGTCCGTTCATTCCCGCGGCGGCCGTGGGCTGCATCGGCGGCGTCCTCGCGGTCGGCGCGCTGGGCACCGTGGCCGGTCAGCTGTTGATCACCGCACCGGTCGCGGTCATGGCGGCAGTCCAGTACTTCACCACCATCAACCAGCCCGCACCCAGTCCGGCGAAATGACGAACTACGTTCCCGTACTCATCTGCGGTGGCGGACCCGTCGGGCTCGCCACCAGTCTGGAACTCGCGCATCACGGGGTGCGCTCGGTGATCGTCGAACCGCGCAGCGAGGTGTCGTGGCTGCGGCCGCGAGCCAAGACGACATCGGCTCGCACGATGGAACTGTTCCGCCGCTGGGGACTGGCCGACACCATCCGCGACCGCGCCGGGCTGCCCGTCGACTGGTCGGATCAAGCCGTCTTCGCCACAGCGTTGCTGGGCAAGGAGATCACCCGGTTCGACAAATGCTTCGGCCTCGAACTCGGTGGCTCTGATCGCGCGGCCGAACCGGGCCAGCAGATACCCCAGCCCGCCGTCGAACAAGTGCTGCGGGCTGCGGTCGCCACCTCGGAATACGCCGAGTTGCGGACCGGTCGATCACTGCATTCCTTCGTCGAACGCCCGGATGGCATCGATGCTCAGATCATCGATGGCGACGGAAGCCTCACCAGGATCACCTGCGACTTCCTCGTCGGCGCCGACGGTGCCCACAGCACCGTCCGCGAGGCCATCGGCGCTCGATACGACGGATCCGCCGATGAACGACCGAATTTCAACATCGTCTTCCGCGCACCGGATCTCGCCGACCGCGTCCCGCACGGCCCCGCGGTGCACTACTGGATCGTGCGACCGGACCGGCCCGGAGTGATGGGGCGACTCGATTTGCGGGACACCTGGTGGTGCATCGCGCAAGGCGTCGACCAGAAGGCCGGTGAAGCGGATCCACGCGCCCTCGTGCACGCGCTGGTGGGTGAGGCCATCGATGCCGAGATCGTCGCGACCGATCCGTGGAAAGCGAAAATGCTGCTGGCCGACCGGTATTGCACCGATCGGGTGTTCCTCGCCGGTGACGCGGCCCACCTCAACCCGCCCTGGGGCGGACACGGATTCAACACCGGGGTCGGCGACGCGATCAACCTCGGCTGGAAACTCGCGGCGGTGGTCGCCGGCTGGGCGCCACGGTCGCTGTTGGCCAGCTACGAGAGCGAACGCCGACCGATCGCCGCACGCACCATCGACGAGGCCGCCACCAACATGGCGACATTGCCGTCGCAACTGGCCGACCAGCGCCTCGTCGATGATCAGTTCGACACGATCCGGCCCGACATCGCCGAGCAGATCCAGCGCACGAAGGACGGGGAATTCCACAGCCTCGGACTGGTTCTCGACTACACCTACGACGGGTCACCGGTCGTCGCCGCAGGCACCGGCGGCCGCCTCACCCATCGCTGGCTCTCGCCGGGCGAGTCGCTCTACGACCGTCTCGGGCACGGCTTCACTCTCGTCGGAGACCTCACCGATCCTCGCGTCACCGAATTCGCCGCCGCGGCCACCGCAGCCTCAGTCCCACTGGAACTGCTGTCCCATCCCATCGAGTTGAGTCTGGTTCGACCGGATCAGCACGTCGCCTGGGTCGCCGGAGCACCCGGAACCGCAGCACAAGCCCTGCGCCGGGCAATCGGCCACACCAATTAGTTAGGAACCACCATGGCCACTACCACCAAGCTGCCCACCCAGCGTAGTGCGGGCGTGCTGGTGCTCGCATGTCTGATCCTGTTCATCGACGGATACGACCTGTTCGCCCTCGGCACCATCGGGCCCAGCCTGCTGCACGACCCGACCTGGCATGCCGGCCCGGCAACGCTGGGCACCCTCGGCAGCATCACCGCGGTCGGCATGCCCTTCGGGTCCATCCTGGCCGGCTGGTGCGCCGACCGATGGGGTCGCCGCGGCCCCCTGACCATCGCGGTCGCGTGGATCTCCGTGTCCATGCTGGCCGCCGCCTTCGCACCGACCATGGCGCTACTCGGCGCGGCACGATTCGCCACCGGCATCGGTGTCGGCGCCCTCGCACCACTCGTCGGAGCCCTGGTCGGCGACAACGCCCCCACACGTCGACGAACACTGCACCTGGCCGTCGCCATGGGCTCCATCGGTGTCGGTGGTACCGCCTCGGCACTCCTCGGACGATTCCTGTTGCCCCAGCACGACTTCCAGGTGATCTTCCTCATCGGCGCTCTCCCGATTCTGCTGGCACCGTTGATCTGGCGCACGCTGCCTGCCACGCCGAGATTGCGTGCCGTCCCGAAATCCGGTCGTGAACAGGTCGGTCACCTGCTTGCTCCCGGTCGCCGTACCGGCACGATCCTGCTGTGGACAGCGACCTTCGCCAGCATGGCTCTCGTCTACAGCACGACCGCCTGGCTCCCGACGGTGATGATGCGCAACGGCTACAACCTCAGTTCCTCCCTCGAATTCTCTATTGCCTTCACCTTCGGCGCTGCGGTGGGCGGGGTTGCGCTGGCGGTCTATGCCGACCGCGGCCACCTGAAGGTCGTCACCTCGCTGACGTTCCTTCTCGCGGCACTGGCACTGTTGGTCCTGAGCACCAACCAGCCGCGACCGCTGCTGCTTGTGGCCTCCGCGCTGGCGGGAGTGGGAGCTTTGGGCTGCCAGAACATGATCATCGCGTGCATGTCGGCCTTCTACCCGCAACACCTGCGCGGCGCCGCGCTCGGCTACGGGTTGGGAATCGGCAGGCTGGGCGCCATCGCAGGACCCAGCTACCTGTCGCTGGCCACGGCCATGTTCACCTCGCCACGAGTGGGGTTCTTCGCCTTCATGGTTCCCGCGATCATCGGATCGGTTGCTGTCGCGATGCTCCCCCGAACCTTCGCATCGACACCCCTGGAAGAACAGCCGCAGGATTGACAGACAGCGGCAAAGGAACAGGCAGCCGTATCGTCACAGTGGCGATACGGCTGCCTGACCAGGTGAGAGTTGCTCGTGCGCTGAAGCACTCGGTGCAGCGACGGTATCGTCACCCGTATGCGGGGGTGCATGATCTGTGACAAGCACAACGGGACCGGACCACTGGTGAGCCCCGTGATCTATATCGACGACCTCGTGGTGGTGACACACCGCCCCTCCCAAGGACCATGGGTCCGGCCGGGGTATCTGTTCGTCGAGCCTCGACGTCACGTAGCGACTCTCGACCTGCTCGACGACGCCGAAACCCTCGCATTCGCTCGCGCTGTCCGCTCATCGATCGGCGCGCTGCGCCAGGCACTCGAACCCGCCCACATCTTCACCTTCGTGGCCGGCCTGAGCGCCGCCGGTATCCACCTTCACCAGCACATCTTCACCCGACCCGCTGGTACCGCACGAGATGTGCCCTGGCACAGCGCCGATTCTCCCGACGCGCCTCGAATCCCCGCATCTGCCCTCGATGCACTGTGCAGCGAGCTCGCCGCAGCGTTTTCGAACTGAGAGCGGCACAGCCGCCCTCACCCGCTCAGAGGGCGGTACCGCCGCTGGCGTCGAGGGTTTGGCCGGTGATCCATCGGGCGTCGTCGCTGACGAGGTAAGAGACGATGTCGGCAATGTCAGCGGGACGCCCGACGCGACCGAGGGCGACGTTGGACGCGGCTTCGCGCTGACCATCGGGATTGTCGATGAGCCAGGCGTTCATATCCGTGAGTACGTAGCCGGGGGCGACAGCGTTGACGGTGATGCCGCGCGGGCCGAGAGCTTGGGCCAGGACGCGGGTGAAGCTGTCGATAGCGCCTTTGGTCATGGTGTAGGCCAGGATGTCGGGGATCGCCATCCGCGTGACGGCCGAGGACAGATTCACGACACGACCGCCGTCACGAAGCCGGTCGAGAATGCCTTGCACCAGGAAGAACGGGGCTCGGACATTGGTAGCGAAGAGGGTGTCGAATTCGGCGGGAGTCATGGTGTCGACGCCCTTCATGACGGTCATGCCCGCGTTGTTGACCAGGATGTCCAGGCCGACTGGGACGCCGAGGGCGGCGAAGCCCGCGTCCATGTCCTCCAGGAAGGTGGCGAAGTCGGTGGAGCCGAGGTCGCCACGAACTGCGAAAGCTCGGCCACCGTCGGCCTCGATCCCGGCGACTACATCCTTGGCCGCGGCGTCGTTCTGACCGAAATGTACTGCTACCAGTACACCGTCTCGGGCCAGCCGCTCAGCGATGGCACGGCCGATGCCCCGGCTCGCACCGGTTACCAGAGCTGTTTTGGTTGTGAGGTTTTCGGTTTCGCTCATGCAAGCTATTCAACGGACATGACCGGTCGATGTCCGGCTGGATTCGGACATGGCATTCGGGTCCTCCGAACCCAGTGGAATCGGCCATCTGGCCAACCGCTCCCGACGTACAAGCGGCTCGACCTCGGCACGTTGCAGCACTGGACCGGACAATCGCAGTAGCGGCGCCCGGTCACGCGATTGTCAGAATTCTCGGTAGCGATCAACCAGGGCCGTCGGGGCAGCTACCGCAGGACGCACGCCATTGTGCATCCTGCGGTCTCTGCGAGCCTCGGGCGGTTCGCTTGCCCCCTCCGCGAGCGAACCGGGGCTCGCCGAACTGGCCGGGCCCGTACCCAACCGACCGCTCAGGACGGCTATCGTGAGCCTAAGACGGCCAGCTTGCTAGTGCAAGTTGCAGAAGCAAGTTTTGTGATGGTGGATAAGGTAGCTAGAAGTTGTGCCGGACGGGTGCGCCGACCGACGACGGAGAAGGAGGCCGGGGCCATGTCGAACCTCGAAAATGAGGACACGCCAACAGAATCCGAAGGCGGTCCGACGTTTGCTGATCGCCTGCGGTTTCTCTTCGAGACGGTGTATCCGCGCGGTCGTGGTCCCTACAGTCAGACCGAAGTGGTCGACATGATCAGAGCCAACGGGGGCGGGATGACCACCGGCTACATGTCGCAGCTGTTGTCAGGCAAACGCCGTTCACCCACGTTGCCGACCGTGACCGACATCGCTACCGTATTCCGCGTCCCGATCGACTATTTCGGGTCGCCGGACTCCTATGCGGAGATCCGACGCCACATCGCGTGGATCAGCACGATCCGTGATTCGGGTGCCGAACAGGTCGCCGCCCGCACCTACAACCCCGCCAAGGTGTTCGAAGTCGGGTTCCGGGAGCTGCGCCGCAGCAGCGACGAAGGCGACGCGGACAACTGATTCAGGATGCGAGCAGATAGGCGCCGGCCGCGAGCGTCGCTCCCACGATCGAGCCGACGACGACCTGGCCGCGGGTGTGATCGCCCAGCCACACACGCGACCAGCCATTGACGACGGTCAGTGGCAGCGCGGCAAGAAACCATGGTGAGGCGATCAGCGCCAGCAGGACCGTTGTTCCCGCACTCACCGCGGTATGGACACTCACCTTCCATTTGCCGATCACGGTCACGATGCCGATGCCGAACAGGACAACCAGCCCGGCCACCGTCCACGCGATCAGAGCGCGCGGGGCGCCCTGCACGATCTCGACGATCAGGCCCACGCCCACGATGCCCAAAATCGCCGGAATCACCCAGCGCCGACCGTCGATATCGGTCACATGGTGATCGCTGGCGATACCGCGTCGCACACCTGCCAAGATGATGACCATCGGAATGCCGCCTGTGATCGCGGCGACGAAAAGCCCCCACTCTGGCGCACCCACAGCGAACCCGGCGATCGTCCCGGTCACGATATTGATCACCCAGGGAGCCCCGAGCTCAGTGATCACCCGAGCCGCGCGCGCTTGCGGCACCATCGTTTCCGTCACGCCGAAACCTCTCGCTGTTCATCCCGATACTTCCGTGCCAAAGTCAATGCCCACGTGCGGTCGAGCTCGGCCTCGAGGACCGCCGACCGGATACCGGCACTGCTGAACGCCGACGATGCTCGCCCCCGCAACAGCCATCCCGCCACTGCCGCAGCCACTTCCGTCATATCCGCCACGCAAGCGTCAGGTTGCGTGGTGCTCTCGGCTTCCATGCTCAAGGCGTCGAGCAATTCGGTGACCCGGTCATCGGCTCGCTCATCGGTGCTGCTGCCCCGCCGCGACGCCCGGCGAACTCCGGGCCAGCGCGCCGTCAACTCTCGATGCAGCGGACCGATCGCCCACAGGATCCGCTTCGCGCGCACCCACGACACGACCGGCGACAACATCATGCCCACGAAGATCACCAGCACACCCACTGCGGACACCGCCCGGGTGACTTCGAAGACCACGGGCAGCTGAGGCGTACCCAGATAGCGCGCCGCCACGAAGTAGCTCAGCCGAATCCACGCCCACACCGTCGCGGCGGCCAGCCCCACCGACAGCAGAGTCAAACTCCAGCCGGTCAAGCTGCGCACATCCGCGGCACGAGCGGTCATCACCATCAGTGCCGGGCACAGCAACGCCGGGAACAGCGCACCGGCGATGCCTGCCTCGGCGTATCCGGGCAGGTGGCTATAGGAGATGTCGAACTCGAACCCACCTGCCGCCTGTGGCACCGTCGGCGCGCAGGCGAAGATCGCCATCGCCACCACCGAACCGACCACCGCGATCAGGCCAAGTACCCGAGCCCCGCGCGCCACTCTCTCCGGATCGGTCGTGACAGCCAAGGCCAGCACACCCGAGGAGGCCGCCATCAGGTTGAACAGCACCATGCGCAATCCGGTCGAGAAATTGGCAATCGGCACGACAGCCTGCACCACCGTCTCCACCGCCGGGATGTTCAAACTCAGGTGCACGGCGACGACACCCAACGCCACCACCATGCTGCCCAGCACCCAGCTGCGCGACCACCACCACCGCCACGCCCGGCTCACCACGGCGATCCACATCAGCGGCGCCAAAACGATGGCGTTCACCCCAGGGCCTCGCCCCAGCGAGACCGCAACCGCGGCTCTTTGCGACCGATGCGCTGCAAGCGGTTCAACAACACGCTCGCGAACTGCTCGGCGGCCAATTCCTCGCCGGCCGCGCCTGCGTTGCCGCACTCTCGACGCAACATCAGCGCGGCCAACTCGTGTACCCCTGTCGGCAGCACCGACTGCGCCAGCTCGAGCACCGGCCGTCCCTGATGCCCCAGCACGATATGACCCAGTTCGTGAGCAAGAGTCCGGTCTCGAGTCTGCACCCAGGAGGCAACGCTGACCTCATCGTGATCGCGGTAATGAACCCACTGCCCGAACACCCCGGTCGGCAGTGCCGAATTCTCGATCACCTGCAACGGCCGCCCCAGGAACCGGGAAACCGCCTCCACCAACCCACCAATGACTGGGACTCCTCCACCGTCGCCATGGTGAAGATGCGATCGACCGCCGAATTGACCGCCGGACCGCTGAACACGCCATCATCCAACCACACCCGACCTCGACCGGCCGATCGCCGGCTGCCGTTGCCGATTGCCGAGCAGACTTCGCCGAAGAGGTCCCACGGTCGCGGCTCGACTACACAGCGTCCCAGTGCAGGCACGTTCGCAAGCCGGCTCCAGTGTGAAGTATCGGGGTTTGAATTCGGTAGCAGTGCTGTGGAATTCGTCACGATCAGATCGGTGCGCCCCGGTGGCGCGAGGCCTTCACCGCCGCATCGTTGGCAACGAACACCCCGGCAAGCCCTGATAGACCCCGGCTGCGGCACCCACGTCACAGGACCGATGCTCAGGCGACGGCATCGCGAGTACCTTGATCGTCCGCCGCCGGTGGCGTCGTCGGTCCTTTCGCCGGCTTCGCGAGGCGGTGCTCAGGTGACGACGACGAGTTTGCCGGTCGCTTCGCCGGATTCCATGTAGGCGTGTGCTTCTCGGATCTGGTCGAGTGTGAAGACGCGGTGGATGGGGACGGTCGCTGACTCCGCTGCGACGGCATCGAGGAATTGTTGCAGGACGGCGGCGGGCAGGTCGGTGGCGTCGCCGCCGTAGGCGGCCAGGCGGACCCCACGGGGTAGGTAGTCGATCGGGTAGAAGTTCTCGACGGTCCATTGGTTGGACAGCATCCCGGTAAAGCAGACGACGCCGTGGATTCGGGTGGCGCGCAATGTGTCCGGCAGGGTGGGTGTACCGATGAGTTCGAGGGCGGTGTCGACACCGCCCTCGATGACGGCGCGGACGTCCGCGGCGATGTCGCCGGTGTCGATGACGACGTGATCGACGCCGATCTTTTTCAGGGCGGTGGCTTTCGCGGGGCTACGGGTGGTGGAGAGCACGGTCATGCCGCGTTGTTTGGCCAGGATCGCGGTGGTCATGCCGACCGAGGAGGTGCCGCCACGGATCAGGATCGATTGACCCGGCTGTGCATCGAGACCGATCGTGAGGGATCCGTTGGCGGTTTGCAGCATTTCCGGGATGCCGCCGAGGGTAGCCCAGTCGAGTCCACTGATGAACGGGATCACTTGGGCAACAGGGACATTGGTGTATTCGGCGTAACCTCCGTCGTAGGTGCGACCCATACCACCCATCATCGCCGCGACCTGCTGACCGACTACGTATTCGCCACCGGGACAAGCCGCGACGATACCGACCGCCTCGATGCCCAGCACTCGGGGGAAGGTGACTCCTTCGGCCAGACCTAGACGGGTGTGCAGCTCGGATCGGTTGAGCCCGAACGCTTTCACCCGGATGAGGACATGGCCCGGTTCGGGGACGGGGATCGGCAGGTCACGCAGCTGTAGCGATTCCGGCGGTCCGGGTGCGTCCAGGACTACGGCGCGCATGGTGTCAGGCAACTCGGTCATCTAAAGGCTCCCGTCGGTGTTCAGGTTGAATACGCATCCCTACAACCCATGGACCAGAACGAAACTCGGCAACGTTGTCATACCAGCTGCTTCTCGCGGTCGGAGTCCGGGCCCAACAACTCAACCCACCGGCGCGCTGTCGGGTGCCGATTCACGGTGCGGGTCCGATGCCGTGATCCGACATCGTCAGTCCGTTCCAGCACAGGGCGACGACAGTCTCCACCGCCTCGCTCTTGGTGATCGGCCGGTGATCGTGCGCGCCGGTGCCAATGTTCAGGACGGTTCGGGTGCTCCACAGCACCACGTCACGCCGGTCGACGGGAGCATGAGCGGGTCTGAACGAAGCCCGGCAATCTTTACCCGCCGCCCGTCACTGGCATGACACCGGACGGCCCGAAGTCGCCACGCAACACCGCGCCGTACCAAACAGACGCGCCGGGCTCCACCGTCACGTCACCGACGAGCGTCGCAGTCGGCGCGATGAACGCATCCTCGGCGACGACCGGGCTCTTACCCTCGAACGAATACAGCGGCACAGCCGACGTTCCTTTCGTGCTTGTTGTACCGAACCAGCGCGCGGAACGCGATGATTCGGCGTTCAGGACCTTCCGATTCGGGCGCTCAACCCACGCGCCCGCAACGCGCGCATTACCCCCAAGGCGAGACCGGCTTTACGGCGCGAATAGGGAAACCACAGCAGTTCCGACGGTGACTGCGCCACCGGCAGCCGGTCGACAGTGATCGCGCGAGCGCGGCAGTACTTGCGGATCCCGTACGCGCCCCCGAAACGGGCACCGACACCGGACTGCTTCCAACCACCCATCGGCACAGCGAGATTGAACAGATTCACGTGCGCGTCGTTGATGTTGACCGATCCCGCCTCCAGGCGGCCGGCCACCCGTTCGCCACGGGCACGATCACCGGTCCACACCGTCGCCGACAGCGCGTAGGGGCTGTCGTTCGCCAGCCGCACGGCTTCGTCCTCATCGGCTACGCGAACAATCGGCAGCGTGGGCCCGAAGGTCTCCTCCGCGATGCAACTCATGCTGTGGTCGATGTCGACGAGCACGGTGGGTTCGAAGAAGTTTCCCTGGCCGGTCGGTGCGCCGCCTGTGACGACGCGGGCGCCGGCGGCCACCGCTTCGACGGTGTGTCGACGCACGATCTCGACCTGGGCAGCATCGATCAACGGTCCGATGTCGTACCGGAACTCGCGATCGTCGACTCCTGTCCGCAGCTCACCGACTACTTCGACGAGTCGGTGCACGAACTCGTCGTAGACCGCACTCTCGACATACACCCGTTCGATCGAGGTGCACATCTGTCCGGCGTTGAGCATGCCGCCGAACGCGATTCCCCGTGCGGCCCGGTCGATATCGGCATCGGCGAGCACCAGGGCCGGGTCCTTGCCACCCAATTCCAGGCTGTAGGGAATCATGCGATCGACACAGGCATGTGCGACCACTTTGCCGGTGCGGGTGGATCCGGTGAACTGCACGAAGTCGACGGCCTCGACCACCGCCGCACCGGTCGCGCCCCGCCCGGTGATCACTTCCAGCACCGGTGGCGCACCGATCTCTGTCCATCCGCGCGCGAGCTCCCGCGCGCTCAACGGCGTCGCTTCCGAAGGCTTGATCACCACCGAGGCCCCGGCGAGCAGGGCAGGCACCGCATCTATCCCGGGCAGCGCCAGCGGGTAGTTCCACGGCGTGATGACCCCGACCACGGGATACGGGTGATAGGTGACGGCGAGTTTCTTCGATACGTTCACGGGCGAATGCGGGCGTGGATGTTCCGGTGCCAAGAACCGTTCGGCATTGTCGGCGTAGTAGCCGATCACCTCGGCCACGAACATCGGTTCGATCTCTGCGTCGACGCGCGGTTTGGCGGTCTCGGCCTGCATGACGTCGGCGATATCGGCCGCGTTGGCGAAGATCCAATCCTGCAGTCGACGCATCCATTCGACGCGCTCGGACGGCGCGAGTGCGGCCCATGCCGGCTGTTCGGACCGCACCCGCGCGACCGCCGCAGCGACGTGCGACGGTTCGGTGTCGGCAACCGTGCCGACCAACCGCCCGTCAGCGGGATTGTGGACTTCGATCACGGTCGAGCTCCTTCGTATGAGATTCGGCGGCGAGCAGGGTTGACCGCACGCATCGACGCGGTCAGCGGTACATAGCCTCGATTTCAGCTGCGTACTTCTGCGTGATGACCTTGCGCTTGAGCGACATCTTCGGTGTGAGTTCGTCACCACCGGGTTCCCAGATCACCGGCAGCACAGTGTGTTTCTTGATCTGCTCCACGCGCGACAGGCGCCCGTTCGCGGCCGTGATGGCTACCTCGATGGCCGCGACGACGTCGGGGTGGGTCGCCAGCGCCGCGGGCGTCGGATCGGCAAGTGCGTGGCGCTGCGCATAGGCTGCGCACGCGTCCGGGTCCAGGGTGAGTAGCGCCGTCACATACTTGCGGTTGTCACCTACGGCGATCACCGCCGCGATGAGCGGACAGGAAACACGCACCTCCCCTTCGATATTCGAGGGCGACATGTTCTTGCCCGCCGCGTTGATGATGAGTTCCTTCTTACGGTCCAGGACTCGGACGTAGCCGTCGGCATCGATGGATCCGATGTCGCCGGTGTGCATCCAGCCGTCGGCATCGATCGCGGCGGCGGTCTGCTCCGGATCGTCTCGGTAGCCACGCATCACCAGCGGGCCACGCACCAGCAGTTCCCCGTCCTCGGCGACGGCGACTTCGGTGCCCGGCAGCGGATGACCGACCGTACCGAGACGGATGGCATCGGGCCGGTTGATGGTGGCTACGGCGGAGGTCTCGGTCATCCCCCAGGCTTCGCACACCGGAATACCGAGCCCGATGATGAACGTCATCGCCTCGGGCGCGATGGGTGACGCTCCGGTGAGACCGCCGCGTATCCGGTCCATGCCCATCCGCCGCCGCAGCGTGCTCAGCACCAGCCGCTCGGCGACCTGGTGCTGAACACGCAGACCAGCAGTGCTGGACCGGCCGTCGGAGTTCTGCTTGGCAGTCTTCTGGCCCACGCCCAGAGCCCATGACACCAAGGCGCGTGTGACCGGATGTTGCTGGGCGACCAGCGATTCCACGCCGCCCTTGATCTTGTACCAGACGGCGGGCACCGCCAGAAACAGTGTCGGCCGCACTTGTGGCAGGGTACTGACCAGTTGTTTGGGGTCGGCGACCGTAGTGATCTGGACGCCCTCCAGAAGGTTGTTGTAGTGGCAGAACGCGCGGTTCGCCAGATGGGCATCCGGCAGATACGAAATCACCGTGTCCGCTGGAGAAATGTCGAAAAGACTCTTCACCGCGCTGAACTCGGCCAGCATGTTCGCATGGGTGAGTTCCACACCTTTGGGAGGACCGGTGGTGCCGGAGGTGTAGACGATGGTGAGCAACGAGTCCGGTGCCACGGCTCGCCAGGTGGCATCGAAATCGAAGCCGGGGGCGGCCATGGCCGCCACGTCGTCGAGGGTGCGGGTCCCTTCGGCCGGGCCGTCGACGCAGACGATGTGTTCGATGTGCCCGGCGACATCGGCGGCCCGAATTGTGTCGAGGAACTGCGACTCGGTAATTACCACCCGACTGCCGGCGTTGGTCAGCAGATGGGCGATCTGCTCGGCGGTGAACGTGTTGTAGATCGAGAACGGGGTGGCCCCGGTGTGCAGGACCGCGGTGTCGGCCACATGAAATTCCGGGACATTGGTCAGCATGATGGCGACGGTGTCGCCGGTGGCGACGCCCAAGCCGGCCAGCCCGGTCGCGAGCTCGCGAACCTGGCGCGCGTACTGCCGCCAGGAAATCGACGGCACACCGTTGGGCCCGCGCAAGGCGATGCGGTCGGGCTGATGCGCCGCGGTCGCTTGAAAGGCACCGCACAGACTCTTCGGCTGCTCGTTCACAGGAAGTTCTCCATTCATGGCCGACGCGGTGGACTCAGCTGTCCAAACCACGGGCACGTGATTCATAGGCGCGGCGCGCTTCGACGTCGACACCGTCGAGCATGGCGTGCGACATACCCATCCGGCGTGCGACGAATTCGTTCACCGCCCCGGGCAGAAACTTTTGCGCGCCGACCAACAGGCCGGCGAGGCGGGTGACCGCGACCCGCGGGCGCGGGTCGCGGATGAGCCCGGCGACGGCGGCGGCGATGTCTTCCGGTTCCGCGTTGGGCAGCAATGTGGGACTTCGCGTGCCCGCGATGAGTTCGGTGTTGGTGAAAGTTGGCAGTACCGCGGAAAAATGCAGCCCGGCGTCACGGTGTTCGACGCGCAGTGAATCGGTCAGCGACAGCACCGCGGCCTTGCTCGCGCAGTAGGTGGCCAATCCCGGCGTCGGGGTCTCCCCGGCGAGCGAGGCGATATTGATGACGTGCCCGGCGTCGCGGCCCAGCATGCGCTGTACAGCCAGTTTGCTGCCGAGCACCACGCCGTAGACATTGATGTCGAGAATGCGGCGGGTGACCTCATCGGTCTCATCCACGAACGGGCCCGCCGGCATCACGCCTGCGTTGTTCACCAGCACGTCGAGCGGTCCCAGCTGTCGTTCGACGCTATCGAGGAAGGCCGCGAAAGACGCCGGGTCGGCGACATCGAGTCGGCCGAATACCTCGAGCCCGAGTTCGGCTCCAGCCTTCTGGACCTGCTTCTCGTCGATGTCGCCGATGGCCACCAGCGCACCGCGCTCGCGCAGCAGCCGCGCGGTCGCGAACCCGATCCCCCGTGCACCGCCGGTGATCACCACGACCTTTCCGGAAATCTCTGCCACGGTGTTCATTTCGTCTCCCTGTTGATTCGCTGTACTCGTCGGTGCACGGCTGCTTCTCGATCGCCGGTTTCGATGCGCGGCGGTTGGATTCATGCGATTCGGCGGGTGCCGTGCTCGCCGAGGATCATGCGCGCGACAGCGCTGGGCACGTCCACTTGTGGACAGTGACCGACTCCGGGCAGGATCCGCACCCGCGCCGACGGAAACCGGCGCTGGGCGCGATGCGCGGCAGCCGGCGGTATCAATTTGTCTTTGCTGCCGTGCACGATCAGGGTGGGCGGCAATTCACCGTCCGGGTAGCCGGCGTCGAACTCACGCAGCAAGGCGCGTCCGCCCGCGATCAACTGGCCGATCGGCCGCGTCCGCGCGAAGAGTTCGAGAAAGTGCGCGACGTTCTCAGCAGAGCTCGGCCGGTCGCGCATATAGAGCACACGATCAGCGACTGCCACCGCCGAGCGAGTGCGAAACACGGCGGCGGGTACACGGATTGCGGACAGCAGCGACTCCGGAGGCCCGAACCGGCCGACCGTGAACGTGGTGAGCGGGCGGTATCCGAAACCGGGGGCGTCACACGCGACAGCCATCAGTACAGCCAGTTCCGGGTTCAGCGCGGCACGCAGCGTGAGACCGGCACCCATCGAGTTTCCACACAGCACCACGCCTTCGGTGCCCGCGTGCGCACGCACCAGTGCGCCGACATACGCGTCCAGACGCGGCAGCACCGGTTCGCCGATCCGTCGCACGTGCACCGGCGGGAGATCCACCGCCACCGCTCGACGTCGCGACGCTGCGAGATGTTCGAGCACTCCCCTCCATGTGTCGGCACGGTCATAAATTCCGTGCAACAGCACGATCGCGGGCCCGTCACCCGCGACACTGAGCTGTCGTGTTCGTACGCCGCCGTATGTTTCGACCGATTCGGTCACCGTGCTGTGACTGCTGCCTGGCGTCATTGCCCTGCCTTCTGACTCGGTTACCGGATCAACCGGTGATTGCCCGCTCCGCGTCGCTCGCCATCGCCGTGGATCGTGTTCGGATGGCGAGCGGACGCGGCCTACTTCGGATCGCTCAGGCCAACAACCCTTTGGCCACGTGCGTCACCTGGATCTCGTTGGAACCGGCGTAGATCATCAGCGACTTGGCGTCGCGGGCCAGCTGTTCGACCCGGTATTCGGTCATGTAGCCGTTACCGCCGAACAGCTGCACCGCCTCCATCGCCACCTCGGTGGCGGCCTCGGAGGAATACAGTTTCATCGCCGATGCCTCCGACAGACTCGGCTGCTTGCCAGCCCGACCCCGCTCGAGCGCGCTGAACACCATGTTCTGCACGTTGATTCGCGCGATTTCCATCTTGGCCAGCTTGAGCTGGATCAGCTGGAAGCGTCCGATCTCCTGACCCCACAGCGTGCGGCTCTTGGCGTAATCCACACAGAGCCGGTGGCATTCGTTGATGATGCCCAGAGCCATGAACGCCACACCGATGCGCTCGGCGGTGAAACTCGAACGGGCGCTTTCGCGTCCGTCCCCACCCTTGTGCTCCTCGGTCTCGCCCAGCAGGCGGTCCTTGGTCAACCGCACATTGTCGAAGAACAGTTCACCGGTGGGTGAGGCGTGCAGGCCCATCTTGCTGAACGGCTTGCCCTGGGTGAGACCCTCCATCCCCTTGTCGAGAATGAAGGTGAGCACCTTGCGGTCGCGCTTGTCGACGCCGTCACCCTCGTCGAGCTTGGCGTAGACGACGAGCGTGTCGGCGAAGGGGCCGTTGGTGATGAAAGTCTTCTGCCCGTTGAGGATGTAGTCCTCGCCATCGCGTCGGACGTAGGTCTTCATCCCGCCGAATGCGTCCGACCCCGAGTCGGGTTCGGTGATTGTCCAGGCCGCGATCTTCTTCGCCGTGACGATGTCGGCCAGCCAGCGCTCCTTCTGGGCGAGGGTGCCGCGCGACATGATGGTCGTCGCGCCGAGACCGATGGACACGCCCAGCGCGGTCAATATGCCCATGCACACGCCCGAAAGCTCGCTGACCAGCACGGCCATCATGGATTCCTGGCCCGCGAAGCGACTGCCGCCCGAGGACTTCTTGTCCTTCTTCGCCGGCAGCGGTTCTCCGGCGGCGAAGGCCGCCTCCTTGGCACGCTGCCGTGCCAGCATCTTCTCGACCATCTCCCCGCCCATGGCGTCGATGCCGAAGTCGCTGAACAACTTCTGGACAATCGGGTACGGCGACATCTCGCCGCTGTCGAGCGCGTCGAGGTTCGGGCGGATCTCCTTGTCGATGAAGGCCCGCAGTGCCTCGCGGATCATCTCATCGGTCTCGGACCATTCGAACATCGTTGTTCTCCTCAGGGTTTCAGGGCAGCCGGGCCGCGATGTCGTCGATCAGCCACGGCCCTTCCGTTTCGATGGTCTTCACGTCGTGCCAGCCGGCCAGCTCCGAGATCGCCCCACCCTGCACCGCGAACACGGTGCCGGTGATCGGGCACTTCTCCGTCGCCAGGTAGGCGACCAGCGGCGAGATATTGGCGGGACTGAAGGCATCGAAACTGCCCTCGGCCGCAGCGTCCTCGGCCTCGGCGGCCATCATCGCGCCCATACCCGGAGTGGCCAGCGTCAGGCGAGTGCGGGCGATCGGCGCGATGGCGTTCACACGGACGCCGTAACGCCCCAGTTCTTCGGCCGCGACCAAGGTCAGCGCCGCGATAGCCGCCTTGGCCGCACCGTAGTTCGCCTGGCCCGCGTTCGGCACCGTGACACCGGACGCGGAGGCGGTGTTGATCACCGCCGCGTTGGGCTGTTCGCCCGCCTTCGACCGGTCTTTCCAATAGGCGGCGGCGTGATGCAAGACCGCGGCGTGTCCTTTGAGGTGGACAGCGATGACCGAATCCCACTGTCCCTCGTCCATTCCGGCGATGAAGGCGTCGCGCAGGATGCCGGCATTGTTGACTACGACGTCGAGTCGGCCGAACGCCGAAATCGCCTGATCCACTAGGCCCTTCGCGCCCTGCCAGTCCGCCACGTTGCCGGTGTTCGCGACCGCTCGCCCACCCGCGGCGACGATCTCGTCGACGACCTCTTGCGCGGGACCGGCGTAGGTACCGTCGCCGGAATTGCTGCCGCCGAGGTCGTTCACGACGACGGCCGCGCCCTCCCTGGCGAACAGCAGTGCGTGTTCGCGGCCGATGCCGCGTCCTGCGCCGGTGACGACGGCGACCCGTCCCTCCAGTACACCCATGGTCTACTCCTTGCTGGATATGAAATGTTGGGATTCAGTCACGCACGACGGCCAAGCCGTCGGTGAGGACAAGTTCGCCGCCACGTCCCGTTTCGAATGCGTACGTCGTGGCTCCGTCGGCGTTGCCTGCCCGCCAGATGCGGGTCTCCAGGTCGTCGTTGGGGAACACCATCTTGGAAAAGCGGACCGCGAATCGCCGCAGCCGGTGCACATCCGAGTCGGCGACCTCGTTGAGAACGCCCCAGGACGACATGGCCATGGTGCACAGCCCGTGGGCGATAATGCCCGGCAGCCCAGCGTCCTTGGCCACCTGCTCGTCCAGGTGCAGTGGCACCGGATCACCGGACGCCGGTGAGTACCGGAAGGTCTGGTCGGCGTCGACGTGCGCGGACACCGTGGCCAGCGGTGGAACTTCGGCCAAGGTTTTGTCGAAGCGGTGCGCCGGAGCAGCGTCGCCGACCCGGGGGCCGGCGTTCACATTGCGGAAGAAGGCGGTCAGATACTGCTCGTTGACCAACTCCCCGTCCTCGGCCCGGCATTCGATGAGCACGGTGATGGTCGAGCCGTTGTCCTTGCCCTCGTAACCGATCACCTTGGCCCGCGAGACGAGCTCGTCACCGGGCCGGATCGGCCGGTGGAAATGGAAGTCCTGCTCGCCGTGGACAACCCGGCCGAAGATGCTCATCGGTACCACGTCGATGATCGGCATCATCATGGCCTCGAACACCGGCACGATCGCGAACACCGGATTGGCAAGGACGCCACTGCGGTGCGCCTCGATGGGATCGTTCGTCGCGACCGCGTACTCCGCGAGCCGCTCGCGGGTGACCTCGAACCGCTCCTCATCGCACCAGACGTTCAGCCCAGCCGGGTCGAATTCGATTGCGGAACCCGACATCTCAGACCGCCGTGGCCAGGGCGTCGAGCTGAGCGAGGCTCTTGTCGATCTGGGCGCGACCATCCTTCTCCACGGCCTTGCCCAGCGCACCCTTGATGAGCGCACCCTCGAATTCACCGGACACCGCCAGCGTGCTGCCGGTGCCGTCGGGGGTGATTTCGAAGGCGAACTGCACCTTGACACCGGCCATGCCGGTGCCGCCCAGCACCAGCGTGCTCGGGGCCTCGACACTTTCGACGACCCATTCGATCTTGTTGGCCATGCCGAGCATGAGGATCTTGGCGACCAGTTTGGCGCCGGGCGCGAGGACGGCGGGCGGCTCGTCGATCCAGCGCTCATGGATGGTGAACCACCGGTCCCAGGTCTGCGGGTCGGCGACCACGGCCCACAGGGCTTCGGGGCCGGCGGTAAGGGCGGTGCTGGCTTCGATGTGTCCCATGACGGTGACTCCTCGTCGAGTGTGATTGCGTGGGTTGATATTTCACGTGATTCCGTCCGATGGCCGGAAAGTCGTTCAGCGCTCGGCGCGCTGATAGGCCGTGACGACGGCGGCGCCGCCGAGGCCGATGTTGTGCTGTAGCGCGGCGGTGACGTTGTCGACCTGACGCTTGTCCGCGGTGCCGCGCAGCTGCCAGGTGAGCTCACTGCACTGCGCCAGACCAGTAGCGCCGAGCGGGTGCCCCTTGGAGATCAGCCCGCCAGACGGGTTCACGACCCACTTGCCGCCATAGGTGGTCTGGCCGTTGTCGAGCAGGTTCCCGGCCTCGCCTTCGGCACACAGGCCGAGCGCCTCGTAGGTGAGCAGCTCGTTGGCGGAGAAGCAGTCGTGCAGCTCGATGACCTGGAAGTCCTCCGGCGCCAGCCCGGCCTGGTCGTACACCTGGCGTGCGGCCGCGACATTCATGTCGTAGCCGATGAGGTTCTTGGCGGTCCCATCGAAGGTGGAGGCGAAGTCGGTGGTCATGGACTGCCCGACGATCTCGACCGCCTGACCCGCGAGCCCGTGATCGTCCACGAACGCCTCGCTCGCCAGAATCACCGCGCCGGAACCGTCCGAGGTCGGCGAGCACTGCAGCTTGGTCAACGGGTCGTAGATCATCCGCGAGCCCAGAATGTCATCGAGCGAATACGCGTCCTGGAACTGCGAGAACGGGTTGTTCACCGAGTGCTTGTGGTTCTTGTAACCGATCTTGGCGAAGTGCTCGGCGGTGGTGCCGTACTTCACCATGTGCTCACGACCGGCTGCGCCGAACATCCACGGAGCCACCGGGAACAGCACCTCGGAGATTTCCGCCATCGCGAGGATGTGCTTGCCCATCGGCTGTTCGCGATCATCCCAGGTCGACTCCAGTGAGCCCGGCTTCATGCGCTCGAAGCCCAGCGCCAGGGTGCACTCCGCGAGGCCGCCCCGGATCGCCTGCGCCGCAAGGTAGAGCGCGGTCGACCCGGTGGAACAGTTGTTGTTGACGTTCACCACCGGGATGCCGGTCATACCCAACTCGTAGACCGCGCGCTGCCCCGAAGTGGACTCGCCGTAGACGTAGCCCACGTAGGCCTGCTGTACCTCGCGGTAGTCGATCCCGGCGTCGGCGAGAGCTTTGGTCCCCGATTCACGGGCCATGTCCGGGTAGTCCCAGTCGCTGCCGTCCTCGTTCTTGCGGCGGCCCGGCTTCTCGAACTTCGTCATGCCGACACCGACGACGTAGACCTTGTTCGTCATCGAACTCCTCACATCAGGCCGCACACCTACCTTGCCTGCGGCATGTTCCGATCCGTTTCGATCGAACTTCACGAAACATACAGCGCTGAACGCATGTAAACAACCTTCACGCCAGATTATTGGGGGTCAATTGGTGAACGCCCTGGTCGATACACACTTCAAAGATACATTCAGTTGTGTATGTAAATACGACAGCCCTCACCTGCCAACACGGTGGACGTCAGCGTCAGTCGGTCACTGGCCGTCCGGACAAGGCCGCCTCGCCAGCATGGTGCAGATCGCGGCAAGCGCGCCGCCACCGTCGGTGCGCGCGCTCGGGATCGTCGTCGACGAACGCGGACAGAAGAATGCCGCGCAGCGCGTCCATCGCCGTGTACAGGAAGGCCTCGGCGTCCTTGCGATCCACTTCATCCGGGGTGAAACGGCTCAAACCCAGCAGCACCGCGTTGTTGACGTACGGCTCGACCTTCTTCAATTCCGTCGCCAATGCCGGGTCAGTACGGCTGGCGACCCACAGCTCCACCGAAGCGATGAACAGCGGGCCCTGATGCAGCTCCCACAGAAAATCCAGCACGCCCGCGACGGAGTCGGACGAGACCTGCACCCGCCCCAGCTCCTGCATGGCAGCCTCGATACGCCGCTGCGCGAGACGACTGATGGCCGCCGTCATCAATTCGGCCTTGGAGCCGAAGTGGTGAACCTGCGCACCACGTGTCACCCCGGCACGCTCAGCGATCCGCGGCGTGGTGGCACCGGCGTAGCCGTACTCGACTAAGCAATCGATCGTGGCGTCCTGCAGCCGGGTCCGCATTTCCTGGCTCCGCTGCTCCTGCGTACGGCGCGGCACCGGGGAAACTGTCGATCGCGTCATAGACCCAGCATAGGGAACCTCCGAACAGCAGGTCCCGCGGCCGACATCAGCCCGCTGTGCGCCTGGCGTGGAGTTCTCGAACGAGCAGAGCCGATCAGCAACCGGTGAGGCCTCGTCGGTAGGTCACTCCCCCAGCACATCGTCGTCCCTACCGGCACCGTAACAGGACGTGAACCGACGCCTTCCCATAGAACGGGTATTTCAACCCTGAAGTCCGAAACTGTCGCTGTATCAACATCATCGACCGGTTCCGGTTTATTCGCCTCCGCCACGGTCAACCCTCCGCTCATGACCACCTCACGTAATCGGGTACCGAGTACGCCGAGCATGGATCTGACCAGCACCACCATCGTGTTGGCGACCAGCGTGTTCTTTCTGTTGGGTCTGACCGCCCTGGCAGGGTCGCTGACCATCGCCTTCTTCGGCGCCCTCAGCCTGAGTGCGGCGATGACGATGTCCTCCAAAATGCTAGGCCTCAACGGCCTTCAAATCACCTCCCCCCGTTGAGCATTACGAACGCCAGGAGCTGATCCGCATGCCCACCACCACCGCCGCCCGCCCCACCTACGAACACGCCGAACCATTGTTCGCGCACCTGGCGCTGACCGACCCGCGCAGCCCCGAGCACGATGCTCTGCGCGAGGAGATCATCGAAGTCTGCCTCCCGCTCGCCGAGCACATCGCCCGCAAATACGCCGGCCGCGGTGAAGTGTTCGACGATCTGCTCCAGACCGCGCGCGTCGGCGTGGTCATGGCAGTCGACCGCTACGACGTGACCACCGGATCACCGTTCCTGGGTTTCGCGGTCCCCACCATCATGGGTGAAGTGCGCAGACACTTTCGCGACCACATCTGGCCGCTGCATGTGCCGCGTCGCGAAAAGGAGCTACAGGGCAAAGTCAGGGTGGCGACCGACGAGTTGACCCGTCGACTCCACCGCTCCCCCACCGCGCAAGAACTCGCGACCGAACTCGATGTTCCGGTTACCGATATCGCCCGTACTCTGGTGGCGGCCAACGCGTTCCAGACGCGCAGCCTCGACACACCCGCACGTGATACCGACGGCGATCCCAGCATGACCATCGCCGACACCTTCGGCGATGAAGACCCTCGTTACCAACTGGCTGAAGACACGATCACCGTCGCGCCCTTGCTGGCACAGCTGCCGCCGGAAGATCGCCAGCTGCTGATCTGGCGGTTCTACGACACACTCACCCAAGGTGAGATCGCCGAACGCCTCGGTGTCTCCCAGATGAGCGTGTCTCGCAAGCTCACCAGACTGCTGGGCGATCTGCGTGCGCAAACCACCGACGACCAAGTACCGCTCGCGGTCTGAACTCCTGGTTCGCCTGCGCCCTCTCCCCGCTCGCAGCCACCTTGCACTGTTCCTCAGATCGACGCCCGACCAACCGGGCAGGCGGGGTCATCCAAATAGGTCCGGCCGTCGAATTCCTGGGTGAAGGGTCGGTTTCCGTAGCGCTCACAACCTGCGACGACCCTTCAGAGGAAGGCAACGCTCGGTCGCTGATCGGATCGATCAGCGACCGAGCGTTCCGTTGGTCGCTGCCACAGCGTGGAGCGACACGGCCCCATATATCAAGCGTCCAGCTTTCCCAGCGGATATTTTGCCCGTATGAGCCGTCCTGAAACTGCGCTATCGTCTACCCCGACCGGCCGCCGACGCCTGTCCTATCCGGTGTTCGCGCTGGTCGTGATCGCGTATCTGGCGATCATCCAGCTCGGTGGTCTGCTGATGACCGCGCTGACCGGCGAGGACGATTTCCTGTCCACGCGTGCGGTGTTCTACGGCATGATCATCCCGCTCGGTGTCGCCTTGGCGTTCACCTACGGTGTGATCGCCTACCTCGGCTGGATGCGGCCGGTCCTGCGCGACGACCGCCCGACCCGGCCGTGGGTGCGGGTCGTGCCGATCGTGTTCCTCGTCGCGATCGTCTTCGGTATCAACTACAGCGCGCTGGCTGACAAGGGTCTGCTGTACACGCTGGTGCTGCTGATCGCGACCCAGTTCGTCGGCTGGGGCGAGGAGGGCATGTTCCGCGGGATCGGTGTCGTGGTGCTGCGTGATCACGGCCTCACCGAGGGCAAGGTCGCGTTGTGGTCGAGCATCGTGTTCGGCGCGGTGCATCTGACCAACGGCATCACCCACGGCGCGAGCGCGCTGCCGCAGGCGATCATGGTCAGCCTGGCTGGCTACTTCTTCTACCTGACCCGGAGGGTGACGCGTGGCAACACCGTCAACTCGGTGCTGCACGGTTTGTTCGACTTCACCCTGCTCACCGGCACGTCGATCCTGATCGATCAGGCCTTGTATCTCGGCACCCTGCTGCCGATCCTGCTCTACCCGGTGCTGGCGACCGTGCTGCTGGTGAAGCGGCGCAGTATCGACCCCGCCTCGGCGACGGAGGGGCGGTAGCCACGTTCATCATGACGTAGCGTCGTTTTCGGCGATGCCTGATTGCATACGCAGCGGCGGGGTATGCCGCTGCCGAGCGACTGAACCGGGAGCTCGCCAGCGCATTCGGATGATGGGAGTAGACCATGCTCGGTCTCGGAATAATCGGATGGATCATCATCGGCGGACTCGCCGGATGGATCGCCAGCAAGATCATGAAGACCGATGCCCAGCAAGGGATCCTGCTCAACATCGTCGTCGGCGTCGTCGGCGGCCTGCTCGGTGGATTCGTGCTCAAACTGTTCGGTGTCGATGTCAACGGCGGCGGACTGTGGTTCAGCTTCTTCACCTGCATCGCCGGCGCGGTCATCCTCTTGTTCCTCGTCGGGTTGGTCACCGGGCGTCGCGGCGCATCGCGTTAGCCGCCACCGGACTGGCACAACCGCAGTGCACGGCCCGAAGCCTTCACGGCTTCGGGCCGCCCCTGTCTCCACACAGTGCCCAGCACCCCGCAACTCTCCAGCGCATGCCTGTAATCGCCGTCACAGCAAGGTGTTTCGCAGTGCGGTAATCGATTCGTCTCCGAAGGTGTGGGCATTCGAACAGTGAAACCGTCATGTTCCCGTTCGAAGGAGAACCCCCTGTTCATGAGACGAACGCGCCGTCACGTCCACCTCCTAGGCCGCCTCGCATTGTTGGGTGCTCTCGTCTCGGCGGGTGTTATCGCCTGCGCGACGACTACCGAATCGCGAGGCCCTGGCGGAGGCCCGGCCTCTGCCGACGCACCGGCCATCGGCCCAGCCGCTGGTGCGCAGCTGTGCGACACGATGTGGGCCGATCTCGCCGGCTGGCGCCAACAGGGCAGCGCCATCGCTCGCGTGAAATTCAACGGCGTCGTACACACCTGGGCGCTGCGAAACGGTGCGATCAATATCGCCCTCGCCCGAGATCGCGACGCGATCGACGTGGTCACACGCGACCAGTGCCCCAACGCACGTCAGCAGGTCACACAGATCATCAACACTGTGGATCTGGCGTCGGGGCTCGTCGGCTTCTGATTCCGCGCCCGGGCTGTTTAGGAACAGGTGTGCGCGGTACGACCACAGAAATGATTGTCCCGGCGCAGAAGAAGGACCGATACCCGGCACACCGACCAGCTCGGCCCGGAAGGGAGAACCATGTCGATGCAGGTAGCGGATTACGTCCTCGCGCGGCTGCGGGAATGGGGTGTCGGGCAGGTCTTCGCCTACCCCGGTGACGGCATCAACGGCCTCGTCGCCGCATTCGGGCGAGCCGAGAACTCGCCGCGGTTCGTGCAGAGCAGGCACGAAGAGATGTCGGCCTTCCAAGCCACCGGATACGCGAAGTTCAGCGGCAACGTCGGCGTGTGCATGGCCACCTCGGGACCGGGCGCGATTCACCTGCTCAACGGCCTCTACGACGCCAAGCTCGATCATGTGCCGGTGGTCGCCATCGTCGGTCAGACCGCACGCAGCGCGATGGGCGGCAGCTACCAGCAGGAGGTAGACCTGCAGTCGCTGTTCAAGGACGTGGCTTCGGACTACCTTGTCGAGGTCAATGTCGCCAACCAGCTGCCCAACGCGCTCGATCGTGCGATCCGCACCGCCCTGACGTGCCGCGCGCCGACCGCGGTGATCATTCCGGCCGATCTGCAGGAGGAGCGCTACGAGCCACCGACGCATGCCTTCAAAGAGGTGCCGTCGAGCCCGCCGAGCATTTCATGGAGCACCTCGGTCGCGGCGCGCGCGGAGATCGAGCGGGCGGCGGAGGTGATCAACGCCGGAACCAAGGTCGCTGTGCTCATCGGCCAAGGCGCGCGCGGTGCGGCCGAGGAGGTGCTCGAGGTCGCCGAATTGACCGGGGCGGGCATCGCCAAGGCACTGCTGGGCAAAGACGTGCTCTCCGATGACCTACCCTTCGTCACCGGCTCGATCGGCCTGCTAGGCACCCGCGCGAGCTATGAGCTGATGCGCGACTGCGACACCCTGCTGATTGTCGGCTCGAACTTCCCGTACAGCCAGTTCCTGCCCGAACTGGACCAAGCCCGGGCCGTGCAGATCGACCGGGACGGCGCGTCGATCGGCATGCGCTACCCCACCGAGGTGAACCTGGTCGGCGACGCGAAAGCCACACTGCGTGCACTGATCCCGCTGCTCGAACACCGAGACGACCGATCCTGGCGCGACACTGTCGAACAGAACGTGCGGCACTGGTGGCAGACACTGGAGCACCAAAGCATGCTCGGCGCGGACCCGGCCAACCCGATGCGGGTGGTGTGGGAACTGTCGCAGCGCGTTCCGGACAACGCGGTCATCACCGCGGATTCGGGCTCGTCCACCAACTGGTACGCCCGCTGCCTACGCATGCGCGCCATCATGCGCGGCTCGTTGTCGGGCACGCTGGCCAGCATGGGCGCCGCGGTGCCCTATGCCATCGGCGCGAAGTTCGCGCACCCCGACCGCCCGGTGATCGCACTGGTCGGCGACGGCGCGATGCAGATGAACGGCCTCAACGAGCTGATCACGATCCACCGCTACCAGCACCTGTGGGCCGATCGGCGACTGATCGTCTGCGTCTTCCACAACAATGACCTCAATCAGGTCACCTGGGAGTTGCGCGGCATGGGCGGCGCACCGAAATTCGAAGAGTCGCAGACACTTCCGGATGTCTCCTACGCCGATATCGCTCGGTGCACGGGCATCGAGGCGATCACCGTCGACAACTCCGACGACATCGGGCCCGCCTGGGATCGCGCGCTGGCCGCGGACCGCCCGATACTGCTCGACATCCGCTGCGATCCCGAGGTGCCGCCCATCCCGCCCCACGCCACCACCGAGCAGATCAAGGACATGGGTCGCGCCGTACTCGCGGGCGATCCGGGCGCATGGCATCTGCTGGTCCAAGGTGTGAAGAGCAAGGCCCAGGAACTTCGGCCTCGAGGTCGGGCCGATTGAGGCACGACGCAGTGGGTATAGCCGAGCAATACCCACTCGGAGGGAGCTATCCAATGGCATATTCGGATCGACAGCGTGGTGCCGTGCAGCGTCAACCCGACCAGGCCAGCGGTGAATTTCCCGATCACTCGCGAACGACGCGCAGTCACGCGGGCGAAGGCCTCGAGGACGGATACAACTTTCCCGGAATCGTCCTGTGCGCCATGGGAATCATCGCGCTGGGCCTGTTTCTGACCGCCACCGGCTACGGATTCGGCGGCTGGGCGGTGATCGCCGGCATCGCGGCGGTCGTGCTGGCAGGTGCCGGTGTCGCCTGGCTCCTGCTCGAACATCGTCGCGTGAAAGCGAAGGAAGGGCTGAAGCTCACCGATCAGCGCGGACACTGAGCCGGCGGCACCGTTTGCTCTTCGCACGTTCGGGTAGGGCACCGACATGACCCACCGCAACGAAACCGTCCAGACCGCCTACGACATGACACCGGCCACCCCAGTCGACGCATGAGATTGCGTCACCGGCCATGCCCGCGCGCGATTCGCGCGACCGGCATCGGTAATTCGGCTGGATCAGACGAGACCCTCGACCTCGGCCACCGAGGGTGGAATCCCGGTCGACGCCGCGAACACGTCGATGAGCAGGTCCTCGTCGTCGTAATGAGCCGAGGCTGACAGGCCTGCGGTTTGTCGGGCGATCGCGTGAACCTCGTCGCCGGTCAGCGGGTAATCCGCCACGACGTGGCGCCAGTGCGCGCACAGCAGGGTGCCCCCCGGCTCGAGGTGAGCCACGGCTTGCTCGAAGACGTCGCGCAGGCTCGCGGTGTCGAGGTAGTAGCAGACTTCACTGAAGACGATCAGATCGAAATCCTCTGCCTCCCAGGGCTGTCCCAGACCCCACAGCCTGAACTCCACCGGCGTGCAGTTGGGGCGCGACAGTCGCGACCGCGCAGCGTCGAGCGCGCGCTCGGCGATATCGGTACTCACCACATGATTGCAACGTCCGGCGAGCTCTTCGGTGAGCACACCGATGGAACAGCCGGGCTCGAACCCTCTTCGATAACGCGCCCTGGGCAACATCGCCATCGTCAACGCGCGTTTGCGCCGCTCGTACCAGCGGGTGGTGAAGCGCCACGGGTCGACGTCGCGGGCATACATCTGATCGAAATAGCCTGGTGGCATGGGTGTTTCGTTCACTGGAAGAAGACCTCGTCCGGTGCGGTGAACCGCTGGAGGATATGCGTGGGCAGGACAGGACGGTCGGCCCGATGATCCGACAGCGGGCGGATCTGGGTGCGATGCTGGGCCATCGCCCGCGCCTTGGCCGCAACCGCCGACGGCGGCAGTGGCAGTGCGTAAGCACTCTCCGAAGCCACTCGCGGATGCTGCGGAGCGCCCCAATGCCACATCCATACCGGGTACTCGAGCAGCTCGGTCGCGGTGTTCCCACAGGCCGTGGCGGCGGCGCGGCCGACGGCTTCGTGGTCGGGGTGACCGTCGTGGCGCCAGGTTGCCGCGCATCGCACTCCTGGTCCACCGAGGCGGGACAAGACATAGCCGAGCAGATCGGCGAGCTCGGTCTCCTGCTCAGCTATGCCGCCGTCAGGCATGCCGAGGCGCATCGGCGCTCCGGTAGCGAGTTCGTAGGCCGCGTTCTGCGATTCCTCGATACGCAGCGCGGCCAGCTCAGCAGGAGCGTAGGTGGGTGAGCCCGGATGCGATGCTTCACCGTCGGTGACCGCGATCAGCGTGACCGGGATGTCGGCGGACCGCAACAGCGCGATGAGCCCGCCCGCTCCGAGCACCTCGTCATCGGGATGCGGCGCGACGACCACGAGATGGCGCCAATCCTGGATCCGAAGTTCGGGTCGACTCGCCCGCCACTGCGCCCAGACACCCTCGCATGCGCCGGGAGCCTCGGTATCGATCAGCGGCTGAGCAACCACGTGAACTCCTTTTCCGCCTGGTCGCGGCCGAGATCGGCCAGATCGCGCTCGGCATGGCTCTGGCGCAGGTACACGGTCAGGTCCGCGACCCTGCGGGCATGGGGTCTGTCACCGCACAGAGGTCCGGCCCCGAGCGCGCGCCCGACACGGTCCAAGGTCTCGGTGGCCGCGGTTTCGACAACCGCACGGACGGTGCGGGCACGGATTCGCCCGTACCCGGCGGTGTCTCGCGGATCGTCGTCGATCGCGTGGGCGGCGGTGGAAAGGCTGGCGCGGGCGGTGGACAGCGCTGCGGTCACCGCGCCCAGGTGGGCGAGCGCATGGTCGTCGGCGCGCCCGGCGGCCGCGTAGCGATGCAGCGCTTCGGCGACCGCGCACGCGCTGCCGTACCAGCAAGCGGCCACGCCGATGGCACCGTGCCAGAATCCGGGGCGACTCAGATACGCACCGGGGGCACCGACCATCCTCGCTGCGGCGTTGTCGAAATCGACAGCACCGGAGTCGGATTCGCCCATACCGACCGCATGCCAGGTCCCGGGCACCGGCTGGGCGACGGCACGGTCGAGCGGCACCGCGAACAGTGCTGTCTGCTCATCCGCGACCGCCGTGACCAGTGCATGCGTACATATGCTCGCACCTGAGCACCACAGTTTGCGGCCGTCCAGCACCCAACCTTCGGAGACCCTGTGTGCTCGCAACACCGGAGAAGGCGGTTCCGCGGCCCACACTCCCCAGATCTCGCCGGGCGCTGCCGCAAGACATTCAGTCTCAGATCGCGGACCAGCGGCGCCGGCGACGGTAGAACGGTGCACCGGATCACCACGACCGAGCTCGGCCATGATCGCGACGGCGTCTGTGTGCGCCTCCGCCAGGCGGCCGAGAACTGTGTCCTCGTACGCTATTTCGGCCAGGGTGCGCCACCGCGCGAGTGTGCGTCCCGAGCCCGGCAACGGGAGATCCAGCCTCGCCGAGCTCGCCAGCGACTTCATGGCAGCTGAGGTCCGTAGCTCGGTTGCTGCGGGTGGACCGACGGCGCGGCTGTCCACCGACGTCATGAGACCTCCTGCGGCTCGTCACGGCCGAGCCCGCGCAGATGCTCGGCGAAACCGTGCGGCGCGCGGCCCCTCCGCCGGGCAGAGGTGGTGACGCGCACGTCTTCTGCCCAGGCGATCCTGGCCCCCGCGGCGAGCAGGCGCCCGGCCAGGTCCACGTCCTCGCCGGTGCGAAGCGCGCGGAAGCCGCCGATTCCCCAGTACGCGTCGGCCCGGAAGCCGAGCGCAGCGCCGTGGAGATGACCGTGACCGTCCGGCCCGTGGTTGCGGTATTCGCGCTCGTAGACCCGTCGGGCCTGCGCGGAGTGCGCGCCCCACTGCCGCACCGCCACTACGCCCGCCACCAACTCGAAACCTCGCCGCGCGTACTCGAGCTGGGAAGACAACCAGGAGTCTTCGACTTCGGAGTCGGCGTCGGTGGTCGCAAACCAGGTTCGGCCGTCACACCCCGCGCCCGCGTGCTCGAATCCTCGCCGCCGTGCGGCGCCGACATTGCGCTCGCTTACTGTCAGCACCTCGGCCGCCGACGCAATCCGTGCCGAGCCATCGGTGCAGGCGTCGAGCACGAGCTGGACACGAACCGGAATGTCTATCCGGCTCACGGCACGTTCCAGAGCCGTAAGACATCGAGGCAGCAGCCGTTCCTCGTTCCGGGCCGGAACCACCACGACGACCCTGTCGATCTCACCGATCATGACCTGCACTGCACATCGCGACCAACGACTGATTTCATGAGATACGCCTACCCGCCTTTACAGAGGGCAAACAGCCACGACCCCGTCCCGACCTGGAGGTTCACCACCGCGCCACCGAATGCGGTGCCCCACAAGCTCACCGCGGCTACACAGTTCGATTGCGCCAGAACATTTCCCGGAACGCTGGTCGTCGTCAGTGTGGACACGGAAGAGCCTCCTGTCCCACCGTGGGGGTCGGTTCACGAGTATCCGCCCGTCTACCTGCGTGACGAGCTGGATCTCCCGCTCCTCATGGCCTGCCTGCCCGGATCTCTTCGGTTGCCGCGCGGAAGGCGGGTGCGGCATGGGCGAAGTAGTCGAAGAGCAGCGCACGCTGTTCCGGTGTGTAGCGGTCGAGGACCTGGGCGATTCTGCGGCGGGCCGGCGCTACCAGCTCGCCGATTCCCGCGAGGGCCTCGGTCACCGGTTCAACGACTACCTTGCGGCGGTCGGACGGGTCGCCTATTCGACGGGCGTATCCGGCCCGTTCCAGCCGGTCGATGAGGCGGGTGGTCGCGCCGGTGGTCAGGCCGGTCCGCTCTGACAACTGTCCCGAGGTCAATGTGCCGGCCAATGCGAGCTGACTGAGCGCGTACCACTCCGAAGCTTGCAGTCCTGCCGCTGCCGCGCCGGCCATGCCGTGCAACCCGACGGCATCGAGGTAGGCGCGAAAGACCTCCTCTTCGGAATTCTGCTGCGCGGTAGTTGCCATGGTGCTCGATGTCTCCTACTCTGATAGTTGCACGCATGCAGATACTGACTACATGCAGGTATCTCACATACTACCCACACGGAGGAAATCGTGGCTACCAACACCCAAGCTGATCAGCAGGCGGTTACCGAGGTGATCGCCGGACTCGTCGATGCCTGGCGTCGTCACGATGCCGATGCCTACGGGGCAGCATTCACCGAGGACGCCACATACATCACCTTTGTCGGCACCTACTACCGCGGGCGCAGCGACATCATCGAAAGCCACCGCACGCTGTTCGCCAAGTACCTCAAGGGCACCCAATTGGCCGACGAAATCCTCGACGTCCGATTCCTCGGGCCGGACACGGCCGTGGTCACCGGGCGCGGCGAATCCTACAAAGGCGACCGCCCCAAGAAGCTGACCAAGGTGCAGACCTACACGCTGGTCCGCGAGCCATCCGGGCAGTGGCGCGTCGCGGCGTTTCAGAACACCAAACGCAAGCCGATCATGGAGGCGATCTCGTTCAAAACCGCTCCCAGCCTGATTCCGGCAGCCCAGCGGTAAGAGCTTGTCGTGCAGCTGGAGCCCGATGAACGGTGAGATCGTCGACGACTTCCAGGAGGGCAACCTCGTGACCGTGGATGATCGTACTGGTTCCGCGGACTGCCCCTTCGAACCACGCGATCACGACGATTCTGTTGCCCGCCTGGAAGGTTCGCTCGATAGTCAGGTTGGGTGTCGAGTCGAGTGTGCCGAAGTCATGATTCCCGCTTGGCTGCTTTTCGGCCACGGCCCCGCGGCTGCATCGGCCAGCGCTTCGCCACGCTCGAAACGACGCTCATCCTCGGTCGACATCGCTCTTCCTCGCACCTCTATCGTCCCGCGAGACGACTGCCCAGCTTTCCTCGCAATCGCTTCGACCTGCGACCCGCACGCTGAACTCGGCGGGGCATCGTGTTGACGCGGGTGAGGTCGCCGTCGTAATGCGCCAGGACTCGATGATCCATAGTGCGCCGCCACAGCACCGGCACCGACGCGACGACGATCATGGTGGCATAGCCTGCGGGCAGCTGCGGTGCCTCGGACGCGGTGCGCAGGGTCTGGTACCGGCGCCCGGGATTGGTGTGATGATCGCTGTGCCGCTGCAGGTGAAACAGGAAGATGTTGGTGACGAGGCGGTCGGAGTTCCAGCTGTCGGCCGGCGAGCAGCGCGCCCAGCGACCGTTGGGCAATCGACGTCGCAGCAGGCCGTAGTGCTCGACATAGTTCACCGTCTCGAGCAGCCAGACGCCGATCACCGCCTGAACGGCGAGATAGGGCAGGACACCGGGCCCGAACGTCGCGACGAGCCCGCCGAACAACACCACCGTCATCGCCCACGACTGCAGAATGTTGTTGCGCGGGCACCACCACGAGCGTTGCTGGCGTCGCAGCCGGTCCCGCTCCAGTTCGAGCGCTGACCGAAATCCCCCGATCACGCTGCGGGGCAAGAATTTCCACAACGACTCGCCGAATCGCGCGCTGGCCGGGTCCTGCGGCGTGGCGACCCGAGCATGATGGCCTCGATTGTGCTCGACGTAGAAATGCCCGTACCCGGATTGCGCCAGCGCCGCCTTCGCCAGCCACCGCTCGAGCCGCTCGACTCGGTGACCGAGTTCGTGCGCGGCGTTGATCCCGATCCCCGCCAAGAAGCCGACGGTCACGGCCAACCCCAGCTTGTCGACGACTCGAAGTTGCGGATCGACCCACAGGTAGCACGCGATCACCAGGGCAGCGACCTGCACCGGGAGGAACAGGTAGGTACACCACCGGTAATAGCGGTTGGCACCGAGTTCTTCGTAATCCTCGTCGCTGGGATTGTGGCCGTCTTCACCGACAAGGCGATCCAGCACCGGAATCACGAACAGCACGATAATCGGCTCGATCCACCAGAAAACCGCCAGTCCGGTACGCATCACCAGCTGTGAGGGCAGCAACGCGCAAACCGGCGCCACCAATCCGAATGCCCAGAGATATCGCTTCGGATCCGCCGTCGGCACCAAGTAGCGATCGAGCAGGTGCCGCGGCCGCGGCACCCGCATCGACATCCTCATCGAAACGTTGGGGTCAAGGCAGCCTCGCGCAGTTCGTCGGTGCGGGCTGACCCGCGAGCCTGTCGGTCATCCACCGCTGCGACGCGTCCAACGCCGGGAAAAACGACACCACGTGGTCAGGCGCGGTGCCCGCGATCGCAGGCATTTGGAGGTCGGCATCGAGTTCGACGGCCGCACCACCGGCGCACCACTGCGCCACGGTCGATCGGACGGTGCCGAACGGCGGCACGTCGTCGTTGCGGCTCGACGCTACGAGCATCGGCACAGCCGGAGTCTGGTTCCCGAGCTGCTGCTCGGCGACGGCTTGCGACACCACCGGCAACCGCTCGATGACCGCGCGCAGCGGTTCACCACTGGTTGTCCACTGCGCGGTGCTCGGGAACTTCTGCGCGATCCCGCTGAGCACAGCGCATTTGCCCTGGGCTTCCGCCAGGATCGCCTTGCCGGTGTCGTTGAGTTCGGCGTCCAGTTCCACCCGGGCATCGGGGTAATCGGCGGCGATACCGTTCAACAGCCAGGCATAGGCGGGTGCCAGATGCGCCTTGCCGTCGCTGTGCGCGACGAAGGCCATGACATCGACCACCGGGGCCCCTACGTACGCGCCGCGCACGTTCAGCTCGGGAGCGTACGACGGCTGCAGTTCCGCGGCAGCACCCGTGGCCGAACCGCCCTGGGAATACCCGTACAGCATGACCGGAGCACCGGCGCCGAGGCCGTTGCCCGGCAGCGCCAACGCCGCCCGCGCGGCGTCGAGCACGGCATATCCCTGCGACTTCCGGTTGAGGAAATCGTGCACGGCGGGCGTGCCGAGGCCTTGGTAATCGGTCATCACGACCGCCATTCCGCGGGCCAGCAGCGCATACAACGCCAGCACGTCGAACTCGACCATCACGTCCATCGGCGGCTCGACGTCGACGAGCTTCGCGAGCAATTTCGACGGAGCACACTGATCGCCCTGCCCTTTCGAACCACCCGCGAAAGCGACCAGGGGTCGCTCGCCCGGTCCGGTCCATGGCGCTGCGGGCTCCATGTACGTCCCGACCACCGCGGTCGGCTCGTCATGGGTGTCGCTGCTGCGATACATGATTCGAGTCGCCGATGCGGGGATCATTTCCGGCTGCCCCGGCGCAGACAGGGCCAGATGCGCGGGCTCCGTCCGGATGATCGCCCCCGCCGCCACGTCGGGCAGCGGCATCGGCGTGCTGTAGAAGTCACCGACGGCTACCTCAGCGGTCGGCACCGACGATGCCACCGGCGCCGATACCAGCCCGGCACTCACCGCGACGACCGCTCCTGACAGAACCGCCGACCATTTGCATACACGCCTCCTCAAAACTAAACCTCCCTGTGATGTGTGACACCCTGCTGCTGAATGGGGTAGACCGTACACACAGGGTTCAGCGCAGGAGATCTCAGGTATCCTCGGGCACGATGAGCTGGTATTTCATCCCAAATATCCCATTTCTGGATGCATACACCGAAGCGCCCCGCATCTGTGACAGGCGCGCCACAGAGTCGCTTTTTTATAGCCTTCAGCTATGAATTCTTCTTAGATGGCAGCCGTCTTCGATAAGAGCGTGCCTGATGTCGACAGTCGGCCCATCACCACGCCGCGCCACGCCCACCCGCCCGGGCGGCCGATCGCACTGTCAAGCCGGGTGCTGCACATGGATGCGCAGGGCGTTCGCGGCGAACTCCGCGGCCTCTGGGCTGCCGAAGGTCTGATGGAAGTCGGGGTCGGTCTCGTAGAGATCGGCCATGCCTCGCACCATCGCGGCGGATAGTTCGGCATCGCCGGCGTGGGTGGGCGTCCCGGGGATGTCGGCGAACCACGCCAGATGGACAGCGGCGTGCTGTTGGGCAACGGTTGAGCCGGGCGTGTGGCCCGCTTCGTGGATCTCGGCCCAGCTGTCGAGCAGGGCCTGCGCGCCGGTTTGCCAGTCACGTTGCTGTTCAATGGATTTGGCATGCCACCATCGGTTCGATGCGTCGAAGGCTTCGCGCCCCCACCGTCGCACGACCTCGGTTTCGTAGCGATCGTTGAAGCCTTCGAGCATGACGTCCATGCGAGGTTCGCGACCCTGTCGACGCATCTGCAGGGTGTGCTCGACCGCGCTGATGCGCCGGTCCAGTGCCTGGCGGTCCTCAGTGAGTTGCGTCAGGTGCGCTAGGAGCGCTTCGATCTCGGCGGCCGGTGTCCCAGGTGCGTCGAGGACAGCGGCGATGTCGGCCAGTGCCATCCCCGTGTCGCGGAGCAGGAGGATGCGTTGCAGGCGCGCGACCGCGTCGGGACCGTAGTAGCGGTAGCCGTTGGACCCGACGCGATCGGGTTCGAGCAGCCCGATGCGGTGATAGTGACGCAGTGTGCGGCCGCTGATGCCTGCGCGGTCTGCGAGCTCGTGCACCGTCCATTCCATTGCCGGGCTCCTGCCGTTCGACGTTCTGCTCAGTGTGCCGCGTCCGCCGTCAGGCCCAGCCGTGGCAGCGCGATGCGCAGGATGTCGGCGGCCGGAGTGTGGATGCTTTGGGCAGCCGTGGTGCCCGTGGCGTCGAGGTAAGCGCGGACGAGCCGGACGCCGGCCGCATAGCCGGCCCCGGTCGGCAGGCCGACAGGCTCGGTACCGAACAGTTGTGCGCTGGAGTCGCCGAGGACCCAGGCGGCGAAGTCCGCCATACCGGTGACGCCCAGCCCGCCGGCCACCTTGGCCAGAACCTCGTCGTCGGAGCGGGTTTCGTCGCGCACGAAGTGGGTGTAGCCGACGTCGCCGTACAGCTCGGACGCGAAGACGTCGGCGAGTCCTTCGGCAACCACGTGCTCGCCGACCGTCACCGTCTGTGGGTTCCACACGACCCCGCCGGGCGAGTAGCGCACGTTATGATGCAGTTCGTGCACCGCGATCGCCTCCAGGCGGTCGAGGACACAAGCGGACGGCCAGACAGTGATCGCGATGTATCCGCTGATACCGCCGAACCCCGAGATCCCCTGCACCTCGTCGACGAAGTGCGTGCTGGTCGGATCACCCAGGACGAGCAGCACATTCAAGTCCGGGATCGTCACGCCTGGATCGGCAGACGCCAACGCTGTGGCGCCGTCCTCGAGAGCCTTCTCGATGCGGGTCCACGCATCGGCCGCGACAAGGGTCTCCAGTCCTTCGCGGACCTGCTCGATCGCGCCGGAGTCCGGACGGAAGCCGAAGTTCTGCTGGTGCACGGTGGCCATGTCCACGCCGCCGGGGATGAAGTGGTACATCCCCGCCATCGGAGCCCAGATCTCACGGATGAGGTCGGCGCGATCCTGCTGGTCCGCCGTCAGGACGCGGGTCATGCCCGAGGCACTGTCAATCATCGAAATGGTCATGTCAAGCGACCATAAACATTGCCGCTACGTCAAGGTCAACCGATTCCTCGATCAAAGTCCGCACGATCCGACCACGGTCACGGGCGATATCGTCACGGCAGCACCGCCCATCGGGTGCTCGCCACGGAAGGACAACCTGTGACCGAAACACCCACCCACGCCGCCTCGGCCCCGGTCGGACAGGGGACAGGTCGCGAGGTCGTGCGACTTGCCGCGATCGTTGCGGCCCTGGGTGTGGTGTTCGGCGATATCGGCACCAGCCCGATCTACACCCTGCAGACGGTGTTCGATCCGGCCGACCCGCATCCGGTGCCGGTGAGCCAGGACAACGTGTTCGGGATCGTCTCGCTGATCTTCTGGTCGGTCACGGTGATCGTGACGATCACCTATGTGACGCTCGCGATGCGCGCCGACAACGACGGCGAGGGCGGCATCATGGCGCTCATCACGCTGCTGCGGCGCTGGAGTGCGCCGGGCGGCAAACGGACGGCGGCTTTCCTTGCGGCACTGGGGATCTTCGGTGCTTCGTTGTTCTTCGGCGACTCGATGATCACCCCGGCGATCTCGGTTCTCTCGGCTGTCGAGGGATTGAAGATCGTCGAGCCGTCGCTCGAGGAGTTCATCATCCCGATCACCGCGGTGATCATCGTGGTCCTGTTCCTGGTGCAGCGCAAGGGAACCGCGGTCGTCGGGCGCGTATTCGGGCCGGTGATGATCGCGTGGTTCACCGCGATCGGGGTGGCCGGGATCGCGGGCATCAGCGACAACCCGGAAATCCTGAAGGCGATCTCACCGACCTACGCGCTGGGATTCCTGTTCGGCCACTTCCACATCGCGTTCTTCGCGCTTGCCGCCGTGGTCCTCGCGGTGACCGGCGCCGAAGCCCTCTACGCCGACATGGGTCACTTCGGGCGACGTCCGATCGCCCGAGGCTGGCTGCTTCTGGTGTTCCCGGCATGCATGCTCAGCTACATGGGCCAGGGCGCGCTGATCCTGTCCGACCCGGCCAATATCACCAGCCCGTTCTTCCTGCTCGTCCCCGGCTGGGGTCGGCTCCCGATGGTGCTGCTTGCCACTGCCGCGACGGTGATCGCTGCTCAGGCCGTGATCACCGGCGCGTTCTCCGTCGCCTCCCAAGCCGCTCAGCTCGGCTACCTGCCGCGACTGCGGATCGTGCACACCTCCGAATCCACTATCGGTCAGATCTATGTCCCGTGGATCAACTGGCTGCTCATGGTCTCGGTGCTGACCTTGGTCTTCGCGTTCCGCAGCTCCCACGCCCTCGCCTACGCGTTCGGGATGGCGGTCACGGGCACCATCACCATCACCACGCTGCTGTTCTTCTACGTCGCCCGCGCCCGGTGGCGTACCCCGTTCTGGCTGCTCGCGCTCGGTGCGGTGCCGCTGCTCGGTATCGATCTGCTGTTCCTCGGGGCGAACCTCACCAAAATCGTGCACGGTGCGTGGCTACCGTTGCTGATCGGCGTCATCGCGTTCACGGTCATGACCACCTGGGAACGCGGTCGCGACATCGTCACCGCAGCGCGCGAACAGCGTGAAGGCCCACTGCAGGAATTCGTCGACGAACTCGGCGAAGGGCGACCGAAAACCTTCGAGGTCCCCGGCACGGCGATCTTCCTCAATCGGGGCAAGAAAACGACTCCGCTGGCCATGCGCGCCAATGTCGAGAACAACCACGTCCGGCACCAGCACGTCGCGATCGTGAGCATCGCCACCGACCCGGTGCCCCGTGTGCCGTTCGCGGAACGGCTCACCGTCGACCATCTAGGCCACGGCGACGACGGCATCATCCACGTCACCGCCCGCTACGGCTACGCCGAACGTCCCGATATCCCCGCGGCGTTGCGGCATCTCGATGCCACGGCGACAGAGGGAAGGCTCGACCTCGACCGTGCCTCCTACTTCGTCTCCAAGATCGAACTCCGCCGCGGTGACCAGCCGACCATGGCGACGTGGCGCAAACGACTGTTCATCGCCACCTCCCACATCACCGCCGACGCCGCCGACTACTTCGGCCTGCCCCGCGACCGCACCGTCATCATGGGCTCCCACATCGACGTCTGAATCTCTGATCATCGGGCCCGAGAGGACGCTTCACCGGCTCGAATTCGGGACTGTCGGTGGCGTTAGAATCGAGGGGGGTGCGAGGAGTAGAACGATGAGTACCACCAGTGTGATTGTGATCATCGTCGTCGCGGTCGTCGTCGTTGTCGCGCTCGTGGCCGGCGCCTTGATGTTGATGCGTAAACAGCGTGCACGCCAGCGGGCCGAGGCCGAGGACATCCGCGCCCGCGCGACGGAACAGGAGTTCGAGGTCGGTCAGCGAGAGGCGCGGGCCGACGAGATCGCCGCCCGCAGCCGCGCCGCGAAGGCCGAAGCCGAGGCCAAGTCCGCGCAGGCCGAGCAGCTTGCCCAGCAGGCACATGTGCATCGCGGTGATGCCGCGGATTCGCGAGCCGACCTGGACAAGGAATGGGAGCGTGCGGACGAGGTCGATCCGGACACGAAGTCGGGTCACGCATCCGAGTGATCCGGACCGGCCGACCCGGGGCCGCCTTTATCGGCTTTCGCCAACAGTCTCATATCGAGGACGACCGATCCACCGCAAGGTGCGTCGCCACGGCATCGCGGTGCGAGCGGTCGTGAGCACGATGGCAGTCCCGGTAACAGCCATCCACGCCGGGAGTGGGTAGAACACGAGCCGTTCGGTCACGCCGACCTGAAGTCCGATCATCAGCAACACCGTCCCGGTCAACCCGGCTGTCGCGCAGAGCCCCGACCAGATCGCGGCCATACGCCAGTTTCTCCACAGCCAGATGGTCAGCAAGATCAGCACGATGTGGCGGGATACGAAGGCCGGCATCACCGCCAGTGCGTGCACGACAATGCCGTCATCGGAGGGAAACACCCCGGTTGCCGCGGTGCTCGCACCGATAACGACGGCGAGGACCACGATCGACCATTGGCGAGGTCCGTGGGGGATGTAGTCGAGCAGTCCGGCCGCTCCGACGACGGTCAGCGATCCGAGCGCGACGAACGTCGCGTTCATGACCAGATGCAGGGGTGAACACGCGTTCGGGGTGCAGGTGGTGACGCCGAGATCGCTGATGGTGTCGTGGCGGAAACTATAGGCCGTTTTCGATGCGGTAGCGGTAACGCGCTCGGCGAGCAGATAGGCGAACACCAGGGTCCACGCGAGTCCCGCACAAATATGCCGAGTACGGCCGACCGCGTCCGGTAGCGGCAGGATGTACCGGACCGAGCTGTTTCTGGTCCGGCCGGCAATGGAACCGGCGTGTAGTCGAGACGGAAGGCGAACTGATGACATCGGACGCCTACATCCTGGTGTGCCGAATTGTCGTAGGCCGAGAACGCGGTATTTCAGGCATGGCGGTCGCTCCGCTGGTGGTGGAACCGGTTGGAATGGTCCGCGACGGTTGGTCGCACCCGGGAGCTAGCGCTTGAAGGCGTCTTTGACCTTGGCGCCGGACTGTTTCAGGTTTCCTTTGGCTTGACCGGCGCGGCCTTCGATCTCGAGGGTCCGGTTACGGCTGACTCGACCGAACACCTTCTTCATCCTGCCCTTGGTGGCCTCGGCGGAATGAGCGATCTTCTTGCTGATACTCATGACACTTCTTCCTCGAGCCTTCAGTCGCCGACGACCGGGCAACACATCCGAAATCATGGGTCGTGACAGCCGACGACGGCCGCTGTGTGACTTCAAGTCAACGCCCCGAAACTGCCGGGGTCAACGGTGCATGTCTACGGCAGAGAGCTGTACACCACTCCCAGCCCTCTCGCGCCCGAACTAGTCGACTCCCAGCTTGCCGTCGACCAGGGATCCTTACCGGTGGCCGGGCCGCCGCCGCCGACAGCTCCAGTTTCCGGTCTCGCCCATCTGTCATAGCGTCGAACGTGCCTGCAAGAGTTCGGGGCGTTCGTGACTGGGCAATTCACCTAGCGCAGGCCGATGCCAGCTTTGGTTGACGTTTCGCGGCATCGATGCGGCGGTGACGAAAGAGTCGCAGTGACGCCTTCCGCCGGCGCTGGTCGGCCCACAACGTCCGCTTCCACCGCACCGGCATCAAGCGAATTCATCACCCCGACGTCGGCGACCTCGAATTCGCCTACGAAGCAATGGAACTGCCCGACACTCCGGGCTGGACCATGTTCGGATTCACCACCGAACCCGGCTCCCCCAGCGAAGAACGCGTGAAACTGCTCGGCAGCCTCGCCGCCACCAACACGAGCCAGGATTCGTCATAGTCACCGAAGTGGCCAGCTGGTCGACCACGATGTTGTCGATGCTTCTGCCGGATAACCGATCAAATAGGCTCGGCGACATGACCGAACAGCAGGCCCGTACCGCCGAAGCGCACTTTCAGATCATCGACTTCAACGAGACGGTCTACGACCAGCCGGAAGCGGGTCCGAAGCTGACACGGGTGCAGATTCGTAAACACTATGCCGGGGTGATCGAAGGTTCGGGAGTGGTCGAAGTCCTGACAGCCCAGGGAGATTCCGGTGCCGGGTTTGTTGCCTCAGAGCGGATCGAGGGCGTACTCGACGGGCGACGGGGAACCTTCGTTATCCAGCACGGTGGTGTGGCACACGGAGATAGTCAGACTACGTACGGGACAATCGTGCCTGGATCGGGTACCGAAGAACTTTCCGGTATCGCGGGCCAGGCGACGGAGGCACAGCAGGAAGTACTGACACTCGTCTACACGCTCTGAGTGCAGCTACGCCCAGAGCCTGGGCTGTTCGCAGGCCGTCGGCGGCAACCGCGGCAACGAACAACGTGGTCCGCTACGGCGATTAGCAATCACGCGAAATTCCCTAATACTTTGGCTCAAAAGACGAATGCGGGTTGCTGCGAGCGGTGGAGCCGCAGGTACTCGAAGGTAGAGCGGCTGACATGGGTTGATCGGTCCCGGGGCGGTCGACCGGGCAACGGCGCGCCGGTAGCTGATCAGAGTTTGGCGCCGAGGACAAATTCACCTCTATCTACTCTGGACCTCAGTGCAGTGACGGCACATACCGATAGGTACAGACTTTGCTTGCCGCCACAACGAAGCGACTCGCATCAATATCATCGCTCGATTCTGGTTCTAGTCACCCGCATTCGTGGTGCGCGGTCGATCAGATAGGAACTGTAGGAAGTGGTTGCAATGAAGCAGCACATGCGCCGGTCCGCCGCGCACATCGTAGGAGTTGCCGTCGAGCACGGACCCAGGGCCGCTATGACTGGACGTTCCTGCGCCCCGGAAAATGCGCGACCGTTCGCAACATCACGGTGCGGGAAGGGTGTGAACAGGACATGTCCGATCACCTGACCCACATGCGCTCATCTCGCGCGGCCTCGATCGCCCTCGAGGCCTTCGATCCCATCAATCACACGGCCCTGAACTGCGCGTTCAACCCGTGGTTGATCGGTGGCGGCGGAACACTGTGAGCCCCCGATGACCAGCCACATCGAACTCGGCTCGCCCGCGCAACTCTCGCCGGCGACCGACCGGATCGCGCACAAGATCCTCGAAACCATCCCCCGCCGTAGCCGACGCGGAAACGTTCTGCGCGAGGAGATCAGCGCCATCGTCGCCGACTGTCTGGTACTGGTGTCCGACACAGCGCGCACACACCACGGCCTCGGGATGCCGCGTCTTCGTCCGGTTGTCGCGCGGTGGGCGAGCATCGGCGTACCGATCGACACTGTGCAGCAACATGTTCACGCAGGGTTCCGGCTGCACATGGACGATCTCGAAGCCCGCTGCGCGCCCTTCGACGAAGTTCGCCGACTGATGGATGCGTTGAGCTCGGTGACCGCCACGATATCGACGATCTATCTGGAGGTCGCTCCGCCCAGCGGCGATCGCGGTGGGTATGTGGCGCGCACGCTGCTCAGGGGCCGGCATACGACGAGAGCTACTCGTGAGCACGGGGCTCCACCCGATGAGCGGTACACCGTGCTCGCGGTGTCGGCGGATCGGTCCGCGCGCGACGCGGTATCACCGCGCGACTTCCGGGCGATGCTGTCGACAAGCTTCGGGCAGCCTGTGCCGGGTTTGGAGTCCCGGTTCGGCGCGACAATTCTGGTGCCGGAATCATTTCCCGCCGCGAAGGTCCGCAGCACGGTCGGACTGACCTCGCTCACCGTGGTGGGGATCGACGCCAACCGAGACCGGATTCCCTCGGCCGCCGAGGAGGCGCACGAACTCTTGGATGTGGCGACACGACTCCATCGCCCGCCGGGCATGTACGAGATCGGAGACCTCGCTGTCGAGTACCAGCTGACTCGGCCAGGGCCTGGACGGGATCGTCTCGCATCGTTTCTCGACCCGGTTGCCGAGTTTCCGGACCTGATCAGCACGCTGCGCGCACATCTCAACAACGGCCTCAATCGCCGACTCACCTCACGCGAAACCCATATTCATATGAACACCGTCGACTACAGGCTTCGACGTATCTACGACCTCGTGGGGCTCAGCGCCCACGATCCAAAACTCATTTGGTTGCTTCAGTCCGCGCTTGTCGTGCGCGACTACCAGTCGGTGGAACAGTCCGACACGGTCGTCCAGTAACTGGCTTCGCGATCTGCCTGACGGGCCCCGGACGCAGCCGACCAAGGTGGGCACCGCTCCATCCTGAGTGGTCGTGCCGAGCATGGGATGACAAGCCCGAAGGTCAGGATGGCGATGACGAAGCTCGAAAACTCGGGTAGTGCACTACGCATGCTCCGGCCCAGCCGACCTCAGAGAATCGGAGCATGAGCAGAGTCATCCGCGACCGGTGCATAGTGGCCTGTGTGGCCGCGGTCCTGATAGCAGGAGGCTGCGCGACCTCGATACCCGAGGGGAACGACAACGCCACCCCGCCTGGTGGCGGCTCGACCGCTGACGCAGCGGTACCTTCGACCGCTGACGCCGAGGCGCCCTCGACCACTGCCGCAGCAGGGCCTCAGGGACCGCCGGGGCTGCCCGGAAAAACCGATGCCGATCAGGTGCGGGGGGCACCGTTCAAGATTCCGGCGATCACCCTCAACACCGGCGCGTCGATTGTCACGATGGAACGCAAGGTGAAGGCCGATATCGCGGCCGTGTGTCCTGGCTGTGCGACCGTGGTGGTACGTGAGGGTACCGATTCGACAAGAAGTCGTTGCCAACTCTCCGGATACGCCGGCGGGAAGCCAGATCCTGACGACCCAGGGAGTGCCACTCCGTCGGTCCTCGTGGAGCCGGGCGCGCAGATCTTCCTCTACACCGGCACCCTGGATCCGATCCAGATGCCGTGCGATGAAGACCCCGGGCACTTCTATCCCGCCACGACACCTTCCGAACCAGGCCCGACAGAGCCGGGCACAACCACGACAGATCCCGTCCCGACAGATCCAGGCACAACCACAACAGAGCCCGGCACAACAGAGCCCACCGTTTCCGGTCCGTCGACGGCACCGCTGCCAGTGCCGCCGACCGAGGGTAGCCCTGGTGTCACACCCACCGAATGAGTCCGGCTCGACCCGTGCGGTGACCGGTTCGCCGTTCGACGGTTTCGGGGCTGTCGCACGCACCATCGGGCAGTTCGTCGCGCCGGCGACATTGCTGGTAGCGGTGCTGTTCTATTTCGGGTGGGCGCACGTCTACTGGTTCTTCCACTACTTCGGGGTCGACTCCACCACCCTCGACCCCAGCATCCGCGAATACCTGATGCGCACCGTCGATGCCTTGTTCGTCCCGTTGACCGTGGTCGCGGTCGTCGGAATGACCTTGCTATGGGGGTATCTGGCCTTGCCGGACTCGGTCCGCAGCCGCGAACCAGGCCGGTGGGTGAAGGCAACCATCGTGTTGGTGGCCGCGGCCGTGCTCGTCAACGGCCTCAGCCGCATCTACGTGGTGACACCGTTCAATCGCGGGCTGTGTGTGGCGCCCATGTCGATCATCGCCGGAACGCTCATCATGTGGCTGATGGTGGTGCGACGCCGCGCCCGCAGGCCGCGCCCGCTAGTCGACGACGCGGCCGCACAATCACGAGCCTTCGCGGCGGCGGCCGCGGAATGGTCGGTGCTGTTCGTCATCATCGGGCTGAGCCTGTTCTGGATCGCCACCGACTACTCGGTGGCCGTCGGGCAGACCCGGGCACGCCAGTGGGCCGCGCAGTTGGCCGACCAGCCCGGAGTGGTCATCTACAGCGAAAAGGATCTGCACCTCTCGCGTACCGAGGTCCGCACTGTCGACTGTCACCCCGATCCGGCGGTTCCCGCTGCATACCGGTTCCGATATGACGGCCTGGTCCCGCTGACCCGTATCGGCGATCATTACGTCCTGGTCCCCCGCACCTGGACACCTGACCACGGTGCGGCCATCGCACTACCCGCCGCTCCGCCCGGCGCGATCAGATTCGAATTCCGTGGCGCGAATGAACCTGCCCCGCCGAACTGCTGACCAGAGGCCAGTTCTGAACTGACCTCTCGGGTTTTGCAAGCAGCGAGGTTTCTGCTGCCGAAAAGGATCAGGACAGATGATGGTTCCGCCGGTACCAGGCGTTTAGATTTGGAGGAATACGACAGGAAGGCAACGAGATGGGAAGCGATGACCCGAGTGTCAAGGAGCTTGCTGTCAATGAAAGCTGGGCGCTACTCCGTACCGAGGAAATAGGCCGCCTCGCCGTGTGGGTGGATGACCATCCGGATATTTTCCCCCTCAACTACGCGGTCGATCACGGAACCATTGTGTTTCGATCCGCGCGGGGTACGAAGGTGTCCGCCGCATTGTCCGATGCACGCGTCGCCTTGGAAGTCGACGGTTACCTCCCTGAGTCTCACGAAGCCTGGAGCGTGGTGATCAAGGGGCGAGCCGAAGGGATCCGTGAGATCGGTGACCTGGTGGACACCGTGGATCTGCCCCTCTCTCCGTGGCAGCCCGGGGCGAAGAACTCCTTCATCCGACTCGTACCCACCCTGGTGACCGGTCGCCGGTTTCCTGTTGCCGACCCCGAAGCTTGGCAGACACCATTCTCCAACGTGCGGCGGTCTCCTTCGGAGTGAGGAGTTTTTGGGACGGCTTCGCGGCACCGCATGATCCTCGACGCCGCGGCCCGCCTCACTCCCGAGCCGGCGGTGGCACTGAGCACCGCACCCGACGGCTCGGTGGAGTTCCTGTGGAGCTCGGCAGGAGATCCGGTGTAGCGTGCGCGCCCGCCGTCGGCCGGCGGTTAGCGTCGGTACGTGACTGCGAGTGACCGTGCACATCGACTTCGAAGACTGGCGAGTCTCGGCCTCGCCGCGATGTGGAGTCTGGTGATGCTCGGGCTGTTGTCCGGGGCGTCGTCTGACCCGCGCGACGATCTCGAAGCCGGCGGCGGCCTCGCTGTCGGCCTTGTCGTCTACCTCCCCGCGCTCGCGCTGACCCCCTACGTGGCGCTGATCGTCGGCCTCGGTCTGCGGTCGCGGTCACCTCTGTGCTGGGAAATATTTCTGGCCGCCGTCATCGCGGAGCTGTTCGTGATCTGGCTGTTCACATCGGCCGAACTCCTGGCCTACCTGGCATGGCTCGGGATACTCCTCGGGCTCGGATTCGCGGTCGGCATGGCAGCGGGCGTCAGCGCGTTCCTGGGCGGTCTCCAGGAGCGCACGTTACCGCCGGTATCACGCCCGTGATGTGCCTGAGAGTTTGCCCATGACACACAGATTCATGACATGTGTGCCGCTGGCCGCCAGTAGGCTCGCCCAGTGAGGAAAGAGCTCCGAGTGGCTGCCTACGTGGTATGCGTTCGGGAGTCCTGCGGAGCGATCGAGATCTTGCTCGCCAGATGGGTGTCACCCGACGGTGACAGGCAGTGGACGCTTCCGGGTGGCGGAATGGAACACGGCGAGGATCCGATCGCGACGGCTGTCCGCGAGGTCACCGAGGAGACCGGGTACACCGTCGAACTCGTCGAACTCCTCGGGATCGACTCGATCAACCGCCGATACCCGCGTCCGCATGGTGAATTCGCCGACTTCCACGGCTTACGAATCGTGTACGAAGGCCACATCCGGGGCGGCGAACTCCGCAACGAAACCAACGGCTCGACCGACCTCGCCGCCTGGCATCCGCTCACCGACATCGAGTACCTGGACCGAGTCGACCTCGTCGACATCGGAATCGAGCTGTGGCGAACCAAACCAGCCACCGGCCGCGCGCGCGATTGACCACGATCGTCGAGTCGGTGCGCGAGGACTCGCGCGGTGAGAAGCTCTACCGCGTCCTCGACCGCACCTACCTGCGTCCGGCACCCACCCAGGAGCGGGCCGCCGAACTGCTCGGGCTGCCGTTCTCGACCTACCGACGCCACCTCACTCAGGGCATCGAGCGGGTGATCGTCAAGATGTGGCAGATCGAGCTCTATGGAACCAGCTGATCAGCCTGTGTGAAGGTCCACTCGTCCTCGTGTTCAGGCCCTGCGGACCGGCGGAGGCGTCCAGGTGCCGTTGAGCGCTTCCGTGCGAGGGGCGTACAGCCGCATGGTGATACCGAGCGGCCCGCTGGGCGCGGGCAACCAGTTCGATTCACGCTCTGGTCCCGGGTTGGTGTGGGAGATGTAGATGTCGAGCGAGCCGTCGGAATTCTTCACCAGTGCGTCGCGGTCGCCGATGGCGAAGCGGTCGAGTTCGTTCGGCGTCTGGAACCCCTCGTCGTCGTACATGGTGACCGACCAGAAAGCCGCCACCGGCGGCAGCTCGCCCGCGTCGAAGTGGATCACGTAGTCGGTATCGCCGTCGAGCGGCTTGCCGTCGGCGTCGGCGGCCAGCAACGGGTAGATCGCGTCTTCGGGCGGGTTGGCGCCCAAGCCCGCCAACGTGATGGCCGAGCGCCGGAAATAGTCGTTGCCGTACACCCCGATGTTGGCGAGCACGCTGATCCACCCGTTGACCGGGGGCGCCAGCTCTTTCGGTGCCGCCATCACCGCCGCTCGCGCGGCCTTCACACCGGCTTCGATGTCGGCGAGCTCGTCGGTGGAGAATCGGGTGGCGTCGAAGTCCCGACCGGGAACGATACCCAGCCGGGCGATGCGCGCGAGCTGGGAGAAGTCGGTTCCGTGTGGCGGGTCGACCTTCAACGCCGCCGCGGCACGGACGAAGAACTCCGTCGCCGACATCGCGTTGACCTGGCGAAGCGGTTCGGTCTCGCTCGCCGAGCTCGGATCGGCCTCGAACGGTCCCGGGGCGGCCAACTCGGTGATCTCGAGTCCGGCCTGGAATTTGTTGACCGCCACGTAGTCGGCGGGCCCGTTGGTCTGGGTGCGGCCGATCACCCACACATGTTGAGTCGGCGCGTGGATCACGGGCAGGTCAGCGGGAAGATCACCGGTGTAGCCCGGGCCGACGACGACGAAGTCCAGTTCACCGGTGCCGGTGGTGCGTTTGCCTGGATTGGCGAAAACATCCGTCCACGCGTCCAACATCGGGAGCATGTAATAGCGGTCGCCACTGTCTGGAACATGGATCTGCACAGGACCACGGGTCAGATCGAGCCAGGCCGAGGAGTAGAGCGTGTCGAAATTCGGGCGAACCACCGCCCGAAAATGGACATCAGGGAACTCGTGGATGTGGTGGAACTGGTTCGGTGGCCCGAACCCCGGAGTCGAGTCCGCCGGGGAGTTGGTTTGCTGCTCGCGAGTGACGTCCATCGTGACGAGGGAGTACAGGTAGACATACGCTTCGTAGCTCAAGGTTTTCAGATCGCTGGACAATACGCTCACAACGCCTCCATCGCATCGATCGACAACGGGACAACGCCTGTCGGACACCAGCGCAGAGGGAATAGTCCGGACCAGCGGCAAGCAGTCAGAACTCCGATGGCATCGCTTGGCAAATTCCTATCCTGCACCTGCCGGTGCACGGTGGAAAAGATCCGACCCATATCGAAATCTTCTTGTGTCGCCGGGTTCGGGCTGTTTCGTCGCCCTACTCGAGCGTGAATACAGTGGCGAACCGGTGTGGCGCCGGATGAACGAGCGAACAAGAAGCCGCATCGGTCGGGACACGCGCCCGCGTGACGACAGGGAAACGGCGGCTGATTCACTAGTGTCCGGGGTCATGTTGCGAATCATCCGGAGAGTGAGTTACGCCGTCTCAGCGCTGGCCATTCTGTCGCAGCCGACCGCGCACGCCGATGTCGTCAATCTGCCGCCGCACGAGAAGACTTTCGAGTCGGGTATGGGCAGTTTCACGGTCGGCACCCACGATGAAGTCATCAATCGAATCGCGCCGTTGAACAGCACCCCCACCAGCCGTGAAGCGTTGGTCTCCACGGTCGCGTACGGACGGCTCGACGGGCAGGCCGAGGGCGTGCTCAAGACCGGATACTCCGTGGGCTGTCCGGCCAGGATCGGTGCTGTGCTTCCCGGCATCGATCCCACCACAGAATTCGGGCTCGAGGGGCCGCAGCAGAACTACGCGACGGAGCAGGTACAGCGGCAGGCGACGGAGCAAGCGCAGTCGCAGACTACCGAGCAGTCGAGTTCCGGCGAATCGGTGCAGTCCAAGACGCAGGAGTCCGGGCAAGTACAAGAGTTCGAATCGGGACAGGTGCAGGAGTTCAACGGCATCCTCCCCTCCATCGCGATAGACCCGGGTCTCTTCCTGGAATTGGACCTGCAACCCGGCGACATCACCAATGTCGACATCGGGGACGGCAAGCCACTCATCCCCGGCAAGACCGTGCAGATCGTGACCCGCGACTTCCACATCAAAGTCGACAACTGCATCGGCCCGGCCACCATCAGGCAATACACCTACGTGCTGACCAAAACACCCGAAGTCGACGACAGCGGAGCGGTGTTCGGCGAGCCCACCACACTGTAATGAGCCCCGCACCGCGCGGCGATGCACGCGTGGCGATCGTGCACAGAGTGCCATGCGCGCCGCGGTGACCGACGACGAGTCCAGCTACTGCTCCGGCCTCGTCGATGAGCCGCTGGTGCGGTAGTCGGGCGGTCATCTTTCGATCCCACCGAGCGAAAACGTCTACCGGGCAGACGAATCATGATTGCGTTGTCTCAACCGAGCGCGACGGTCCACCGACCTGCCCGCATTCGGCGATTCAGCTCGACCGATCGACGTGGAGGAGCGCACCCATGACTGCCGAGGACTGGCGGCACAACGGTGTCCGGGTGATCAAGGCCGATCAGCTCGATTCGAATACCGCGCAGACACCCGGAATGGAGCGGGCGGCCGCGATCGATTTTGCCCGTGTCGGCGCGCAGAAGATCTGGGCCGGGACCGTCACGATCCATCCGGACGCCAAGACCGGCGCACACCATCACGGCGCACTCGAAAGTGTCATCTATGTGATCCGCGGCCGCGCCCGGATGCGATGGGGCGAGCGGCTGGAATTCGTCGCAGAGGCCGGGCCCGGCGACTTCATCTTCGTGCCACCCTATGTCCCGCACCAGGAAATCAACGCCAGCACTCACGAACCCTTGGAATGTGTGCTGGTGCGCAGCGACAGCGAAGCCGTCGTCGTCAATCTCGACATCGAGCCGATCGAGAAGCCCGACGCCGTCCATTGGATAGACCCCATCCACCACCAGCCGTAGTCCTTGATTCCGGCGAAAATCGGTGCGGTGATTCACTGTCGCCGAAGTCAGCAGGCCACAATCGCGGACAGTCGCGACTCAGTTGTGCACCAGCGGACTCAGAGCCTTGCCTGCCAGCTCGAGGATGCCCGGCTCGTGACCGTTGGCGACCATGTTCACGATGATGCCGTCGACCCCGTGATCCAGGATGCGGCGCTGGATCTGCTCGGCCACATCGTCGGGGGCTCCGGCGAACACGCTGTCCGCCGAGATCACCACCACGAGATCGCGCTGCATGAACTCCTGCGCCAGTTCGCGGGCTCGGTCGCCGTTCTCGTCGATGACGACGACGGCGCGGAAGCTGGTCTCCAGGGTCTGTGGGTCACGCCCGGCCTCCTCGCAGCGCTGCCGCAGGGTGGCCAATTTCTGGGGCAGGTCGCTGGTGTGGCAGAGGATGTTCAGGTGGTCGGCGTATCGCGCGGCCAGGCCGAAGGTCTTCTTCTCACCGCCGCCACCGAGCAGGATCGGCAGGTCGTCGCGTACCTGCGGCTCGTTGATCGCGTTCTCGGCGCGGTACCACTTGCCCCGGAAGGTGGGCCGCTGCCCGCGCAGCATCGGCGAGATGATCTGCAGCGCCTCGTCCAGCCGCTGGAACCGCTCGGTGAAGCTGCCGTATTCGAAGCCGTAGCCGCGGTGCTCGAGCTCGAACCAGCCCGCGCCGATGCCGAGGGCCGCGCGGCCGCCGCTGATCACGTCCAGCGTCGTGACGATCTTGGCCAGCAGCGCCGGATTGCGGTAGGTGTTGCAGGTCATCAGGGTGGCCAGCTGGATTCGCTCGGTGACGGTGGCAAGCCCGGCCAGGGCGGTGTAGGCCTCCAGCATCCAATCCTCGGGCTGCCCGTAGACCTGATAGAAGTGGTCCATGAAGAGCACGGCATCGAATCCGGCTGCCTCCGCCTCCTGCGCCTGCGCGATGACCTTCGGGAACAGTTCGCGCGGAGAGCCCGCGTAGCCGAAGTAGGGCATCTGGTATCCGAGACGAATGCTCATGTTCGACGACCCTACGGTCGTTTCCCGCGTCGACCCGCAGCGATAATCCATGGCAATCAACCGGGCGTCACACGGTAATGGCCGCAAGTTCACCGATTGCCGCCCCGTGCCGCAGTACGATGAGTGCGCGAACCTGATACTCGATCAGGTCGAGGCCTGGGTCGGCGCCCCGCTGCCCTCGCACAACCGGAGTCGCGGCATGAATATCGTCGTCTGGATCGTTTCCGGCCTACTGGCCGCGATGTTTCTCCTGGCCGGTTCGATGAAACTCGCCAAATCCAAAGAACAGCTCGTCGCTGACCCGAAAATGGGCTGGGCCGAGCCCTTTCCGGAAGGCCTGATCAAGTTCATCGGCGCGGCCGAAGTCGCCGGCGCAGTCGGCCTGATCCTGCCCGGCGTGTTCGACATCGCCACCTGGCTGGTGCCCGCGGCCGCCATCGGCCTCGCGGTGATCATGGCCGGCGCGGCCGTCACGCACGGGCGCCGCGGCGAATGGTCGAACGTCGTGATGACCGTGGTGCTGCTGGCATTGGCGGTGTTCGTCGCGGTGGAACGGATCGGCCCGCACGCGTTCTGACGTCGGTCCCAGTGGGCGGGACTGTACCGGTCAATTGTCCAATTCGCTGGTTGTCGTCGGCGCTCGGCAACTACGGTGCCGCGCATGTCTCGCACTCACCGCATCCTCGTAGCCGCGGCCCTGGCCGCTGTCCCCTTCGCCACGGCAGCGCCGGCCCCCGCGGCTCCGGTCGTGAACAAGGTCGTGGTCATCGGCATCGACGGCACCCTGTGGAGTGAGGTGTCGGCGGCCGATGCCCCCAACCTCGACCGCCTGGCCGCGCAGGGCACCCTGGCACGCACCTCCATCGCCCCGCACACCACCATGTCGTGCGTTTCGTGGGCAACGGCGCTGACCGGCGTATGGGATACCAAGCACGGAATTCAGGACAACGGATCCACCTGCAACGCAGGAGCTTTCGCACAATATCCGACGGTGTTCACGCAGGTGGAGCGGGAGCGGCCGGCGCTGTCGACGGCCTCCATCGGGACCTGGGACAAGATCGGCATGATCGCGCGCACCGGCAGCCCGCAGGCCGACCGGGTGGCCGTCACGCAGATCGATCCCACCGGCGCGGGCGTCTGTGAGACCACCGCCGATTCCGAAGCCACCGCGCAGGTTGTCTCGGCCATCACCGAGCAGGGAACCGATCTGCTGTTCACGCACCTCGATCAGGTGGACATCGTCGGGCACACGCTGCGCGGAATCTGGCCGCAGGCTTATCGCGATGCCATCGGCCGCGTGGACAACCTGGTCGGGCAGATCACCGCTGCGGTGGACGCGCGGGCGGCGTCGCATTCGAACGAGCGGTGGACGATTCTGGTCACCACCGACCACGGACACAAGCCGGACGGGGGGCACGGCGGTCAGAGCGCCCACGAGACAGCCAGTTTCGTGCTCGCGCGGGGAGCGGGGTTCGCGGCGGGAACAGAGAACAACGGCTACACCCTCGCCGACATCACGCCGACCGTGCTGGATCTGCTCGATGTCTCGGCTCCCGCGAATCTCGACGGCGCGTCGATGTTGACGGGCGGTTCGGGCAACCCGGCACTACCCGCACCGAACACGCCGCCGGTCGACTCCGGGATCACCGGTTCGTCGTCCGGTTCGGCGCAGGCGGCGATGGTGGCGAATCCGTTGTGCATCCTGGGAAGTGGATCGGCGAGCGGTTCGTCCGAGCGATAGTCCCGGCCGCTCAGCGGGGTGCGATCCGGAACAGCCCGCTCATCGTGCCCTGATAGAGGGTGCGGTCAGGGGCGATGGTGCCGACCATCTGCAGGGTGTTGTGCACGGCGGTGGCCCCGATGACCTTCTCCGTGTCGACGCGTCCGGTAGCGGCGTCGATCACGGTGTAGCGGAAGGTATCGGTCAGCCCGGCGCTGCCGGTCGAAATGATGCTGTGGCGCGCGACGGTGTAGATCTTGCCGTCGGCCACCGACAGACGTGGAACCGCCGCGGACAGAACATCATTGGTCCACTTCACCTGACAGCCGGAACCGCTGACGTCTACGCGGACCATGCCCCCGGTGAACGAAGCATGCGCCGGGTCACTGTCGCCCGCCCCCTCCGGCACCGCGGGATACGGGTACCCGTAGGTGCTGGCGACGAAAAGGCTGTTGCCGGAACCGATCGGCGAGTTCTCGGTGCCCTTGACCGTCGGCACCGAGCACACCGGATTGCCGCCGGCAGTGTCGAACACGAGCAGATTTTCCTTCGGCACGGCATTGTCGGTGATCGCCACGTACTCGGTGCCGCTACCGGGGCCGAAGAAGGTGGGAGTGGCGCCGGTCCCCCAGGAGAGCTGACCGGGCTTGCGGGCCGGACCGCGGTCATAGGCCTGGCGCCACACGATGCGGGGACCGCCGGTGTCGTCGACATCCACCAGGTACAGCGCATGGGTGGTGGCGATCGAGACGCCCTCGGGTGCGGTGGAAATGCTGTTGGCGACCTTCTCCCCCGGGCCGAGCACGATCGAGCGGGCCGCGCCGGTCGCCGGATCGGAGTAACCCGCCGCCGCGTTGTCGGTGGCGAACCACACCCGGCCGTCGAAGTCGGGCATCACCGAACTCACGGCGTCGCAGCCGCTACCACCGCAATGGCCCGTGACGGCTTGCGCTATATCGGTTCTCGTCTCGATGAACAGCTTCCAGTCGTCGCCGTCCTTGCGGTGGCCGATCCGTAGCAGCTGACCGCTGCCGTCGACGGTGACCATGCGGTCGTCGCTGTCGAGATAGGCGTACACACCACCGAGGAGGCTGCCCTTGGCCAAGTCGAGGGAGGCGAGGGGCTGCCCGCTACCGGGGTCGAGCAGGAACACCTTCGGGGCCCGGTCGATGATCTTGGTACACAGCGCCTGCGGAATCCCGTCCGCGCCTTGCAGAATGGTCGGACACGCGGCGGCGAGTTCGCGGAAGTCGCTGTCGATGCTTCCGGTTCCGGGACCCGCGAAAGGCGTGGCGTCGGAAGACTCGGCATCCCCGTGCATCGTCGCGGTTCCCGGCGGGCCCAGGTGCGGATTCGCGGGCGGTAGCGAACCGAACTCCGCGGCGGCGGTTCCGGTGGTGACCATGAGCGCTACGGTCAGACACAGCGCGGCGGTCGCGGCGATGCGACCCATTCTTGCGAACACGGGCGACTCCCTGATTCCTGCCATCGACGCGCTCGCTCGTCGGAGAGAACCCGCCTCGAAACAAATACTCGAACTCAGCCTTTCGAATATTCGTACAGCTCGCAGACTAGGGGACCACAGTCGCGACGGCAAGGTCCCGTCGGCGACCTTCGGGCGCACCGGTCGGCGCCGATGATTCCGGGGGTTGCGGGTACCTCGGCTCTGATCCGCGACCGCCGACTCGAGCGACGCCGGCACCGCGCGCACAACGTCATTCCACGATCTTGGTGAACACTCGATGCCATGGAACCCCTCGTGCCTGACGCTACCGACACCGAACCGATGCTGGTTACCACGCTCGATGCCTGGCGGTCGGGAGGTGATCAGCTGCCCGTCGACGACGACCGGACCGCCTGGGCCGCAGACGACGATTCGGCGCTCCTGGTTGCCGATGCGCTGCCGCCGACCGCACAGATCCTCGTCGTCACCCCGCGCGAGGCATCGCCGACCGCGGGACACCTGCCCATCGGGAAGGTGCGGTGGGCCCGGCGCGGCCCGGCAGGCCGCCATACCGAACTGCTGCACCGGCCACCGACCGCGGAGACCCTCGACCTCCTGCCGCATCCCGAAGGCGGCTGGTTTCGCGAAACTTGGCGCAGTGCGCATACTTTCGCGCCCACCGACTATCCGGGCCCACGCGCCGCGGCGACCGGAATCCTGTTCCTGCTCCCCGAACACGAACAGTCGATCTGGCATGCGGTGCGCTCCGACGAAGTGTGGATGTGGCACCGAGGCGGACCACTGGAACTCGTGCTGGGCGGCGACGGAGACACTCCCACCACAACCGAATCCGTGATCCTCGGCCCAGCCATCGAATCGGGGCACCGCGTGCAGCAACTCGTCCCGGCGGGCAATTGGCAGGCGGCCCGGCCGTGCGGTGGCGAGGAAGTACTGGTGAGCTGCGTCGTCGCGCCGGGCTTCGATTTCGAGGACTTCCGGAGCTGAACCCACACTCGATCGCTGGAAATGGCGAGCTCCCGGTTCGCCATTCCACTGTTACCGGGTTGCTGATTGATTCCTCGGCGCGCAGGGAGCAGAGTTGCGTTACACAGCGCGACATCACCCCTCCTGAGCACACGCTGATCGGAGAATCATGGGACACCGGACGAGTTTCGCAGTGTTTGTCGCGACCGCGAGTTTGTTCATTGCCACCGGCTGCGCGACATCGTCGGATTCCGGCAGCGATGCCACCAGCACATCGGCCGGCTCACAGGCCGAGCCCGCCTACGCCACCACCCTCAGGCCGGTGATCACCCAGCTCATGAAGGACAACGTCATTCCCGGTGCTGTCGTGGTCGTCAAATCGCCGAAGCAGGGGGATTGGACCGAGACATTCGGCACCCGGGTCATCGGGGCCGACGACCCCATGTCGGTGGACGACTACTTCCGCATCGCCAGCAACACCAAAACCATGACGTCGACGGTCATTCTGCAGTTGGTACAGGAGGGAAAACTCGCACTCGAGGACCCGATTGCCAAATATTGGCCCGATGTGCCGAACGGCGATGAGATCACCATCGCCCAGCTCTCCGAAATGCGAAGCGGGCTCTACAGTTACACGTTCGACCCACAGTTCAATGCCATGCTCGACAGTGACCCGAACAAGGTGTGGACGCCCGAGGAGTTGCTCGCTATCGCCTTCTCCCACCCGGTCAATTTCGCACCGGGAGAGAAATTCGATTACAGCAATACCAACATCATCCTGCTCGGCCTGGTCATCGAGAAGATCACGAAGATGTCGGCCGCCGAGAATTTCCAGCAGCGGATCTTCGGACCACTCGGCCTGAAGCACACCTCGCTGCCCGCGGCGGCGGACCACTCGATCCCCGATCCGCACCCGCAGGGGTACGCCTTCGGCACCAATGTCTCCACCATCGACACCTTCGCCCTGCCGCCCGAGCAGCAGGCCGCCGCGCTCGCGGGCACGCTGCAACCCAACAACGCGACCGACGAGAGCCCGTCGTGGACGTGGACCGCGGGTGCCGCGATCTCGACGGTCGGTGATGTGGCCACGTACGTGCGGGCACTCGTCGAGGGCGACCTGCTGGACGAGCAGATGCAGCGAGTGCGGATGGACAGCATCCAGCCGATCGATCCGGCCGCCCCCGATGTCGCCGGATACGGTCTCGGCATCGTCCGATTCGGGTTGCATCTGTTCGGGCACGACGGTCAGATTCCGGGGTACATGACCTTCATGGGCCATGACCCGGAGTCCGACCTCACGATCGTGGTCGCCACGAACCTCGCGACGGTGCCGTCGGGCGAAGGGTCGGCACTGGTGCTGGTCAAGGGCATGCTGCCGACCTTCTACGGGAGCGAGGCGGTGCCGGGCAGCCCGGCCGCGACGAACACCGGCGCGACGACCGCGCCCACCAGCCCTGCTCCACCGACCACCACCGGCCGGTGACGCGGGCCGGCCACCCGAACGGATGTCCGCTTCACACGATGACGCCCGGCTGATCCGATGTTCGCATGTGGTGAGGTGATCCTTGCTTTACTGCTCGAAGGAGATATCGGAGTCTACGGAGGTGTCATCGACGGTGCCCGCTCGACGATTCGCCCGACAATGGGCCGCGCACCTGGCTGCGGTGACCACTCCGGTACGCGGCGAAGACGACCTCGTCGACGTCCTCGAAGATCTCCTGGACCGGGTGCTGATCGCGCTGGCCAACCCCGCTTGGGATCCCACCATCGGCGAGAACCTCGGGATCGCCGTCGCCGATCTCGGTTTCCGCTCCCCCGCTGTCATCGACGCCTCGCTGCCGACCCTGCGTGAGGTCTGCCGGCACGCCGGAACGACACCCGAGGTTCTGATGAGCCTGGCCTCGCGATTCGGCCTCGGCGTCGGGCGCAGTCTCACCTCCGAGTCGGTGACCCCGCATGCCGCCGACGGCTTCGAGATCGCGTTTCGCCACGCGTCGGTGGCGATGTCCATCGGCGACGCCCGAGGCCGCATCATCGACGCCAATCCGGCTTTCGAACGCCTGGTGGGGTACCCGCTCGACCAGCTGCGGGGACTCGACGGCTTCGACCTGGCCGGCGACACCGCCGACGTCGAGCGCCGGCGCATTTTCGACGAACTCGCCGGCAACGACTCGGGCGCCGTGCGGTTCGAAAGCGAACAGCCTCGCCCGGACGGGACCACGAGGTGGGTCGGCTGGACGATTACCCAGTGCGTCTCGGCCGACGGCGAACGGGCTTATCTGCTCGGCTTCGGCCAGGACCTCACCGAGCAGCACACCGCCGCGCAACGGCTGCACTGGCAGGCCCACCACGACCCGCTCACCGGCCTGACCAACCGGCGTGGCCTGCACACCGAGCTGCACTCACTCGTCGGCGACGCCCACCCCGGCCAGTGCGCGGCGGTGTGCGCACTCGACGTCGACGGGTTCAAAGCGGTCAACGACACCTACGGACATGCCGTGGGCGATCAGATCCTCGTCGAGCTCGCCGAACGCCTGCGGCGATGCTTGAGCACCGATCAGGAGCTGCTGGCTCGCCTCGGCGGTGATGAGTTCATCGTCGTGCTCCCCCCGTCCGCGGTCGATCGAGCGCGCAAGACCATCGATCTGCTCCACGCCGCGGTGGTCGATCCGTTCGCCCTGCCCGACGGACCGATATCGGTCTCGGTCAGCATCGGCGCGGTCGTGACGCCCTTGACCGGCAGACGCGTTCCCGAACTGCTCGCCGAGGCCGATGACTGCCTCTACCAGGCCAAAGCGCTGGGCAAGAATCGATGGATCCTGCGCACCGACGCGCAATCCGGTACCGACTCGACCGATTCGCGGGGCAAGCCCGAGATACCCCGCTGAGATTCCATCAGCTCCCGCGCGCGCGGCGAGTCAGAGGGCGATTCCGTCGAACATCAGCCGCTGTATCGCGATACTGAGCTCTCGTTGCTGTTCGGGCGGCCCACTGCCGTCCGTGATGGCCCGTTCCCCGGCGTCCCTGGCGCAGGCGATGACCCCGGCCAGGAGCATGCCCATCACAGCCTGCGCCGTGTGGTCGACATCGAGATCGGCGCGCAGGTACCCGCGTTCGATCCCGTGTTCGAGATAGCCGGCCGTGAGCGCGTTGGCCGAGTCGAGCACGCTGAACATTCGTTTGTTCAACTCGGCGTCGACACCGACCGTCCCGGTGAACAGGAACCGGGGAATGCGCGGGTCGGAGTACAGGATGTCGGTCAGTCCGTCGGCGATGCGGCCGACCTGGGCGCGGTAGTCGTCGAGGGTTTCCGCGGCGGCGGGGGCGTTGTCGGTCGCCAAGGCTTCCAGCACGCGACCGAACAGGTCGTCCACGACGTGGTCGATGATGTCGCGCTTGTTCTGGAAATACCGGTAGAAGGTGCCGTGGCCGATCCCCAGTCGCGCGGCGATGTCGGCGATCGAGGTGTCGTGGTAGCCGCTCGTCGCGAAGCAGTCGAAGGCGGCGTCGATGATGTCGCGGCGTGTTTCCTCGCGCATGCGTTCCGCTCGCTGAGCGCGTCTGTCTCCGAGTGCCTCTGGTCCGACCACGCCTGTGATGATAGCCTCCGTCAAAGTTGAGTGACACTTCATTCCGTAGTTAGAATGACATGTCAGTCCATGCGTGTGGAGACAGAACAAAGGAGTTCGTCATGCGTGACCCGAAGATCGTCATCATCGGCGCCGGCGTCGCCGGGATCACCGCCGGCGTGATCTTCAAGCAGGCCGGCTTCGAGAACTTCGTGATCGTGGAGAAGGGCTCCGATGTCGGCGGGGTCTGGCATTGGAACCGCTACCCCGGACTGACCTGCGATGTTCCGTCGCAGATCTATCAGTTCGGCTTCGCACCCAAGCCCGACTGGTCACAGATCTGGGCCACCGGTGGCGAGATCCAGCGCTACCACCGCGATGTGGTCGAGCAGTTCGGTCTGACCGATCATCTCGCGCTGAACAGCGAGGTCACCGAGGCCGTTCACGGCGCCGACGGGTGGACCGTCACCCTCGCGGGCGGCCGAGAGATCAAGGCGGACTTCGTCATCGCCGCCACCGGCGTGCTGCACCACCCCTTCACCCCCGATATCGCGGGAATCGACCGGTTCACCGGTGCGGTGGTCCATACCGCCCGCTGGGACGACGCGATCGAGACCGTCGGCAAGCGCATCGCGGTGATCGGCAGCGGGTCCACCGGCGTTCAGGTGGTCTCCGCGCTGCAACCGCGAGCCGCGAAGTTGACCCAGTTCGCCCGCACCCCCCAGTGGGTGCTCTGGGCTCCGATGGGTCTGCCCCAGCCGCGGCTGCTGGCCAGGCTGCTCGCCGCCGCGCCCGCCGCGCACCAGCGCCTCTACTCCACGCTGTTGTGGAGCTCGGGCATCCTCGCCGATATCGCGTTGAAACCGACGTGGCGGCGCCGCGCCGCGCAGCAGCTCGCCCGGTGGTCGCTGACCACCCAGGTGCGCGATCGGCGGCTACGAGCGGCGCTGACTCCCGATTACGAGCCGTTCTGCAAACGGCAGGTCCTCTCCGGCACCTATCACCGCGCGATCGGCGCCCACAACGCGGCGTTGGTGAGCGACGCGATCAGCGAGATCACCGCGACCGGGATCCGCACCGCCGACGGCACCCACCACGACCTCGACGTGATCGTCTTCGCGACCGGCTTCCACCCCCACAACTACATGCGCCCGATGAATCTGCGCGGCCGCGACGGCCTGAGCATCGACGAGGCCTGGGCGAAGGGGCCACGCGCCTACCGGATGACCGCGATCCCCGGTTTCCCGAACTTGTTCACCGTGCTCGGCCCGAACTCGCCCACCGGGTCGATCTCGCTGCAGTACTCCGCGGAACTGACTGCCCGCTACATCACGCGGTGGCTGAAACGCTTCCGCGACAACGAGTTCGACACCGTGGAGGTGACCGAGGAGGCCACCGTCCGGTTCAACGACTCGGTCGCCGACGCCATGGGCCCGACCGTGTGGAACACCGGTTGCAACTCCTGGTACTTCACCGAGGAAAACACCATCGACCTGTGGCCTTTCGACCGCAAGACGATGGACACCCTGCTCACCGAACCCGACGACCGCGACTACCTGATCACTCACCAGGATGGAACTCTGTCATGACGACACGACACGTCGACGTACTGATCATCGGCGCCGGCCTCTCCGGCATCGGCACTGCCTGTCAGCTCGTTCGCGAGCAGACCGGCCGTAGCTTCGCGATCATCGAACGTCGCGACAACGTCGGCGGCACCTGGGATCTGTTCAAGTATCCGGGCATCCGGTCCGACTCGGACATGCTGACCTTCGGTTTCGGGTTCCGCCCGTGGATCGGCACCAAGATCCTGGCCGACGGGCCGAGCATCCGGAACTACATCGAGGACACCGCCCGCGAATACGGCGTCCTCGATCACATCCACTTCGGCCGCAGGGGAATTCGCGCCTCCTTCGACAGCACCACCGGACTGTGGACGGGCGAAGTCCTCGACGAGCGCACCGGCGAGATCGAGACCTGGTCGGCGAATTTCCTCGTCGGCGCCACCGGCTACTACGACTACGACAGGGGATATCAGCCGACGTTCCCCGGCGCCGGGGACTTCACCGGCCAGGTCGTGCACCCGCAGCATTGGCCCGAGGACCTCGATTACCAGGGCAAGAAGGTCGTGGTGATCGGTTCGGGCGCCACCGCGATCACGCTGATCCCCGCGATGGCCGACGCCGTCGAGCACATCACCATGCTGCAGCGCTCGCCCACCTACATCCAGACGCTGCCCTCGAATGATCCCGTCGCGATCACGATGCGCAAAGCGCGTGTGCCGGAGAAGATCGCTTATCGGATCGGCCGTGCCCGTAATATCGCCTTGCAGCGCGCCAGTTTCCAGCTCTCGCGCACCAATCCCGAGCTGGCCAAGAAGGTGTTCTTGAACCAGGTCAGACTGCAAGTGGGCGACAAGATCGACATGCGGCACTTCACGCCCGGTTACAACCCGTGGGATCAGCGTCTGTGCGTGGTGCCCAACGGTGACCTGTTCAAGGCGCTGAAAAGCGGCAAGGCCGACATCGTCACCGACCGCATCGCGAAGTTCACCGAGAAGGGCGTGCTGACCGAGTCGGGCCAGGAGCTCGAGGCCGACATCATCGTCACCGCCACGGGTCTGAACGTACAGATCGTCGGCGGCGCCGAACTCGTGGTCGACGGTGTCCCGGTGGACCCGCGCGGTTCGGTGCTCTACAAGGGTGTCCTGATCTCCGGAGTCCCCAATGCCATGATCATCCTCGGCTACACCAACGCGTCATGGACGCTCAAGGCCGACCTCGCCGCCACCTATTTCTGCCGGGTCCTCAACGCCATGCGCGACGGCGGATACTCCCGATTCTCGGTGCGGGCGGGTGCCGACGACATCGCCGAAGAGTCCGTGATGGGTGGTGATTTGACCTCCGGCTACATCAAGCGCGGCGACGGTGTCATGCCGCGACAGGGGCGGCGCTCCCCCTGGAAGGTGGTCAACAACTACTACCGCGATCGCGCCCTACTCGGCAAAGGCGAACTCCTCGACGGCGTACTGACGTTCGACCGTGTCGCCGCGCCCACGTCGCGGGGTTGATCCGATGATGTCGTGCCGGCGCACACAGTTCTATCAGCCCCTCCCGGAATCGACCGTCGGCAGCGCGGCCGCCGGGGAAATCCTGCGAATCAGATCGATGACCGCACGGATCGCCCCGGGAATCACGGTGCGGGCCGACGCGTATCGCGTGTTGTACCGTTCCACCGACCTTGCCGGAAAGCCGATCACGGTCTCGGGAGCAATTCTGATTCCCCGCGATATCTCGGGACCGCTGCCACTGGTCGGGTTCGCTCCGGGCACCCAGGGAATGGCGCGTTCGGCAGCGGTGTCGCGGCTGCTCGAGCGCGGGCTGGAATACGAAGGGGTGTTCATCGCCGCCGCGTTGGCCCGCGGCTGGGCGGTGGCGGTCACGGACTACCCCGGGCTGGGAACCGAGGGAACCCATCCCTATGTGATCGGTCCGGCCAACAGCCGCGCGTTGCTCGACGTCATGCGTGCCGCGCGGTATCTGCTCACCACCCGATCCGCGCAGATCAGCCAGTACGGGATCTACGGCTACTCCGAGGGCGGGAACACCGCCGCCTGGGCCGCGCAGATCCAGTCGCTCTACGCTCCAGATCTGCCGTTGGCCGGTGTCGCCATCGGCGCGCCACCGGCCGACCTCGCCGAAATGGGTGCGAGCCTCGATCGCACCGCGGGCTTGTTCTTGCTGATGTACTCGGCGTTGGGGCTGGAAGCCAGTTTCGACAACCTGGATCTGCGCCGAAATCTCAACGCCGCGGGCAAGTTGACGCTGCCGGTGATTCGTCGACTGCATCCGCTGGCGCTCGCCGCGGTCGGGTTCGTCATCCCGAAGTCGCGGACCGTCTATCTGAGCACCGACCCGTTCGAGGATCCGGTGTGGATCGAGCGAATGCGTGAGGTCAGCCTCGGGTACCTACCGCCGACAGCGCCGGTGCTCGTCGGGCACGGCCCCCGCGACCGGGTGGTCCCCTACCGCCAGACCGAGCTGCTCACCCAGCGGTGGCGCGAACTCGGCGTCGAGGTCAGCGAACATCGGATCCGATTCGGTGGCCATTTCACCGCGGCACCGCAATTCGCCCGGGCCGGCTTCGCTTTCCTCGCCGACTGCTTCGCCGAGCAAGACCGGACAGCGACCCCGACCGCCTCCTGAGCGATGCCGCCGGAGTTCGTCCGACGTTGCGCCGCGCAGTACCGCCGGTGCCGACCCCTACGATGAAGAGCTGATGAGGACAGCAGGGCCATCCTGCGACCGACATGCCGTCCACAGTCGAGCCGGAGGCAGCAGTGACGTCACATCACTTCACCACCCAGATCGAACTCGGCGGAAAGACCGCTACCGGATTCCGGGTACCCGCCGACGTCGTCGAAGCGCTCGGCGACGGGAAACGGCCGAGGGTCGTCGTGACCATCGGGCCCCACACGTTCCGAAGCACGGTGGCCGTGTACGGCGGTGAGTTCATGGTGCCCCTCAACGCGTCGAACCGCGAAGCCGCGGGTGTCAGCGCCGGAGACACCGCGGAGGTCACCGTCGAACTCGATCGCGAGGACCGCACCGTCGAGGTTCCCGACGATCTCGCACAGGCATTGGAGCAACGTCCCGGCTCGACAGCGGCATTCGCCGCGCTGTCCTACAGCAAGCAGCGCGAACGCGTGCAGTCCGTCACCGAGGCCAAGCGTGCCGGCACCCGCGCCACCCGGATCGCCAAGATCGTCACCGAGCTCACCGGCGACGCCAAGATGTAACGAATTCAGTTCTGGCACCACGGAAACGCGGTGCCGGATGACCCCAATAGACCGCGGACCCGTTCCGCTGCAACAGAATCCGCCAGCATCCTCGGCCCTGTGGCCGTTCGTCCCGACACCCCCGACGCCCCGGTTCCCGCCGCCTGACGCCACGCCTGCCACAGCGCGTTCATCTCGTCCTCCATCGTGTGCGCCGCCTCGCCCAGCACCCGGGCCTGCGCACCGGCTCCGGCGAGAGCGGTCGCGAGGATCGTCCTAAGGGAAGGTTAGGAACCGCCCGTGCCGCTTCCTTTCGGCATGTGAGCGCCGACACAGTGGTCTCCGACGGCGCAATGCCGCGCCGATAGAGGAGGGTCCAAGGTGACAACGACACAGGCCGGTGGTGAACGGCGAGTCGTGGCCAACGTGCTGCGCGGCTCGATCGGCAACCTCGTCGAGTGGTACGACTGGTACGTCTACGCCGCGTTCAGCGTGTACTTCGCGAAGGCGTTCTTCCCCGACGGCGACCCCACGGCGCAACTGCTGTCGACGGCGGCGGTGTTCGCGGTCGGGTTCATCATGCGCCCGATCGGCGGCTGGGCGCTCGGGCGCTACGCCGACCGGTTCGGCCGACGCGCCGCCCTCACCCTGTCGGTGACGGTGATGGCCGCGGGTTCGCTGATGATCGCGGTGACACCCGGATTCCAGACCATCGGCATCGCGGCGCCGGTCTTGCTGCTCATGGCGCGACTGCTGCAAGGACTGTCGGTCGGCGGCGAATACGCCACCAGCGCAACGTATCTGTCCGAGGTCGCCTCCCCGGGCCGGCGCGGGTTCTACTCGAGCTTCCAGTACGTGACACTGGTCGCGGGTCAGCTGGTCGCGCTGGGCGTGCAGATCATCCTGCAGCAGATGCTCTCGTCCGAGCAGATGTACAGCTGGGGCTGGCGCATCCCGTTCCTGATCGGTTCCGGTGGCGCGATCGTGGTGATGCTGCTGCGACGTGGCATGGACGAGTCCGACTCGTTCAAGGCCATGGAGAAGACGTCCGAGTCCGGCGAGGCGGCCGCGAGCAGCTCGCGCGGTTCGCTGCGGGTCCTGCTGCAGTACCCCCGCGAGTGCCTGCTGGTAGTCGGCCTGACACTGGGCGGCACGGTGGCGTTCTACACCTACACGACCTATATGCAGAAGTTCATGATCAATACCTCGGGCATCTCCAAGGACACCGTGGCCTGGATCAACTTCGTCGCGCTACTGGTCTTCGTGGTGCTCCAGCCGATCGCGGGCGGTCTGTCCGACCGGATCGGCCGCCGCAAACTGCTCATCTTCTTCGGAATCGCCGGCACCGTGCTGACGGTGCCGATCATGACGGCGCTCGCGCACACCTCCAACGCACTCGCGGCCTTCGGCCTGATGATGACCGCGCTGGTGATCGTCACCGGCTACACCTCGATCAACTCGATCGTGAAGGCCGAGCTGTTCCCCACCAAGATCCGCGCGCTCGGCGTCGGGCTGCCGTACGCGCTGACCGTCGCGATCTTCGGTGGTACCGCCGAGATGATCGCGCTGGCGTTGAAGAAGGCCGGCCTCGAGTCGCTCTACTTCTTCTACGTCGCCGGATGTATCGCGATCTCGCTGATCACCTACTACTTCATGCGGGAGACGTCGGCCGAGTCGACCATCGACGCCGACGACGTCGTCGATGCCGATGCGGTCGAGCCGGAACGGGCGATGGCCGCCGTGCGTGGCTGACCGTCCGGAACACGCGCCGGTCCTGCCGCTATGGGAGGATCGGCGCGTGCGGCTTGCGGTGGTCGAGGACGACGACGGAGTGGGCGACGCCCTGGTAGAGGCGCTCACCGCGCGTGGCTACCGGGCCGAGCGCATGCGCCGTGGCGCCGACCTGCTCATCGCCCACCGCGACTTCGACGCCGTGCTCCTCGACCTCGGGCTGCCCGATGCCGACGGGTTGCAGGTCCTGCGTCAGCTGCGTGAGGTCAGCACGATCCCCGTGTTGATCCTGACCGCCCGCAGCGACGAACGCTCCATCGTGCGCGGCTTGCGTGGCGGAGCGGACGACTATGTGGTCAAGCCCCCGCGGATCGCCGAGCTGATGGCGCGGCTCGAGACCGTCCTGCGCCGGGCCGCGGCCGTCGCCACGCGGGCCAGGACCGAAGTCGTCACCGGTGATGTCCGAGTGGATCTGCGTGCGCGGGTCGTCGAGGTGGCCGGTGCTCCGATCGCGCTCACCCAGAAGGAATTCGAGCTCGTCGAGGTCCTGGTGGAACGGCCGGGCGCCGCGGTGAGCAGGCAGCTGCTGATGGACCGCATCTGGGGCGATGCGTTCGTCGCGGTCTCGCGCTCGCTCGATGTCCACATGACCGGGCTGCGCGCCAAACTGAACCGACCCGGGCTGATCACCACCATTCGTGGCTACGGGTATCGGTGGGGCGAGTGAGTGCCCGAGGACCGGCATGCGCCGCAGACTGCTGATCGCGCTCACCGTCTTCGCGGCGCTCGCGGTGCTGGCCTTCGCGATTCCGCTGTCGCTGACCGCCGCCACCAGCCGAACCCAGGAGCTGGTGCTCGGCCGGTCCGGTGACGCCGACCGCTTCGCGACCCTCGCCGACGCGGCGGGGTCGGCCGGCGGGGTGCAGGCACTCGCCGACGAGGTCGGCCGCTATCACGAGCTGTACGGGGAGAACGTGCTGGTCGTGAACGCTCGCGGGGCACCGATCGTCAACGCCGGGGTCGAGGTGAGCGATCCGCGGATCCGGGCCGCGGTGGCCGCGGCTCGCCGCAACCAGCGACCGCAGCAGGTGGATCGGCTGACGCCGTGGAGCGCTCCGGTCATGCTCATCGCCCGGCCCGTCGGCACCGGCGTGCAGGTCAACGGTGCCGTCGTGATCGAGGCGTCGACCGCCGCGGCGCGCACGACGATCGCCCGGGTGTGGGCGGTGATCGCGGTGGGCGCGCTCGGCGCGATGGTGGTCTTCGTGCTGTTGGCACTGGTCCTGAGCCGATGGGTGCTGCGCCCGCTGGCCGCGATGTCGGACGCGGTCGCCGAACTCACCGCGACACTGCCGAAACCACGCGGCCGCGCCCCGATCACCAGAAATTACGGTGGCCCACCGGAGGTCCGTGACCTCGCCGAATCCGTCGACGCCATGGCCACCGCCGTCGCCGATTCCGCCGACGCGCAACACCAGCTCGTCGCCGATACCGCACATGCCATGCGAAACCCACTCGCCGCGTTGATGATTCGTCTCGACTCGCTGGAGTACGCGGTCCCCGGCCAGGCGTCGGCGACTTTCCGCGGTGCGACCGCGGAAGTGGAACGGCTGACCGCGCTTCTCGACGATCTGCTGGAGCTGGCCGTGGCGCAAGCACCCGCGTCCTTCGGCACCGCGGCATCCACCGACGAGCGGTGCGATCCGGCACAGGTCGTGGCCGACCGAATCGACGCATGGGGGTCGGCGTTCGACGACGCGGGGATGCGGTTGAGCACGGCACGCCGACCCGGCGGATCGGTCAGCGCTGCGCCGCCGGACGGCGGTGAGGATTCCGGCAGCCACAGCGCGGCGGCGATCAGCTCGGCGGCGCTGGCCCAGATTCTCGATGTGGCACTGAGCAATTCGTGCCGGTACGCGGGATCCGGCGCGCACACGGTCGTCGGGGTGAGCGACGACCCGGGCTGGGTGAGGGTCCAGGTCGCCGACGACGGGCCGGGCGTCGCGCCGGACGAACTCGACAAACTCACGGCGCGATTCTTCCGCGGTTCCGCCGCGGCCGCGGGCGGAACGGGGCTGGGCCTGTCGATCGCGCAGGCACTGGCCACGGCGTGGGGCGCGAGCTTGACGGTCGAGGCGGTGCGCCCGCACGGGCTCGCCGTGACGGTTCGGATACCCGCGGTGACGCGATGAGTGGTGGATCGCCGATGTCACGTCGCCGGATGCTGGCCTTGGCCGCACTCGTGTCGGCGGGCGTGGCCGGGTGCGGCACGAACGACCGGTCAACGGTGCGGCTGGCCTCGGGCGAGGACGGGGGCTTCTACTACGCGTTCGCGCGACTGCTGGCCGCCGCGGCCGCTGACGACACCGACACTCTCCGCATCGAACCGGTGGAAACCGCTGGGTCGCAACAGAATCTGCGGATGGTCGCCGACGGCGACGTCGACACCGCACTGGCGCTGGCGGATTCGGCGAGCGATTTCGGCGGCCGTGTGCTGGCGCTCGGTCGCGTCTACGAGAACTATCTCCAGCTGGCGGTCCGTACCGGCGATCCGATCAACGAGGTCGCCGACCTGCGTGGACGCCGGGTCAATCTCGGCGCCGCGGGCTCGGGCGCCGCGGTCACCGGTCAGCGACTGCTGACAACGGCCGGGCTGGATCCGAGCGTCGACGTCGTGGTCGAGCATCGACCGCTGCGCGAGGCCGCGCAACGGTTGACCGACGGCGCCATCGACGCGTTGCTGTGGGCCGGTGGCGTGCCCACCGCCGCACTCGCCGTGCCCGATCCCCTGCGGCTGATCGACCTCGGCGCCCTCGCCGCTCCCCTGCGAGAACGATACGGCCCTATCTACGACCGGGTCGCTATTCCCGCCGATGCCTATCCGGGCAGCCCGGCGGTACACACGATCGGCGTCGCCAACCTTCTCCTCGCCGCCGCGACCCTGCCCGACGAGACAGCGGCCGCCATCGTCGACCTGCTGGTCCACCACGCGGACGCGCTCGTCCCCGCCGAGGCCGCGGGCACACAGTTCCTCGACGGCCGATTCCTGATCGGCACCGGGACCGTCCCGCTGCACCCCGGCGCCGCCGAGGTGTACCGCCGCTGGCACGGCTGAATCCGACCTAGTTAGGTTTGCCTTGCCTTAGTGAATATGGTCTAGTGATCGCGAACCGATAGCCACGTGCGGAGGAGAATCGTGATCGCGAACCAGGACCGACAGGACCGCGCCCTCACCCGGCGCCGATTCTTCGCGGTAGCGGGGGCGGTCGGGGTGAGTGCGAGTCTTACAGCCTGCGGGGCCGGCGCCGACAACGGAAGAGACAACACCGGGAGCTGGCAGTTTCCCGATGGTCGTGGCGGCACCGTGCGGACGGAGGGGACGCCGCGCCGGGTGGTCGCGTTCACGGGTTCGGCGGGCGCGCTGGTCGATTACGGGGTGCGCGAGCCCATCGTGGGCATTTTCGGCGAAGCGCATGACCGAGATATGCTCGGCGACCTCGACCCGGACTCGGTGGCCGTCGTCGGTGACGCCTGGGGGCAGTTCGACATCGAGAAGTACGCGACGCTCGAGCCCGATCTGCTCGTCACCGATTCCTATGTGCCGGGCCGACTCTGGTATGTCCCCGACGACAATCTGTCCAAGATCGAGTCGGCGAACCCGAATGTGGTCGCCGTGCGGATCGCCGGTCAGCGGCTCCCCGACATCATCGCGCGCTATCGCGCCCTGGCCGCGGCGCTCGGCGCCGAGACCGCCACCCCGGCGGTCGCGGCCGCGGAGCAGCGCTTCGCCGCCGCGTCCCAGGCGGTGCGAGACGCCGTGGCGGCGCGCCCCGGCCTGCGCGTGCTCGCCGCCTCGGCGACCCCGGAACTCTTCTACGCCTCCGACCCGCGCGCCTCGGCCGATCTGAGCTATTTCACCGAACTCGGCGTCGAATTCGTCGTCCCCGACCAGGTGGACCCCGGCGGCTACTTCCAATCGCTGAGCTGGGAGACAGCAGACCGGTATCCGGCCGACCTGATCCTGCTCGACGACCGATCCTCGGGCCTGCAGCCGGCCGCGCTCGCCGACCGGCCGGTCTGGCGCAGCCTACCCGCGGTGGTAGCCGGCCAGGTCGCGCCCTGGTCGCCGATCTTCCGCTTCTCCCATGCCGCCACCGCTCCCCTGCTGGAACGCCTGGCGACCACGATCCGGGACGCGAAGCGAGTCCGCTGACCGACCTTTTTGCCGAACCCGCAATTTCGCGTGCCAGATCGTGGTGGCCTCAACGAAACTGGGCGCGCCTGCTCATCCACCGCAGCGCCTGACGTTCGCGACGAAGGAAGGTGACCACCGTGCCCAGCACAACGCGTCACGCCCGCCGCCGAGACACCCCGCCCCCGCGGACGGGAGGCGAGGAGATCGAGGTCCTGCGCGGATTCCTCGATTATCTGCGGACTTCGATCGTCGCGAAGGTGGACGGCGCGCCCGAACCTCGCGTGCGCACGGCCGCGGTGGCTTCGGGCACCAACCTGCTCGGCCTGCTCGAGCACCTGACCTTCGTCGAACGCTCGATGTTCCTCGGGGACACCGTGACCGACTGGCAGGCGACATTCCACGCCCCGGCGTCTGCCACCGTGGCCGACGTCGTCGCCCGCTACCGGGCCGCGGTCGAGCAAGCGAACGAGATACTCGACAGCTGCACCGATCTCGGTGCGCCGCTGCCTAGACCGCGACCGGGCCGCCGCGCTCCCAGTGTGCGCTGGGCACTCACCCACATGATCGAGGAAACCGGCCGCCACGCAGGCCACGCCGACATCCTCCGCGAACTGATCGACGGCGCCACCGGCCGCTGATCTCACCCCCGACGAGGAACAGATGATCTCCACCTCCCGACCGCACAGCGTCGGTCGATCCGCCCGTGCGGCAGCGGCCTTCGTACTCGCCTTCCTGCTCACGATGTGTGCCGCAGCCTGTTCCCCGGCCGCCTCCGGCATCGCACCCCACGCCGCCGCGACGGCGGGTGACCCCGTGTTCGACAAGACATTCCGGCACGAGTTCGCCGACATCGACGGTGTCCGGATGCACTATGTGACCGGCGGCAGCGGCACACCGGTGGTGCTGATCCACGGTTGGCCACAGACCTGGTACGGCTGGTGGCCGATCATGCCCGCCCTCGCCGAGAACCACACCGTCTACGCCGTCGACCTGCCCGGACTCGGTGACAGCACCGGTTCACCGACCGCCTACGACAAGGCCACGCTGGCGCGGTACGTGCACACCCTCATCGCCGAGCGGCTCGGCGTGCGGGATGCGCGCGTGGTCGGACACGACTTCGGCGCCGCCGTCGCCTTCGCGTACGCCGCCCAGTTTCCCGCCGATACCGACCGCCTCGGCTACCTCGATCTCCCGCTGCCCGGGCCCGCGATCGACGCGGCGACCTACCGCACCCTGAGCTGGCACATCGCGTTGCACTCCCAGCGGCGAGTCCCCGAAGCTGTTGTCGGCGACGACGTTCGCGAGTATTTGGCGCTGTTCTACCCGCAGGTCTCCTTCGGCGGCACGGCGTTCGGCGGCACGTCGGATCGGTCCCCGTTCACCGACGCCGAGGTCGACGAGTTCGCCCGCACCTACCGCAAGCCCGAGGCCCTCGCGGGCGGCTTCGAGCTCTACCGCGCCCTCGACCAGGACGTCCGCGACACTGTGGCGACCGCGCCGACACCTGTCCCGACTCTGCTCATGACCGCCGAGGGGCAGCTCGAGGCGATCCGCGCCACCGTTTCCCCGCGCCTGAGCAACATCGTGCGGGCGGTCGACGTGCCGCGCGCCGGACATTGGCTCGTCGAGGAGAACCCTCGATTCGTCACCGAGGAACTCCAGCGCTTCCTCGCCTGACGCTGCCGCGCCGATATGCCATCATGAACTGTAACGAGTTCTAGAAATGCCCGAGGAGGCCCCGTGGGTGCTGCGCGATCGGTGCGGACAGGGCCGTTCGTCGTGCCCGCCGTGGACGAGATTCCCGGTGGGCGGATACTCGACCTTCCCGGACGTGGCCGGACCTATGTCGTCGACCTCCCCGGACCACCCGGCGCACCCGTGCTGATCCTGCTGCACGGCACCGCGTGCACGGCGGCACTGAACTGGTTTCCCGCGCTGGAGTCGCTGAGCGCCCGGTATCGCGTGGTGCTGTTCGATCAACGCTGGCACGGGCGCGGGATCCAGTCGGCGCGGTTCCGGCTCGACGACTGCGCCGACGACGTGGTCGCGGTCGCCGATGCGCTGAACGTGGACCGCTTTGTCTGCGTAGGCTATTCGCTCGGCGGTATCGTGTCGCTGCTCACGGCCCGCCGGCACCCGGACCGGGTCGCGGGGCTGGTGTTGTGCGCGACTCCGTATCGCTTCCAGGAGAAATGGCGCGAGCGGGCGTTCCATCGCGGTTTCGCTTCCGTCGCCGAAGCCCTGGGAGAATATCCCTATCGCCGCGCCCGGCGGTTGACGCGGACCCTGCCGGATCTGCCGCCCGCCCTGGTGCCGGGACAGCTGCGCCGCTGGGCGGTGGGCGAATTCCGCAGTACCAGTGGATGGGCGCTGGCACCCGTGCTGGCCGAGATCGGGACGTTCGATGCCACCGACTGGCTATCGGAGCTGCAGATGCCGACCGCGGTGGTCATCACGACCAGAGACCGGGCGATCCCGGTGTACCGCCAGATCGAACTCGCGGCTGCGGTCCCGGGGTCGAGTATTCATCCGGTCGCGGCGGGTCACGCGGCGTGCGCCGTCGCGCCGGACCGGTTCGTGCCGGCGTTGACCGACGCGTGCCGGGCAGTGGCGGCTCGGCTGTAGGTGACGACCCTGTTCGACGCCGGTGGCGAACAGGGCGATCGGCCCGGGCAGGTGGTCAGCCCTCGGCCCGCGCCGCGGCGAGCAGGTCATCGACCACGGCGGGCACCGCCTCGGCCAGCGCTTCGATATCGGGAACCAGGTCGCGGCAGGCGATGAAGCCGAAATCCAGATCGCCGCAGTTCGACAGCACGGTGACGGTGAGCCCGGCGCCGTGGAAGACCGGACCGAACGGAAACATCCCGTCCACCCGGACGCCGAGGAAGTACAGCGGCATCGGCGGGCCCGGCACATTCGAGACCACCAGGTTGTGCACCACCGGGTGCCGTTCGGCCAGCTTCAGCGACGAGTACACGCGCGAGGCCAGCCGAAAGGTGTTGGGCGGGGCGTACTTCGACCAGTCCTGCAGGAAGTCGGCGCCGATCATGTCGTGTTCGGCCTTGGCTTCGCGGTTCGCGACGGCCAGCACCCGCAGCCGCTCGACCGGATCGGCGACATCGGTGCCCAGACGGCAGAACAGCGTCGAGACCTTGTTGATCCCCTCGGTGTGCCGGGTGGATTCGTGCACCGAGACCGGCACCGAGGCGATGAGGGAGCGGTCGGGCAGCTCGCCTCGTTCGTCCAGGTAGCGGCGCAGCACGCCGCCGACGACGGCCAGCACCACATCGTTGACCGTCACCCCGAACGCGGCCTTGATCTCCTTGATCGCGCCGAGGTCGGTCTTGGTGAACGAGACCGACCGCGCCGCGGTGACGGCCTGGTTGAACGGCGTGCGTGGCGCGGAGAACGGAAGCTCCATCCCGGCTTGATTGTTGCGGCGCCGCCGCGCGAAGCCCGCGACCATCCCGAGGGTCTTGGGGACCATGCCGAGCATGCCTGCCCTGGCGGGCAGGCGGACCGCGGCCCGCGCGGCCAGTTCCAGATCGCCGGGCACCGGTTCCGGTTGCCACGGCTCGGGTTCCGGGCGACTGGTCCCCGGCTCCAGATCGCACAGGTGCATCATCATGTTCGTGCCGGTGATGCCGTCGACGGCCGAGTGATGGTACTTACAGACGACGGCTACCTTGCCGTCGTCGAGACCTTCCACCACCGACATCTCCCACAGCGGCCGATTCCGGTCCATCGGGAGACTGGCGATGGCGCCGATCAGCGCAGCCAGACCACCCGTCTCCGGCAATTCCACCCGCCGGATGTGGTTGTCGATGTCGAAGTCGGCGTCGTCTACCCACAGCGGATGGTCGAGGTTGAACGGCACCGGGTGGATTCGGCGGCGCATATGCGGGATGAGGGGCAACCGCTTGCGGAGCTCGTCGCGGAGGTTGCCGAAGGAGTAGTGACCGTCGGCCGGGTCGAGGATCAGCAGTGCGCAGACGTGGAGATGCTGGGTGTCGGTCTCCAGATAGAGGAAACTGGCATCCAGTCCGGTGAGTTGTTCCATAGCAGAAGCCTACTAGAACACGTTCTAGTTTTGCTGTCACCCGTGCCGAACTTTGACGACGATCACAAGTGGTACGCCGGTGCCGACAAACACCTCCGGCCGGGCAGCGGGCCCGGCCGGAGGTGGTGTCGCACAGATCAACTCAGCGCGGCGCCATCCGGATGGCGCCGTCGAGACGAATGGTCTCGCCGTTGAGCATCGGGTTCTCCACGATGTGGCGGGCCAACGCGGCGAACTCGGTGGGCTGCCCCAGGCGCGAGGGGTGCGGCACCTGCGCGCCGAGGGACTGCAGCGCCTCCTCGGGCAGCGTTTCGAACAGCGGCGTGCGGAACAGGCCGGGCGCGATCGTGACGACGCGGATCTTGAAGCTCGCCAGGTCACGCGCGATCGGCAGGGTCAGGCCGACGATGCCACCCTTGGACGCGGCGTAGGCGGCCTGGCCGATCTGGCCGTCGTAAGCGGCGACGGAGGCGGTGTTGATGATGACGCCGCGCTCCTCACCGACCGGGTCGGTGCCCGACATGCGCTCGGCGGCCAGCCGGATCACGTTGAACGTGCCGACGAGGTTGACGTTGATCACCTTGGTGAAGTCGGCGAGCGGGAACGCGCCCTTCTTGCCGACCGTCTTGATCGCGTTGCCGATGCCGGCGCAGTTCACCGCGATCCGCAGCGGCGCCAGCGATTCGGCGGCGTCGAGTGCTGCGGCCACCGCCGATTCGTCGGTCACGTCCGCGGCCGCGAACGCCGCGCCCTCACCCAGCTCCTTGGCGATGGCAGCGCCGTTGGACGAGGAGAGGTCGACGATGACGACCTTGGCGCCCTTGGCGTGCAGTTCCTGCACGGTCGCCAAGCCGAGACCCGACGCACCGCCGGTGACGATCGCGGACGAGTTGACGAAATCCATACTGTTCTCCTGTTTTCGGTGAGGTCTCACTGAATATTGACACACTTCGCCAAAACTGTTTGGCTTTCGCGGTGACCCAGCCAGCTCCCCGCCGTCCCGGCCGCCCCTCGGTGCTGGACACCAGGGCTGTGTCGGCCGGCGCGCTGCGCTTGTGGACCGACCGCGGTTTCGCCACCACCAGCTGGAGCGACCTCGCCGAGGCCACCGGAATCAGCACGCGAACCCTGCTGCGACACTTCTCGTCCCGATCCGAGATCGCCTGGATCGGCGTCGCGCCCGCGACGGAGCGGCTCCGAGACGCGCTCGCCGGCGCCGCACCCGAGGAGCCGCCCGCGGTGGTCGTGCGGTCCGCGATCGTCGAGTCGGTATCGCGCGATCCGCAGATCCAGGAGCTGGCGCCGGACTGGCTGCGGCTGATCTCCTCCGAACCCGAGCTGGCCGCGACAGCTCCCCGGGTCTACCGCCCGTGGATCGATACGTTGTCGGGCTACCTCGCCGGTCGACTGCCCGCCTCCCCCGCTCCCATCTGCCGGGCCATCGCCACCGCGTACCAGTCCGCCACCTTCGCCGCGCTGATCGAATGGGCCGAGTCCGGCGCGCAGGGCGACTGCGCGGATTCGGTCGACCGGATGCTGCGCTGGATGGATCCGCACCTGCCTGGCTCCGCGCCGGACCGAGCTTCACTCGACCGTGCCTAGGCTCGCACGCGCCGCCGCGATCGGGCCTCGCCGGTCTCCGGTGCGAACGAGGTGAGGCCGACCTCACGATATCGCTCGACCAGTTGTTCGTACTTGCGCCGATTACGGGCCATCGGGGAGTCGGTGACCGCGGCCGGGAGCCGGGTGTAGGCGACGCGCAGGGCGGTCGTGAGGACTCGGAAGTGCCGGTCGTGGCGAGCGGTCCAGGTGATCGGCATCTTGGCTCGCACCTCGGGGTGCATGATGCCGCAGCCCAGAACCATCGCGATATAGCCGAACGCGGGCGCGCCCACCCACCACAGCGGGGCGGTGACGGCGGGCAGGAAGTCCGGGCGCGGTGCACGCCGAACCGTCGTGGTGGCCGCTTCCAGTGCCGGGGTCGCCCGCAGTTCGGTGATCATATGGTCGTAGTGGACGGCCAGGTCGGCGTAGTTCACGATCGGCTGCGAGTTGCCCGGCAGGTGCAGACCGCGCGTCTTGGTGCGGTAGTGGTCCCAGATGGCCTGGTCGGCGGCCGGTGACGGGGTGTCGCCGGTCAATGCGAGGTAGGCGCCGCGCTGGACGAAGAAGGTCGAGTAGAGGATCCAGTTCCAGGCGTGCGGGTTGAGCGCCGAATAGCGTTCACCGTCCGGGCCCACGCCTTTGACGTCGCGATGCAGGAGCATCAGCCGCTGCGACTCGGCGTCGCGGTCGGCGTCTTCGCCGTGATAGATCAGCTGGTCGGCCGCCGCGGTGCGCACTGCGCGCCCCCACGGCTGGTATCGCGACCGCCCGGTGGCTTCGAGCGCGGCCGACACGGGCGGCAGCATCGGCTGGTCGAACAGGCCGACCCCGAACAAGCCGAACAGAACCGATCCGCCGACACGTTCGAATCGTGCGACGGCGCTGTGGGATTCGCGCGAGGACGCCGGGGCGACGTCGGCCGAGCGGGTTTCCTGATGTGGCACAGGACAGGTCATCGGTGAACTCCTTTGTTCCGCCGACAGTTCTGGTGCTGGACGACACCACAAACTAGTCTGGTGTCAGAGTGCACCACAATTGCGGGAGGGTCAAGAGTTCCGGGTGGACTATTCTGGCGCCCGGAGAAGAGGAAAGGCGGCCATGCGCAACGACACCGACGACGCGGCGACATCACGCGTCTACGGCGGTGTAGCCGCGGACGAACGCCGATCCCGCCGTCGCGGCGCGCTGTTCGACGCCGCGCTCGACCTGCTCGCCGAGGGCGGAGCTCCGGCGGTCACCAAACGGGCCGTCTGTGTGAGAGCCCGCCTCAACGATCGCTACTTCTACGAGCAGTTCGCCGATCGCGACGCCCTGCTCACCGCCCTGGTCGAGGAGCACACCGGCCTCGGCATCGCCGCGGTGGTCACCGCCACCCACGACGCCGACCCCGACGTCCACAGCCAGGTGCGCGCGGCGGCGGACGCCGCGCTGGGCTTCCTGCTCGCCGACCCCCGCCGATCGGCCCTGCTGCTGAACGCGCAGAGCACCGAGGCACTGCAGGCAGCGCGACTGAGCACCCAGCACGCGATCGCCCGCGCGATGTCGGCGGTGGGTCGCGAGATCCTCGCCGAACCCGCCGATCCGCTCGACGCCGATATGACCGCCTACAGCGTGGTCAGCGGCGCACTGGAGTTGGTCGCGGCCTGGATGCGCGGCGAATTCGACACCACCCGGGAGCATCTCACCGACCTCATCGCCCGGCTGCTGCTCAGCTCCGACAGCACGCAGCACGTCACCGCGACGAAGTCGGCGCAATAGCGCGAGCCGCCCGGGCACGAAGTCTCCCACTCCCCGGTCGTCCGGTGGTCTCGCCGGAGGTCGGCGTGGGACGCTCGGAGATCGAGAACTGCCGATCGAGGAGGCCGCCAGATGCGGGGAATCAACCACATCGTTCTGTTCGTCGCGGATCTGCCGCGCAGCATCGCGTTCTACGAGGACGTGCTCGGTTTCGAGCGGCTCGCCGAAGGATTCCCCGGCGGCGCGTTTCTGCGCTACCCCGGCTCGGCCAACGATCACGACCTCGGGCTCTTCCAGGCCAGGACATCCGCGCCGGGCCCGGCGGGCTCGGTCGGGCTCTATCACGTCGCCTGGGAAGTGGACACGTTGTCCGAGCTCGTCGCGGTCCGAGACCGCTTGACGGCGGCGCGCGCACTGACCGGTGCCGGCGATCACGGGTCGACCAAGGCGCTCTACGCCCGCGACCCCGACGGCATCGAGTTCGAGGTGTGCTGGCTGGTGCCCGATGAGCAGGTGGAGGACGCGCTCGCTCCCGGCACCTCACTGACCGCGCCACTCGACATCGACGCCCAGATCCGGCGGTACGGCGCGACCACCGAGGGCGGCCCACGCACCGATCCTCAGGTATGGGCGCGCGTGGCGGCACGTCGGGCGGCGACGTCGTGACCCGCGCCGGTGTCGGCTAGCGGTTACCAGCTGATGTCGGCCGTCGACTCGAGCGGGCTGCGCTGGGCCACCGACTCCTGGGTCACGAAAGTGTCGGCGATGTGGAGTGCGGCCGGGAACCGGCAGTGCACTCGCTGTTCGATCTCGGCCACGGCGACCTGGAACACGCGGAACTCGTCGAGGGCGAGCGCTTCGAGCTCGTCGAGGTTCTGGGTCAGCAGAAACGCCTTGCACCGCAGTCGATTTCCCTCGACGAAGCAGATCACCTTCCAGTACTCCCGCGGCAGGGCCACGCCACGATGCACCTGGTCGTCCGCGCGGAAGGCGGGCCCGCCGAGCACGCTCACCTTCAGGTTGTCGACCTCGACGTCGGCGAAGACCGCGTCTTCGAGCTGACCCCACACCCCGGCGCGGCTGCTCTGGTTGAAGTCGTCCATCTGCGGGGTGATGTTGGTGTAGAAGAACGAGTCGACATTGGCCTGCTCGGCTTCGGCTTCACTGCCCCACAGCAGATCCGCGCGCCGTGCCAGGTGCCCGCGATCGAGCCGATTCCGCTGGTAGAGTTCGTTTCCCACCTGCGCTTCGGCGGGCAGGCGTGGGTCTTTGACGAAGTCGATGCCGGTGCGGGAAAGTTTGCGCATCGCGGCGCCGTCGATGTTCCAGGCCACCCAGAACGCGAACCGCCGTGGCCGGCTCAGCGCCAACGAGAAGTGGGTGTAGCTGATGACATCGGAGCCGTCGAGGCGAACCGCGTCGCCGCGCACGGCCGCATCCAGTTCCGGAATCTCGACCCTCGACCCGAGAAAGTCCGGGTCGTACCCGGTCCGCGGCGCGTCGCTCTCGATACCGGTTGTCGACGGAGAATCCACGTGGACGGTCATCGCAGGCCCCTTCCCGAAGGGTAGACAAGGTGTGTCGGCAGTTGCGTACACACGATCGTCGCCGCCACCGCGGACATCCTCACGAGTAGTCGACTACCCGTTGTCCGCGCCCGAGGGCCGAGGTGAGGTCCGCTCCCCTATCGCGGGTCCGGTGTCCCGTCGCCGGTCACGGCGAAGGTGGCCCACGCACGTACTACCACAGTGCCCGCGGCGTCGGCGCCGCACAGGCTCACATCGACCCGGGATTCGCCGTCCTGCACGTAGCTCTGGGTCACCCGTCCCGAACACGACATGACATCGCCGGGCGGCAGTGGTCGCACCGACCTGGTGCGGAAGCGGCGGATCGCCTCGGCCCCGAGCCAGTCGGTGGCGTAGGTCGCCAGCAGCGCCGCCGCCTGCGGTGACACCTGCTCGCCCGCGAAGGATTCTGCCGCCGCCCACGACTCGGCGACCAGACCGCCCGTGCGGTCGAAGTATCGGGTGAGCGACTCGGCGGCGCCGACGGCGGGTTGGCCGGGGGCACCCGCGCGGATCGCGGTCAGCTGGTCACCCGCGCGCGGCGGCGGACCGAAGAACCGATGATCGGTCTCGACCCGCTCCCCTGCGATGGATCCGTCGGCGGGCAGGAAGGTCGGCGGCACCACGGGCCGATCGGCGAGCCGGTAGGCCGGGTTGTCCGAACGCGCCGCTCGCGCGAACAGCCGGATGGCATCGGTGTCCAGTACCACCGCGACGTTACCCATGATTCACTCCTGCTCGTCGAAACCGATGCCGTCACGGTAGGGCGGTCCGCACGCTGTGATCGGTTCCTCTCCCGGTCATCGGGACAGCGGCCGACCGGGACGAAAACATGTCCGCTGACCGGGAACACCACGACCCGCCGACCCTCGCGCGGCGCGACCATCGGCGCAGCTCATCCCCACTCCGTCCGAACATGGAGGTTTCGATGCCGGAGAACTCGCCGAACGGCCGATCGCAGGACACCACCGCCGACTACCGGCAGATCGAGGCCGCCGCGGCGCCGACTCGGTTCGCCCGCGGCTGGCACTGCCTCGGCCTGCTCTCGTCGTTCCGCGACGGCAACCCGCACGAGGTGAAGGCCTTCGGCACCATGCTCGTGGTGTTCCAGTCCGAATCCGACGGCGCGCTGCACGTGCTCGACGGCTACTGCCGCCACATGGGCGGCAACCTCGCGCGCGGCACCATCAAGGGCGACTCGATCGCCTGCCCGTTCCACGACTGGCGCTGGGGCGGTAACGGCAAGTGCACGGCCATTCCGTACGCGCGCCGGGTGCCGCCGCTGGCCAAGACCCGCACCTGGCCGACGCTGGAGCGCAACGGCCAGCTCTACGTCTGGCACGACCCGCAGGGCAGCAAGCCCACCGATGACGTGACCATTCCCGAGATCGAGGGGTACGGCACGCCGGAGTGGACCGACCTGACCTGGAATTCGATTCTGATCGAGGGCTCGCACTGTCGCGAGATCGTCGACAACGTCGTCGACATGGCGCATTTCTTCTACGTGCACTACTCGTTCCCGCGCTACTTCAAGAACGTCTTCGAGGGCCACGTCGCCACCCAGTACATGCGCTCGACCCCGCGCCACGACGTCACTGTCGGCACCAGCTACGACGACCCGGATTCCGCATTGCGTTCGGACGCCTCGTATTTCGGTCCGTCGTACATGCTCGATTGGCTGTGGAGCGAATCGAACGGGATGACAATCGAGACGGTGCTCGTCAACTGCCACTACCCGGTCGACGAGAACTCGTTCGTGCTGCAGTACGGCGCGATGGTCAAGAAGCCCGAGGGCATGTCCGACGAGGACGCCAACGCGATGGCGGCGCAGTTCGCGCAGGGCGTGGAGTACGGCTTCGAGCAGGACGTCGAGATCTGGAAGAACAAGGCGCCCATCGACAATCCGCTGCTCTCGGAGGAGGACGGCCCGGTGTACCAGCTACGCCGTTGGTACAAGCAGTTCTACGTCGACGTCGACGACGTCACCGAGGACATGACCAAGCGGTTCGAGTTCGAGATCGATACCGATCGCGCGGTGACGAGCTGGGAGGCCGAGGTGGCCGACAATATCGCCCGCGGCGCCGTCATCGACACCATGTCCTGATCCCTCACCCCACCACGAACAGAAAGCATCACCGGAGATGACCAGAGTTCTCGACAATATCGCCGCCATCGCGGACCAGCTGCGCGAGCAGGCACCGGAGGCGGAGCGTCTCGGGCAGCTGCCCGATGCCACGGCCCAGCTGCTGAAGACGGCGGGCCCGATCCGCCTGCTGCAGCCCAAGAAGTACAGCGGCTACGAGGCGCACCCGCGCGAGTTCGCCGAGACGGTGATGGCCACCGCCGCACTCGACCCGGCCAGCGGCTGGATCGCCGGCATCGTCGGGGTGCACCCGTGGCAGCTGGCCTTCGCCGACCCGAAGGTGCAGGACGAGGTGTGGGCCGACGACCACGACACCTGGATGGCCTCGCCCTACGCGCCGACCGGCATCGCCCGTCCGGTCGACGGCGGCTACATCTTCAACGGCCGCTGGCAGTTCAGTTCCGGCACCGACCACTGTGACTGGATCTTCCTGGGCGCCATGCTCGGCGATGCCGAGGGCAAGATGGCCATGCCGCCGACGATGCTGCACATGATCCTGCCGCGCCAGGATTATCAGATCGTCGAGGACTCGTGGAATGTGGTGGGCCTCAAGGGCACCGGGTCCAAGGACATCATCGTCAAGGACGCGTTCGTGCCCGACTACCGGGTGATGAACGGCGACCACGTCATCGACGGCACCGCGCAGAAGGAGTACGGCGTCACCGAGACCCTGTACAAGATGCCGTGGTCGACGATGTTCCCGCTGGGCATCAGCTCCGCGGTGGTCGGCATCGCCGAGGGCGCGCTGGCCGCGCACCTGGACTACCAGCGCGACCGGGTCGGCGCGCAGGGCACCGCGGTCAAGGACGATCCGTACGTGCTGTTCGCCATCGGCGAGGCCGCCGCCGACATCAACGCCGCGCGCCAGGAACTCCTCGCCAACGCCGACAAGATCTTCGACGCCGTCGACGCGGGCAAGGAGATCGGCTTCGCCGAGCGGGCCGCGGTCCGGCGCACCCAGGTCCGCGCGGCCTGGCGCGCGGTCACCGCCGTGGACCAGATCTTCGCCCGCTCCGGCGGCAATGCCATGCGGATCGACAAGCCGCTGCAGCGCTACTGGCGCGACGCCCACGTCGGCCTCGCCCACGCCATCCACGTGCCGAGCACGGTGTACCACGCCTCGGCCGTCAGCTCCCTCGGTCTCGAGCCCGCGGACAACCTGCGCTCGATGATCTGACCCGAATACCACGAAGGGCAACGGAAATGACAGACATCAAAGGCCTCGGCTACGTCAAGATCCAGACCGCCGACATGGACCGGTGGCGCAAGTTCGCGTTCGAGGTGCTCGGCTTCGCCCAGGGCAGCGGGCCCGACGAGGACGCGCTGTACCTGCGGATGGACGAGCGCGCGGCGCGGATCACGATCGTGCCGGGCGACAGCGACGCCATCGTCACCATCGGCTGGGAAGTCCGCGACCACGCGGCCCTGGTCCGCGTGCAGGAAGCCGTGACGGCGGCCGGGATCGCGGTGAAACCGCTGTCGGTCGAAGAGGCCGACGCGCGCCGGGTCGAGGAGGTCATCACCTTCCAGGACCCGACCGGCGCCACCCTCGAGATCTTCCACGGCGCGGTGCTCGACCACAGCCCGGTTATCACCCCGTTCGGCGCGAAGTTCGTCACCGGCGCACAGGGTCTGGGCCATGTCGTGCTGCCGACCATGGACCCCAACGGCGCGTTCGGCTTCTACACCGACGTGCTCGGGTTCCTGCCGCGCGGCGCGTTCCGGATCCCGGCGCCGCCGGAGTACGGCCCGATGCGGGTGCGGTTCCTCGGTGTCAACGAACGCCATCACAGCCTGGCGCTGTGCCCGGCTCCGCACGGTGGCGCGCCGGGCCTGGTGCACATCATGGTGGAGGTCGACTCACTCGACGCTGTCGGCCAGGCTCTCGATCGGGTGACCAAGGACGGCTTCTCGGTGTCCTCGACGCTGGGCAGGCACACCAACGACAAGATGGTGTCGTTCTATGTCCGCGCGCCCGGCGGCTGGGATATCGAGTTCGGCACCGAAGGCATGCGGGTCGACGAGACGTACTACAGCGCCGAGGAGATCACCGCGGACAGCTACTGGGGCCACGACTGGTCCGGAAGCGAGCCGCTCGCGGCGATGTAATTCCGCAGGTAGTCCCACGACGGCCCCTGGCCCGAGCTTCTCGCTCGGGCCAGGGGCCGTCTTTTTCATATTGGCCTGCCGATTCATGTGACAACGACCACAACGGATGGTATGAATAGGTATATGCCTAATCGAAATATGCGACTGGGCATCAGCTCGTAGATCCGAATGGAGAGCTCATGGTCATCCAGGCCGAGGCCACCACCCCGAGCGCGATCCTCGATCGCGCGTCCCTGCTGCTCGACGCCTTCGACGGCCCGGGCAGGCTCACGCTCGCCCAGATCGTCCGGCGCACCGGTCTACCCCGGTCCTCGGCGCATCGCATGCTCGATCGGCTGGTGCAGTTGCGCTGGCTACGTCGCGAGGGGCGCGACTACGAGCTCGGCATCCGGCTGATGGAGCTCGGCTCGCTGGCGGTGCACCAGGACCGGCTGCACCGCGCGGCGATGCCGTTCCTGCACGAACTGCACCGGGTCACCGGGTTCGTGGTGCATCTGGCCGTGCTGGACGGTCCCGACGTCGTGTACCTCGACAAGGTCGGCGGCGAGCTGTCGGCGGTGGTGCCCACCCGCGTCGGCGGCAGGCGGCCCGCTGCCTGTACCGCGGTCGGCAAGGCGATCCTGGCCTACTCCGACGAGCGCCGCATCGCCGACGCCCTCGCAGGCCAGGCCGGCGCACGCACCCGCTACTCGATCACCACCAAGGCCCAGCTCGACACCGAACTGGACAAGGTGCGCGCGCACGGGATCGCCGTCGAACGCGAGGAGTCGCTGCCCGGCTTCGGCTGTATCGCGGCGCCCATCGGCGATCTCGGCGAGGCCGCCGTGGCGGCGGTGTCGGTGTGTGGACCGGTGGATCGGATGCTGTTCGATCACCGGCTCAGCGCGCCGGTGCGCACGACCGCGCTCAATATCTGGCGCCATGTCGACGACGGCCGGGTCCGGGTGCATCCGACGTTGCAGCAGCATCCTCGTCCACTGGGCGTGAGCCGTTCGTACGCCGACCACCGCGGGCCGCGTACGGCGTGATCCCACGTCGCGCCGTGTGCCGCCCGAACGCGGGCGGCGTACGGCGCGACGGATGAGACCCCGGTTGCGCACGCGACGACGAGGTCAGAACCGTTCGCGGACAATCACTTCCGTCAGAGCGGGCGGTTCACGCAAAAACTGTGGCAGATCCGGTCGCGGACGATCATGTCCGGGCATTCGGGGTCGAACCAGCGGTCGACGTGCGCCCAGTGGACCGGGTGCATCAAATAGGGGCCTACGAGAGCGTCGAGGTCGGCGAACTCCTGCTCCCAGACATGCGTCCACGCCGCGAGTCCGGTGCCACGGGTGACCCGGCTCAACTGCCAGGACCGGATACCCGGCAGGTAGCGGGGCATCCGCAGCAGATCTGCCTCGAAGCGCTCGACCGTCGCGCACGGGGTGTCCTGCTCTACTCGCAGCAGCAGTACCCGGTATACCGACCCGGTGGCGTCCGGCTCGGCGGTACCCGCTGTGCCGCCTTGATATTCGGCGCCGTCGACGTGGGCGACCAGACTTTCGCTCAGCAGGGAATCCACCTCGGTGGTGGTCCCTGTCCAGTCCGCGGACTCGTCGAAGCGCAAGTGCACCAGGACATCACCACCGTTGCGCACGCCCGGCAATGTGGGCTCGACCAGCACGCGGCGTGCGGCCGGGGCGGCGATTTCGCGCACCCCGGTCATCAGCCGGTCGCGCACCACGGCATCGGTGCCGGGCGAGAGATGCACCAGCCGAGTCACTTCAAACATCGCCGAGCCTGTCGATGTCGGTGGCGAGCGCGCCGGTCGAGCGGGTCCGTTCGACGATCAGCTCCTGCGCCGAGGCCCACCACTGCCGCACCGACTCATCCGAACGTCCCTGCCAGGTCATCTCCCACCAGCCCTGTGCGCCGTCGAGTACCCAGCTCGCGATGATCGTGTTCGACTCGTCCGGGAACCACACGGGCGGACTCACCACGATCCGCTCCAGCGTCATGCCGCGTTCGCGCGCGCCCGGGACGTAGTCGCGCAGATAGGCGTCGACGAATTCCCTGGCCCGCCCCGGCTTGGTCACTACGGTGTCGATCACGTAGACCTTCGTGGCTTCCATGCACCGACCGTAGGCAGCCGCCGAAGGGCATCGACCTGGTGTTTCCGCCCAGTGGGAGAACGCGGTACGGATCGCGCGGCACCGACCCTACGGTGAGGCCGACGACGTCCGATTCCGTCGCCGAAATTCAGGAGGACCAGTGACTGTGCGAACGTTCCCGACCACCGGGCCCGGTGCGGTTCCCGATCCGGAAGTCGCGGCCGTGCTCGCCACGCTCGACGCCGGATTCCCCGATGTCGCCACGATGGCCGCGACCGAGGCGCGTGCCGCGATCCGCGCCAGACGCGCTCCGCTGCAACGACTTCCCGATATGGCACTGGCGCGTGACCTCACGATCGACGGACCCGGCGGCCCGCTGCCGCTGCGGGTGTTCCGGCCGCATCACGACGGCGAACCGCTGCCGGTGATCGTGTTCGCGCACGGCGGCGGCTTCGTGTTCTGCGACCTCGACAGTCACGACGAGTTCTGCCGCTCGATGGCGGCGGGTGTCGGGGCGCTGGTGGTCTCGGTCGACTACCGGCTCGCGCCCGAGCACGCGGGCCCCGCGGCCCATGACGACATGTTCGCGGCACTGCGCTGGGCCGCCGCCAACGCCGGCGACTACGGCGGCGACCCGTCGAGGATCGCGGTGGCCGGTGACAGCGCGGGCGGCAATCTCGCCGCCACCGTGGCCATCGCGGCCAGGGACGCGGGCGGGCCGAGGATCGCGGCCCAGATTCTGATCTATCCGGTGATCGACGACGATTTCGAGACCGAGTCCTACCGGCGATTCGGCACGGGCCACTACAACACGACCAGCGCCATGCGGTGGTACTGGGCGAACTACGCACCGCACGGCACCGACGACGTGCGTCTCGTGCCGACCAGGGCGGACTCGCTGGCCGGTCTACCGCCCGCGGTGGTGATCACCGCCGAACTGGACCCACCGTGTTCGGCCGGGGACGCCTACGCCCAGCGCCTGGCAGCCGACGGTGTCGCGATTCGCTATCGCCGCTACACCGGGCTGTTCCACGGGTTCCTCAGCATCCCGTCCCTCGCCGCCACCGTCGCCGCGCGCACCGAGATCTGGGCTATGGTGCGCGAGATGCTCGATCCCCCTCGGGATCCACGGTGATCGGCACCGGTAGCGCACCTGCCGAGATCTTTCCGGCCCGCGTTCCGAGTAGGCGGATCAGGTTCAGACCGCGGTGAAGTACTCGATCTTCGGCGCGGCCGCCAGCAAGGGAGCCATCAGCTTGCCTGCCGCGCGGAAGTGCTCCGACCGGCCGTGGGCTTCGACGGCAGCGTCGTCGGAATACAGTTCGAAGAACCGGTAGTGCTCGGCGTCGGTCTTCGAACGCACCAGCTGGTAGGTCAGATTGCCCGGCTCATTGGCCTTGATCTGCTCGACGAGATCGGCGACGACGGATTCGAACTCCGCACCCGCACCGGCTTTGACGGTCACTTCAGCGATGACTGCGATCATGATTTCTCTCCTTTTCCGTGCGACAGTACCGGCGTTCACCCACAGTGGAAGAACACGGCCTAGTCTGTTGCCGGGTCGTGGTCCTCGAGCTCCTCCGCGCGCACCCGCTGCTCGATCTCGCGCCAGCGGCCCGGCGTCGGATGGGGGTAGTCGGCGCGGTCGTCGTGTTCGGCGCCTGCCAACACGGTGGCCGCGTTGTCGATGTCATCGATCAACTGCTGCGCGAGGTCGCGTTCGGTCGCGTAGTGGCGCTGCGCCCATTGCAGCACGAGCTGCGAATAGGCCCAGCCCGGTTCGGATTTCGCGGCTTCGGCATCGATCGCGGCGCGTTGGGCGAGTTTGTCGACGTCGGCGATGTGGTCGTGCAGGATCTGCTTGAGCCGATCCGGGGACCCGAGATGGCCGAACATCACGCGCAGCAGCACGTGGTGTTTGAGCACCGACGGATCGACCGGCGCCTTGTTCCACCACGTGGTCACCGCGGCCCGGCCCGCCGCGGTGATCTGGTACAGCCGTCTGGCGCGCATGGTGTTGTCGGGATCGAGCCGCGAACTCGCGAAGCCGTGCTGTTCGAGCTTCTTCAGCTCGGCGTAGATCTGGCTGTAGGACGGAGTCCAGTAGACATAGCGCAGACTCCAGTCCGCCCATTTCTTCAGGTCGTAGCCGGAGATCTCCTCCTCGTACGAGAGCATGGCGAGCACCGCCCAGCTGGTCGGCGGCAGGTTGGGCACGCCGGAGTCGGGGTCGGGGGTAGCCATGGCTGAATGCTAGCAACCGGTCTTCCCGGAATTCACCCATCAGCAACCGCTGACCGGGAGGCCGTCTTGAGGCGCCGCCCGATCTTCCCGGATTCTGAGAAGTATCGAATTCCGTTCGGAAGGACCTCTATGAATGCGGACAACGTCGTCGTCGACGCAGGTATCCCGGCCCCCGCGGACCTGCGCAGAGTGCTCGGGCACTTCGCGACGGGCGTCGCGGTGATCGCCGCCCACGACGGGACGCGACCGCTCGGCTTCACCTGTCAGTCGGTGGTGTCGGTGTCGCTGGACCCGCCGTATGTGTCGTTCTGCCCGGCCAAGAGTTCCACCAGCTGGCCGCTGCTGCGTGCGGCGGGGGCGTTGTGCATCAACATCCTGGCGCAGGAGCAGAGCGCGCTGTGCCGCCAGTTCGCGGTGAGCGGGGCCGACAAGTTCGCCGGCGTCGAGTGGGACAGGGCGGGCAACGGCGCGCCCGCGCTAGCCGGGGCGCTGGCCCAGATCGAGGTGACGGTGGAGCTCGAGCACGACGCGGGCGACCACACCGTGGTGCTCGCCCGTATCGGTGACCTGCGGGCGACCGAGGGCGCCGAGCCGCTGCTGTTCTACAAGGGCGGGTTCGGCGGCTTCACGGCCTGACACGACGACGGGGTGGTCCGCACCGGACCACCCCGTCGTCGCCGTTCACGCCTCGATGATGTCGAAACCCTTGTACCCTGCGGCCGCGACCTCGGCGATGATCTCGCCGTAGACGCCGAAGCCGCCGACGAAGGGCATGAACACCCGTGGCCTGCCTTCGATGTTCGCACCCAGATACCACGAATTCGCCTGTGTCATCAGCGTTCCCGCGGCCCGGTTCCCGCATTCGAGCACCCACTCCGCTACCGCGTCCCGGCGTGCCTCCAGCGCCACCGCTCCCCTGCCGTCGAGGAAGCCGATCGCCTCGGCCACCCAGTCGACGTGTAGTTCCGAGTGCAGCACCATGTTGGCCAGCACCGACGGACTGCCGGGACCGGTGAGGTTGAACAGGTTCGGAAAGCCCGTTATCCCCAATCCCAGATAGGTTTTCGGCCCTTCCCGCCACGCGTGGTTGAGTGTCTCGCCACCCCGGCCGACGATGTTCATCCGCGACACCGAGCCGGTCATCGCGTCGAATCCGGTCGCGAGCACCAGGGTGTCGAGCGGGTAGTGCGCGTCGGTGGTGTGCACGCCCGCGGCGTCGATCCGGGTGATCGGCGTGGCCTTCAGGTCGACCAGCTCGACATTGTCGCGGTTGAAGGTCTGGTAGTAGTTCGTGTCGGTGCAGATCCGCTTGGTGCCGATGGGGTGGTCGTGCGGGACGAGCAGATCGGCGACGCGCGGGTCCTCGATCACGGCCCGCACCTTCTCCTCCCAGAATTCCCGCGCGGTGTCGTTGGCGGCGAGGGTGGTCAGCTGGTCGGGGAAGGTCTTGCTGAACAACACACCGCCCAGCGCCCAGCGCTTCTCGTAGGCCTCGCGCCGTTCCCGCTCGCTCACCGCGACCGCGGATTCCGGATGCGCCTGGTGCGGTGAACCGCCGCCGCTGGCCATCGACAGCCGCCTGCGCTCGGGATAGTTCGCCTTCTGCGCGGCCCGGTCCTGTTCGGTCAGCGGCGTATTACCCGCGGGCACACTGTAATTGGCTGTGCGCTGGAACACGTGCAACCGCTCGGCCTGCTCGGCCACGCACGGGATCGTCTGGATACCGGAGGAACCGGTGCCGATCACGCCGACCCGTCGGCCGGTGAGATCGACCCCGTCGTGCGGCCAGTGCGAGGTGTGCAGAATCTGTCCGGCGAAGGTGTCGAGTCCGTCGATGGCCGGGGTGTTGGCGTTGGACAGCGGGCCGGTGGCCAGCACGACGAACCGCGCCGAGACCGCCCTGCCGGTGTCGGTGTCGACCTGCCAGCGCAGGGTCGCCTCGTCGAGCACGATATCGGTGACGCGCGTGCCGAACTCGATGTCGCGGCGCAGGTCGTAGCGGTCGGCGACGTGCTCGAGGTAGGACAGGATCTCGGGCTGGGTGGCGTACTTCTCGCTCCAGTTCCACTCCTGCTGTAGCGCGTCGTCGAAGGAGTACGAGTAGTCGACGCTCTCGACATCGCAGCGTGCGCCCGGGTAGCGGTTCCAGTACCAGACGCCGCCCACGCCCTCGCCGGCTTCGAACACCCGCACGGTGAGGCCGCTGCCGCGGAAGCGGTGCAGCGCGTAGAGGCCGGCGATGCCCGCACCGACGACGACCACGTCGACGTCGGCCGGGCCTTTCGCTGGTGCCGATGGGGTCTCGGGGTTCACAGTGCCTACCTTTCGATGGAGACCGGTTTCTCTGCGGGCGACGCTAAGGACGCGCACCGCGTTCGAGCAGGTCCCCTTCCCGCTGACCGGCACATTCGCGCATCGATGCTCTCCCGGTGATCGGGAGAGCCGCCCCACGACCACCGGCGCCCGGCCTACCGTCGAGCGCAATTCGAGGTGGTACCAGGAGGAAACAGTGGTGGACTGGAACGACGAGGTGGATGTGCTGGTCGCGGGGTCGGGTGGTGGCCTGGCCGGCGCGTACACCGCCGCCCGCGAGGGACTCAGCGTCGCGGTGGTCGAGGCGACCGACAAGTTCGGCGGGACGACGGCGTATTCGGGCGGTGGCGGGGTGTGGTTCCCCTGCAACCCCGTGCTGGAGCGCGCGGGTACCGACGACACCCTCGACGACGCAGTGACCTATTACCGCGCGGTGGTCGGTGACCGCACCCCCGACGAACTACAGCAGACCTACGTGCGGCGAGGTCGCGATCTCATCGAATACCTCGAAGCCGACGACCATTTCGCGTTCATGGTGCTGCCGTGGCCGGACTACTTCGGGAAGGCGCCCAAGGCCCGGCTCGACGGCCAGCGCCACATCATGCCGACACCGCTGCCTGCCGCGGAGATGGGCTCGCTGCGCGAATCGTTGCGCGGAACGCTGGACACCGACCGGCTCGGCGCTCCCCCGCAGGACCTGCTGATCGGCGGTCAGGCGCTGATCGGGCGGATGCTGCGCGCGATCTCGAGCTACCCGCACGCACAGCTGCACCTGGATTCGCCGCTGGTGGAACTCGTGGTCGAGGACGGTGTGGTGACCGGCGCGATCGTCGAACGCGACGGCGCCCGCGTCGCGATCCGCGCGCGACGCGGCGTGATCCTGGCGGCAGGCGGTTTCGAGCAGAACGCCGAGCTGCGCAAGCACTACGGTGTGCCCGGCGAGGCGCGAGACACCATGGGGCCCTGGGGAAATCAGGGCAGGGCGCATCAGGCGGGCATCGCGGCGGGCGCCGATACCGATCTGATGGATCAGGCGTGGTGGTCGCCCGGACTGACCCATCCGGACGGCCGCTCGGCGTTCGCCCTGTGGTTCACCGGCGGCATCTTCGTCGATCAGGACGGCAAGCGGTTCGTCAACGAATCGGCCCCCTACGACCGGCTCGGCCGCGAGGTGATCCGCCAGATGAACGACCGCGGGCTCACCCTGCCGTTCTGGATGATCTACGACGACAAGGAGGGCGAGGTGCCGCCGATCAAGGCCACCAATGTCTCCATGGTCGAGACCGAGAAGTACGTCGAGGCCGGTCTGTGGCACACCGCCGACACCCTCGCCGAGCTGGCCGCGAAGATCGGCGTGCCCGCGGCGAACCTGGAGGCCACCGTGGAGCGGTTCAACGCGAGCGTCGCCACCGGTGTCGACCCCGATTTCGGGCGCGGCGACGAGGCCTATGATCGGGCCTTCTCCAACGGCGAACCGCCGCTGGTGACCATCGACAAGGGGCCGTACCACGCGGCGGCGTTCGGCATCTCCGATCTGGGCACCAAGGGCGGGCTGCGCACCGACAGCGCGGCACGGGTCCTCGGCCGCGACGGCGAGCCGATCCCCGGCCTCTACGCCGCGGGCAACACCATGGCTGCCGTGAGCGGCGAGGTCTACCCCGGCGGCGGTAATCCGATCGGCGCGTCCATGCTGTTCAGCCACCTCGCCGTCCGCCACATCCTCGGCGAATGATCCACCCCCGGTCTTTCCCGCTGGACGGGAGAGACCGGGGCATCCGAGCCACCGGATGTGGTTCGGTTCACAGACACATCCCTTTCGACATTTCAGGAGCGACACGATGGCTTCAGCGGACGACATTCGCGCAACGGTGCGCAAATATGTGGAGGCCGTCGGCAGCGGTACTGCCGCCGACGTCGTCGCCCTCTACCGCGAGGACGCGACGGTCGAGGACCCGGTCGGCACCGAACCGCATGTCGGGCACGCGGCGATTACGAAGTTCTACGAGAACATCGAGCCGCTGGAGCGTTCGACCGAACTGTTCTCCGTCCGCGTCGCCGGTCACAGCGCCGCGTTCAGCTTCCGGGTGGTCACCAAGTTCGGTGAGCAGACCTTCACCCTCGATCCGATCGATGTCATGACCTTCGACGAGGACGCCCGCATCGTGAGCATGCGCGCGTTCTGGTCCCAGGACGACATGGTCGTCGGCTGAGCGAGGCGAAGATGACTGCGACCGAACAACACTGGGATCACGAGGTCGGCTTCCTCGTCGTCGGCAGCGGCGCGGGCGGGCTCACCGCCGCGCTGGCCGCCGCCGACCGCGGCCTGGACACCCTGGTCATCGAGAAGGCCGCCGTCTACGGCGGCAGCACCGCGCTCTCGGGCGGCGGCATCTGGGTGCCCAACAACCCGGCGCTGCTGCGCGAGGGCCTCGGCGACTCCCGCGCCGACGTGCGCGCCTACCTCGACGCCGTGGTCGGCGATCGGGTGCCGTCGGCCAACCTCGACGCGTTCATCGACGAGGGCCCGCGCATGCTGGCCTTCCTCGAGACCAGCCCGCACCTGCGTTTCCAGTGGTGCGCCGGCTATTCCGACTATCACCCCGAAGCACCGGGCGGACGGCCCGCGGGCCGCTCCATCGAGCCGCTGCCGGTCGATCTCAAACAGCTCGGCGCCGATGAGGACCTGCTGCGTCCGGCCGCGCTCGCGACACCGCCGGGGCTGTTCATCACCTCCAAGGACTTCGTCCAGCTCAATATGGTGACGCGCACCTGGAAGGCACGCTGGACCGCGCTGCTGACCGGCCTGCGGGCGATCAAGGCGATCGTGTTGCGCAGACACATGGACACGCTCGGCCGGGCCCTGATCGCCCGGCTGCGCCTGGCCGTGCGCGATGCGGGAGTGCCGCTGTGGCTCGACACTCCGTTGCGCTCGCTGATCACCGACGACACGGGCGCGGTGCTCGGCGTGCTCGCCGAGCGCGAGGGCCGCGAGATCCGGATCAGGGCGCGTGACGGTGTGCTGCTGGCCACCGGCGGGTTCGAGTACAACCAGGCCATGCGCAAGGACCACCTGCCCGAGGGCGGGCGCGACAACTTCAGCGCGGCGTCGGCGGACAACACCGGCGACGGCATCATCGCGGGCGAAAAGGTCGGCGCGGCAGTCGATCTCATGGACGACGCGTGGTGGATGCCGTCGTTCCAGCGACCGGACGGCATCAACCAGGTGCTGGTGTCGGAGCGCTCGATCCCGCGCTCGATCATCGTCGACAGCACGGGCAAGCGGTTCACCAACGAGGCATCGCCGTATGTGACGTTCGTGCACGCCCAGCTGAAGGGCGGCCACGATCCGGCCTGGCTGGTCTTCGACGCGAAAGCCAAGAGCCGCTACCCGATCGGCGGCATCGTGCCCGGCCAGAAATTCCCGGCCTCGTGGTCGGGGGCAGGCCTGATCCAGTCCGCGCCCGATATCGAGGGACTCGCCGCCGCGATCGGCGTTCCCGCCGATGCGTTGCGCGACACCGTCGGACGTTTCAACGGTTTCGCCCGCGACGGACACGACGCGGACTTCGGCCGCGGTGTCAGCGCCTACGACAACTACTACGGTGATCCGACGCTGGCCACGCCCGCACTCGATGTGCTGGACAAGGGCCCGTTCTACGCGCTGCGGGTGCGGATCGGCGACCTCGGTACCAAGGGCGGCCTGGTCTACAACGCCGACGCCCAGGTGCTGCGCGCCGACGGGTCCCCCATCCCCGGCCTCTACGCCGTGGGCAACACCTCCGCCGCGGTGATGGGCAACGACTACGCCGGTGCGGGCGCGACGATCGGCCCGGCCATGGTGTTCGGCTACATCGGCGCTCGCCATGCCGCCGGCGAGCGATGAGGGGGGCGGCCATGCAACCCGTCGAATGCGCTTCCTGCGGAAACAAGGTGCTGGCAGAGAAGTTCAGTCCGAGCCACACCAGTATCCAGTGGCTCGACGACGCCGAGTCCGCGTGCCCCGAGTTCGCTCGGCGCGCGGCCCTCGGTGAGCACAGCAGCTGGATCCCCACCTGCCCCGCCCTGCGCGACTCCATCGAGGACGCCGTCCGCGTCGGCGCGCTGGCGACCGATCAGCTCCGCCACGAACCGGTTCCCGGCCGACTCGGCTGACACCCAAGACCAGGAGAGAACCCCATGAACAGACTCGACAACCACCGGACGCTGGTCACCGGCGCCGCCTCGGGCATCGGCGCGGCCACCGCGCTCCGGCTGCTCGACGAGGGCGCCACGGTGGTCGCCGCCGACGTGTCGGCCGACGGCCTCGCCGCGACCAGCGCGCAAGCCGCCGAACGCGGCACCGCCGACCGGCTCACCACCCTCACCCTCGACATCGGCGACGAACAGTCGGTGATCGCGGGCGTCCGGTCCTCGATCGACACCCTCGGCGGCCTGGACTCGCTGGTGAACGCGGCGGGTATCTTGCGGGCCTCGCACACCGAGCAGACCTCCCTCGACCTGTGGGACCTCATCATCCGGGTGAACCTCACCGGCACGTTCCTGGTGGTGCGCGAGGCGCTGCCCGCGCTGCTGGCCAACCCACGCGCCACCGTGGTGAACTTCAGCTCGACGTCGGCGGCCTTCGCGCACCCGTACATGGCGGCCTACGCGGCGAGCAAGGGCGGCATCCAGTCCTTCACCCACGCCATCGCCCTCGAGTACGGCGGCAAGGGCCTGCGCGCGGTCTGTGTCGCGCCCGGCAGCATCAAGTCCGGAATCACCGACGCCACACCGGGATACGTGCCCGCCGACGCCGACTGGGCCCTGTTCGGCAAGCTGTCGCCCGTCCTGCCGACCGACCGTGAATCCGGCGGCGCGGGCATGGGTGACCCCACCGCGGTGGCGGGTGTGATCGCGATGCTCGTCTCCGAGGACGGCGCCTTCATCACCGGCACCGAGATCCGCATCGACGGCGGTACCCACGCATGACCGACCTGAGCTACGAGGGCACGCTGCGCGAGATCACCACCGACGCGGGTGTGTTGCGCTACCACGAGGCCGGCGAGGGACCGCCCCTGCTACTGCTGCACGGATCAGGGCCCGGCGTGACCGGGTGGCGCAACTTCCGCGGCAATCTCGCGGTCTTCGCACAACGATTCCGTTGCCTCGTCCTGGAATTCCCCGGTTTCGGGGTGAGCGACGATTTCGGCGGGCACCCGATGGTCACCGCGCTCGACGCGGTGGTCCGTTTCGTCGACGCGCTCGGCCTGGACAGCGTCGACATCATCGGCAACTCGATGGGTGGCGGCGTAGCGCTCAACTACGCCATCGCCCATCCGGAGCGGGTCGGCAAGCTGGTGACGATCGGCGGCATCGGCCGCAACCTGTTCAGCCCCGGCCCCGGTGAGGGCATCAAGCTGCTGCAGGAGTTCACCGAGGAACCCACCCGCGAGCGGTTGATCCAGTGGCTGCATTCGATGGTCTACGACCCGGCGATGGTCACCGAGGAACTGATCGAGGAGCGCTGGACGCAGGCCACCGATCCCGCGACGCTGGACAGCGCTCGCCGGATGTACAGCAAGGCCGCGTTCGCGATGATGGTGCGGGCCATGGAGGCCTCCGACGCACCGCCACCGTGGGCCATGCTGCACAAGGTGGCTGCACCCACGCTGATCACCTGGGGCCGCGACGACCGGGTGAGCCCCCTCGATATGGCACTCATCCCGATGCGCACCATCCCGCGCGCCGAACTGCACGTGTTCCCCCACTGTGGGCACTGGGCGATGATCGAACGCAAGGACGAATTCGAGTCGGCCGTACTGGCTTTCCTCACCCGCAAGGACACCGCACACTGAACCAGCGCGATGCGCGGGCCGCCATGAGGCAGCCCGCGCATTGCAGTTTTCGCGGCTGACCCATGCTGGCAGGATGAACTGCTATGCGCTTCACCGTGCCGACCATCGTGTCGATGCTGGCGGCAGTCCTGCTCACCGGATGTTCGCTCTTTCCGCAAGGGCCCGATCAGGCCGAGCGTAACCGCTGGTCGCGGGTGATCGAGACGGCCATCGAGGCCCTTCCCGGAGTGGCCGACGCGTCACATGCGTTCCAGTACCACCCGTACGGCCCCAACTCCTACTACACATCCCGGCTCGAGGTGCGGCTCGAGGACGGCGTCACACCCGCCGAGACCGCGTCGGTCGTGCGTGTCATGGGCGCTCAGCAGCTGCCGCCGCACTATCAAGGCGACTCGACCTCGGTCAAGATCCGCCGGATGACGGACTCCTATTCCGGGAGCTGGAGGTTCGGGCAAGACGTGGACGCGGAAGCGAACGCGGCAAACACCTGGACCCGAGTGTCATCGGCCGATACCGGTGCGGAGATACACTGGGCCAGCCACGGCGTCAAGACCACCGGTGACCCGGACGGACACGCCGAATCCATCAGTGTCCGAGCGGGCTCCGAGGCCGAACCCCAGCGTGCCACCGCGGCGATGCGCCGAATCATCCAGGACTTCCCGGAACTGGCATCCAACGACTGGACGGTGTCGCCCGTGCACGGGGAGGGCATGTCCGAGCAGTACTCGAGACTGGAACCCAGTCTCACCCACTCGGACCGCCGCCCCCGTTTCCCCTCCGACGGCGAACTCGAATTGTGGGAGTGGTTCCTGACCGATCAACCCACTCCGTTCCTCGCCGAGGTGTCGGTGCTCGACCCGCCCGACGCAGCGGGCCGCACCCTGGACATCACGGTATTCCCGCCCGTCGGAGAGAAATTGAGCACCGCGCAAGCGACGCAACTCGCCGACCGGCACCTTCGTTACCTGGCTCGGCCTGGTGCTGTCGCCGACTACACGATCGTGACGCGCGACGGCCCCAGGGTCGCTGTCCTTGTCGGCGGCTGCCCCGTATCCGAGCGCGAGGTCGCACCGGAGTGGGAGCACTTCGCGCGTCAGTACGAACGTTGCTAGCGCTGGGTGCTGCCCGCGTCGATGGGCAACGTCACCGCGGTGATGTAGCGGCCCTCGTCCGAGGCGAGGAACAGGGCGGCATTGGCGATGTCGACCGGGTCGACCCACGGGATGGGCAGCATGTTCATCGTCACGGCCGCCTCCGCGAATTCCTCGCGGGTGGGGTTCTCCCGGTCGGGCCGGAACACCTTGCGCACCATGTCGTTCTGGATCATCGGGGTGTCGACATTGGTCGGATGCACCGAGTTCACCCGGACATGGTGCGGGGCCAGCTCTTTCGCGAGCGAGCGCATCAGCCCCACCACCCCGTGTTTGGCGGCGGTGTAGTGCGCCACGCCCACCAAGCCGCGTAGTCCGGCGATCGAGCTGGTCAGGATCATCGCGCCGCCGCCGCGCGCGATCAGGTGCGGGGTGGCGGCCTTGCACGTCTGCCACACCCCGGTCAGATTGACGTCGATCATCGTCTGCCACTGCTGTTCGGTCAGTTCCAGTGCGCCGCCGCTGGAACTGATTCCGGCGGTGGCGCACACGATGTCGAGGCCGCCCAGCTGCTCGACGGCGGCATCGACCGCGGCCCGCAGCGCCGCGCCGTCGCGGACGTCGACGGCCGCGGCGACGATCCGCGCGCCGGTCGCCTCGACCGCGCGCACGGTCTCGGCGAGGTCGTCGTGGGTCGCTCCCGGCGACACCACGGTCTCGACCGGCCCGCAGATGTCGACGGCGACGATGTCGGCGCCTTCCTCGGCCAGCCGGATCGCCTGTGCGCGGCCGATACCGCGCGCCGCGCCGGTGATCAGCGCGATCTTGCCCGAAACCCGTCCCATGTCACACCTTCTGAGTAATTCCGGCATCCACCACGAGCTGGATTCCCGTCACGTAACGGGACTCGTCGGATGCGAGGAAGAGCACGGCATTGCTGATGTCGACCGGGTCCACCCACGGAACGGGCAGAATCGTGCGCCGGGCCAGCGCCTCCGCCGCGTCCTGCTGCGTCGGATTCGTCAGGTCGGGGCGTAGTTTCGCGTATACCGCGTCGTTGAGGATCATCGGCGTGGCGACCGAGCCGGGATGCACCGTGTTCACCCGGATCCCGCGCGGGCCGAGCTCGTTGGCCAAGGTGCGGGCGAGGCCCACCACGGCGTGCTTGCTCGCCGAGTAGTGCGCGGCGGCGGCCGCGCCGACGATGCCGTTGGTGGAGCTCACGATCACGACCGAGCCGCCGTCGGACAGGGCGGGAACGGCCGCGCGCACGGTGTGCCACATGCCGGTGAGGTTGATGTCGATGGTGCGCTGCCAGGCCATATCCGACAGTTCCCAGGACAGGCCGAGGTCGGTGTAGATGCCGGCGTTGGCCACGATCACGTCGAGGCGGCCCAGTGCTGCGACGCCGTCGGCGACCGCCACGTCCAGGGCTGCCTGATCGCGTACGTCGGCGACGCCGGTGACGCACTGGCGACCCGTTGCCTCGACTTCGCGTGCGGTCTCGGCCAGCTCGGGCGCGGCGGCCTCGATGTCGAGGGCGATGATGTCGGCGCCTTCCTCGGCCAGCCGACGGCAATGGGCGCGGCCCATTCCCCCGGCCGCGCCGGTCACCAGCGCGACGGTGTGCTGCATGCGGTTCATCGGGTGCCCCCGGAGAATCTGGTGTCCACGAGCCCGACGCTAGGGTCGCCGCCCACCGCATCCGCCCTGGTCTTCCCGGTCAGCGGGCAGTGCGCCGCGATCTCCCGGCCACCGGGAGCCACGGGCTCCGCCACTTAGGCGCACCTGCGACGGTTGCTCGGCAAGACCGGTTCCGAGATCGAGGAGAACACCAGTGACGAGGGCGACTGTCGACGTTCCGCGGAGGTCGCGGGCGGTGACGCTGCGCGTATCCGCGGTGATCGAGGAGACCGCGGACGCGCGGACGCTGGTGTTCGAGGTGCCCGAAGCGGTCGCCGACCGCTTCGCCTTCCGTCCGGGCCAGTTCCTCACGCTGCGGATCCCGAGTGAGCGGCCCGAACCGGTGGCGCGCTGCTATTCACTGGCGAGTTCGCCGTTCACGGGCGATCCGCCGCAGGTCACGGTCAAGCGCACACCCGGGGGCTACGGCTCGAACTGGTTGTGCGACAACATCGCTGTCGGCGACACCCTCGATGTGCTGCCGCCGCAGGGCGCCTTCACCCCGGCCTCGCTCGACACCGATCTGCTGTTGTGGGCAGCGGGCAGCGGCATCACACCGGTGATGTCGATCCTGCGTTCGGCCCTGGCCCGCGGCACGGGCAAGGTGGTGTTGTTCTACGCCAATCGCGAGCAGGAATCGGTGATCTTCGCCGACGCCCTGCGCGATCTCGTCGCGCGGTACCCGGGCCGGATCACTGTGGCGCACTGGCTCGAATCGCTGCAGGGCTTGCCGACCGCGGCCCAGCTGGCCGACTTCGCCGCGCCGTATTCGTCCTTCGCGGCGTTCGTGTGCGGGCCCGGCCCGTTCATGTCGGCGGTGACCGAGGCGCTCTCGGGCGCCGGGTGGCCGCGCGAACGCGTCACCACCGAGGTGTTCGTCTCGCTGTCCGGTGATCCGTTCGCCGAACCCGAGCCGCTCGACCCCGTCGACGACACGGATGCCGCACGCGTGGAGGTGGAGCTCGACGGGACGGTGCACGCGCTGAGCTGGCCGCGCTCGCGCACCCTCGTCGACGTCATGCTCGCCGACGGGCTCGATGTCCCCTACTCGTGCCGCGAGGGCGAGTGCGGATCGTGCGCGTGCACCGTCGTCGACGGCGAGGTCACCATGACCGACTCGGCGATCCTCGATCAGGACGACATCGACGCCGGGTACACCCTGGCCTGCCAGGCCCGCCCGCGCACCGATCGGGTCCGTATCCGCTTCTGAGCGAGAGGTGTTCTGTGGCAACCGATACCGCGCGGCCCGATGTCGGCTTCGGCTCGGACCGTGGGCCGGTGCTCGCGTCGCTGATGCTCGCCACCGGACTCGTCGCGCTCGATTCGACGATCCTGGCGACCGCGGTGCTGTCGATCACTGACAGTCTCGGCGACTTCACGCTGTTCCCGTGGCTGTTCACGAGCTATCTGCTCGCCCAGGCCGTCACCGTGCCGATCTACGGCGCGCTCGCCGACACCTTCGGGCGCAAGCCGGTGATGCTGTTCGGCATCGTGGTGTTCGCGCTGGGCTCGCTGCTGTGCGGGCTGGCGAGCAGCATGCTCGCCCTGATCGTGTTCCGCGCCGTCCAGGGCATCGGCGCCGGCGCCATCCAACCCACCACCATGGTCATCGCGGGTGATCTGTACACGTTGGCCGAACGTGCCACGGTCCAGGGCTATCTGGCCGGGGTGTGGGCGGTGGCATCGGTGACGGGCCCGCTGCTCGGTGGCATCTGCGCCGACTATCTCGGGTGGCGGTGGATCTTCCTCGTCAACCTGCCGCTGGCCGCGCTCGCCGCCTGGATGCTGATCCGCAACTTCCACGAGTCCGTACCGCGGCGCCGGCGCAGCATCGACTACGCCGGGGCGGTGCTGTTGACGCTCGGTGCGGGGTCACTCGTGCTCGGACTGCTCGAGGGCGGTCACGCGTGGACGTGGGGATCGCCGGTCGGTATCGCGGTCTTCGGGTGTGCCGGACTGTCGCTCACGCTGTTCGTCGTCGTCGAAGCGCGTGCCACGCAACCGATTCTGCCGCTGTGGGTGTTCACCCGACGGGTGGTGATCGCCGGCAGTGTCGCGGCAATGCTGGGCGGGGCGCTGCTGTTCGGGTTCACGACGTATGTGCCGATGTTCAATCAGGGCGTGCTCGGGTCGAGCGCCTTGGTCGCGGGCCTCGTCACCGGAGCGCTCACCCTCGGCTGGCCGTTGGCCGCGGCCAGAGCCGGAAAGGTGTATCTGCGCTTCGGGTTTCGCACGTGCGCGGTCCTCGGCAGTACCGTCGCGGCGCTCGGCGTGGTGACGACCCTGCTGCTCGACGAGGATTCGGCGCTGTGGCAGGTCGCCGTGTCGTGTTTCGTGGTGGGCGCGGGCATGGGCTTGGTGGCCACACCCACGCTCATCGCGGCGCAGACGAGCGCGCGCTGGGCCGAACGCGGGGTCGTCACCTCCGCCACCATGTTCGCGCGATCGCTGGGCAGCGCGGTGGGAGTCGCGGTCTTCGGTGCGATCGTCAACGCGCGCCTGGCCGGCGACGGTGCGCCGACCCCGCAATCACTTTCCGCCGCAATACATCTCGTGTTCGTGTCCATCGCGGTCATGACCGTTGTGCTGGTGGCCGCGTGCGCGGCGATCCCGCGCCGGGCCGGGGAATTTCCTGTCCATCCAGCGGGAGAGCCCGGCCCGGTGAGCCGTCTGGACCACGAGCATGGGGTGGCATCACCAGACGAGAAGAGGGAGCCAGGATGCTGACAACCGGCATGCGCACCGAGCTCGCCGCCGAACTGGCGCGGGCGGAGCTGGATCGGGTGGCCGTGTCCCCCGTCGTCGACCGGTATCCGGGCATCGATGTGGTGGACGCGTACGAGGTCCAGCTGCTCAATATCCGGCGCAGGCTGGACGACGGCGGGAAGGTCGTCGGGCACAAGGTGGGGCTGTCGTCGAAGGCGATGCAGCAGATGATGGGCGTCGACGAGCCCGATTACGGTCACCTGCTCGCCGACATGGAGGTCTTCGAGGACGTCCCCGTCGACAGCACCAAGTTCCTGCTGCCCCGGGTGGAGGTCGAGGTCGGGTTCGTTCTCGGCGCCGATCTGCCCGGCGAGGACTGCACCGAAGCAGACGTGCTGGCCGCGACCGTCGCCTACGCGCCGTCGATCGAGCTGATCGACTCGCGGATCACCGACTGGAAGATCGGACTCGCCGACACCATCTCCGACAATGCTTCGTCGGCCGGGTTCGTCCTCGGCAAGGAACGCGTAGCCCCGGGCGATATCGATATCACCGCGATCGACGCCGTGCTCACCCGCAACGGTGAGATCGTCGCCGAAGGCCGCAGCGACGCGGTCCTCGGGGATCCGGCGATCGCGGTCGCCTGGCTGGCCCGCAAGGTCGCGACCTTCGGGGTCCGGCTGAAAGCGGGCGACATCGTGCTGCCCGGTTCCTGTACCCGCGCCATCGACGCCCGACCCGGCGACGATTTCCGCGCCGACTTCACCGGACTCGGCTCCGTCCGCTTGTCGTTCACCTGAGCCGATCCCACCCGCGGCCTGTCCGGGCCGCCATTCCTCGAGGAGGCCAACCGTGTCCCACGGTTCCGTCACCGCCGCGATCGTAGGATCCGGCAACATCAGCACCGACCTGCTCTACAAACTGCTGCGCTCGGAGTCCATCGAGCCCCGCTGGATGATCGGCATCGACCCCGACAGCGAGGGGCTCAAACGCGCTCGCGGGCTCGGCCTGGAAACCTCCGCCGAGGGCGTGGACTGGTTGCTGGCCCAGGACGAGAAGCCGGACATGGTCTTCGAGGCGACCTCGGCCTACGTCCACCGCGCCGCCGCGCCCCGCTACGCCGAACTCGGCATTCGCGCCGTCGACCTCACCCCCGCCGCGGTGGGTCCGGCCGTGGTGCCACCGGTGAACCTGGCCTCGCTGCTGGAAGCACCGAACGTCAACATGATCACCTGCGGTGGCCAGGCGACGATCCCGATCGTCGCGGCCGTCTCTCGCGTCGTGCCGGTGCCCTACGCCGAGATCGTCGCCTCCGTGTCGTCGGTCTCCGCCGGACCCGGCACCCGCGCCAACATCGACGAGTTCACCAAGACCACCAGCCGTGGCGTCGAAACGATCGGCGGCGCCCAGCGCGGCAAGGCGATCATCATCTTGAACCCCGCCGAACCGCCGATGATCATGCGCGACACCATCTTCTGCGCCATCCCCGACGACGCCGACCACGACGCGATCACCGCCTCCATCCACCAGATGGTCGCCGACATCCAGCAATACGTGCCCGGCTACCGCCTGCTCAACGAACCCCAGTTCGACGAACCGTCGGTCGTATCCGGTGGACTGGCGAAGGTTTCGGTATTCGTCGAGGTCGAAGGCGCCGGCGATTTCCTGCCCCCGTACGCGGGCAACCTCGACATCATGACCGCCGCCGCGACCGAGGTCGGCGAGGTCATCGCCGGTCAGATCCTCTCGGCCCGGGTGTAAGGAGCTTGTGAAACCATGGTCTATTCAGCAGAACTCGACATCCGGATCACCGACACCTCCCTGCGTGACGGCTCCCACCACAAACGCCACCAATTCACCGCCACCGAAGTCCGCGACATCGTCGCCGCCCTCGACGGCGCCGGCGTCCCCGTCATCGAAGTCACCCACGGCGACGGCCTGGGTGGTTCCTCGTTCAACTACGGATTCTCCAAAACCCCCGAACAACAACTCATCACCATCGCCGCCGAAACAGCCAAGAACGCCAAGATCGCGTTCCTGATGCTGCCCGGCGTCGGCGTCAAAGAAGACATCAAGATCTCCCAGGACAACGGCGCCTCGATCTGCCGCATCGCCACCCACTGCACCGAAGCCGACGTCTCCATCCAGCACTTCGGCTACGCCCGCGACCTCGGCCTGGAAACCGTCGGCTTCCTCATGATGTCGCACACCCAACCCCCCGAAGCCCTCGCCGAACAGGCTCGGATCATGGCCGACGCCGGCTGCCAGTGCGTCTACATCGTCGACTCCGCCGGCGCGCTGGTCCTCGAACAAGTCTCCGACCGCGTCGCCGCCGTCGTCGCCGAACTCGGCACCGACGCCCAGGTCGGGTTCCACGGCCACGAAAACCTCGGCCTCGCCGTGGCCAACTCCGTCTACGCGGTGCGCGCCGGAGCCACCCAGATCGACGGCTCCACGCGCCGCTTCGGCGCCGGCGCGGGCAACACCCCCGTCGAAGCCTTCGTCGGCGTCTCCGACAAACTCGGCATCACAACCGGTGTCGACTTCTTCGCCATCGCCGATGCCGCCGAAGACGTCGTCCGCCCCGCCATGCCCCAAGAATGCCTGCTCGACCGGCAGTCACTGATGATGGGCTACGCGGGCGTCTACTCCAGCTTCCTCAAGCACGCCGAACGCCAAGCCGAACGCTACGGCGTCTCCGCCGCCGAAATGCTCGTCCGCGCGGGCAAACGCAAACTCGTCGGCGGCCAGGAAGACCAACTCATCGACATCGCCCTGGAACTCCAGCGCGAAGCCGCCGTCACGGTCTGAAGCACCCGAGTCGGTCACCATCGCCCCGCGTGGATCGCACGTGGGGCGATGGTGACTTTCCACGAAGAACACGGTGCGGATATGGTCTCGTCGGCGAAATCCACTGTCCGAATGGACATTTCGAGTGGGTCGGCTATCGTCTGTCGCACGCCGTTCGGGACCGGTCGACGTGCGACCACCGCACGCCGGGTCCCGATGAAGTGGGGGATCATGGCCCAGCGGAGTCATCGCAAGCAGACCGGTCAGCTGATCACGCCTGACGGCGCGCCCGGCGACGGCGTGGACCAGGTGCACGTCAGCGGTGCGATCTCCCTGCCCGTCCCCCCGGATGCGCTGTGGGACCTGCTGTCGGAACCGGACAGTATCGCCGCGTGGATGTCCGAACTCCACGCCTGGAGCGGCCCGGGACCGGATCGAGTCGGTGCCGATCTCGAACTCGCCGCACAGGTCCAGATGTTCGACATGCGCCACGACGTGCGGCTGGTCGTCACCGAATACAGCCCGACCCGCAGTTGGACGATGACGTGCGGCGGGGTAACCGGCATCGCGGTCACCTTCGCGGTCGAACTCGATCACTCGCGCGACCTCTCGCGCGCCACTCTTCGCACCGGCCTGCACGGCCAGGTGCTACGAGACGCCGACGCGGTCGTGCTTCGCGACGCCCTCCAACGCGGGCTCGACGCGAACCTCCGGAACCTGGCCGACATCGCCGACGCCGACGGAATCGCCGTCCGGCCACCGGTCGCCGTCGTGCACCACCCGGGATGAGGCCGCCGGGTTCACCGGCGGTTCAAGCGACGCGCGCGTGTTCCTCGACCGCCGCGGGCTCCTGCACCGGCTGCGCCGGCCGACGTCCGGTGACGAGGAACAAGACAACCAGCCCGACCGCCAGCCACACATACGTGTCGCCGATGATGTGCTGATCCCACGTCCATGAGGTCTCACGGTGTTCGCCGTCGGGCAGGAAACTGTGCGGCGCGATCACGAAGACCGCGGCGACGACGACGGTCGTGGCGTACCAGCCGCGAGCGCTGCTGAGCGGCAGGGTGCGGGCGTGGCAGACCATCGCCAGCAACGCGGGCGCGATCCAGACCCAGTGGTGCGACCACGAGATCGGCGACAGCAGCAGCGTGAAGACCGCGTTGAGCGACAGCGCGATCGCGGGGGCGTCGGCGGCCTTGCGCATCGCGGCGACGACCAGGACCAGCAGCAGGGCGCCCAGCACGAGCCACAGCGCGTCGAACGGCAGGCCGGTGATGTGCAGGCGGGCCATGACCGCCTGGATCGACTGATTGGTGTGGAAGGCCGAGCCGCTCAGGCCCGAGACGTTGCCGAGGCCGCCGAACCAGTAGCGGGTGGATTCGGTGGGCAGGAACGCGAAGGACGCGATGGTGGCGATCGCACCGGTGCCCGCGGCGGTCGCGGCGGCCTTGTAGTCCTTGCGGACCAGGAAGTAGAGAACGAAGGCGGCGGGCGTGAGTTTGATGGCGGCGGCCAGGCCGATCAGCATGCCGCGCGGGTAGCGGGTCTTCGGCAGCAGGCAGTCGGTGGCGACCAGCACCATCAGCAACAGATTGACCTGACCGAAGTCGATGGTCGAGCGAACCGGTTCCAGCAGCATCGCCAGCGGAACCGCGCAGGCGGTGACGAGCAGGGCGACCTGCTTGCGGTCCGGGTGGTAGCGGCGGGCGACCAGATACAGCGTCCAGGCGACCGCGGCGATCGACACCACGACGTAGAGGATCTTCGCCGTGCCCCACGGCAGCAGCGCGAACGGCGCGAGCGCGATGGCCGCGAACGGCGGGTAGATGAAGGGCAGACCGATGCCGATCGTGGTCTTGGGCAGCTGACCGTACATATCGGCGCCGTCGCGCATCGCCTCGATGCCGAGGCGGTAGACCTGGAGATCGATGAACCCGTCGGAATAGCGTTCGAAGGGCCAGATCGGCGTCCTGACACAGACCACCGACACAATGGTGAGCAACACCGGCACCAGCCACCATGCTCGATTGATCGGGCGTGGGGAACGCTCTTGCTCGGGGTGGGTGGTGTCACTACTCATCCGCGGCGACTATACCGACTCGCCCGCGCTACTGGGGCACCGCCCATCGGCGGCGGTGACGTGCGCAATAGCCAGGCGGATGCCCGCCCACGAACCGAACGCGCTGAATGCAGGGCTGGTCAGTCACCGCGGTTGTAGCGGGTCAGGTAACCGGCCATGGCCGCGACATCCTCGTCTGTCCAGTCGGCGAAACGCGCCTGGAAGGCCTCCCGGCGCCGGCGTTCTGCCTCGCCGGCGACGGCTCGGCCCTCGGGGGTGGCGCGCAGGACGTGATTGCGCCGATTGCCGGGATCGACCGCGCGTTCGAGGTAGCCGAGCTTCTCGAGTGCGCCGACCTGCCTGCTGACGGTCGATTTGTCGAGCAGGAACTGCTCGGCCAGGTCGGTGGCCAGGCAACCGTCGCGTTCGAGGATCAGGTCGAGAATGCTGTAGGCGACCAGGCTCAGCTCGGGATGTAGTTCGGCGGCGCGGCCGCGGGCACGGCGGGCGAAGGCGGTGAGTTCCCGCTGGATGGTGTCGACAGCCTGGGTTCTTGTGCTCCGCGCGTTCATGGTTGTATCCTACAACCATACATAGTTGCATTTACCAACTGTTTGGAGATCTGTCCCGATGACTCGCACCCAGTTCCGGCACGTCGCCGGACATCTGCTGACGCCGCTGCTGATGTGTCTCGGCATGGCTTTGGCCTACCTCGGCGCGTTCCATCAGCCCGAGCCGAACAATCTCGCGCTCGCCGTGGTCGGCGACTCCCCGCAGACGATGGTGCTGGCACAGACGATGAAAGACAAGGGCGGCGCCGGGCTCGACATGGTCACCGTGCCCGATCGCGACGCGGCCATCGACGCGCTGCGCAATCGCGAGCTCGTCGGCGCCTATGTGCCCGACGGCACCAGGCCGGAGCTGCTGGTCGCCACCGCGAGCTCCGATACCGGCGCGATGGCCGCGGAGGTGGCGTTCCGGTCGGTGTCGGATCATCAGGGCGTGCCGCTGGTGGTCACCGATGTGACGACCAAGGCGGGCGGTGACCCGACCGGGCAGGGCATCTTCTTCCTGCTGGTCGCGTTGAGCGTGGGCGCGTACGGCAGTGTCGCGGTGATCGGCGCGGCGGGCGCGCTGCTGCGGATGCGGGTGCGCGCCGCGATCGGTGTGGTGACCGCGCTGATCGTCAGCCTCATCGGCGTTGTGGTGGCGGGTCCGGTGTTCGGCGTGATCGACACCGATCTCGCGAGCGTGTTCGCCATCGCCTGGGTCTACGCCTCGGGCATCATCCTGATCGGCATCGGCCTGCACACGTTCTTGAAGCGCTGGACCACCCTCGCCCTGATCACCCTGTTCGTGATGCTGAACTTCACCACCTCCGGCGGCGTCTACGGGCCCGAACTCCAGAACGGGCTCTTCGGTGCGCTGCACTCGTTCTGGAACGGCGCCGACTTCGTCGAAGGCCTGCGCAGTCTGCTCTACTTCGACGGTGGCGCCGGGTTCGGCTCCCGCCTGTTCGGGTTGTTCGCCTGGCTGGTCGTGGGTGTGGCGCTGGTCGTGGTGGCCGGTCGGTACGAGGCACGCCACGCTCCCCAGCCGGTCGCACCTGCCGCGGTCGAGGAAGAGATCGGCGAATCGGTCGCCGTCTGAGCCGTCGCTACCACGCCTGATCAGTCAGGTCAGGCCCCGGCGAATCCCGTTGCCCGACATCCGGACACACTGTTGCGGACCTCATCGACCGGGGTCGCAGGGGCACTGTCGTTTTCAGTGGCAGTCTTGTCGTGAATCGACCACGACTCCACGTAGACACGAGTACGGTGTAGCGCGCAACCGCGGACAGTCTGGCGCCGCGAGGGGGTGTAACAGCGGAAAGGGCGGGTGCCACCGATGAACGATCCCGACGCGCAACGCCCCGGCGACCCGCTCCCCCTCGATCAGCGCTACGACGGCGCCGATCCGATCGAATGGTGCGGTGCGGCGGTCTATCCCATGTACACCGAGGCGCTGCCCGCCGGAACGACGGCGGTACATCTGCGCGCGCTGTCGGTGATGGCACCCGAGGACGTGTCGGGTCTCGGCCTCGGCCTCTCCGTCCACGACGGGCACGTGAATCTGAACGGGAAATCGCTGGCGGGCGTCGACATCTGGTACGAAGCCCTCGCCGACGGCATCGACATCTCGGTGACCGCGGACGCACCCGACGCGCTGTTCACCCTCACACCCGTCTGGGTGGCCGAATCGGGCACACACCAATCCTGGACCGGCAACTACGGCATGGTCGTCGACCTGCTCCCCGACGGGGCCTCGACCCTGTGGTGCAGCACCGGTCCCGGCACACCCGATTTCAACGAACTGGTCGTCGAACTCAGCACCGGCCCGGCCGAACCGGCACGCCCCGAACCACCCCTCGACACAACCGACCCGGCGACGACACCGCTCAGCCCGGCCCCTTCGACTCCCCCCGTCGAACCGAGTCCCCCAGCCGCTTCCACCGAACCGACACCATCGGCTCCCCTACCGAAAATCTCGATCGCACCGGCCGACCCGCCGCAGCCCCCACGAACCAGCCAGGGCGTCGGCGGCGCCCTCCACGAACTGGGAACCGCCATGCACGAACGCGGCGAACACGACTCGGCCCGCGCCCTCTGGACCCAAGCCGCACAGGCAGGCCACAGCGGCGCCGCCTACGACCTGGGCACCCTGCTCCTCCAGCAAGGCGAACGCGCCGCCGCCGAACAATGGTGGAAGGCCGCCGCCCACGACGACCCACGCGCCGCGGCCTCCCTCTCCGCCCTGTCCGAACAGCCTTAGGACGAGAAACCCGCCACCCGCGGTGATCCGCGGGCGGCGGCTTCGTGGCCGACCTGTCTAGGGCGCCTGGTCCGCCAGCACCGCACCGGCTTCGGCCGAAACCTCACGCAAGGGCGTGAAATCGCGGGCGGCGATGTGTTGCGGGCGGCGCTGGGGAGCCGCGAAAGGCTCCACCAGGGCGTTTTCCACGCTGTTGAACACCAGGAAGATGTTCGAGCGCGGGAACGGAGTGATGTTGTTCGACGAACCGTGCATCATGTTGGAGTCGAACAACAGCGCCGAACCGGCCCGCCCGGTGAACTGGGTGATGCCGTAGCGGGCGGCCAGGAATGTGACGTCGTCCGTCGTCGGGACCCCGATTCGCTGCTCGCGCAACGACTCCCGATAGTGACCGCTCGGCGTTTCGCCCAGGCACGGCACGAAGGTGCGGTGTGAACCGGGCATCAGCATCAGGCTGCCGTTGAACGGGTAGTTGTCGGTCAACGCGATCGACAGACTCACCGCACGAGGGGTGGGCATGCCGTCCTCGGCGTGCCAGGTCTCGAAATCGGAATGCCAGCCGAAACCGCTACCACCGAAACCGGGCATGTAGTTCACCCGGGTCTGATGCAGGTACACCGGCGAACCGAGGATCTGCTCGGCGAGCCCGGCGATCCGCGACTCGGCGACCAGCTCCGCGATCGGTTTGCTGAGCTGATGCACCTGGAACACCGAACGGACTTGCCCCGCAACGGGTTCCACGATCACCCGTTCGTCGCCGTAGAGCACGGGGTCGGCCGCGAGGTGGCCGACCTCGGCGCCGAAGGCGGCCACCTCGTCGGGGGTGAGCAGGTCGGGGATCGTCGCGAAACCGTTCGCGTCGAACCCGATCAGCTCCGGCGAGGTGACCTGGCCCCACACCGTGGGATCGGTGCGTTCGATATGCGGGGCCGGCTCGGACAACCGGGTCGGGTAGCGGTCGAGCTGATCAGACACTGGCGCCATCCTCCTCGATAATCAGCGGATACACCCCGTTCTCATCGTGTACCTCGCGGCCGGTGACCGGCGGATTGAAAACACACAACATGCGCAGCTGGGTGCGGGCGGTGACCTGGTGACGTTCGTGGCCGTCGAGCAGGTACATCGAGCCCGGGCCCAGCTCGTACGTTGTCTGGTTGTCGAGATCGAGCAGGCTGCCCTCGCCCTCGACCAGCCACACCGCTTCGACGTGATTCTGGTAGTGGAACCGGTGGACGGTGCCTGCCTCGATTGTAGTCTCGTGGAAGGAGAAACCGACCTTGTCGCCGCCGAGCACGATGCGCTTGCTGCGCCAGCCCGGCCCTGCCACATCGCGTTCGGTGCCGGTGATCTCTTCGGTGGTGCGCACGATCATGCGGCACCGCCACAAACGGTGTCGATCGAGGAGACCAGCACCGACAGGCCCTGATCGAGTTCGTCGCTGCCCAGCGTCAACGGCGGCAGCAGTTTCACGACCTCGTCCATCGACCCCGAGGTCTCCACCAGCAGACCCTGTTCGAACGCGGTGCGGCACACCTTGCCCGCCTGCGACGGGTCGTCGAAGACGATGCCGTGCACCATGCCGCGTCCACGAGTGGACACTCCGGCATGCCGCTGCGCGACCGCGTCGAGCGTGCGGCCCACGTAGGCGCCGTTCTCGGCGGTGCGCTGGGCGAGTTTGTCATCGGACCAGTACTCGCGCAGAGCGGCGGTCGCGGTGACGAAGGCGGGGTTGTTGCCACGGAAGGTGCCGTTGTGCTCACCGGGCGCCCACTGGTCGTGCTCGGGCTTGAGCAGCACCAGCGCCATCGGCAGACCGTAGCCACCGATCGACTTGGACAGCGTCACGATGTCGGGGGTGATGCCGGCGATCTCGAAGGAGAAGAACGGGCCGGTGCGCCCGCAGCCCATCTGCACGTCGTCGACGATGAGCAGGATGTCGCGCGCGGCGCACAGTCCGGCCAGGTGACGCAGCCATTCGGCGCGGGCCAGGTTGACGCCGCCCTCACCCTGCACGGTCTCCACGATCACCGCGGCGGGGCGATCGAAGCCCGAGGAGCTGTCGTCGAGGACGCGCTGCATCCAGCCGAAGTCCTCGATGGTGTTGTCGAAGTAGCCGTCGTAGGGCATCGGGGTGGAGTGCTCGAGCGGCACCCCGGCACCGGCCCGCTTGGCGGCGTTGCCGGTCACCGACAGCGCACCGAGGGTCATGCCGTGGAAGGCGTTGGTGAAGCTCAGGATGGTCTTGCGGCCGGTGACCTTGCGGGCCAGCTTGAGCGCGGCTTCGACGGCGTTCGCGCCGGTCGGGCCAGGGAACTGGACCTTGTAGTCGAGGCCACGCGGCGAGAGCAGATTGTCGCGGATGGTCTCGAGCAGTTCACGCTTGGCCACCGTCGACATGTCCAGGCCGTGGGTGATGCCGTTGCTGCCGATGTATTCCAGCAGCGCCTTTTTCAGAATCGGGTTGTTGTGTCCGTAGTTCAACGCGCCGGCGCCTGCGAAGAAGTCGAGGTATTCGCGGCCCTGCTCGTCGCGCAACCAGGCGCCTTCGGCGGTGCTGAAGATGGCCGGCCAGTCACGGCAGTATCCGCGCACGTTCGATTCCATGGCCTCGAAAATGCTGGTGTCGGTGGTCGTGATCATCGTCGTTCCTCCTGGCGCTGAGCCGGTGAAATCACATACAGCAGCTCTGCCTCGTGTGAATCGGGGAAATCGTTTTCTTCGAACAGGTCCTCGGTGCGCAAATCGGCACCGCGTTCCCGGGCCACCGCGGAGAACAGCGCATGCGAGGCGGTGTTTCCGGGTGAGATCGTGGTTTCCAAGGTGGTGATGCCCGCGCCGGCAACCGAATCGAGCAGCGCGTGCAGCATGGCGGCGGCCAGGCCACGGCCACGAGCTTGCGCGTCGACGGCGATCTGCCAGACGAACAGCGTGTCCGGAGCTTCCGGACGCACATATCCGATGACGAATCCGACGGGCTGACCGTCACTTTCGGCAACCAACGAGGTTGCGGCGAAATCGCGACACCACAGCAGGTACGCGTAGCTGGAATTGACGTCGAGTACCTGCGAATCGCGGGCGATCCGCCACAGCTGGGCACCGTCGCCCAGCCGTGGATGACGCAATCTCGGTTCCGAACCAGGGGCCGCCGCGCTGGCGGCCGGCTCGATGGACATGGTGGACGTTGTCATATATCTAACGTGCCCAGCCGACTTTGCGGTCTTTGTGTCGAGCTCTTTGCGGTTGTATGACGAATCGTTTACTACGACTGCACGTCGAGGCGATACCCGAGACCGCGCACGGTAACCACGATGCGCGGGTCGGACGGGTCGCGTTCGATCTTGGTACGCAGGCGCCGCACGTGGACGTCGACGATGCGCTCGTCACCGAAAAAGCCCTGATCCCACACTCTTTCGAGCAGTACGGATCGACTCAGCACGCGACCGGGGGTCTCCGCCAGTTCACACAGCAACCGGAATTCGGTGACCGTGAGGTGGATCTCCTCGGCGCCGCGGCGCACCGCGCCCGCGTCGGCCGCCAGCACCAGTGGCGCGTGCGGATCGGCGTCGAGCACGGCCTCGGGGGTCGTGTCGCGATCGGCGGTGATGCGGGCGCGGCGGCGGAGCGCGCGCATCCTGGCGGTGATCTCCTTGATTTCGAACGGCTTGCTCACAAAGTCGTCGGCCCCCGCCTCCAGGGCCGCGACCACGTCGTGGGTGTCGTACCGGGTGCTGATCACGATGATCGGCACGTCGTGGTCACGACGGATCTCCCGGATGCAGTCGAAGCCGTCGGCTTCGCCGCGCATCAGGTCGACGATCATCAGATCGGGTGGCCCGTCGTTCCGCAGCCGATCGAGGGCGTCGGAAGGGACGCCTGCCTCGGCTACGGCATACCCTTCGTCTTCCATCGCGCGACGCAGGTCGCCGCGCATCTGGACATCGTCGTCCACGATCATCAGGTTCGCGCTCATGTGTGTGCACATCCTTTGCTGACACGCCGGGCGTGCGCCGGTGCACTGGGGGGTTTCGCGTCCCCAGACCGACACGACTACCCGCCTTCGAGCTTGTTACCGATCTGTTATGTACCCAGACTCGCCCCGGCGTAAACCCGTCGTAACAATCCGCCCGGTCAATCGGCGGTTCAGCGGTGCCGATCCGATGGCATAGTCGTGGGCGTGACCCCGACTTTTGCTGACATCGAAGCCGCTGCGGCGCGGATCGACGGGCTGGTTCGCCCACTCACCGTCGCACCTGCCGGACCAGGGCCCGACCCGCTGTGGTTCGCGCTGGAGTTCTTGCAGTTCACCGGCACTTTCAAGGCGCGTGGGGCGCAGAACTTCGTCCGTGCGCATGCCGCCGCGGGAACGTTGCCGGACGCGGGTGTGACGATCGCCTCAGGTGGCAATGCCGGGCTGGCGTGTGCGTGGGCGGCGCGCGAGGCAGGGGTGCCCGCGACGGTGTTTCTGCCCGAGACCGCTCCCCCGGTCAAAATTGGTCGACTTCGTGACTACGGCGCCGAGGTTCGACTGATCGGTCCGGAGTACAAGCAGGCGCTGGCTGCGTGCCGGGAGTTCGCCGAGACCAGCGGCGCGCTGGCCGCCCACGCCTACGACCATCCGCTCGTCGCGGCCGGTGCCGGCACGCTGATGCGCGAGATCCACGCGCGAATCCCTGACCTGGATACGGTGCTCGTCGCTGTCGGTGGTGGCGGGTTGTTCACCGGAACAGCGGTCGCCGCACAGCATTTCGGGATTCGCACGGTGGCCGTCGAACCACAGGGCTGTCGATCGCTGAATGCCGCGCTCGAAGCCGGTCACCCGGTGGATGTCACCGTCGACTCGATCGCCGCGGATTCCCTCGGCGCCCCGAATGTGTCGGCGATGGCCCTGACCGCCGCCCAGCATCCGAGTGTGCGGTCGGTGTTGGTGCCCGACGAGGCGATCCGCGCGGCCAGGCAGCAGCTGTGGGATTCCCATCGCATCGTCGTGGAGAACGGCGCGGCCACCGCGATGGCGGCGCTGCTCGACACCGGTTCGGGCCCGGCCTATCGGCCCGAACCCGGCGAACGGGTGTGCGTGATCCTGTGTGGGGCCAATACCGACCCCAGCGACCTCGTCTAGCGGACCAGGGCGTTCTTATCGACGTAGTTGGTCATCGCGGAGTTCAGGCCGCGCATGGCCAAGGTGTAGCCGTAAGGGAAGTACCGCTGACCCCAATGGGCCAACTGGATGTCGCGGGAGGTGTAGACCCAGTAGCGGTTGCGCTCGACACCCTTGATCACCGACGTGGCCGCCTGCTCCGGGGTGACGGCGTGGCGCATGAACAGCCTGATCGCCTTGTTCAGCGCCGCGTTGTCGCGGTCGACGCCCGCGATGTCGACGCTGTCGACCATCGGGGTGGCCATCGCGCCGGGGCAGACCAGGCTGACGCCGATCTTGTGGCGGCGCAGGTCGAACCGCAGCACCTCCGAGACACCGCGCAGGCCGAACTTGGTGGCGCTGTAGGGCGCGTGCCACGGTAGACCGAAGATGCCCGCCGCCGAGGACACGTTCACCAGGTGACCGCCGCGACCGGCGGTGATCATCGGGCGCACGAACTCCTCGATGATGTGAATGGGGCCCATCAGGTTGATGTCGACGGTGCGGCGCCACTGCTGGGGCGTGAGCTTGTCGACGGTGCCCCAGGTGGCGATGCCCGCGACGTTCATGACGATGTCGACATGGCTCACGGCCTCGAAGGTATGGGCGGCGAGACCGACGACCGCGGAATGGTCGCTGACGTCGGCCGCGTGCGCGAGATGCACCGTCGCCCCGGCCGCGCGCAGTTCCTCGGCGGTGGTGGTGAGCGCGTCGGCCGTGATGTCGGTGAGGACGAGCGAGGCCCCCTTCGCGGCGGCCGCGAACGCCGTGGCGCGGCCGAGGCCGCTGGCGGCACCGGTGATCAGGCAGGTCTTCCCGTCGAACTTCGTCATGGTCCCGACCCTACGTTTGGTGAACAGATGCGTCTACGGTTCCGCGGTGATCGCGATGGTGGTCCAGCCGCCGACATGGATCCGGCTGCCTTCGCGCAGTGCGACCGCCTGCTGCGGTGTGATCGGTGATTCGGCGCCGTCCAAGCTGGTTCCGTTGGTGGAACCGAGGTCGGTGATGGTGAGCGCGCCGCTCTGATCGACCTGGATCATCGCATGGGCGCGGGAGACGCCGATATCCGCCGGGGCGATGCCGAGGTCGATCTCGGGCACGATCCCTTGCGAGGCCGATCGTTTTCCGATCAGGAACTGGCTGCCGCGCAAGATGATTCGACGTTCGGGGTAGAAATCCGGGAATTCGACACGTTCGGCATCGGGTCCCTTGCGGGCTTGGACGCGCGCGTAGAACTCGCGGTCGGCGAAGATCCGCGCGACCCACACCCTGGATCGGCCGCTGTCGGGCGGCGCGCCGGTAGCGATCATGGTGGGGTCGAACCCGCTCCGATGATCGGGATGCGCACCCGCACGTGACGATTCGAGCCGCCCCCCGGCCGAGGGATCGCCGAAGTCGGCCCGGGCGCGGTCGGCCGAGTCCGGCAGGTCACCGGGACGCGGCGACCTCACGGCCGGCGGCGGCAGGGCACTGTCGTGGCCGCATCCTTCACAGAAGCGTCCGCTGGTCGGCGCGTGGCAGTTCGGGCACAGGCGCAGAGCCGCCGGGTCGGGCGCGGGCGCCGCGCCCAGAGCCGATCCGCACACATCGCAGTAGTCCGTCGACCGCGACTGGTGTCCGTCCGCGCACATCGGCATGTCAGCCGCCCTCCGGCCGCACCCGGGCGGTCTTGGTGGAGCGGATGTCGAGGGCGAGTTCGTCGGCCGCGGCGACCTGGCCGCGCAGCTTCACGGTGCCGTCGTGCTCGACCTCGACGACACCGCGCAGCAGTTTGGCGGTGGACTCGTGGCCGGAGGCGGCGGCCAGTTCCACCGCGCGCCGCAGCTTCGCGGTCGCGGTGGTGACATCGCCGTTGCGGCGCGCCGCCAGACCTTCCTGAACGGCCTGGGCCAGTTCGACCTGGCCGGTGTAGTGGGCCACGCGGGTACTGATGCGGGTCGACAGGGTCGAATCGGTGGTCCAGACCGCGCGCACCAGGCCCTGGCCCAGAACCTCGTCACCGGCCAGCACACTCAGCCGCGCGGCCAGCTTCTCCCGGCCCGGCGCGGCCGGTTCCAGTTCGATCTGCACGTGATATTCGCGTTCCTCGGCGGCCCACGACGACAGTGGGTAGTCCCCCACCTGCGCGCCCACGTCGGTCCGGCGCCCGGTCAGATCCTCGAGCACCGGCGAGACCTGTTTGACCATCCGCACCCGCGCACCAGCCGGAGTCCACACCTTCAGCGTCAGTTCCGGGATCACGCGCGCGGCCGAGGATCGCATCATCGCGGCGAAATCACGAGCCAGATCCTTCGGATCGGCGACGATGTTCGCGTCACCGGACAGTTTCGACGCGATCTTGCGCAGCTCCTCGGCGACCCAGTCGTCGCCGACACCACGGCAGTCGCAGACGAAAAGCCCTTCGGCACGGTCGAGTTCGGTCGCGAGCTCCTGCGGGGTCTCGTGTTCGTTCTTGCCGTCGGTGAGCAGAATCGCGTGCGCCTGCGCGCCGGGGTGCGCGGCGGCGACCTCGCGGGCCAGCGCCAGCCACGAACCCATCGCGGTGCCGCCGTCGGGCCGCAACCGATCCAGGGCCCGCCGGGCCGAGGCGCGGTGTGCGCGGTCGGCGGGGGCGGACAGGGTGTTGTCGCTCGGGTAGATCATCCGCGCCGACTCGGTGCCCTCGATGATGGCGAACGCGGTGCCGTCGGGGATCTCGTCGAGCGCGGTGCGGGTGGCGTTGCGCGCGTTCTCGAATTTGCGCTTGTTGCCCATCGACCCGGAGCAGTCGATGATCAGGATCTCAAGCCGCGGCGGCGGTGTCGCGACGGCGGCGAGTTCGGGGCCGGTGGTCACCGTCAGCACCGCGTCCACCACGCTCGCGCCTTCGGCGAGGAATTCGTTCTGGTCGACGGCGATCGAGATACCGGCTGTCTCAGGGGAACTCATGACACTCCTGGTTCGGGCGATACGGCAACGGGCACCGGAGCCAGGGCGACCGTGATGTTGTCACTGCCCCCGCTGTTGAGGGCGAAGTCGGCGAGCGCGCGAGCGGCGGCCTGCGGCGAGGTCTCGACGGTGAAGCCGGCGAGCGCGACCGCCTCGGGCAGGTAGTTCCACAGGCCGTCGCTGCACAGCAGCAGCGTGCCGGGTTCGGTGGCGAGCATGCGTTGCAGGCAGTTCGCCGACCACGGCGCTTCGCCACCGTCGGCGCCGAGCCAGCGCAGCAGGGTGTGGGCGCGCGGGTCGTTCATCGCCGCGGTCTCGTCGAGGGCGCCCGCGTCGACGAGAGCCTGGGCCCAGGAATCGTCGACGCTGAGCCGGCGCGACGCGGTCGGATCGCCCGCCGCCAGCCAGAATGCCCTGCTGTCACCGACATTGGCGACGGTGATGTCGGTGCCCAGGCTCGTCTCGCGCACGATCGCGGACACGTAGGTGCACGACGGCGCGTACTCGGGAGTGCGTGACATGCCGCGCACCGCGGCGGTCGCCGCCGCCAGGCCCGCCATCGCGGCATCGGAGTCGGCTCTGCCCTCGGCCAGGGCGGCCAGAGCGGCATCGACACCGGTGCGGGCGGCATTGCCGGAGGCCGCTTGCGGATCCTGGGAAGTGGAGACGCCGTCGCTGACCACGATCACCCGGATGCCGTCGCCCTCGCGTACCGCGGCCGCGACCGCGTCTTCGTTGCGGGAGTGGCTGATTCCGCGGTCGGTGAGGACATACACCGCGCCGAGGTCTTCCTCGAAACGGTCGGGGACCGGCTTGGGGCTGCCGCACCTGACGCAGTAGCCGCCCTCGTAGCGGCGTTCACCGCAAGTCGAGCACTGCGGCACCGCGACCGGATCATGCACGGGCAGTGCGACTTTGCGCACGCCGAGTTCGCGACCGCAGCCTTCGCAGAAGCGGTATCCCGCCCGCGCCGAGCCCGCGCAGTCGGCACAGCCCGGCGCCGTCACAGGGTGGTCCTGGGGCGCACCGAGTTCGCCTGGTCCACCAGGACGAATCGGGTCCACATGTCGTCGGCCTCGCGCGCCAGTGTCCGCAAGCATCGTTCCAATCCCGTCCGCACGCCCTGCTCGGTGAATTCCACGTCCAACAGCTTGCCTGGTGTACTCGGCAGCTGTCCCGACCGGATCCAGTTCAGTGCCGCCTCGAGGACGAACATCCGCACCTGCGCGGTGCGTTTGCGCGAGTCGAGGCGCAAGTGGTCGACCCGCTCGCCGGTCCGGCGGAGCAGGTCTTCGTCGAGGTCGGCCGGATCCCGGTGTGTCAGTAGCGTTTCGACGGCGGAGACCCGAGCCTCGGTGAACATCGAGGAGGTGCGGTCGACCTGATCGAGGACCGCCACCGCGCCCGTGCGGTCACCGCCGGCGCGGCGCAGTCGCGCGGCGCCGAAGGCGGCGGACAGGTAGGTGTGGTCGGTGCGCCAGACCATTTCGTAGAGCGCCAGCGCGCGGCCGAGCTCGAAGGTTGCGGTGTCGGGCTGCTCGCCGCGGGCGGCGGCACCGAGCTCCAGTGCGGCCGCCAGCGCGAGTTTGGGAGCGGGTTCACCGGGCAGTGCCGCGTAGACCGACTCGAAATCCGCGGCCGCATCGGCATAGTCGCCGGTGAGCAGGGCGGCCTGGGCTCGATACCAGACGGGCCGCCAGTCGAATTCGAGCTCGGCGTCCAAGGCGGCCAGGCGGGTCAGCGCCGCAGCCGCGTCACCCGCTTCGAGCTCGGCGCGCACCAGTCGCAGCGGGATCTCGACCGACTCGCCCGATCCGGTCACCACCGCGCGCAATCCGGCGGTGAGTGCCCGCTCGAGTTCGGCCGGGGTCGCGGCATCGGTGGTCGCCAGCAGGGCGGCACCACTGTCGCCGGGGTCGACCAGCGGGGCGGGCAGGCCGGCGATGAGGGCGCCCGGTTCGGGTGTGACGCTGTCGATGCCGAAGACGGCACGGGCGGGACCGAACTGGCTCGACATGCCGGGACGTGGAATGCCGTCGCCGGTCGCCAGCACCTCCCGCAGCACACCGGTGAGCTGGTCGGCCATTTCGCTCGTCGAAGCGAAACGCGCCAGTGGGTCGGGGTCGGTGGACCGCCGCAGGAATCGGTACAGCGAATCGTGCTCGGCCAGTAGCGGTTCGCTCTCGGGACCGGGGATCGGGCCGAGCTTGCCGTCGACGGAGGGCACTCGCATCATCAGCACAGCCAGTGTGCGGCCCGCGGTGTAGATCTCGGTGGCCACGGTCGGCCCGGTTTCGGCGATCTCGGGCGCCTGGTAGCCGAGGGTGCCGTAGATGGGGCTGGTGCGGTCGTCCATCGCGATGACCGCACCGAGGTCGATCAGTTCGAGGCGTTCCTCGGTCTGCATCACGTTGTCGGGCTTGAAATCGCAGTAGGCCCAGCCGCGAGCGTGCAGATAACCGAGCGCGGGCAGCATTTCCAGCACGTAGGCGATCGCCTGCGCGGGCGGCAGGTAGCGCTGGGTTTCGGCGCGGTGGGCGCGCAAAATCTGCTTGAGCGAGGTACCGCCGACATAGGCCATGACGATGTAGCCGACGGGTTCGCCGTCGGCGTCGGCGTGTTCGGTGAAGTTGTGGATCTTGACGATGTTGGGGTGGTCGACCTCAGCGAGGAAACGCCGTTCGGCCAGGGCGGCGGCCAGGGCATCGGCGTCGCCGGTGTCGATGAGGCCTTTGAGGACCACCCAGCGTTTGTTGACGGCGCGGTCGGTGGCCAGATAGATCCAGCCGAGACCACCGTGGGCCAGCGCCCCCGCCACTTCGTACTGGCCGCCGACGAGATCGCCTGCCCGGAGCCGGGGCACGAACGAGTAGCGGGTGCCACAGTGCGGGCAGAACCCGGAGGTACGGCCGGGAACACCGGCCTGGCCGCGACCGACAGGCTTGTCACACTTGCCGCAGAAGCGGTCGGATTCGGGCACCTGGGGGTCGGTGAGCACTGCCGTGGCCGGGTCCACGCGGGGGACCGGCGGCACTTCGACGAGCCCGGCGCCGAGCCTGCCGCGCGCGGCCGAACGCGCCGAGCCCGACCGGGTTCGGACCGAGCGACTCGAGGTGCGCCCGCTCGCGCTGACCGTCGACGCGGACGGGCTGTGCATCGGCCCCGTCACCGTGGCCGGCGCGGTACCGCAGGTGTCGCAGTAGCCGTCGGCGATCGTGCCGTCGCACTCGGGTTCGCCACAGGCGCCGGGAACCGGCACGGGTATCGGTGGCGGCTGCGGTTTCGCACTGCGCGGCTGCGCTGTCGTGCGTCCCGATCGGCCGTTGCCCGCGTGGCCTGCCTGCGGTACCGGTGGCGCGCTCGCGACGGGCGCGGTACCGCACAGTGCGCAGTAGCCGTCCTCGATCGTGCCGTCGCACCCCGGTTCACTACACCTCATGCTGTCCGCCCCGCTTTCTCCCCGATGATCGAACGATAGTCCGCGACGGCCCGGGTGACCGCGGCCAGATCGCACGGTGTGCGGGTGAGCAGACCGGCCGCGATCCGGTCGGCGGCGAGCACATCCCGGTCCTCGCTCACCCCGAGCCGCGAGGCCTTGGCGCGGTAAGCGGTGAGTCTGCCGCGCAGTTCGGCGCGCCGATCGAGCAGACCACGCGCCAATTCCTCACGCCGTGTGGCCTTTTCGACAGCGTCGCCTGCCCGCACGCGCAGCGCGAGCAGATGTTCCACTGTCGGCCGATCGGGTGTACCGCCGAGAGTGTCGAGTTCGGTGCGCAGTCTCGTGGCCGGTTCGCCGCCGTCGGGTAGCTCGCCGGTCGCGACCTTGTGCTGAGCCTGGGTGACAGTGTCGTCGGCGCGATCTTGCCGTTCGCCGAGGTCGGCCAGCTGTGCGCGCAGGGCGGCGACAGCGCCGGGCAGATCGGCGGCAACGGCGAGATAGCCGCTGTGGCGGGCGGATTCGGTGTCGATCAGCGCCGTGAGCGACGCGAGGGCGGTGTCGATCTCGCCCGGCCCGAAACCGAGCGGATCGGTGCCCGCGCGACGCAAGAGCGTCGACAGTGGTTCGGTGGCCGCGTCCAGCGCGCCACGAGCTTGCTCGACGCGCTGTTGCAGCGGGGCGAGTGCACCGAGCACCTGTTCATCGACGGCCGCGACCTCGTCGGCGAACGGGGCGACGAAGGCGAACGCGGCGCGCATCCGGTCCAGGCAATCGGCGATGCCGACTGTCACGACGGTCTCACTGGGACCGGTCAGACCGCGCTGCGCCAAGGGGATCGGGATCCTCGCCACCTCGTGCGGGCGACCGCGCAGCAGTTCGGTGAGCCGCCCCCGCGACCGGTCGTCGACCCTGCCGCGACCGGCACGCACCGTCTGAGCCTCGCCGAGGATGGCGCGCACCCGCCCCAGGTCCTCCCAGAGTTCGCCCAATGCCTTCTCCACCGGCGCCCACCGACGCGCGGTCTCCCCTGTCGGCGGATAGCGGCGGACCAGGGCCAGGCCGGGGTGGCGGTCCAGTTCCAGCAGGGTCGTGGTCACCGTCGCCAATTCCGCTGTGCGCCCCGCCAGTTCACGATCGATCTCGAGCACGCCGAGCATCGGCCAGCTCATCCGACGTACCGGGGCACCGGCGGGCCTTGCGAGGGGCCCAGAGTCGACAGGTGCTGGGCGTAGATCCGCTGCCAGGTGCCGTCGGTACGGGCGCGGTCGAGCACGCCGTTGACGAATCGCACCAGCTCGTCGCTGCCGCGCGGCACCCCCACCGCGTAGGCGCCCGCGCCGATCGGGTCGCCGACGACCTCGAGGTTGTGGTCCTGGGCGACCAGCCCCGCCAGGATCGGCTCGTCCCCGCTGATCGCGTCGACGGTGCCCTGCTGCAGCGCCACCAGGCAGTCGGTCCAATTGGTCACGCCGAGCACGGTGGGTGGGGTCGGCAGCGTGAACAGCGGCGCGGCGGCGGTGGTGCCCTTCGCGACGCAGACCCGCTTGCCCGCGAGCCCGGCGCCGTTGGTGATGCCCGCGCCGTGCGGGGCCGCGATGCGCTGCGCCGCACGGTAGTACACGCTCGAGAAGTCGACCTCACGGCGGCGTTCGCAGGTCGCCGAGAAGGTGCGCACGATCATGTCGACCTTCTTCTCCTGCAACAGCGGGATCCGGTCGGCCGCGGTGACCGAGCGCAGTTCGATCTTGTCCGGGTCACCGAACAGATCGCGCGCGATCTCCCTGGCCAGGTCGATGTCGAAACCCTCGAGCTTGCCGGTCGACGGGTTGCGGAACCCGAACATGTAGGTGTTCTGATCGACGCCGACCCGCAGCCTGCCGTTGGCGATGATGGCGGCCATCGCCGACCCCGCGGGCATCGCACCCGGTCGCGGCTGGGTGGTCGGTGCCAATGTCGCTTCGGTATCGCAGGTTCCGGTGCCCTCGGCCGTCGGTGCCGAGGTGATCGCTTCGGCGCCGGGCAACGGCGGGGCGACGGCGGTGGCGGCGATGGTCGACGGTTCGGGGGCGCCGGCACAGCCCGCGACCAGCGTGACGGCCGCGGCGAGCACGACCAGCAGTGGACGCCTCACAAGAACTCCTTGAGTCGTGGCCAGAGTCCGGAGATCACCGCGCCGGCCGCGGCCAGCAGCAGGAGCAGGGTGCCGAAGGGGCTGAGGGTCAACGATGTTCCGGCGGCGGCGACACCGTCGCGCAGGTCGTCGCGGGCCTGGGCGAGGTCGTCGCGCAGTTCCTGGTCGAGGCGGGCGAAGCTGGTGGCCGAGCTGTCGGGGCCGGTGCCGATCGCCTGGGTCACCGCGCCGGGATAGTCGGCCTTCTCGTAGGCGGTGCGCTGGGCATTGTGCCCCGCGTTCCAATTCGTCAGCGCGCGTTCGGCATCGGAGTCGCCGCCACCGGCCGCGGTGAGACGCCCACGCAGGTCGCCGCTGTGGGTTTGGAAGGCCTTCTCCGTGGCGGTGATGTCGCCACGGGTGATCAGGGCCAGGGTTTCGTCGGTGCGAGCCTGCTGGGCCAGGATGCGGGCCCCTGCCAGGTTCTCCACGCGCGCTCCGGCGCCGGAACTGCCGTCCTCGAGCAATTGCGCGGCGGTCAGGGTGGCGCCCGCGGTCCACAGCAGCGCCACCAGGGCGGCCAGCGCCGCCATCGCCATGCCGGTATTGACCAGGCGGTTCGTCCGGCGCAGCAACACGATCGACCCGGCCAGGCACACCACGAGGACCAGCAACAGGAGCACGATGCTCGTCCACGGCAACGCGCCGATGCGCTGCTGATCCTCGCGCACCGCGGCGAAGCGTGCCTTGCTGAGTTGTTCGGCATTGGGCAGAAGTGATGTCTGCATCAGGTCCGAGGCCTGACGCAGGTATGCCGACCCCACCGGGAAGCCCTGACGGTTGTTGGCGCGCGCGGTCTCCACCAAGCCCGTGTAAGTCGGCAGGTCGGCGGCGATGCGGGCGACGATCGCCCTGGTCTGCGCGTCGGTGGCGCCGGCGGTCGCCTCGGCCAGCGCGGCGGCGGCCTCGGCGAGCGCCTGCTCGTAGGTGTCTCGTACCTGCGGTGATTCGATGCCGCCGGACAGGAACGCCGTCGCGGCGCCCGCGTCGGCGGCCGAGAGCGACACATACAGACTCTGCGCGGCGAAGGCCAGCGGCTCGGTCCGCTCCAGCACCTGTTCGGTGCGCACGATCTTGGCATCGAGCTGTCGGCCCGCCGTCGATCCGGCAACCAGACAGGCCACCGTGGTCACGACGAGGACCACCCCGATCGCACCTGGTGTCGTCGCGGCGAATCGCCGCAGCCACGTCCCCGCGTCACGGATGGTCGCCGGTAGGCGAGATCCCACACCGTCCTCCTTCATCTCCCCGGGCGGTGTCTTCGACCGCGATAGTACGGGAGCCGCTGAAAGTTCGCCCGGGTGAAGGAAATCGGCCGAAACGAGACAGCGAGAAGGGCCACCTCGCGACCCAACGGCCACGGTGTGGACACGCAAGAATCCGATGCGGCCGATTCCTGACCGCGACATCCCCCGAATTCGTTGCACAAAATCGTCGACAGTGACCGTTAACGGGTAGGACTAGACTCTTTTCCTACGGTGACCCTCGGGTAGATCGGAGTTGACATGTCGAAATTGCTGAACTCCTTGTCCGAAGACGAGTACGTCCTGATTCGCGGCACAAAGAAATCGCAGATGGCCGACCTCGACGAAGAGGCGCTGATCCGGCTGCACACCCGTGTGCGGCGGGCACGCAACAAATTCGTCAAGTTGTATCGCCGCGCCGGCGCGGCCAAGGTGGAAGCCAAAGGCGCGCGTGGCGCCGGAAAATCGGCGAACACCCACAACGCGGGCAAAGCGGAAGTCTTCGAAAGTGCGCTCAGCAGGGTGAGCCGCCAGTTGGCCACGGCCTCGAAGCGCAATGCCCGCAAGTTGAAAGCCGAGAGGCTAGCCCGCGCCCGCAAGGACGCGCCATCGTTCAGCGAGATCGGCACCGGTGACGGCAAGGTGCGCTCCGCGGGGAAAGCGCGCACCGATGCCACCCGCGAGTCCTCCGGTCGAAAGAAGTTCGAGGCCTCCAGTATCGCCGCGGGGGCACGGCGCCAAGCCGAGAAGGACGAGCGCCATCGTCAGTAGCGCACCTAGGCGCCGATGCGCTCCTCGCCCGGCTGCACGGTGGTGCCGGTCTTGCTGAACCGCAGCACACCGTCCTCGATCGGGGCCTTGTGCATCAGGGTGCGGTCCCGGTAGTAGTTGTTGACCAGTTTCCAGGTACCGCGCGCCCCCTGGCGGGGCATGGCGTCGTTGCCGCGCTGGATGTAGCCCGAGGTGAGGGCGCCACCCATGAGCGACTCGTCGGCGATGTCGTCGGGGTTGGCGTGCACCTCGAAGGTGGTGTAGCCGCGGTCGCGCATGATGTTGAGCACGCGGCACAGGTACGCGGCGGCGAGGTCGGCCTTCAGGGTCCAGGAGGCGTTGGTGTAGCCGATGATCATCAGGAAGTTCGGGATGTCGGAGTACAGGACGCTCTTGTAGGCGACCGTCTCGTTGAACTTCACCGGGGCGCCGTCGATGGTGAGCGTGATGCCGCCGAGCATCTGCACGTTCAGGCCGGTGGCGGTGACGATGATGTCGGCCTCGAGCTCCTGGCCCGACTCGGTCAGGATGCCATTCTCGGTGAACTTCGCGATGCGGTCGGTGACGATGTCGGCCTTGCCGCTCTTGAGCACCTTGAACAGGTCGCCGTTGGGCACCACGCACAGGCGCTGATCCCACGGGTTGTAGCTGGGGGTGAAGTGGCGCAGGTCCACCTTCTTGCCGAGCTGCAGGCGCACCTGAGCCAGCATCAGCTTCTTGGCCAGCTCGGGGTTGGTGCGCGAGAGCTGGAAGCTGGCGCGCTGCAGAGCGATGTTGCGGGCGCGACCGATCTTGTAAGCGATGGCGTCGGGCACGCGCGACTTCTTGAATCCGATCGCGACCGGGTCGTCCGAGGGCAGTGCCTGGATCCAGGTGGGCGAACGCTGCAGCATGGTGACGTGCGCGGCGGTGTCGGCCATCGACGGGATCAGCGTGATCGCGGTGGCGCCGGAACCGATGACGACGACCTTCTTACCCGCGTAATCCAGATCCTCGGGCCAGTGCTGGGGGTGCACGATCTGACCCTTGAAGTCGTCCTGACCGGGGAACTCGGGCTGGTAGCCCTTGTCGTAGTTGTAGTAGCCGCTGGCGCCGACGACGAAGTTCGCGGTCCAGGTCTCGGTCTCGCCGGTCGCCTCGATCACGGCCTGCACGGTCCACAGCGCGGTGCCACGATCGAAATCGGCGGTGACGACCTTGCGGCCGAAACTGATGTGGTCGGTGACGCCGTATTCCTTGGCGGTGTCCTCGACGTACTGCCGGATGCTGGCGCCGTCGGCGAGCACCTTGGTGCCGATCCAGGGGCGGAAGCCGAAGCCGAAGGTGAGCATGTCCGAGTCCGAGCGGATGCCGGGGTACTTGAACAGGTCCCAGGTACCACCGATGTTCTCGCGGCGCTCGAGGATCGCGTAGGTGCGTCCGGTCTGCTCGCGAGTCAGGTGACAGGCCGTACCGATTCCGGAGAGGCCAGCGCCGATGATCAGTACGTCGACATGCCGCGTCATTGAGGAAACTCGTTTCGTAGGGTCGCCGGCCCGAGCACCGTCGCCCGAGCTTTCCAAGAGGTTACGTGTTTCGCATAGTTACGTCTAGTTCGGTGTGGCTGCGCCGCGGCGTGTCGGGGGTTGCGCGCACGGTGATCGGAATCCGTGACGAGGGCGGGCGCACCGGTCAGCATCGAGGGATGACTGATCACCGACTGTCGTTTCACTGGTTCCTGCCCACCTACGGCGACTCACGCGGCCTGATGGCGGGCGGACACGGCAGCTTCATGTCCGGTGATCGCCCCGCGACGCTGCGCTATCTCAACCAGCTCACCGCCGCGGCCGAGGACAACGGCTTCGAAGGTGTACTGACCCCGACCGGCGCCTGGTGCGAGGACGCGTGGCTGACCACCGCCATGCTCGTGCAGACCAGCGAGACGCTGAAGTTCCTGGTCGCGCTGCGTCCCGGCCTGACCAGCCCCACCCTGGCCGCCCAGATGGCGGCGACGTTCCAGCGGCATTCCGCCGGGCGTCTGCTGCTCAATGTCGTCACCGGTGGCGAGCAGCGCGAGCAGGAGGCCTACGGCGACTTCCTGGACAAGACCGAGCGCTACGCGCGCACCGGCGAGTTCTTGCACATCGTGCGCGAGCTGTGGTCGTCGACCGAGCCGTTCAGCTTCACCGGCGAACATCTGCGGGTCAAGGACGCGATCCTCAGCACCCGCCCCGATCCGATTCCGCCGGTGTTCTTCGGCGGTTCGTCAGGGCCTGCCGGGCCGATCGCCGCCCGCTACGCCGACACCTACCTCACCTGGGGCGAACCGGTGGACGCGGTCGCGAAGAAGCTGGACTGGATTCGCGGGCTGGCCGCGACCGAGGGCCGCAGCGTCGACTTCGGCCTGCGCATCCACGTGATCAGCCGCGATACCGCCGCCGAGGCGTGGACCGAGGCCGACCGGCTCCTCGACGGCATCTCCCCCGGTGAGATCGAACGGGTGCAGGCGAACCTGGCCAAGAGCGACTCCGAGGGGCAGCGCCGGATGGCGCGTCTGCACAACGGGCGCACCGACGGGCTCGAGATCGCCCCGAATCTGTGGGCGGGCGTCGGCCTGGTGCGCGGGGGCGCGGGCACGGCGCTGGTCGGGTCGCACGCCGAGGTGGCCGATCGACTGCTCGAGTACGCCGCCATCGGGATAGACCACTTCATCCTGTCCGGGTATCCGCATCTGGAGGAGGCGTACTGGTTCGGCGAGGGCGTGCTGCCGATCCTGGAGCGCAAGGGTGTGTGGACTCATCCCTCGCGGCCGGTGTCGGTGCCCACCGTCGCGCCGTTCACCGCGGCCGCCAGTAGCTGACGCCTCGGGGCGCATCCCGGTTCAGGGTCGCGCCCCGAGGTTCGAGCCCTTGGAATGGCAGTCTCTGCACCCTTGCCCTTGCTGCCGTTCACCGGGTGGCGCGCTGGCCCAACATCTTTCGATGAGGGTGTGACCTGCGGATTTTCCGGTTACCAGGCGGTAGGACTCAAATGCCATGACGCACACCGTGCTTGGCTGCACCGCACTCCCCCAACCGTTTTCGGCATCGAGTGCAGCCGGGGTTCCACGTGAATCAGTGCAGTTCGGGGCGGGTCGGGCAGTGATCGACAGGGCCGGCGGCCCGCGGCGATAGGCTCGACAGCGTGACTCTCACCGTCGGCTTCGACCTGGACATGACTCTCATCGATTCACGTCCGGGGGTCGCCCTGGCGATCGACACCCTCGCGCGCGAGTTCGATCTCCCGATGGACGGCTCACACTTCGCCGAGCACCTCGGCCCGCCACTGGCCACGCTGCTCGGCGACGCGGGCGCGCCCGACGATCTGATCCCCCACCTGGTCACCCGGTACCGCGAGCTGTACCCGGACGTCATCGGCCACATCGGCGCCCTCCCCGGCGCCGACGACGCCCTGGCCGCCGTGCGGGCGGGCGGCGGTCGGACGCTGGTCGTCACCGGGAAATTCGAGCCGCACGCGCGCCTGCACGTCGATCATCTCGGCTGGCAGGTCGATCGCCTCGCCGGTGACCTGTGGGCGACCGGAAAGGCCGATGTGTTGCGCGAGGAGTCGGCCCACATCTTCGTCGGCGACCACGCGGGCGATATGCGCGGCGCCAAGGCGGCGGGCGTGGTGGCCGTCGGCGTCACGACCGGACCCTACGACGCCGACGGATTGTGGACCGCGGGCGCCGACGTGGTCCTGGACGATCTCACCCGGTTCGGCGAATGGCTGTCCGATCACGCCTCCGGGCGGTAGTCCTCGAAACAGCTTGTGACGCACACCAGTTCCGGAACCCATCCGCGGCCCGGCGCGTTCACCGGTCATGCCGACCGACCCCTACTGGAACCACAACACGCACTACCACCCCTGGGTACTCGATCAGGTGCCCGACACTGCCCGCACGGCATTGGACATCGGCTGCGGTGACGGGTTACTCGCCCGCAAATTAGCGACCCGCTGTGACGCGGTGCTCGGCGTCGACATCGACGACCGGGTCATCGCCAACGCACCCGCCGCCCCCAACGTCCACCTCGAACACGCCGACTTCCGCGACCTCGACCAAACCTTCGACGTGGTCACCGCCGTCGCCACCTTGCACCATGTCCCGGTACGGGAGGGCGTCACCGCCCTGCGCCATCTCGTCGCCCCCGGTGGCACCCTCGCGGTGGTCGGCCTCTGGAAGATGCACCCGGTCAGCGACTTCCACTATCTCCCCCTCCTGCCCGCGATCTGGGGCCTGGATCGGTGGCGGCGCCGGTCGCGCGGCGGCCCCGATGTCGCGCTGGCCGATCCACGCGAAACCCTCGCCGAAATCCGTTCCGCCGCCGCCGAACACCTGCCCGGTGCCGAGATCCACCGCCGCCTGATGTGGCGCTACACGCTGCGCTGGCAGCGCCCACGCTGAGCTGTCACCGCGACACCGCTGGCGGACCCGACCCCCTCCGTCGGTCCGTATTGTCCGAATCGATGCGGGCGGTCCGCCCACCCGGTGATACAGTCCGGCAGGATTTTTCGATGGGGAGGGTCAGTCATCAACGCAACACGGACAGTTGGGTGGCGCACCGGGTTCGGGGGGTCGGCCCGATGAATCGCACCAGGTGGATCATCGCGAGCCTGGTGGCGGTGGTCGCGGTCGTCGTGGCGGTGGTCGTCGTCGTGGTGGTCACCCGCGACGAGGATCCACGTGAATTCGTCGCGGAGAAGTACCGGCGAGCGCAACAACTCGATCAGGCGAACAACGGCCTGGCCTTCCTCGCCACCGCCGCACCGGCCGCGGTGGCCGCCACGATCGCGAAAGCCACCGACCCACGCGGCCGGCGCAATACCGGCGACAACCACTATCTGCGCTTCGACCACGATCTCGTCGCGGTGTCACCGCATCCCGGCGGCTCCCTGATCCTCGTCGACAGCTATGCCAACGGCACGCGCCGCCATCACGCCCACACCAGCGGTTACGGCTGGACCAGCGGCTCCGCGGCGGGCGACTACCGCGGCGGCGGCAGCGACAACGGCGGCAAGTAGTTCATTCGGGGCATCTCGCCCGCACAGCACAGGAGGACACTCATGCTCGCCGACCTGGCGACGGACGCGGGCGCCGCGCTCGCCTATTCCGCGGTGGGAATCGTGTTGATGGCCGTCGGTTTCGGCGTCGTCGACCTGCTCACCCCGGGCGACCTGCGCGCCCAGATCTGGATCGAACGCAACCGCAATGCCGCGATCCTGCTCGCCTCGAACCTGTTCGGGGTCGGGATCATCGTGGCCGTGGCCATCTGGACCTCGGAAGGCAAGATCGCCGAGGCGCTGCTGTCCAGCGCGATCTACGGCGTGATCGGGCTGGCCGCGATGACGGTGGCGTTCGTGCTGCTCGACGCGCTCACCCCCGGTGACTTCCGGGCCGTCGTCGCCGACGCCGAACCGCATCCGGCGGTGTGGGTCACGGCGTCGGCGCATGTCGCGGTCGCGCTGGTGGTGGCCGCGGGCCTGACCTGATGCCCCGGCACCGCCTGGCCAGGGCGGCGCTGCTGGCGACCGTGTTCGTCTGCGCGGCATGCGGTTTGGTGTACGAGCTGTCGCTGGTCACCCTGGGCAGTTATCTGATCGGTGACACCGCCGCGCAGGCGTCGATCACGTTGAGCGTGATGGTCTGTTCGATGGGTGTCGGCGCGCTGCTGGCGAAACCGCTCCGGTCGCGTGCCGCCGCGGCTTTCGTGGCCGTGGAACTGGCATTGGCCGTCGTCGGCGGCCTGTCGGTGGCTGCCCTGTACGCCAGTTACGCGTGGCTCAATATCTATACCGGCACGCTGGTGCTGGCGTCGGCTGTGATCGGGATGCTCGTCGGTGCGGAGATTCCGTTGCTGATGGAGTTGCTCCAGGACATCCGCGAGCAGGAGGCCGGCAGCGCGGTCGCCGACCTGTTCGCGGCCGACTACGTGGGTGCGCTGCTGGGTGGCCTGGCGTTTCCGTTCCTGCTGCTGCCGGTGTTCGGGCAGATCCGCGGCAGCCTGGTGGTCGGGGTCGTGAACGCGATCGCCGGACTCGCGTTGGCGTTCTTCTTCTTTCGCGACACGATGACGCGCGGCGCCCGCCACACCCTGATCGCCGCGACCGTCGTGGTGGCTTGCGGACTGACCGGAAGTTACCTCTACGCGGACCGTTTCGAGGCGACCGCGCAGCAGGCGCTGTTCGCCCACCCGATCGTGTGGCAGGCGCGCACGCCGTATCAGCAGATCGTGCTCACCGAATCGTTCTCCCCGTTCGCCACCACCGACACCCGCCTCTATCTCAACGGCGGACTCCAGTTCTCCTCGGTCGACGAATACCGCTATCACGAGGCGCTGGTGCATCCGGTGCTGGCGGGCCCGCACCGTTCGGTGCTGGTGCTGGGCGGCGGCGACGGCCTCGCGCTGCGTGAGATCCTGCGCTATCGCGACATCGCCGAGGTGACCCTGGTCGAACTCGATCCGGCGATGATCGAGCTGGCCCGCACCGACGACCGGCTCACCGATCTCAACCGCCGCGCGTTCGACGACCGGCGCGTTACCGTGGTCAACGCCGATGCCTTCACCTGGTTACGGAGTGCCCCAGGGCTTTTCGACGCGGTGATCGTCGACCTGCCCGACCCCGACCAGACCTCGGTGGCCAAGCTGTACTCGCAGGAGTTCTACGCGATGACCGCCAACGTGCTGGCCCCCGGCGCCCGCATGGTCGTCCAATCGGGCTCGCCCTTCTTCGCCCCGCGCTCCTTCTGGACCATCGACGCCACCGTGCGCTCCGCGGGCCTGCACACCACCCCGTATCACGTGGACGTCCCGAGCTTCGGCGACTGGGGCTTCGTACTGGCCTCGGCCGGCGCGGCGCCGGCTCCGTCCCTGCGCAGCCCCGGTCCCCTGCGTTCCCTGGACGAGATCACCCTCACCGCGGCCACCGTCTTCCCACCGGACCGCCGAGCGGTCGACCCCGAGGTCTCGACATTGATGCGGCCGGTGATCCTGGATCTGCAACGCCAAGAATGGCGTTGAGCTCAGACCTGCCCCGAACAAGCCAGGTGCGTACCGACGACGACTAGCCCGAGGAGGGCGACCGCCGCCGACAACGCCGGGGCAGGTTCTCGCACCAACCGGGTCGCGCCGCGCCGCACTGCGACACCTGCCCGCCCGAGCCTGGTTCCGAGGGCTGGACGCCCCGTGGTCTCGTTGTCCGCGCGGCCGCGCAGCTTCCGGCGGACGACGCCGAGCAGAGCGAGGACGAGTGCGGTGATCAACATCGTCTTGCCTTCCCGCTCAACGAGTTCCGACAGCAGCACGCGACGACTTCGCGGGCCGTCCGGGGGCGGTGACGATGCCGAACGCGATCAGGCTGTCGGCGGTGTCGCGCACGGTGTCCTCGATCGGGCGCATGGTCCAGCCCAGTTCGCGGCGGGCCTTGTCGGCGCTGACGTGTTCGGTGCGGCCCAGGACCGGCACGGTCAGGCGCACACCTTTGTCGAAGACGGCGACCAGGCGGATCACCCAGTTCGGCAGGACACGGGTGGGGACACGGAAGCCCTCGGCGGCGTAGTCGCGGGCCAGCAGGCCGGCCAGCTCCCCCATCCAGAGCGGGTCGGCCGCGCAGATGTATCGATTGCCCGCGGCCTCGGGGACTTCCATCGCCAGCCGGTGCGCCACGGCGAGGTCGCGCACGTCGACGGGGGTCCAGCCGGTTTTCACCGAACCGGGGACGTCGCGGGCCAGCAGTCTGCGGACCGGCTCGTGGGAGGTACTGGTCCTGGCCTCGAGCAGCGGGCCCAGGATCATGCCGGGATTGACCACCACCAGTTCCAGATCCGATGCGGCGGGCAGGGATTCGACGAAGTCCCAGGCCGCGCGCTCGGCGAGGGTCTTGCTCTTCTGATACGCGGGAATGCGCTCGACCACCGACCAGTCGTCCTCGGTGCGCACCTCGTCGGTGTCGTGGCCGTAGGCGACGGCGGCGACCGAGGAAGTCAGCACGACGCGGCGTACACCGGAGGCCGCTGCGGCGCGCAGCACTCGCAGGGTGCCCCGCACCGCGGGCTCGATCAGGTCCTGCTCGTTCTCGGGCGGTGTCGCGGGGAACGGCGAGGCGACGTGCAGCACGGTGTCGCAGCCGGTGACCGCCGCGGCCCAGCCCGCGTCGTCGTCGAGGGAGGCGGCGACGAATTCCAGCTCACCCCCGGTGCGGCGGGCGAGTTCGGTCAGGTGGGCGCGGGTGGCGTGCGCGGCGAGGTCGCGCACGGTGGCGCGGACGGCGTAGCCGTGGTCGAGGAGTTCGGCGATGCAGTGGCCGGCGACGAAACCTGTCGCGCCGGTGACGAGTACCCGGGTGGTCATGGTGATCATCCATTCCGTCGATTCGGTGGAGCACGCATCTAAGCGATGCTCAATTAATCTAAACACTGCATAGATTTCCTGTCCAGTGCCAATTCCGGCGGCGGTCTCGCATACGCTCGGAGGGTGAAGCGCACCAGTTACCACCACGGCGATCTGCGCGCCACGCTGATGGATGCCTGCCTGCGCCTGATCGAGAGCGAGGGCCTGGCCGCGGTGAGTCTGCGCCGGGTCGCCAGGGAGGCCGGAGTCAGCAGCGGCGCGCCCTATCACCATTTCGCCGACCGCGCCGCGCTGCTCTCCGCCCTCTCGATCGACGGCTTCCAGCAGTTGGCGGCCTATCTGACCGCCGCCAGGGCCACAACCACCGACCCGCTGGCGGCCCTCACCGAACTCGGCGAGGCCTACGTGCGGTTCTCCCGCGAACACCCGGCCCAGTTCCGGCTCATGTTCCGGCCCGAACTGTCCCAGCCGGAAAAACACCCCGACGCCCACGCCGCCGGCGACGCCGCCTTCGACGTGCTGGTCCGGACGGTCGCCGACTGTGTCGCCGTCGGGGCGCTGCCCGCCGATCGCGCCGAAACCCTCGCCGTCGCCTGGTGGGGACTGGGACACGGGCTGGCATCGCTGTGGCTCGACGGACATCTCGAAAAGCGCAGTGAACAGATGGGCACGCACGCGCCCGAACTCGTCGACACGATCATGCGCACCTTCACCGCGCTGATCGCGCCGGGCCCGGCCACCGACTGACGCGCCGCCGATATTCCGGCGTCCCGGTGCGTGCACTCACCTAGAGTGGGTACGACCGTCTTTGTCCTCGCGTACCCGTTTCGAGCAGGAGGCCCGATGTCCGGCACCGCGAAACTCGATCCCGTGGTCGAAGCGTTTGTCGACGCGCTCAACGCGCAGGACACCGACCAGTTCTACGGTGTGCTCACCGAGGACGCGACGATGTCCGATGACGGTGTCGAACGCAATCTCGCCCAGTGGACCGAGGCCGAGATCTTCAGCAGCAACGGACATCTGGTCGTGGACACGGTCGACTCCGACGACGGCCTCGCCCTCACCGCCGACTACACCAACAGCCGGTGGGGTTCGATGCGTACCACCTGGCAGTTCGTCCTGCGCGACGGGCTGATCAGCCGATTCGAAACAGGACAGGCGTGAGCGACGATCTTCTGCTGACCCCGCGTTACGGCACAGCCGCACTCTCCGATCTCCTCCCGTCGGTACTCAGCTGCCTCGGCGTCCCCGGCGAGACCGACCGGCTCGGCCTCGATCTCGATGTCGACCGGGTCTGCGTACTGCTCGTCGACGGGCTCGGCGCACAAGCCCTGGCGGCCGAATCCGCAGCGGCTCCGTTCCTGACGAGCCTGCCCGAGACGAGCATCGACGCCGGGTTCCCGAGCACCACCGCGACGAGCCTGACCACCCTCGGCACCGGCCTGCCCGCCGGCGAGCACGGCATCGTCGGCTACTGCATGCGCCTGCCCGGCGAGGAACGCCTGTTCAATTCGCTCAGATGGCAACTCATGGGCGACGGACCGAAGGTCGACGCACGCGCCACGCTCCCACCGGACCGGATCCAGCCGCATCGCACCGTCTTCGAGCGCGCCACCGAGGCGGGCATCGCCGCCGTGCAGGTCGCACCGAGCTACCAGGACGGTTCCGGCCTCACCTTGGCCGGCTGGCGCGGCGGCGAATTCCGCACGGCCTACTCGGTCGGCGATCTCGTCGACGGAGTTCTCAACGCCCTTACCTCGGCACCGAAAACCCTGGTCTACACCTATCATTCGGAACTCGACACCACCGGCCACGCCCGCGGGCCCGCCAGCCGGGCATGGCGGTTCGAACTCGCCAATGTCGACCGGATCGCCGCCGAGATCGCCGCGCGCCTGCCCGCTCGCTCAGCGCTGATCGTCACCGCCGATCACGGCATGATCGAACTGCGCGAGCGCGTCGACTTCGACACCCACCCGCACCTGTCGGACAATGTCGCGGCACTCGGCGGTGAACCACGCGCCCGCCACGTCTACACCGACGACCCCGCCGCGGTCGCCGGCACCTGGCGCGGCGTTCTCGGGAGCGGATTCCTGGTGCGCACCCGAGACGAGGCGATCGAGGCAGGTTGGTTCGGCCCGGTCGTCACCCGCGACGCCGCCGCGCGCATCGGCGATCTCGTCGTGATCGCGAGCGGCGACGGCGGTGTCGTGCGGTCGGGTGCCGAACCACTGCAATCGATGATGCTCGGCCACCACGGCTCGCTCACCGCCGCCGAGCTGCGGGTTCCCCTGCGAATCCACCGCGCCTGAGCACCACCGCATAAGCTGGCGTCGACGCGCAACCGCGCGCAGCGAACCATTCCAGGAGGAATCATGCACGCCAACACCCGAACCGGCGCCGTCGCGGTGGGCGTCGCGGTGCTGGCGGCACTGGCCACCGGATGCGCCGAGGTCGAGCGAGTGCTCAACCAGGGCGGTGACACGAGCTGTCGCGACTACGTCAACCAGGACGCGAACACCAAGCGGATCACCATCACCAAGGCGATCAAGCAGCAGACCGGCAACGACAACGAACCGGCGGGCACCGTCGTCGACTCGATGATCGTGCAGGTCGATTTGCTGTGCGCGACTCAGCGCAATGTCGACACCCCGATCAAGAACGCCGATATCGCCGGGATCTTCCTGAACAAGTAGTCAGCGACGTCAAGGCGACGCGACAGCCCGGCGACCGGTGACCGGTCGTCCTCGGCACAAACGTTCCCGCGGCGGTGGCACAGCTGATAGACAGTAAGCGCCACACCCGTTCTCGTCGCTGGAACGGTGCGTCACCGACGAGCAGGGAGTGAACGTGGGCGAGGAACTGGGAAGGGCACCAGGCGCCCACAACGACCCGATCGCCGGACCGCACCGGCCCGAACGGCTCTCGGACTACCGGGTCGAACTCGAGAAGCAGTGGAACCGCCTCGCCGCACCCTCACGCCCGCTGACCCTGCCCCGCGACACCGGCGCCGTACGCAACGATGTCGCCAAGTCGTGGCAGCGTTCCCTGCACACCGTCGACCCCGCCACCGAGGTCGCTCCCGGATTCAACGACATCAGCGACCGCTGGTCGGAATCCCCGCTGCGCAGGCCGGTCACCGAACTCGCCGGTCAGCTGCGCGGAATGGCCGAGGAATCGGGCTACCTCGCAGTCGTCAGTGACGAATCGGGCACCATCCTGTGGACCGCGGGCGATCGCACGCTGCGCCGTCAAGGAGAAGCGGTGAACTTCGCGCCGGGCGGGGTCTGGGACGAAAGCCATATGGGCACCAACGGGTTATCGCTGGCCCTGCACGACGACAGGGCCGTCACCGTGTTCTCCGCCGAGCATCTCGTCGCCGCGCTGCACGGCTGGGTCTGCTACTCCGCGCCCATTCACGGCCCCGACGGCCGCACGGTGGGTGTGCTCGATCTGTCCTCGACCTGGGAACGTTCGCATCCGATGGTGATGACCTCGGTCCGCGCGCTGGTCACCGCCGTGGAGACGATGCTGCGCGCCGAGGCACCCACCCCGGCGCCGGGTGTTCGGCTCGAATGTCTCGGCGCCGCACGCCTTTTGCGCGACGGTAGACCGGTGCCGTTGCCGCCGCGCCAACTCGAGATCCTGGCACTGCTGGCGCTCGAGCCCGACGGGTACACCCCCGAACAGCTGCACGCCGCGGTCTACGGAGAGCGGTCGGTGTCGCTGAACACGCTCAAAGCCGATGTGTCGCACCTGCGCCGCGCCACCCGCGGCGAGATCACCAACCGGCGTTACATGCTCACCGGCGAGGTGTCCTGCGACGCGGTGGACCTGCTGGCCGCCATCGAGGGCGGCGACCTCACCTCGGCGCTGTGGCTGTATCGCGGACCGCTACTGCCCGGTTCGGATCTGCCCGGCGTCGAACAGTGGCGCGCCCACCTCGATGTCGGCATCCGCAACGCCGTGCTCGGTAGCGACCGGCCCGAGCACGCGGTCGCGTTCGGGCAGCGCTGCCCCGGCGATGTCGCCGTGCACGAGCACGCCCTGCGGCTACTGCCTCGCGACGATGTCCGCCGCGCCGTCGTGACGGCCCGGCTTTTCACCGCACGCCAGGGCTGACCTGCGCAGACGCCGTCACCAACCTCGTACCAACCTTCGCCGACCATAGTGTGGGGCACCACGCAGAGGTCGCGAGGAGCGAGGCGAATGATCTACGGCAAACCCGGATCGGATACCGGCATAGTCAGCTATGCCGCCCGATACGACAACTTCATCGGAGGTGACTGGTCGCCCCCTGTCGAAGGCCGTTATTTCGACAACACCTCACCGGTCGACGGTGAGACCTTCTGCGCGGTGGCCCGTTCCACCGCCGCCGACATCGACATGGCGCTCGAGGCGGCACACCGCGCCACCGAGCGCTGGGCAGCGACCTCGGTCACCGAGCGGGCCGACATCCTGCTCAAGATCGCCGACCGGATCGAGAACAGTCTCGAACCGCTGGCCGTGGCCGAGACCTGGGACAACGGCAAACCGGTGCGCGAAACCCTGGCGGCGGACCTCCCGCTGGCCGTCGATCACTTCCGGTATTTCGCGGGTGTGCTGCGCGCCCAAGAGGGATCGCTGTCCCAGATCGACGCCGACACGGTCGCCTATCACTTCCACGAACCGCTCGGTGTGGTCGGGCAGATCATTCCGTGGAACTTCCCGATCCTGATGGCCGCCTGGAAACTCGCGCCCGCGCTGGCGGCGGGCAACTGCGTGGTCATCAAACCGGCCGAACAGACACCGGCGTCACTGCTGCTCGTCGTCGAACTCATCGCGGATCTGTTGCCCGACGGAGTGCTCAACGTGGTCAACGGTTTCGGTGTCGAGGCGGGCAAACCGCTGGCACAGAGCCCGCGGGTGGCCAAGATCGCCTTCACCGGCGAGACCACCACCGGCCGGTTGATCATGCAGTACGCCAGCGAGAACATCATTCCGGTCACTCTCGAACTCGGCGGCAAGAGCCCCAACATCTTCCTGCCCGATGTGCTGGCCGCCGACGACGATTACCTCGACAAGGCCGTCGAGGGGTTCGTCATGTTCGCCCTGAACCAGGGTGAGGTGTGCACGTGCCCGTCGCGGGCGCTGATCCACTCGTCGATCTACGACGAATTCCTCGCCCGCGCCATCGCCCGCACCGAGGCCATCGTGTCCGGTCATCCACTCGACACCGAGACGATGATCGGCGCACAGGCCGGCAACGACCAGTACGAGAAGATTCTGTCCTATTTCGACATCGGCAGAGCCGAAGGCGCCCGCGTGCTCACTGGAGGGGAAGCACGCAAGGTCGACGGTCTACCGGGTGGGTACTACATCGAACCCACGGTCTTCTCCGGTGACAATACGATGCGGATCTTCCAGGAGGAGATCTTCGGCCCGGTCGTCGCGGTCACCCGCTTCGATACCGTCGACGAAGCGATCCGCATCGCCAACGACACCCTCTACGGTCTCGGTGCGGGCGTGTGGACCCGCGACATGAACACCGCCCACCGACTCGGCCGTGGCATCAAGGCAGGCCGGGTCTGGACCAACTGCTACCACGCCTACCCCGCCCATGCCGCGTTCGGCGGCTACAAGAAGTCGGGGTTCGGCAGGGAGAACCACGCGATGATGCTCGGGCACTACCAGCAGACCAAGAACCTGCTGGTCAGTTATTCGACGACGAAACTCGGGATGTTCTGATGCAGAATCGAATCCACCGTGTGGAGATCACCGAGCGCGCCCAGACCCTGCTCCGCCGCCTCATCGAGGACAACGGCCCGGTGCTGTTCCGCCAGGCGGGCGACGGCTGCGACGACGACGCCGCACCGGTGTGCCTGTCGGCCAAACAGTTCCCGATCGAGAAGGCCGACATCCTGCTCGGCCGGCTCAGCTGGCACACCGAATTCTGGATCAGCGCGGCACAATTCGAATGCTGGAAAGATACCCATCTGACCGTCGATGTGACGCGCGGTGAGGCTGCCGAGGATTCGCTCGAGGCAGGCCAGGGCATGCGCTTCGTGTTGCGCGCCAGGCTGCTGACCGAGGCGGAGCACGCGGCGCTGGCGGCCGGGCCGCCACCACGAACGGGCGCCGACCGCACACTGTAGCGGCGCCGCCGAAAACCTGACCTGGCAGCATCTTTCCCGGCGCTGCCAGGTCGCGGCGAGCCCCCGCCGACTGGGCCATCGCGGCTCAGCCGGCGGGGTGAGCTCGCCGTTTTTTCGTTTTCACCCCATATAGCAAATGTGTTCCCGCGCAAACCAAATCGCGTCTCGCTCAGCGAGACACACGCGACAACAGTGCAACGATTCCGTTACGTTATGGCGATGTTCTTAGCGAGACTCGGTGTGCGCACCCGGATTCTGGCGATTGCTCTCATCCCGAGTTTGACTCTGGTGGTGGTCGGCGTCGGTACGGCGGGCTACCTGGTCGAGCAGAGCAACAAGGCCAAGTCGTGGGCCGTGCAGCTGCAGGATGCCGCCGTACCGGCCCGTGAGCTGATCGAGGCGGTCCAATCCGAGCGCCACCTCACCCTGGCCCACATCGCGGGCGACGAGACCGCCGCACTCGGGCTCGCCGCCGCGCGCACGCGCATGGACAGCGCCTTTCGCGGCCTGATCGCCGCCGGTGAGAACCTGCGCGCGATCGATGACTCCAACATCGGCAGCGACAAGGCCGGCTTCGCCACTCTCGGCACCCATCTGGAGGGCGTGCGCAAGGGCGCCGACGCCCGGATGCTGCCGATCGCGGACGCCTACCTGTTCTACAACTCGCTGCTCAACGTGATCATCCAGGGCACCAAGGTCGCCGAGCGCGCGGCGCCCGACGCGGTCGTCGCGACCGGTGTGTCGGAGGGACTGCGCTTGCTCGGTGCCGCCGAGGCGATGTCGCGCAGCAACGCGGTCGCCGCCGCGATGGTGGCCTCGGACGGCGCCTCGACCATCCCGCTCGACGAGTTCACCAACCAGAGCGGCCTCTACCACGGCGAAATCGCCAACCTGGCTGCCGGACTCGACGAGCCCGAGCGCGGCGCCGTCGTCGCGTTGACGGCCACCGGGCACTGGCAGCAGCTGAGCGCGATGGAATCCGCTCTCGTGCAGCGTTTCGCGGTGTCGGCGGCCGCCCAGGCGAGCACCTCGACCAGCAAGGCTCCCACCCCCGCCGCACTGCCGATGCCGATTCCCGAATGGCAGAACGCCGCGGCCGAGGTCAACCGGAGCCTGCTCGACTCCTACACCAGCTACAACGACCACGTGCAGAAGCTTGCCGAGGACTCCTCGCGCAAGGCCGAGACCAACGCCGCGCTGGCGGGCGGCGGCGTGCTCGCGCTCAGTGTGCTCGTCTTCCTCATCGCGGTGGTCCTGGCGAACCGGATCATCCGCCGGCTGCGCCGGTTGCGCACCGCGACACTGCAACTCGCCGACGAGCAGCTGCCCGCCACCATGCGCACCTTGCGCGACGGTGGCGAGGTCGACCCGGCCGACACCGCGCCCACCCTGGACTTCGGGCACGACGAGATCGGTCAGGTCGCCAAGGCCTTCGAACACGCCGCCGCCGCGGCGATCGGTGCCGCGGTCGACGAGGCCCGTACCCGCGAGGGCGTGCGCGCGGTGTTCCTCAACATCGCCCACCGCAGCCAGATCGTGGTGCACCGCCAGCTCGAGATCCTCGACGAAGCCGAACGCCGCCAAGAGGATCCGGCCCTGCTCGAGACGCTGTTCCGGCTCGATCACCTCGCTACCCGTGAACGTCGCAACGCCGAGAACCTGATCATCCTCGGCGGCGGCCGCCCGGGGCGGCAATGGCGTCAGCCCGTGCCGGTGATGGACGTGGTGCGCAGCGCCATCGGCGAAACGCTCGACTACGCGCGCGTGCGGGTCACCAAGCTGCCCGAGGTCAGCGTCGTCGGCACCGTCGTGGCCGACCTCGTGCACCTGCTCGCCGAGCTCGTCGACAACGCCACCGCGTTCTCCCCGCCGCAGTCGCGGGTCGAGGCGAGCGGCAATGTGGTCGGCAAGGGCGTGGTCGTGGAGATCACCGATCAGGGCATGGGCATGAGCGCCGACGACCTGGTCCGCTACAACACCATGCTGGCCGATCCGCCGGACTTCGGTGTCGGCACGCTGTCCTCGGACTCGCGCCTCGGCCTGTTCGTGGTCGCCCGGCTGGCCCTCGCGCACGGTGTGTCGGTGCGGCTGAGCGAATCCGATTACGGCGGCATCCGCGCCATCGTGCTGATCCCTCAGCAGTTGCTGGCCGGCGAGGCCGACCTCGCGGGTACGCCACCCACGATGACCGGACCGCTGCGCCGTGGGCTGCCCGCACCGCAGGAATCGGGACCGATCGCCGCCCTCGAATCCGCGCCCGCGCCGGTCGCGACCCTGGTCGCCGACCCACCGACCCCGCGCCCGATGGCACCGGCTCCCGAGGCGCCCGCCGCGCAGACCCCGCGCTACGACACCGGCTCGGACGAACGACCCGCGCTGCCGCGCCGCAGCAGGCAGACCAATCTGGCGCCCGAGCTCGCCGAGCCCGCCGCCGAGGCGCCGCGCGCACCCGAGCGCCCCCGCTCCGCAGAACAGGCGCGCGACATCATGTCCGCGATCGAGAACGGCACCCGCCAGGGTCGCAAACAACAGACCACATCGAATCAGGACGAACAGGAAGGCTGAGGTGAACTCTTCCCCCGGTGATCTCAACTGGCTACTCGACGATCTCGTCGACCGGCTGGCAGGGGTCCGCTACGCGGTCGTGCTGTCCACCGACGGACTGCTGCTCGGACGCTCCTCGCAGATGAAGCGTGAAGACGCCGAACACTTCGCCGCCATGTCCTCGACCCTCTACGGTCTCGCGCGCAGCGCGGGCAGCCGGTTCGACGGTGGCGGCGTGCGCCAGGCGGTGATCGAGCTCGATCGGGCCGTGCTCTTCGTGACCTCGGCCGGTGACAACGCTTGCCTGGCACTGCAAGCCAACGAGTCGGCCAATCTCGGCATGGTCGCCTACGAAATGAATCTCACCGTGCAGCGGGTCGGCAGTTATCTGTCGACGGAGCCGCGGCACGGGCATGCACAGCTATAGAAAGCTTCGACAATGACTCGACTCGGCGATCCGTGGTTCGACGACGCGGCCGGGCCCCTGGTCCGGCCGTACGCGGTGACCCGCGGCCGCACCATGGGCGCGGCGCACGACCTGGACATGCTCACGGTGGTGGTAGCGGTACATCCCGCCCCCACCCTGCGCAAACCAGAACCCGAGTACGCGACGATCGCACGCTTGTGCAAACGTCCGCAGTCGGTGGCCGAGGTCTCGGCCGTGCTGAAACTGCCTCTGGCGGTGACCAAGATCCTCGTCGGTGATCTCATCGCCGAGGGCCACCTCATCTTCCGGGCTCCGGTAGCGGCCGAGGCCGGTGCCGGTGACCTCAACATATTGCGAGCGGTTCTGGATGGCATCCGAAAACTTTGACCCGATGTCCGCAGGCGACCAGCACATGGCCGCCTCGGTCAAAATCCTCATCGCCGGCGGCTTCGGCGTCGGCAAGACCACCATGGTGGGTGCGATCAGCGAGATCGCGCCGCTGCGGACCGAAGAACTGATCACCGAGGTCAGCACCGGCGTCGACGATCTGTCGGGGGTGGAGCAGAAGCACACGACCACCGTCGCGCTGGACTTCGGGCGCATCACCATCGACCGGGATCTGGTGCTGTACCTGTTCGGCACGCCCGGGCAGGACCGCTTCTGGTTCCTGTGGGACGAGCTGTGCCGTGGCGCCCTCGGCGCGATCGTGCTGGCCGACACCCGGCGGTTGAGCAATTCGTTCGCGGCGGTGGACTTCTTCGAGCGGCGCGGCTTGCCGTTCCTGATCGCGGTGAACTGCTTCGACGGCGCGCCGCGCTACACGGTCGACGAGGTGCGTGACGCGCTGGACCTGGATCCGAACACGCCGGTGATCCTGTGCGACGCGCGCGATCGGCCCTCGGCCAAGGCGGTGCTGACCCACCTGGTCGAGTACCTGATCGACCGCGCCGCACGAACTCCCGTCACCACCTGACCGACTCTGCCGAGCCCGGCGCGGGGACTGCCCGTTCCGCGGCTCGGCTGGTCTGCTCCCAGGCCGACCAGGTGGCCATCTTGGCGCGCGCGAGGTCGAAGGCCAAGTCGTACACCATGTTTCCGAGCAGCAGGCGCAGCGGCGGTTCCTCGGCGCCGACGAGCGTGAGCAGCGCCTCGGCGGCGAGGGCGGGCTCGCTGTCGACCGAGCCCTCGGCCCACTGGGCCTCGAGCTGGGCGCGCAGCGGGGCGTAGTCCTCGATCGGGGTCGTGTTCACCATCGCCGAATACAGGTCGGTCCAGTACCCGCCCGGCTGCAGAATACTCACGCGTACACCGAATTCCGCGGCTTCCATCGCCAGGGCCTCGCTCATGCCCTCGAGCGCGAACTTGCTCGCGGCATACATTCCCGACAGCGGGAACCCGGCGAGCCCGCCGATGCTCGATACCTGCACGATGTGCCCGCCGCGCTGCGCGCGCAACTGCGGGAGCACCGCCTGGCTCACCCAGAGCGCGCCGAAGAAGTTCACCTCCATCTGCGCGCGAGCCTCGGCTTCGGTGAACTCCTCGATCATGCCCATCGAGAGGGTGCCCGCGTTGTTGATCACGACGTCGAGGCTGCCGAAGTGGGCGACGGCGGCATCGACCGCCGCGTGCACCGCAGCACGATCGGTGACATCGACGGTCAACGGCAGCACCCGGCCGGGATGGGCCGCGGCGAGTTCGTCGAGGGCGGATCCGGTGCGCGCGGCGGCGGCGACCCGGTCCCCCGCCGCCAGCGCCGCTTCGGCGAAGGCGCGGCCGAGACCGCGGCTCGCTCCGGTGATGAACCAGACGCGGGATGCGGCGGTGGTCATAACGTTCCTCCTTACCTAGACAAGACGTTGCGTCTCGTCTGATGGTTCGAGGATGCCAGCGGTTCACCACCTTGTCAAGACGCAACGTCTCGTCTCTTTGCTTGCTAGAATGGCGACATGAGTCAGCAGGTGAACCCCCGGCCGTCGGCCGACGCGACCCGGCGCAACGAAGGATCCCGGCGCGCCATCCTGTCCGCCGCCTTCGAACTGGCGGGCGAGATCGGCTACGACAAGCTGACGATCGAGGCGATCGCCGCCAGGGCAGGCGTCGGCAAGCAGACGATCTACCGGTGGTGGCCGTCCAAGGGCGCGGTGCTGCTCGACGCCTTCCTGATGCTCAGCGAGACCGGCGACGACGCGACACCGGGCCTGCCCGACACCGGCGACCTGGAAGCCGACCTGAAACTGGTCCTGCGCGCGACCGTCGCCGAACTCGCCGACCCCCGCTTCGACCTCCCCCTGCGCGGCCTGACCAGCGCCATCATGCACGACACCACCCTGGCCGCCACCTACGTCGAACGCCTACAGGGCCCCGTGGACGACCTGAAACGTCGCAGACTCGCCGCCGCGCAAACCGCGGGCCAGATCGCCCCCGATATCGACCTCGACGTGGCCATCGCGATGATCTGGGGCCCACTGATGGACCGCTGGCTCCTGCGCACCGGCTCCCTCACCACCGAATTCGCCGATCGCGTTGTGGAGACCGCGCTGCGCGGACTCCGCGGCTGACCTGACCGAAACCACGTCCCGTGAACGACATTCGGCCTGCACCGCGCGATTGCCGTACCGCTGCCCCATGACCGGCGCGCGCGACGATGACACCGGGGCGAGTTCACCCACGTAGCGACTCGGGTAGCGGAGAACGATCACCTGCGCCGGGTCCGTCCATCAGTTTCAGGTCGCGGCCGTGGACTCGCTCGCCGCAGTGCGAGCAGGTGGGCTCGATGGTGGCGAGGTGGGCGCAGGTGCGGTGCAGGACCTCCACCGGGGGGCCGTTGGGGGCAGCCCATTCGTCGCCCCACTGGCGCATCGCGGTGATCACCTGCCACAGGGAGCGACCCTTGACTGTCAGGCGGTAGTCGTAGCGGACGGGGTTGTCCTGGTAGGGCTCTCTCGTCATGATCTCGTGTTCGACCAGGCCTTCGAGACGTTGGGTGAGGACGTTGCGGGCGATGCCGAGGCGGTCGCGGAACTCGTCGAAGCGGGTGACGCCGAAGAGGGCGTCGCGCACGATCAGCAAGGTCCACCACTCACCGACCACTTCCAGGCACTGGGCCAGGGAACAGTTCATGTCTTCGAAGCTGGTGCGCCGCATGCCCCGAGTCTAGTCGGTTGCATGAAAGAACTCACCCATCTACGTTGAGTTGCATGATGAAACTCACTGGGCGGTTCGGCGCGCGATTCGCCCTCACCGCCACGGACTCCGGGCGGTGGCAGGCCGTGGTCGACGACTCGTGGCGCGGCTGGACCGGCCCACACGGCGGCACGCTCGCCGGGCTCCTGATCGATGTCGCCCAGCGGGCGAGCTCGCGCGAGCACCCCGTGCGCGCCGCGGATGTCCGGTTCCTCGGCCGACCGGCGACCGGCGCGTTCACCCTGCACGCCACCGAACACACCGTCGGGCGCAGCACGACGATGCTGGACGTGGTCGCCGAACAAAACGGTGCGCCGGTCGCCGCGGCCACCGTCACCCTGGGCGCACCGGGCGCGACCACGATCCCCGCCCACAGCGCCAGACCCGCACCCGTAGTCGCGGCCGCACCGGACTGCGCGCTGTTCCGGCTGCCCCCGGAGATCGTGCCCGTCGGCGCGCATTTCGTCATCCGTCCCGCCGCGGGCCCGTTGCCCCTCAGCGGCGCGGACGAGGCGATGATGTGCGCCTGGATCGCACTCGACCCCGCGCTGCCCCTCGACGCGCCGAGCCTGGCCGTCCTCGCCGACGCACTCCCACCGGGACTGTTCCCGCTGCTCACCGCTCCGGTCGCCGTCCCCACCGTCACCCTGTCGCTGCAACTGCACGCCGATCTCACCCACCTCGGCGACACACCCGTGCTGGTCCGCGCCGCGAACGTCAGTTCCGGCGACGGCTGGTCGGTCGACGACACCGATATCTGGGACGGCGACGGCGTGCTGCTCGCCACCGCCCGTCAAACCCGCCGCATCCTCGGCTGAACGAGAGCTGGAACATGCAATCCACTACCCCGCTCCGGGAGACCAATCCCCGGTTGGTGCTCGCCATCGTCTCCATCGGCGTGCTGTTGTCGAGCCTGGACCTGTTCATCGTCAATGTCGCCATGCCCGCCATGGCAGACGACTTCGGCACCGGCCTGACCGAACTGTCCTGGGTGCTCAACCTCTATGCCATCGTCTTCGCCGCCCTGCTCGTTCCGGCCGGTCGGCTCGGCGACCGCGGCGGCAACCGCGCCACCTTTCTCACCGGCCTGGCGATCTTCGTGATCGGGTCGGCACTGTGCTCGGCGGCCTGGAACGTGGAGTCGCTCATCGCTTTCCGTGTTCTGCAGGCGCTGGGATGCGCCCTGCTCACCCCGTCCTCCCTCGCACTGGTACTCGCCGCGACACCGCCGCAGCAACGCGCGGGTGCGGTGCGGCTGTGGGTCGCGTTCGGTGGTCTCGGCGCCGCGCTGGGCCCGGTGCTCGGCGGCTTGCTGGTCGAAATCGATTGGCGCTGGGTGTTTCTCGTGAACGTGCCGATCGGGTTGGCGGCGCTCGCGATCGGTGTCCGTAAGCTGCCGTGCCCGCCCGCCGCGGGCGGCCCGCTGCCGGATCTGCTGGGTGCGGGCGCGCTGATCGGGGCGGTCGGGTCGCTGATCCTGGCCGTCGTCCAGGGGCCCGACTGGGGCTGGACCTCCACCGGGGTCCTCGCCGCGTTCGGTATCGCGATCGTGCTCGGGGTCGTCTTCGCCGTGAGCTCGGCTCGTCATCACAGCCCGATCGTCGACCCCACCCTGCTCCGGGTCCCGAATTTCGTGCTCGCGGGGGCGAATTCGCTGGTGTTCCAGATCGCGTTCGCGGGCATGCTGCTCTCGGTCACGCTCTGGGCGCAGAACGTGTGGGGATGGTCGGCCTTGCAGACCGGACTCGCGATCGCGCCCGGCCCACTGGTCGTGCCGTTCGTCGCCATCGCCGCGGGCAAACTCATCGCCCGAATCGGTGCGGGACCGGTGATCGCGGCAGGCGGGCTCGCCTTCGGCGGCGGACTCCTGTGGTGGGCGCGCGCAGCCGAACTGTCACCGGACTACGTGGGTGGCCTGCTCGGCGGCATGCTGCTGACCGGTCTCGGTGTCGGGCTCACCCTGCCGACCGCGTTCGCCGTCGGCGCGGGAACCCTGCCCCCGCAACGCTTCGCGACCGGATCGGGCGTCCTGAGCATGGCCCGCCAACTCGGCCTCGCCCTCGGCGTCGCACTTCTCGTCGCGCTGCTCGGTACGCCCGACACCCCCGCCGCCACGCTCGACGCCTTCCAGCGCGCTTGGTACGTGACCGCCGCGATCGCGGTTCTCGCCGGACTCATCGGCTTCGCCGTGCGGACCCGATCGCAGGCCGGACCACCGATCGAATCGCCCGGCCACACTCCGGAGGCGACCGAAAGATCCGGGGGCGCGGCAGTGTCCGCGTGACCCCGAGCGGTCGGCGACCACGATGTCGCCGGCCGCGTCCTCCGGTCCGCTCAGCCCCAGGTCGCCTGATCGGGGACCGAGGAATCGAAGATCACGTAGAAGAAGTGACCGAGAGTCGGCTCGTTCATGTCGTGCCAGCGGCCCCAGGGGTCGCGCTGGTAGTAGTTCTCCATCCCGGTGCCGTCGTCGTAGCAGACGATGTTCGAAGTCCCGAACGGACTCCAGTACACCTGCGTGCCAGGACGTGGCATCTCCAGCGGGGTGCGGAACAGGTGACTGCACGGCGTGATGACGGGGTCGTAATAGCTGGGCTGGGCGGCGGCGGTGGCCTGCCCGGCGATCCCGGCGACGGTGACAGCGGCGACCGCGAGGCCGAGACGAACGGTGGAACGCATCGAATCTGCTCCTGACCTGAGCGGAAATGAAGGCTCTTCGTATCGCGAAGGATATTACGCCCGATCGCCGGTCGGCACGGAAATCCGACCACAGACGGATCTGCCGAGCGGTTCGGTCGCGCTACCGTGGCAGGAGCGGGTCGGCGGAGGGTAGGAAAAGCTGTGGACAGCACGACAATCGCACGGCAGTGCACACTGTGTGAAGCGCACTGCGGGATTCTGGTCACGGTCGAGGATTCACGGGTCACCCGCGTCGAGGGCAACCCGGACGACGTGCTGTCGAAGGGCTACATCTGCCCGAAGGCGACGGCCATGGGCGGTCTGCACCACGACCCCGACCGGCTGCGGACACCGATGCGCCGGGTCGGCGACAGCTTCGAACCGGTCGGCTGGGACGAGGCATTCCGCGAGATCGGCCGGCGTTTGCGCGCGGTACGGTCCGCGCACGGTCCCAGCGCCATCGGGATGTACATCGGCAACCCGGCCGCGCACAGCTCCTCGGTGATGTACGGAGCGCTGCTGCGGGCCGTCCTGCTGACCCGCAACTTCTTCTCCGCGTCCTCGATCGATCAGTTCCCGCAGGAGTTCGTCGCGTGGCGGATGTTCGGCTCGAACGTTCTCATGCCGATCACCGATATCGACCGCACCGACCGGCTGGTGGTGCTCGGCGCCAATCCCGCGGTGTCCAACGGATCGATCACCACCATGCCGGGCGCCAAATCGCGCATCAAAGCGGTCCGCGCCCGGGGTGGCACCGTCGTCGTGATCGACCCGCGCCGCACCGAAACCGCCCGGCTGGCAGACGAACACGTGGCGGTCCGGCCCGGCGGCGATGTGTACCTGCTGCTCGCGATGCTGCATGTGCTGATCACCGAGCAGCTGTGTGACGAACGGGCGGTCCGCGCGCTGTGCACCGGCTGGGACGAGCTGGCCGCACTCGTCGCCGACACCACCGTGGAACGCATGGCGCCACTGGCGGGCGTCGACGCGGACACCATCAGACGGCTGGCCCGTGACCACGCGGCGGCACCCTCGGCGGTGTTGTACGCGCGAATCGGGGTGTGCCAGCAGGTGACGGGCACCCTCACCCACTGGCTGGTCAACACGATCAACGCGGTCACCGGCAATCTCGATCGCGCGGGCGGTCAGATGTTCGCCACCCCCGTCGTCGACGCCGCCCGCTACGCGAAGTACCTGCCCATGGGACACGGCGCGTGGACCGACCGCTCCGGTGCGCACAAGTCGTTCCGCAGCGAACTGCCGGTCGCGGTCCTCGCCGAGGAGATCCGCACCGATGGACCGGGCCAGATCAAAGCGATGATCACCTACGCGGGCAATCCGGTGCTCTCGACACCCCAGGCCGACAAGCTCGACGCCGCCCTGGATTCCCTGGATTTCTACGTGGCCGTCGATATGTACGTCACCGAGACGACGCGGCACGCCGACTTCATCCTGCCGCCGGTCTCGGCGCTGGAACGCGAGGAACTGAGCCTGCTGTTCCCGATCTTCAGCGTTCGCAACAACGCCCGCTACGACGCCAAGGTGTTCGAACCGCCGTCCGACGGTTTGGAGGACTGGCAGATCCTGGCGCGATTGGTGACCGAAATGGTCCCGCTGCCGGTACGACGGTTCACCGGACGCGCGCTCAACGCCGCGTTCGAACAGTTCAGCCCCCTGCGACTGACCGCGGCCGCCGTCGCGACAGGCCCCTACGGAGTCCTGCGTCGTGGACGAAACGGGCTGACGCTCACAAAGATTCGGGACGCGGCGGGCGGTGTCGACCTCGGTCCGTTGCAGCCACGGCTACCCGAACTGATCGGCACCAGCGACCGCAAGACACACTTGGCGCCCACGGATTTCCTGGCGGCGGTGCGCACAGTCCTCGACGACGCGACCACGGCGGCCGAACCCGGCTACGACCTCCAGCTCATCGGACGGCGTCACCTGCGCAGCAACAACTCCTGGCTGCACAACATCCCGTCGATGGTGAAGGGCCGCGACCGCTGCACCGTGCTCATCCATCCCGACGACGCCGCCGCCCGCGGTCTCGCCGACGGCGATCCGGCCACGATCGAATCCCCCGTCGGTTCGATCGTGGTTCCGGTGGAGATCAGTGCCGATATTCGCGCCGGGGTGGTGGCGATCCCCCACGGATGGGGCCATCGCGAACCCGGGGTCGGCTGGTCCGTCGCGGCGGGCCTGCCGGGCGCCAATGTCAACCTGCTGCACGACCCGGCCCGCACCGACCCGCTCTCCGGCACGTCGGCGGTCAACAGCACGTGGGTGCGGGTGCACCCGGTCGCGACCGAAACCCCGGACGCCACACCACGATCCGAGGTCGCCGCCGCGCGGCGGTGAACCCGGCTACGAAGTCGGGTCCACCGCGCCGGGGTCAGCGAAAGCGCAGGTTCGCGGTGGCGAGACCGAAGATCTTGCGGCCGCCGGACTTGGCGACGATGGCGATCACCGCGCTGCGGGTCTCGGGGTCGAGGGACTTCACGCGGCCGGTGTACTCGACCTGGCCGCCCTCCCGGCCGACGATGGTGTAGGTCGACAGGCGAACGCCGTAGCGGGTGACGGCGCCGGGGTCGCCGGACCACGTGGACACGAAGCCCGCGCCGAGACCCATGGTGAGCATGCCGTGGGCGATGATGTCGGGCAGGCCCGCCAGCTCGGCGATCTTCTCGTCCCAGTGGATGGGGTTGCCGTCGCCGGAGACGCCGGCGTAGTTGACGAGATCACCGCGCGAGACGCGCGCGTCGCGCAGCGGGAGTTCGTCTCCGACGGTGAGTTCGTCGAACGACATCGTGGTGCTGGGGACACGGGCGGCGCCCTCGACCGACAGCACAACCTCACCCTCGGGACGCAGGGTGGTCTCCACCACGGCGCTCTTGTCGGCGCTGTAGATGCTCACGCCGTGGAGCATGATGTTCTCCACCGCGGCGGTGATCGCGGGATCCACGCCGTCGTCCCCGGTGATGCCGACGACCGTGGTGTGCATGATGTGCACGGTCTCACCGAGCTCGTCGACGAAGGTGTTGGTGACGGTGATCAGGTCCTTGCCCGCGATCGTGCGCACCGAGGTCAGCTCGACATCGACCACGAGCCGGTCACCGGCCACGATCGGCTTGTGCTGTTCGAAGACCTGCTCGGTCTGCACGAACATGTCGTAGCCGACGACCACCGTTTCGAACAGCAATTTGTTCGCCGCCATAGCCGGGATGGAGACGAACGTCAGCGGCGCGACCAGACCCGGGTAGCCGAGCGCGGCAGCGGCCTCGTCCTCCCAGTGGGCGGGATGGAAGTCCTGGACGGCGCGCGCGTATTCGCGGATCTTCTCGCGACCGACCTCGTAGACGCCCTCTACCCGGTAGTAGTGCCCTACCTTCGACGCGGTGTCAGGGCCATCGACGGGCGGGGCATCGACTACGGAAGTCACTATGAATCACCTTCGTTCGGGGAACGGACACCCGGCAGGCTAGTCGACGCGCAGGCGGACCGGGCATTCCTTGGCACAGTTCACAGTTCTGTGCCCTTCCACCGCGGTCAGAAGGAGGGTACGTCGCTGGTGCTGGCGTTGCCACCGATCGAAGGCTGCAGCGTGATCTCCCAATCGGAGTCGCCGTCGAACGGGTCGTCGAACTTCTGGAACTCACGCTCGCGGGTGAAGGCCAGCGTCGCCTCGTCCCAATCCTTGCCGGTCTTCAGATAGACGTAGTACGTGCCGTCGATCCCGGTGAGGGTGGCGTTGGAATTGCCCTGCACGTAGATGGTGGCCTGTGGCTTCTTGGGATCGCCGTTGGTCACCACGACCGCGAAGTCGTCGCTGTTGCCGTTGACGATGTCGAGCTTGCCCGCACCGACCAGCCCGTCCTGCTGAACCACCGCTCCGTTCTCGCCACGACGGTTCAGCACCGGCGCCGCGGGAGTGCTCGCGCGCACCGACGTGGTCGCCGTCGGCGAACTGCTCGCCGGCGCGGCGTCGACGGACTGTCCCGACTCGCATCCAGCTACCAGAAGGACCACCGCGATCGCGGACACGGCATACCACTGACGATTCGACATCGTTCCCACCCCATGCTCATGGACCGGACTCCCCGATCCGGTCTTCCTCGCCAGTATTGCGTGAATTGCCCGGTATGTCATCACAACTCATCCTGGAAACCCGCCCCCACATCATCTGGAATGAGTCATGATCTGGAATGTGTCCACCACATCGGACTTCGAACAGATGCTGCGCGCAGCCTCACTGCGCGTCACCGCGCCACGCCTGGCGGTGCTCACCGCAGTGCACCAGCATCCGCATGCCGATACGGACACCATTCTGAGCCGAGTCAGAGCCACCCTCGGGGCCGTCAGCCAGCAGGCCGTCTACGACGTACTGCGGGCACTCACCAGCGCCGGGCTGCTCCGGCGGATCCAGCCGATGGGTACCGTCGCGCGCTATGAGACCCGCGTCGGTGACAACCATCATCACCTGGTGTGCCGATCCTGTGGGGTGATCGTCGATGTCGAGTGCGCCGTCGGCGACGCACCCTGTCTGACTCCCCTCGACGACCGCGGTTTCGTCGTCGACGAGGCAGAAGTCATCTACTGGGGCAGGTGCCCCGACTGCACGACATCACCATCACTCTCCTGAAAGGATTCACCGTGCCCGAGGAACACCCACCTATCGCGGAAGCCAACACGGAAGCCGGTGACAGTGGTTGCCCCGTCATGCATCGTCCGTTCGCCTCCACCGACGCGCGCGGAGCGAACGCCGAGTGGTGGCCGAACCAGCTCAATCTGACACTGCTGCAGAAGAATCCGCCCTCGGTGAACCCCATGGGCGAAGACTTCGACTACGCGACCGAATTCGCCACCCTCGACCTGGCCGCGGTGAAGGCCGATATCGAGCAGGTCATGACGACCTCGCAGTCCTGGTGGCCCGCCGACTTCGGCCACTACGGCCCGTTCTTCATCCGGATGGCCTGGCACTCCGCGGGCACCTACCGGGTCGGCGACGGCCGCGGCGGCGCGGGCGCGGGCCTGCAGCGCTTCGCCCCGCTCAACAGCTGGCCCGACAACGCCAGCCTGGACAAGGCGCGCCGGCTGCTGTGGCCGGTGAAGAAGAAGTACGGCCGCAAGCTGTCGTGGGCCGACCTCATCGTCTACACCGGCAACGTCGCGCTCGAGTCGATGGGCTTGCCGACGTTCGGTTTCGGTGGCGGCCGCGTCGACGCGTGGGAGCCCGAGGAAGACGTGTTCTGGGGCCCCGAGCGCACCTGGCTCGGCGACGAACGCTACACCGGTGATCGCAACCTCGAGCGTCCGCTCGCCGCGGTCCAGATGGGCCTGATCTACGTCAATCCCGAAGGCCCCAACGGCAATCCGGATCCCCTTGCGGCCGCCGTGGACATCCGCGAGACCTTCGCGCGGATGGCGATGAACGACGAGGAGACCGCCGCGTTGATCGCCGGCGGCCACACCTTCGGCAAGACCCACGGTGCGGGCGACGCCGATCTGGTCGGCGTCGAACCGGAAGCCGCACCGCTGGAACAGCAAGGGCTGGGCTGGAAGAGCAGCTTCGGCACCGGAGTCGGCGAGGACGCGATCACCAGCGGCCTGGAAGGCATCTGGAACAGCACCCCCATCACCTGGGACAACAACTTCCTCGAAACCCTCTACGGGTACGAATGGGAGCTGACCAAGAGTCCGGCGGGCGCGCATCAGTGGATCCCGAAGGACGGCGCGGGCGCCGACACTGTGCCCGACCCGTTCATCACCGGCAAGAAGCGCGCACCGGTCATGCTGACCACCGACCTGTCGCTGCGGTTCGACCCGATCTACGGCCCGATCACCCGCCGCTGGCTGGAGAACCCCGCGGAGTTCGCCGACGCGTTCGCCCGCGCCTGGTACAAGCTCACCCACCGCGATATGGGACCGATCGCCCGCTACCTCGGCCCGCTGGTTCCGTCCGAGGAACTGCTGTGGCAGGACCCGGTGCCCGCCCAGAACGGCCCGGTGATCGGTGATTCCGAGATCGCCGCGCTCAAGGGCCAGATCCAGGCCTCCGGCCTGTCCATCGCCCAGCTGGTGACGACGGCGTGGGCGGCGGCCTCGTCGTTCCGCGGCAGCGACAAGCGTGGCGGCGCCAACGGTGGCCGGATCCGGCTGCAGCCGCAGGCAGGCTGGGCGGTCAACCAGCCCGACGAGCTCGCCCAGGTGGTGCGCGTCTACGAGGGCATCCAGGACACGTTCAACACCGCAGGCGGTACGCAGGTGTCGTTCGCCGACCTGGTCGTCCTCGGCGGCGCGGTCGGTGTGGAACAGGCCGCCCAGGCCGCCGGTTTCCCGGTGACGGTGCCGTTCACGCCGGGCCGTACCGACGCGACCCAGGCCCAGACCGACGTCGAGTCGTTCGACGCGCTCGAGACCCCGGCCGACGGGTTCCGCAACTACGTGTCCAAAGACGCGCAGATTCCCGCGGAATTCCTGCTGATCGACAAGGCGAACCTGCTCACGCTCAGCGCGCCGGAAATGACCGTGCTGATCGGCGGTCTGCGCGTGCTCGGCGCGAACTACCAGTCCTCGCCGCTGGGCGTGTTCACCGATACCCCGGGTGCGCTGACGAACGACTTCTTCGTCAACCTCCTCGACATGGGTACCGAGTGGGCACCCTCGGCCGCCGACGAGAACGTCTACGAAGGCCGTGACCGCTCCTCCGGCGCGGTGACGTGGACCGGTAGCCGTGTCGACCTGGTGTTCGGCTCCAACTCGCAGCTGCGGGCCGTAGCCGAGGCCTACGCGACCGACGACGCGAAGGAGAAGTTCGTGCACGACTTCGTCGCCGCGTGGACCAAGGTGAGCAACCTCGACCGGTTCGACGTCACCGCCTGATCCGGACAGCGAAACACCCTGCGGCTCAGCATGAGTCGCAGGGTGTTTCGCTGGTGGCTAGGACTCGGCGAGGGCGGCCAGCCGGTCCACCGATGCCTGCAGCTTGTCGGCGGTGGTGGCCTTGGCTCGCACCTGACGCAACTCGTCGTGCAGTTCGGTCCAGTCGTAGGTGTGGGTCACCCGGGTGTGGGTGTCGTCGATCGGCTCGAGCTCCCAGCGCCACAGGTGTCCCGGCGGGGTCTTGTCCCGCTCCGACGGGTTCCACGCGATACGGCGACCCTCCTCGAATTCGACGATGTGGTTGTCGCGGTCGGCGCCGTTGGTCAGCGTCGTGGTGAACACGTCACCGACCGCGCGGACCCGCTGGCCTTCGACGGCCTGCGCGAGGTTGTCGTTGCCGTCCCAGCGCGGCTGCTGCGCGGGATCGGCGATCAGGTCGAAGATCGCGGCGGGGGTCGCCGCGATGTCGCGGGAGGCGTGGACGATGCGTGGCACGTCGATGGTTTCGGTCACCGGGCGATAGAACCAGCAGCTCACCCACCCCGGCAACCATTCCGCTCGAGCACGCGACTAACTCGTCCGGTACACCGCGAACACCGGGATCTCCCGATCGGTCTTGTCGCGGTACTCGGCGAAACCCGGCAGCCGCTCGACCATCCGGTCGTAGAGGGCGGTGCGCTCGGGATCGGCGACGAGTTCTGCCTTGCCCCGGTAGGTTTCGGTCCCGACCTCCACGGTGAGTTCCGGGTCGGCGAGGAGGTTGTGATACCAGGCCGGGTGTTTGTCGGCGCCACCGTTGGAGGCGATCAGCACGATCCGGTCGCCGTCGGGCAGGAACACCAGCGGATTGGTAATCGCGCGCCCGGACTTCGCGCCGGTGGTGGTGATGATCACCATGGCGTCGTTGCCTTCGAACATGCCACCGACGCGGCCGCCGTTGGCACGGAACTCGGCGATCACCTGGTCGTTGAAAGCATTCATCGTGGTCCTTTCGTCGGGTAACTCCCCCTGCCCCAACGATCCAGGCGCGCCCCGCATTCCGGCGCTGTCCACGGCATATGCGCCGAAGTAGTGACTTACTCTAACGTTGCGGGGTGCTAGGACATTCTCATGCGACGAGTGGGGCGCTGGCCTGGGCCGGTACGGCCGCCGCGCTACCGCTCACGGTCGCCGCTTTCCCTCTGTTCGACAGCGACACAACGCGATTCGGCATCGCCGAACTCATCATGGGCACGCTGCTCACCGCGGGTGCGGCGCTGCTGCCGGACGCGGATCATCCCAGCGGCACCATCTCCCACGTGCTCGGGCCGGTGTCACATCACCTGTGCCGGTTGATCTCCTGGGCGTCGGGCGGACATCGTCACGGCACGCATTCACTGCTGTTCGTCGTCGCCGCGGTCGCGGCCACCTGGGCGGGCGAGCACTACCTCGGCAGACCGTTCACCCTCGGCCTCGTGTTCTTCCTGCTCGCCCTCGCGGTGCGATCGCTGCACCTGTGCCCGCCGGGAAAGAGTGTCCGGACCTACGGAACGGTGATCGTGCTGGCGACGGCCGGAACGTTCGCGGTCGACCAGTGGATCGTCGACCGACCGGCATGGCTGCCGATCTGCGTGGGTCTCGGCTGTCTGGCCCACCTGCTCGGCGACTGCCTCACCGATCGGGGCTGCCGGTTGCTGTGGCCGTTTCCGCTGCGCACCCGGGTGCCGCTGATCGAGCGGACCGGGAACCGGGTCGAGACCTGGGTCATCTCTCCCCTGTTCGTGCTCGGCACGATGGGCGCGCTCTGGTACGCGATCATCCACCGGCCGTGATCGCTGGGACGGCGGGGCTCCCGCCGTCCCGAGCCGACCGGCGTAGCCGGTTCTTCGCCGATCACTCCGACCGGTTTGCATATTTAGATGCGCATATCGCAGTATCAGAATGATACTTGTGAGTCCTCCCAACGCCGACACTCAGGGCATCGTCGCAGGTCTCGAAGCCGCCCCAATCCCAGCATCATTCAGTGCACAGTTGTACTCTCAACTCTGTGACGGAGCAGCTCCCCCAAGCCCAGGCCGAAGTACAGGCGCTCACACGGCTCGCCGGTGACGAGTTCGCCGGGGCGGTCGATGGGATCGCGGCCATCCACCGAGCCCTCTCCGACCGGGTATTCGCGGCGGTGCGGCTGGGCGTCGGTCCCGCGGCGGCGCCGGTGAAGGTCGTGCACGACGCCATCACCGATGGCGTGTACGCCGCCGTCAGCGGCACGGGCTTCGTCGTCGGCGAGGTCGCCGGCGCGGTCCAGCTGCCCGGTGTCACCGCTCCCTCGCGCACCGTGTGGGGTGCGGGCATTCTCGCCGCGATCCAGGGGCTGATCGGTGACGCGCTCGAGGACGAGACCCCGATCCTCTCCTCCCCCATGACCTTTCGCGTCGACGGCGTCCCGGTCCCGCCCGAGGAGTTCGCCGCCCACGTCCCGGTGCCGACGACCCGGCTGGTCGTGCTCCTGCACGGACTCGTGGAGACCGAACACTCCTGGCGGCTCGGCAATCGCCCCACCTACGGCGAGCGCCTCGAAGACGATCTCGGCTACACCCCCCTCTTCGTCCGCTTCAATACCGGTCTGCACATCTCCGAGAACGCCGCCCAGCTCAGCGCCCTGCTGACCCGCCTGGTCGACAGCTGGCCGATGCCGGTGCACGAGATCTGCCTGATCGGGCACTCGATGGGCGGACTGGTCATGCGCAGCGCCTGCCATCAGGCCGAGGAGTCGGGCCAGCAGTGGGTGCGATCGGTGCGGCAGGTGGTGTGCCTCGGCTCACCACACCTCGGTGCGCCGCTCGAACAGCTCGTGCACTACGCGTCGGCCGCGCTCGATCTGCTACCCGAGACCCGGCCGCTGAGCACACTGCTGCGCAGGCGCAGCGCGGGCATCCGCGACCTGCGGCAGGGCTCGCTGGTCGATGAGGACTGGCGCGACCTCGACGTGAACACCCTGCGCGCGCGAGCGGTGAAGGAAGTGCCGCTGCTGCCCGGCGTCGATCACTACTTCGTCACCACCACCATCACCCACAGCCCGAAGCATCCGCTCGGCGTGATCATCGGTGACGGCATGGTTCTCACGGGCAGCGGGTCGGGGCGTGGACGGACCCGGCGCCTGGATTTCGACGCGGTCAACAGCCTGCACATCCCCGCGGCGAACCATTTCAGCCTGCTCAATCACGACGCTGTCTACGAAGCGCTGCACGGCTGGTTGACCAGCGCACCCCGCCGCGCGCGTCAGGTGGATACGCTGTGGCCATGACTCTCGACCACGGCGACCCGGGCGACGCACCTGCCATTCCGCTGCCGACCGCTCCCCTGGCCAACGAGGCCCGCCCCTCGCCGGCCGAAGAAGCCAGAACGATCGCGGCGGGCACCAATACCGGCACGCTGGCCAGCCTCACCGCCGACGGCGCGCCCTGGGCGTCGTTCATCACCTACGGATTGCTCGACGGCGCACCGGTGCTGAGCGTGTCGCGCCTGGCCGAACACGGCCGCAACCTGGCCGCCGACCCGCGCGCCAGCATCGCGATCGTCACCCCCGACATCCCGGCCGACCCGCTGGCGGGCACCCGGATCACCCTCGCCGGTTTCGTGGAACGCCCGACCGGCGCCGAGGCGGAAGCGGCCCGCGCGGCCCACCTCGCGGCGATCCCGGCGGCCAAGTACTACATCGACTACAGCGACTTCACGCTGTGGGTGCTGCGCATCGAGCGGGTGCGCTGGGTCGGCGGCTACGGCCGGATGGATTCGGCCTCGGCCGCGGAATACCTCGCCGCGCAGCCGGACCCGATCGTCGCGCACGCCGCGCCCGGTGTCGCGCACCTCAACGCCGACCATGCCGAAGCGCTGCTGGCGATGGCCCAGCAGCTGGGCGGGTTCCCCGACGCCATCGCCGCCACCTGCGAGAAGGCCGACCGCTACGGCCTCGACCTGCGGGTGGAATCACCACGCGGCGTGGCGCTCACCCGCGTCGGCTACGCCACACCCCTGTCCGAGATCAGCGAATTGCGCGCGGCGACCGTGGAACTCGCGCGCCGGGCCCGCGCGACGCCCTGATCACGCCTCGTACAGCTCGAGCGGCAGGTCGTCCGGATCGAAGAAGAAGGCCATCTGCTGACCGGTGTGCTCATCGGTGCGCAGTTCCTCGGTCCGGACGCCCCGCGCCCGCAGCTCGTCGAGGGCAGCGGGCACGCTCGCGACCGCCAGGGCCAGGTGCCGCAACCCCGCCGCTTCCGGCCTGCTCGGGCGTGCGGGCGGGTCGGGAAACGAGAACAGTTCGATGCGGACCCCGCCGGGCAACTCGATGTCGAGCTTCCACGAATCGCGATCGGCTCGGTAGTTCTCGTCGAGGACGGTGCCGCCGAGGGTCTCGGTATAGAAACTCTTGGAGCGGGCGTAGTCCGTCGCGATGATCGCGATGTGGTGGATGCCGAGAAATTGCACGCCGCAACGCTAGCGGATGCCCGCTGGCGAAACCCGCACGGACGCGCTAATTTTAGTCTCATAATGAGACCAGCCGCAGGAGGCGCGATGACGGATCTCTGGGACCGGTGGCAATCGGGCGGCGAACTGATCGATGTCGCGGTGCGCGGCGTGACGCGGCGGATATTCGTGCGCACCACCGGGTCGGGGCCGGTTGTCGTTCTCCTGCACGGCTTTCCGAGCTCCTCGCTCGAATGGTCCGGGATCGAACCGGCACTGGCCGCCGAACACACGGTGCTCAGTGTCGACTTCCTCGGCTACGGCGCCAGCGAGAAGCCACCCGGACACCGCTACAGCATCTTCGAACAGGCCGACCTCGTCGCCGGGGTCCTCGCCGCGCGTGGCATCACCCGCGCCCACATCGCCGCCTACGACTACGGCGGGATCGTGCTGAGCGAACTCCTCGCCCGCGGCGCCGCAGCGGGGTTCGAGCCGACCGGCGCGACCTTCCTCAACGGCGGGCTGATCGCCGAGCACTATCGACCGCGGCTCGTGCAGCGCGCGGCGCTCGTCCCCGGACTCGGGCGCCTCCTGGCTCGGGCGTACACCGAGTCGGTGTTCGTTCGCAGCTGGGCCGAGGTCTTCTCCGCCGAGCATCCGCTCGATCGCGATCTCGCCGCCACGCACTATCGAGCACTGCGGTCGGGCGACCCGGACGGCGACGTCCATCGCAGGCTGCTCGCCTACATTCCCGAACGCGCCGCCCACCGGGAACGCCTGGAACGGGCGATCTTCGGCACCGAGGTGCCGGTGTCATTCCTGTGGGGCATGCGCGATCCGGTGTCGGGCGCGCACATGGCGACGGCGATCACGGAGCGCTCCCCCAGCGCCGACCTCGTCGAATACCCCGACGCGGGACACTGCCCGCACCTCGAGATCCCACACCGCGTCGCGGCCGATCTGCTCGCGCGCACCTCCTGATCCTCTCCCGTCGACTCAGGTCCAGAGCACCGCGACCAGCACGTTCACGATCGCGAGGCCGCCGGCAGCGTCGGTCATCCAGTCGATCTGCTTGCCCCGCTTCGCGTCACCGCGGCCCATTTCGGCGAACGCGGCCACCGCGACCGCGACAACCAGCTTCACAGCCAGCTTCGTCGTATCCGGATCCTTGTCGAGGGAGTCGATCCCCGACGCCAGCCCGGCCAGGATCACCCCGGTGATCAGCTGGGCGCGCGCGCCCCACACCATCAGCTCGGACACCACCGGACGCGATGCGACGTACCCACCGACCACCGCGGCCATGCCGAGCAGGTGGGTGACAACCACCAGGTTATAAACGAATTCCATGGGTGCGAAGCGTAGTTCAGACGGCAGCGTAGCTCAGACGAAAGCGGCCGGTGCCCGAAGGCACCGGCCGGTTCAGACGAACTAACTCCGTGGGCGGGGTCAGCCCAGCTGCTCGTCCAGCAGATGCGCGTCCTTGCGGATGCCGAAGGCGGTGATGACTTCCATGACACCGATGACGATCAGGAAGATGCCGACGACCCAGACCAGCGTGGCGATGGAGCTGATCGGCCACACGATCAGGACGACACCGGCCAGCGCGCTGATGATGCCGTAGAAGATCTGCCAGCCCCGGCCGGGCACGCCCGACTCCGAGATGGCGGCGAACAGGACGGCGACGCCACGGAACAGCCAGCTGATGCCGATGAACAAGCCGAGCAACACAATCGAGGTGAGGTCGTCGCGGAAGCAGAACACACCGATGATCAGCGACAGCACACCACTGATGAACGACAGCACCCGGAAGCTGGTGCTCGGCAGGTGGGTGAAGGCGGCGATCAGCTGGAAGATGCCGCTGACAACCATGTAGATACCGAACAGAATGCCCGCCACGAGCAGCGACGGACCGGGCCACACCAGCACGATGATGCCGAGGACCACCGCGAGGAGGCCGGTGACCAGAACTGTTTGCCAGGTTTTCTTGGCAAGAGCCGTGAACGGGCTCCCAATCACGGTATTTGTCGTCATGACGAGATGTTATGCCCGCTCGCTCTGGTTTTCCGGAAATTAGCTGGAGCTGTAATCGTGTCGCGATCGCGCGCGGCGCCGTGAGCGGGAGCACAAGCGAGGCGTCACATCGTTGCCCTCGCGAAAGTTTGGTCGGCGACAGTCTCGGGTAGATGAAGAATGTGTCGGTTGTACTCGTGCTGCAAGCTCGGGGCCTCGGTGAGCTTCTCTCCGCGGTCCCGGCTCTGCGTGCCCTGCGCCGGGCCGAACCACAGAGCCGGATCGTCCTGGCGGCGCCGCATCGGTTGGAGCAGATCGTCGACCTGATCTCCTCGGTCGATGAACTCGTCGCCACCGCTGACCCGGCCGCCCTGATCTGGGATGGACCCGCGCCCGAATTAGCGGTGAACCTGCACGGCCCCGACGGCGCCAGCGCACGAGCACTGGCCGATACCGGGGCCGCGCGGATCATCGGTCATCGCACGCCCGCCCTGCCCAAGCTCGCGGGTCCGCGCTGGGATCCCGACGCGCATGTCGTCGACCGGTGGTGCCGTCTGCTCGAGGGCGAAGGCATCGACGCGGATCGGCGCAACCTCGGATTGGTGCCGCCGGTGGCCTCGATCAGCCGGCGCGATTGCGTCGTCGTCCACATCGGCGCGGGCGCGCCCGCCCGCCGGTGGCCGCCCGAGCGGTTCGCCGCGGTGGTGCGCCACCTGCTGGTGTTGGGCCGCGATGTGGTGCTCACCGGCGACCCGTTCGAGCACGATATCGCCCGGCAGGTGGCCGCCCAGGCCGGCCTGCCCGACGACCGGGTCCTCGCCGGTCGCCAGAACCTCACCGACCTGGCGGCGACGGTGGCCGAGGCCGCCCTCGTGATCAGCGGCGATACGGGCGTCGCACACCTGGCGACAGCGTTCGGCACTCGCACGGTCCTGCTGTTCGGCCCCACGCCGCCGCGTCGCGGCGGCCCGCCCGCGCATCTGCTGGGCAGGCATGCGGTGCTCTGGGCCGGACACGTCGGCGATCCGGACGGCCTGAGCACCGACCCCGGACTGCTGCGGATCGGCGTGCCCGAGGTGATCGCGGCGGTCGATATGCAGCTGGACAAGCAGGCGTGGGCCGAATCCGGCAGGTCGCGTTACCGCCGGGTGGGCTGAGACGGGTCGGCGTCGGCCGCCTCCCGCAGGGCGGCGGCATGGGCGGCCAGCGCGCTGGGCCAGTACTTGTCGAGGTAGTCGCGCGCGTCGTTGAGGCCGCGGGGGTCGAGCGAGTAGAGGTGCCTGTTCCCGGCGCGGCGCATGCGGACCAGGTGGGCCTCACGCAGGACGCGTAGGTGCTGCGACGCGGCTGAACTGGTGATTCCGGTGGCGGCGGCGAGGTCGGACACCGAGCGGGGACCCTGCGGCAGCAATTCGAAGATCGCGCGCCGGGTGGGGTCGGATAACGCCGTGATCGCGCGAACTCCGTTAGCGTCCACTGAATCAGTGTCCCCGGGATGCGGAATTTCGGCAACGATCTTGACCAGGGACATTTCACCCGGTGAGTAACAGGATGTTGGCTATTCGTTAGAGTATCGTTATAGATCAACTGGGGTTATAGCGCTTCGTGATCGCAGCCACATGATTCGCCGCGAAGGTTACGGTTTAGCTACGTTCATAACCATGTTCGTGACCAACCCGTTATCTGCTCGAGTCTCCGACGCCTTCGCAGGTCGTTGGGGAGGCGTGGTCGCGGGTGCGGTGGCTTTGTCCGCACTCGTGGGTACCTCCGTCGCCACTTTCAGTGAGCCCGAGAGCCCTGTTCCCACTACCACGATCGCCGCGGACGCCACCGAGGCCATCAACTCCGGCCAGTCGCCGTACCGCTTCACCGCGTACACCCCCGCCGAGGCCCAGGGCCCGCAGGGCGAAACCCCCGCGTCCGCCCCGATCCCGTGGGAGGAGCACCGCGAAGCAGTCGGCCTGGAACTGCCGCCGCTGCCGTTCATCGCTCCCCCGCCGCCGCCGCGCCCGCAGACCGTTCGCCCCGTCAGCGGCAGGCTGACCTCCTACTACGGCGCCCGCTGGGGCACCGCGCACAACGGCATCGACTTCGGTGACCCGATCGGCGCACCGATCTTCGCCGTCACCGACGGTACCGTGATCGAGGCCGGTCCGGCTTCGGGCTTCGGCCTGTGGGTCCGCGTCCAGCAGGATGACGGCACCATCGGTGTGTTCGGCCACGTGAACGACATCCTGGTTCAGGTCGGTCAGCACGTCAACGCCGGTGACACCATCGCCACCGTCGGTAACCGTGGCAACTCCACCGGCCCCCACCTGCACTACGAGGTGCACGTGCCGGACGGCTCGCTCTACGGCGCCCCGATCGACCCGCACCCGTGGCTCGCCGCGCGTGGCGTCGATGCCGGCGTCGCCCAGGACTGATACCGCTCACCCACTGATCGCCGCCCGGCGCGCGATCAGGAATTCCCGAAGCCGCGCGACCGCGAGCGTCGAGTCATGGTCTCCCGAGACCAGGCCGACCTCGCGGTCGCGTTCGCCATCGATGGGTATCACCGCCAGGTCGGGGTTCACGACCTCGGCGGCAGGCAGGAGCGCGACGCCCTGCCCGAGTGCGACCAGTGCGCGCAGGGTTTCGAACTCGGTGATCTCGAATACCACTCGCGGTGTGAAACCCGCTGCGGCACACCAGCTGTCGAGCAGGGTGCGCAGCTGGTAGCTGGGCGGGTTCGCGATGAACGCCTCGTCGGCAAGTTCGGCGAGGTCGATGCGGGCGCGCCGGGCCAGCGGATGCGTGCGCGACACGTGCAGGTCGATGCGCTGACGGCCGAGATCGACGGTCGGCAGGTCGGACGGGGGCGGAATCATCACCGCGAGGTCGAGCCTGCCCTCGCGCACCTGCTCGGCCAGCGCCTCGCCGTGCGCCTGCACCAGGTGCAGCCGGATCCGCGGCGCGCGGGTATGGAACTGCGCGAGCAACGACGGGATGCTGACCGGGCCGAGCGTGAGCGGGAACCCGAAGCGCACCAGCCCGCTGTCGGGGTCGGCGTCGGCGCGCACCTGCCGCACCGCGTCGTCGAGAGCGCGCACCAGTCCCCTGGTGCGTGCGTAGAGATCACGCCCCTGCGGGGTGAGGGCGACCCCGCGCCCGACCGGCTGGAACAACGCTACGCCGAGGAGCTGCTCCATCGTTCTGATACGGCGGCTGAGTGAGGACTGCGGCACACCGAGTCGCTGGGCCGCGCGCGTGAAGTGGCCTTCTTCGGCCGCCGCGTCGAAGGCGGCCAGCAGCGGAGCCAGTGCCTGCGCTCCCGTCTCCGATGAATCATCCATATCCGGATCATATCTTCGGCGATTCCGTGTTGGACGGATCGCTGTTCCGGGCGCGACGATGGCGGTACACAGCTCACGGGAGGTTCGACGATGAACGACACCACACCCACACAGCCCGGCACCGGCAGCGGCGACGACATTCTCGACGCGGTACTCATCGGCGGCGGCATCATGTCGGCCACGCTCGGCGCCCTGCTGAGCACCCTCGCGCCCGACTGGTCGATCGCGCTGTTCGAACGACTCGGCGAACCGGCGGCCGAGAGCAGCCATCCCTGGAACAACGCGGGCACCGGACACTCCGGATTGTGCGAGCTCAACTACATGCCCGACGCGGGCGACGGCGCCAAGGCGGCGGGGATCGCCGATCAGTTCGCGCTCTCGCGCCGGTTCTGGTCGGCCCTCGCCCGCCGTGGTGAGCTCGCGCCCGACACGTTCCTCACCTCGACACCGCATGTCACGGCCGTCTTCGGCGAGCGCGACATCGCCTACCTGCGCCAGCGGTACGCGACGCTGCGGAAGCTGCCCGCGTTCGCGGAGATGGAGTACACCGAGGACCGTGCGGTGATCGCCGACTGGGCACCGCTGCTCGTGCGCGGCCGGGCCGACGGCGAGGCGATGGCCGCCACCCGGCACTCCGCGGGCACCGATGTCGACTTCGGTGCGCTGACCAGGTCGTTGTTGTCGTCGATGAGCGCGGCGGGCAACGCGGTCCGGATGCATCGCGAGATCACCGGGCTCACGCGCGGCAAAGACGGTGTGTGGACGGTGCGCGGACGCGATCTCGACAGTGGGCGGCAGTTCCGGGTTCGGGCCCGGTTCGTGTTCGTCGGCGCCGGCGGCTACGCGTTGCGGCTGCTGCAGCGCGCCGGTCTGCCCGAGGTGCGGGGATACGGGGTGTTCCCGCTCGGTGCGCAATTCCTGCGCACCGACAACCCCGAGGTCGTCGCCGAGCATCACGCCAAGGTCTACAGCCAGGCCGCGCTGGGCGCACCGCCGATGTCGGTCCCGCATCTGGATCGTCGCGAGGTCGACGGCGCCGGCGCGCTGCTGTTCGGCCCCTACGCCACCTTCAGCACTCGCCTGTTGCGCCACGGCAAGCTCACCGATCTGTTCACCACTCTGCGCCCGCACAATATCGTTCCGCTAATCGCGGTCGGTCTGCGGAATTTCGATCTGGTCCGCTACCTCGTCACCGAGCTGCTGGCCTCGCCCCGGCGCAAGTTCGCCCAGCTGCAACGCTTCTACCCCACCGCCGACGCCGCCGATTGGACCCTGGTCCACGCCGGGCAACGCGCCCAACTGGTCAAACCCGATCGCGAGCGCGGCGGCGTCCTCGAATTCGGCACCGAACTGGTCACCGGCGCGGACGGCACCATCGCCGGCCTTCTCGGTGCTTCCCCCGGCGCCTCCATCGCACCGTCGATCATGAGCGACCTGCTCGAGCGCTGCTTCCCCGAACGTCGATACGAGTGGGCCCCACTGCTCGCAGAATTGCTGCCGCCTGCCGGATCGACCACCGAAGTCACCTCGTAGAACACCTCGGACGACCGCATCCGCACCCCAGCCGGGGTGCGGATCGCGCTCACCGCGGGGCGGTGAGGAGTGCGCCGATCAGGCGGTGGCTGCGGGCGGACATCTGGGCGGCGGTTTCGCCGGGGTGGCGCAACCACCACAGGACCAGCGAGGTCACCGCGCCCATCCAGACATCGGTCAGCGCCGACAGGTCGGTGGGGTCGGTGAGCTCGACTGCGCCGATGGCATCGGCGACACCGCGCGCGGCCTGGGCGGCGATCCGGCGGCGGGCGGCGCGGACGGCGTCGGCGGCGGGGCCGTCGTCGGGGTGGGAGCGGTCGAACAGCACGGTCCAGTCGTGCGGCCGCGGTTCCAGCGCGACGAAGATCGCGTCGAGGGTCCGTTCCGCCTTGCTGAGCCCACCGGCCCCGGCGATAGCTGATTCGATCGCGTCGAACAGGACGGTGGCCGCCCGGTCCACGCAGGTGATGTAGAGCCCGTCCTTGGACTGGAAGTAGGTGTAGACCAGCGGCTTGGACACGCCCGCGCGCTGCGCGACGTCGGCGAGGGACAGCCCCGCGTAACCCACACGACCGATTTCGGCGACGGCGGCGTCGAGGATCTGCTGTTCGCGCTCGGGACGCGGGACACCTTTGGTACCGGCTGTGCTCACCGGTCCATCCAACCATCGACCGCCGTGCCGGTTGACACCCAATTGGTCCCTTTGTAATTTACTATTCAGTAAATTACCTGTTCGCCCCCGCTGTACGCCTCGACAGGAGTCTCCGTGTTCGCCGAAGTCGCACAATCGGTCCTGCTCAACCCGCCCGCGCTCCCCCGGATGCTCGCGCGGCTGGTCCATGGTGAGCAGCACGAGATCGCCGGGAAGACTGTCGTGCTGACAGGCGCCTCGTCGGGCGTCGGCAAAGCCGCGGCACACGCGCTCGGCCGGGAAGGGGCGCGGGTGGTGCTGGTCGCCAGAAATGCCGAGCCGCTCGCCGAGGTGCGCGACGCGGTCCGCGCCGAGGGCGGAGATGCCGAGATGATCACCTGCGACCTCGCCGACGCCGAGCAGACCGACGCGCTGGCGAAGTCCCTGCTCGAGCAATTCGGGACCGTCGACGTGCTGGTGAACAACGCGGGCCGTTCGATCCGCCGCGGCGCCGCCGACACCACCGACCGGTTCCACGACTACGAACGCACCATGGCGCTGAACTACTTCGGAGCGACCCGGCTCACGATGGGGCTGCTGCCGTCGATGCTCGACGCGGGCACCGGCCACGTCGTCAATGTCGCGACCTGGGGTGTGGCCGCGGGGTCGATGCCGCTGTTCACCGCCTACCACGCGTCGAAGGCGGCGCTCGGCGCGTTCGGACGCAGTCTCGGCGCGGAGACCCGGCGCCGTGGCGTGCACGTCACCACCATCGGCTATCCGCTGGTGCGCACCGAGATGATCGCGCCCACCGGCAAGTACGCCGACGCGGCGGCACTGTCGGCCGAGGAAGCCGCCGACTGGATCACCACCGCGATCCGGACCCGCCCGGTCGAGCTGTACCCGACCTACACTCGCGTGCTCCAGGCCCTCGCGCTCGTCTCACCCCGCGCGGTCGACGCCGCGATCTGGCGCATGGGAATCTGAGACAACCCCTAGAACTCGAGTAGTCCGACCCGTACCCGGGTATCGGAGCCGAACCGTTCCGCAGCGGGACGTGGTGTGGCGCACCGGATTTCTACCTTCGGTACATGGCGACGATCGACCTCACCCACACGCTGTCCCGCATCACGTCCCCCACCGCGCGCGACGGCACCGACCGCGCCCCCTGGCACGGCCCGCTGCTGGTGAATTCCGCGCTCATGGCCGCACTGGTGGTGGTGTCGATGGTCGGGATGGTGGTCGACGACCGACTGCTGCTCGGCGAGTCGGTGTGGCTCAAACCGGCCAAGTTCGGCCTCGCCTTCGCCCTCTACGGCGTGACCCTGGCCTGGATACTGCGGCTGCCGCATCGCGGACGGCGTGCCACCTGGTGGCTGGGCACTGTCTTCGCGATCACCGGGGTCGCCGATGTGGGATTCATCGCGGTCCAGGCGGCACGCGGGACGTTCAGCCACTTCAACGACTCCACCGACCCGGTCAACGAGATCGGGCAGCAGGTGTTCGCGTCCGGCGTGCCCGGGTTGTTCCTCGCGAATCTCGTCCTGGCGGTGATCATCTCCTGGCAGAAACTGGCTGACCGGCCGACCAGGATCGCGTTGAAGGCCGGGCTGTGGCTGGCGGTGACCGGGATGGCGCTCGGTTATCTGATGGGGTTCACCGGGCCGCAGCTCGTCCGCAAGGCCGACGGCACCGTCGTGGGGTTGATGGCCGGGCACACGGTGCGGCCCGGCGATACAGCACGTGACGCTGCCGCAGGCATGCCGATCACCCACTGGAGCACCATCGGCGGCGACCTGCGCATCCCGCACTTCGTCGGGCTGCACGGCATCCAGGTGCTGCTGCTGATCGCCTTCGCCCTGGTGGCACTCGCGCCTCGTTACCGCTGGTTGCGCACCGAAACGACCCGTGCGGCGCTGCTCGTGGTGGCTGTCCTCGGCTACTTCGGACTGCTCACGCTGGTGGTCTGGCAGGCGCTGCGCGGACAGTCGCTCACCAGTCCCGACCTCGCGACAGCCGGTGCCGCCGCGGCCCTCGCGCTGTTCGTCGCCGGGGGTGTCACCGCCGTGTACCTGCGCGCCCGGGAGTCACTGTCGAGCTAGCGCGGTAGTCGCCCTCAGACGCCACTCCGTGTACCCCATCGGCTTATGGTGGGGCACACGGGGTTTCGCATGTTCAGCGGAGTCGTTCCGCTTCCCGCGCCAGCTGTAGCAACGTCGCGCTCAGCTCTGCCAGCTCCGCCGGAGAGGCTCCCTCCCCCACGGCCGTCGCCACGTCCTCGGCCGCGCACCGCGCGGCGAACCACCGATCGGCGAGATCGGCGGCCTCCTGCGCGGTCAGCACCACCGCGTCCTCGGGAATCCCGGTCCCCTTGAGGCTGCTCCGGTGCTCATAGGCACGTTGGCGACACGACTGGCGGCAATAGCGGCGACGCCGACCCGACTCCGAATCCACGATCTCCCGCCCGCACCACAGGCAGGACAGCAGGCGACTGCGCGACATGATCGGAAACCCTATCGGCCCGCGACACAATTCGCCGGTTCAGGTCTCGCTGAGCGGGCACCCTCCCGATACCGACCTACCGTCGACGCCGATTCGGGGGTCGCTCGGCTGATGCGGCCGGGCGACTACAATGGAACAGTTCAGACTTCCCGTGCGTTGAGGTAGTACGAGTTGCGGCACCAGCCGCCGAAATTACAGGAGCACACATGGCAGATCGCGTACTCCGGGGCAGCCGGCTCGGAGCGGTGAGCTACGAGACCGATCGCGACCACGACCTGGCCCCGCGCCGGATCGCCCGCTACCGCACCGACAACGGTGAGGAATTCGACGTCCCGTTCGCCGACGACGCGGAGATCCCGCCCACCTGGCTGTGCCGCAACGGCCAGGAGGGTCAGCTCATGGAGGGCACCTCCGTGGAGACCAAGAAGGTCAAGCCGCCGCGCACCCACTGGGACATGCTGCTGGAACGTCGCAGCAAGGAGGAGCTCGAGGAGCTGCTCAAGGAGCGCCTCGACCTCCTGAAGACCCGTCGCCGCGGGTAACGACAGAAGGTGTGAACGCCGAAGGCCGCCTCCCCTCGGGGAAGGCGGCCTTCGGCGTTGTGTGGCCGTACTCAGTGGCTGGCGACCTTGCGGTACTGCAGTAGTGCCGCGGGCATCGCGATGGCGAGGATGACCAGCGAGCAGATGATCGCGTAGAGGATGCAGTTCTCCGCGGCCCAGCCTGTCGCGGGGACGAAGGTCGGGGGCGAGTCGTTCTCGAAGAGCTTGCGACCCGCCGCCGACACCGCGGTGATCGGATTCCATTCGGCGATCGCGCGCAGGGGGCCGGGCAGGGTTTCGGCGGAGATGAACGCCGAGGAGATGAACGTCAGCGGGAACAGCCAGATCAGACCCGCACTCTGCGCCACCTCCACCGTCGGGGAGACCAGACCGGTCAGGGCGCCGACCCACGACATCGCGAACGCGAACAGCAAGATGATCGCGAAGGCGATCACGGCGTCGCCGAAGCTGCCGTGGATACGCCAGCCGACGATGTACCCGCAGATCGACATCACACCCAGGCTCACGATATTGACCACCAGGTCGGACAGGGTGCGCCCCATCAGGACCGCCAGCCGCGACATCGGCAGCGTCCGCATCCGGTCGATGATGCCCTTCTGCAGGTCACCGGCCAGGCCGACAGTGGTGAACGCGGCATTGAACGCCACGGTCTGGGTGAAGATGCCTGCCAGCAGGAACTCCCGGTACTGGTCGCCGCCGAGCGAGGCACCGAAGATGTAGGCGAACAGGAACACGAACATCAGCGGCTGGATGGTGGCGGTGACCAGCAGCGTCGGCACCCGCAGGATGGTCAGCAGGTTGCGGTAGGCCACGATCGCGCTGTCGCGCACGAACCGGGCTTTCGGTTCCATCTCCTCGGCAGCGGACGGCCGCGGGGTGGCCGGCTGGATGGGCAGATCGCGGGTTTCGTACTCGTCCACCGTGACGTCGGGGGCACTCACGACAGGACCTCCTCTTGCACGTCGTCGGTTTCGGGTTCGGGGATGGGCTCGGCTGGGGTGCCGGTGAGGGAAAGGAACACATCGTCGAGAGTGGGGCGCACGACGTTCGCGTCGAGCACGCAGACACCGGCGTCGTCGAGGCGGCGCAGCGCTTCGACCATCGTGCGTGACCCGTTGCCGACCACCACCGACACCTCGTCGCTGCCGGGCTCGTGAATGGGCTCGCCGACCCCCACCTGCTGCAGGACCTGCACCGCGGGCCACGGGCTCTGTCCCGCGGCGAGGGTGACCGTGAGCCGGTCGCCGCCGATGGAGGTCTTGAGTTCGTCGGCCGAACCGCGGGCGATGACCGTGCCCTTGTCGATGACGGTGATCCGGTCGGCGAGCAGGTCGGCCTCTTCGAGGTACTGGGTGGTGAGCAGGACGGTGGTGCCGTCGTCGACGAGATCACCGATCACCTGCCACATGTCCAGGCGCCCGCGCGGGTCGAGGCCGGTGGTCGGCTCGTCGAGCACCACCACCGGCGGCCGCGCCACCAGCGCACCGGCCAGGTCGAGGCGACGGGCCATACCACCGGAATAGGTGCCTGCCCGCCGACCCGCCGCGTGGTCGAGTCCGAACGCGGTGAGCAGTTCCTCCACGCGGCCAACGGCCTGCTTGCGTCCCATGCCGTACAGACGAGCCACCATGCGCAGGTTCTCGTAACCGGTCAGGTTCGCGTCGACGGCCGCGTACTGGCCGGACAACCCGATCCTGGTGCGCGCGGTGGCCGGATCGGCCAGCACGTCGATCCCGGCGACCCGCACCGAACCGGCGTCGGGTCGCAACAGCGTGGTGACGATCCGCACGGTGGTGGTCTTGCCCGCACCGTTGGGGCCCAGCAGGCCGAGCACGGTCCCCGCCGGGATCTCCAGGTCGATCTCCTTGAGTACGCGTACCTTGCCGTAACTCTTGGCCAGGCCGCGCACTTCTACCGCGAGACTCACGGTCGCATCTCCTTCTGGCCGCTGCCGCACACAGTGATCTCCGGGACGGCATCGAGGTGGCGATGCAGCACGGGGCCGATCGCCGCCAGCGATTCCGGTGTGGTCATCGCCGCGTGCCTGCAGGGCAGGTCGTGGTTGTGGATGTTGCCGGTGACGAACGGCTGCCAGGCGTCGGCACAGCGGCTCGGATCGGCGGCGTTGATCTCGTCCGCCGCGGCGGTGAAGAACACGAGGTCGCCGTCGAAGGTGCGCGGCCGGAACCGGTTGGCCATGACGGTGCCGTCGGCGTACCCGGTGTAGAGGCGTTGCAGGTGTTCCACCGAGAGCGCGGCGAACGGGCCGGCTTGGGCCCGCAGCAGATCCGCCGCTTCGTTCAGGTCGAGATCGGCGGGCAACGGTTCGCCGTCGACCAGGTCGGCGCCGAACTCGCCGAGGATGTCGGCGACGCTGGGCATCGAGGTGTCGAGCCAGCGATCGCCGAGCTGGTAGCTGTCCATCATCGCCAGCAGCGCGACGTCTTCGCCCGCGTCCTGCAGCTGCACGGCGATCTCCTGCGCGATCAGGCCGCCGAGCGACCAGCCGAGTAGGTGATAGGGACCGTGCGGCTGGATCGACTTGATATGGGCGACGTAGTGTCCGGCGGCTTCGGGAATCGAGGTGAAGCTGTCGTCGCCGGACACGTGCGGGGCCTGCAGGCCGTACACCGGGCGCTGCGGGGCGAGATGAGCGAGCAGTCCCGCGTAGCACCAGGCCAGACCGATCGCCGGGTGCACGCAGAACAGCGGGGTGTCGTGCGGGCTGGTGGACGGGCGGATGGCCAGCACCGGGCTGGTGGCCGCCTCGATCACCGCGTCCGGGTCGACGTCGTCGAGCTTGGCCGCGATCCCCGCGGGAGTGGCGTCGCCGAACATCATCTGGACGGGCATGTCGTAGCCCTGCTCACGCAGTGCCGCGACAACTTTGGTGGCCAGCAGGGAGTTGCCGCCGAGTTCGAAGAACCCGTCGTCCACGCCGACCCGCTCGACCCCGAGGACCTCGGTGAACACCGCGCACAGCGCCATCTCGGCGACGGTCGCCGGCGCGCGGTAACCACCGGACGCGGTGAACACCGGCTCGGGCAGCCGGGACCGATCGAGCTTGCCGACCGGACTCAGCGGCACCTCGTCGAGCAGCATGATCGCCTGCGGGACCATGTAGTTCGGCACGTGACCCGCGACGTGCTCGAGCAGTTCGGGCACGCTCGGCGCGCTCCCGTTGCGCGCCTTCACATACGAGACCAGCGCGGTGACGCCGGCCTGCGTGGTGTGACCGATGGTGAGCGCGAGCTCGACATCGGCGTGCCGGGCGAACGCGACGTCGATCTCGCCGAGTTCGATCCGGAATCCGCGGACCTTCACCTGATGGTCGGTGCGGCCGACGTACTCCACATCCAGCGCCGACTTGGCGCTGTCACGCCAGCGCACGAGGTCGCCCGTGCGGTACATCCGTTCGCCCGGTGCGCCGTAGGGATCGGCCACGAACCGCTGGGCTGTGAGTCCCGGCCGGTTGAGGTAACCGCGCGCCAGGGCCGAGCCCGCCAGCTGCAGTTCGCCGGTGACACCGATCGGGGTCGGGTGCAGTCGCCGGTCGAGCACGGTGGCCGCGACGCCGCGGATCGGCCCACCGATGGTGATCGGGCCCCGCGGGCTCATCGGCTGCGGCATCAACGTGACGATGGTCGTCTCGGTGGGGCCGTACACGTTGTAGAAGTTGCGCCCCGGCGCCCAGCGGGCGAGCAGTTCCGGCGGCAGCGCCTCACCACCGGTGAGCACGTGGGCCAGCGAGTTCACCCCCGTCGGGTCGACGGTGCCCAGCGCGGCGGTGGTGATGAACGCGTGGGTGATCCGTTCCCGGATGAACACCTGCCGCAGGTCCTCGCCGCCGACCACCCCGGCCGGGGAGATCACCAGCGTCGCCGCACCACCGAGCGCGAACAGGATGTCGAGCATGGCGGCGTCGAAGCTCGGAGTCGCGAAGTGCAGCACCCGGCTGCCGGGACGCACATCGAACCGGTCGGCGGTCTCGGCGGCGAAGTTCGACAGACCGCCGTGGGTGACCACGACGCCCTTCGGGGTCCCGGTGGAGCCCGACGTGTAGATCACGTACGCCGGATTGTGCAGGCGCAGTGGGCGAATCCGATCGGCGTCGGTGACCGGCGAGTCGTCGGTCCCCAGCACGGTGGCCCTGGTCTGCGGGTCGTCCAGGACCAGCCAGCGGGTGTCGGCGGGCAGTCGATCGCGGTGCTCGAGCAGCGTCAGACCCAGTGCCGCATCGGAATCGGTGAGCATGTGACTGATCCGCTGCGGCGGGTAGTTCGGGTCGACCGGCACGAACGCGGCGCCCGCCTTCGCGACGGCGAGCATGGTCGCCACCGACTCCACCGAACGCGGAATACCCAGGGCCACCAGGGTTTCCGGCCCCACACCCTGTCCGATCAGGACACGTGCGAGCCGGTTGGTCCACCGGTCGAGCGCGTCGTAGGTGACCACCGTGTCCCCGGCGCACAGCGCGACACCGTCACGCGAACGAGCCACGGCGGCACCGAAGACCGCGGGCAGCGTCACCGCCTGCTCGGCGCGGGCGCCGTGCACCGGTGCCAGCGCGGTCCACTCGACCGCGTCGAGCAGTGCCAGATCGCCCACCGCGGTGTTCGGGTCGGCGGCCACGGCGGTGAGCAGCCGGACCAGGCGGTCGCCGAGCCTGCGTGCGGTGACCTCGTCGAACAGGTCCGCCGCGAAGTTCACCGAGAGGCTGATGCCGTCGCCCACCCGATCGGCGGTCTGGGTCTCGGTGAAGGTGAACTGCAGGTCGAACTTGGCGATACCGGCATCGGCGTCGACGGCTTCGATCCGCAATCCGGGCAGTTCCAGCATCCGCACCGGGGTGTTGCGCACCGACAGCATCACCTGGAACAGCGGGTGATGTGCCTGGGAGCGCGCCGGATTGACGACCTCGACGAGCCGTTCGAAGGGCAGGTCGGCGTTCGCGAACGCGTCGAGGTCCCCGTCGCGGACGGTACGCAGCAGGTCGACGAACGCGCGCTCGTCGGACACCTCGGTGCGCAGCACCAGGGTGTTGACGAACATGCCGATCATCGCGTCGAGCGCCGGATGCCCACGGCCCGCGCTGGCGGTGCCGACGGCGATGTCCTCGGTGCCGGTGACCCGGTGCAGCAGGACCGCCAGTGCCGCGTGCAGCACCATGAACATGCTGACGTTGTTCGCCGTGGCGATGCCACGCAGCGCCCGGTGGGTCGCCGCGTCGACCGTGCAGTCGACAGTGCCGCCCTGGTAGGAGGGCACCGGCGGACGCGAGCGGTCGGCCGGCACGCTGAGCAGTTCCGGCAGGCCGTCGAGCACACCGCGCCAGTGGTCGAGCTGCTTGCTGATCAGCGAGTCCGGATCGTCCTCGGTGCCGAGGAGTTCCTGCTGCCACAGGGTGTAGTCGGCGTACTGGACCGGCGGGATCTGTTCGCCGAACGGTTCACCGATCTGGATGCCACGGTAGGCGGCGGCCACTTCGGCGGCGAGCGGTTCCAGCGACCAGCCGTCCATCGCGATGTGGTGCACGACCAGCACCAGCACATGCTCGGTCGAGCGCGCGACCGCGAACTTGGCCTTGGCCGGTGCCGACTGCCCGGTGTGGTCGACGCTGATCAGCGCCGCCCGCATGGGCACCGAGGCCGACAGGTCGAATCCCGGGGTGACGAAACGGGTCACGGCGGTGTCGACCTCGCTCGCGGTGGCCGTCGCGTGGAACAGCGTAACGGCGGCGATCGCCGGGTCGAGCACCAACTGCTCGGGCTCGCCCGCGGTCTCCGGGAACACCGTGCGCAGCGTCTCGTGCCGACGTTGCACCGTGTGCAAAGCGGCAATGAGCGCATCGAGGTCGACTGTGCCGTGCAGGCGCAGCACGACCGGGACGTTGTAGGCGCCCGAGGACTGACTGTCACCGTCGGCACCCGCGTTGAAGCGGTTGAGGAACCACAGCCTGCGCTGCGCCGCCGACAGCGGAATCCGCTCCGGGCGTGGCTGGGGCACCAGGTCCGGCCGGTGTTCGTCGCCGGACGGTCCGGATTCGATGAGCGCGGCGAGTTCGGCGACGGTCGGCGCCGCGAACACGGTGCGCACTTCCAGGCGCACATTGCTGGCCGCGGCCAGCCGGGCCACCAGCTGGGTGGCCAGCAGCGAGTTGCCGCCGATGTCGAAGAAGCTGTCGGTGGCGCGGACCTCGCTCGCCCCGACCAGCTCCTCGAACACTCGCGCGACCGTCCGCTCGGCGAGGGTCTGTGGTGCCCGGCCCGCGGCGGCGGTGAACTCCGGTTCCGGCAATGCCGTGCGATCGAGCTTGCCGACCGGAGTGAGCGGCACCCGGTCGATCAGGTTCAGCGAGGCGGGCACCATGTGCCCGGCCAGCCGGACCATCGCGTGCCGTTTCACCCCGGCCACCTCGGCCGGGTCGACGCCCTCGTTCAGCTGGATCCAGGCGACGATCCGGTCGTCGCCCGCGATCCGGCGGACCTCGGTGTGCGCGAAGCGGACCTCGGGATGACTGCCCAGGACGGCGCTGATCTCGCCGAGTTCGATCCGGAAACCGCGCACCTTCACCTGATGGTCGCTGCGACCCAGGTAGTCGATCTCACCGTTCGCCGTCCAGCGCACCACATCGCCCGTGCGGTACATCCGGCTGCCTGCCGGGCCGAACGGGTCGGCGATGAAGCGTCCCGCGGTCAGGCCGTAGCGCTCGTGATAGCCCTGGGCGATGCCGGCGCCGCCGATGTAGAGCTCACCCGGCACCCCGCTGACGACCGGCCGCAGCCGCTCGTCGAGCACGAGGGCCCGTGAGCCGCGCACCGGCGTGCCGATGGCGACCGGGACACCCACCCGCAGCTCCGACATCGCGGCGATGACGGTGAACTCGGTGGGCCCGTAGGCGTTGACGAACCGCCTGCCCGGCGCCCAGTTCTCCACCAGGTCCGGCGGCACCGCCTCGCCACCGGCCATCAGACCGCGCAGCATCGGCAGGGGGTGGCGGGTGGGGTCGATCGAGCCCAGCACCGCGGGCGTCAGGAAGGTGTGGGTGATCTGCTCGCGTTCCAGCAGGGTCCCGAGTTCGTCACCGCCGTAGATATCGATCGGGCCGATCACCATCTCGGCGCCCGAGTAGACGGCGAGGAGCATGTCGAGCACCGAGACGTCGAAACTGGGTGTGGAGAAGAAGAACGTGCGGGAGAACCGGTCAAGGCCCATCCGTTCACGCAGGTCGAGCGCGAGACTAGTGAGACCGCCGTGGGTGACGGTGACGCCCTTGGGCAGGCCGGTCGAACCGGACGTGTAGATCTGATAGGCCAGGTCGGCGGTGCGCACCGGGCGGACCCGCTCGGCGTTGCTGATCCGGACCCCGTCGTAGCCGGCCAGTTCGGCGTTCAGCTCGTCGCCGTCCATCAGCAACCACTGGGTATCGATCGGGCCCGCGGCCGCGCGCAACGAGTCCGCGTCGGCACGCGCGGTAAGCACTGCGCTGGCACCGGAGTCGGTGAGCATGTGCCGCACCCGGTCGGCCGGGTAGCGCGGGTCGACGGGCACGAACGCGGCACCGCTGGCCGCGACGCCGAAGATGGCGAGGGCGCAGTCCAGTGAGCGGGTCAGCCCGACGGCCACCCGGTCGCCGGTGCCGATACCGCGCGCGATCAGCGCCCGGCCCAGCCGGTGCGCCCGGCTCGCGACCTCGGCGTAGTCGAGCTCGCCCACTTCCCCGGCGACGCTGCCCTCGGCGAACCAGCGCAGCGCGGGCCGCTGCGGATACTTCGTGGCGGCACCGTCGAGGATGTCGGCCAGGATGACCGGCGTGACCGCGGCGGGTCCCTGCGCGGGGACGTGCTCACGGTGCTCGAGCACGGTGAGCGGGTCCAGATCGCACACCAGCTGCAGTGGGTCGGCGGTCACCTGGGTGAGGATCTGCACGAACCGGTCGGCGAGGGTCTGGATGGTGGCGGCGTCGAACAGTTCGGTGGCGTAGACGAAGTCGAACCGCAGCCCGCTGTCCTCGGCGGGCGCGACCCGTAGTTCCAGGTCGAACTTGGCCAGGGCGATGTCGAGCTCTTCCGCGGCCAGTCGCAGTCCGGGCAGTTCCAGCGCGGGTGTGCGGTTGTCCTGCATGCTCAGCGCGACCTGGAACAGGGGGTGGCGGTTGCTCGCCCTGCTCTCCCGGCCCAGCGCGTCGACGACGCGCTCGAACGGCACATCGGCGTGCGCGAGGGCGGCGAGCTCGCCATCGCGATCGGCGTGCAGCAGCTCGGTGAAGCTGCGGCCGGGATCGACATCGGAGCGCAGGACCAGGGTGTTGACGAACATGCCGACGAGGTCGTCGAGCTGGATGTCGGTGCGCCCGGCGACCGGGGTACCGATGGGGATGTCGCGGCCGCCGGTGACGCTGCGCAGCAGCACCGACAGGGCCGAGCGCACGACCATGAACAGGCTGACACCGGTGTGGCCGGCCAGCTCGTCGAGTGCGTGCTGCAGCGGTGCCGAGACCGCGCAGGTCACGGTGCCCGCGGACCCGGTGGGTTCGGCGGGGCGTGGCCGGTCGAACGGCAGCGGCAGCTCGTCGGGCAGTTCGGACAAGGTGTCACGCCAGAACGCGAGCTGGGTGGCGGTGAGGCTGTCCGGGTCGTCCTCGCTGCCGAGCACGGCCCGCTGCCACAGGCTGAAGTCGGCGTACTGCACCGGCAGCGGAGCGCGCTCGGGGACGGCGCCCCCGGTGCGGGCCACGTAGGCCAGTGCGAGATCACGCGTCAGCGGGCCGAGCGACCAGCCGTCGGCGGCGATGTGATGGACGACGACGCCGAGCAGGTGCTCGTCGGATGCGGTGCGCAGCAACGACACTCGCAGCGGCGTCTGGCGGGTGAGGTCGAAGCCCTGGCGGGCCAGCGCGGTCAGCGCCGCGTTCGCCCGATCGGGTGCGGTGTCGACGGCGTCGATCATCGGCGTCGCCTGGTCGAGCGGCAGGATCACCTGCTGGGCACCGGAGAGGTCTTCGGGGAAGACCGTGCGCAGTACCTCGTGGCGCTCCACCAGGTCGCTGAGCGCGCCCCGCAATGCCTCGACGTCCAGATCTCCGCCGATTCGCAAGACGAATGCGATGTTGTAGGCGCTCGATTCGGGGGACAATCGGTTCAGGAACCACAGCCGTTGCTGCGGCAACGACAGTGGTATGCGTCCCGGGCGCGGGGTGTGTACCGCCAGCGCCACCCGCTGCGTCCGGGGCGCTTCCGTGATCAGCCCGGCGATACCCGCCACGGTCGGTGCCTCGAAGATCTGCCGGACCGGCAGGTCGACCTCGAATTCGGCGTGCAGTGCGGCGGCGAGCCGGGTGGCCAGCAGCGAGTTGCCGCCGATGTCGAAGAAGCTGTCCTCGGCGCCGGAGATCGGGCGACCGAGGATCTCGGTGAACACCGCGGCCACCCGCATCTCGAGGTGCGTGCGTGGCGCGCGCGAGCCACCGCTGACCACGAATTCCGGTGCGGGCAGCGCCTTTCGGTCGAGCTTGCCCGCCGGGGTCACCGGCATCGCGTCGAGCACCGCCAGCGCGGCGGGCACCATGTAGCCGGGCAGTCTGCCGCGGGCGGTGCCGAGCACGGCGGCCGGGTCGATCGGACCGTCGGCGGTGATGTAGGACGCGAGCCGCTGCTGCCCCTGCTCGTCGACGTGGACGACGGTCAGCGCGGACCGAACGCCCGGGTGCTCACGCAGCACATGGTCGATTTCGCGCAGTTCGATCCGGAACCCGCGGATCTTGATCTGATCGTCGGCGCGGCCGAGGAAACGCAGCAGGCCGGTCATGTCGGCGACGACGAGATCGCCGGTGCGATACATCCTTTCGCCGACTCGGCCGTGTGGGTTGGCGACGAACCGCTGCGCGGTGAGTGCCGACTTGCCGAGGTACCCGCGGGCCAGGCCGGGCCCGGAGACGTAGAGCTCGCCCGGTGTTCCCGGCGGCACCGGGTTCATCCGGCCGTCGAGCACGAACAGCCGCATGCCGCGCACGGGGGTGCCCAGCGGGACAGGCTCGCCCGCAACCATGGCCGCGCTCGCGGTGACCGCGACGGTGGCCTCGGACGGGCCGTACATGTTGTGCATCCGGTACTTCGTGGCCCAGGCTTCGACGAGTTCGTCCGAGCACGCCTCACCGCCGACGATCACCGTGTTGAGAGCCGGGAAGTCGCCCGCGGGCACCGTGGCCAGCGCGGCCGGGGTGATGAACGCGTGGGTGATGCGTTCCGAGCGCAGGAAACCGGCCAGCTCCGCGCCGCCGTACAGGTCGGCGGGGGCCACCACGATCGTGGCGCCCGCGGCGAACCCGAGCAGCAGTTCCAGCACCGAGGCGTCGAAGCTGGGTGAGGAGAAGTGCATGGTCCGCGCGTGGTCGGTCACCTTGAACAGCTGGGTCTGCTCGCTGGCCAGCGAGGCGATGCCCGCGTGGGTGACCACGACGGCCTTGGGTGTGCCGGTCGAGCCCGAGGTGTAGATGAGGTAGGCGGGCTGACCGGCTCGCATCGGGTGCCTGCGGTCGGCGTCGGACAGCGGGGTGGCCGAGCGGACGGCGCAGTCGGCCTCGAAATCGGCCGTTCCGAAGACCATCCACTCCGGTGCCGACCGGTGCTTGCCGGTGGCGGTGGGCAGCGCGGCGAGATGCTCGGGCAGGGTGAGCCCGAGCGTGGCACCGGAGTCACCGATCATGTGCGCGATGCGATCGGCCGGGTAGGCGGGGTCGACGGGCACGTACGCGGCGCCGGTCTTGGCGACCGCCCAGATGGCGATGATCGACTCGAGGCTGCGCGGCAGCGCGACGGCGACCACCGTCTCGGGTGCGGCGCCGTGCGCGATGAGACTGCGCGCCAACCGGTTCGAGCGTTCGTCGAGTTCGCGGTAGGTGGTGTCGAAACCGAGGTAGCGCACCGCCACCGAGTCGGGCAGGTGTTGCGCGGTGTCGCCGAGCAGCCGGGCCAGGGTGCCCGCCGGTTCGGCAGGCGCACCGGCCACGGGGACCAGGCGGGCGATCTCGCGACGGTCGAGCACCTCGAGGTCGCCGATCGCCGTGGTGGGGGTGGCGACGGCGGCGGCCAGCAGCGTGGTGAACCGCCGGGCGATGGCCTGCACCGTGGCGCGATCGAAAACATCGGTGGCGAAACCGAATTCGGCGTGCAGCGGTCCGTCGTCGTGATTGTCGCGAACCTCGAGCTGCAGGTCGAACTTGGCGACGCCGATCTCGATCGGCACCAGTTCCGCGGTGACACCGGGCAATTCGACCCGCAGTTCCGGGGTGCGGTCGTAGGACAGCATCACCTGGAACAGCGGATGCCGGGTGGTCGAGCGATCGGGATTGACCAGTTCCACCAGCCGTTCGAACGGCACGTCGGGGTTGGCGAAGGCATCGAGGTCGGTTTCGCGGACCTGGTCGAGCATGTGCTCGAACCCGGCACCGAGGTCCACTTCGGTGCGCAACACCAGGGTGTTGACGAACATGCCGACCAGCTCGTCCAGCGCCGGATCGGAGCGGCCCGCGATGGGTGTGCCGATGGTGATGTCGGTGCTCGCGCAGAGCCGGGCCAGCAGAGTGGCCAGGACGGCGTGCAGCACCATGAACATGCTCACGCCGCGCCCGGTGGCGAGTTCGGCTGCCGCGCGCCGGGTTTCGGCGTCGATGACGAATTCGACGGTGCCCCCGCCGGTGCCACGGTGTTGCGGTCGCGGCCGGTCGAGGGGCAGGTCGAGCTGATCGGGCAGCCCGGCCAGCGCGCCGCGCCAGTGCCCGAGCTGGCGCGCGATGGGTGCCTCGGGGTCGGTTTCCTCACCGAGCAGTTCGCGCTGCCACATCGCGAAATCGGCGTACTGCACCGGCAGCGTCGCCCACTGGGGCGCGGCACCGCCCGCGCGCGCCGACACCGCGACCATCAGATCCCGGGCCAGCGGGGCGACCGACCAGCCGTCACCGCTGATGTGGTGCAGCACCACGAGCAGGAGGTGATCCTCGGCGCCCACCCGATAGAGCACGACCCGCAGCGGTGTCTCGGTCCGCAGGTCGAAACCGCGCCCCGCCACCTGCGCGGCCAGCGCGGGAATCTCGGCGGCGGCCACCTCGATCGGCGTGAGCTCGGGTTCCACCCCGGCCGCGGGGTGGATGCGCTGGTACGGACCCTCGGGGCCTTCGGGGAAACTGGTGCGCAGGCTCTCGTGGCGGTCGAGCACGTCGCGCAGACCCGCACGCAACGCCTCGAGGTCGAGCTGCCCGGTGAGCCGCAGGGCCAAGGGCATGTTGTAAGCGGCGGCGTGTTCGGCGAACCGGTTGAGGATCCACAGCCGCTGCTGGGCCAGCGACAGCGGCACCCGCTCCGGCCTGCGTGCCGGAACCAGTTTCGGTGTCGAGGTCTCGGGCCGGTGGGTGCTGATGTAGCCGGCCAGTGCGGCGATGGTCGGCGACTCGAACATCTCCCGGATGGTGAGGTTCGCGTCGAGGGTGGTGTTGATCCGGGCGACCGCGCGGGCCGCGACCAGGGAGTTGCCGCCGAGATCGAAGAAGCTGTCCTCGATCCCGATCGTGGTGCCGTCCAAGGCGAGAACCTCGGTGAAGATCTCCGCGAGCGCGCATTCCAGCTCGGTCTGCGGTGCGGCGGCGCCGGTGGTGACCCGCACACCCACCTCCGGCGCGGGCAGTGCTTTGCGATCGACCTTGCCGTTGGCGCTCAACGGCAGTTCGTCGAGCACCACCAGTGCCGAGGGCACCATGTAGGACGGCAGGCCGCGGCGCAGTGCCGCGAGCAAGACGGTGGGATCGGGTGCCGACGCGCCGGGCGCGGCGACCACGTAGGCGACGAGTTCGTCCTCACCGAGGCGGCTGGTGCGGGCCACGCAGACCGCGCGGGCGATATCGTCCTGCGCGAGTAACGCGGATTCGATCTCGCCGAGTTCGATGCGCAGTCCGCGAATCTTCACCTGGAAGTCGGTGCGGCCCAGGTATTCCAGAACGCCGTCGGCGATCTGCCAGCGCGCCAGGTCACCGGTGCGATACATCCGCTGCCCGGGGGTGAAGGGGTTGGCGACGAACCGGTCGGCGCTCAGGTCGGGACGGCCCAGGTAACCACGGGCCAGCTGCGTGCCCGCCAGGTACAGCTCGCCGACGACACCGGGCGGCACCGGGCGCAGGTGCGGGTCGAGCACATAGGTCTGGGTGTTCCACACCGGCGAGCCGATCGGCACCGTGGTGGCCTCGGCCGGGCACGGCCAGTAGGTGACGTCGACCGCGGCCTCGGTGGGCCCGTAGAGATTGTGCAACTCCGGTCCGCCGTCGGGGCCGTGCAGCGCGGCGTGGAAATCGGCGACCGTCGCGCCGGGCAGCGCCTCACCACTGCAGAACACCCGGCGCAGCCCCGCTCCACCCCGCACTCGCGGGTCGGTGACGAACAGCGACAGCATCGACGGCACGAAATGGGCTGTGGTGATGGACCTTTCGGTAATGATCCGGGCGAGGTAGGCCGGGTCGCGATGCCCTTCGGGAGCGGCGACGACCAGGCGCGCACCGACCTGCAGCGGCCAGAAGAACTCCCAGACCGACACGTCGAAGGTGGCCGGGGTCTTCTGCAGGACCGCGTCGGTGTGGTCGAGCGGGTACTCGGCCTGCATCCAGCGCAACCGGTTCACGATCGCGGCATGCGTGACACCCACGCCCTTGGGTTTACCCGTGGAGCCGGAGGTGAAGATGACGTAGGCGAGGTGATCGGGGCGCAGCGGCGCGGTGCGATCGGCGTCGGTGATCGGCGCGACGTCGTTGCCGCTCACGTCGAGCGTGTCCAGATCGACCCGGACGGTGCCCTCGGGCAGCCGGACCCCGTCGCGGTCCGCGGTGAGTACACACACCGGATGTGCCTGTGCCACCACCGCTTCGATGCGATCGACCGGATGCCCGGGATCCAGCGGCAGGTAGGCCGCGCCGGTCGCGAGTACCGCGTAGATCCCGACGACCAGATCGACACTGCGATGCAGGCACACACCGACGGTGGTCTCCGGGCCCGCGCCGCGGGCGATGAGTTCGCGTGCCAGCTGGTTCACCCGGTCACCGAGTTCGGTGTATCCGAGTGTGCGATCGCCGAATTCGAGACCGATGGCGTGCGGGCTGCGCGACACCTGGTCCTCGAACAGCGAGACCAGCGTCGCGGCCTGCATCGGCATCTCGGTGGCGTTCCACTCGCGCAGCACCCGCTCGTTCTCGGCGGTGGTGATCGCGGTGAGCGTGTAGGTGGGGGTGGCCGGCTCGGCGGCCAGGAAGCGCGCGAGGAAGTCGAGGTAGCGCGCGTGGTGGGCGGCGTTCTCGGACTCGCCGTAGAGCTTCGGATTGGCCTCGAAGTCGAGCTGGATACGGCCGCCGTCACCGTTGTAGATGTTGATCGAGAGGTCTTCGACGGGTCCGGTGGCGAGCACATTGAGCTGACCGGCGATGTCGTCGAACTTCAGCTCGTCGTGGAACAGCATGATGTTGACCATCGGCCCGAAGAAGCCGCGTGCGTCGCGGGAGTACCCGCAGTCTCGCCGGATGTCGTCGGAGCGGTAGCGCTGGTGGCGCAGGGCGCCGGTGATCTGGAGTTCGGTCTGGCGCACGACGTCGGCGACGGTGGTGTGCTCGTCGAACCGCAGGCGCAGCGGCACCACGTTCGACACCACACCCGCCGAGCGGCGCAGCGCGACGGTGGTGCGTGCCGAAACCGGAAGGCTCAGTACGACATCCGGGTCGCCGGTGACCGAACGGACATAGGCGGCCAGCGCGGCGACGATCAGCGCGGAGTTGGCCGAACCGTGTGTGGTGATCGCGTCGGTGAGCAGCGTGTCGAGGTCGGCGTCGAGCACCGCGGTGGCACGGTGGCGTCCCGCGTCGTGGGTATCGCCCGCGGCGGTGACCGACGACAGCGTCATCGGTTCGCCCACGCCGGCGAGCTGTTCCATCCAGTACTCGCGGTCGGCACGGAACCGGCTCGACTCACGGTAGCGGGATTCGTCGGCGTAGAGGTCGACGAGCGCGGCGGCGCGGGAAACCGACGGCTCGCGCTGCTCGCCGACCGCGGTGTAGATCTCGGCGGTGCGCGAGAGCGCGTTCATCGCACCGTAACCGTCGATAACGATGTGGTGGCCACGCTCGTACCAGAACCAGTCCCGGTCACCGATCCGCAACACCACATTGATGGTGAGGGGCTCGTGCTCCATGTCGATCGGGGTGCTGGCGTGGGCGTTCATCCAGGCCAGTGCGGCGGCCCGGGGGTCGGATTCGCCGCGGAGGTCGATCCGAGCCCAGCCGGGCCGCCACGTGGGGTCCACTCGCTGGTGGGGCACGCCGTCGATCTCGAGTAGGCGGACGTGTCCCACCTGGGATTCCGCGCCGTAGCGCTCGACCGCGTACAGCAACCGGCCGACGTCGAGATCACCGTGCAGTTCGACGTAATGAGCGATGGTGAGCGGAATATCGGGCCGAATCCGTTGCGCGTACCACAGTGCTGTCTGACCGGGCGAGAGGGCGAACGGTTGGCCCGGGTCCTCGTCGGTGATGCTCGAGCTGACGTGGTCGGTGGCCAAAGAACTCATCAAGCACTCCGTTTCTGCCTTGTGTCACAACTCCCCGAGCAGCGCCCGGGCACACGACGGCCCAGGGCGTGGCTTTTCCACGCCCATGATTCGGAGTACTACGGCAGCCGGATGGCTACCAATGTGAATTTATTTCGAGCTCAACGAATTACGCCCCTGAAGCAGCAACTTTGTGCCGCTTCCCCCCGGTTAAAACAAACCGCTTATTCAGAATTGTCCGAACTTCGCGCAAGATGCGTCGGATTCGCGCGGCGGCGTCGAAGTAATAGCAATCCGACACCGATCGCGGTCAGGATAACGGACGCGAGTTCCGGCCACGCACCGATTCGGGTAGCGACTGTTGTTGTGTCGCGCAGCGGTAGCTGGGCCACCAGGGCGGCGGGGACGACTTGCTCGGTGTGCTGTCTGAGCACGCCGTCAGCGGTGATGATCCCGCTGACACCCGTGGTTGCTGACACCACGAGCGCACGCCCGTGTTCGACCGCGCGCACCCGCGACATCGCCAGTTGCTGGTAGGTCATCTCGCTCTCGCCGAAGGTGGCGTTGTTGGTGGGCACCGTCAGCAATTGGGCGCCTGCGGCGAGGGAATCCCGAAATGCCCGATCGAAGGCAACCTCGTAACAGGTCGCCACGCCGACCGGCACACCGGCGGCCGTCACCGTTCCGTCACCGTTACCCGGCACGAAATAGCCCGCACGGTCGGCATAGGAGGAGAACAAACGGAAGAAACCGCGCATCGGCAGGTATTCGCCGAACGGCTGGATGATCTTCTTGTCGTGGCGCTCCCCCGGGCCCGCCGTGCCGTTCCACACGATCACCGAGTTGGTGGTCGTGCGGTCACCGTTCACCAGGACTGCGCCGACCAGGATCGGGGCGCCGATCCGCACCGAGGCTTCGGTGATCTCGGCGGCGGCATCGGCATTGCGCAGTGGGTCGATATCGGAGGAGTTCTCGGGCCAGATCACGATGTCGGGCCGCGCGGCCTGGCCGCGGGTGACGGCGTCGGCCAACTCCTCGGTGCGCCGGACGTGGTTGTCCAGCACGGCACGGCGCTGGGCGTTGAAGTCGAGCCCGAGCCGCGGCACACTGCCCTGGATGGCGGCGACCGTGATCGTCCTGGTGCCTGCGTCCGGGGCGGGCAGTGTCGGCCGCAGGATCACTCCGGCCAGGGGCATGATAGCCACGGCCACCACCGCGGTGGCAAATCCGGTGCGCACGGCGCGAGTGTTCGGGCGCGGCGCGGGCGTGCGGGCCCAGGTGACGATGCGCAGGACGAGTGCGGCGAGAGCGGTGCCGGTCAGCGCGACCGCGAAGCCGACCAGCGGCGCGCCACCGTAAGCCGCCAGCGGCAGATACCACCCATCGGCCTGACCGAAAGCGACACGCCCCCACGGGAATCCGCCGAACGGGAAGCTCGATCGCACCCATTCGCTCGCGGTCCATGCCACGGCGAGCCAGATCGGCCAGCCCGGCAGCGCGCTCAACCATCGGGCGAGCGCACCCCACAGGCCGAAGTACAACGCGCAGACCGTGGACAGCGCCAGCCACGGCACCGGACCCACATAGATCCCGGTCCACGGCAGCAACGGCACGAAGAAGGCCAGCCCGCCGAGCAGCCCGTACCCGAACCCGCCGCGCAGCCTGCCCGGCCCACGCACCGCGAGGGTGAGCAACGCGATGGCCACGGGTGCGAGGAACCAGAACGGGCGGGGCGGAAAGCTGCCGAACAGCAGCAGCCCGCCCACGACGGCCGCGAGCAGCCGCACCACCGTCGGGTGCGGCGTTCTCGCGGCGGATCGGCTCGCACCGGGATCCACCTCGCCCGCTGCTGATACCGGCTCGGCTGCGGAGTCGGGGTGGTTACCCGTCGCGGGGTCGATCATGGTGTGTCGCTCCGTGATTCGTTGCTGGCGGCGGGTCAGGCAGCGTAGATCGTGATGCCGTCGCGCACGGTGCGCAGGCAGGTCGGCAGGTCGACGCCCGGATCGAGGCGAGGGAGGCCGGGTACGCGGGAGCGGGGGTCGGTGGACCAGCGCTGCACGGTGTCGGCGGCCGCCGCGACGACGAGGTCGCCCGCGTCCCACACGGCATAGGAGGCGGGTGCGCCGGGAACCAGCGTGCCCGCCATCCCGTCGCGCACGCCGCCCGCGCGCCAGGCACCGCGCGTGGCGGCGGCGAAGGCGGCGCGCGGGGACAAGCCGTGGCCCGGGGTGCGGTGGTGGACGGCCGCGCGCACCTGCTCCCACGGGTTCATGACGGTGACGGGTGCGTCGGAACCGATGGCGAGGGAGATGCCCGCCGCCGCCATCGCCGAGAACGGGTTGAGGCCAGCGGCACGCTCGGCGCCGAGGCGGGTCGCGTACATCCCGTCGGGACCGCCCCACGCGGCGTCGAAGCCGGGCTGCACGGACGCGATCACGCCGAGCTCGGCGAGTTGTGCGATCGCGGCGGCGTCGGTCATCTCCGCGTGTTCCACCCGGTGCCCACGCGAGGCGATCGCCGGACCACCGAGTTCGGCGGCGACACGGGCGAATCCGGCGACGACGGTGTCCATGGCGGCGTCGCCGATCGCGTGGAAGCCGGCCTGGATCCCGGCCTCGGTGCACGCGCGAATATGCGCGGTGACCGTGTCCTCGTCGAGGAAGCTCTTGCCGCAGCCCGCCGCGTCGGCGTAGGGCGCGCGCAGCAGTGCCGTGTGCGAGCCGAGCGAGCCGTCGACGAACAGGTCGCCACCGAGCGCGTGCACGCCGAGCTCGTCGAGCAGGGCGCGCGCGTGCTCCGCGGTGCGCACGGCCTGACCCCAGTAGGCCCGCACGGCCACGCCGTGGTCGAAAGCGAGCAGTTCGCGGATGTCGTCGCGCCCGGAGATCTCCGGGCCCGCGCATTCGTGGACCGCGACGATGCCGTGGGCGGCCGCCGCGTCCAGGGCCGCCCGACGAGCCGAATCACGCTGGGTACGAGTGAGTTCCGCGAGCGCGACCGTGCGCACCCGGTGGTGGGCGTCGGCGCGCAGCAGTTCGCCACGCTGATACCCGTCGCCGAGGTCACCGGCCGCGTCGAGCAGCGCCGAGGAGGCGACGGCCGAGTGGGCGTCGACCCGGGCCAGATAGACCAGCCTGCCCGAACCGGCTGCCTCGTCGAGTTCGGCGACCGTCGGCGGACGCTGCTCGGGCCAGCCGGTGTCGTCCCAGCCCTCGCCGATGATCACCCCGTCCGGCCGGCTCGCGGCGTGCGCCCGCACCGTCGCGAGCAGGTCGGACAGGGATCCGGCGCCACGCACGTCGAGCCCGGTCAGCTGGAGTCCCAGCGCGGTGACGTGGACATGGGGGTCGACGAACGCGGGCGCCACGAACGCACCGTCGAGGTCGATGATCTCCGCGTCGGGGTGCATCGCGCGCCCGGGCGCCTCGGCGCCCAGCCACACCACGGTGCCGTCGGTGACCGCCATCGCGGCCGCGTCCGGGGAGCTCGAACTGTAGAAACGACCGCCGATCAGCAACTGGGTACTCACGGTGCCCCAGTCTGCCGTATCGCCGGATCGGCACCTCGGCAGGGACAGTCTCCGGTCGGCGGCGCGAGCGTCAGGTCGGCAGCGACAGTGCGGCGCGCACTTCGGCGTCGCCGAACCCGGCGGGACAATGCCCGCCCGCCTCCACGGCGATCAGTTCCAGCCGCCATGCGGCGGTGGTGAAGTCCGACATCGACTGTCCGGCAGCGGCGCTCGCTCTGCGCACCGCGTCGGCCAGTTCCTCGCTCACCGTGACGGTGATCTGCTCGGTGGCCATGTCGGTACTGTAGACCCTTCACCGCCGCGCGCGGGCGTGTCGGTCGAGGCCTTGCCGGATCAGGCCGGGCCGAGTGCGCGCGGACCCGCGCTGTGACCATCGTCGTACCACTGCCCGACCACGGTTCCGTCGACCACGTCACCGTCCGCGTCGACGACCATCCCGCGATACGGCGAGGGTGCGAACGAGGGCAGCGGGCCGAAGCGCCGGGTACCGAGCTTCTCCAGCGCCGGTCGCAGCAGCGCCCTGGTCGGCGGGAACAGCGCGAGCAGGCCGACGAGCCCGGTGACCAGGCCGGGCACGAACAACAGCACCGAGCCGGTGGCGACGATCACCCCGTCGGCGACCGCGCTCTCGGCGGTCACCTCACCGCGGGAGGCCCGCCGGAATCGGTCGAACACCCGCCTGCCCTGCCGTCCGAGCAGCACCAATCCCACGCCCGACACCGCGACGAGCACGACCAGCGCCCAGCCGATGCCGATCAACTGGGCGAGACCGACGAGGGCGGCGATCTCGACGACGAGGTAGAGGACGAACAGCACAGCGGTCATGGCGATCCTTTCGGACGATCTACCCCTTCAACGCACGAGCGCCCGATTTTTCTCCCGAGCGGGCGGGCGAACTCAGCCACCCGGCCGCACGAGCCCGGTCTCGTAGGCCAGCACCACCGCCTGCACCCGGTCGCGCAGACCGAGTTTGGTGAGCACCCGGCCGACATGCGTCTTCACCGTCGCCTCCGACAGGAACAGCGCCGCGGCGATCTCGGCGTTGGAGCGGCCGACCGCGATCTGTTCGAGCACCTCGCGTTCACGCGCGGTGAGGACGTCGAGGATCTTCGGGTCGCGCAGGCTCGTCGGGTCCTCGGCCACGAGCCGGTCCAGCAGCCGCTTGGTGACCTTGGGCGAGACCACCGCGTCACCGGCGGCGACGCTGCGGATGGCCGAGACGAGATCCTCGGGCGGAGTGTCCTTGAGCAGGAATCCGCTGGCGCCCGCACGCAGGGCGCCGAGCGCGTGTTCGTCGAGGTCGAAGGTGGTCATCACGAGCACCCGCACGCCCTCCCCCGCGGCCACGATCTGCGCGGTGGCGGTCACCCCGTCGACGACCGGCATCCGCACATCCATCAGCACCACATCGGGGCGCAGTTCGCTCGCGCGCCGCACGGCTTCGTCGCCGTTGCCCGCTTCACCGATCACGTCGATGTCGGGGTGCGCGCCGAGCACCATTTTCAGGCCCATCCGCATGAGTTCCTGATCGTCCACCACGAGCACGCTGATCGGCATTGCCCCACCCTAATAGTCACCGCCTCGCGGCATTCCCCGTGTTTTCCCGCCCGGCCGGCCGCGGGTGAGCGGGGTTCAGTCCGTTTCGGTCCGCAGTGGAAGGTCGGCGCGCACCTGCCAGCGGCCGTCGTCGAGTCTGCCCGCGTACAGAGTGCCGCCCAGGACCGCGACCCGTTCGCGCATACCGACCAGACCCATCCCCGCGCCGGGAATCTCGGCGCCCGGACTCACCTGCGCGGGAACACCGCCGCTGTCGACGACTTCGACGAGGATGTCCTCGTCGCGCCGATGCACCCGGACCACCGCCTTCGGCTCCGCTCCCGCGTGGCGCAGGGTGTTGGTGAGCGACTCCTGCACGATGCGGTGCACGCCGAGACTCACCTCGGGGGCGATGTCGTCGAGTTCGCCGGTCAGCTCGAGGTCGACGGCCAGACCCGCCTCGCGCATCATCTGGGCCAGCTTCGCGATCCCCGCGCTCCCGTGCTGGGGCAGCAGTTCCGGTGCGTGCTCGGTGCGCAGCAGGGCGACGGTGCGGCGCAGTTCGCGCAGCGCGTCGCGACCGGTACCCGCGATGGTGGCGAGCGCGCGTTCGGCGGTGTCGGGGTCCTGGCGCAGGGCGTACTTGGCGCCGTCGGCCTGCACGATGATGACGCTGACGGCGTGTGCGACCACATCGTGGAGTTCGCGGGCGATACGGGTGCGTTCGGCGGCGACCGCGTCGTGCGCGCGCCGCTCCTTGTCGTAGTCGGCGACCGCGAGCCGGGCCGCCACCTCGGAGTCGTACGCGTGCCGGGCACCGTTGAACTCGGCCAGTGTCCAGCACAGCGCGTAGATGAGCGCGGCCATCGCCAGATCACCACCGCGCGGCTCGTCGAGCAACAGGACCGACAGCGCCATGTCGAGCGCGAGGAACGCGAGGAAGATGAGCCCGTCGCGCCGGCCGACGTAGGCGACGAGCGTGTAGAGCATCACCCCCAGCCCGATCAGGGCGACATGGTCGGTGGCCTTCACATCGATCAGGTAGCCGATCAGGGTGTTCAGCAACGACAGCACCAGCATCGCCGCCGCCACCGCCCGCGGATACACCCGCCGCAGGATCAGCGGCAACGGCAGGATCACCGAGAAGATCAGGTAGACGACCTTGTTGTGTTCGTCGCCCACCCCGAGGGCATCGAGGAACAGCAGCAATCCCGCGAGAATCGAGTCGGCGACGATGGGTCGTCCGCGTAGCCACAGGCTGAACCGGCGCACGGGGCCCAGCGTAGCCCCGGCTGGCTTTCCGGCCGTGATCTTGATTGCCTGGACGCGTGCAACTCGGAGACTGGACGGTCCTGCTGGTGGCCGCCGCGGCGGCCGGCTGGGTCGATGCCGTGGTCGGCGGCGGTGGGCTGATCATTCTGCCGACCCTGTTCCTCGTCGTTCCCGGCATCGCACCGCAGACCGCGCTGGGCACCAACAAGCTCGCCGCCCTGGCAGGCACGGCGACCGCGGTGGCGACCTTCGCGCGCAAGGTGCCGATGCAGTGGAAGGTGCTGCTGCCCGGTGCGGTGATCGCCGCGATCACGGCCGCGTGCGGCGCGGCGGCGGTGTCGCTGATCGACCGCGACCTGTTCATCCCGCTGGTGATGGTGGTGCTCGTCGGGGTGGCGGTGTTCGTAACCGTGCGGCCCTCGGTCGGCCTGACGATGGCCACCCATCCGCCGACGCGGCGCAAGGTGATCCTGGTGGTCGGCCTCGCGTCCGGACTGATCGGCCTCTACGACGGGCTGCTCGGACCGGGCACCGGCACCTTCCTGATCATCACCTTCGCGACACTGCTCGGCACCGAGTTCGTGCGGGCGGCCGCGATGGCCAAGGTGATCAACTGCGGGTCGAACGTGGGTGCGCTGCTGTTCCTCGGCTCGACCGGCCACATCCTGTGGGGTCTCGGCGCGGGCATGGCGGTGGCGAATGTTCTCGGCGCGCTGATCGGTTCGCGGATGGCGCTGGCCAGGGGCGCGGGGTTCGTCCGGATCGTGTTGCTCGTCGTTGTGGTGGTGATGGTGATCCGGTTGGGGTGGCAGCAGTTCGGTTAGGCGGCGATTCGGTCAGCGCGCCGGTTCGGCAGCCGCGGAGGCGGCGAGCCACGGTTGCAGGACCCGCGAGGTGGTCTCGTGGATCTTGCGGTGGAGGCGTTCACCGTCGTCGATGCCGTGCTGTGGCTGCTGGAACAGCACCGTCAGCGCGCCCGATACCGCGCCGACCACGGCGCCGACCAGCGCCGCGGCGCCGACCTCGTCGAGTTCGTGCGGAAACGCGATGTGCAGCTGGTGGGCGATCTCGCGCTGCGCGACCAATTGCGCGTGCGCGGCGCGACCGCTCACCGAGGGGACGGTCCGCGAGACCCGCGCCCGCAGGGCGGCCACCCGCGAACCGACGTCGTCGACGAGGTGTTCGCCGGGGTTGTCGCCCGCCGCGCGCAAGGCCCGCAGCAACACCTCCACCGGGCGCTCGCCGGGCCGGCGGGTCGCGATGGCGGCGACCGCCGCGCGCACCCGTTCGTCGGGCTCGGGAAAGAGCAGTTCTTCTTTGCTCGCGAAGTAGTTGAAGAAGGTCCGGGTGCCGACCTCGGCCTCGGCCGCGATGTCGGCGACGGTTGTCTCCTCATAGCCTCTGGCCTCGAACAATTCGACGGCGGCCACGAGGATCGCACGTCGGGTTCGTTCCCTTTTTCGATCGCGCAGGGCAGATGGCGGCACGGCGGGCACCCTACGGCATTTTCGGCGCCGCTCGCGGGATGACCGGAGTCCGCGCGTCACGGCGGCTACCGACATGACGGTGCGCCGGAAGCGGTTCCGGCGCACATGTGTCGGTGGCACCGGTTAGCGTAGGTGCGGTGAGGGATACCACGACTTCCAGAGATGTGGACGAGGAGTTCCGCGCGCTCGGGCTCGCCACCCTGGCCGAGGCCGCGCTGTCGGCGGCCAGAGCGGCCGGCGCCGAGCACGCCGACCTGCGGGTGCAACGGTTGGTGACCCAGTCGATCCGGTTACGGGATGGTCGCGTCGAAGCGGTCACCGACGCGACCGAGGTGGGACTGGCAGTGCGCGTGATCGTCGACGGCACCTGGGGTTTCGCCTCCCACGCCGCACTCACGCCCCAGATCGCCGCCGAGGTCGCGCGCCGGGCGGTGACCGTGGCGAAGGCGCTGCGCGCGCTGAATCGCGAGCGCGTCGAACTGGCCGGCGAACCACGCTATGACGACGTCTCGTGGGTCTCGGCCTACGACCTCGACCCGTTCACGGTGTCGACGGCCGACAAAGTGGCGCTGCTGCAGGACTATTCGGAACGGCTGTCCGCGGCCGACGGTGTCGACCACGTCACCGCCTCGGTCCTGCAGGTCAAAGAGCAGACGTTCTACGCCGACACCGCGGGTTCGTCGATCACCCAGCAGCGGGTGCGGTTGCACCCCCAGTTGGAGGCCGTCACCGTCGATTCCGCGTCGGGGGTGTTCGAGACGATGCGCACTCTCGCCGCGCCCGCGGGCCGCGGCTGGGAGTACGTCACCGGCGCCGACGGAACATGGGACTGGACGGGCGAACTCGCACAGATCCCCGGCTGGCTGGCCGAGAAGGTGAAGGCGCCCAGCGTGGTCGCGGGCCCCACCGACCTGGTGATCGACCCGACGAACCTGTGGCTGACGATCCACGAATCCATCGGCCACGCCACCGAATACGACCGCGCGATCGGCTACGAATCCGCCTACGCGGGAACCTCGTTCGCGACTCCCGATCAGCTCGGCACGCTGCGGTACGGCACACCGATCATGCACGTCACCGGTGACCGTACCCAGGTCAACGGGTTGAGCACCGTCGGCTACGACGACGAGGGCGTGGCGGGCCAGCAGTGGGACCTGGTGCGTGACGGCATCCTGGTCGGCTATCAGCTCGACCGCGTGTTCGCCCCGCGTCTCGGGCTCGATCGCTCCAACGGATGCTCGTATGCCGATTCGCCCCACCATGTTCCGATCCAGCGGATGGCGAACGTGTCGTTGCAGCCGGATCCCTCGCGTGACACGACCACCGCCGAGCTGATCTCCCGTGTCGAGGACGGCATCTACATCATGGGCGACAAGAGCTGGTCGATCGATATGCAGCGCTACAACTTCCAGTTCACCGGTCAGCGGTTCTTCCGGATTCGCAACGGCGAGCTGGACGGGCAAGTGCGCGATGTCGCCTACCAGGCGACGACCACCGATTTCTGGGGGTCGATGGAAGCGGTCGGCGGGCCGAGTACCTGGCAGCTCGGCGGCGCCTTCAACTGCGGTAAGGCACAGCCCGGTCAGGTGGCGGCGGTGAGCCACGGCTGCCCGTCGGTGCTGGTGCGCGGGGTCAACATTCTCAATACCCGGACGGAGGGCGGTCAGTGAACGAGGGTCTGTTCCCGGCGGGCACGGTGGTCGAGCGTGCGCTGGCGGCGTCGAAGGCCGACGAGGCGATCGTGATCGTCACCGACGCGCACGAAGCGTCGCTGCGGTGGGCGGGCAACTCGATGACCACCAACGGCTCGTCGATTTCGCGGGAGTGGGCGGTGATCTCGGTGTTCCGTGACGGCCCGAACACCGCGCGGGTCGGTTCCATCAGCTCCACCAGCGTCGATCCCACCGAGATCGAGGCCGTGGTGCGCGCCAGCGAGGAAGCCGCGCGCACGGCCGCCCCGGCCCGCGACGCGATGCCGCTGCTCGAACCCACCGACGACGACACCGCCGCGTGGGATCAGGCACCCGGCGCCACCGAGATCGACGTGTTCGCCGGGCTTGCGCGCGACCTGTCCACCGGTTTCGACGGCACCGACCGGCTCTACGGTTTCGCGCACCACCAGGTGCACACCACCTGGCTCGGCACCTCGACCGGTGTTCGCCGCCGGTTCAGTCAGCCGACGGGTTCGGTGGAGATCAACGGCAAGCGCGGCGAGGGCAAGGATCTGGCGAGCGCGTGGGTGGGCGTCGGCACCGCCGATTTCACCGACGTCGACACTCCGGGCCTGCTCGCCGAGTTGTCGCGGCGCCTGGACTGGTCCGCGCGCCGCGTCGAGCTGCCCGCGGGCCGCTACGAGACCCTGTTGCCGCCGTCGTCGGTGGCCGATCTGATGATCTATCTGGCGTGGAGCATGGAGGGCCGTGGCGCGCACGAAGGCCACACCGCGTTCTCCCGCGCCGGTGGCACGCGAATCGGTGAGCGGCTCAGCGACATTCCGTTGACCCTGTACTCCGACCCGAACGCGAGCGGTCTGGAATACCGGCCGTTCGTGGCGACTCCGTCGTCGTCGGAGTCGCTGTCGGTGTTCGACAACGGTCTGTCCGCGCGGCGGGTCGACTGGATCGGCCATGGCGTCATCGAATCGCTGGTGTATCCGCGCGCGACGGCGGCCGAATTCGCCGCCCCCGCCACGGTTCCCGGCGAGAACCTGCTGCTCACCGGCGGCGGCGAGGCATCGCTGGACGACATGATCGCCCGCACCGAACGCGGTCTGCTCCTCACCTGCCTGTGGTACATCCGCGAGGTCGACCCCGCCACCCTGCTGCTCACCGGTCTCACCCGCGACGGCGTCTACCTCGTCGAGGACGGCAAGGTCACCGGCGCGGTCAACAACTTCCGTTTCAACGAGAGCCCCCTCGATCTGTTGCGGCGGGTTTCGGAAGCGGGTGCCACCGAGATCACCCTGCCCCGCGAATGGAAGGACTGGTTCACCCGAACCGCCATGCCCCCGCTGCGCATCCCCGACTTCCACATGTCGTCGGTGAGCCAGGCCACCTGACCGGGGTGAACCCCCTCCGTTGGACGGCCCCGAGCGTGAAAGCATGATCGGGTGACCGGTATCCGGATGTTCGCCACCGACCTCGACGGCACCTTGCTGCGTTCCGATCGCACGATCTCGCCGCGTACCGCCGAAGCGATGGCCGGTGCGCAAGCCGCGGGCATCGAGGTGGTGTGGGCGACGGCCCGGGCTCGCCACTCGGTCCACGAGCTGGCGCAGTCGTGCGGTTTCCGCGGCAAGGCGGTATGCGCCAACGGCGCGGTGCTGCTCGACCTGGCCGACGGCACCCCGGAGATCATCGACACGGTCTCGATCGACACCGGCGCGGCGGGTGCGGTGATGGCGCAGATCCGCGATCTGATTCCCGGTGTGGTGTTCGCCAATGTCGGCGCCACCCGGTTCGTCGCCGAGCCCGCCTATGCCGCCCTGTGCACATTCGCCGATCACCACCGGAACCCGCACGAGATGGAATTGTCCGACACCTTGCCGACGGGCGTCGAGGCGATGGTGAAGATCGTCGCCCGTCATCCCGAGTTGCCGGGCTCCCAGCTGTACCGCAAGGCGGTGGCGGTCGGGATCACCGGCGTGGAGCTGACCCACTCCGGCGCCGCGTACATGGAGATGGCCGCGGAAGGTGTGTCGAAGGCCAGCGCGCTGGCCCGATTGTGCGCGCTCGACGGCATCCACCTGTCGGAGGTCGCGGCCGCGGGCGATGCGCTCAACGATGTCGCCATGCTGACCTGGGCGGGTACCGCGCTGGTTCCGGCGAACGCGGTACCCGAGGTCATCGCACTCGCCGACCGGGTGCTCCCGGCCAACGACGAGGACGGTGTCGCCTCCTACCTGGAGGAATTGGTCGGCTCGGCACAGCGCGACCCGGCTAGCTGACCGCTGTCGGCGCCCGGCCCACGCTGAGGTGCAGGATCGTATCCGTCACGCTCACGGTGTCCGCGTCCAGCGGGAAGTACCCCTGCTCCTGGGTGACATCGGTGCGGGTGTGTCCGGGTCCGAGTTCTGCCGCCGGGATCAAACCCCAGGTGCCGATGCGGTTCTGCAGCGTGTGTTCGAAGGTGCCCGGCTCGGGTTCGGCGAGTTCGAGGCCGTCACTGCGTCCCAAACTGCCGAGTATCACCCCGTAGTGCTCCCCCAGGAGCGATCCGACGATCGCCCCCGCCCCGGACCAGACGAGCTCCATCGGCCCCATCTGCATGACGCTGGTGTTGCGCCGCAGGTGCAGGTTGTGCGAGTACACCAGGGTCGGACCACGGCGCGCTTCGACGGACCGGATGTCGAGCAGGTTCTGGGCCATCAGCGCGTCACGGGCGGCGGCCAGGCTGTTCCATCGCACGCCGTCCTCCGTCGGCTGGGCCGCCTGCCGGTGATACCGGAGCAGGCCGAGCCCGGCGGTGAGATGAATTGCCGCCCTTCGCCACTCGGCGAGTGAGGTGGCCGCGATCCGTTCCGGTGCGCGGGTGTAGAGCAGGGCGAGCATGTCGTCGGCCATCACCCGCAATCGCTCGGCGTCGGGGGTGGCACCGGGCGAGACGTCGGCGTCCAGGACCGCTTCGGTGCGGCTCCAGCGCTCGTCGCTGCCGGCAGGGCCACTGATGTCGAAGTCGAGTTCGAGGTAGTCGCGGGCGAATTCGAGGTAGGACCGAGGGCTCGGCGCACTCATCGTCTCCATCGCGGCGTCGAATCCGTGGAAGCGGACCTGATCCTCGACCGGCCTGCCCGCGTTGTAGTCACGCAGCCAGGCGACCAGTTGCCGGTTGCCGTCGAGTTCGCCGAACTCGTGCGAGAAGCCTGTCCGCATCACCTCGTCGAAGGCGCCGTGGCCGCCGCGAACGTAATCATCCACCGCGAGCGCGGCGACCCGATCTGTTTCGAGAGCGATCGACCGGAACCCACTCGCCACCAACTCGGCGAACAGTTCGTTGCGGACCGACGCGAAGCCGGGTTCTTTGTGCGTCGGTTCTCCGAGCGCAAGCAGTTCACAGGACGGACGGACGAAGTCGCTGATTTTCTGGCTCATACCTATCAACCGTATCGTTGAAAGAACGGTTGAGACTCGAGCAGCGTAGATTCAGGAGATATGTCGTAAAGTCTCAAATCAGTGAGAACCCTACGACCGTCCGACCTGGCCCGCGAGCACGCGATTTCGACCCAGGCGGTCCGCAACTACGAGCAGGATGGTTGCCTTCCGCCGGCTGAACGCACCCCGGCCGGCTACCGGATCTACACCGACCTGCACGCGGTCGCGCTGCGCACCTACCTCACCCTGATCCCCGCCTACGGCCACGCGCAGGCGGGCGACATCATGCGGGCGCTGCACGCGGACGACCTCGACAGGGCTCTCACGGTCATCGACCGCGGGCACAGCCAGCTCCTGCGAGACCGTGAGACTCTCGCCACGGTCCGCCGGGCCGTCGACCACCTGATCACCGAATCGAGCTCTGCCACAGGGGGTTCGGCGACGGCACGAACCATCGGCGAGCTCGCTCACCACCTGCGAGTCACCCCGGCCACCCTCCGGGCGTGGGAAGCGGCCGACATCCTGTCTCCCGTTCGGGACCCGGCCACCGGCTACCGCCGCTACGACCCCACCGATCTCCGTGACGCCGAACTCGCCCACATCCTGCGCCGAGGTCACTATCGCCTCGACCACATCGCCACCGTCATCGGGCAGATCCGCGCCGCGGGCAGTACCGAGGCACTGGCGAAGGCCCTCACCGACTGGCAGGCCACCATCACCGCCCGTGGCGTGTGCATGCTCGACGCCGCCGCCGCTCTGAGCCGGTACTCCGCGGCGCTACGCCGCTAGGCTGGCACGACCATGCCTGATCTCCTCGGAATCAATCATCTGACGCTCACCACCGCCGACCTCGATCAGCTCGCGCGGTACTACACCGAATTCCTCGGCGCGACATTGTCTTTCGAGCGAGCGGCTACCGCGACCGAGCCGCGGATCGCGATCGTCGACGTAGGCGGCGCCGACCACCTCATGCTCGTGGAGACCACCACCGCGCCGCGCACCGATCGCGACCCACTCGGCCGCGCGGGATGGGGTCTGCGCCTGGGCACGCTGGACCACTTGCGTGCGGTGCGCGATCGCCTCACGGACGCGGGCTTGCCGGTCGGCCCGATCGAGACCCTGCCCACGCAGTGGACGATGACGGCCGAGGACCCCGATGGACGTCCGGTGGACATCCGGGCGCACCGTCCCCGCCCCGGTGCGCCCGCCTGACCTCAGACGCGTTCGAGTACCGCCGACGCGCCGATGCCGCCCGCCGCGCAGATCCCCAGCAGCGCGGTCTCCTTCCCGGTCCGGGCCAGCTCGTTGGCCATGGTCGTGACCATGCGGGCGCCGGTGGCGCCGAACGGGTGACCCAGCGAGATCGAGCCGCCGTGCACGTTCAACCTTTCGATGTCGACGGTGCCCACCGGCTCGTCGCGGTCGAGACGGGCCTTGGCCCACTCGGTGCTCTCCAGCATGCGCAGCACCGACAGTGTCTGCGCGGCGAAGGCTTCGTGGATGTCGACGAGGTCGATATCGGCCAGCGTCATGCCCGCCTTGTCGAGAGCGCGCGGCATCGAGATCGCCGGGCCGATGAGTACCTGGTCGGCGGGGTCGACACTGACGAAGCTCCAGGAGCGGAAGGCGGCCTGCGGGGTGAACCCGAGAGCGCGCGCCTTCTCCTCACTCATCAGCAGCACCGCCGACGCGCCGTCGGTGAGCGGGCTGGCGTTGCCCGCGGTGACCGTGCCGTTCTTCTCGAACACCGGTTTCAGGGTGGCGAGTTTCTCGACGCTGGTGTTCGGGCGAACGAGTCCGTCGACGTCGATCAGCGTGCCCGACGGCGTGATGACCGGTACGACCTCGTCATCGAAACGTCCCGAGGCGATGGCGGCCGCGGCCCGCTGGTGCGAGCGGGCGGCGAACGCGTCTTGATCGGCGCGGGAGATCCCGTTGATGCGGGCCATCTTCTCCGCGGACTCGCCCATCACCTCACCGGTGGTGCGCTCGGCGATCTTGGGCTGGCGCGGCAGGATGTCGGTGAACGGCGCGAGCTGACGGACCACGTCGAGGTAATCCGTCGCCTTGGGCTTGCCGAGCGCGACCGGCGCGACCGCGTGCACGACCTTCTGCGGCAGCTTGATCTCGGCGTTGCTGGTGGAGTCGCTGCCACCGGCGATCATGATGTCGTACTCGCCGCGTTCGATCGCCGCGGCCGCCGAGGTCACCGCCTGCAATCCGGACGCGCACGCGCGGGTGACCGTGTACCCCTCGCACCCGAAGTCCAGGTTCAGGTCGAGGGCGATCTCGCGCGCGATATTGGGCGCGTGACTGGGCAGGACCACGCCGCCCCAGACGATGGACTGGATCTCGCCGGGCGCGATCCCGGTCCGCTCGATCAGCCCGCGGACGGCCGCACCGGCCAGCGCGATGCTGTCGAGGCGGGTGAAGTCGGTGAACGCGCGCACGAACGGCGTCCGCGCGCCCCCGACGACGACGGCTCGGTTGCGTTTGTCGGCCATGTGAGTCCCTTCGGAAGTGCTGCCGAAGACTCACAGTATCCGATACCGGCGGTTCTACATATCGGATCGACGCAAATCAGGAAGGCGTGATCTCGATGCCGATCGTGCCCGCCTTGCCCCGGCGCAGATTGCTGCCGAGAATCACGAGCGGGCCGGTCAGCCAGTACTTCTTGCGCAGCACCGAGCGGAGTTCGTCGGTCTCGGCCGCGTCGAGCAGCCGTGCGGTGCCGGTCACGATGTCGCCGTGCGCATCCCCGCGCACGTTGCAGGGTTGCACCGTCACCTCGGGGTTGCGCCGGACGCGCTTGACCTTCCAGCTGTCGGTGACCGTCCAGACGAACAGCTTGTCGTCGCGAGCCACCGCCCAGACGGGTGTTCCCACGGGCGTGCCGTCCTTGCGGAAGGTGGTGAGCAGTACGTAATTCGCGGTCGCCAGTTCGCCGAGGCGGTTCGTCATGCCCACAGCCTAGTGGGCGCGGCGATCCGCGGCCGAGCGGCAAAAAGAGTACGGGCGCTTTCGCGAAACTGTTCGTAACCTCTGGGGCGAATCGACTCTCTGGCGAAAGGCCGACGATGACCGATACCGCGGTGCCCCTGCTCTGGAGCGGCGACCTGCCGAGCACCCTCGAGTTCTACCGGGCGCTCGGCTACACCGTCACCCATGAGCAAACCCGCCCCTACGTGTACGGCGCGATCGAACAACACGGCTGCGCCCTGCATTTCGCACCCGCGCCACCGGGCATCGAACTGCCGGTGGAGCATGCGGGCGCGCTGGTGATGGTCGACGACGTCGCCGCCCGTCATGCCGAGTACACGGCCGCACTGCGCGCGCACTACGGCAAGATCCCGAGCAAGGGCTGTCCGCGGATCACCCGATTCCGGCCGGGCCAGTCCCGGTTCTCCCTGGTCGACCCGGTCGGCAACACCGTCCTGGTGATCCAGCGCGACGAGCCCACGGAACTCGAGTACGGTGGCTCGCGCACGCTGGAGGGGCTGGCCCGGGTGCTCGACAATGCCCGCATCCTGCGCGATTTCAAGAACGACGACCGCGCGGCGACCCGAGCCCTGGAGGCGGGCTTGCGCCGTTTCGGCGCCGCCGCGAGCGCGCTCGAGCGGGCCCGTGCCTATGCCGCGCTCGCCGAACTCGCCGTCGTCGCCGCGGACACCGACCGGGTTGCGCACTGGAAGTCCGAACTCGACTCGGTCGAGTTGACCACCGAGGAGCGCACGGCGATCGCCGCCGAGGCCTCCGATCTCCTCACCGCGTTGCTCACCGCGACCGACTGAACCCGGGCCATCGGGGCGCTCGGCCAGTAGGGTTCGGCTATGCGAGGTCGATGGCATGAAAGCACCACCCGTGGGCGGCTGATCCGTTGTCTGGCAACAGCAGTCACGGTGGCCGCCGCCCTCGGGGTGGGCCCGCCCGGTACGGCGCACGCAGGTGCGCCGTCGTGCGCCGACGGCTGGCACATCGACGTGCTGGCGGCCGATCTCGGCGGACTGGAGAACCTCGAATACGACGGCCGCGGCGGCTTCTACGTCAGCGGCATCGTCCGCGGGGAGATCCTGCACGTCGCCGCCGACGGCCGGGTCACCACGATCCGCACCGGCCTCGACAATCCCGCCGGACTGCGGCTGATCGGCGGCGATCTCTACTTCGTCACCGGTGACGGCACCACACCGAACGGCGGCGGCACCCTCAGCCGACTCGACACGGCCACCGGCGACGTCACCGTCGTGCTCCCGAACCTGGTGCAGCCCAACGGATTACTGCTGCTGCCCGACGGCGACCTGCTCATCTCCCAGCTCTCCGTTCCCTGGCCCCCGGTCGGCATCAGCCGCTACCGCCCCGCCACCGGCGAATTCACCCTCGCCTGGTCCCCTGTCCCCCGCCCCAACGGCCTCGCTCTCACCCCCGACCACCGGGCGGTCATCACCGAGGACGTCCTCACCTCCCAGCTCGTTCGCGTCCCCCTCGACACCCCCGACCAGGCCACTCCCATCGCCACCGTGAACGACGGTCTCCTGCCCGGACTGGACGACCTCGATGTCACCGCCGCCGGGCTCGCCTTCGTCACCGGCGACTACTCCGGCAGCGTCTACCAGGTCGACCCGGCCACCGGCGCCTGGTGCACGCTCGCCACCGGCTGGACCACTCCCAGGGGCTCGCTCCCCAGCCCGCCACCGATCGGGCCCACCTCGGCCCGCCTGGCCCCCGACCTCACCACCGGAGCGTGGTCGCTCTATGTCACCAGCATCGACGGCACACTCCGCCGCCTGCGGCCACCACCCGGTATCGACCTCACTCCGTCGTTCCTGCGCTGAGCACGAGCAAGCTCCGAGCGAAGGGTCAGCGGGGCCGCTCGGCCCGGAACCGGAACATTCCGAGGCCGGTTTCCACGTCGATGCCCGTGTATCCCGCGACCGCCAGCCGGTCGGCGAGCGTGTCCGCCGGGACCGGTACGCACGTGTCACCCACATGCTGGAGCCGGAACAGCGGACTGTCGAGTCCGTCCGACCCGGCGAACACCCCGCCGGGTCGCAACACCCGCAGCGCTTCGGCGAACAGGTCGTCCTGCTGTGCGGGTGAGGGGACGTGGTGCAGCATCGTGAAGCAGACCACGGAGTCGAACTCCTTGTCCGGCAACGGCATCGCGGTCGCGTCACCGTCGACCACCCGCAGATCCCGCGCGAACCGGGTGCGCAGGCGCGCGGCCAGCACAGGGTCGATTTCCAGACCGGTGAGCGAGGCCGCGCGGTCGCGCAGTGGCGCTATGTTCGCGCCGAAACCGGGGCCGATCTCCAACGCGGACGCCCCGAGGTCGATGTCGCGCATCACCCACGGCACGATCTTCGTCGCCGTCACCCATTCCCACGCCGTGGACCTGCACAACAGCCTGTGCCAGTAATTCATCGCCATAGCTACGACGGTAGAAGCCGGGGGCCGTGGCTGACAGTCACTACGCTGACAGACTATGTCGCAGAACGGACATGACCTGCTGCTGGCCGCGGACACCGGTCCGACGGCCATGGTGCTCGGCGCGGGAATCCTGCCCGCCGGATACTGGTTCGATGAGCACCGCCACCCCCAGCATCAGATCGCCTGGGCGGGCAGAGGAGTCATCGGGATCGACATCGGCGCCAACCACTGGGTGCTCCCGCCGACCAGAGCCCTGTGGATCCCCGGCGGCGTCGCGCATCGCACCGGAACGACGGCCGGGGCCGATATGAGCGGCATCTTCGTCGAACCCGACCGGTGCCCGGCACTGTTTCCCGGTCCCACGCTGCTGAGTGTCTCCCCGCTCCTGCGAGAACTCTTCGACCACATGACATCACGGCAGCTGACAGACGACGGACGGACGCGGGCCGAAGCGATGGTGTTCGATCTGCTCGAGCCGGTCGAGGTCATTCCGGTCGGCGCGCCACTGCCGAGCGACCCCCGTGCACGCGTGGTCGCCGAGGTCCTGCTCGACAATCCCGCCGACGACCGCACCCTCGCCGAACTGGGCAGGCACGCCGCGGCCAGCTCGCGCACCCTGGCTCGCGCGTTCCGCACCGAGACCGGCCTGACCTTCGCACAATGGCGGACCCAGATCCGCCTGGCGGCCTCGCTCACCCCGCTGGCCGACGGTGTACCGGTGACCCGCATCGCCGCCCGGGTCGGCTATCGCAGCGCGAGCGCGTATGTGGCGGCGTTCCGGCGGGCCGTCGGCACGTCGCCGGGACAGTACTTCGCCGGCTCCGGTGGCAATCGGCCGTCCTGATCGGCCGGGGTTTCACGCGTGGTGAGGCCAGCGGTGGCGCATCGTCGACCGCCGTGGTGGACTGGCGGATTCGGCTATCGGGAGGTCAGCGTGCGATCGGCACCGCAGTGGGCACGGCAGGACGGATTCGGGATTCGGGTGGAGTGGGGGCGAACCGGCGCGGCGGTACTCGGGCCCGGGGCCGGGTGTCTGGTGGTGATCGACGTGTTGTCGTTCACGACGTCGGTGTCCGTCGCTACCGCCGCGGGTACCGCGGTGTACCCGTATCGGTGGCGTGACGAGTCGGCGCGGTCCTTCGCCGCGGAGAATGCCGCCGCACTGGCCGTCGGACGGCGGGAGGCCGGTCCCTGGTCGCTGTCGCCGGCGGCGATCCGGCGCGCGCCGTTCACGCCACGCCTGGTGCTGCCCTCGCCCAACGGTTCCACCATCGCCGCCGCTGTCGAGGAGACGCCGGTCGTCGCCGCCTGCCTGCGCAATGTCAGCGCGGTCGCCGACTGGCTCGTCGCCCAGCACTGGGGCACTCCCGATCGACCGATCGCGATCATCGCGGCGGGCGAGCACTGGCCGGGCACCGACACCGTGCGGCCCGCGCTCGAGGACTGGCTCGGTGCCGGTGCGCTCGCCGCCGCGCTGATCGATCGCGGAATCACTACTCCGTCCCCCGAAACACACACGGCTGCGGCAGCATTCGAGACGACAGCCGACGTGGGCGCGCTGATCACGGAATGCGCGTCCGGCCGCGAACTCGCCGCGATCGGCTTCGCCGAGGATGTGGCCATCGCGATCGAACGCGACGCCGACACCACCGTCCCGGTTCTCACCGGCGACGCCTTCGTCGACCGCCGACCCCGCTAGCAAGGGCCCGCGAGCTTCGGCGCGTCCGGGGCCGATCGATCAGTCTTGGGAAGTGAGGATCCGTGGGCCGTCGGCGGTGACGGCGATGGTGTGCTCGCTGTGCGCGCAGCGGGAGCCGTCGGCCGAGCGGATGGTCCATCCGTCGGCGTCGGTGTAGACCTTCGCCGTGCTCGCCGCGAACCACGGCTCGATGGCCACCGTGAGACCGGGCCGCAGCCGGAACCCGCGCCCGGCCCTGCCGTCGTTGGCGATATGGGGATCCTCGTGCATCGTCCGTCCGAGCCCGTGCCCGCCGAACTCGGTATTGACCGGGTATCCGTACCCGCGAGCGACGTTCGCGATCGCGGCGGAGATATCGCCGATCCGGTTGTCGGGTTGTGCGGCCGCGATGCCGGCGGTCAGGGCCTCTTCCGTGGCCCGGACCAGTCGCTGGTCCGCGGGCGAGGGGGTACCGACGATGAACGAGATCGCCGAGTCGGCGACCCAGCCGTCGATCGACACGGCCAGATCGGCCGTCAGCAGGTCACCGTCGCGCAAGACGTAGTCGTGCGGAAGCCCGTGCAGCACAGCATCGTTCACGGCCAGACACACCGTATTGCGGAACGGCCCGCGTCCGAACGACGGCGAGTAGTCCCAGTAGCACGACACGGCCCCGCGCTCGCGAATCCGTTCCCGCACATACGCTTCCAGTTCGAGCAGGTTCACCCCGACCGCCGCGCGGTCGCGCACCCCGGCCAGCACGTCGGCGACGAACCGGCCGGTCACCCGCATGCGCTCGATCTCTGCGGGTGATTTCAGCTCCACCATCACGCCTCCAATTGGTATTTTCATACCGACACTAGCCGCGCCGGTATAAAAATACCAAAATCAGCGGTTCAGGTTGCCCATGTCCACCGGAATCTGCGCACCGGTGATCTGGCTCGCCTCGTACGAGCACAACCAGGCCACGGTCGCCGCGATCTCCTCGGGCTGACAGATGTGGCTGGGCAGGGCGTTCATGAAGATGGGTGCGAGAGTGGCACCGTACTCCTCGAACAGCGGGCCCATCTCGTTGATCTGCATGCCGCTCGCCACGCCCGCGGGATGGACGGTGTTCACCCGGATCCGGTGCGCGCCGAGCTCGTTCGCCATCGTCTTGGCCAGACCCGTGATCGCGTGCTTGGTCGCGACATAGTGGCCGGTGAACGGCGTGCCCTTCAGACCCGCCACCGAACTGGTGAACACCATCGCGCCACCCTCGCCCTGCGCGATCAGGTGGGGCACAGCGGCTTTCGCGGTATGGAAGACGCCCGTCAGGTTGACGTCGATGGTCTCCTGCCACTGCTCGGCGGTGATCTCCCACGACATCGCCGCCGAACAGATGCCCGCGTTGGCCACCACCACATCGAGTCTGCCCAGCTGCTCGATGCCCGCCGCCAACGCCGCGGACAACCCGTCGAAATCGCGCACATCGACCTTGCTCGCGACGATCTTGCCGCCGGCCGCTTCGACGAGCTTCACGGTCTCGGCCAGATCCGCCTCCGTCGCGCCCGCGTAGCTGGTGCTGGCGAACTCCGCGCACGCGTCGATCGCGATCACGTCCGCACCCTCCTCGGCGAAACGCACCGCCTCCGCCCTGCCCTGCCCGCGCGCCGCTCCCGTCACGAAAACGACCTTGCCCTCGAACCGTCGTGTCATACCCATACCTTTCGAACTTCGATGTCCTCCCCTGACACCTACCACCGCCACCGCCCGGGCGAGGCGAAAACGGAGATCCCTACTCAGCTTGGCCATCGCGTTCCCGAGGACATACCATCGGTCGCATGGTCCGACTCCCGCTCAGCCCCGCGCAGGTCGAAGCAGGCCGCCGTCTCGGCCGCCGCCTGCGCACCGCTCGCGGCGACCGCGACCTCGCCGAGGTGGCCCTGCGAGCGGGTATTTCCCCGGAGACGCTGCGCAAGATCGAGTCGGGACGGCTGCCCTCACCGGCCTTCGGCACGGTCGTCGGCCTGGCCGAGGCCCTCTCGATTCCCCTGACCGAGCTGGCCGAGTCCTACCGCGACGAACAGGTCGCCGAGTCCGCCTGATCGGCGACGGCCTGCGCGGCACGCCGCGCACACTGCCCGATGCTGCGCTCGACCCGCCTACCGGCGGTTCATCGACTCCTCGTTCTCGTATCCCAGCGTCACATCATGGGTGATCTCGCCGCGGGTCACCGATACCTGACTCGCGACGGGCGGGTAGCCGCGGGCGACCACCGTGTACTCCCCCTCCGGCAGGTCCGGCACCAGGTATCGCCCCTTCTCGTCGGTACGGGCCGTCGCTGCCGGATCGCCACCCGAGTCCAGGACCGTGATCTGCACGTCGGGGACGGGGCGGTCGCCGTCCACCCACGCCGAGCCGAGGAGGATGGCCATCGGTTCGAGGTCGATGTCGCGATGCAGCGAGCCCGTCTCCGGCACGGTCAGCGCGACTGCCGCCGGCCGCATGTGATCGGCGACCGCGACCAGGGTGTAGGTACCGCTCACGACGTCGCGGCACACGTAGGTGCCGTCTTCGCCGGTGATCGCCGCGCCCACCACCTCGCCCTCGGGATCGGTCAGCGTGATCGTGGCGCCCCAGAGCGGTTCGCCGCGCCGCGCCGAGCGCACGATCCCGGTGAGTTCACCCGCGCCGGTGAGCATCAGGTCGACGTGCTGGGCGCGCTCCCCGATCGACACGCTCACCGCTTCGGGCTGATGACCGGCCGCCGCGGCGATGAGTACATAGTTGCCCGGCCGGGGCGCCTCGATCACGTACGCGCCGTCGGCGTCGCCGTTGCCGCGGGCCACCTGATGCCCGTGCTGATCGATCAGGGTGAGCGTCGCGGCGGGTACCGGGCGCGCGTCGTCGCGTCGCAACAGCCCCGCGATCACCCGACCGGTGGCGACGGGGTGCAGTTCGCCCGCCATCTCGTGCGCGTCGTGCAGGCTCACATCGCGCAGCGCGGTGGCATCGGACCGATCGTCCGGCGCCGGATCCTCCTGCAGCGGAATCTCTTTCATGAAGACCAGCACCAGGCAGGCCACCACCGCGAGGTCGGCGGCGAGCAGGAACACGCTGTGCATCGAGTCGGTGAATCCTTCGAGGATCGGGATCCGCAACTCGTCGGGCAGCGTGGCGATGCCGCTGGTATCGCTCAACAGCCCTTCGAGGCGCGCGCCGTCGAATCCGGGCGGCAGACTCCCTCCGAAGGCTTCCAGGATCGACGCGGGCAGACGGTCGAACAGCACGGTCAGGAACACCGCGACCCCGAGGGTCCCGCCGAGCTGGCGGAAGAACGTCGCCGCCGCGGTCGACACACCCATCTCGGTGCGCCCGACCGCGTTCTGCGCGGCGATGACCAGCGTCTGCATGCAGCCGCCGAGCCCGAAACCCATGATCGCGCTGAAGGCCAGCGGCTGCCACAGCGGACCGTCGTAGGTGATCCTGGCGAACAGCGCGCACCCGATCGCCAGGATCAGCGCGCCGAGGACCGGCAGCACCTTGTAGCGCCCGGTGGCTTTCGTGATCAGCCCCGAGATCTGCGCGCCCACCATGATCCCGAGAACCAGCGGCAACATCAGCAGCCCCGCCTCGGTCGGCGAGAAACCACGCACGACCTGCAGATACTGCGGAACCATCGTGATCGCGCCGAACATCGCGACGCCCACGAGGAACCCGCCGAGGATCGCGATGCTGAACGTGGAGCTGCGGAACAGCCGCAGCGGGATCAGCGCCGAGTCCTTCATGAGGAATTCGACCAGGACGAACAGCAGCAGACCGCCCGCGCAGATGCCGTAGCAGAGCAGCGATTTCGGCTCGGTCCATCCCCAGATCCGACCCTGCTCGGCCACGATCAGCAGCGGCACCACACCCACGATGAGGGTGATCGCGCCGAACCAGTCGATCCGGCTGCGCTGGCGGGTGTGCCCCACGTTCAGCACCTTCGCGACCACGAGGAACGCCAGCACCCCGACGGGCACGTTCACCAGGAACACCCAGCGCCAGCCCTCGATGCCACCGAGGCTCTCGTAGTCGGACAGGAAGCCACCGACCACCGGGCCGAGCACTGTCGCGATGCCGAACACCATGAGGAAATACCCCTGGTAGCGGACCCGTTCGCGCGGCGGCACAATGTCACCGACGATGGTGAACGCCAGCGACATCAACCCGCCCGCGCCCAGCCCCTGGAAGGCCCTGCACCCGGCCAGCTGATACATGGTGGTCGCGAAGCAGCAGGCGGCCGAACCGATCACGAACAGGGCGATCGCCAGCAGATAGAACGGTTTGCGCCCGTAGATGTCGGCGAGCTTGCCGTAGAGCGGCGTGGTGACGGTGGCGGTGATCAGGTATGCCGTTGTCGCCCATGCCTGTTCGTCGAACCCGTCGAGACTGTTCGCGATCCGGACGATGGCGACGCTGACGATGTTCTGGTCGAGCGCGGCGAGGAACACCCCCAGTAGCAGCCCGGACAGAATGGTGAGTGTCTGGCGGTGCGTGAGGCGTGATTCGGCAACGACGGTATCGGTCATGGAAAAGCCCTGGTTCTGATCGGCTGGCAAGTGGGGGTCGATCATTCGGCCCACACGAGGGCCGACAACCCCGCTGCGAGGAAAACATTGCGCCGCGGGTGGAACTCTTCATGCACTGGTGCGCAGAGCTTACCCACGTCGGATTCGCCGCCTTCACCGAGGGATCAAGTTACCGTTCATTTCACACGGAAACGATAGGCCGCGGGGCAGTGAACTGTCAGTTCGGCATGCGGGAATTCAGCAGCCGAGTTCGGCCAGCGCGCACAGAGTTTCCGAACAGCCCGCGTCGATCCGAAGGGTGGCGAGATCGTCGCCGCGGGTACGTCCACGATTCACGATCACCACTGGCACACCGCTTTTCGCGGCTCTGCGCACGAATCGCAGGCCCGACATCACCGTCAGCGAGGAACCGGCCACCAGTATCGCCTGCGCTCGTTCGACCATGCCGAAAGCGGCTGCCACCCGGTCCGGCGGCACATTCTCGCCGAAATACACGATGTCGGGTTTGAGCATTCCGCCGCATGCCAGGCAATCGACCATCCGGAATCGATCGGTATCGGTCACCACGGCGTCCGCGTCGGGTGCCACTTCGATACCGGTGGCGCCCGCCGAAACATTTTCCGCGAAACCGGGATTGGCCGCCTCGAGGTGTTGCGCGAGGGTCATTCGGGAGATCAGATTCTCGCACCGCAGGCAACGCACTCGCGCGTACGTTCCGTGCAGATCGATCACCTGACGCGCCCCCGCCTTCATGTGCAGCAGGTCCACGTTCTGGGTGATCACTCCCGACACCACGCCCGCCCGCTCGAGCCGCGCGACAGCGCGATGACCGGGGTTGGGCCGGGCAGCGTCCATCCGCCGCCAGCCGATGTGGTTACGCGCCCAATACCGCTGCCGGAACACCGGGTCACCGACGAACTGCTGATAGGTCATCGGCGTGCGCGGCGGCGAGCCGGGACCACGGTAATCGGGAATCCCGCTGTCGGTGCTCAGCCCGGCGCCGGAGATCACCACAGTGCGGCGCCCGCGCAGCAACTCGGCCGCGCGCGCCACCGCGTCGGTGGTGTCGTGGTCCACCATGGGTTCCACTCTACGAGCGGGGCGGCGGCGCGTCGTGCGCGGGACGAACACGCCGGGGCCGAGTTGCGTGTGGTGGGCGCGCGGCGACATGATGTTTCATCCGCCCGGCATCGACCGCTGCAGAGGAAAACCTATGTCCGACACCGATGAGCACGGCCGCACCGCGCTCAATGCCGCGGTCGACGGGACCATCGTCGCCGTCCGCCGGATGTTCTATGTCCTGGGCGACGAGATCGACCGCACCGAGGGCCCGATCGAATTCACCTTCCACAACGGTTCGACCCTGCTCTTCGACGCCGGCGTCGACGGTGCGGAACTGCGCATCGGCGGCGCACCGTGGCGCGACCCGTTCGAGCCGCTGGTCGACCCGGTGAACATCGAATACGTCGCCAACTCCGGCAAGTACACCGCCTTCGACGTCACCGACGAGTCACCCTACGACGAGCTCGCGGGCCGCCGCGTCGACGCGGTCTCGGTCGTACCGCTGGCCGACGGCCGCCCCCGCGCGGCAACCCTCTACCTGGGCACCGGCATGGTGAAGGCCGAGTCGATCGCCGACGAACTCATCGTGACCCTGATCTCCGCATAGCCGGCGACGATCGCGCCGGGCTACCTGCTCGCCACCACGACGACCGGCACGATCCTGTGCGCGGCGACGGTCGCGGTGGCGTTCACCGGACCTGCGGCTGCCTGATCGCGTCCGCCACGAACGACTCCGACAGCTCGTCGATGACATCGCCGCGGATCTGCCTGCGTTCGTTGGCCAGCGCGGTCGTCGTGCAGATGCCGAACGCGCCCTGCTCGTCGTAGAGCACCGCCGCGCCCGCCGCGATCCCGTCGTCGCTGAGGTGGCTCTCCGCCTCGAGGCCCATCTCGTCGCCGACGGGCATGCGCGAGAACGTGATCGACACATCGGTGTTGATGAAACCGATGCCCTCGGTGCCCCAGTTGGTGACCAGGCTGGTCTGCTCGCCGGTCATCGCCGCGTAGCAGAACGGCGACGACGGCTCCCCCGCGACGACCGGGATATTGCGCACCCACTTGCGTTTGCGAGCGTCGTTCTGATGTTCGGTCATATTCATCGACCAGCCCTGCCCGTCACTGCCGAACAGGTGCATCGTCTGGTCGATGGTGGCCAGCACGCTCGGCGGCGGCAGCGGCCGATCCCGGTCAGGGCGCCACACCTCGCCCGGGGGCTGGGTCGAACGCTTCAGCAGGAGCGCGCTGCCGCGGGCGACGATCTCGCCGTCGGCGCGCACGACGATGGACACCGAGCGGACCCGATTTCCGTCGCGCACCAGTTCGCTGGCGATGGTCAGCGGCACGGCGGGCACCGGACGGTGCAGGTCGACGGTCAACCGCGCCGGGGCGAACCCGTCGGCGCAGTAACCCGCCTCCACCTCGCGCGCCATCAACCCGCACACCGGCGGCCCGGACAGCGTGCTGGGCGACCACAGGCTCAGCGAGTACCGCATCGGCGTGTAGACGCCGTCCGCGTGCGTGAAATAGCCAGGGGAGGTACTCATCGTGCCCCTTTCCTCCGCGGGTGCCGGGCGGGATCGCCGCGGCACACCATGCCTCACACTAGAACGTGTTGCAGTTTTGCGGCAAGTGCGGTCACTCCAGCTCACCCTCGGTTTCCAGGTAGACCTGCCGCAGTTTGTCCAAGGTCTCCTGCTCGGGGTGCTCCCACAGCTTGCGCTCGGCGGCTTCCAGGAGCCGTTCGGCGATGCCGTGCAGCGCCCACGGGTTGGACTGCTCCATGAACTTGCGGTTCACGTCGTCGAACACGTAACTCTCGGAGAGCTTTTCGTACATCCAGTCGGCGACGACATTGGTGGTGGCGTCGTAGCCGAACAGGTAGTCGACGGTGGCGGCCATCTCGAAGGCGCCCTTGTACCCGTGCCGGCGCATCGCCTCGAGCCACCGCGGGTTCACCACGCGCGCACGGAACACGCGGGCGGTCTCCTCCGAGAGCGTGCGGGTGCGCACGGCATCGGGGCGGGTCGAGTCGCCGATGTAGGCCTCGGGGTTCTTGCCGGTCAGCGCGCGAACGGTCGCGACCATGCCGCCGTGGTACTGGAAGTAGTCGTCGGAGTCGGCGATGTCGTGTTCGCGGGTGTCGGTGTTCTTGGCGGCGACCGCGATGCGCTTGTACGCGGTGCGCATGTCGTCGGCGGCGGGGGCGCCGTCGAGATCGCGGCCGTAGGCGTAGCCGCCCCAGGTGGTGTAGACCTGCGCGAGGTCGTCGTCGGTGCGCCAGCTCTTGGAATCGATGAGCTGGAGCAGGCCGGCGCCGTAGGTACCCGGCTTGGACCCGAAGATGCGCGTGGTGGCGCGCCGGGTGTCACCGTGCTCGGCGAGGTCCGATTGCGCGTGTGCGCGAATGTAATTCGACTCGGCGGGCTCGTCGAGATCGGCGACGAGGCGGACCGCGTCGTCGAGCAGCGCCAGCACGTGCGGGAAGGCGTCGCGGAAGAACCCGGAGATGCGCACCGTGACGTCGACGCGCGGGCGCCCGAGTTCTTCGAGATCGATCACCGCGAGCGAGGTGACGCGGCGGCTCGCCTCGTCCCACACCGGCCGGACACCGAGCAGCGCGAACACTTCGGCGATGTCGTCGCCGGAGGTGCGCATGGCCGAGGTGCCCCACACCGACAACCCGACCGACTTCGGGTACTCGCCGTGGTCGGCCAGGTAGCGGGCCAGCAGCGATTCCGCCATCGCCTGACCGGTTTCCCAGGCCAACCGCGACGGGACAGCCTTGGGGTCGACCGAGTAGAAGTTGCGACCGGTCGGCAGCACGTTGATCAGACCACGCAGCGGGGAACCGCTGGGGCCCGCCGGAACGAACCCGCCGTTGAGCGCATGCAGCACACGCGGGATCTCGATGCTGGTCTCACGCAGGCGCGGCACGACCTCGGTGGCGGCGAACCGCAAGATGGTGGCGACCTGGTCCAGCCGCTCGGCGTCGGCGACCACCACGGCGAGGTTCGTGCTCGACGCCGCGGCGCGGTGCCCGTCCAGGATCGCGGTCTCGAAGTCCGCGACCAGCTGCTCGACCGCGTCGACCGACCAGTCCGTCGCCTGCAACGCACCGAGCAGTTCGCGAGCACGGGCCTCGACCACATCCACGCGAACGCGGGCCTCGTCGCCGGATTCACTGAGCCCCAGCGTCTCTCGCAGGCCGGGCACATTCTGCTCGCCGCCCCACAGCTGACGGGCACGCAGCATGGCCAGTACCAGGTCGAGTTCCATCTCCCCCTCGGGAGCCTGGCTCAGGATGTGCAGGCCGTCGCGGATCTGGACGTCCTTGATCTCGCACAACCAGCCGTCGACGTGCAGGAGCATGTCGTCGAAGACGTCCTCTTCGGGGCGTTCGGCGAGACCGAGGTCGTGGTCCATCTCGGCCGCGCGCATCAGCGTCCAGATCTGCTGGCGGATGGCGGGCAGTTTGGCGGGATCGAGGGCGGAGATGTTGGCGTGCTCGTCGAGCAACTGCTCCAGGCGGGAGATGTCGCCATAGGTTTCAGCGCGCGCCATCGGCGGGATCAAATGGTCGACGAGGGTGGCGTGGGCGCGACGCTTGGCCTGGGTGCCCTCGCCGGGATCGTTGACCAGGAACGGGTAGATCAGCGGCAGATCGCCCAGCGCCGCGTCGGTACCGCAGGAGGCGGACATGCCGAGGGTCTTGCCGGGCAGCCACTCCAGGTTGCCGTGCTTGCCCAGGTGCACCATCGCGTCGGCGCCGAAACCGTCGGGCGCGGACAGCCAGCGGTAGGCGGCGAGATAGTGGTGACTCGGCGGCAGATCGGGATCGTGGTAGATCGCGACGGGGTTCTCCCCGAACCCGCGAGGCGGCTGCACCATCAGCACCACATTGCCGAAACGCAGTGCGGCGATGACGATCTCGCCCTTGGGATCGGCCGACCGGTCGACGTAGAGTTCGCCCGGCGGCGGCCCCCACGCCTCGACGACGGCCTCGCGCAGGTCTTCGGGCAGTGACTCGAACCAGCGGGTGTAGGTGGCGGCGCCGATGCGAATCGGGTTGCCCTCCAGCTGTTCCGCGCTCAACCACTCCGGGTCCTGACCGCCCGCCGCGATCAGGGCGTGGATCAGCGCGTCGCCGTCTCGTTCCACCAGGCCGGGGATCTCGTCGATATCGCCGAGATCGTAACCGGCGGCGCGCAATTCGGTGAGCAGGCGGATCGCGCTGGCCGGGGTGTCGAGACCGACGGCATTGCCGATGCGGGCGTGCTTGGTCGGGTACGCCGAGAGCATGATCGCGATCCGCTTGTCCGCGGCCGGGATGTGGCGCAGGCGGGCGTGCCGGACGGCGATCCCCGCCACGCGGGCACACCGTTCGGCGTCGGGAACATAGGCGGACAGACCGTCGGCGTCGAACTCCTTGAAGGAGAACGGCACCGTGATGATGCGGCCGTCGAATTCGGGCACCGCGACCTGGGTCGCGACGTCGAGCGGCGACAGGCCGTCGTCGTTGGCTTCCCATTGCGCGCGCCCGCTGGTCAGGCACAGGCCCTGCAGGATCGGCACGTCCAGCGCGGCGAGCGCGGCCACGTCCCAGGCCTCGTCGTCACCGCCGGCCGAGGCGGTCGCGGGCTTGCTGCCACCCGCCGCGAGGACCGTCACCACGAGGGCGTCGGCACGACCGAGCAGGCTGAGGAGTTCGGGTTCGGCGGTGCGCAGCGAGGCCGCGTAGACCGGGAGCGGGCGAGCGCCCTTGGCCTCGATCGCCTTGCACAGCGCCTCGATGTAGGCGGTGTTGCCCGCGAGATGCTGGGCGCGGTAGTAGACCACGGCGACAGTCGGGGCGTGCGGTTCGAGGATCCGCGAGGACCGGTCGAGCTCGCCCCAGGTGGGCAGCTGCGCGGGCGATTCGAAACCGTGCCCGGTCAGCAACACCGTGTCGGACAGGAAGTTGTGCAGCTGCAGCAGGTTCTCGGCGCCGCCCGCGGCGAGGTAGTTGTGCGCGTCGGCCGCGACACCGACCGGCACCGTCGAGCATTCCATCAGCTCGGCGTCGGGTGCGATCTCGCCACCCAGCGCCACCATCGGCACGCCGCTCGCCCGGATCGCGTCGAGACCCTCTTCCCAGGCGCGCTTGCCACCGAGGATTCGCACGATCACCAGATCAGCGCCGTCGAGCAGTTCCGGCAGATCCTCCACGAGCAGCCGCGCGGGATTGCCCCAGCGGTACTCGGCGCCGCTCGCGCGGGCGCTCAGCAGGTCGGTGTCGGAGGTGGACAGCAGCAGGATCACAGGGTGAGACCTTCCTCGGGTTACGCGCCCATCGGGGTATGCGGTGCTCGCCGGGGAGGGTCTGGCTGTTCACAGTGGCGCGACCGCACCGGATTTCCACCGGTTTCCTCGACGCCCGCCGAGCAAGTCGATGCTACTGGGCCTGTCCCGCCCGCAACTTTCCAGCCCGCTCCCCGCCGCTGGACAATCGATCAGCAGGCGATGGCGCGAGGGCTCCGCGCCACTGCCTGATGATCTCGATCCGCGAGGCGGTGCTCAGCCGGTCGCTGTCGTCAATGGGTGGGCCGCCGGGTGGTGTCTTCGGCCGCGATGGACACGGCGAGCTCGGCGACGACGCCGCGGATCACTGCGCCGTAGTCGTCGTCCGGAAGGATGTCCAGGCGTTCGCGGGCGGCGTCGAGGTGCCGGGTGGCGGCGGGGAACGCGCCGAGGCGGCGGAAGTTGTCGGCGAGATTGAGGTGCAGCGAGGGGTAGAAGCCGGCGACCTGGAGGCCCGCGTGGTGGTCGTTCAGGCGGGTGTCGGTGAGGGCGTCGGCGGCGTCGAGGGCGCGAACGTCCCAGACCAGGGCTTCGGCCGGGTCGTCGTAGACGTCGGCCAGGTAGTGGGCGAGGGTGCAGCGGTGCAGCGGGTCACCGGCGGGGCCCACCTCGGCCCAGACTTCGAGCAGAGTCGTGCGGGCACGTTCGGCGTCGCCGATGCGGAAGTCGTTGACCCCCTGGGTGATTCGGTCCATGATCGGGTCGGCGGTGGTCATCGGGAGGTCTCCTCGGTGGGTTCGGGTCTGCACGGCATGGCCAGGGTCGACAGGTCGCCGTCGTCGGCGGAGCGGATCAGAACAGGTTGGTCGGGGGCGATGAGGTCGAGCATCACGTCGGGCCCGACGGCGGTGGCGACGGCCGGGTAGAGGGTGGTGACGGCGAAATGGATCGTCATGGCAGGGCCGGTGGCCCTGGCCTGCGGGATGTGCCGCGCCGCACCCGGTTCCGGTGCCTGGCACGCAGCGGCCGCGGCGCTCGAACTCTCGTGCGCGATACGGCCGCCTGGCGAGGCGGTGACTGTCGGTGAGGCGTGCTCCCTCCACGAGCTGGAGGCCGTCACGGATACGGTGCCGGTGGCGGTCGTGTGCAGGACCACGGTGGGCGAGTCGGCGTGTTCCATGGCGTCGAGCAGCGCCGCACGAGTGAGCACGACTCGGGTGCGCACCGGGGCGAGGGCGGCCAGCATCGCTCGGTAGTCGGGGAAGTCGTGGGTCGAGCGGCGGCAGCAGCGGCGGGTGTCGTCCGGCTGGGCGGCGTGGCGCGTCGGCGGCTCGCCGTCTCCGTCGGCGCGGTCTCGGTCGACTGAATCCGTTGTGGCCATGCGGAATTCGATGCTGTCGCGATGGGGGCGGATCGCGACGGCGTGCCGGCGACGCAACCAGGACGCGGCCGCACGGAGGTCGTCGACGTCCACCGTCGCGTCCCAGACCGCGGCACCGACGCGGGTGGGGCGGACGGTGCGGGTCGCCAGGCGGTAGCGATCCGTCGCGGTGAGGATCAGCTGGTGCCCGTCGGTCTCGAACAGCATCGTGTCGAGTACCGCCAGATCCGGATCGGCGACGGTGGCCGTCGCGACCTGGTCGATCGCCGCCGCCAGCACCGGTCCGCGCACCCACACGTCGTCGCGCGTTCCCGGCAGACCTCGCTCCGACTCCGGGTTTCGCACGAGCGGCGATCGAGTACTGCCTCGATCACCGGTCGGCACCGAGATCTGGTCGCGGTGCCCGCTCCCACCGAATGCGGACGCCGATCCGTGGGTGGACAGGAGGGCGCCGAGGGCGGCCGCGGCGGCGGCGCGGACCTCGCCCTGGTGCCGGTCCAGGTCGGCGAGGTGCTCGTCGAGGAGGACGAGCGCACGGGCGGGGTCGGGTTCGGCGAGCAGGGCGGTCACCGCGGGTAGTGGCATGTCCATCGCGCGCAGGTGACGCAGGAGGCGGGCGGGAGCGGACTGCTCCGGGGCGTAGTAGCGGTAGCCGGTGACCGCGTCGACGACGGCAGGGGCGAGGATGCCGGCGTCCGCGTAGAAGCGCAGGGCACTGGCGCTCAGGCCGCAGGCGCGGGCGAAGGCTCCGATGGTGATCAGCTCGGTGTCGGGCACCGGTTCATGATCGGGGTTCGAGTGAGTCGAAGGTCAAGTCGTCGATCGGTCGGTGCCCGCGGCGACCATCTCCGGGGAACCCGTGCCGAGATTGCGGTACACGTTCGCGACCACCAGCTGACCGAGGGCGTTGTTGCCGACGCCACCGATCACCGCACCGATACCCGCCGGAATCAGGGTGCCGAACAGCAGCAGTGTGCGTTTGACCAGGTAGTTGACGATGAACCGCTTGGCCGGGGAGTCGGGCATGCTCGCCAGACCGGGGATGTGGTCGGTGACGACCGAGAGCCACTGGCCCGTCTTGTGGCCCGCGGTCTCGTCGAGCACCTTGGTGCCCGCGTCGCCGAGCACGACCTTCGACACCAGACGCGCTTGCCGCGAATCGTCGGGATCGAGGCCGTACGCCGCGGCGGCGCCGACGGACAGCACCGTGGACGCCTCGAGGAACACGAGGGTGTCCACTCCGGTCGCGGCCAGGCCGAGCACCGTGCCCACCCCCGGCACCGCGGCGGTGAGCCCCACCGTGACCCCGCTGGCGGTGACGACCACCAGGTACTGGCGCGAGAGCCGCTGCACGATCTCCACCGGCGCGTCCTGCGGGTGTCTGCGGCCCAGCCAGTCGACGTAGCGGTGCACCACCGGCGCTTGCGCCTGCGCGACCCTGTCGAGCGCGGGAACGACACGCTTGTCCACGAATTCACGTAGCATGCGGCGACTCTCCTGTCGGTACTCGGCTGGCGAAGGATCCGCCACTCACCCTAGCGACTACCCGCGAATCGCAGTGTCACGCGAGACGGCCTCGTCACATCCGCCGGGCCGCGCGGCCGGTCGACCGCACCGCAGGGTGGAGTGAGCGGCGGCCCATCACGCTGAGGTACGGGGCGTAGCGGGTGCGTCGTAGGCTTGAGCATCATGACCAGGAGCGCGCCCGATTCTTGCCCAGGGGTTCTGCGGTTGCATCAAGCTGCCGACGGGCCGTTGGCGCGGATCCGCGTGCCGGGCGGGCGGTTGACATCGGCGCAGTTGCAGGCATTGGCCGACGCGGCGCGCGACCTGGGCAACGGGAACCTCGAGCTGACCTCGCGGGGAAATATCCAGCTGCGGCAGGTCCGGGACGCCTCCGAACTCGCGCAACGGCTGGACGAGGCGGGTCTGCTGCCCAGCGAGACCCACGAGCGGGTGCGCAATATCGTGGCCTCACCGCTGTCCGGGCGAGTCGGCGGGTTCGCGGACGTGCACGGGCTCGCGATCGACCTCGACGCCGGATTGCGCGGCGATCCGCAGCTGGCGCAGCTGCCGGGACGCGTGCTGTTCACCCTCGACGACGGACGCGGTGATGTGAGCACGCTGCGCGGTGACATCGGCGTTCAGGCGGTGGGCGCCGACGAGTTCGCGCTGCTGCTGGCGGGCGCCGACACCGGGCTTCGGGTCACCGCGGGCGAAGCGGTCGACGTGATGCTCGACGCGGCGCGCGGCTTTCTCGATCTGCGGGGAACCAGCGAGTCGGGGCAGTGGCGGTTGCACGAGATTCCGGGCGGGGTCGAATCGGTGGTCGAGACGCTCGACCGCTCTCCCGTCGGCGAACCTCTCGAACTCGGTGCGACACACGCTGTTCCGATCGGCTGGCTCGATCAGGAGGACGGCCGCGTCACGCTCGGCGCCGGGGTACCACTGGGTACGTTGTCGGCCAGGACGACCGAATTCCTCGCCGCTGTCGAACGGCCCGTCTTCGTCACCCCCTGGCGCAGCCTGGTGATCACCGACCTCGACGAGGGGCCCGCCGAAACCGTGGTGCGCGTGCTCGCGCCGATGGGTCTGATCTTCGATGCGAATTCCCCGTGGTTGCAGGTCAGCGCATGCGCCGGGCAACCCGGCTGCGCGAAATCGCACACCGATGTCCGCGCCGACCTGGCCGCCGCCATCGAATCCGATCGCGTTCTCCCCGAGGCGGCCGGACTCGGGCGGTCGACCACCGCCGCATCGGCCGATCCCGAGAACGGCACCGCCACCGAGACCTCCGAGCAGCGGCTGCCCACGAAGGAACTCGTTCCGGCCGAATCCGTCACCGTGGCGGGTCGCCAGCACTGGTCCGGGTGCGATCGACGCTGCGGTCGCCCACGCGGTCCCGTGACCGATGTCGTCGCCACCGATCACGGCTATCGCGTCGACACCGACGACGCGACCACCACGTCCTGACCCCACCCCGGCCGAGCGAAACTCGATCGACGGTCGCGGAATCGTTTCGTACCCTTGCCTTCTCACTACGAGGGGGTTCCCATGTCCACACTGCAGGTGACGGCCGAGCGGCTCGTTGTCGTGCCACATCCGAATGCCGATCGGCTCGAGCTGGCCCAGGTGGGGCTGTACCGGGCCGTGGTCGCCAAGGGCCAGTTCGCGACCGGGGATCACGCGATCTACATTCCGGAACAGTCGGTGCTGCCCGAGGAGCTGATCGCCGAGCTCGGCCTGACCGGGAAACTCGCGGGCTCGCTGCGCAATCGGGTGAAGGCGGTCCGGTTGCGTGGTGAGCTGTCGCAGGGCATCGTGTGCACCCCGGCCGCGCTGGACGGAGCGGATCTCGCGGCCGCCGCGATCGAGCGGACCGACTTCGCCGAGTCGCTGAGGATCGTGAAATGGGTTCCGCCGGTACCGGTCTCGATGTCGGGACAGGTCGAGTCGGCGCCGGATCTGCTGCAGTGGGTCGACGTCGAGAACATCAAGCGGTTTCCCGACATCTTCACCGCCGGGGAGCCGGTGGTGGCGACCGAGAAGATCCACGGCACCGCCTGCCTGCTCACCCATGTGCGTGACGGCGACCGAATCCTGGTGTCGTCCAAGGGTGTCGGTGGTCGGTCGCTGTCGCTGACCGAGGCCGACGGCAACCTGTACTGGCGCGCCATGCGCGCCCACGGGCTCGACGAAGCCGCTCGCAAACTCGCCGCCGCGCTCGACGCGGACCGCATCGGCCTGTTCGGCGAGGTGTACGGCGCGGGCGTGCAGGACCTGCACTACGGCGCGTCCGCCGCGCACGACGAGTCGCTCGGCTTCGGGCTGTTCGACATCGCGGTGGACGCGGGCGCGGCGCCGGTCCGCTGGCTCGACCATCACGAGATCAGCGCCCTGCTCGACGATCTCGGCCTCACCGTCTCGCGCGTGCCGGTCCTCTACGAGGGCGCCTACGACGCCGAGTTGCTCATGGAGTTGGCCGAGGGCACCGAAACCGTCAGCGGCGCGGGCGCCAACATCCGCGAGGGCCTGGTGGTGCGGGCTGCCGCCGAACGCCCGTCGCCGATTCTCGGTGGCCGGGCGATCGGCAAGATCGTCTCCGAGGCGTACCTGTTGCGCGACGGCGGCACCGAGTACGAGTGAACCACGGCGCTACGCGTGCACTGCCCATCGACGATCGGATTTCTTCTCGATCACGGGGACAGTGCACGCGTAGCGCGGCATTCAGCAGATCCCGCGCCGACTACGCCGGACGCGCTGAGCGCAGTGTCTCCGAGACCACCGCGGCGGCGAGGGTGACCAGCACGCCGAGCACCAACCACACCCCACCGATGTGCGGCGCCGCCCCACCGAGCGCGAGCGCCGCCACCAGGCACGGCACCGGCCACCGCAGCAACCACCCTGCCCCGGCGCTGCGCACCCCACCGAGGCCGCACACCAGGAAGAAAGCGGCGGCACCGCCACCGAGCACCCAGCCGAGCCCGGCGGGCAGATGACCCGACGGGTGCGCCGCCACCAGACCCAACCCCGCGGCGACCGTCGCGATCGCACCACTGATCGCGCAGTGCACGGCCATCACCCGCTGATAGGGCATACCGACAGCGCCCGACGCCTCTCCCATCAGGCGCGGCACGAACCCGTAGCGCAAGGTCAGCGCCCACATCGCGATCAGGCACAGGAACGATCCCGCCCCGATGACGCACACCGCGACGGTCCATTCCTCCGCCGACACCGCCGCGATCACCGAGATCACCCCTTCACCCAGCACGATGATCAGATACTGGCCGAGCCGTTCCCCCAGGTGCGGCGCATCGGCGTGCAGCGCTTGCAGTTTCGGTGGCGTCATCTCGCGCGAGCGTCGACCCGGCCCGCCGCGTGGTGGCCGACCGCCGCCGCGGCGCACCCGGGCCCGCACCCGCCGTTCGGCGTCGACCATCAGCCGTTCCGAGTCGATGGCGAACATGATCCACAGGTCGATCGCGAGCCCCACCGCCCACAGCACGAACTTCCACGGTGCGGGCACCCACAGCGACACCAGCCAGGGCACGGTGCCCGCGCCGATCTGCGCGATCGGCCAGTCCACCACGATCTGGCCACGCTGCCACGCCGACGACGACGCCACCCGCACCAGCACATAGATGGCGGCGAAGACGTTCATGTGCTCGTCGGGGGCACCGTCGACGGCGGCCATCATCACGCACAGACCGAACATGCACCCGAACACCATCGTGGTGCGCGCCTGCTCGCCCGCGACGTTGCTGTACACGGTGACACAGGCCCACACCACCCAGAAGGCCAGGTACAGCACCACATACAGCCCGAACTCACCCAGCGAGGGGCCGCGGTGCAACAGGTGGGTGAGCTGGCCGATACCCGCCACGGCGACCAGGTCGAAGAACAGCTCGGTCCAGCTCGCGCGCCGCTCCTCGGTGCTGTGCTCGGGGTGTGCCATCGGCCCAGTATGTGGGCGGTGGCGGTGCGGTCCGGCTAGCCCACGATCGTGTCGCGGCGAGTGTGCAGCTCGAGCACGCAGCACTTCACGCCGCCGCCGCCCTTACGCAGTTCGGACAGATCCAGCGCAACGGGGACGAATCCCCGCGCACGCAGCTGCGCGATGAGGCCGGTGGCGCCGGGGTCGAGGAAGACGTGTTCGCCGTCGCTGAGTCCGTTCAAGCCGAAGCACAGCGCGTCGTTGTCGTCGGCGAGGATCGCGTCGGGGTAGAGCGCGGTCAGCACGTCGCGAGCGGCCGGGCTGAACGCGGCCGGGTAGTAGGCCACGGTGGTGTCGTCGAGGACCATCAGCGCGGTGTCGAGATGATAGAAGCGCGGGTCGACCAGCTCGAGCGACACCACCGGCACGTCGAAGAACCGTTCCACCTCCGCGTGCGCGGACAGCGAACAGCGGAACCCGACACCGGCCAGAATCCGCTGTCCGGCGAACGCGAAATCGCCCTCCCCCTCGTTGGTTTCGGCCGCGGCGGCCAGGGCCCGCAGTTCCCGTGCGCCGAACCACCGGTGAAAAGCGGGCCCCTCGGCAGCGCGTTCGGGGTGGGCGAACCGGGCCGAGAGCGCGTGTCCACCGATCACGATGCCGCTGTTGGCGGCGAAGACCATATCCGGCAGACCGGGTTCGCCGGGCACCGTTTCCACGGTGTGCCCGTGTGCTTCGAGGGTCGCGCGCAGGATCTCCCACTGGGCGAGCGCGCGCGCCCGATCGACCGGAGCGGCCGGATCCATCCACGGATTGATCGCGTAGGTGACCTCGAAATGGTCGGGGCGGCACAGCACATAACGGCGCGGGGAGGCGGTCCGCGCGGGTGCTGAGACACGAAGGGGGCTGGCGGCGGTCATCAGGACTCCTGGTGGCAGCGCGGACGGTTTCACCGACCGTAATCGCCGTTCCATTGCGTCCGGAACACCGATTCGTTGTGCATTTCGATGTAAGAATGGGGAATCATTGCGTGACGAAGCGAAGGAGCGACGTGGACGATATCGATCGGCGCATTCTCGCGGAGCTGCTCGTCCACGCCCGCGCCTCGTTCCAGGAGATCGGTTCGGTGGTCGGGTTGTCCGCGCCCGCGGTGAAGCGGCGGGTGGACAAGATGGTCGCGAGCGGACAGATCACCGGGTTCACCGCGCAGGTCAACCCGGCCGCGCTGGGCTGGAAAACCGAGGCCTACGTCGAGGTCTACTACCGCGACAACATCTCCCCGGCCGAGCTGCGCCGCACCCTCGAACCGATTCCACAGGTCGTCGGGGTGTGGACGATCGCGGGCGAGGCCGACGCGCTCGTGCATGTGATGGCCACCGATATGGCCGAGATCGAGGTGACGGTCGAGCGGATCAGGGAGAACGCGCGCGTCGGGCGCACCCGCAGCTCGCTGGTGATGTCGCGCATTCTCGAACGCCCCCGCACCTGAGCCGCCGGACACCACGTCAGACCCAGGTTCTAGGGTTGTCGCCATGTCCGACGTGCGTGCCAGCTACCTCACCGACGGGGCCGAGATCTATCGGCGCTCGTTCGCGACGATCCGCGCCGAGGCGGATCTCGCCGGTTTCCCCGCCGATGTGGAACGGGTGGCGGTGCGGATGATCCACGGCTGCGGGCAGGTCGACCTGGCCCCCGACATCGCCTTCTCCGCCGGTGTGGTCGCCGCCGCGCGCGCCGCGCTGCACGCGGGGAAGCCGATCATCTGCGATGCCAATATGGTCGCCTCGGGGGTGACCCGCAAGCGGCTGCCCGCCGACAACGCGGTGCTGTGCAACCTGACCGACCCGCGCGTGCCCGAACTCGCCGCGCGACTGGGCAATACACGCTCGGTGGCGGCGCTCGAGCTGCTGCGCGACCAGCTCGACGGCGCGGTGGTGGCCATCGGCAACGCCCCGACCGCGCTGTTCCACCTGCTCGACATGCTCGATGCCGGTGCGCCGCGACCCGCGGCGATCATCGGCATCCCGGTCGGGTTCATCGGCGCCGCCGAATCCAAGCAGGCACTGATCGACTTCGGCGGGATCGAGTATCTGACCGTCCGCGGCAGGCGCGGCGGCAGCGCGATCACCGCGTCTGCACTGAATGCGATTGCGAGCGAACAGGAGTGAGTGAGATCAGCACCGGCAAACTGTGGGGCATCGGCCTCGGTCCCGGCGACCCGGAACTGGTGACGGTGAAGGCCGCCCGGCTCATCGCCGAAGCCGATGTGGTCGCCTTCCACAGCGCCAAGCACGGCCGCAGTATCTCCCGCGCCATCGCGGAACCGTATCTGCGCGCCGGGCAGATCGAGGAGCACCTCGTCTACCCGGTCACCGTGGAGACCACCGATCATCCCGGCGGATACCAGGGCGCGATCGACGAGTTCTACGAGCAGGCGGCCGCGCGGCTGGCCACCCATCTGGCCGCGGGGCGCACCGTCGCGTTGCTCGCCGCCGGTGATCCGCTGTTCTACTCCTCCTACATGCACATGCACCGGCGGCTGGCCGATCGATTCGACGCCGAGATCGTCCCCGGCATCACCTCGGTGAGCGCGGCCTCCGCGGCGCTGGGAACTCCGCTGGTCGAGGGTGAGCAAGTGCTGACGGTGCTGCCCGGCACCATGCCCGTCGAGGAGCTGACCGAGCGCCTGCGCGAGACCGACGCCGCGGCGATCATGAAGCTGGGACGCACGTTTCCCGGTGTGCGCCAGGCACTCTCGGATTCCGGCCGGTTGGCCGACGCGTACTACGTCGAACGCGCGAGCAGCACTCGACAGCGAGTACTCGCCGCGGCCGACGTCGACGAGGCCGACGTGCCGTACTTCTCGATCACCCTGGTCCCGGGTCCGACGCCGACCACTGTGATCCCCGCTCGCGGCACCAGCGTTCGTCAGCCCACCGTCGCCGACGACCGCACAGGCACTGCGGCTGCGGCGACTGGCCTTCCTGACGAATCGGCGAATGCGCCGGGCGAGGTCGTCGTCGTCGGCCTCGGGCCCGGCGACGCGGACTGGACGACGCCGCAGGTCACTGCCGCGTTGGCCGAGGCGACAGACCTCGTCGGGTACACCACCTACATCAATCGCGTCCCCGAGCGGACGGGTCAGCGTCGGCACGCCAGCGACAACAAGGTCGAATCCGAGCGCGCCGCGATGGCGCTGGACCTGGCCAAGCGGGGCGCGCGTGTCGCAGTGGTGTCCTCGGGCGATCCGGGCGTTTTCGCGATGGCGGCCGCCGTCCTCGAGGTGTCGGCCGAACCTCAGTTCAAGGACGTCCCGGTGCGGGTGCTGCCCGGCCTGACGGCCGCCAACGCGGTGGCCAGCCGGGTCGGCGCACCGCTCGGGCACGACTACGCGATGATCTCGCTGTCGGATCGGCTCAAGCCGTGGGATGTCGTCGCACAACGCCTTTCGGCGGTCGCGGCGGCGGATATGGCCATCGCGATCTACAACCCGGCCTCCTCGCAGCGCCGCTGGCAGGTGGGCGCCATGCGCGAGGTCCTGCTCGAGCACCGCCCGCCGCACACACCGGTGGTGCTCGGTCGCGATGTCGGCGGTCCGACCGAATCCGTCCGGGTGATCACGCTCGGTGAGCTCGATCCCGACGAGGTCGACATGCGCACCCTGCTGATCATCGGATCCTCGACCACCACCATGTTCGACACGCCGGAAGGCACCCGCGTTTTTACTTCGCGTAGGTACGGGTCGACAGCAAGCCGGTAATCCGCGTCGGACAATACACAAACCGCACGGTCGGTACCCCGCATCACCCCGGCCGAGCGGGCACCGAATCCGCACCGCAGGCAACCCTGGCGACCCCATGGTCGACCGAGACTTCCGCGGCCCTCGGCAACCCCGCGCGGCCGGCGAGGCCCGGCGACACGCCCGTGCGATGGCACACTTGTTCCGCGGGCATGCCCGCATGCACAACAGCGTGACAGCTCGTTTCCTGGTTCGATTCCCCAACGCGTCCCACGAGGACGATGAAAGGATTCACCACGATGAGAGTTCAGCACCACGCACAGAACACTGTCGGTACCCGATTACGGCGCGGTGTGACGGTCGGCCTGATAGCCGCCGCCATGGCGGTTCCCGTCGCGGGGATCGCCTCGGCTCAACCGCCGGCCCCGCCCGCGCCACCAGCGGCACCCGCCGCGCCCGCAGCACCTGCGGCACCGGCCGCACCCGAGCCCGGGGCACTCGGGGCGCCCGGATTGCCCGGCCTGCCGAGTCTGCCCGGGGCACCTCTCGCCGAAAGCGCTGCCGGCATCACGCTGGTGGTGAACGGCCTCGACGGCGAGCCCATCCAGGTCAGCATCGACAGCACGGCCACGGTCAAGGACCTGAAGGGCCTCATCCAGGAACAGACCGGGGTTCCGGTGGCCGATCAGCAGCTCATCACCGAGAGCGAAGTCAAGCTCGAGGACTCCAATACCCTGGCGTCCTACGAACTGGCCGACGGTGACGTCGTGAACCTCGCGTTGGCCTGACCCGACGGGTCGATCACCGCGGCGGTGGCGCTCAGCACGCGAGCACCACCGCCGCACCCCGGTCCGGCGAACGCGCCGCAACACCGGCACTATTGGTGGACTGCGCACCCAGGCGTAACATTCCACTTAGGAATGTAGTTCGAAGGGAGTTGACCGTTGACCGACACCGCGACTCGACGCCGCCCACTGAACTCCACCGCGGCCTCGCTACTCGGGTTCCTGCACGAGGGCCCGAAGTCGGGCTGGGATCTCGCCACGCAGGCCCAGCAACGCATCGGCGACTTCTGGACCATCACACAGAGCCAGGTCTATCGCGAACTGTCCACGATGGACACCGCGGGCCTGGTGACCAAAGGCGAACGTGGCGCCAGGGAGCGCACGCCGTACCGGATCACCGATATCGGGCGTGAGGCCTTCGCCGAGTGGATCGGGCGCGATCCCGGCGCCGAGACCATCCGCGTGCCACTGCTGCTCACGCTGTCCTTCGGCGAGCACCTGGATCCCGCGCATCGCGATCGGATCATCGCCGCCAACAAGAACATTCATCAAGATCGCCTCGACCGCTACCTCGACGAAGACGAGACCGCCCTGGCTCCCCACCAGCGCGCGACCCTCGAATTCGGCATCGCCTATGAGCGCGCGGTCCTGCACTGGTTCGACCAGCTGCCGACGATCTTCACACCGCCGAACCCGCGCTGACGGAATTCGGCCCTGCCGCTCGGTTCAGCCCACTCGGTGCGATGCGGATTCCCGCAGCCACTCGACCGCGTCGCCGACCTCGGCCACGGTGACGGCGCCCGCGGGCAGCGGTGGCCGGTCGATCATGATCACCGGCAGCCCCGCGGTGCGGGCAGCGAAGATCTTCGCCTCGGTCTGCTCGCCGCCGCTGTTCTTCGTGACCAGCACGTCGATGCGATGCCGCGACATCAGCACGAGTTCCTCGTCGAACGTGAACGGCCCCCGCGCCAGCAACAGTTTGGCGCGCGGCGGCAACGGGACATCAGGGGCGTCGATGGAGCGGATGACGAAACCGTGACCCGTGCAACCCGCGAACGCGCCGACGCCCTGGCGGCCGATGGTCAGCAGGACTTGTTCGTCGCGCGCGGTCAGTGCCGCGGCCGCCGCGGCGAGATCGGGCACGCGGGTCCACAGGTCGCCGCGCCGCTGCACCCACTCGGGGCGGCGCAGATGCAGCGCCGGGATATCCAGCTCGGCCGCGGCCGTGGCGGCGTGCGCACTCACCTGTGCGGCGAAGGGATGGGTCGCGTCCACGACAGCGTCGATCGCGTTCTCGCGTAGCCAGGTTCGGAGGCCCTCGACACCACCGAACCCACCCACGCGGACCGCACCGACCGGCAGCCGCGGATTGGCGACTCGGCCGGCGAGGGAGGACACGATGTCGAGTCCACGCTCACCGGACGCTCTGCGCGCCAACTCCCTGGCTTCGCCGGTGCCACCGAGGATCAAAACTCTCAGGACAGCCCTCCGAAATCATCGGCACCGGCATCGCCATCGAACTTCGAGTACTTCATGTAACTCTCCATCGTGGAAAACGGCCCGGGGGATTACCCGGAACGGCAACGACCCTACCCCCGAGCCGTGGGTTCTACACGTTCGGTCCGAAACTTTTACGGCGTGCGGACCCTGCGGGAAGGGATTCACCGTGATCTGCGCGTGATCTGATCGTGATCAGGGCTGCGCGTCCACACTCCGGCGACCAGCGGGTTTTCGGACAATCCACTGAGCGACCGGCAAGTGCGGCCGCCAGGCCGTGAACCCGCCGAGCGGTTCACCCCGATAGATCTGAAATTTGCGCAGGGTGCCACCGAACCTCGCCGACCAGTCGAGCAGCAGCGCTTCCGATTCCGCGGTGACCGCGTTGGCGACCAGGCGGCCGCCGGGGCGCAGCCGCTGCCAGCACTGCTCGAACATGCCGTCCTGGGTGAGACCACCGCCGAGAAATACGGCGTCCGGCACCGAGATCTTTTCCTCGGCTAACTCTGAGCGCACCTCACCGCGGATCGTTATTCCCGGTACTCCGAGGGCGGTGATATTGGTCGCGATTTGTTCCCGCCGGGCAGGCAGCCGCTCGAACGTGACGGCGCGGCACAGCGGATGGGTACGGCACCATTCGATGGCGATACTGCCCGACCCGCCGCCGATATCCCACAGCATTTCCCCCGGTGCGGGGGCGAGAGCGGTGACGGTGAGGGCACGAACCTCGGCCTTGGTGAGCTGGCCGTCACCGGCGAAGGCAGCGTCGGCCAGGCCGGGCAATCGGGTGTCGCGACGGGTATCGGGATCGGCGCGGCAGTCGATGGCGACGATGTTGAGCGGATCGCCGGGCGGGTGCGACCAGGTAGCCGCGGAGCCGGTGTGGCGGTGTTCGGCGGGGCCGCCGAGTTGCTCGAGAACCGTCAGCGCGGAGGGTCCGAAACCCTTGTCGCGCAGCAGTTCCGCGACTCGGCTCGGTGTCGTCTCGTCTTCGCTGAGAACGAGAATCCGCCGACCTTCGGACAATTCGGGCACCACGGTGGGCAATGGCCGGGCAACCACACTCACCACCGGGGTTTCGGCCAGTGGCCACCCGAGCCGCGCGCACGCCAGCGACACCGAGGAGGGCTGCGGGAACACACGCAGCGCCGCCGGGCCGAACCGGCGCGCCAGGGTGACGCCGATGCCGTAGAACATCGGATCCCCGCTGGCCAGCACGCCGATGCGTCGACCGGCATTGCGCCCGAACAACTCCGGCAGGGCGGGCAGCAGCGGTGTCGGCCACGGCACCCGCTCGATATCACCGGCCGGGAGCAGCGCCAGTTGACGCGAGGAGCCGAACACCACGTCACAGTCCCCGATGGCCCGGCGGACGTTCTCCCCCAGCCCCGCCCAACCGTCGGCCCCGATGCCGGCCACCACGATCGGGTGGCCGGTCCAGTCCGTCGCCGCGTCGCCGGACGCGGTCACCGTGGCATCCGACGCCAGACGGATTGCGGGAGCAGGCGCATCACGAAGAAGGCGAGGGCAAGGCGGCCGGGGACCGCGACCCGGGTGGCGCCCTTGCCGAGGCTGCGGACCACGGCGTCGGCGACCTGGTCGGGAGTGCTGGCCAGAGGGGCGGGTTCCATGCCGGTGGTCATGCGCCCGATCACGAAGCCCGAGCGCACCAGCAACAGCTGCACGCCGGTGCCGTGCAGGGCGTCGCCGAGGCCGCTGGCGAAGCCGTCCAGGCCCGCTTTGGCCGAACCGTAGACATAGTTCGCCCGCCGCACGCGCACGCCCGCGATCGAGCTGAAGACGACGATCTGGCCGGATCCCTGCGCACGCATCACGGTCGCCAGGGTCGTGAGGACACTGACCTGGGCGACGAAATCGGTGTGCACGACCGCCACCGCGTGCGCCGGGTCGTGTTCGGCACGATCCTGATCGCCGAGGACGCCGAAGGCGAGCACCGCTGTCGCGATGCCACCGTGCTCGGCGGCGAGCTTGTCCAGCAGGGGCGCGTGGGTGGCGGTCTCGTCGGCGTCGAATTCCACGGTGTGCACGGCGGTCGCGCCCGCCGCGCGCACCTGCTCGACCTCGGCCGCCAACGCGTCGGCACGGCGAGCGGCCAGGATCACCACCCGTCCGGGTGCCAGCCTGCGCGCCACTTCGAGGCCGATCTCACTGCGCCCGCCCAGGACCAGCACCGGCCCATCGTTCTGCTGCGTTCCCATAGCGCCAGTCTGTCATCCGGCCCGTGCGGCCGGTGCCGGCCTGCCTCTGTTGTGTGCACGGCGCGAACCCGCGCAGCAACGCGCTGGTCGGCCCGGCTACCGTTTCCGGCATGCCGACCGCCACCGCCCAGCTGTCCCCCGCTGCCCTCGCGTTCGTCACCGAGCGGCATCTGGCCACGCTCACCACGCTGCGCGCCGACGGCACTCCGCACGTGGTGGCCGTGGGCTTCACCTGGGATCCGGAGAGCGGGATCGCTCGCGTGATCACCGACGGCGCGTCGGTGAAGGCACGCAATGCCGGACGAGGCGGCTACGCGGCGGTGAGCCAGGTCGAGGGGCCGCGCTGGCTGACCCTCGAAGGGCCGGCGACGGTACTCGACGACAGCGCCGACGTCGCCGAGGCCGTGCGTCGCTACACCGAGCGCTACCGGGTCCCCCGCGAGAACCCGACACGTGTGGTCGTCGCGATCCAGGTGCGCCGGGTGCTGTCGTCGGGCACGCTGAAATAGCCTCCCGAACCCGCTCGGCGCAGCGCGGGCGCGCGCCGCTCCGGGGCCCGCTTACAGCACCGTCAGGCCGTGCGGCCGATTGTTCATCGACTCCACACCGTCGTCGGTGACGACCACGATGTCCTCGATCCGCGCGCCCCATTCGCCGCGGAAATAGATTCCCGGCTCGATGCTGAACGCCATGCCCGGCTCGAGAACGAGGTCGTTACCCGCCACGATGTAGGGCTCCTCGTGCACCGACAGGCCGATGCCGTGGCCGGTGCGGTGGATGAAGGCGTCGCCGAGGCCCGCGTCGGCGAGCACGGTGCGGGCGGCGGCGTCGATGGATTCCGCGCTCACTCCCGGCCGGACCGCCGCGACAGCGGCGGCCTGGGCGGCCTCGAGGACCGCCACCTGTTCGACGATCTCCGGGTGCGGGGTGCCGAGTACATAGGTGCGGGTCGAGTCCGAGTAGTAGCCGGGTTCGACGGGGCCACCGATGTCGATGACCACCACGTCGCCCTGCTCGATGACGCGATCGGAGACCTCGTGGTGCGGGTCGGCGCCGTGCGGTCCACTGCCCACGATGACGAAGGCCGCCTCGGTGTGGCCTTCCTCGACTATCGCGGCGGTGATATCGGCGCTCACCTCGGCCTCGGTGCGACCGGCCCGCAGGAACTCGCCCATCCGCGCGTGTACGCGGTCGATGGCCGCGCCCGCCCGGCGCAGCGCGTCGATCTCGGCCTCGTCCTTGATCATTCGCGACTCGCGCAGTACCGGCGTCGCCGAGGCGGGCAGACCGGTGGTCGATTCGGCGAGCGGGATCAGGTGCAGTGCGGGCATGGCATCGGCGACCGCGATGCGGGAACCGGCGTGCAGAATCGAGCGGACCAGCTGGTACGGATCGACGCCGTCGACCCAGTCGAGCACCCGCAGGCCGAGTTCGCCCGCCGCGGAATCGGCGAGGGAGGCCAGCTCGAGTTTCGGGATGACCACCGAGGGCGTCGATCCGTCGGCCGGGATCACCAGGCAGGTGAGCCGCTCGAAGGATTCCGCGGCCGAACCGATCAGGTACCGCAGGTCGGGGCCCGGAGTGATCAGCAGGGCGTCCAGATGCGCCGCGCGCATCAACTCGACCGCCCGCTCCAGCCGCTGACCGTAGACCTTCGCCGCGAACCTGGCATCCGTGTGCGCGCTCATAGGATCCGACGTTACCCGCCCCGCGCCGAGGGCAGCCACCGAAGCCCATCGCCACGGCCACGGCCACGGTGTCGGTGGTTCGGGGCACAATCACCGGGTGACCGCTGACGAGAGCACCCGTGGACCCCTGTTGATCCTCGACGGCGCCAGCCTCTGGTTCCGCGCCTATTACGCCATCCCCGACAAGCTCAGGGGCGCGGACGGCCGCTCGGTGAACGCGCTGCGCGGATTCACCGACATGGTGGCCTCGCTGGTCACCAAGCATCGCCCGAGCAGGCTCGTCGTCGGACTCGACCTCGATTGGCGGCCCCCGTTCCGGGTGGCCCTGGTGCCCTCCTACAAGGCGCACCGACTCGACACCAGCACCGGCGCGGCGCCCGGCGCGGAGGAAGTGCCCGACACGCTCACCCCGCAGGTCGAGATGATCCTCGAAGTGCTCGAGGCGGCGGGCATCGCCACCGGCGGCGCGGACGGCCTCGAGGCCGACGATGTGCTCGGCACCCTCGCGAGCCGGGAGCGCACCGACCCGGTCGTCGTCGTCAGCGGCGACCGCGACCTGCTGCAGCTGGTGCGCGACGAGCCCGCCCCACCGGTCCGCGTGCTCTACGTCGGCCGGGGACTCGCCAAGGCCGAACTGTTCGGCCCCGCGGAGCTCTCGGCGAAATACGGTGTGCCCGAACGGAACGCGGGCCCGGCCTACGCCGACATGGCGACCCTGCGCGGCGACGCCTCCGACGGCCTGCCCGGTGTGGCGGGCATCGGCGACAAATCAGCCGCCCAGTTGATCACGAAGTTCGGCTCGCTCGACGCGCTCATGGACGCCGTCGCCGATCCGGCGTCCGATATCGCCAAGGGTGTGCGCGCGAAACTCGGTGCCGCGCAGGACTATCTGAAGGTCGCCGCACCGGTCGTGCGGGTGGTCCGCGACGCGGAGGTGATCCTGTCGCGTCCGGATGTCCTGCCCGCCAGCCCCGCCGACCCCGACCGGCTGCTCGCGCTGGCCACCGCGTACAACGCCGAGAGCCCGATCACCCGCCTCGTCACCGCGCTCACCGCCGCACATACCGGCTGACCGGGACGAACGACGCCGGGCCGCCCGCAGTCTGCGCGGACGGCCCGGAAAACGTAGTGCGAGCGCCTAGTTGGGGCGGCCGACCTCGTAGGTTCCGTCTTCCTTGGTGATCTTGACGGTGACCTTCTTCGCCTCGCCGCTGACCTTCAGGTCGCAGGTGAAGGTCGCGTCGACCTCCACCGCCTGACCGGAGGGGCAGCTGACATCGGAGACGTCGGCGATGCCGTAGGAGTCCTTCAGCACGCGCGAGACACCGTCCTGTACCGCGGCGTTGTCGAGTTCGTCCGAGGAGAACACGACCAGGATCAGACCGATCACGGCGGCGACCACGAGCACGCCCGCGGCGATGAGCCCGATGATCAGGCCCTTGCTCTTGCCACCGGAAGACGGCTGCTGGCCCCACTGCTGCTGCGGGGCGGGCTGCTGGCCCCACTGCTGCTGCGGCGCGGGCTGACCCCACTGCTGCTGCGCGTTGGCGGCCTGGTTGTTCCAGTCCTGCGGCGGCGGCTGGGTCTGGCCCCACTGCTGCTGCGGCCCGGTCGGCTGCTGCGGCGGCACGCCACCCTGCTGCGGCTGCTGGCCCCACGGCTGCTGCGGCTGCTGGGGCTGTTGTCCCCACTGCTGCTGTGGCTGCTGCGCGTTCGGGTCTTTCCACTGCTGGGTGGGCTGGGCGCCCTGTGGTGGCGGCTGCTGCGCGCCACCCCAGTGCTGGGTGGGACCGGCGCCACCGGCCCCCTGCTGACCCCCCCAGTGCTGGGTGGGATCGTTGTTCCCCTCCCCGGGGTTGTTCGGTCCGTAAGGGCCGCTCATCCACTCGCCTCCACTCGCATCATTAGTCCATACGGTAGCCCCCCGCGCCGGGCCTGCCGCATTCGCACGACATCCGCCTCACGGTCGGTACGCGAAGAAATCAAATCACAGACGTGCCGACTACGCGGCGTCCACCGCGACGACACCCCGCCGTACCGCACGCACCGCCTTGGCGGCGGTGGACGCGATCTCGGGGTCGTCGGCGGTGTTGTGGATCTGATCGAGCAGGTCGATCACCTGCCTGCACCACCGCACGAAATCGCCCGCCGACATCGTCGTACCCGGGTCGCCGCTGGCCAGCAACGCCTCGGCCAACGCGTCGCCGCGCGCCCATTTGTAGACCCCGGTGACGAAACCCAGATCGGGTTCGCGGGTGGGCGGAAGTTTGTGTCGCGCCTCGTCGGAGCGCAGATCCGACCACACTTCGATGGTGGCCGCGACCGCACGGCGGATCGGATCGGTCGGCCCCGCCGGCGTCAGCAGGCCGGTTTCCTGGCGCGATTCGTAGACCAGTGTCGATACCACCGCGGCGAGTTCGGCCGGGCCCAGTCCGCGCCACAGACCTTGGCGCAGGGCTTCGGCGACCACGAGATCGCTCTCGGCGTAGATCCGGGCCAGGCGCCTGCCGTCGGCGGTCACCTCACCGTGGGCGACGAACCCGCGTTCCTCGAGCAGCCCGACGATCCGATCGAAAGTGCGCGCCAGCGAATTCGTGGTCGCGGCAACTTTCTGGCGCATCGTCTCGGTCTCACGGGCGAGGCGCGAATACCGCTCGCCGGTGCGGCTCAGCTGCTCCCGATCGGGGCGATTGTGCGCGGGATGGGACCGCAGACTGCGCCGCAGCGTCGAGAGCTGACGATCTTCACCGCCTCGAACACGATCGTTGCGCTTGCCCCGGCGCGGAGCCGAGATCCCGGTGCCGCGCAACGCCGAGGCCAGGTCGCGGCGGATGCGCGCGGTCCGGTGATCGACCCGGCGCGGCAGATCCATGCGCCCGAGCGCTTCGGCGGGCTCCGGGAAATCGGCCGCCGACACCCGACCCGCCCAGTGGTCCTCGGTCAATACCAGTGGACGCGGATCGCCGGGCGTCTGGTCGGGTTCGAGGATCACCGCGAGCCCGGAACGCTTGCCCACGGGGATGGACACCACGTCGCCACGGCGCAACCCGATCAGCGCTTTCACCGCGGCGCCGCGCCGGTCGGCCCGCCCCTGCTGCTGGATATCGCGTTCGCGTTGCTTGATCCGGTCACGCAGCGACAGGTACTCCATGAAGTCGCCGTCGACGCCGCCGAGCTGACTCTCCAGCTTGCGCAGCGCGCCCTCGTTGCGTTCGATCCCGCGCACGAGCCCCACGACCGACCGGTCGGCCTGGAACTGGGCGAACGACCGCTCGAGCAGCGTTCGGGCCTCCTGGGCGCCCATCCGGTCGATCAGGTTGATCGACATGTTGTAGCCGGGCCGGAACGAGCTGCGCAGCGGATAGGTGCGGGTGGAGGCGAGGCCGGCCACCGCGCTGGTGTCGACCTCGGGCTGCCACAGCACCACCGCGTGGCCCTCGACGTCGATGCCGCGCCTGCCCGCGCGGCCGGTGAGCTGGGTGTACTCGCCGGGGGTGAGCTCGGCATGGGTTTCGCCGTTGAACTTCACCAGCCGCTCGAGGACCACCGTGCGGGCGGGCATGTTGATGCCCAGTGCCAGGGTCTCGGTGGCGAACACCGCGCGCACCAGACCCTTGACGAACAGTTCCTCGACGGTGTGCCGGAACGCGGGCAGCATACCGGCGTGGTGGGCTGCCAGGCCGCGTTGCAGTGCCTCGCGCCACTCCCAGTAGCCGAGGACCTCCAGATCGCCCTTGGGCAGGTCACCGGTGTGTTTCTCGATGATCTCGTCGATCTGCGCGGCCTCGCCGGGACGACTCAGATCGAGGCGGGCGCGCAGGCACTGGGCCAGCGCGCCGTCGCACCCCGCGCGGCTGAAGATGAAGGTGATCGCGGGCAGCAGGTTTTCCTCGTCGAGGCGCGCCAGGACATCCGGTCGCGGCAACGGGCGGAAATTGCCGCCGCGTCCACCCCGTCCGCGCGGACCGCCGTAGCCGTGCATCCGGTCGGCGCTCTCGCGCTGGCGGATGAACCGCACGAGGTCTTCGTCGACCACGACCTTGCGGTCGCTGGACTTGGTGTCGAACAGGTCGAACATCCGCCGGCCGACCATCACGTGCTGCCACAGCGGCACCGGCCTGGTCTCGTCGACCACCACCGCGGTGTCGCCGCGCACGGTTTCCATCCAGGCGCCGAACTCCTCGGCGTTGGACACCGTCGCCGACAGGCTCACCAGTCGCACATCCGGCGGCAGGTGCAGGATCACTTCCTCCCACACCGCGCCCCGGAACCGGTCGGCCAGGTAGTGCACCTCGTCCATCACGACGTAGGACAGACCGTGCAGCGAGTCCGAGGACGCGTAGAGCATGTTGCGCAGCACCTCGGTGGTCATCACGACCACCGGCGCACCGGGGTTGATCGACTGGTCACCGGTGAGCAGGCCGACGCTGTCGCGGCCGTGGCGGGCGGTGAGATCGGCGAACTTCTGATTCGACAGCGCCTTGATCGGCGTGGTGTAGAAGCACTTTCCGCCCGAGGCCAGCGCCATGTGCACGGCGAACTCACCGACGATCGTCTTGCCCGCTCCGGTCGGGGCGCACACGAGCACGCTGTGCCCGTCTTCCAACGCCGCGCACGCGGTGCTCTGGAAGGGGTCCAGATCGAACGAGATTTCACCGGCGAATTTCGCCAGTTCGCTGGGCAGCCCCGGAGTGTCGGTCACCCCTCAGAGCGTATCGGAGTAGTCCGACACCGGGCGCGCGGTTTTCTCCGGCTCGCTCACCGGATCGGCGGACGCCACCGGCTCGGGGGTCTCGAGCGGAGAGGCCTGTTCGTCGTCGAGCGTGCCCCAGCCCTCCTTCTCTTCCCGGCGGGCCTTGCGCGCGTCGCTGAACCGCGCGAACTGCACGGCGAACTCGAACAGCACGGTCAGCGCGATCGCCAGCGCCAGCATCGAGAACGGGTCCTGCGGTGTGACGATCGCGGCGAAGACGAACAGACCGAAGATCATCCCGCGCCGCCACGCCTTGAGCTTGGTGTAGGGCAGCACCCCGACCAGGTTCAGCCCGATGATGATCAACGGCGTCTCGAAACTGACGCCGAAGATGATCAGCAACTGGATGATGAATCCGAAGTACTGATTACCGCTGAGCGCGGTGATCTGGACGTTGTCGCCGATGGTCATCAGGAACGACAACGCGTGCGAGACCACCACGTAGGCGAGCACGGCACCCGTCACGAACAGCACCGAACCGGTCACCACGAACCCGACCGCGAGCTTGCGTTCCTTCGCGTACAGCCCCGGGGTGATGAACGCCCACAGCTGGTACAGCCAGAACGGGGTCGCGATCACCACACCGGCGGTGAACCCGACCTTCAACCGGAGCATGAACTGGTCGAAGGGTCCCGTGGCGAGCAATCGGCAGGCGCCGTCGGGGGTCAGGCTGGCCCGCGCCGATTCGGGCAGCGCACAGTAGGGGCCGCGCAGGATCTCGCCCAGGCTCTCCATCCCGAAGAGGGTGTGCGCGTACCAGAAGAAGCCGATCAGGGTGGTCACCGCGATGGCGGCCAGTGCCAGCAGCAGCCGGGTGCGCAGTTCCTGCAGGTGCTCGACCAACGACATGGTGCCGTCGGGATTCGTCCTGCGCTTGGTGCGCCGGGGATCGAACGGGATGCGCATGGTGGGTGGTGGCCTCTAACCCTCGGTTCGGCGGATGCTCGGCGGCAACTTCTGACGAGACAGCACTTCGCCCCGGAGCGATGACTACCGCTCCGGGGTGATGGCCGAGGTCAGAGGGTTTTGTGGCCCTGCTGCGGTTCGACGATCGGGGTCTGTGCCTGCGGCGCCGACGCGGACAGCTGCTGCTGCGGCGCGGGGGTGGCCGGGGTGGCCGCCGGTGCGTCGGATGCCGACGACTCCGCCTGCATCTGCCCGACCTCGCTCTTGAAGATCCGCAGCGAGCGGCCGAGACCGCGTGCCGCGTCGGGAAGCCGCTTCGCGCCGAAGAGCAGAACGAACAGCAACGCGATGATCAGCAGGTGCGTCCAGCTGAACGTGCCCATTATCAGATACCTCCAAAGACTGTGGTGATTACCGATGCTACCTGGGTTCGCACCGTGGTGGACGCCGAGCCGCAGCGGTGTTCGCCACGCGTTCAACCCGCGACAGCGGCCGCCGCCCCGGTCAGCTCGGCGAACAACCGGCTTCCGGTGAACCGGGTGGTGTCGCCGGACTCGGCGATCCTGATCAGCTCGGTCAACCTCCGGTTGACCGGCGTCGGGTGCCCGACCATGTCGCCGAGCCGCACGATTTCCCCGCACAACCACGCGATTTCGGTCCGTCGGCCGAGCGCGAGGTCATCGGCCATCGACGAGCGGGCGAGCGGATCGATGGCGAGCACCCGACCGAACACCCGCCGGAAGACCGCGTCGGGAACGCGCAGCAAATGCACCATCAACTCGGGCGGAACGGGGGTGAGCTGCGCGGGCCGAATTCGCGCGGTGTTCATCACAGCGAGGGCTTCGGACTGGGTCAGCGCGAGGCAGCGGCGGTAGTCACGCTCGGCGAGCTCCTCGCGCAGCGGCCTGCCCGACAGCGCGTTGATCGGGTTGTTCAGATTGAGCAGCAGTTTCGCCCATTGCACCGGACGTAGGTCGCGGTGGCGGCGTAGCGGCAGTCCCGCCGCCCGGAAACCGTCGGCGAAGCGGTCGACGACCTTGTCGTCCTGGATCGCGAGGTCGCCATCGCTGGCGCGGTGGAAACACCCGCGACCGCTGTGCACCACGTTGAACATCACCATCCCGGCCAGGGCGATGCTGGTCGGCAGGATCTCTCGGATCACGCTGGCGTTGCCGATGCCGTTCTGCAGGCTCACCACCGGCGTGCCGGGGCGTAATCGGCCCGCGACCGCACGGACCGCGGCGGCGGTGTCGGCCGATTTCACGGTCACCAGGACCAGGTCGGCCAACTCGGGTTCGTCGGGCTCGAGCGCGAGGCCGAACCGGTCGGGCGTCACCTCGGTCGAGCCGCCGTCCAGATCGGTCAGGCGCAGGCCGTGTTCGGCGATGTCGTCGAGGATCCGCTGACGGCCGACGAAGATCACTTCCATGCCCGCGGCGGCCAGGTGACCGCCGACGAAAACCCCGACGCTGCCCGCGCCGAGGACCAGTACTCGCTGACTCACGCGGGTTCGGTCTCCCCCACCAGTCCGGCGGCCGCGTAGGCGGCCAGGGCGGCGTCGGCACGCAGGCGCACCGCCGTCACCAGTTCGGGTGGCCCGAGCACGGTGACGCCGGTGCCGAAGCCGAGTAGCAGCCGGGCCATCCAGTCCGGTGAGGCGAAGCGCATGCCCGCCTCGATGCTGCCGTCGGCACGCGATTCGATGCGGTGCATGGGGTACTGGTCGAGCACCCAGGCGTAGTCGGCGCGAATCCGGAGCCTGGCCAGCGGCACATCGGGGTCGTCCTGGAACAGGTCGAGTGCCGCGGCGTCGTTGGCGGCGTGGCTCGGCGCGTGGGCGGGTTCGTCGAGTTCGGTGGCGTCCTCGATCCGATCGAACCGGAACAGGCGAACGCCTTCGGCCTGCCTGCACCAGGCCTGCAGGTAGCTGTTGTTGTCGACCAGCACCACGCGAATCGGGTCGACGATGCGTTCGGACACCTCGTCGCGGCTGGCGGAGTAGTAGACCAGGCGCAGGGCTCGCGCGTCGGCGAGCGCGGCGCGCACGGTCGCGACCACCGGCTTCTCGACGGGGACATCGACCGGCTTGCCGGTGACGACGGCGTCGGTGCTGGCGATCGCCGATTCGATCTTGGCGATGGCGGCGTGCGCGGCGGTCGGATCGACCATGCCCGGCATCTCCACGATCGAGCGCAGCGCCACCAACAGCGCGGTGGCCTCGGTGGAGGTGAGCCGTAGCGGCCGTTCGATACCGGCCGAGAAGGTGACCTCGATGCTCTCCTCGGAGAACGACAGGTCGATCAGATCGCCGGGACCGTAGCCCGGCAATCCGCACATCCACAGCTGATTGAGGTCGCTCATCAGCTGTTTGGTGGTGACCCCCAGTTCGGCGGCGGCCTCGGCCGCGCTGATACCCGGGTGCGCGAGCAGGTACGGCACCATGTTCAACAGGCGCGAAAGGCGTAGGGACAGACGCGAACTCACGACGTGACCTCCGTGTGGTCGAGTACCGACCGTAGCCGGTTCATCACGTCGGCGCGCAGTTCCGGTGGTTCCAGAACGAGAACATCGGGACCGAGGCCGGTGATCAGCCGGGCCACCCAATCGCGGGATCGCACCGGCACCTCGAGCACCGAGCCGGGACGTCCGCCCAGGTCACGGGTGTCGACTTCGGTGCCGATGCGGCGCAATTCGCGACCGCGACCCTTCGCGACCCACACGGTGGCCGACCCGGTGACGGGAGCGTCGCCGGTGACCCGGTCGACGATCGCGCGCAGGTCGGTGTGCGCGGGCTTGTGGACCGCGTCGACCGGACCGTACGGCCGCACCTGTCCCCCGATCCGCGAGAGCCGGAACGTGCGAACGGCATCGCGTTCGCGGTCGTGGCCGACCAGATACCAGCGCCCGTGGCGGGTCACCACCCCCCACGGTTCGACATCGCGGGTCACGAACGGATCGGTGACGGCGCTGTGGTGGCCGAATCGCACCGCCTGCCCCGCGTCGATCGCCGCGAGGAGTTCCCGCAACACCGGCTCCGACCCTCGGGTGCGGGCGGGCACCGCGGGCACCGACACCCCGACGTTGTCGGTCTCGACGGTGACTCCGGCCGCGCGCAGCTTCAACAGCGCGCCCTCGGCCGCGCCCGCCAATTCCGGTGAGGCCCACATCTGCACCGCGACGGCGACCGCCGCGGCTTCCTCGCTGGTCAGGTCGATATCGGGCAGCTCGTAGGCGTCCCGGTTGATCCGGTATCCCTCGAGTGTCGAGAACCGTCCCACCGGACCGACTTCCAACGGGATGCCCAGATCGCGCAATTCGTTCTTGTCGCGCTCGAACATCCGGCTGAACGCCTCGTCGGTCGCGGAGTCCTCGTAACCGGCCACGCTGGCGCGAATACGTTCCGCGCTCAGGAACTGCCTGGTCGACAGCAGCGCGATGACCAGATTCATCAGCCGCTCGACCTTGGATATCGCCACTCGATAGAGGGTAATGGTCGCGCCCGGTCCCCCGCGCGTCGGCGCACACTTGGGCCACGGTCCCGCGACCATGGGACCCACCCGTCGAAAGGATCACGATGCTCGTCGCCTTCTCCGTTGCTCCCAGCGGTTCCGCCCACCACGACGGCTCGGTCGGCGAAGCGGTCGCCGCGGCCGTCCGGGTGGTACGCGCTTCCGGCCTGCCGAACCGCACCGACGCGATGTTCACCACCCTCGAGGGCGAATGGGACGAGGTGATGGCAGTGATCAAAGCCGCCACCGACGCCATCCTGGTCACCGCACCCCGCTGCAGCCTGGTCCTCAAGGCCGACATCCGCCCCGGGGTCACCGACGCGCTGCACAGCAAGGTCGACACGGTCGAGCGCTACCTCGCCGACGGGTAGCCGACGCCCACGGATGCGAGAATGCGAGGGTGGAACTCCGTCCGGCATGCCGTGCCGCGGGCATCGGCGTGGTGTCGATCAGCGAGCACGTCGGCCCGGCTCGGGCGCATCGGGCCGTCCCCACCTTGTCGGCTCGACTCGTTGTCGGTCTCGGGGCCCCGCTCGAGGTCGACTACGACGGACAGACCTTGCGCACGCAGGCTGTCGTGGCCGGCTTGCTGCGGCCGGGGCTCGCGACGCCGGTCACCACCCTGCTGCCGAGGCAGCCGACGGCTTATGTCGAGCTGTCGGCATCGGCCATGCGCCGCCTGATCGGCATGCCGCTGAGTGAGGTGGACGCGGGCGGCGTGATCGCCGACGCCGTACTGCCGTGGGTGAGTTCGATGTGTGCGGAGTTGGCGGAGCTCCCGGCCGGTCGACGCGAGGCTGTTCTGCGCATTCGGCTGCTCGACCAGCTGAACCGGGCCGGGTACGACACCACCGCCGACCACGCCCTGCGCGCGCTGGATCTGATCAGAGCCGGGAGGGGAACAGCGTCGGTCGACGATCTCGCCGACGACGTGCACCTGAGCGCCCGGCGTCTGCGCGAGGTGATGCGACGTTCGCTGGGGGTCACCCCGAAATTCGCCTCCCGCGTGGCCCGTCTCGAGTGCGCGGTGCACCGCGCCGGCACGGGCGCGACATCCTGGGCCCAGGTGGCAGCCGAGTCGGGCTACCACGACCAGAGCCACCTCGTGCGCGAGTTCCGCGATTTCATGAACACCACGCCGACCGGCTGGCTCGCGGAAGAGGGCCGAAATCTCCAAGGCCGGCAACGCCCTGCTCGACGAGCATGGGAAAGATGAACAGCCAACTGGTCCCGAAACTGCTGGTCTCCGACGCGGACGCCGCGATCACCTTCTACACCCAGGCGCTCGGAGCCGAGGTGAGTCTGCGCGTCACCGAGGACGCGGTGGTCCACCACGCCGAACTCACGCTCGGCTCCGTCGTGTTCGCCCTGGCACAGAGTGTCCAGGAGTGGGGGTGGTCCGACCCCGGGTCGGTGGGTGGCTCGCCGGTGCTCCTCGTGCTCACTGTCGCCGATCCCGACGCGATAGCGCAGCGGATGGCGCAGCACGGAGCCGAGGTCGTGATCCCCGTCGACAACCGTCCCTACGGCAAGCGGCAGGGCAGGGTGAAGGACCCCTTCGGGCACCTCTGGATCCTCAGCGGCGACCTGCGATAGGCCGCCGAGCCACCGTGGCGAGCGCGGGGTGCGCGCGCCACGGCCGGATCTCACAGCATGCAGCGGGCGATCGAGTCGGCCACACACGCTGGGCGGTCGGCGTTTTCGAGCTCGACGGTGACGTGCCGGTGGACTTGGACGCCGCCGGGCACCTCGGTGACCTCGGTGAGCGTGAGGTGGGCCCGAATACGGCTGTCGACCGGGACGGGAGTGAGGAAGCGGACTCGGTCGAGGCCGTAGTTGATGCCCGCCTTCGCCGCGCTGACGGTCATGATCTGCTGGGTCATCGGCACGATCAGCGACAGGGTGAGGAAGCCGTGGGCGATGGTGGTTCCGTAGGGGCCCGCGGCGGCGCGTTCGGCGTCGACGTGGATCCACTGGTGATCGTCGGTGGCCTCGGCGAACAGGTCGATGCGCCGCTGGTCGACGGTGATCCAGTCGCTGGGGCCGAGTTCTGTGCCGACCGCCGCCCGCAGGGCGTCGACATCAGCGAAGTCCGTGGTCATGCCGTTCCTCCGAAACGTTGGCGCAGTGCGCGTTTGAGAACCTTGTGGGTGGGGCCCAGGGGTAGCTCGGTGACGAACTCGACGCGGCGCGGGTACTTGTACTTCGCGACCTGCTGCTTGGCGAAGTCGATCACCTCCCGCTCGGTCAGCGCGCCATCGAGCACGACGACCGCCACGATCTCCTCACCGTAATGGGGGTCGGGCACACCGATCACCGCCACCTGCGCGATCCGTGGGTGTCGCATCAGGGCCGCTTCGATCTCGGTCGGATACACATTGAATCCGCCGCGCAGGATCATCTCCTTGATCCGGTCGACGATGCGCACCCGACCGGTCTTGTCGCGGGTGCCGAGGTCGCCGGTGCGGAACCAGCCGTCGACCACCGCGGCCGCGGTCGCCTCCGGCCTGCCGGTGTAACCGCTGAACACGTTGTGCCCACGCACCACAACCTCCCCGACGTCGCCGATCGGCAACAATTCGATGCGGTCGGTGATCGCGGGATCGGCGATCTCCACGTCGACGCCCCACACCGGATGCCCCACGGTGCCCGCCTCGGTGCCGAAGCACGGCTGGTTCACCGCGGCGGTCGGCGAGGTCTCCGACAGGCCGTACCCCTCGAGCACCGGCGCGTGGAAGTTCCGCTCGAATTCCTCTAGCACGGCGACGGGCAGTGCGGCGCCGCCGCTGACGCACAGTTTCAGCTCGGGCATGGCCGGTGCCGAAGCCGCCGCCTCGATCAGCGACAGGTACATCGTTGGCACACCGTGGAACAGGTTGACCCGCTCGGCCGCCATCAGCGAAATAGCGGCGGCGGCATCGAATCTCGGCATCAACACCAGGGTGCCACCGACTCGCCAGTGCGAATTCATCGACACCGTCTGGCCGAACACGTGGAACAGCGGCAGCGCGCCGAGAGCGATGTCGTCGCGGTGGATCTCGTTGGCGTCGAAGGTGTTCACCGTCGCGCACATCACCATGTTGAGGTGGCTCAGTTCGGCCCCCTTGGGTGTGCCGGTGGTACCGCTGGTGTAGAAGACGACCGCGGTATCGAGCGGGCTACGGGAGACGAAGTTCGAGATCGCCTCGCCGACAAGCTCTTCGGGCGCGACGACGTCGATGCCCGCGCTGCTCGCGGCTTCAGCGCCCGTGGCCGCGACCATCGGATGACAGATCAGCAGTGAGGCACCGCTGTCGCGCAACACGTACTCCATTTCCGGCGCGGTGAGCAGTAGATGCACGGGCACCACGGTCGCGCCCGCTGCCAGGATGGCGAAATAGGCGCGCGGGAAGTCGGCGGTGTTCGGACACAGCAGGCCCACCCGGTCACCGGGTTTCACGCCACGCGCGATCAGGGCACTTGCTTGCTCGCGGGCCTGCAGCCACAGATCGGCGAAGGTGACGCGGGTGTCGCCTTCGATCAGGGCGAGGTGGTCGGGTCGGCGGCGGGCGGGTTCGGCGAGAATGCTCGCCAGGGAGAGGGTGGCGTTCACGGGTGGTTCCTAACGACAGCGATGGCGAGAAGCGGGGCGGCCACCGCGGGGAGCGGGGGCGTGGGTGCGGTGACCACCAGCGGTGATCACCGCACCGGTCAGCGGTGGAGGTGGACGGCGAGGCCTTGGCCGACACCGACACACAGGGTCGCGATCCCATGACGGGCATCGCGGTCGGCGAGTTCCATCGCGGCGGTGAGCGCCAGTCGCGCACCGCTGGCACCGAGCGGATGACCGAGTGCGATCGCGCCACCGTTGGGGTTCACGTGATCGGCATCGTCGGGCAGGCCGAGCCCGCGCAGTACCGCGAGCGCCTGCGCGGCGAAGGCCTCGTTGAGCTCGAGCACATCGACCTCGCCGATGGTCAAACCTGTTCGAGCGAGCAGTTTTTCGACGGCGGGAACCGGACCGATGCCCATGGTCCGCGGCGCTACGCCCGCCGCCGACATCGCCCCGACTCGTGCGAGCGGTGTGAGACCGTACCGGCGAACGGCATCCTCGGAAGCCAGCAACAGCGCCGCGGCACCGTCGTTGATCCCCGAGGAGTTTCCCGCGGTGATCGACCCGCCGGGTACCACCGCCCGCAACGCGGCGAGCGAGTGCGCGCTGGTCTCGCGCGGATGCTCGTCCCGATCGACGAGTACCGGTTCGCCACGACGCTGCGGCACGGGGACCGCGGTGATCTCGCGAGCCAGCCTGCCCCGGGCGATCGCCGCCGCGGCCCGCTGCTGCGAGCGCACGGCGAACGCGTCCTGATCAGCGCGCGCGATCGTGTACTCGTCGGCGATGTTCTCCGCGGTCTCGGGCATCGTGTCGGTGCCGTAGCGTTCGTGCATCCGCGGATTCACGAACCGCCAGCCGATCGTGGTGTCGGCGAGCTGGGCCGACCGATCCCAGGGTGCACCGCTTTTCGGCAGGACATAGGGCGATCTGGTCATCGACTCCACACCGCCGGCGATCACCAGATCCGCGTCACCGGCCCGGATCGCCCTGGCCGCGTAGCCCACGGCATCCAGACCTGAAGCACACAGCCGGTTGACCGTCACACCGGGCACGGTCACCGGCAGACCCGCCAGCAGCGCGGCCATCCGCGCGACATTGCGATTGTCCTCACCGGCCTGGTTCACACAACCGAGAACCACATCGTCGACCGCGTCGAAGTCCACGCTCGGAAGCCGTTCGACCAGGGCGGAAATCGCGTGCGCGGCCAGGTCGTCGGGACGCACCCCGGCCAGCGCGCCCCCGTACCGGCCGAACGGCGTTCGCACACCGTCCACCAGATACGCGGTGCCCGTCACAAGCCCATGTCCTTGGCGATGATCATCTTCATCACCTCGCTGGTGCCGCCGTAGATCCGGTTCACCCGGTTGTCGGCGTACAGGCGAGCCACCGGATACTCGTTGATGTAGCCGTAGCCACCGTGCAACTGCAGGCACCGGTCGATCACCCGCGAGGCCACCTCGGAGCAGAACAGTTTGGCCGAGGCCGCGTCGGCGGCGGTGAGTTCCTCGCGGTCGAGGGCCTCCAGTGCCCGGTCGACGACCGCCTCGGCGGCGTCGACCTCGGCCTGACAGGCGGCCAGTTCGAACTTGGTGTTCTGGAACTGCGCGACCGGCTGGCCGAAAACGTGACGGCCCCTGGTGTACTCGAGAGTGAACCGGATCGCCGCCTTGGCCTGGGCATAGGCGCCGAGCGCGATCGAGAGCCGTTCCTGCGGCAGATTCTGGCCCAGGTAGCTGAATCCCCTGTTCGCCTCCCCCAGCAGGTCCGACACCGGAACCCGCACGTCGGTGAAGGACAGCTCGGCGGTGTCGGAGACCTTCAGACCCAGCTTGTCCAGCTTGCGTCCCACCGCGTACCCCGGCGACTTCGTATCGACGACGAGCAGCGAGATCCCGTGGCGGCGATCTGTTTCCGACGGCGGAGCGGTCCGCGCGCAGACGATCACCCGGTCGGCGTGTACACCGCCGGTGATGAAGGTCTTGGACCCGTTGAGCACATAGTGCGTGCCGTCATCGGACAGCTGTGCGGTGGTACGCATTCCGGCGAGGTCGGAGCCGGTGCCGGGCTCGGTCATCGCGATCGCGAACATGATCTCGCCCGAGACGAATCCCGGCAGCCAGCGCTGCTTCTGTTCTTCGGTCGCGAGGTTCTTCAGATACGGCAGACACAGGCCAACGTGCACGCCGGACCCGCCGAAAGACACACCGGCGCGGGTGGTTTCCTCCAGCAGGATCGCCTGGAACTTGAACGATTCGATGCCGGCGCCACCGTATTGCTCGGGCACCTCGATGCCGAACACCCCGAGGTCGGCCAGCTCGGCGTAGAACTCGCGCGGCACGATGCCCGCCTCGTACCACTGGTCGTAGACCGGCGAGACCTTCGATTCGATGAACGCCCGCACGGTCTTGCGGAATGCTTCGTGCTCGTCGTTGAAAACTGTTCTCTGCATGAGGTTTCTCCGCAATCTAGAGACGGCGTCCGCCGTCGACGTACAGGGTCTGTCCGGTGACGAAGCCGGCATCGTCGGAGGCGAGGAACGCCACCACGTTCGCGATGTCGGCGGGCACGCCGACCCGTCGCAGCGGGGTGATCTCGGCGGTCTTCGCCTGCAAGTCCTCGGCACTCACGCCCATGCGCGCCGCGGTGGCCGCGGTCATCTCGGTGGCGATGAAGCCGGGCGCGACCGCGTTGACGCGGATCCCGAACGGGCCGAGTTCCATGGCGAGGGTGCGGGTCAGGCCCTGGATGCCCGCTTTGGCCGCCGCGTAGTTGGCCTGGCCGCGATTGCCGAGCGCCGAGACGCTCGAGGTGTTGACGATGGCGCCGCCACCGTTGTCCACCATGTGCTTCTGCGCGGCCTTGCTGCACAGAAACGCACCGCGCAGGTGCACCGCCATCACCAGGTCCCAGTCCTCGACCGACATCTTGAACAGCAGGTTGTCGCGCAGCACGCCCGCGTTGTTCACGAGCACGTCGAGCGAGCCGAGGTCGGCCACGGTGCGCGCGACGGCATCGGCCACCTGCGCCTCGTCGGCGACATCGCAGCCGAGGCCGATCGCGGTGCCGCCCGCCGCGGTGATCTTCTCGGCGGCCAGCACCGCGGCGTCGATGTCGAGATCGACGACGGCAACGGCGAATCCGTCGTCGGCCAGGCGGGCAGCGGTCGCCGCGCCGATGCCGCGAGCCGCCCCGGTGACGAAGGCTGTTCTGTGGGTCATGGGTCGTACTCCTGTGTCAGACAATGGCGTTCACGCCGGTGAGGGCGCGCCCGATGAGCAGTTTCTGGATCTGGGTGGTGCCCTCGTAGAGGGTCAGTACGCGGGCGTCACGCAGGTACTTGGCGACGGGGTACTCGTCGATGTAGCCGTAGCCGCCGAACACCTGGATCGCGTTGTTGGCGGCCGAGACCGCGGCTTCGGAAGCGAACAGCTTCGCCATCGACGCGGCGGTGCCGAAGGCTTGCCCGCGGTCGGCGAGATCGGCCGCGCGCCACGCGAGCAGCCGGGCGGCGTCGGTCGCGACGGCGATATCGGACAGCAGCTCCTGGACCAGCTGGTAGCCGGCGATCGGCTTGCCGAACTGTTCGCGCTCACCGGCATAACGCACCGCGGCTTCGAGGCAGGCACGGGCCACGCCGACGCACCCGGACGCGACCCCGATGCGCCCCTTGTCGAGCGCGGACATCGCGATCCGGAAGCCCTGCCCCTCCTCGCCGAGGCGCAGCGCGTCGGGCACCCGGACGCGATCGAGGACGAATTCGGCGGTGGCCTGGCCGCGCAGCCCGAGCTTGCCCTTGATCTCGGTCCGGCCGAAGCCCGGCGCGTCCGTCGGCACCACGAACGCGGTGACACCCTGGGGGCCGGGCCCACCGGTCCGAGCGAACACCAGCGCGTGATCGGCCCAGGTCCCGTTGGTGATGAAGATCTTGGTGCCGGACAGAACCCAGTCCGACCCGTCGCGGACGGCGCGGGTGTCCAGATTCGCCGCGTCGGAGCCGGTGCCGGGCTCGGTCAGCGCGAAACAGCCGAGCTGTTCACCCGCGCAGATCCCGGGCAGGAATCGCTGCTTCTGCTCCTCGGTGCCGTACGCGGCGATCGACTTGCCGAACAGCCCGAGCGAGACCGACACGATGCCGCGTACCGCGCTGTCACCGCGTCCGAGCTCCTCGAGCAGCAGGCAGTAGTCGAAGGTGTCGCCGCCGGAGCCACCGTATTGCTCGGCGATCCCGATGCCGAGGAAGCCGAGAGCGCCGAGTTTGCCGACGATCGCCGGGTCCACCGATTCGTCGCGATCCCACTGCGCGGCGTACGGCACGACTTCCTTGTCCACCCATGTTCGGGCGAGTTCACGCAGGTCGGACTGCGCGGGGGTGAGCTGGAAATCCACGGAACCACTCCTGAACCAAACGGCGTTAGGTTTACTCGGGCACCGTATCCTAACGCTGTTCGGTTAATCAAGAGTCATTTTCGGCATCGGTGATACCGTTCGATTCCCGACGAGAGAGGGAGTACCGCATGGCGAGGCCGCGCGTTCCGCTGTTGAGCCGCGAGCGCATTCGCGACGCCGCGCTGGTCCTGATCGACCGCGACGGGCTCGCCGAAGTCTCCATGCGCAAATTGGGCGCCGAACTCGGCGTGCAGGCCGCCTCGCTCTACGGCCACTACCCGAACAAGGACGACCTGTTCGACGACATCGCCACCGGCATCATGAGCCACGTCGACACCTCGGCCTTCGACACCATGAGCTGGGATCGCGCACTCGCGGACTGGGCGCGCAGCTATCGCGGCGCGCTGGCCACCCACCCGAACTTCGTGCCGTACCTGGCCACCGGCCCGGGCCGCCGAGCCGAGAACCTGCGCGCCGCCGACGCCGTCCACGGCGGTCTGGTCGGCGCGGGCTGGCCACCGCGCTACGCCACCATGATCGGCGCGGCCACTCGCTACCTGGTCATGGGTTCGACAGTGGGCTCGTTCGCCGGCGGCTTCGCCGACGACGTGCAGGTCTACCGCGACCGCTACCCGCACCTGAATCAGGCACACCTGCTGCGGGCGATCGCCGACGAAATCGATGACGGCAGTTTCGAATTGGCGCTCACCGCGTTCATCGCCGGTCTCACCGCCACCTATGCGACCGTCGTCACCGCGGACTGAGCGTGCCCACACACAACAAAACCGGTGGCGCCTACGCGATCGCTCCCATGCGCCACCGGTTCTGTTGTCGGTCCCCCCGTCTGAGGGGTTCGCCTACATCGAGGCGATCAGCCGGTCGACGCGTTCGTCGACCGATCGGAACGGATCCTTGCACAGCACCGTGCGCTGCGCCTGATCGTTCAGCTTGAGGTGCACCCAGTCGACGGTGAAGTCGCGGCCGGCTTCCTGCGCGGCGGTGATGAAGTCACCACGCAGCTTGGCTCGCGTCGTCTGCGGCGGGGTGTCCACGGCGGCATCGACGGCGTCGTCCTCGGTGATCCGCTTGGCCAGACCCTTGCGCTGGAGCAGGTCGAAGACCCCGCGACCACGCTTGATGTCGTGGTAGGCCAGATCCAGCTGGGCGATCTTGGGATCCGACATCTCCATGCTGTAGCGGTCCTGGTAGCGCTGGAACAGCTTGCGCTTGATCACCCAGTCGATCTCGGTGTCGACCTTGGCGAAGTCCTGCGCCTCGACCGCGTCGAGGGTGCGACCCCACAGATCCACCACCGCGTCGACCTGCGGATCGCGATCGCGGTTGCGCAGGTGCTCGACGGCGCGGGCGTAGTACTCGCGCTGGATCTCCAGGGCACTGGCCTGGCGGCCGCCCGCCAGGCGCACGGGACGGCGGCCGGTGAGATCGTGGCTGACCTCGCGAATGGCCCGTATCGGGTTGTCGAGCGCGAAATCGCGGAACGACACCCCTGCCTCGATCATTTCCAGCACCAGCGAGGCGGTACCGACCTTGAGCATGGTGGTCGGTTCGGCCATGTTGGAGTCACCGACGATCACGTGCAGGCGCCGGTACTTCTCGGCGTCGGCGTGCGGCTCGTCGCGGGTGTTGATGATCGGGCGCGATCGGGTGGTCGCCGAGGAGACACCCTCCCAGATGTGCTCGGCGCGCTGCGACAGGCAGAACGTGGCCGCCTTCGGCGTCTGCAGCACCTTGCCCGCGCCACAGATGAGCTGGCGGGTGACCAGGAACGGGAGCAGCACATCCGAGATCCGGGAGAACTCGCCCGCCCGGACCACGAGGAAGTTCTCGTGGCAGCCGTAGGAGTTGCCCGCGGAGTCGGTGTTGTTCTTGAACAGGTAGATGTCGCCGCCGATGCCTTCTTCGGCGAGGCGCTGTTCGGCGTCTATGAGCAGATCCTCCAGCACCCGCTCGCCGGCGCGGTCGTGGGTGACCAACTGCACCAGGCTGTCGCATTCGGCGGTGGCGTACTCGGGATGCGATCCGACGTCGAGGTACAACCTGGCACCGTTGCGAAGGAAGACATTGGAGCTACGGCCCCAGGACACCACCCGGCGGAACAAGTACCGGGCTACCTCGTCGGGGGACAGCCGACGGTGACCGTGGAAGGTGCATGTCACACCGAACTCGGTCTCGATCCCCATGATTCGTCGCTGCACACTATCGACACTACAGCCATGACCAGTGCTCGCGCGGCGCTCCTGACATCCCATTCGCATACGTGTTCACAACGATTCGGACAGCGAACGACCTCCGCGCACACGACGAGATCGGGCCTGCGAACCGGTGTGATTCGCAGGCCCGATCATGATCGTGACGGTGGGTTATTTCCCCGCGTCGTCGTCGGGTTCGGGCAGCTTCGCCTCTTTGACCGGCTTGGGCTTGGACTTCGACGCGGCCAGCGCCGACTCCAGGGCGGGGCCCTGCAGCCTGCGGAACGCCCGGCGCGGCCGCTGCTGCTCGAGCGTGGCCACCTCGAGGGAGGCCTCACCGAGCGAACGCTTGTCCTTGTCGGCTTCGGGCTGACCGGCCAGCAGTGCGCCGATCGCCACCTTCAACGCGTCGTCCAGGGACAGACCCGGCTTGTAGGTGGCTTTGAGCTGGGTCAGGATCGGCTCGGTGGTGCCGCCCATGACGACGTACTCGCGTTCGTCGACGATGGACCCGTCGAAGGTGATCCGGTACAGCACCGAGGTCGGTGACTGTTCGGGATAACCCACCTCGGCGACGCAGATCTCCACCTCGTAGGGCTTGAGCTGATCGGTGAAGATCGACCCCAGGGTCTGCGCGTACAGGTTGGCCAGCCCACGCCCGGTGACATCGCGCCGGTCGTACTGGTAACCCTTGAGGTCGGCCTGCAAGATGCCGCCGCGGCGCAGGGCCTCGAACTCGTTGTACTTGCCGACCGCGGAGAATCCGACGCGGTCGTAGAGCTCGCTGACCTTGTGCAACGTCGCCGAGGGGTTCTCGGCGACGAACAGCACGCCGTCGGCGTAGACCAGCACGATCACACTGCGACCGCGACCGATGCCCTTGCGGGCGAGCTCGGTCTTGTCGCGCATGATCTGCTCGGCCGAGGCGTAATACGGCAGCGTCATAGGACGGCGCCCCCTTCTTCCGCGGCTTCCCGGTCGGCGATCACACCGCGGGCGATCTCGGCGAGACGATCCTCACCGATCTCGTCCGCACCGTCGGCGTCGATCACCACCGCTGTCGGGTAGATCCCGCGCAGCATGTCGGGACCACCGGTGGCGGTGTCGTCGTCGGCGGCGTCGAACAGGGATTCGACCGCGATCCGCAGCGCCCGGTCCTGGTCGATGCCGCGCTGGTAGAGCTTCTTCAGCGACGACTTCGCGAACGTCGAACCGGAGCCGACCGCGGTGTAGCCGAACCGCTCCTCGCTGCGCCCGCCGACCACGTCGTAGGACACGATGCGGCCGGACCGGTCGAGGTCGAGAATCTGGTCGTCGAAACCGACCAGCAGCGGGATCGCGGCCAGGCCCTGCATGGCGGCAGGCAGGTTGTCGCGAACCATCTTCGACAGCTTGTTGGCTTTACCGTCGAAGGTGAGCGGCACGCCTTCGATCTTCTCGTAGTACTCCAGCTCCACGGCGAACAGCCGCACCATCTCGATCGCGATGCCCGCGGTACCGGCGATACCCGCGGCCGAGAAGGTGTCGGTGATGTACACCTTCTCGGTATCGCGGCTGGCCAGCAGGTTGCCCATGGTGGCCCTGCGGTCGCCCGCGATCAGCACGCCGCCACGGTAGGTGACCGCGACGATGGTGGTGCCGTGCGGCGCCAGATCCTTCGTCGCGGTCAGATCCGAGACCGGAAACCTGTTGGCGGGCAACAGGTCCGGAGCGTGCATGCGGAGATGTTCGGTGAACGAGGAGAGAGCCCGCCCCGCGTGGAGGCGCAAGGGGTCACCTGGGGTCACTGGCCGCCCTTCTGCACATATGCCCGCACGAAGTCTTCGGCGTTCTCTTCGAGCACGTCATCGATCTCATCGAGCAAGTCGTCGGTTTCCTCCGCGAGCTTCTCGCGGCGTTCCTGCCCTGCCGCGTCTACGCCCTCGGGGCCCTCGTCCTCGTCGCCACCCCCGGCGCGCTTGGTCTGCTCTTGTGCCATGGCAGCCGACCTCCTCTTCCTCATCACGATGATCGTGTGTGTCCCACAACCCTACCGAGCGGATCCGACAAGGTGGTCGATAGCGATCGGATTGTCGCGCAGTCGACCCCTCGATCGCGTCAGTGGGTGAGCTGCTCGACCAGTTCCGCGGCCGTGCGCGAGGCATCGAGCAGCCTGCCGACGTGCGCTTTCGTGCCCCGGCGCGGTTCCAGCGTCGGAATCCGGACCAGCGAATCGCCACCGAGATCGAAGATCACCGAATCCCAACTGGCGGCGGCGATATCGGCGCCGAAGCGTCGCAGGCACTCACCGCGGAAGTAGGCGCGGGTGTCGGTGGGCGGGTTGGTCATCGCGTCGAGCACCTGCTGTTCGCTGACGAGCCGCTCCATCGACCCGCGGGCAACCAGCCGGTTGTAGAGCCCCTTGTCCAGGCGAACGTCGGAGTACTGCAGGTCCATCAGGTGCAGTTTGGGCGCGGCCCAGCCCAGGCCTTCCCTGGTGCGCATGCCTTCGAGCAGTCGCAGTTTGGCCGGCCAGTCGAGCAGGTGCGCGGCGTCCATCGGATCGCGCTCGAGCAGGTCGAGGACCATCGCCCACTTGTCGATGATGTCGAGCACGCGCGGGTCTTCGTTGGCTTCGCGCTGGACGAACTTGGCGACGCGCTCGTGGTAGAGCCGTTGCAGCGCAAGGCCGGTCAGCTCGCGTCCGTCGGCCAGCGCGACGGTGGCGCGCAGCGTCGGGTCGTGGCTGATCTGGTGCACGGCGGTGACCGGGCGGGCCAGCTGGAACTCCGAGAGGTCCTCGCCCGCCTCGATCATGTCGAGCACCAGCGCGGTGGTGCCGACCTTGAGGTAGGTCGACATCTCGGCGAGGTTGGCGTCACCGATGATCACGTGCAGCCGCCGGTACTTGTCGGCGTCGGCGTGCGGTTCGTCGCGGGTGTTGATGATGCCGCGCTTGAGCGTGGTCTCGAGGCCGACCTCGACCTCGATGTAGTCGGCACGCTGGGACAGCTGGAAACCGGCGTGGTCACCCGATTGACCGATGCCGACCCGGCCCGCGCCACAGATCACCTGGCGGGAGACGAAGAACGGGGTCAGTCCGGCGATGATGTGGCTGAAGGGGGTGTCGCGGCTCATCAGGTAGTTCTCGTGGGTGCCGTAGGACGCGCCCTTGCCGTCGACGTTGTTCTTGTACAGCTGCAGCCGGGGCGCCCCCGGCACGCTCGACGCGTGCCGGGCGGCCGCCTCCATCACCCGCTCGCCCGCTTTGTCCCAGATCACCGCGTCGAGCGGGTCGACGACCTCGGGGGCGGAGTACTCCGGGTGGGCGTGGTCGACGTAGAGCCGGGCGCCGTTGGTGAGGATCATGTTGGCCGCGCCGACCTCGTCGGCGTCGATGACCGGGGCGGGCCCGCTCATCCGGCTGAGGTCGAAACCACGCGCGTCACGCAGCGGGGATTCCACCTCGTAGTCCCAGCGGGTGCGCTTGGCTCGCGGCACTCCCGCGGCGGCGGCATAGGCGAGAACGGCCTGCGTGGAGGTGAGGATCGGGTTGGCCGTCGGCTCCGTAGGGGTCGAGATGCCGTATTCGACCTCGATTCCGATGATGCGCTGCATACCGTCGAGCCTAGGCGACGCGCTGTACCCGCACCCGCATCTCGGCCCAGCGGGGCTGCTGGAGGCCGGCAACCTCCCCCAAGAGGGGGACCCCGGAATCGTTCTCGTGAGCGATCCGCCGGGCCGCTCACGCGCTGATACTCGGTGCATGACCGATGTCGTCGCACCCACCACCGAAGCGCCCGTCGCGCCCCGGCCCGCTCGCCTGATCGCGCTGGATGTGCTGCGCGGCATCGCGATCCTGGGCACCCTCGGCACAAATATCTGGATCTTCACCAACCCGGCGGGCATGGTCGGCTACCTCGACGAGCTCGCCACGGCCCCCGAGAACGCCTGGATGTGGTCCGAGCGGGTACTCCAGCAGCTCGCGCAGGGCAAGTTCCTCGGCCTGCTGACGGTGATGTTCGGGGTCGGCCTGGCCATCCAGCAGGGTTCGGCACAGCGGGCAGGCCGACCGTGGCCCGGCAGATATCCGTACCGCGCGGGGCTGCTGTTCCTCGACGGCCTGCTGAACTTTCTGTTCGTCGCCGAGTTCGATGTCCTGATGGGTTACGCGATGACCGGCCTCGTCGTCGCCTACATACTCGCGACAACCGAACGAGCGCAACGCCGTTGGCTGATCATCGCCGCCTCGGTCCACGTGACGATGCTGACGTCGATAGCCGCCGCGTTGGCCTTCGCGCCACAGCAGGACAGCGCCGAATCGGCGCCGCTGGATCCCAATCCCTACGCGGACGGCTCCTTCTGGGATCTGGTGCTGTTCCGCCTCGACCACGCGCTGATCTTCCGGCTCGAGGCGATCTTCGTGTTCCCGATGTCGATCGCCCTGTTCCTGCTCGGCGCGCGACTGTTCCGGGCGGGCGTCTTCCGACCCGAGGGCGCGCGCATTCGACGGCGGCTCATGGTGCTCGGGTTCGCGGTCGCCGCGCCGCTGGATCTGACGCTCGGCATCGCGGGCGGCGGCGACTTCGTCTTCGTCGCCCGGTACGCGACGGCACCGTTCGTCGCCCTCGGAATCTTGGCCGCGGTCGCGGAGTTCTATCTGCGCAGGCCGCGCCTTGGGTTCGCGGGCACACGAATGAGCGAAGTCGGCCGCACCGCGCTCAGCTGCTACATCCTGCAGAATCTGATCGCCGGAATCCTCTGCTACGGCTGGGGTTTCGGCCTGGCGGCGCGGGTATCGGATTCGGCCAGGGTGCCGTTCACGGTGGCGATCTACCTGGCCGTGGCCGTCGCGATCATCATCTTCGCGCACCTGTGGTTGCGGCGTTTCGAGCGCGGTCCCGTGGAGTGGCTGTGGAATCGGACCTATCGCGCGCTGGCCGGGTGAGTCAGCGCAGCCGCTCGTCGGGCGGCGGGGCCGCGTCCGGCGCGATGAGCAGGTCGGCGATGAGCGAATCCCGTTGCAGCGGAACGCCGAGACTACGCGCATTGCCCTCGAACAGCGACAGCACCGACTCGGTCAGAATGCCCTGCACCTGCTCGCTGGTCAGCACCGGCTCCGATTCCGCACGCCAACTCGCCACCACACCGTCGACGAGGCCGACCATGCCGAACGCCATCGGCCGGCCACGCGCCGGATCGATGCCGAAGCGGGCCAGGGTGGCCGCGAAGATGTCGGCGAGCTGTCCACCCACCGCGCGGCCGGCGCCGCTCAGGCTCGGCGCACCCTGCGGTGCGGCGTCGCCGAGGAAGCGGTGCAGGTTCGGGTGGCGCTCGATCCAGCCGAGGTAGGTGCCGATGGCGCCGCGCACGGCTTCTTTGAGGGTGCCTTCGGACTGCAGGGCGGGCAGCAACTCCGCGAGCAGCAGTTCCAGGATCCGCTGCCGTGAGAGCGCGTCGAGTTCGGCCCGGCCACCGACATGGCGGTAGACCACCGGCCGTGGCAGTGCCAGATGCTCGGCGATCAGCTGTACCGAGATCTCGAGACCGTGTTCCTCGATCACCTCGATGGCGGCGTCGATCATCTCCGCACGACGGCGCTCTTTGTGCCCGTGCCAGCGGGTGGCGCGACCGTCGGCGGCGGTCTGATCGGCGTGCGCGGATGGTGCAGTCACAGTGCTAACGATACCCGGACCAGCATTGACCGTGACACCACGTTCCACTAACCTTGGTGATACACGCTGTAACACCTAGCGTGGCACGTTCCGCCGAGAGTGAGCCCGCGATGCGCAACGCTACCGCCTCCCCGCGCGATTCCTTCGCCCAGCGCCTGCTGATCGGCTCGCTGCGAAGAACCTACGACCCGGTGGTCGACATCGCCTGGGCCGAACCCCTCGACCCGGCGAAGCTGTTCCTGCCACCGCGCGTCATCTCGCTCTACGGGACCGACCTGTGGGCGGCGATGACGCCCGACCAGCAGCGGGAACTCTCGCGCCAGGAACTGGCCAATGTGCTCTCGGTCGGCATCTGGTTCGAGAACCTGCTCAACCGGCTGCTGCTGCGCGAGCTGCTGCGCGGCGATCCCACGTCCGCGACCTCGCACTACACGCTCACCGAGATGGCCGACGAGTGCAGGCACATGATGATGTTCGGCAAACTCATCGAGCGCGTCGAGGCCCGCCCGTACTGGCCGCGTCCGGCGGCGCGGCTCGCGATCACCGCGCTACCCGCCGTGCTGCACGGCCCGATGGTGTGGGTGGCGGCCCTGGTCGGCGAGGAGATCTTCGACGCCCTGCAGCGACGGATGCTCGACGATCCGCAGTTGCAGCCGATCGTCGCGCGCGCCATGCGCATCCACGTCACCGAGGAGGCACGCCACATCGGCTTCGCCAGGGACGCGCTGGCGCGGCGCGTGCCCGCGATGTCGGCCGGTGAGCGGGCCTATATCCGCCTGTGTGTGGCGGTGGCCGGACCGCTGTTCGTGTCGCTGATCACCAACCGGCACATGTACATTCGCGCCGGCCTCGACGGTCGACAGGCACGTCGTGCGGCACTTCGTAATCCGGTCGCGCGGGAATCCAGGGCAACCGGGGCGGCGGAGCTGGTGACGTTCCTGGGTCAGCACGGACTGATCGGATCGGCCGGGCGCAGGCGGTGGCGGGCGGTGGGTCTGCTGTGAGCGTCGCGGTCATCGGGACCGAATCCCGGGCGATCGTGCGGCGGCTGCGAGCGGCCGGAATCGCCGGAATATGTGTCTACGAACCGGTTTCAGCGGGCAATGCGTCCCGATCTCCGGTCGGCGGACAGCGCCGGACACCGTGGACGGCACCGCGCAGATGGCTGTCTCGCGAGGATCGGCCGGTCCCCCGGCGGCTGGCCGATATCAGCGAACTCGTTTTCGACGAGGCCGGGGACCACTGGCTGATCCACTCGGCCGGGAACGCGCCCGCCCAGGCGAGGGTGGTGATTCTGGCCGCCGACACCACCTGGCGCCTGCGGGCCGGCGCCGCATCGGAATCCGCACACCGTCACCGCGGCGCCCTGCCCGCGACAGCGTCCGGCGTCCGACTACCGGTGACGGGACGTGAGGCTCGCACGCTCGACGCGGCGTGGTCGCACGCTCCGGTCACCTTTCGCGGGATCGCGACCCATGGCTTCCCGAACCTGTTCTTCGTCGGCAATACCGAGCTCGCCGTCGAGGAGCCGCCGGGCGCCCAGTCGGTCCGCATCGATCTCATCGCCACCTGGGTCCGCGCTCTGCAGCGGCAATCAGGCACCCGGATCGAAGTGCGAGCCAGCACCCAGCACGAATACCACCGCCTGCTCGATCCGACCCTGAGCACACGTCGCCCGGGCCGCCCGAAACCCCACCACTTCGACATCACCGTCGCCGCCGACCGACACTCGGATCACGACTACGCCGGGCCTGCCGTCCTGGATCTACCCGGCGCCGAGTATCCCGTCATCGCCACCCTCACCGGCCATACCGACCCGATCGACGGCCGCTACCACTGGTACGGCCGCCTCGACCCCGCCGAGTCCACTTCGCTCCCCGACCCGACGCGAGCCTGCGCCCTACTCGTCCTGCCGGGCCGCGAACCCGCGGCAGCGAACCTCACCGAACGCGACCCGTGGGGCAATCTCCGTGTCACCGGTGTCGGCACCCCGCCCTTCGCGCTCGAGACGTAGAGCCACGCCCACGCACGGCGAGTGGGCTGTCGGACTCCGCGGGCAACCACCGGCACCTTCCAGCGTCGGTATGATCGGTGACATGCAGGCACGGGCAATGGTGGTGGCGTACGCGGTTCTCGCGTGCGTGCTGCCCGCCTTCGTGCTCATCTCCACACCGGGCGGCGAGGCCACCCGCATGCTCGCGTTCGGTGCGGTCGCCGCCGCGATGGTGTGTGCGCTGGTCGCGATCACCGGCCGCAGTCACCTGCCTGTCCGGGTCGCGAGTGTGGGTCCACCGCGGTCGGCACAGCGCCGCCTGCGCGGTTCCTTTCTGCGACAGAGCAATCCGGATGCCGCCGGGCGGCCACGTCCACGAGCTCCGGGGATCGATCACCTCTGACAGGTGCCGCGCCGTCGGCGCCGCCTGTCGGATCCCGTGATCCCATTCCCCTTTCGTGCGTTCGCGCACGCTGCACGGACAGGTCGTCCCGTCATGCTCGATTTCGTCTATTTTCCCGTGTCCGCGGTCCTGTGGTGCTGGCACCAGCTCTTCGCGATCCCGCTCGGCGCGGCCAGTGGTCTGGCCTGGCTTCTCGCGGTCGTCGCGCTGGTCGTCACCGTCCGCGCGTTGCTCGTGCGCACCGCGCTGCGGCAAGCCCGCTCCCAGCAAGTCCTGCGTTCGCTGCAACCGCAGATGGACGCCATTCGCCGCACCCACCGCGACGACCCGCGCGCCCAGGCCGAGCAGATCCGGCTGCTCCAGCGCGAGCACAACGTCAGCATGTTCGCCGGGTTCGGACCGCTGATCGCGCAGGGGCTGGTCTTCCTCGGCCTGTTCCACGTGTTGCGCTCGTTCGACCGGACCGGCGCCTACGCGGTCGGCCCGTTCACCTCGACGGACAGCCCGCTGCCGGTCGAGGTCAACAACGCCACCGCCAACTACCTGTTCGGCGCACCCGAGGTCCGCGCGTTCCTCGATGCCAGATTGTTCGGCGCACCGCTGTCGGCGACCCTGTCCGGCGCGGGTGAGGTTGTCGTCGCGGTCGCGGCGCTCGCCATCCCGCTGGTGCTGATCGCCGCCCTCGCCACGCACTTCACGGCCCGGCTCACCCCGGCGGTCGCGGACAACAGCACGGCCGCGATCATGCGCACCTGGTCGCTGTGGGTGTTCCCGGCGGGTGCGCTCGTCAGCGGCGCCGTCCTGCCTGTCGTCGTGCTCACCTATTTCGCCACCAACGCGCTGTGGACCTGCGGCCAGCAGTACCTGATCCGGCGCACTCTGGCCGCCGAGGAATCCGCGAAGAAGGCGCTGGTCACCACGGCGGCCCGAGCCGCCGCTCCGCGGCCGGGGGTGAAGCCACAGCGCCGGAAACGGTGAATCACAGGCCGAGATGCGGGGACCGTGATGCCCCGCACTCGCGGCCGATGACCGCGCGCCGGTCAGGGCTCCCGGCGGCTACCCTCGGGCGGTGTCAGCGAATCCGGAAGACGAACTGCTCGCCGTCTACGACGCCGAGGGGCTGGTGATCGGCGAGGCCGATCGGGGCACCGTCTACCGCGACGGCCTGTGGCACGCGAGCGCGGGCGTTCTCGTGCGATCGTCCGACGGAATGCGCGTGTACGTCCACCGGCGCACCGACACCAAACTCGTCTTCGCGGGCATGCACGACTGCCTCGCGGGCGGGGTGGTCGACGCCGGTGAGAACCCGTCCGACACCGCGATCCGCGAACTTCGCGAGGAGCTGGGCATCGTCGTCCCGTCCGGCACGGTACTTCCGTTGCGCGCCACCGCGTCCTGGGACGGCGGCTGGGCGGGCCGCGCGCTGCGTTGCCACCTGTTCGGGTACGAGTACCGTTGCGACGGTCCGTTCGTCCACCAGCCGTCCGAGATCGCGGACGGCTGGTGGTGGACCGATGCCGAACTGCGTGCGCACCTGCGTGATCCGGCATGGCCGTTCGTTCCCGACACGCGGGCAGTCCTGGACGGCCTGCTCATCGGCGACGACGGCTCGCGACCCTGACTCAGTCGAGCGCGCGCAGCGATTGCTCGTCGCGGGCCACCACCGCACCGCCGTCGGCGGTGAGCACGATGGGCCGCTGGATCAGCGTCGGATGCTGCGCCAGAGCATTCAGCCACCGGTCCCGATCGGCCTCGGTGCGCCCCCATTCCGCCATTCCGAGATCCTTGGCGATCTGCTCCCCGGTGCGGGTGATATCCCACGGCTGCGCGCCCAGCCGCGTGAGCACCGCTCGCAGTTCCTCGACAGTCGGGGGATCATCGAGGTAGCGGCGCACGGTGTATTCCACGCCGGCCGCGTCGAGGTGCGCGGTGGCGTTGCGGCTCTTCGTGCAGCGCGGGTTGTGCCAGATCTCGGTCTGCCCAGATGTCATCTTCGCAGCGTAGGTCACCTGCACTGCGGGCACGCTCGCACGTGGCGATACTGGGATCATGAGCGATTCCGCGTCTCCCGAAAACCCTTACGGCACACCGACGACCACCGGCCCCGAGCCGATCCGCTCCTTCCAATCCCAGCTCAATACCCTCATCCGCGGCCTGCTGAAGGTGCCGGTGCTGTCCGGCATCGTCGGCAAACGGCTGGCCACCCTGCATGTTGTCGGACGCAGATCCGGCGTCGTCTACGACGTCCCGGTGGCCTACACCGTGCACGGCGGCGACTTGCTGATCGGCACCGCGCTGCGACCGTGGGTGAAGAATCTCCAGGGCGGCGCGCAGGTGCGCCTGTCGCGGGGCGGCGCACCCGAAACCTTCACCGCCACCGTGTACACCGACGAACAGCACGTCCTGGAGCTGTTCGCGGTGATCGCGCGCGACAACAAGCAGAACGCGAAGTTCAACGGCATCGGCTACCTCCCCGACGGCCAACCGTCCGAGGCCGACATCTACCAGACCTGGCAGCAGGGCGGTGTGGTCATCGGCCTGACTCCGCTCTGAACACACGGCGACGATCCATCGGCCGTGCGATGGACCGTCGCGTGGGGGTGACTACTTACCGCCCTCGGTGGGGGTGACCTGCGCGGGCTGGTAGCTCGCACCCGTCACGTCCACGCCCGCGGCCTTCAATCGGTCGAGCGCCTTGGTGACATACTCGGTGGTGTAGGCGTCGGCATCGGGGTCTTTGGTGAGAACCGTTGCGCCCTCGGCGTTCTTGGTGTTCTTGGCGATCGAGACCGTGCGATCCCATGCGGTCTCGTCGATGGTGCCGATGCCCGCGGGTGAGGGCCAGATCAGCTTGTTCACCTCGTTGATCTGCCACTGCTGGTGCCCGGCGCCGAGTGTGGCGCCCGCGGCGACGGTGATGTCGCGGCACTTGTCGAGGTTGTCGCGGCAGAACGCCCAGCCCTGGAGCGAGGCGGTCAGGAACTTCACCGTCTGATCCTGGTACTTGCTGTCCTTCAGCTTCTCGGTGTTGGCCCACAGCGCGTCCTGCAGCATGGCCACACCTTCGTCGTTCCAGTCGATGGTGTTGAAATCGTCTGCGGTGTAGAGCTTTCCGGTGGCCGGATTCTTGGTTTCGAGCAGCTGGGCGTACTCGTTGTAGGACATGGCCTGGGCGGCGGCGATGTCCTTGGCGAGGAAGGCGTTCATGTCGAACTGCTGCTGGACCAGTTTCACGTCCTTGGCCGGATCGATGCCCGCCTTGGTCATCCCGGCGAAGAGCTCGAATTCGTTGCCGTAGCCCCAGTTTCCGACGGTCTTGCCCCGCAGCGCGGCGGGCCCGGCGATGTTCTCGGACTTGAACGAAACCTGCTTGGTGCCCGACTTCTGGAAGATCTGAGCGATCTCGGTGATCCCGGCGCCCGCCTCCCGCGACGCCAGTGCCTTGGGCACCCAGGCCACCGCGTAGTCGGCCTGGCCCTGGGCGAGCACCGTCTGCGGGACGATGTCGGTGCCGCCGTCGAGGATCTCCACCGACAGGCCCTGCTCCTTGTAGAACCCCTGGTCCACCGCGGCCAGGTAGCCCGCGAACTGCCCCTGTTTGAACCATTGCAGCTGCAGGGTCACCTTGGTGAGGCCGTCGGCGGTGGTCTCGGAGCCACTGTCGGTGGTACTACAGCCGGTCAGCGCGGCGGCGGCCACGGCGGCCACCGCCAGCGCGGTGCGCAACCGGAGTGCGGTCTCGGTCATGGATTGATCTCCCTCATCGGATCGTGGACAGCAGTGGGGTTCGGGGTCGACGGGTGAGTTGTTCGAGCAGCAGCACGGCGGCCAGGAACACCAGGCCCACGCACATCGCGCCGACGACATAGGCCCAGGCCCGCGGATAGGCGGTATTGGCCGCGGCGGAGGTGATCCGGCTGCCGAGTCCGTTCTGCAGGCCGCCGAAGTACTCGGCGATGATGGCCGCGATGACCGCGCCGGGTGCCGCGATCCGCAGTCCGGTGAACAGGTGCGGCAGCGCGGCGGGCAGGCGCACGGTGCGGGTGATCTGCCATCCCGACGCGGCGTAGGAGGTCATCAGGTCGGCCTGCACCTTCGGCACCTGCCGCAGTCCGCGAGCGGTGCTGACGAAGACCGGGAAGAACACGACGATGGTGACCACGAGCCGTCGCGGCGTCTCGGTGGTGGTGGAGTACATCGAGTTCAGCAGTGGTGCCAGCGCCACGATCGGTACCGCGGCAGCGGCGGCGGCCAGCGGCGTGAGCAGCCCGTCGATCACGCCGAATCGCACCGCGAGAACGGCGGCGGCCAGGGCGAGTACCGTCCCGGCGACGAACCCGATCAGCGCGTTCGTGCCGGTGGCGAGCGAGGCCTCCAGGATCCGGCCCGCGTTCTCGCCGAACTGGGTGGCGATCGCGCTGGGCGCGGGAAGCAGGAACGAGGGCACGCCCGCCACCACGGTGAGCACCTGCCACAGCGCGAGGACGACGATGCCGACCAATACCGGCGGCAACCAGGTCTTCATCGCAGGTCCCGTCCCGCCACGGCGGTGTCGTCGTGCTCGCCGCGCAGGGCCGCGCGCACCGCGGCGACGGCGGCGAAGAACTGCGCGGACGCCCGCACATCGGTGCCCGCCTCGCGATCCCAGCCGCCGGTCGCCACGATGTCGCTGATCCGGCCCGGTCGTGCGGACAGCACCACCACCCGGTCCGACAGGTACACCGCCTCGGGAATCGAGTGGGTGACGAACACGACGGCGGCGCCGGTCTCCCCCGCGATGCGCAGCAACTCGCCCTGCATGCGTTCCCTGGTCATCTCGTCGAGCGCACCGAACGGTTCGTCCATCAGCAGCAGCGACGGTTTGCGAGCCAGCGCGCGGGCGATCGCGACGCGCTGTTGCATGCCGCCGGACAGTTCGGCCGGATACCGGTCGGCGAACTCGCTGAGCCCGGCCATGGCGAGCAGTTCGGCACTGCGCGCCCTGCGCTGCGCCTTCGGCACCTTGTGCAATTCCAGGGGCAGTTCGACATTGGCCGCCACCGTGCGCCAGTCGAGCAGACCGGCCTGCTGGAACGCGATGCCGTAGTCCTGATCGATCCGTGCCTGCCGCGCCGGCTTGCCGTGCACGGTGACACTGCCGCTGCTGGGCGTCTCGAGATCGGCGACGATCCGCAGCAGGGTGGACTTGCCGCAGCCGGAAGGTCCGATGAGCGAGACGAATTCGCCCGCCGCGACGGTGAGCGAGACATCCGACAGTGCCGTCACCGCACCGGCGGCGAAGGTCTTGCCGAGATGGCTCAGCTCGACCGCGGCCGACACCGGCGACCCCGGGCTGCCGGATTCGGCGACTGAGGTGGTCATGGGTACTTCTTCCTGAAACGTTGTCGTGGAGAGTGTTTCGGCGGCGCTCATCGGCCCTCGCTCGACGCGTCGGTGCCCGGCGGGTGGCTGTAGCGGCGTAGCGCCAGCTCCACCAGACCCACCAGCGCGGTGAGGACGACGCCGAGCAGCGCGGCGGCGAGCACGGCGGCGTACAGCCGGGCCGAATCGCCGGTGGCCTGCTGGGAGAACACGATGATCTGCCGCCCGATGCCGCCCGCGGTGCCGGTGGAGATCTCGGCGACGACCGCGCCGATCACCGCGGCCGCGGCGGCCAGGCGTAGTGCCGGAATCAACGAGGGAACAGCGGCGGGAAACCGCAGGCGCGTCAACGTCGCCCACCACCCGGCCGAACAGCTACGCATCAATTCGACCGAGGCCGCCGACGGCGCCTGTAGCCCGCGCAGCATCCCGATGGCGATCGGGAAGAAGGCGAGATAGGCCGCGATCACCACGATGCTCATCCACGGCCGCCACGGCTCACCACCGATGGACAGTTTGCCGCCCCATGCCGCCACCAGCGGCGCGAGCGCGATCAGCGGAACCGTCTGCGACAGCACCACATACGGCAGCAGGCCGCGTTCGAGCCAGCCGAAGCGCTGCATCGCGACCGCCAGCGCCACGCCGACCACCGCGCCCAGCAACAACGCGAGCACCGACAGACCCAGCGTGAACATCGCCGTGCGCAGCAGTGTCTCGCCGACGGTGCCCTTGCCGTCCGGGTCGCCGAGCACGGTGAACACCGCCCAGACGTGCGGGAGCGCGCCGTCGCTGGTGCGGGGAAGTACTCGGGTGCCCGCGATGCTCACACCGTCGGCGGGCACCAGCACCTTCACCAGCTCCCAGATCACCGCCACGAGCACGAACGCGCTCGCCGCGTAGACCGCGCGCAGCAACCGGGTCCGACCGGGCGTGGAGGCTCGGATCTTCTGCGGGACAACAGCTGTCGCCGGATCGATGGTCACCGTGGTCATCGGCGCACTCCCACCCGCGGTTGACCGGCGATCATGACAGACCGGCCGCTCGGATCGCGGTGACCTGCCGATTCAGCCGCGGCAGCACCTGCTCGCCATAGGCCTCGAGCGTGGCCGTTTTGGCATCGTGCTGCAGATACACCGCGAATTGGCCGACGCCGAGCTGCTCGAGCTCCCACAACCGGGTGAGCTGCTCGTCCGGGGTCCCGATCAGGCAGAACCGGTCCACGATCTCGTCGGGGACGAAATCGGCATGCGTGTTGCCCGCCCGCCCGTGCTGGTTGTAGTCGTAGCCCTGCCTGCCGGCGATGTAGTCGGTCAGCGCCGCCGGAACATCGCCGCCCGTACCGTATTTCGCGACGATGTCGGCGACGTGGTTGCCGACCATGCCGCCGAACCAGCGACACTGGTCACGGGCGTGTTCCAGGGCGGCCTGCGATCCGTCGGTGACGTAGGCGGGCGCGGCGACACAGATCTTCACCGACAGTGGATCTCGGCCTGCCGCCGCTGCCGCCGCACGCACCCTGCCGATGGTCCATGCGGTGATGTCGGGGTCGGCGAGTTGCAGGATGAACCCGTCGGCGACCTGCCCGGTGAGCTCGAGTGCCTTGGGCCCGTATCCGGCCACCCACACCTCGAGCCGCGAATCGGCGGCCCACGGGAATCGCACCTCGACGTCACCGACGCGGGCGCTGCGACCGTTGCCCAGTTCCCTGATCACCTCCACCGATTCGCGCAGGGTGGCCAACGTCGTCGGCTTGTTCCCGACGGTGCGGACCGCCGAGTCACCACGCCCGATGCCGCAGATCGTGCGGTTACCGAACATCTCGTTGAGCGTGGCGAACACGGACGCGGTCACCGTCTGGTCCCGGGTGGCCGGGTTGGTGACCATGGGCCCCACGGTCACCTTCCGGGTGGCGGCCAGGATCTGGCTGTAGATCACATAGGGCTCCTGCCAGAGCAGGTGCGAGTCGAAGGTCCACACGTGCGAGAACCCGTGGGTTTCGGCCACTCTGGCCAGTTCGATCACCCGCGACGAGGGTGGTGTGCACTGCAGGACGACTCCGATGTCCATCGGCACTCTCCGTTTCGGCAGTTGGTTTCTACAGCAGGTTCTGTGACAGGCCGCGCCGGAGGAACCGGCCGTGCCCGGCGCGACCGTGGTAGGCGCCGTCGTCGACGATCACCCGGCCGCGTGACAGGACGGTGTCGACGTGTCCGTCGATCTCGAAGCCCTCCCACGCCGAGTGGTCCATGTTCATGTGGTGGGTCTTGCCGAGGCCGATGCTGGTGTGCCCGTTGGGGTCGTAGATCACGACATCGGCGTCGGCACCCGGGCTGATCACGCCCTTGCGCGGGTACATACCGAACATCCGGGCCGGGGTGGTGCAGCAGACCTCCACCCAGCGTTCGAGCGAGATCCGCCCGTCCTTGACACCCTGGAACAGCAGATCCATCCGGTGCTCGACCCCGCCGATCCCGTTCGGGATCTTGCTGAAATCGCCCACACCGAGCTCTTTCTGGTCCTTCATGCAGAACGGGCAGTGGTCGGTGCTCACCGCGGTGACGTCACCGGTGCGGATGAAGCGCCACAGCTCGTCCTGATGTCCCTCGGCGCGCGAGCGCAGCGGTGTCGAGCAGACCCACTTGGCACCCTCGAAACCCGGTGCGCCCAGCTGTTCTTCGAGTGAGAGGTACAGGTACTGCGGACAGGTCTCGGCGAACACGTTCTGCCCGTTGTCACGCGCGGTGACGATCTGCTGCATCGCCTGTTTCGCCGATACGTGCACCACATACAGCGGGGCACCGGTCAACTGCGCCAGCATGATCGCGCGATGGGTGGCCTCCTCTTCCATCTGCCACGGACGGCTGGTGCCGTGGAAGTAGGGCGAGGTGTCACCGCGGGCGAGAGACTGTTCGACGAGGACGTCGATGGCGATGCCGTTCTCCGCGTGCATCATCATCAGCGCGCCGAGGTCGCCCGCGGACTGCATGGCACGCAGGATCTGGCCGTCGTCGGAGTAGAATACCCCCGGATAGGCCATGAACAGCTTGAAGCTGGTGACGCCTTCGCTGACGAGTTCGCTCATCCCCTTGAGGGATTCGTCGTTGACATCGCCGATGATCTGATGGAAGCCGTAGTCGATCGCGCACCGCCCGGCGGCCTTGCCGTGCCACTCCGCGAGGGTGTCCTGCACCCGCTGGCCCGGCTTCTGCACCGCGAAGTCGACGATCGTGGTGGTGCCGCCCCAGGCCGCTGCCCTGGTCCCGGTTTCGAAGGTGTCGCTGGCCTCGGTGCCGCCGAACGGCAGCTGCATGTGCGTGTGCCCGTCGACACCGCCGGGGATCACGTACTTGCCGGTCGCGTCGATCACCGTATCCGCGTCGGCCGCCAGATCAGCGCCGAGCGCGGTCGAACCCGGTTGCAGGACAGCGACAATCGTCTCGTCGTCGATCAGCACGTCGAGCAGCTGGGACCCGGTGGCGCTCACCACGGTCCCGCCGTGGATGAAGGTACGCATCAGGGGGTCACCAACGGTCCGTAGGCCTCCGGGCGACGGTCGCGATAGAACGCCCATCTGTCGCGCACGATCTTGATCAGATCCATATCGAGATCACGGACAACCAATTCCGGCGAAGTGTCGGAGGCGACCTCGCCGACGAACTTCCCCTCGGGGTCGACGAAATAGCTCGTGCCGTAGAAGTCGTCGTCGCCGTATTCGCTCTCGATGCCGACCCGGTTGATCGCACCGACGTAATACTCGTTGGCCACCGCCGAGGCCGGCTGCTCGAGTTTCCACAAATAGCTGGAAAGCCCCCTCGACGTCGCCGAGGGATTGAACACGATTTCGGCGCCCGCGAGGCCGAGCGCTCGCCAGCCCTCCGGGAAATGGCGGTCGTAACAGATATAGACGCCTACTTTGCCGACCGCGGTGTCGAATACCGGCCAGCCGAGATTGCCCGGCCGGAAGTAGAACTTCTCCCAGAATCCGGTCACCTGCGGGATGTGGTGCTTACGGTATTTGCCCAGGTAGGAGCCATCGGCGTCGATCACAGCCGCCGTGTTGTAGAGCAGCCCGTCCATCTCACGCTCGTACACCGGCAACACCATCACCATGTTCAGCTCGGCGGCCAGAGCGGCGAACCGTTCCGTCGTCGGGCCCGGTACCGATTCGGCGTACTCGTAGAACTTGGTGTCCTGTAGCTGGCAGAAATACGGGCCGTAGAACAGCTCCTGGAAGCAGATCACCTGCGCACCCTGCGCCGCCGCCTCCCGTGCGTAGTCCTCGTGCGCCGTGGTCATTGATTCTTTGTCACCGGTCCAGGTGGTCTGGACGAGCGCCGCTCTGACGATTCCCATGCTTTGTTATACTGCACCTACAACTGATTCTGTTGTGTTACAAGAGCGCGGAAACAGTTTCGGTGCCGTAAACGTTGGCGCGCACCCCGGATCGGCCGCGCGCAACCCCGCAGAATGAGTCAATGACCGAAGCCTCGCCGACCGCACTGCCCGCGGACTTCGCCGGGGACCTCGACGAACGAACCGCCGCCGGGATCGCCGCCGCGATCGGTCGCCGCATCCGCTCGGGCGCACTCGCTCCCGGTACCCGACTGCCCACCGTGCGCGAGGTGGCCCGCGAACTCCGGGTGTCCCCCGCCACCGTCAGCCAGGCCTGGCGCGCCCTGGCCGCGACCGGCGCGATCACCGCGCGCGGACGGGCGGGCACCTTCGTCGGGGAGAAACACGAGGCACCGATCGGCCGGTATCAGCGCCTGCACTCGCACTCCGACAACGCCTTTCGCGTCGACCTGTCGCACGGCACCCCCGATCCGGCGCTGCTGCCCGACCTGGCCGCCGCCCTGCACGCGCTCTCGCGCGACACCGCGCCGGGCGATCTCTCGGCGCACTATCTCGGCGAGGCGGTGCTGCCCGCACTCGCCGAAGCGCTGCGTACCGACTGGCCGTGGCCGTGCGAACGGCTGACCGTCCTCGACGGCGCCCTCGACGCGGTGGACCGACTCCTTGCCGCCCACGTGAGCTTCGGTGATCCGGTGATCGTCGAGGATCCGTGCTTCCCGCCGTTTCTCGACCTGCTCGCCCGCCTCGGCGCACGTCCGATCGCCGTCCGTCTCGACGAATCCGGCTTCCGGCCCGAGGAATTCGCGCGCGCGTTCGACGGACCGGCGCCGCGCGCGGTGATCCTGCAACCGCGTGCCAACAACCCGACCGGCGCCTCCCTCGGCGCGGCCAGAGTCCGCGAACTGGCGGCGATACTGCGCTCGTACCCGGCGCTGATCATCGAGGACGACCACTCCGCGGGCATCGCGACCACCCCGCTGCGCTCCCTGGCCGCGCGATTCCCCGATCGCGGGGTCTACATCCGCTCCTATTCCAAGTCCCACGGCGCCGATCTGCGGCTGGCCGTCGCGGGAGGGCCCGCGGCACTGCTGGATCCGGTGGTCGAACGCCGGATGCTCGGGCCCGGGTGGTCCAGCCGGCTACTACAGCGCGTGCTGTTGACGATGCTCCACGATGCCGGGGCTCGTGCCACCGTCGCGGGCGCGCGCCTCGAATACCGCAGGCGCGCCACCGTTCTGCGCCGCGCGCTGGCCCGTCACGATGTCGTCGTGGCCGCGGGCGACGGCATCAATATCTGGCTCCCGGTCTCCGACGAGAACGCCGCGATGATCAGCCTCGCCGCCGCGGGCATCAAGGCCGCGCCGGGCGGCCCGTTCGAAGCGGGCGAGCGGCCCGTCGGCGACCATCTGCGCCTGACGCTGGGCGCACTCGGCGACACCGACATCGCTTGGCTCGCCGCCGAACTCGCCGCCGCGGCCACCGCCACCCCGACCTACCGGCGCATCCGCAGATCCTGAACGCTGATCACGCCTGGCGCGGCGACGGCCTGGTGGGCTGGGCCCACCGGCCGCCCCGGCCGGCGGCCCACTCCGTCCGCCGATTCCGACGGGAGGCCGTACGCGGTCGCGTTGTGGTGCTACATCTCACGCAGGTCGGTCCACAGCTGCGACCACGGTCGGACCGGCAGTTCGCAGCGCCAGATCGTCACATCACGGGTGGCGCCCGCGTAGCCGAGCCGGGCGTCGGCCCGGCCGATCGGCGTCACCGATCCGAAGTGCGCGCGCAACTCCTCGTGCTGCGCGCCGACATAGACCACCGTGGACGCCGTGTCCGGCGGAGTGCCGAGATAGCCGTACCCGCGACTCGGGCTGTACACCGCGGGCCAGCCGTACTGCTGCCGATAGGTCTCGAGAGCCCCCGCCTGCCAATAGGATTCGGCGACGATCACCGCGTGCGTGCGCTCGGCCGGTGACAGTGTCCGGTACGCGAGGTCGGTCGACGCGGCCAGGTCGGACCAGCCGAACTTGCCGTGCAGCAGCAGGTCCGCGCCACCGGTGCTCGGCGGGATCGAGGACTCCGGCTGCCAGGGCAGCGACCACGCGGCGAGCGCGACCGAGAGTCCGATCACCGGAACCGCGGCAATCCGCTGCCACGTGGCCCTCACCTCGACCAGCCCGACCGCCCCGGCCGCCATCGCGATCGGATAGATGCCGACGGCGTAGTAGGGCCGCCCGCCGGTCGCCACGAACGCGACCACGAGCAGGACGACCACCAGCCCGAAGAACCGGTAGGGGCGAAGGGATTCCGCGCGAAACAACCGGATCGTGCCGTAAACCAGCAGGATCGCGCCGAGCAGCCCCGCCGCGAGCAGCGCGACCGGCACGAAGATCAACCGCCCGCCGATCATCTCCTGCTCGGCACTGACCACACCGCCCATCGCGAGCTGCGGCCATCCGTTCGCCGCCTGCCACAGCAGGCTGGGCACCATCGCGACCGCGGTGATCGCGGCGCCGATCCACAGCGCGGGCCTGCGCAACAGATCGCGTGGGCCGTAGACGAGCACGCTGATTCCGACGCAGATCCAGAAGAACGGGATGAGCCATTTGACCTGCATGTCGATCGCGGTGACGACCCCGGCCATGATCAGCAGCACATCGGCGCGAGTCCGGACCCAGCGCACGAGCAGCCAGGTGATGAGCACCCACAGCGGTCCGTCGATCGCATTGGTGGAGAGCTGGCTGCCCTGCACGAACAGGAACGGTGACGTCGCGTAGGCGACCGCGCTGATCAGCTGCGCGCCGCGTCCGCCGCCGATTTCCCGCGCGATCGCCGCGGCGAGCACGATGCCGGCCACCGTGATCAGCAGGGCCGGAAGTCGCAGCGCCACCAGCGAACCGGGTGCGATCGAATCCATCAGCCGAGCGATCAGCGGCAGTAGCGGGCCCTGGTCGGCGTAGCTGACCGCCAGGTGGCGCCCGCCCGCCGCGAGGAAGTACAACTCGTCGCCGAAGAAGCCGTACTGCCCGAGCACGGCGAACAGTCCGACCGCGGCCACCAGCGCGATCGCGCCGACGCCGAGCACCGCGAACGGCGGAACCTCCCGTACCGCATCGGGTTGGGTTGATTCCGTCGTCGTTGTCATCGGTCGTCGTCCTTCCTCGTCACCGCGTCGTACATCTCGATGAGATGCGTGCGGTAGTGGCGCACATCGAAATCGGTTTCCCGCACCGCCCGGTTCGCGATTCCGTCGATCGAGTCCCGGATCAGACGCGCCAGCACGGTCGGGTCGAAATCGCCGAACTCGCCGGCGCGCTGCCCCTCGGCCAGCGCCGAGACCAGCGGCGCGATGATCTCCCGGTCACCGTCGGGGGTGTCGAATCGCAGCGAACCGTCCGGGCCGCGCAGATTGAGCACGATGTCGCCGACAGCGGCGACGTAGCTCTTGTTGTCGTCGATGAATTGCAGATTCGACGACAGGTAGGCGTGCAGGACGGCACGGTAGCCGTCGGCGATCGCGGCGGTGAGGATCGGCGACATGAACTCGGCACCGGAGACGAACAGCTGCGTCACGACCTGTGACATCAGCTCGTCTTTGCCGTCGAAATGGTAGGAGATCACGCCCTTGGAGATGCCGGCGTGCTCGGCGATCCGGGCCAGCGACGCGTTGCCGTACCCGACCTCGGAGATCACTTCGACGGTGGCCGCGATGATCTGGCGCCGTCGCGCTTCCTCGATGAACGAGCGCTGTTGTCCATCCGGCTTGTTTTCTGGCCGCATGGTCAGAATTTAGCACGATCGGCCTGTAACCGCGCCCTAGATGACGTCAGCCTGGGCCGATACGGCAGAATGAGGGACCCCTCCCCCGGAAAGGCAGCAGTGGTGACGCTCGACATGGCACTCGGCGACGCGGTCGCGCGCGTTCCCACGCCGTAGCGACCGACCGAGAATAGGCCGTCGCGTCCGGCGTCGGCGTATTCGAGTCACCAGTACCGTCGATCACCGGGAGCAGCCCGTGTCCACCATCGCCTGGACCGAAGACCACAGTCAGCACTCCGCCGTCTGGCATTCGGAGAACGGCGCGCCCGCACCGCGCGCCGTCTCCACCGCCGACGACCGGCTCTCGGCCGATCACGCGTATCGCCGCATCATGGCCGGTGAGGCGCTGCTGTGGCAGGGCGATTACAACAATGGTCGCCAACTGTTACAGGCGCTGGGCCGGCGCGCCGATCGCAAGCCGGCGAAGAAGCCCGCCGGCGGCGATCTCGGCGCGCTCTACGAACACGAGCGAATCCGAAGGCGCGCACGGGCGGGCATTCTCGGCAGTCTCCTGATCCGGCTGGGCAAGGGCTACGAGCTCGAGCTGCGCCGGGCTCCCGATGTGGCGGCGGCGTGCGAGGCGGCGTACGGTCCGGCGGACGCCGAACGCGTGGTCACCTTCACCGAACTACTCGGTGTGGTGAGCGCCTATCGCTGGCAGCAACAGGGTGTCGAAGTCCCCGCGCTCGGAGCGCGGGTGTATCCCGGATACGGCGTGTTCTCGCCCACCCGAAGCGAATACGTCGATCTCGTCGCCGACGCGCCACTGGATCCCGAGATCCGCACCGCGTTCGATCTCGGCACCGGCACCGGCGTGCTGGCCGCGCTGCTCGCCACCCGCGGCGTTCCCGAGATCGTCGCCACCGACATCAACCCGCGGGCGTTGCGGTGCGCGAAGGACAACGCCGAACGGCTCGGTTTCGGCCGGATGATCGCCGTGACCGGACCCGCCCTGTACCCGCCCGGCCGCGCCGATCTCGTGGTGTGCAATCCGCCCTGGCTACCCGGCGTACCGACTTCGGATCTGGAACGTGGTGTCTACGACCAGGATCAGTCGATGCTCACCGAATTCGCCCGCGACCTGCGCGCGCACCTCACCCCCCACGGCGAGGGCTGGCTGGTGCTGTCCGACCTCGCCGAACTGCTCGGCCTGCGCCCGGCCGACCACATCCCACGCCTGCTCGACGACGCGGGCCTGTACGTGCTCGGCAAGCTCACCACGCGGCCGCGCCATCCCCGCGCGACCGATCGCGACGACCCCCTCGCCGCGGCCCGCACCGCCGAGACGACCACGCTGTGGCGGTTGCGGGCCCGCTAGTCCCGAAAGCACAGGATTCTGTGTCGATCACACGACGAGCGGTCCGGATCCGGTGGTCTGTCCCCACGCGAGCCGGTGCGGCTGGCAGGATGCGCGGTACATCGTCCGGTAGCACCCGCTCTCGAGGAGATCCCGCCAAGGTGACCAGCATTTCGCAGGACCGACCCTTCATTCGCGCGCTCGTCGGCGTCGGCATCGCCGCGGCCGCCCTGGTGGCACTCGCCCCCGCCGCGCAGACCGCACCGATGCGTCAGGCAGTGATCCCCGGCTGCACACCCGCCGCGGCGGGTCAGCCCAACGGCAAGCAGTGGCCGACCGAACCGGCGCTCACCATCGACACCGCGGCGAGCCACACCGCGACCCTCGAAACCACCTGCGGCACAGTCACGATCGCGCTCGATGCCGCCGCCGCCCCGCGCACGGTGAACTCCTTCGCCTTCCTCGCGGGCGAGGGCTACTTCGACCACACCCGCTGCCACCGGCTCACCACCCAGGGCATCTTCGTGCTCCAGTGCGGCGACCCCACCGCCACCGGCATGGGCGGCCCCGGCTACAAGTTCACCGACGAGAACCTCGCGGGCGCGGTCTACCCGGCGGGCACCGTCGCGATGGCCAACGCGGGCCCCGGCACCAACGGCAGCCAGTTCTTCCTGGTCTACCGCGACACCCAGCTGCCCCCGAACTACACCCCCTTCGGCACCATCACCGAGGGCCTGGACGCCCTGACCAACGTCGCCAACGCCGGCGTCGCGGGTGGCGGCGCCGACGGCACCCCGGTGGCGGATGTGGTCTTCAACGCCGTGACCACCACACAGGGCTGATCCACGACGAGGGCCGCGCCTCCCGTTTCGGGAGACGCGGCCCTCGTCGCAGCAGGCTGGTTCGATCAGCCGGCGCTGATCGAACTGAACAGGTTCTGGATGGTCTGCAGGATGATCTCGGTCAGCAATTCAGCGGCGGAACCGGCCATGACAACGCTCCTCGTAAGTCCTCATCAGGTGAAACGAACAAGTGAAGCGTGCCCTATTCACTTGCCACCGCGCAGCGTTTCGGTGAAAAAAAGTGAACAGAAACGCGAAGGCCGCGCCCCACCGGGACGCGGCCTTCGCAGATCGTGACTACAGGTACTGACCGGTGTTGGACTCGGTGTCGATCGCCCGGCTGGCCGAGGCGTTCTTGCCGGTGACGAGCGTGCGGATGTAAACGATCCGCTCACCCTTCTTGCCCGAGATCCGGGCCCAGTCATCGGGATTGGTGGTGTTGGGCAGGTCCTCGTTCTCGGCGAACTCGTCGACGATCGAGTCGAACAGGTGCTGAATCCGCAGACCCGGGTTACCCGTGTCGAGCACCGACTTGATCGCGTACTTCTTCGCCCGGTCGACGATGTTCTGGATCATCGCGCCGGAGTTGAAGTCCTTGAAGTACAGGACTTCCTTGTCACCGTTGGCGTAGGTGACCTCCAGGAACCGGTTGTCGTCGCTCTCGGCGTACATCCGCTCGACGACCTTCTCGATCATCGCCTCGACGCACGCCTGCTTGTCGCCGTCGAACTCGCGCAGATCGCTCTCGTGCAGCGGCAGCGTCTCGGTGAGGTACTTCGAGAAGATGTCCTGCGCCGACTCCGCGTCGGGGCGCTCGATCTTGATCTTCACATCGAGACGGCCCGGCCGCAGGATCGCGGGGTCGATCATGTCCTCGCGGTTGGACGCACCGATCACGATGACGTTCTCGAGGCCCTCCACGCCATCGATCTCCGAAAGCAGCTGCGGCACAACGGTGGTCTCCACATCGGAGGAGACACCGGAACCACGGGTGCGGAAGATCGAGTCCATCTCGTCGAAGAACACGATCACCGGGGTGCCCTCGGAGGCCTTCTCGCGCGCACGCTGGAAGATGATCCGAATGTGACGCTCGGTCTCGCCGACGAACTTGTTGAGCAGCTCGGGGCCCTTGATGTTGAGGAAGAACGACTTGGCTTCCTTGGCATCCTGACCACGCGATTCGGCGATCTTCTTGGCGAGGGAGTTGGCCACCGCCTTGGCGATCAGCGTCTTACCGCACCCGGGGGGACCGTAGAGCAGCACACCCTTGGGCGGGCGAAGCGCGTACTCACGGAACAGATCCTTGTGCAGGAACGGCAGTTCCACCGCGTCGCGGATCTGCTCGATCTGACGGCCGAGGCCACCGATGTCGGTGTAGTCGACGTCGGGAACCTCTTCCAGCACAAGGTCTTCGACCTCGGCCTTGGGAACGCGCTCGAACGCGAAGCCCGCCTTGGTGTCGACCAGCAGCGAATCACCCGGGCGCAGTTTGCGAATCGGCGAATCGGGGTCTGCCATGTCGTCGTATTCGGCGATCTTGGACAGCGGACCCGACAGCCACACCACCCGCTCCTCGTCGGCGTGACCGACCACGAGCGCGCGTCTGCCGTCGTCGAGAATCTCACGCAGCGTGCCGATTTCGCCGATGGCGTCGAAATTTCCGGCCTCGACGACGGTGAGTGCCTCGTTGAGGCGCACGGTCTGGCCGTATTCCAGTGCGTCGGCGTCGATGTTGGGCGAGCAGGTGAGGCGCATCTTGCGACCGGAGGTGAAGACGTCGACCGTCTGATCCTCGTAGGCGTGGATGACGATGCCGTATCCGCTCGGCGGCTGGCCGAGACGATCGACTTCCTCGCGCAACGCGATCAGCTGCTGGCGCGCTTCTTTGAGCGTGTCCATCAACTTGCCGTTGCGGATGGTCAGCGAATCGATCCTGGCTTCCAATTCGCGTGCGCGATCCGGCGAATCGGCGAGTTGCCTGCGAAGAGCAGCCGACTCGGCGCGTACCGCCTCGAGCTCTCGCCAGGCCGCCGAATCCGAATTCTCGTTGGGGCTCATGATGCTGCTCCTCCCAGTCCCGGTCTATCAACGCTACCGGGCGCGGTCCGTTCTCGCTTTCCGACATGGTTTCGTCGTGATCACATCTTGTACGGTCGGTACGACATCAACCACACATTTGCACCTGTTAGGCTCCCCTAACACCCCGTACGGGGCACTCGCCCAACGAGTCGAAAGGTTGCTGTCCATGCTCCTTCCTCCCCGCACGATCCGTGTCACCGTCGCCGCCGCCGCTGCGGCGCTCGCCGTCACCGTCGGACTGACCGGTTGCGGCGATTCCGACGATTCCTCGACGAATGCCACCACGAGCAGTACCAGTATCGCGGCCGCTCCGTCCAGCGTTTCGGCAACTCCGGCACCTTCGGGTGACAACGCCGCGGCACCCACCGCCGATTCCCTGAAGGCGACGCTGATCAAGTTCGCCGATCCCGGAGTATCCACCGACGACAAGGCGAAACTGATCGTCAACGGCGACGCGCACAAGTCCAACATCGATCAGATGAACGGCATGCTCGCCGGCTACACCCTGACCTTCGCCGTCGACAACGTCGCGACCAGTGGTGACACCGCCACCGCCGATGTGACGATCACCTCTCCACACGGCACGGCGCCCGCGTTCCCGGTCACCTGGCAGCAGGAGGGCGGCACGTGGAAGCTCTCCGACGCCAGCGGCTGCCTGCTGCTCGGCTTCGCCCAGGCCCCCTGCACGCCCGCCTGACCGATCGGCACGGCCCGGACGGTCCGCGAGTACCACCTCGGCCTTGTCGTCGCTGTGCACCGCACGCAGGCCACAAGATCACCCGGGCTGGATCGCTCGCGGCCGGCCGGCGGGCCACACCCCCGTAGTTTCACTCAGCGAGCGGGGTAGTTCCGCGCTGTGTCGGTGGCGCGAATTCTGCGATGGTCTCTGGCATGAGCGTTGTTCCCAGTGTCGCGGTGGTCACCGCGAACACCCCGGCCGATCGTGACCGGTTCCTGGATCTGCTGCGGATCTCGTCGCTGGTGGTGGTCGTCGCCGGTCACTGCCTGATGCTGACCGTGACGGTGTCGGGCACCGAGGTCCGTTTCGGCAATGTGCTCGCCGATCTGCCGATGCTGCGCCCGCTCACCTGGGTTCTGCAGGTGCTTCCGCTGTTCTTCTTCGCTGGCGTGGCCGCGGGTGCGCGCGGCATCGGGCCGGGAACATCATGGGGCGCTTGGCTTTTCCGGCGCACCCAGCGGCTGGTCCGACCGCTCGGCTACTTCGTGGCCGCCTCGGTGGCGCTGCTGGTGGTGGCCGATCTGGTGCTCGCGCCGGGGTGGCATCGTCCGCTCGCGGTGACCAGCGTGCAGCTGCTGTGGTTTCTCGGCACGTACCTGGCGGTGCTGGCGTTCGTGCCGTCGCTCGCGGCGCTGATCACCAGCGGTGGCCGGATGTTCGCCGCGGTCGCGGTGATCGTGGCAGGCACGGCGATCGTCGACGCGGTGCGGCTCACCGGCGGGCCGAGCGAGCTCGGCTACCTCAACATGGTCGTCTGGCTGGTGCCCGCGGTGCTCGGGATCGGGTATCTGCGTGGCATGCTGCGCCGGCGGACCGCGGCGGTCCTGGCCGGTGTGGTTCTGGTCGCCGACGCGCTCTTGGTCCTGGTCGGCCCGTACGAGGTGAGCATGGTCACCGTGCCGGGCCAACGGCTGTCGAATCTGGCGCCGCCCTCGCTGCTGCTGGCCGGGCACGCGGTGATGCTGTGCTGCGCCGCCGTCGCCGTGGCGCCCTGGCTGCGGCGTCTCGCCGCCCGCCCGCGCGTCTGGTGGTCGACCGTCATCGGCAACACCGGCGCCATGACGCTGTACCTGTGGCACATGCCCGCCCTGCTCACCGTGCTGGTACTCAGCCACCTGGCAGGCGCCGACCGCGCCGCACCCACCGAATCCGGATTCTGGCTGCTCACGGCGGTGCAGCTCACCGCGACCGCCGCACTCACCGGCGCGCTGTTCCTCGGCCTGCGTGGCCTCGAGAACACACCGCTGCGCTGGTGGGACGGGCCGGTCGCGGCAGTGCGGGGCGTCCGCTCGGCCGCCACCGTGCTGACCGTGATCGCCGCCGGGATCGCGATCCTGCAAGCCACCCGATGGGGCCTCACCGCAGACGGTGGGCTCTGGTTCGCAGGCGCGGCGGCAGCGTTGCTCGCCGCCCGCCTGCTCACCCGCGCGTGATCAGCCCTTGGACGGACGCCGCTGCGGCTTGGGCGTGACGGTGCCCTCGGCCAGCCGCCGCGCGCTCACCAGGAACGCGGTATGGCCCTGCATGCGATGCTCCGGGCGCACGGCCAGGCCGACGACGTGCCAGCCACGCACCATCGACTCCCACGAGCGCGGTTCGGTCCAGCATTCCTGCTCACGCAGCGCCTCGACCACCTTCGACAGCTGGGTGACGGTGGCGACGTAGACCACCAGCACCCCACCGGGAACCAGCGCCTTCGACACCGCGGGCAACGCGTCCCACGGCGCCAGCATGTCGAGCACGACACGATCGACCTGGGGGCCCTCGTACTGCGCCACGTCGGCGATCGTGATCGACCAGTTCGCCGGCCGCTCGCCGAAGAAGGTCTCCACGTTGCGGACGGCGTGCTCGGCGTGGTCGTCGCGGATCTCGTAGGAGATCACCTCGCCCTCGGGACCGACCGCGCGCAGCAGCGAGCAGGTCAGCGCGCCCGAACCGGCGCCGGCTTCCAGCACCCGCGCGCCCGGGAACACATCGCCCTCGTGCACGATCTGGGCGGCGTCCTTGGGGTAGATCACCGCGGCGCCACGCGGCATCGACAGCACGTAGTCGGTGAGCAGCGGGCGAAGGGCCAGATACGGGGTGCCGTTGACCGACTTCACCACGGTGCCCTCGTCGTTGCCGATGAGGTCGTCGTGCTTGATGCCGCCGCGATGGGTATGGAATTCCTTACCCTCCTCGAGCACCACGGTGAAGAGGCGTCCCTTACCGTCGGTCAGCTGCACGCGGTCCCCGATAGCGAATGGACCGGTTCGTCTGGCCGTCATTGATCTCCCGTTCTTCGAATGGACCTGTCAGCCTGCCAGGCGCGGCGATCCGCGCGATCGACGGGTCAGCTATTTCGCGGCGGCCGCGCGATCGTGTCGGTGTGTGCGGTTAACCTGCGAAACATGTCAGCGCCCTTGTCCGTGCCCCTCACCGACGACACCGCCGACGCGCCGGTGCATCGGTCGCGTCCGGCGTTGTCGCCTTCGCGGGCAAGCGATTTCAAGCAGTGCCCACTGAAGTACCGGTTACGGGCGATCGATCGGGTGCCGGAACCGCCGTCGCGAGCCGCGGTACGCGGGACCGTGGTGCACGCGGTGCTGGAAGACCTGTTCGGGTTGCCCGCGGCCGAGCGTCAGCCGGCACGGGCCGCCGAGTTGGTACCGGGGGCGTGGGAGCGTGTGCGCGCGGAGCGCGACGGGGTGGACGAGCTCGTCGCCGAGGGTGGGCCGGAAGCGCTGTTCGACGAAGTGCGCACACTGGTCGCGAGCTATTACGAGCTCGAGGACCCGCGCCGATTCGAGCCGCACGCGCTCGAGGAACGGGTCGAGGTCGACCTCGACGGCGATATTCCGCTGCGCGGCTTCGTCGACCGCATCGACGTGGCGCCCAACGGCCTGCTGCGCGTGGTCGACTACAAGACCGGTCGCTCCCCCGGCCCCCTGCACGAGGCGCGAGCGCTGTTCCAGCTCAAGTTCTACGCGCTGATGATCTTGCGCACCCGCGACATCGTCCCGGCCCAACTGCGCCTGATCTATCTGGCCGACAAGAACATTCTCACCTACACACCCGAGCGCGAGGAACTGGACCGCTTCCAGCGCATCCTCACCGCGCTCTGGCAGGCCATCATCGACGCGGGCCGAACCGGAGACTTCCCGCCCACTCGCAATTCGATGTGCAAGTACTGCGACTTCAAGCCCCTGTGCCCCGAGTACGGCGGCACACCCCCGCCCTATCCGGGCTGGCCGGTCCAGGCCCCGGTCCCGGCCGACCTGGTGACAGAACGTCTCCCCGAAGACGTGTGACCGCACTCACTGCGCGGGTTAAGCTACGCACACCCTATGCAACTCGTTGAATATGAGGTGAGCTGACAGATGCATCCTTTCCGCACGGCGGTCGAAGCACGAGACGAAGCGGCCATCGAAGCATTGCTGGCCGAGAATGTGGTCTTCACCAGCCCCGTCGCTTTCCAGCCCTATCCCGGCAAGGCCATCACCGCGGCCATCTTGCGCGCGGTGATCCGCGTCTTCGAAGACTTCCGCTACGTGCGCGAGATCGGCGAGGGGCGCGATCACGCCCTGGTGTTCGAGGCCACCGTGGACGGCAAGCAACTCACCGGGTGCGATTTCGTCCACCTCGACGAGGACGGCAAGATCGATGAGCTGATGGTGATGGTCCGTCCGCTGTCGGCCGCGACCGCACTGGCCGCACGGATGGGCGCGCAGTTCGAACAGATCAAGGCCGAGGCGACCGCGAGCAGCCGGGCTGATTCCTGAGGCTGCCCGCGGCGCGTACTCAGACCGCGAAGTCGCGGAACAGCAGCACCGAAAGACCCAGGCCGACAGCGAGGTTCACCACCGCCGCCGATCCGAAGACCACGATCGGCCGCCAACCGGCTTCGCGCAGCCCGCGCAGCGAGAACTCCAGGCCGATGGAGACGAAGGCCAGGATCAGGAACCAGGTGCGCAGGTCGTTGATGACGGCGATGTGCGCGGCACCCGTCTTCTTGTCGACCGACTGCAGATACAGCGTGCCGATGATCGACGCGGCGATGAATCCGAGCACGAATTTCGGGAACCTGGCCCAGAATTCGCCGATACTCGGACGAGCGGCACCCTCGGTGCGATCCACGCGGAACGCGAACCAGGCGGTGAGAGCGATCGCCACGAGACCGATGAGCGCGTTCTGCGTGGTCTTGACGATCGTCGCGATCTGCAACGACTGCTCACCCGCCAGCGCACCCGCGGCAGCCACCGCGGCGGTGGTGTCGATATTGCCACCGATCCACGCGCCCGCCACCGCATCGGAGAGCCCGAGAACGTCGGCGAGCCAGGGCAACAGGAAGATCGAGGGCAACGCGAAGATGATCACCAGCGACGCCGCGTAGGCGATCTGCTCGCGTCGCGCCTGCACCGCACCCGCCGCCGCGATGGCCGCGCTCACCCCGCAGATCGACACCGCCGACGACAGCAGCGCCCGCAACTTGTCGTCGAGACCGAGCACCCCGCCCAGCCACCAGGTGAACCCGAAGACGATGGTGATCAACGCCAGCGCCTGCACGATCGACGGAGCGGCCGCCGTCACCAGGATCTTCAGATTGATCGAAGCGCCGAGCAGCACCACCCCGGTCTTGATGAAGAACTCGGTCCGGAACCCGGCCGAAAGCCGGTCCCGCAGGCCGATCTTGCTCAGCACCACATTGCCGATCAACCCGATCGCGATCGCGTACACCGGATACTCGACCGTCTTCGCAACCCGCTTGAACGGCGTATCCGCGGCCCACTGCGGAACATGGGTGTCGAAGAACCGCGTCAACGCGCCCAGCGCGAGCACCAGCAGGATCCCGGCCACGATGTCGCGCGCCGTCGGCCGCGTATTCGCCTGCAACGCCGCGGTTTCCGACGTCGTCCTGACCTCCCCCATCACGGCACCAGCCAATCCGGGATCGCGCCGACCAGCACCAGGCCGATCAGGACGAGCCCGACGACGGTAGCCAACCAGTCTTCGTTCCAGCTGAATGCGCTGCCCGGCCGAGGCTCGGGTTGTGTCTGCGACACGATGACTCCTCGCTGTTCCTCATCGAGAAAACGCAAGGTAGCAACGGAATCGCGAGGGCACACCGATTGTGTTCAGCCTGAGCGGATCTCGCCGCCGGCCGCACGATAGGGTGCATGATGTTCGAGAGCGATCGAGTTCAGGGGTGGGTTCAGTGCGCATTACCGGGAAGATGCGCGCTGTCGCACTGGTGCTGATCGTGGTGGTTGCCGCGCTGGCCGGCAACGCGATCCTTGTCGAACGCGACACCCGAGCAGCCGAACCCTTCGCGGGCGGACATGTCCTGGTCCTCGACGGCCCCGACCTCAATGTGCGCGAGTACGGCCCGGCCATCGGCGAGCGGGCGGTCGTTCTGCTGCACGGCTATTCGGCCTCGATCGAATGGTGGGAACAGGTCGCCCCCGCGCTGGCGGCGGCCGGGAACCGGGTCGTGGCCATCGATCTCGTCGGACACGGCGGCTCCGAATCGACCGGCGACGACGGCGACTTCGATGCCGAGGGCCAAGCGAGGGCAGTCCTGCGTGCGTTGGACACGCTCGGTATCCGCCAGGCGGCCCTGGTCGCGCACTCCATGGGCGGACACGTCGCCACACAGCTCGCGCAGCAGGAGCCCGGCCGCGTCGAACGGGTCGCGGTGATCGACACCCAGGGCGGTCCCGGGCTGCGTGCGATGCCGATGCTCGCGGCGCTAAACTGCGTGCCGATCGTCGGGGCACTCTCGGACCGCTTGCGACCGATCGATGCGATCACGGATGGTTCGCTGCAGACCGCGTTCGCCGCGGACTATCCCGTTCCGGCACTGGCACATCGGTCACTCGAACGACTCACCCACCGCGGGGTATGTCGTTCGACCGCCGCCGTCGAGCTCAACGACGAACGCGCCGTGGCCGACCGTCTCGCGGCTCTGGGCAAGCCGATCCTGGTGATCTGGGGTGAGCACGACGCGCTGGCCCCGACCGCGACCAATGTCGCTCGATTCGCTGAAGCCGGATTGCGCGCCCAGGTGATCGCGGGGTCCGGGCACAGCTCGCTGGTGGAGCAACCCGACGTGCTCATCGCGGTGGTGGCGCCCTTCGTCGCTCGCGCGGGCAGCTAGGCCTACTGCAGGCGACGATCCTCTTCTTCTTGCAGGCGGCGGCGCTCTTCTTCGCGCTCGACCTGCTCCTTCTCGATCTTCTCTTCGTGTTCGTTCTTGTTCGACATGTTCGCCCCGATCACTGATTGTCCGGACAAATCTGCGATTCCAGCCTACCCGCGGCGGAATGCCCGTCGGCGGCCTCGACCAGCGCATCGAAGACGGCTACCTTCGGACTGCCGGGAATCCATGGACGGTGGCCTCACCCGCGCTGCCGTCCGCTGGGTCGTCTCCACCGAGTCGAGGAGAAATAATGAACCGCACTCTGTTCAGGGCCGTCGCCCTGGCCGCCATCACGCTGGCGATGGGGACCTGTCCGACCGTCGCATCGGCAGGTTCGACAGCACAGCCAGCCGTCGTCGAGCCCCTCGTCGCCGACGCGGTGACAGCGCCGTTCGACCCGATCTGCCCGTTGTGTTTCGTGCGTGAGGCGCTCGAGAGTCTCTCGGCGAAGTAAGTTCAGGCGCCGAAAACACGAAGCCCCCCACCTGCGCGAACTCAGGTGAGGGGCTTCGGGAAGTACTGCTCAGAAGGCCCGGCAGGAGCGGATGTCGGTGGCGAGGATGGCCTTGGCGCCGAGGTCGGCGAGGCGGTCCATCAGTTCGTTGCCCTGCTTGCGGGGAACGAGGGCGCGTACGGCGACCCACTCGGGATCGGTGAGCGGCGAGACCGTCGGTGATTCCAGTCCGGGGGTGATCGCGACGGCCTGGTCGAAGAGCGACTTGGGGCAGTCGTAGTCGAGCATCAGGTACTGCTGGGCGAAGACGACGCCCTGGATGCGGTTGATGAGCTGGTTGCGGGCGCGATCGTCGCGGTCGGACCCGGTGCGTTCGATGAGGACGCCTTCGGAATCGCACAGGGACTCGCCGAACGCGACCAGGTTGTGCTGACGCAGGGTGCGCCCGGATCCGACGACGTCGGCGATGGCGTCGGCGACACCGAGCTGGATCGAGATCTCGACCGCGCCGTCGAGGCGGATCACCTCGGCGTCGATGCCGAAGCGGGCGAGGTCGGCGCGGACCAGGTTCGGGTAGGAGGTGGCGATACGCTTGCCCGCCAGATCCTCGACCTTCCAGTCCTCGCCGGCGGGGGCGGCGTAGCGGAAGCTCGAGCGGCCGAAACCGAGCGACAGCCGCTCGCTCACCGGGGAACCGGAGTCGAGGGCCAGATCACGGCCGGTGATGCCGAGGTCGAGCTCACCGGAGCCGACGTAGATGGCGATGTCCTTGGGGCGCAGGAAGAAGAACTCGACCTGATTGGCGGGGTCGAGAACGGTGAGATCGCGGGAATCGGTCCGTTTGCGGTATCCGGCCTCGCTCAGGATGGAGGTGGCGGCTTCCGACAGCGAACCCTTGTTGGGAACGGCGACGCGCAACATGGGAATGGGGTCCTTTCGGGGAAGTGAGAAACGTGTCGATCGAGACGGATCAGCCGTCACAGATGTCGGTACACGTCCTCGAGCTTCAGCCCGCGACCCAGCATCATCACCTGGACCCAGTACAGCAGCTGGGAGATCTCCTCGGCGAGCGCTTCATCGCTCTCGTGCTCGGCGGCCAGCCAGATCTCGCCGGCCTCCTCCAGGACCTTCTTGCCCTGGAAATGAACGCCTGCGTCCAGCGCGGCCACGGTGCCAGAGCCCTCGGGACGGGTCTGGGCACGCTCGGTCAGCTCGGCGAACAGGGATTCGAAGTTCTTCACGAGTAGAGATTGTTTCATACCCGACCCAGCGGTTTTCCCGGCGCACCGCGCGGTGCGGCACGCCGGGAAACGATCACGCCGGTTGAGCGAGCAGTTCGCGCAGGTCGGCTACGGCGGTGCGCAGGTGATCGGCGAAGGCGTACATCTGGTCGGACACCGATTTGGGGGTGGCCAGGTAGATGTTCCACCGATCCGGCAGCAGCACGTAGGCGATGCCGATGCAGCGCGGGCTGGTCGAGCCGAAGCCGAAGTAGCGGATGTACTTCGACGGGGCCGAGCTGGTCGAGAGGTAGTCGTCGCGCATGACCGTCCAGCCGGGGCTGTCGAACAGCGCGATCCGCTCATCGGCGACGCCGAGCTGTTCGCCACGGCGGCGCTGGATCCATTCCAGTTCCCACAGGTGCTGCTCGGGCGCCTGCCCGGCTTGGCATTCCTTGGCCCGCGCGACGTGGGCGGACGCGGCGGTGCGCGCCGCGGCCAGCTTGGTGGCGGAGTCGGCGTCGTCGGACACCATCGCGTCGACGAACGCCACCATTTCCGGGGTCACCACGCGCATGGCCTCGGTGCGGCCGTTGCGGAACTGCCGGGTGGCGATGGATTCGTAGGTGGCGCCGGTGAGCCCCTTGCTGCGCCGGTGGGCGAGCTGGTAGCTGAGCTGAGCGAAGGCATCGGGTGAGATGCCCAGCTTCTTGGCCTCGCCGGTGCCGAAGTCGTCGAACGACACCAGCGAGGTGGCCGTGTCGGCGGCGAAGCGGGCGAAGTCGGCGCCCGCCGCGGCGATGTCGGCGCGCGCGGCGGAGTCGAGCACGAACTCGATCGGCTCCACCGAGGGCAGCCCCTGCGACTGCGCGCCGCTGGTCGCCGCGTGATCCTGGGCGGTCCGCTCGAGCAGCGCGTCGACGAACGACAGCACGGTGGTGCCGTCGAGTCCGCAGTGCTCGATATTGATGCCGGCCTGGCCGTCGGCGAAGACGATGAACGACACCGACTTGTCGAAGTAGCGGTTGCCGCTGTCACCGTGGAGCAGCTGATCGCAGGCGTGCAGTTCGTCGCGCGGGGCGAAGTCTTCCAGGCACACCGAGAACAGCGCCGTCTCCACCGCGTCGAAGGCCTCGACATTGGCGGGCTCGGTGCGCAGCACTTCCCGGCTGCGCGCCCATGCCGCACGGGCCTTCGTGGTGAGATGGCCGACCGAGGTGTCGGTCGCGGCGGGCTTGGTGCCGCCCTTGATCACCGCGCGCAGCCCGTCGACCACGTCGTCGAACGCGTACGGCGCGCCGTCGGGTCCGATGACATCCATCCGGAAGATGTTGCCGCGGTAGAAGACCGCGATGTGCCGGGCATCCGAGGGGCCAGGCCATTCCGGGCTGTAGGGCTTGCGGACGCTGTCCTGGATCTCGCCGGGAATCCGGGTCTCGGAGAACAGGTACTTGTTCTGCCACATCGACAGCGCCTGCCCGCGCTGGGTCACCGGTGGGATCTTCTCCGCGTCCAATGCCAGCTTGTAATCGACTGCCGCCCCGATGATCGCGGCGGCCCGCTCGGCCTGCCCGGCGACGGTCGACGCCGCCAGCGGGGTGTCGTCACGGAACAGGAACACGAAGTTGGCGTTCAGCGCGATCCGGTCCCGACGGCCCAGATACCGGGACGGCCAGAATTCGTCGAGCCAGCTACCGACGCCGGGGGTGGCGTCGTAGTCGGCGAGGGCGGCGTGCAGCGCGCGCCCGGCCCCACCGGGGCGCAGCAGCTCAGCTACCGCGCCCTCGGTGGTGGCGTAATCTTCGGCGCCGAGCAGGGGCTGACACCACTGCAGGAACCGCGCGCAACTGTCGTCCAGACTCGGCAGCGGTACCCGGGGCAGCGTGTCTTCGGCGGCGAACGTGGGTTGGTTCAATCCAAGTCCTCAGGTCTCGATGGGATGCGGGCGGGACAGGAACAGGTTGGCGTAGAGCCAGCCTTCGGCTTCGTGGTCGGTGGTGTCGATTCCCTTGGCCGCCAACGCATCCAGCACTTGTTCACGTTCCTGCGACGAGGCGAACCTCCGCTGCTGGAACATACCGGGACGTTGCTCGCTGCGGTAGCCGAGCGCGGCCAGTTCCTCGGCGATGGGACCGAAATCGAACATCCGCAACACGAAATGCGCCATCCACGGTCGCTTGCGCGGATCTGCTTGGGCGACCCTGGACAGGGTTTTCTCGGTGATGTAGCCGACGCATCCGGTGGAGATCACCAGATCGGCGGAGGCCAGCACACGGCGCTGCGCCTCGGTGGGCTCGGTGGCCTCGAGGTCGGCGTGCACGTAGTCGTGCAGGAGTCCGGCGGCGTGGGCGTAGGTCAGCGCCGGGCGTGCGGCGTCCATCCCGATGAAGCGTACGTCGGGCATCAGATCGCCGCGCAACCGCTCCCGGTCGGCGGCGATCAGCCCGATCTTGTCGGTGTCGACGTGATCACGGTAGTGCCCGGCCAATTCGTCGACGGTGGTGTCGGTGCGCAGCAGTGCCGCGTTCACCCCGTAGGAGCACCCGAGGTCGAGCACCGTCGGGATCCGGCCCGGCCGAGCGGCCCGCAGCTGGCGCAGCTGCTCGGCGAAGTGCGGCTTCGCCAGTTCCGGGATCCGGTAGTCCAGCTCGTTCATCCGTGCGAAGTACGCACGCGGATCCGGACTTTCGTAGATGTCGTCGAAGGATGCTTTGCCTGTGGTGTGCAACGGAACGGACATGGGCGGTTCCTCTCAGTCGAGCAGTCGGTCACCTCGGACGGCGTCGGCCGCGGCGGCCACATGGTCGGGCAGGACACGGCCGAACAACTGCCTGGTGCGTTCGACCGTGCCGATCACCCCTGGACGGTCCGTGTAGGCGAAAATCGCCGAATGTCGTTGGCTCGCACCGGCCACCTCGGTGACGCGGTGCAGAGAGAAGCGGCCCTTGAACAGCTGCAGATCGCCGGGGCGCAGTTCCAGCGCGCGAATGAACCGGGTGCCGTCACCGGTGAGCACGGCGCGCACGTCGTCGAGGTGCTCGGCGTGCGGGTCGCGGATATTGGGGCAGTACTCGAACACGCCGCCGGCGTCGGGCTTGCGCGTGAGCATGCTCACGGTGAATTCGTTGGTGTCGAAATGCCACGGATGCGACATCCCCGGCTCGACCACGTTCAGGCACAAACCTGCCAGTGGGTCGGCGAATTCGTGCAGATCCTCGAGTTCGAAACAGTCGGCGACGAAGCGCTGGAACACCGGGTCGGTGTAGAGGCGCTGGATCAGCGCCTCGGCCGGGATCCGGTCGCGGGCCACGAACGCGTTACCGCGATCGAGCACGATCCGCGCCGGATGGCCGGCGGGCAGGTCGGCGTCGAGGGGAATGTTGTAGGCGTTGACCCGCTCCACCTTGTAGTGGGCGTGCGGTGCGATCGCCTCCCCCTCGGCGCGCAGCGTATCGAGCAGCTGCGGGCGAATGAACTCGCGCAGCACCGTACAGCCGTCCTCGGCCAGCCCGGCGCGGGCGGCGTCGACAGCCGCCTGCCTGCCCGAACCACCGAGATCGGTGAGTGGATACCGTGCGATGTCGACGATTTCGTCAAGCCCCCGCGTGCCCGTCATGTACCCAGTTTGCGGGAATATTCGGGCGAGCGCCCGTGGTTTCGACAAATCGGGCATATCCCGGGAAGATCACAATCGGGCGAAATCAACTGTGCGGCAACAGTTTTCGTAGATTCAACCTGGGTTTCGGTACTATCACGGTAGGCTATTACGCCCTATCACGCTCCGCTGTCGAAAGATTCACACGCGTGCGTCGAGTGCGACTCGCAGATCATCCACCGACAAACCGATCAGCGACTCCCGGAATACCCGCCCCGGCGCCTCGGGAACCGCGATCTCGCACGGAATCACAATCAGACCGCAGCCCGCGCCCTGTGCCGCGAGCGAACCGGTCGGCGAGTCCTCGATCGCGACACAGTCACCCGGGTCGACCCCGAGCAGTTCCGCGGCGCGGCGGTAGACGGCCGGATCGGGCTTGCCGTGGGCCACCTCGTCACCGCAGACGGAGGTGTCGAAGAAGTCGCGGCCGAGGGTGTCGAGGCCGTATTCGGTGAGCGAACGCTTGGTGTTGGTCACCAGCGCGGACTTCATGCCCGCCTCGCGCACCATCGCCAGCGCGTCCTTGGCGCCGGGACGCCACGGGATCGGGCCGAGCATCAGCTCGGTGACCCGGCGCTCCAGGAACTCCCCCGCCTCGACGATCGTCTGCGGCGACGGGTCGAGGCCGATACCGTCGAAGAGCATCCGCAGCGCGTTGGGGCCGGAGGCGCCGATCAGGGCGTGGCGGACCTCGTCGGTCAGCTCGCGACCGTGTTCGCGGGCCAGTTCACGAACCGCGATGTCCCACAGCTTCTCCGAATCGAGCAGCGTGCCGTCCATGTCCCACAGCACCGCGGCCGGTCGCGCGCTCACCTGTTACTCGCCTCGTTCTCGTCACACATCGCCGAAATGCCCGGCGCTCGCCGGACCCCGTTCAGGGTAACGGGTCCGCCTCAGACGCCCGAGCCGGCGATCTGCAGGTTGCCCGCGTCGCCGGAGACCTGGATCCACCGGTTCTCCGAGGTCACGGTGCCATTGGCGAGCTGATAGGTGAGCGTGACGACCGCGCGGTTCGGCCCGCTGGGGGTGATCGAGCCGACAGTCACCGACCGCACCGACGACCAGAACGACGAGTACTGCCCGAACCCGCCGGTCTGCGCCTGGTAGCCGGGAGCGAGCTGCGCCCACGCCCCGCCGATGTTGCCGGGCAGCATGCCGTAGTACCCGGCGATGAACTGGTTGATCCGGTCCGGGGTCGGTGGACCGAACGGCGTGGTGGTGATGGTCGTGCTGGTCGGTTTCGAGGTGGTGGGGGTGGGCTTGGCGGACGTGCTGGTCGGGGTCGCACCGGTGCTCGTCGCACCGCCAGGCAGGGCCTCGGGCGGGGCGGACACGGTGATCGTTTCCTGCTCGGGCACGATGACGACCGTGCTCACCTTGCCGTCGACCACGGTGGTGACGGTGACCGGCGATGCCGGGACCTGCGCCTGCTGATCGGAGTCACCGCCCCGGTCACGGGTGACCACCAACACCACCAGCATCACCGTGAAGGCGGCGACGGCCGCGGCCAACAGCAGCACGGCGCGGCTGTTGTTCGCGCGGTCGGTGCGCGACGGCGGGGCGGGGAACGCGGGGTGCAGGCCGGAGCCGTCTGTCGGCCCGGCTGCGGCCTCGGCGCGCAGCTGCGCCTGGGCACCGGCGCGTTCGACACCGTCCGCGGCCGAGGACACGGCGTCGCGCGGCCGAACGAGGCCGGGATCGCCCGCCGCTGCCTGCCGCACCGCGCCTGCCTGCCCGGCCCCGCCTGCCGCCGCTCGATCGCTTGCCCCATCCGCTCGGCCCGCGGCGTTGCCGCCCGCGCCGGACGCCGCACCCCCGCTGACGTCGGACGCATGCGGCACGCCGGTCGAATTTCGGCCAGAGATGGCCGAGCGGGCAGCTTTGGCCTTCGCGAGACCGCTGCCGAACAACGCTGCCGCGCCCGACTTCGCCGGTGCGCCCCCGTTCGCGGGTGCGCCGGCCGACGGAGTCGGCGTCGTGGCCGCCTCGCTCATCGGCAGAATCTTCGTGGCCGAGGCGGGCAGCGCCGGAACACGGCCCGCCGCGACGTCTTCCAGCGCGACCCGGGCCTGCGCCATCGTCGGCCGGTCGTCGGCGGAAGCGGTCAGCAGCCACATCAGGACCGGGGCGAGCGGGCCCGCGTTCTTCGGCTCGGGCACCACACCGCGCGCGACGGCGTGCAGCACAGCCAGGGGGTTGTCGCCCTCACCGAACGGCGGGGCGCCTTCGGAGGCGGCGTACAGCGTCGAGCCGAGAGCGAACACGTCGGCGGCGGGTTTCGGGTTGTCGCCGCGCGCGATCTCGGGCGCCAGATAGGCGGGGGTGCCCGCCAGGAAGCCGGTGGCGGTGACGGTGACGTCGCCGGTCGCGTGCGAGATGCCGAAGTCGGTGAGTTTGACCGTGCCGTCGTCGCCGACGAGCAGGTTGGCCGGTTTCACATCCCGGTGCATGATCCCGGCGTCGTGCGCGGCGGACAGCGCCGCGGCGGCCTGGGCGCCGATCCCCGCCACCTCGATCGGCGGCAACGTCACCCCACCCGCCAGCTTCACCGCGAGGCTCGGCGCGTTCATGTATTCCATGACCAGCCACGGCTGGCCGTCCTCTTCGGCCACATCGAAGACGGTGATGGCGTTGGGATGGTGCAGACGGGCCGCGATCCGGCCCTCCCGCATCGCGCGCAGTTTTCCTTCGAGTGCTTGCGTACCGGTGAGACCGGGTGCGAGCAGCACTTGCTTCACCGCGACGGTGCGCCGCAGCCGGACATCGGTGGCGCGCCACACGACTCCCATCGCGCCCGTGCCGATCGGGTCGGTGAGTCGATAGCGTCCCGCGATCAACCGATCCGATGTCATATCGTGTGCCCCTCCTGCTTACCGCTGAGTCGTCTCGCCCTCCGCGCCACAGCGGGATGAAACTTTCGAAAATCCTACGTGCTGAACTGCTTCGATCCTGTTGCGGGACAGCCCGGTCCATGGACCCAGCGCCGCATCGTGACCAGACTCACATGCGCCGCAACGACAATCGGACCGGTCCGCGGGACCGGTCCGATCTGCCGACGCGTGTATCTCTGTGCCTGCAGTCTCTCAGGCGTTGAAGTATTTCGCCTCCGGATGCAGCAGCACGAACGCGTCCGTCGACTGTTCGGGGTGCAACTGCAGTTCCTCCGACAGCGTCACCCCGACCCGGCCCGCGTCGAGCAGGTCGACCAGCTTGGCACGATCTTCCAGGTCAGGGCAGGCACCGTAGCCGAAGGAGTAGCGAGCGCCCCGGTAGCCGAGCTTGAAGTAGTCCTGGATGTCGGCGGGATCGTCGGCGGCGACGGACTTGCCGTCGACGGTCAGTTCCTCACGCACCCGGCGATGCCAGTACTCGGCCAGCGCCTCGGTGAGCTGCACACCGATGCCGTGTACCTCGAGGTAGTCACGGTAGTTGTCGGCGGCGAACAACGCGTTCGCGAAGTCGGCGATCGGCTGACCCATCGTCACCAGCTGGAACGGCAACACGTCGACCTGTCCGGTCGCACGAGCCTGCTCGCGCGAGCGGATGAAGTCGGCGATGCACAGGAACCTGTCGCGCTGCTGACGCGGAAAGGTGAACCGATACCGTTCCGGCGCATCCGGATTCGGCTCGGTCAGCACGATGACCTCGTCACCCTCCGACACCGCCGGGAAGTACCCGTAGACCAGGGCCGCGTGCTGGAGCACACCCTCGGTGGCGAGCCGGTCGAGCCAGGCGCGCAATCGCGGCCGGCCCTCGGTCTCCACCAGGTCCTCATAGGTCGGCCCGTCCCCGGCACGCTGACCGCGCAGACCCCACTGGCCGAGGAACAGTGCCCGCTCGTCGAGCAGACCCGAATACTCCGCCAGCGGCAGACCCTTGATCACCCGGGTACCCCAGAACGGCGGCGTCGGCACGGGCAGATCCGTGGCCACATCGGAGCGTTCGGGCACCACGATCGGCGCCTCGGCGGCCTTGCGCTCGGCCGCGATCCGCTTGGACCGCTCATGACGCGCCTTGCGCTCGGCGGCCTTCTCCTTGGCGGCGATCGCCGCCGGGCTGTCCGGGTCGAGCCCGCCGCCACGCTTGACGGTCATGATCTCGTCCATCAACCGCAGGCCCTCGAAGGCGTCGCGGGCGTAGTACACGTCGCCGTCGTAGACCGCGGTGAGGTCGTTCTCCACATAGGAACGAGTCAGCGCGGCACCACCGAGCAGCACCGGGAACTGTTCGGCGACACCCTTGGAGTTGAGTTCGCCGAGGTTCTCCTTCATCACCACGGTCGACTTCACCAGCAGCCCGGACATGCCGATCACATCGGCCTTCTTGTCCTGCGCGGCGTCGAGAATGGTCGCGATGGGCTGCTTGATACCGAGGTTCACCACCTCGTAGCCGTTGTTGGACAAGATGATGTCGACCAGGTTCTTGCCGATGTCGTGGACATCGCCCTTCACCGTGGCCAGCACGATCCGGCCCTTACCCGCGTCGTCGGTGGCTTCCATGTGCGGTTCCAGGTGCGCGACAGCGGTTTTCATCACCTCGGCCGACTGCAACACGAACGGCAGCTGCATCTGGCCCGAACCGAACAGTTCACCGACGGTCTTCATGCCCGAGAGCAGGGTCTCGTTGATGATCTGCAGCGGCGGCACGGTCTGCATCGCCTCGTCGAGATCGTCACCGAGACCGTTGCGTTCACCGTCGACGATGCGCCGCTCGAGACGCTCGAACAAGGGCAGCAGCGCCATTTCCTCGGCGCGCGAGGCCTTCGACGAGGCCGTCGAGACACCCTCGAACAACGCCATCAGCTTCTGCAGCGGGTCGTAGTCCTCGGTGCGGCGGTCATAGATCAGATCGAGGGCCACCTGCTGGTGCTCGTCGGGGATCCGGCTCATCGGCAGGATCTTCGACGCGTGCACGATCGCCGAATCCAGTCCCGCTTCGACACATTCGTGCATGAACACCGAGTTCAGCACCTGCCGGGCGGCCGGGTTCAGACCGAAGGAGATATTCGACAGACCCAGGGTGGTCTGCACCTGCGGGCGGCGGCGCTTGAGCTCGCGGATGGCCTTGATCGTCTCCTCGCCGTCCTTGCGCGACTCCTCCTGCCCGGTGCCCAGGGTGAACGTCAGGGTGTCGATGATGATGTCGGACTCGGCCAGGCCCCAGTTGCCGGTGATGTCGTCGATGAGCCGCTCGGCGATCGCGACCTTGTGATCGGCCGTGCGAGCCTGACCCTCTTCGTCGATGGTCAGCGCGACGACGGCGGCACCGTGCTCGGAGACCAGCCGCATGATCTGCTGGAACCGCGAATCCGGGCCCGCGCCGTCCTCGTAGTTCACCGAGTTCACCGCACACCGGCCACCCAGGTGCTGCAGACCCGCCTGCAACACCGGCACCTCGGTGGAGTCGAGCATGATCGGCAGCGTCGAGGCGGTGGCCAGCCGTGAGGCCAGCTCGTTCATGTCGTCGGCACCGTCGCGGCCCACGTAGTCGACGCAGAGGTCGAGCATGTGCGCGCCGTCGCGGGTCTGGTCCTTGGCGATCTCGAGGCACCGCTGCCAGTCGGCGGCCAGCATCGCGTCACGGAAAGCCTTGGAGCCGTTGGCATTGGTGCGCTCGCCGATCATCATGATCGACGCGTCCTGCTCGAACGGCACCGCAGTGTACATGCTCGAGACGGCAGGCTCGTGCTCGGGGTGGCGCCGATCCTCGATCGCGGGCAGCGTCTTCTCGACCTCGCGCACCGCCTCGGCGACCTGGCGAATGTGCTCCGGGGTGGTACCACAGCAGCCACCGACCAGCGAGAGCCCGAACTCGGACACGAACCCGCTCATCGCGACGGCGAGCTCTTCGGGGGTGAGCGGGTACTCGGCGCCGTTGGCACCGAGCACGGGCAGACCGGCGTTCGGCATCACCGACACCGGGATGGTGGCGTGGCGCGACAGGTGCCGCAGGTGCTCACTCATCTCCGCGGGGCCGGTCGCGCAGTTCAGCCCGATCATGTCGATACCGAGCGGTTCCAGCGCGGTGAGCGCCGCGCCGATCTCACTGCCGACCAGCATGGTGCCGGTGGTCTCCACGGTGACGTGGGTGATGATCGGGATCCGGCGGCCCGCCGCGATCATCGCCCGGCGGCTGCCGGTGATCGCCGCCTTGACCTGGAGCAGGTCCTGGCAGGTCTCGATGAGGATGGCGTCGGCACCGCCGTCGAGCATGCCGAGCGCGGCTTCGGTGTAGGCGTCGCGCAGCGAGACGAACGGCGCGTGGCCCAGGGTCGGCAGCTTCGTGCCGGGGCCCATCGAGCCGAGGACATAGCGCGGGGTGCCGTCGGCGGACGGACCCATCTCGTCGGCGACATCGCGGGCGATGCGGGTGCCACGCTCGGACAGATCGCGGATCCGGTCCTGGATGTCGTAGTCGGCGAGGTTGGGCAGGTTGCAGCCGAAGGTGTTGGTCTCCACCGCATCCGCGCCCGCGGCGAAGTAGGCGCGGTGAATCTCGGCGAGCACATCCGGGCGGGTGTCGTTGAGGATCTCGTTGCATCCCTCGAGGCCGCGGAAGTCGTCGAGCGACAGATCCGCGGCCTGCAACATCGTGCCCATCGCGCCGTCGCCGATGACGACACGCCGCCGCAGCGTGTCGAGGAGCGTGGTATCGAACCCGGTGGGCAAGGACGCAGACATGATTCAAGACTAGAGGGCACCCCCGACGAACGAGACCACTGTGGGTGAATCGAGTGGCCTGCGCCACTGTTCCCGGTGGAAACACGCAACACCGTCGGTCACCGCAAAACAATTCGCACAAGACACTAGGCTGACCGGGTGGATGCCAGTGAGACCCCCGAGACGGAACTGCCGACGTTGCGCAATCCCGTCATGGTTGCCGCCTTCGAGGGCTGGAACGACGCCGGCGATGCCGCCAGTGGCGCCATCGAACATCTGGAGTTGATCTGGGATGCCGAGCCGCTGGCCGAACTCGATTCCGAGGATTACTACGACTACCAGGTGAACCGGCCGACAGTCCGTCAGGTCGACGGGGTGACCAGGGAGATCCAGTGGCCCTCGACGATGCTGTCGGTGTGTTCCCCGCCCGGTAGCGACCGCGACGTGGTGTTGCTGCGTGGCATCGAACCGAACATGAAATGGCGCAGTTTCTGCGACGACCTGCTCGAGTTCATCGAGCAGCTCGGCGTGGAGACGGTCGTCATCCTCGGCGCGCTGCTGGCCGATACCCCCCACACCCGGCCGGTGCCGGTGACCGGTTCGGCCTACAGCCCCGAGGCCGCCGAGCGATTCAGCCTGGAACAGACCAGGTACGAGGGTCCGACCGGGATCACCGGCGTACTGCAGGACCAGTGCGTGAAGGCCGGGGTGCCCGCGGTGTCGTTCTGGGCCGCCGTCCCGCACTATGTGTCGCAGCCGCCGAACCCGAAGGCGACGATCGCGCTGCTGCACCGGGTCGAAGACGTCCTCGACATCGAGGTTCCGCTCGGTGAGCTGCCGAAACAGGCCGAGGAGTGGGAAGCCGCGGTCAACGAGATGACCCTCGGCGACGAGGAGATCAGCGAGTACGTGCGCTCGCTCGAGGAGCGCGGCGACGCGGCGATCGATCTCAACGAGACCATGTCCAAGATCGACGGCGACGCCATCGCGGCCGAGTTCGAGAAGTACCTGCGCAGACGCGGGCCCGGCAGCTTCGGCCTCTAGTTCTCGTTCACCGGGAGTTCGCCGCACAGGCGCCTCCCGGCCGCCCTCGGCACGCCGCCTAGACTTTTTCGCGTGCCGACCCTGCCGATCGTCGCCCATCTGCGTGGTTTCGACGACCGCATCGCGGTGCTGCACCCGGCGGGGCCCGACTCCACCGGCACCATCACCTCGGTGACCTATGCCCAGCTCGCCGACCGCGTCGCGGAGTTCTCGGCCGGACTGGGACCGGTTCGCCGGCTCGTCGCGCTCACCGCGGGCAACGATCTCGACTCCCTCGTCGCCTACCTCGGCGCACTCGACGCGGGGTGCGCGGTCTTGCTCACCGGCGAGCTCACCGGCGAACTGGCCGCAACCTACGACCCGGACGTGATCATCGACCGGGGCCGGGTCATCGCGAACCGCGCGCGGTCGGCGCACCGGCTGCACCCGGAGCTGGCGCTGTTGCTCAGCACCTCCGGGTCGACAGGGTCGCCGAAGCTGGTGCGGCTGTCGGCGCGCAATCTCAGCGCCAACGCCGAATCCATCGCCGAGTACCTCGGCATCGGCCCGGACGACCGCGCGGCGACCACCCTGCCGCTGTTCTACTGCTACGGCCTGTCGGTGGTCCACAGTCATCTGTTGCGCGGCGCGAGCCTGCTGCTCACCGAGCGCTCGGTGCTCGAGCCCGAGTTCTGGGACGAGTTCCGCGCGCACCGGGCCACCTCGTTCGCCGCGGTGCCCTACACCGTCGATCTCCTCGACCGGATCGGCTTCGCGCGGATGTCACTGCCTGATCTGCGATACGTGACCCAGGCGGGCGGCAGGCTCGACCCGGCCAGGGTCCGGACCTACGCGCGGCTCGGCGCGGGCGCGGGCTGGCGGTTCTTCGTGATGTACGGCCAGACGGAGGCCACCGCCCGAATGGCGTATCTCCCACCGGAATCGGCCGACGAGCACCCCGATTGCATCGGAATCCCCGTCCCGGGCGGCCATTTCACCTTGGCACCGGTCGACGACGGCGCCGCGGAGGAACTCGTCTACCACGGCCCGAACGTGATGCTCGGCTACGCCCGCTGCTCGGCCGACCTGGCCCTGGGCCGCACGGTCGACGCCCTGCGTACCGGCGATCTGGCCCGGCGCACCCCCGACGGGCTGTACCAGGTCGTCGGCAGGCGCAGCCGCTTCGCCAAGTTGTTCGGTCTGCGCATCGATCTGGGCCGCGTCGAATCGGAGCTGGCCGCAGCCGGTTTCGCCGCCGCCTGCACCGACGACGGCAGCCGGGTGATCGCGGCGATACTCCCCCGCCCGGCAGCGTCGGCGACCTCGCGCCGAGCGCACGGGGCGGCGGCCGCGCGACTGATCGCCCAGGTGACGGGGCTGCCCGCCACCGCGATCAGCGTGGCCGTCGTCGACGAACTGCCTCGGCTGGCCACCGGAAAAATCGACTATCCGGCAGTGCGCGCGCTCGCGATCACACCGGCGAGCCCGGGTGACGATGTCGGCGCGATCTACGCCGACGCCCTCGGCCTGCCGATCGAGACGATCTCGCCCGCACACAGTTTCGCGGACCTGGGTGGCAGTTCGCTGAGTTACGTCACCGTGGCGGCACGCCTCGAGCGGGTGCTCGGCACCCTGCCCACCGACTGGCCACAACGTTCGATCGCCGACCTGGGGCGATCTCCCCGTACCCGCGCCCGCTTCGGCCGGGCCCTCGACTCCTCGACGGCTCTGCGCGCGATCGGGATCGTGCTGATCCTCGGCTCGCACATCCAGCTGTTCGAACTCTGGGGCGCCGCGCACGTGCTGCTGGCCGTGGCGGGCTACAACTTCGCCCGGTTCGCGGTGAGTTCGGCCCCGCGCGCCCGGCGACTGCGACTCACCGGGCGGGCCGTGGCGATGATCGCGGTGCCGACCGCGCTCTGGGTCCTGATCACGATGGTCTGGCAACCCGGCTATTACGGCTGGCAGAATGTGTTGCTGCTCAACAAGATCCTCGGACCCCGCAATGACACGGCGGGACACCTGTGGTTCCTGGAAGTGCTCGTGTACTGCACCGTGGCCTGCGCGCTGCTGATCCGGATCCCCCGGATCGACGGCTGGGAGCGGCGGGCACCGTTCTGGTTCGCCCTCGGCCTGCTCGGCCTCACCCTGGTCTTGCGCTGGCATTCGTTCGGGCTCTATCCCGCACGCGATATCGCGTTGTCACCGCTGGCCTGTTGGTACTTCGTTCTCGGCTGGGCCGGAGCGAAGGCGACGGCGGTCTGGCAGCGGCTGATCGTCAGCGCCGTGCTGCTGGCTTGTGTGCCCGGATATTTCGGCGTCACCGAGCGGGAACGCCTTGTCATGGCGGGCATTCTGATCTTGATCTGGCTGCCCGCGCTGCGCGTGCCCGCCGTCGTCGCCGTGGTGGCGGTGGCGGTGGCCGACAGCTCGTTGTTCGCGTATCTGCTGCACTGGCAGGTGTACCCGGCGTTCGGCGACCAGCGATTGCTCGCACTGGTGGCCTGCCTGGCCGCCGGCGCGGCCGCTACCGAGATGGTGGATCGGTGCAGGCATCGGATCCCATGGCTAACGCTCCAGGGTCAGCACTTGAGCGGCCGCCTCGTGCGCCAGCTTCGCGATCAGCAGGTCACGCGGAATCGTCTGACCGGCAAGGTGATCGAGTGACGGCACCACCACGTGGTGAGCATCGGCCCGCTTCAATTCCTGGGTGAGTTCGGCGAACGCCGCACCGTCACCCGCGGGTGCTTCGTGGAACGTCGCGGCGAAACACATGCCCGCGGTCCGCGCGAGGCTGCGTAGCGCATCCTCCAATTGGTCGCTCTGACCATCAGCCAGATCGTCCCGCAAGTATCCATAGATCAACGCTTCCACCCGAACCTCCGTTGGATTGGGATCGCTGTTCTGTTGTCGGACCTGTCGTGTACCGATCCCCCCGCGTCGCGCGGCACGCCACGCGGGGGTACTTCGTTGCCCTGCAAGCTCTCCTGCAAAGCCGGCATCCGGTTGTCGAGCCGAGTACCTGCTTACATCATGAACAATCATGGCCCCCGGCAGCAGATGTCAATCCGATGACATCTACATGCCCTATCCGGGACGCCGAACGTTAACTGGTGGAATACTACCGCCGTGACCGCAACTGATGATCGACCCGTCTGGGCTGTTCGGATGCGCTCGGAACGTGACGCGAGGGGGTGGTCGCAAGCCGATGCCGTTCGCGCTATGCGTGCCAAGTCCTCCCACAACCTGCCGACGGACAGTACCCTGCTGCGCAACTGGCGCCGCTGGGAATCCGGGGAATCGCGACCTGACGAGTTCTACGCGCCGATCATCGCGGCCGCGTTCGACACCGTCCCCGCCGCGTTCTTCCCGAAGTCCCGTCCCAACCGGGATGACGAGCTGTTATCGGCAACCGGTATGGACACTCTGGAGTTCATCGGACGACTCAGAATGTCCGACGTCAACAGCGCCACCCTGGACGCGGTGCGGATCACCGCCGAAAGGCTGTGCTGCGAATACGCCTACGCCGACCCCTACGCACTGCACACCGAGGGGACCGCGTGGCTGCGCCGGATCACCTCCCTGCTCGACGGCAGACTGACGCTGAGCCAGCATCGCGAAATCCTCGTCCTGGCAGGCTGGGTCGCGTTGCTGGTCGGTTGCGTCGACTACGATCTGGGCCGCCGGGGTGGCGCCGAGGCCACCCGCCGAGCCGCCGATTCGCTGGGCCGCGAGGCGGGCAATGCCGAGATCGTCGGGTGGGCCGCGGAGATGTCGGCGTGGTTCGCGTTGACCCAGGGCAACTTCCGTGGCGCGATCGATGTCTCGGAGAAGGCGATGGCGGGTACCACGTCGTCGAGCGTGGGGGTGCAGTTGGCGGCGCAGCGCGCCAAGGGCTGGGCCCGGCTCGGTGATCGCCGCAATGTGCAGACCGCCCTCGACGAGGGCAGGGCGATCCTGTCGCGGATGGGTCATCCGGCCGATCTGGACAACCACTTCGTCGTCGACGCCACGAAGTTCGACTTCTACGCGATGGACTGCTGCCGGGTGGCGGGCCAGGATCGACTGGCCGAGCGCTACGCCCAGCAGGTGATCAGCGATTCGACCCGACCGGACGGTTCGGTCCGCAATCCCATGCGGGTCTCGGAGGCGCGGCTCACCCTGGCCGTCGTGGCCGTGCGCGATCGCGATCTCGAGCGCGCGGTCGAGGAGGGTGTCGCGGCGTTCTCCGCGGGGCGCAAGTCGCTGCCGTCGCTGGCGTGGATCGCGGGCGAGGCGGCCAGGGAGATCATCGAACGGTACCCAGGAGATCACCGCACCCAAACGTTCCTCGAGCAGCTGCGATCGCTCAATGTCGGGTGAGCTCGCGCGGCGATGCCACGCCGATCGGGGACGGGTCCGGCGGAGCACGGGAAGGCCACCACTAACCTGTCTACGGTGACCGACTCCGCCGACGGCCTGCCCAGCGCCGTACCCGCCCTGTGGGACGAGCGTCTGCGGTTGTTCTCGTTCGCGACCGCCGAGAAGCGCGCCGACTACCTGCGGGTGCTGCGCGCCTTCGACAGCGCTCGTGCCGCCTACGTGGTGTTGTTGCACGCCGACGACGTCGCCGAGTGGATAGCGAGAGCCGAGGCGGGCGGTCGAGCCGAGGCGGCCGCGGGCGTCCCACTGCCCGCGGTCGAGATCGGTCCCCTGCTCGAGCAGCTGCACCGCTGGGGTGTGCTCGAACGCAGCTACGACGGCACCCGTGCGGCCACCCTGGCCGAGTACCGCAACCGGCACTACGTCTACCAGTTCGCGCAGGCCGGGTTCCAGGCCTACCGGGCGGTGGCCGGGGTGCTCGCGGCCCGGATGGAGGACGCGTCGCTGTCGCGGCTGGTGCTGCCCGAGCTGCTCGCCGACCTGCGCACCCTCTCCGCCGCCAACCGCGACGGCGACGCCGAGCGGGTCTACACCACCTTGCGCAGGCTCGACGCCGCGCTCACCGACATGGCCGCGCGCGCCGCGCACTTCTACCTGTCACTGGGCGACCTGGTGCGCACCACCGAGATCACGCCGGAATCCTTCCTCGCGCACAAGGACGCGCTGCTGGCACATATGCGGGAGTTCAGCATGGATCTGGCCCGGTTCGCCCCGCGGCTGGCTGCCGCGATCGGCGAAGTCGAGGAGACCGGCGTCGAGCAGTTGATCGGCCGCGCGGCCGGGTGCGACGAGCGGGTGCTGTTGAGTATCGACGAGCGCGAAGCGGATTGGCGTTCCCGCTGGGACGGGCTGCGCACCTGGTTCGTCGCCGCGGGCACCGAGTCGTCGGACACCTGCGAGGCCGATCGGCTCCGCGAGGCGACGATGAGCGCGATCGCGGCGGTGCTGTCGCTGCTGCGCCGGGTCACCGAGACCCGCCGAGGTGGCGTCAGCCGGGAATCGGCGTTGCGTCACCTGGCCGAATGGTTCGTCGCCACCCCCAGCGCGGGCAGTGCGCACGCGCTCTACGACGCGGTGTTCGGGCTCGGCAAGCCGCGCCACCTGTCGCTCGAGCATCCCGATGCGGAACTGATCCCCACCAGCCGATCCTGGTGGGAAGCGCCGCCTTTGGAGATCTCCCGCACGCTCGCCGAAACCGGTCGCGCACCCACGGCGGGCGCCCCGGCCCGGATCGCGCGCAACGACGCGGGCGTGCGGCGGCTGCGGGAGGCCCAACTGGCGGCACAGCGTGAACGCGCCGCGGCCGCCGCCTCGCTGTCCCAGGGCAATGTGCACGACCGAGTGCTGGATCAGCGTGAGACCGAGGTGCTGTTGCGCCTGATCGACGCCGCCTCGACCGCCTGGGTTCCGGTGAGCGGAAAGGTCGACGGCACAACAGGTTCCGACAACGGCGTCACATTGACAGTGCGCCCCTGCGACGGGTCGACGGTCATCCGGACCGCGGCGGGGCTGCTCCATCTGAACAATCGTCGCCTCGAAGTACGCGAGTCGAGCCGCCGCGGGGTCGCGCGATGACACTGCGCATCGACTCGCCCGATCTCGGCGACCATCGCTCGGTGCGACTCCGGACGGCGCGACCGACGTCGGCACGAGGGGCAAGACTGTGAAGCGACAACGGATCGATGCGCTCGCGCTCGACAGTTATCAGCGGGCGGCGCGAGTGATGCTCGCCAATCACCTGGTCACCCGGGTGTATCCCGACCGGATCGCGCTGCCGTTGATTCGGCGGTGGGCCACGGAACTGCGCGAGGATCTGGCCGAACTGTTCGGTTACCGCTTGGAGGTCACCGAGACCACGGCCCGGCTCTACCCGGTGCACGATCGGCTCGACGACGCCCGGCCCGCCCGCAGCGTCAACGATCGGGTCTTCGACCGCCGCCGCTACGCCTATCTGTCGCTGGCGCTGGCCGCGCTCGGCCGGGCAGGCGACCAGATCACCCTGTCCGAATTGGCCGAGCACGTCGCCGATTACGCGAGCCGGATCGCGGGCCTCGACCTGTCGACCGAGCGAGCCGCCGATCGCGACGCCTTCGTCGATGCCGTCGGCTGGCTGGGCGCGCGGGGTGCGCTGACGTTGGCCGACGGCGACGCGGGCGGTTGGGCCAGTGATCCCGAGGCGGGCGAGGCACTCTACGACATCGACCGGCCGGTGGTGTTCGCGCTGTTCCGGCCCTCACGGGCACTGCAGCATCTGCACAGCGTGCGCGGGTTGCTGGCCGAGGACACCGACCAGGCAGATCAGGCTCGCCGGGTTCGCCGGGCGCTGGTCGAGCGCCCCGTCGTGTATCTCGACGAACTGTCGGCAGCCGAGAGTGCGCTGCTCGGCCAGGACCGGCTGGTCGGCGAGGTCGAATCCTGCACCGGCTTGCGGGCCGAACGCCGGGCCGAAGGTGTGGCGCTGATCGACAGCTCGGGGCGACTGTCCGACACCCGCTTCCCCGGCACCGGAACCCTGGCGCAGGTGGCGCTGTTGCTGATCGGCGAGATCGCCGACACGGTCCTCGACATCGACAACCCGATCCCCCGGCGCCCCGGCGCGCTCACCCCCGATGACACCCTGCTCGAGCACCTCGATGCGTCCATCCCCACTGCGGGCGTGTTCGCCCCGCTCGCCGAGGACCTCGAAACCAGCACGCAGGCCCCGGATTTCACCGACGACATCGACGACCTCGAACCCGTCACCTATCCGTTCCTCGACGACGCCTGGGTGCGCACGACCGTCACCGCGCTCACCGACCGCTACGGCGCGACCTTCGCCGCCCAGTGGCAGGCCGATGTCGGCGGGCTCACCACCGAGGTCCTCGCGCTGCTCACCAAGCTGCGGCTGATCCGGCCGGTCGAGGACGGGCTGCTGGTATTGCCCGCGCTGGCCAGATATCGCGGCGCGGTGGTCACCGTGCGCGTGCGCAAGGCCGAGGAATTGTTCGTCACCGCCGCCGATACCGACGGCAGCACCGGAGAGGGAGGGGTCTGAGCATGTCACTCATCCACGGCGGAGTGCGGTTCGTCCCGACCCGTGCCGGCATCGTCAACCTGTGGGACTACCGCGACCAGGAATTCAGTTTCGCCGACGGGCGCCTGGTGCTGCGCGGGCCCAACGGCTCCGGCAAGACCAAGGCCCTGGAAGTGTTGTTCCCGTTCGTGCTGGACGGGCGGATCGAACCGCGCAGGCTGAACCCGTTCGCCGGTGAAGAACGCACCATGAAGTCGAATCTGCTCTATCGCAAGCAGGAATCGGCCTACTCGTATGTGTGGATGGAGTTCGCGCGCGGCAGCTGGGACGACCCGGAGACTGTCACCGTCGGCATCGGCATGCGCGCCACCCGCTCCTCGGACAAGGTGACCCGCTGGTACTTCGTCGCCGACGGCCGCGCCGGAGTCGACTTCTCGCTCATCGGTCCCGACGACCGCCCGCTCACCCGCAAGCAGCTGGCCGAGCAGATCGGCAGCGACGCGATCGTGGACCGGCCCGTGGAGTACCGGGCGGCGATCGACGCGCGCATGTTCGGGCTCGGCGTGCAGCGCTACGACCAGCTGATCAATCTGATCCTCACCCTGCGCAGGCCCCAGCTCGCCAAGAATCTCGACCCACGCGGCCTCTCCCAGGCACTCACCGACGGTCTTCGGCCCCTCGACGAGCAGTTGATCCTCGACGCCGCACGCTCGTTCAGCGATATGGAGGAGGTCGGCCGCACCCTCGACGGGCTCGTCCAAGCCGACACCGCCACTCGCCGATTCGTCGACGTGTACCGCAAATACCTTGCGGTACAGGCGAAAACGGACGTCGACCAGCTCCGCACCCGCCTCGATGCCGTGACCAACGCCTCCACCGCGCTCTTCGCCGCGACCGCCCTGCGCACCCGCCGCGACACCGACCGCACCGAAGCCGAGACCAGGGCCGAGAACGCCGACCAGGCCTACGAGCAGGCCATCGCCGACCGCGAGAATCTCCAGCGCTCCAGCGCGTACGAGGGCAAACAGCAACTCGACGACCTGGCCGACGCCGTCCGCCGCCTCGAGACCTCCGCCGCGGCCCACCGCGACAAGGCCGCCGAAGCAGCGCACACGCTGCAACGCCGCGCCGAGGAAGCCTCTCGCGCCACCGAAGCGGTCCGCACAGCGGCCGCCGCCCTCGTCCGCGGCGAAGACGCGGTCCGCGCCGCCGCCGAAGAGGCGGGCATCGAATGGACCCCGCCGAGCGCCGAGGGCCGCGGCGACCAGTTCACCGCGGCGGTGCGTGGGCACGCGGAGGAACGTGACGCCGACGTGCGTGCGGTGCGACAAGCAGTGGGCAAGTGGGAAACCGCCGCCGCCGACCGCACCCGCTCCGAGCGCCTGGCCGAACGCGCCGTCGAATTGCGCGACTCGGCCGCCGCCGAAGTCGCCCACGCCGAAGCCGCGGTCGCCTTGGCCCGCAGCGAATCCGCCGCTGCCCTGCGCACCTGGTGGAACGCGCACAGCGAGATCTTCGGGGCCGTGGCCGAACCGGGGGCGCACGACGGCCGCTCGGATGCGCATCCCGACGGACAGGACGGTAAGGGTGAACGTCGCCGAAAGGTGGCGTCCGATACCGCCGTCGGCTTGTTCGCCGCGCTCGACGCTGCCATGGCCGGTGCGGGCGTAGAGGACATTCCCGCCGCCTCCGAGGTCTTGGCCGAGTGGTGCGAGCCGCTGCGGGAGCAGATCCGCACCCGCCGCGAGCAGGCGCGCTCCCGTGCCACCGCCGCCGCCGTGCGCCGCGATGCCCTGGTCGCCGAACGCACACAGATCGCCGCCCAGCGTGACGACGCTCCCCCGGCCCATCCCGCCAGAACCGGTGTCCGCGAAGGATTTCCGGGTGGGCCGCTCTGGCAGCTGGTGCGGTTCGCCGACTCGGTGTCCCCACGGGACGCGGCCGGTATCGAGGCGGCACTGCAGTCCAGTGGTCTCCTCGACAGCTGGATCTGCGGCCCGGGTCTGCCCGCCGGCATCGACTCCGATCACTTCCTGCTCCCCCTGCCGGTCGATCAGCGCCCGTCCGGCCGTACTCTCGCCGATGTCCTTGTCGTCGAAGACGATTCGCCCGATCTCACCGTGCCTACCGAGACCGTTACCGCGGTGCTGGCCTCCATCGCCCTCCACGACACGTCCGCACAGCCGGGTACGACGACCGATGACACGCCGGACGCAGAACGATCCGTGTCCGGCGATGCCACCCGGGAGGTCACCGGCGCCACCCTCACCGTGCTGACCACCGCCGCCGCGCCGCAGGTCGTGGTCGGGCTCGCCGGAACTTTCCGGCAGGGCGTTCTCGTCGGCCACCACCACAAGCCCGAAGCCGAGTTCATCGGGACCACCGCGCGAGCGCGCAGGCGTGAGACGAGGCTCGCCGAAATCGAGGCGGCGATCGAGGCCGCCGCTGCCGAGCACCAGGCGGCGAGAGACGAAGACAGTTCCGCCACTGCCGAATTGGCCGCGCTGTCGGCCGGCGCCAAGGCACTGCCCCGCCCGTCGGCGGTGACCTCTGCCCTGCGTGCCGTGTCCGAGGCCGCCGGCCTGATGCGGTCGAGGGTGGAGGCCGCTACCCAGTCCGAGCGCGAACTCGACCAGGCCGTCGCCGAAGTCGCGGCCCTGGACAAGAAGGTGCGCGCCGCCGCCCAGGCGCACCGAACCCCTCGCGAGGCACGCGAACTCGACGCGCTGGCCGCCGCGATCCGCCATTTCGAGAACACCGGTACGGGACTGCTCCGCCTGCGCGCCGAACACGAACGCGAACGCGAACGCGAACGCGAGGGCACCGACCGGCACGACGAAGCACGCGCACTGGCCGAGGCGTTCGCCGAAGAGGCCGAGGCCGCCCGACTGGGCTACACCGAGCAGCAGCGCAAACTCGAAACGCTGCGCGAAGCGCTGGGCGCCAGTGCCGCCGACATCGACCGCGATCTCGACCTGGCTCGCGGTGCCATCGAGGCGGCCAAGGCCGAGCAGCGGGCCGCGCGCAAGGCCGCCAATGCCGCCATCGAAGCGGTCGGCGATGCCGAGGCTGCCTATCGCACCGCCAACGAAGCGCTCGCCACCGCACTCACCGAAGTGCTCGCCGAGGTGCGTTCACTGGCCCCGTACGCCCGACCGGACCTGTTGAGCCTGCTCGGCGCCTCGGTCGAACACCGCTGGCCCAGTAGCGATGCCGCGTGGTCCACGCCGGAGCAACTGCAGTACCGCATCGTCGCCGCGGGGCCGGAAACCGATCCGGTGGTGCTGCCCGACGAGGTGGCGGCCCTGTTCGCCGACCTCGACACCGCCACCAGCCAGGTCCGCGCCACCGAGGCGGGCCGCAAGTCCACCCGGTCCGCGGTCACCACCGCACTCCAGGAATTCGACGCCGCGCTCACCGCCTCCGGCCGCGACTACCGGCTGAACTGGGACGCCGCCGACGGACTCACCGTCGTCGCCGTCCACGACGAGAACGGCCAGGCCGCCCTCGCCGACTTCGCCGCCCGCATCGACGCCGCCCGCCGCGACCAGGAACTGCTGCTCACCGACGCCGAGCGACGCATCCTCGAGGACGCGCTGCTCACCGGTCTGGCCCAGCAGATCCACGAACGCACCACCGACGCTCGCGAACTCATCTCCCGCATGGGTGCGGAGATGAAGCAGCGGCGGATGTCGTCGGGCAACACCATCGGTGTGCACTGGATCCTCGCCGACGGGTTGTCGGAGTCCGCGCGCTCCATGTGCAAACTCCTCGACCGCGACACCACCGCCCTGAGCCCGGAAGACCTCGGCTCGGTGCGCGCCCACTTCGCCGCCGAGATCCGCGCCGCCCGCACCGCGCACCCGGAGCGTTCGTACCCCGAGATCCTCGCCGCGACTCTCGATTACCGGACTTGGCGAGTCTTCTCCTTCACGCTGATCTCCGGCGACGGCACCGAGGACAAACTCACCGTCGCCCGCCACAGCGCCCTCTCCGGCGGCGAACAGTCCGTCTCGCTGCACCTGCCCCTGTTCGCCGCCGCCCACGTGATGCTCGACTCCGCCGACCCGCAGGCCCCTCGCCTACTGGCACTCGACGAAGCCTTCGCCGGCGTCGACGACAACGGTCGCAGCGAATTGCTCGGCCTCAGTGTGCAATTCGACCTGGACCTGTTCATGACCGGCTACGACCTGTGGATCACCTACGCCCACGTTCCCGGCTGCGCGCACTACGACCTGGCCCACTCCACCGCCGAGAACACCGTCAGCGCGACCCTTCTCGTGTGGGACAGCGGTGAGCTTCTCGCCGAACACGACGGCGGCGACCTCACCACGGCGCTGGGCTCCCCCAACCGCCGCCGCGTGCCCAACACCATCGAGGGCGGATTGACATTGGAGGGCATGCCCGGCGAACCGGCATCGGTCGGCTGAGCTGCCGACCGCCGGCGCCCTGCTCACCGGCTGTCCGGCTCGCGGCCCATCACCTCGAACGAGGAGTCATAGCGGGCGACGATGGCGGCGGCGCGCTCGCGCAGGGCTGTGCGCAGCCACTGCGGGTCCAGCACTCGCGCGCTCGTGGCGAGCTGCCACATTGCCCATTCGGCGTGTCTGCGGTCCTGGAAGGTGACCTCGAGCCGCAGTCGGCCGTCGTCGTCCGCTTCCTCGCTGTGGACAGCCAGCGCGGTGCCGAGCAACTCCTCCCGTCGTGCCGGGTCGAGCAGAACCCGCACGGTGACCAGGTCGCCGCCGGCGCGAAACCGGGCGCTGCGGTCCCGCCAGGCCTGGTCCAGGTCGACCCGATCCGGTCGCTGGGCAGGTTCGGGGAGCTCCTCGGCGGCCGTCACCCGCGACAGCCGGTAGGTGCGGTCGGCGCCGGATCTCGTGGCGAGCAAGTAGCCCTGGCCTCGGACGGTCACCAGGCCGATCGGGTCCACCGTGCGCCATTCGGGGCTCTGGTCGACGGCCGCGTAGTGGATGCGCAGCTTGTGTCCGGCCAGCACCGCGCGCCGGACCTCGGTCACGATCGTGTCGGACAATTCCTCGGCGTCGAGCCGACGCGACAGCAGATCGGTCTCGGGATCGATGAGCAACCGCTCGGCCGCGTCGCTCGCGGTCTCCCGATAGCTTTCCGGCAGCGCGTCGACCACCTTGAGCATGGCCGACGCGAGCGCCGAGCCGAGCCCGAATGCCTGTGCGCCACGCCGTGATCCGGCGATCAGCAGGGCGAGCGCCTCCTCGTGGTTCAGCCCGGTCAGCTCGGTCCGGAACCCGGGCAGCAACGCGAACCCGCCATGCCTGCCACGTTGGGCATAGACCGGAACGCCCGCCGTGGACAGCGCCTCGATGTCGCGCAGCACGGTCCGGGTGGACACCTCCAACTCGCGCGCGAGCGTCTCGGCCGACAACTGCCCGTGCCGCCGCAACAGCAGCACCAGGGAGACCAGCCGGTCAGCTCGCATACGAAAAACTATGCCAGGAATACACGACACAGGATGTCGTGTATTCCTGGCAGGTTCATCGCCATGACAAACATCGACCACGCGCGCCACACCATCGTCAACCCTGACGGCCTGCACGACCCGACCCCCTTCGGCTACAGCCACACCGCGGTCATCCCCGCGGGCACCGAATTGGTTCTCGTCTCAGGACAGTACGGATCCCGACCCGACGGCGCGGTCGTCTCCCCCGACTTCACCGAACAGGTCGACCGAACCTTCCGCAACATCGCTACCGCCCTGGCCGCCCACGGCCTCGACCTCCGCCACGTCGTCCAGCTCCGCACCTACGTCGTCGATCACGACGTCAGCAAACTCGGCCCCATCGCCGGTGCCGTACAGGCGAACTGGGGCGCGACCCCACCCACCCAAACCCTCATCGGCGTCGCGAGCCTGGCCACCCCCGACGTCCTGTTCGAGGTCGAAGCCGTCGCCGCCCGCCCCTGAGTGTCCGCCCACCTGCATCAGGCAATCGGACCGGATGCAGGTGGGTCCGGATCTGGGGTCGCTTTCCTGACCTGGTAGATCGGCGACAGCCGCCACCGCGCCGGTGACGATCCGAGATGCTCGAACGAGCACGGCCGGTCGCTCAATCACCCACGGCGGCGTGCAGGCGACGCGTGAGGGAACGCAATGCCGCCGTCAGCTCTGGTGAAGCGTGGACGCGGAACGGCACTCCCAGCGACGTCAGTTGTGCGGCGAGCCAGGTGGGGTCGTCGTCTCGGGTGCCGGTGAGGCGGCAGGTGGTGTCGCCGTCAGAGCGCAGGGTGTTCGGTTGCTCGCCGAGGCGGCCCGCGATCCGGCCGGGTGCTGCGTCGATGGTGACGTCGACGTGGTATTCGGGTGTGGCCCAGTCGGTTCGGCGGCCTGCGACGTAGTCGGCTGGGTCGGCGGCGGGGAGGTCGCGTGCAGTGATGCGGGCGCCGGTGGGGTGGGGGGTTTCGATGCGGTCGGCGCGGAAGCTGCGCCAGGCGTCGCGGTCGAGGTCGTAGGCGACGAGGTACCAGCGGCGGCCTGCGGCGGCGACGCCCGCGGGTTCGGCGTGGCGGCGGGATTCGGTGCCGGTGGCGTCGCGGTAGGTGAAGCGGAGGCGTTCTCGGTTGGTGACGGCGGCGGCGAGGGTGGTGAGGACCTCCGGGTCGACAGTGGGGCCCTCGCCCGCTCGGACCGTGACCGCCGCGCCGACCACGCGCACTCGTCTGCGCAGTGTCGCGGGCAGGACTTGTTCGAGTTTGGTCAGGGCTCGCACCGATGCGTCCTCGATGCCCGCGACCGCCTGTCCCGCGGCGACTCTCAGCCCTACCGCGACGGCGACGGCCTCGTCCGCGTCGAGGATCAGCGGCGGGAGCGCCGATCCCGCGGTGAGCCGGTAGCCGCCTGCCGCACCCATCGCGGCGACTACCGGATAGCCCAGATCACGCAGGCGGTCGATGTCGCGTCGCACAGTCCGATCGGTGACGCCGAGCCGGTCGGCCAGTTCACTGCCCGGCCACTCCCGTGGCATCTGCAACAGGGAGAGCAGTCGGAGCAGGCGGGCGGCGGTGTCGGTCATGTTTTCCATTCTTCCGCACATCTAGGACCAGAACTGTCCTAGATGGTCGATAGCGTCGACATCACACCGACGACGAGGAGTCCCGATGACCACCATCCGCCCGTTCCGCATCGACATCCCCCAGGCCGACATCGACGATCTGCACGACCGGCTGAGCAGGGCGCGCTGGGCGGCTCCGCTGCCGGGCGAGGGCTGGGAACGCGGCATCCCCACCGAGTACCTGCGCGAGCTCGCCACCTACTGGGCGAACGAATTCGATTGGCGGGCACAAGAAGCCGCGCTGAACGCGTTTCCCCAGTTCATCACCGAGATCGACGGCCTCGACGTCCATTTCGTGCACGTGCGCTCCCCCGAGCCCGACGCGGTGCCGCTGCTGCTGACCCACGGCTGGCCCAACTCGTTCGTCGAGTTCACCCGCACCATCGGCCCGCTCACCGATCCGCGCGCTCACGGCCTCGATCCCGCACTCGCCTTCGACGTGGTGATTCCGTCCGTCCCCGGCTTCGCCTTCTCGGCGGCACCGCGCGAATCCGGCATGACCACCGCGCGGGTCGCCGCGATGTGGGCCACTCTGATGGACCGCCTCGGCTATGACCGCTACGGCACGCAGGGCGGTGACCTCGGCGCCTACATCGCGCCGGAAATGGCGCTGGCCGCCCCGGAACATGTGATCGGCGTGCATCTCGACGGCGGAATCGGCATGCCGACCGAGGCCGACGTGCCCGCGATGTCGGCCGAGGATCGCGCGCAGTGGGCGGAGATGCAGCAGTGGATGACCGGCGGCGTCGACCACCACGCCCTGTTGCGGGCGGCCCCGCAAACCTTCGCCCTCGGCTGGAACGATTCGCCGGTCGCACTGCTGGCGTGGATGATGCAGAAGTTCCAGGAGTTCGCCTATATGGCCGACCGCGCCGAAGACGTGATCGAGCGCGACCACCTGCTGACCAATATCGCCCTGTACTGGTTCACCCAGACCACCGGCACCTCGTCGTGGCCGATGTACGACGGGCTGCGCACCGGCGGCGGGTTCGGCTGGCCCACCGACCAGAACCTGGTGCCGACCGGCGTCTACGGTGGCGGTTCACCGCTCATGCGCAAACTCGCCGATCACGGCAACAAGATCACCCATTGGCCGTCGGGAAATCCGGGCAACCATTTCGTCGCGATGGAAGAACCCACGGCGCACGTCGCCGACATCCGGACCTTCTTCGCCGGGCTGCGCTGAGCCCGTCGTGGGGGGGGGCCCCGGCCCCGCCCCCCCCCGGGGGGGGGGGGAAGATGTGAAGAGGACGGGCCCCCCCCGGGGGCCCGCGCCCC